>CP070769.1:1191660-1196598 GCA_020347085.1 Desulfobacterales bacterium
ATCTCTTTTTGAGTCAGGTCACTGAATATTGCCTGGCAGGTGCCTCAACGGCACCATATTCTGCATACGGTCTTGAAGCATTTACAAATTGCTGCTCAGCTTGTAGGCCACATCGACGTGTGCCTGGGTCGTGTCGCCCGATGCATTCTGCCCCTGACAAGCTGGATGAGATTTGACCTGACGCAAAAAGAGATGCCCCCTTGATGTTCGACAGGCCCACAGCTACTTCGATGCAAACTATTAGATGCTCTCCCTAATATAAGTATATCGGAAAGCATGAAACCTTGCAACAAACCAATGAGATCGTTCACAAGCCTTGCTGCAACGAGACAATCCAGTGGTAACGCTATTTTCCTTGACACCCAAGTCTGCTTCTCCCATACTTCATGAATTCCAATAGCGCTTGCTATCCCCGCAGCAAGCTGCAGGGAGATTCAATCAGAAGACAAGTCCGTGTATCGGTCTTACAAAACCGGAAAGGAGAAATACGCATGCAGATAGAAGAAAGAAGATGGCTTCTGACGCTATTAACTGCTTTGACTCTAGCATTGCTTGCCTTGCCAGCCTTGGCAGCAGAAGAAAAGCAGTCTTCAAAGGATAAAGTTGCCGTGGTCAATGAATCAGTGATCACCCGGGCGGATTTTGAGAGAGAGATACACGTCGCCGAGCAACGGTTTTCCAGAATGGGAAAGTCACCCAGCGATTCCCAGTTATCGGCAATCAAGCAGGAAGCGCTTGAACGACTTATCGAGCGCGAGTTGCTGTATCAGGAAAGCCAGAAGACGGGAATCAAGGTTGATGAAGCGGAACTCAATGAAAAATTCCAAGAACGGTTTCCAAACGGGGCTGAGCTCAAGAGTCTTTTGAGTACTATGAACCTCACCGAGGCCGACTTAAAATCTCAGTTCAGGCTCGGGATGATGATCGGAAAACTGATTGACCAGGAATTTATACAGAAAGTTACGGTTTCGGACAAAGAAACCAAGCAATTTTACGATAATAACCCGCAGTTCTTCAAACAACCTGAGCAAGTACGGGCAAGTCACATTCTGATTAAGGTTGACTCCAAAGCAGACAAAACCCAAAAAGCTGAAGCCCGGAAGCAACTTGAAGAGATACAGCAAAAGGTAAAAGAGGGTGAAGATTTTGCAGCCTTTGCCAAAGATTCGTCCCAATGTCCAAGCAGTGCCAAGGGTGGGGACCTGGGCTACTTCGGACGGGGTCAAATGGCGAAACCTTTTGAGGAGGCGGCCTTTGCTTTGAAACCGGGTGAAGTCAGTGACATTGTTGAGACCAGGTTTGGATACCATCTGATCAAAGTCATGGACAAAAAGCCTGAAGCGAAAATCGCTTATAACGACGCAGAGAAAAGGATTGAGCAACACATGAAAAACGAGAAGATTCAGAAAGAAGTCACACTGCACGTAGAGAAACTAAAAGAGAAGGCTAAGATAGAAAGATTTCTGTCTGAAGACGGCAAATAGCTGAAACATCAGTCAGCATATTCTACTCGACATCCGGGACGTGCAGATTATGAGACTGTCATTCGGCTCACCCCCACCATAACGATCAGACAAAGAATGATCGGCAGGATACTCAGGTACTGGGGACCAAGCAAGTGCTGCAAAAAGGCGTCACCCCCGCCTGTGAGGACGGCCTTCACAAGGCCGCCGCCTTGGACCTTTCCTAAAATGGCCGCAGTCCCTCCCACCACGATCGCCCAAAACGCCCCGGTTGATGTAATCTTGAGACTTGTCCGATAAAAGCTGGCAAGCGTAGGAAAGACAATACCTCCGACAAACACCGTGTACCCAAGGAGGAGCGAGGAAATGATCCCCTCCTGCAGGCCGGCAATTAGCCAGGCAGCGCCCCCCACGGCCAGGAGCGCCCCCCTGGTGACTTTGAGATGCTGTTGCTTTGATGCCTTGTAAAGCGGGGCGATCACGTTCAGAGAAAGGATGGTCGAAGCGGAAATGAGGCAGGTGTCGGCAGAGGACATCATCGCCCCTAAAAAGCCAGCCACAATAAGACCTTTTAGGCCTTCCGGTATGAGGACAGTAATGGTCTCCGGCAGTGCAGTCTCTGCAGGGATTCCTGCAAACTGCACCCGAGCCAAGACCCCAAAAAATGCCAGTAAAAAAGAAAGGGGGATGACCGCTAGGGCGGCCAGTAAGGCGGATCTTCGGGCCACCTGATCGTCTCGGGCGCATAGGACCCGTGAGTAGATATCAGGACCGACCAGATAGGGAAGCCCGACAATCAGAGGATAAAAAACCAGGACTTCGTACCAGCCAAAAACACGCGAGACCGGAAAGAGCAGATGATCCGGCGGAACCCGATTGCACATAGTAGCCAGGGAGCCCTGGGCTGCAATCAAAAATGACAACGAAACCAAGAGCCCACCCATAAATAGGAGCAGCTGCCAAAAGTCGGTCCTGATGACGGAGAGTTGCCCTCCCCAGAAGGTATACACAATGAATACAATTGCCACGATCGCAAGCGTAAACTGGAAATCAAGAGACAGAAGCCCCCCCAGGAGTCGTCCCCCCGCAATCAACTGGGCAGCTATGACCCCACACCAGGCCACGGAAATCATGAGTCCCGCAGGGAGCGCCACCCTCTGTCCATAAGCGTTCTTAAGGATGTCAGGCAGCGTGTAGACATTGAGACTACGGACCCGAGAGGCTAAGAAAAAACCGAAGGGGATAAGGGCAATCCCGCCAATCAGGGACCACCAGGCACCTGTCAACCCGCGAGAATAGCCCAACCCGATAATACCCATCGTGGAAGACGCACCAAAGATGGTTGCGACCAAAGAGGCCGTCACACGGCTTGTATGATATCTGCGTTCCGCCACCCAGTAAGACTCGGCAGATTGATGCCGACTGCGCCAGCCCACAAAGAGCATCACAGAGAAATATCCCACAATGACAATCACATCGATCATCGCTTACCGGTGCCTAACACCCCCTCCTACCCGGCAATTCCCAACCACATCGAAAAGGTTATGGCGGAAAGCATGGTGCTGACAGAAATGGTAGCAATGGCAAGCTCGGTATCGCCACGCATTTCGGTGGCCATGATATAGGTGAGGGTAGCTGTGGGCGCTGCCAGGAGAATAAGTCCAGGCAAGTAATCCTGGGCCGTCACACCAAACCACTCGTATAGAAAGTAACCCATGGCAGGGAGCACGATGAGTTTAAGTATGCCGGACCCAAACGCACTTAAGATATGCACACGAATCAGTTCGAAAGAGAGTGATGCCCCTATGACCAGAAGCGCCAGTGGAAGGGCCAGGCCACTGAGGATTCCAAGGCTCCGGTCTATGAGTAAGGGGACAGACACGCCGGAAACGGAAAAGGCCATGCCTGCTAAAGCGGAGAGGATCACCGGATTACCCACGACCCTGCTGGTCATAAACCGCAGATTCGGCCTCACAAGCGATCTAAGCGAGCCTGACTGAAGTGCCACGACCGCCAGGAAATTCTGCAAGAGCATAAGAAAACCAGCAATGATGCTGGCCCGGATGAATCCCTCTGTGCCAAGAAAGTAGTAGGCCACTGCAAGGCCTATGTAGCCCAAGTTCCCATGAAAGGCACTCTGCATAAAGGTGCCGAGCCGACCCCGGGGAATACGGGATAGCCAAGCCGCAGCCGATGAAATGGCAAAAACCACGAGAACCGGCATCAGCGTGCACGCCAATATCTTGGCATCGAATTGTGTGCGCAAGGATGCCCCAGAAACTTCGCGAAAAATCATGGCGGGCACAGCCACGTAATAGACCAATCGATTAGCAGGGCCTAACAGTTCAGGCCGGATTAACCCTTTGCGGCGAACCCAACAGCCAAGAAAGATGATGGCAAAAATTGGAATGATGGTACTGACAACATTTACCATTGGCGAAGTACCCTTTTACTTTGCCGCCGTGAACCAAAACGCAGGTTTAGGCACTATAACGCCTCATATTTGATTGCAAGGTAAAATCCCCTTACACAATACCTTTTTTGCCATGGCAAGTTGATCTAAAGTGTGCTATGAACCCAAAGAAAACAGAAACATAGAGAATTTTCTTTTTTAGGAGACAAGCCGTGAAGACAAAACAGCAGAGCCTGTTACGCAAGCTGCCGGGCGTAGACCATGTTCTTGAGCTATGGGACAAGAACCAGCCTGTGGAAGATATACCCAGAACCGTGTTAGTACAGTCGATCCGCACGATCCTCGACCAACTTCGCACAAGGATTCTGGCGGGCGATGGCACCTTGCAAGAAACCACATTTGACGACAATCAACTCCTCCCTCTTATCGCCAACGCAGTGAACAAGAGCATGGAATTCAACCTGAAGCGCGTGATTAATGCCACCGGCGTAGTGGTTCACACCAACCTAGGCCGTTCCCTGCTTCCCGAAAGCGTAGCGAGGCATGTGGCCGAGATCTCTAGCCGGTATTCAAACCTCGAGTTTGACCTCGAAAAAGGAGCACGGGGATCCAGATACAGCTGTGTGGAAGAGATCCTGTGCGAGATAAGTGGCGCTGAGGCGGCCATGGTCGTGAATAACAATGCCGGAGCTGTCTTCTTGTCTCTGGAAACCATGGCAAAAGGAAAAGAGGTGATTGTCTCCAGGGGTGAGCTGGTCGAAATCGGAGGCTCGTTCCGCATACCGGACGTCATGGCCCGAAGCGGTGCCAAGCTGGTGGAAGTCGGCACAACCAATCGTACCCATCTCCCGGACTATGAAAAGGCGATTCGTAATGAAACGGCGTTGTTGCTTAAGGTCCACACCAGCAATTACAGTATTTTGGGCTTTACGGCCGATGTCCCTCTACAGGATCTGGTGGCCCTGGGGGCCAAGTATCATCTTCCGGTCATGCATGACTGGGGAAGTGGCAACTTTGTCGATTTTTCAAAATACGGCCTCACAGCAGAGCCCACGGTTCAGG
>CP070769.1:1196698-1200249 GCA_020347085.1 Desulfobacterales bacterium
AGTTTGGGGATGTGAAACGCGTCCGCGTGAGCATACAGGCGATCCGATTCTAAACCGGGTCACTGTTTGAGCGTATTAGTGAGCGTTGAGAAAGAACAGGGACTTGATAGATCGTCCCCACGCGCCGAAAATAGAGCGCCAACCTTGTCAATATTGTTCAAACAACAGATGCTGGTCTTTCTTTACGCCCACTTATGCGCGAGTTTGAGACGGTTTAGAATAGGATTGCCTGTATGCGGCGGTGTTTTTAACTAGTTATTATCCTTCGTTTTGTTTATAGATCTGTTGACTTTCGGCATGTTGGTTCACCGTAGCCCACTTTAGGCACGCGCAACCACATAGCAATGAATTCTTGGTAGTTGGACAGTGATGGCAAATGCCAAATTCTATATGGGGATCGATCTCGGTTCGGTCAGCCTGAACATCGTCGTTATAGACGAAGTCGCAGACATAAGAGCCGCCATATACCGACGGATTGATGGTCGCCCGTTGACGGTCCTTCGGGACTCTCTTGAGGAGCTGGAAAAAGGCTTTCACGGCTTTGATGGGGTCATCGTGACGGGAAGCGGTCGCAAGCTGATAGGCCACATCCTTGAGGTGCCGGATGTCAATGAGATAGTTACGCAGGCCAAGGCCACCTGTCATTATTATCCGACAGCTCGAACCATCATCGAAATCGGCGGACAGGATTCAAAACTCATCTTTTTGGATCGGGACGTGGGGAGCGGGAAGCCCTTTGTCATCGACCATGTTCTCAACGAGGTTTGCGCCGCTGGCACAGGGTCGTTTCTGGATTTGCAGGCCGATCGACTAGGCATAAGTATCGAGGATCTTGGTGCCCTGGCCGTTTGTTCGGAGCATCCGGCCAGGATTTCAGGCCGATGCAGTGTTTTTGCCAAAAGCGATATGGTTCACCTCCAGCAGGAGGGAACGCCAAAGCCTGATATCGTTGCAGGGCTGTGCTTTGCACTCACCCGAAATTTCATAACCAACCTTGGCAAGGGGAAGGCCTTTCCCACACCGATTGTATTCCAGGGCGGGGTGGCTGCCAACCCGGGTGTGGTGAAGGCCTTCGAAGATCTGTTGGAGCTTGGTCCGGGCGCCTTAATCATCCCAGAGCATTTCCTTATCATGGGAGCACTTGGCTCTGCCCTGATGGCTGGCACACACGGCCCTGGCCAGCCCATCCGCTTAAAAGAACTCATTCAAAGCATCCGGGCCGCAATGGAAAGGGCGCAAGATCGTCCTCGTTCAGCTCATCTGAAGCCTCTGACCGCTGCAAAAGTTCATCAAGATACAGTCGATCACTACTACGGGATCGAGCCGGGACACCATGCAGAAGTGTTTTTAGGCGTTGATGTCGGCGCCGTCAGTACCAATATCGTGCTGATTGGCCCAGAGGGACAGCTTGTAGCCAAACAGTACTGGCACACGCGTGGAGAAGCGGTTGAAACCGTGCGGGCCGGGCTTGAAGAGATGGCTCGGCGGGTGGGTCCTAACGTGCGTGTTCGCGGCGCGGGTGTGACCGGTAGCGGGCGCTATTTTATCGGTGATTTTGTGGGGGCAGACGTAGTGATCAACGAGATCTCGGCGCAGGCACGTGCCGCCCTTCATCTCCAACCCGAAGCAGATACGATTATTGAAATCGGGGGCCAAGACTCAAAGTACATCAAGTGTGAACAGGGCCGGGTCGTCGATTTTGAGATGAACAAAGTCTGTGCGGCATGGACCGGCTCCTTCCTGCAGGAGCAAGCCACCCGTCTGAAGGTGCCCATTCAGGGAACCTTCAGTGACTTGGCCTTTGCTTCAAAGACACCGGCCGACCTTGGCGCCCGCTGTACGGTATTCATGGAGTCTGACCTCATTCACCATCAACAGGCGGGGTACAGCCTGGGCGACCTGACGGCGGGGCTCTCTTATGCCATTGCCCACAACTATCTGGAGAAAGTGGCCGGCACGAGGAAAATCGGCAATCGTATCGTGTTCCAAGGAGGTGTCGCCGCAAACCAGAGTGTTGCGACTGCTTTTGAAAATATCCTGGGCAAGCCGTTGACTGTGCCTGAACATCACAACGTCACTGGCGCCCTGGGTGCCGCATTGGCAGCCAGAGACCAGGCGCCGGCCTCAACCTGTTTTGCGGGATTTCACGTGAAAGATCGCCCGTATGAAGTAAAAGCCTTTGAGTGCCAAAAATGTCCCAATCTTTGCCGGATCCATGAAATCTATATAGAGGACAGACTCCGCTCCTATCATGGCAGCCTGTGTGGCCGGTATGAAAAGGTTTCTGATCGCGGCCTTTACAGTCGCCTGCCGAATCTATTTCGAGAACGCGACATTCGCCTCATGGGGGGATTTGATGGGGAGGCCGGAGCAGGGAAGGGGTCAGGTCCGGTTATAGGTATCCCAAGAACCCTGACGTTTTATGAATATTTTCCTTTCTGGTATGCCTTTTTCGGGTCGTTGGGCCATCCCGTGGTTCTTTCTGACAAGACGAACAAGACATTGGTTCAGGTAGGACTCTCTTATGTGCCATCCGAAACCTGCTATCCCGTGAAGACCGTTTACGGCCACATATCTGATCTTTTGTCAAAAGGTGCGGAGAGGGTCTTGCTCGCCTGCGAAGTAGACCACTCGCAAGCCGCTGACCCGGGGCTTCGCAGCTTCAACTGTCCGTATATCCAGTCCATGCCGTATATGGTCCAGGCAGTATCGGGTTCCGAGGTGAAATTACTTAAACCGATTTTGCGTCGGAGTCACTCCAGGGATAAGACCGACCGGACACTCATAGCACTGGGCAGGTCCCTCGGGCATGGCTCAAAAAGCGTCAAGGAGGCTGCGGCAGCGGCCCATGAGGCCCAGCATCGTTTTGACCGGTGGCGGCAAATGCGAGGTTCTGAGATCCTTTCTTCGTTGAGAAGTGATCAGCGCGCCTTGGTGCTGTTGGGTAAGTGTCACAATGTCCTTGATGAGGGATTGAATTTGCATCTTGCAAGAAAGCTAAGGCGCACCGGACATCTTGTCATTCCGTACGACATGCTTCCCGTGGACGATGTGTTACTTCCTTCCCACTATGAGAATGTGGTCTGGAAGAATACCCGTGACCTCATGAAAGCCCTTGTGCTGATGCGCGGAGATAAGCGTCTCTTCCCGGTCCTGCTGACGAACTTTGGGTGCGGGCCGGACTCCTTTTTCATGAAATACATGGAGGCTGAAACAGCGGGCAAGCCCCACTTGACCCTTGAATTGGATGAGCACGCAGGTGATGCAGGCATGGTCACTCGCATTGAGGCGTTTTTGGACACGCTGGGCATGCCACCCAAACAGCCAGAGCCGCAACCACGTTCGCTTAATCTCGTCATCAAGGGAAAACAAAGGACGGTGGACCCGTGGAATCCGGCCTCTCACCTGATGAAACGTCTTGAAAACCGGGTAGTCTATGTCCCTTATGCTTCCCTTGCCTTTGGTGCCGCGGTCCAGGCTGCGCTTGATGCCATCGGCCTGGAGGCCCGAATGCTCCCCAAGCCGGATGACGAGACCGAATACCTCGGGCG
>CP070769.1:1200349-1203954 GCA_020347085.1 Desulfobacterales bacterium
GTATCCGCCCCATGTCCGTGTCATCCGGGTGATGTGCACGGGAAGGATAGACGCTGTGTTTCTAGTGGATGGGTTTGTCAACGGGGCTGACGGCGTCTTTGTTGGTGGCTGACACCTGGGCGAGTGCCATTACCGGGACGGTAATTACGAAGCTATCAACAAGTTCCATCTGGTCAGGCGTATCCTTGATGATCTTAAGGTCAATCCGGATAGATTATCCCTGGAGTGGGTTTCTGCGGCTGAGGCGCCCCGTTTTGTAAAGGTCATCACGGAATTTACCGAGCGTGTCAGAGATCTTGGCCCGCTTGGATCGAGTGAGGAGCTGGACGTGGATAATCTCAAGATTAAGTTAAAGGCCGCCAAGATGGCCCTTGAGGGGAAGCGTCTGCGAATGGTCTTTGCCAGACAGGCCAAGTACAAGAAACACGAAGGGACCTATAGAGAGATTCCTCCTGATCATAAGCTGCGCGTAGAAATGGACAAGACCCTTGCGGACGAGATGGCCACAAAGGGGATGCTTTTGTACTTGCAGGACAAACCCCGTCCGGTTGATGAACTGGCAGAGCTTTTAAATATTTCTGCCGACGACGTGGTTGGTTATTTCAAAAAGCTTGAGAAAAAGGGGCTCGTAGAATCGGACAGGCTTGTTGGTCATTAGCAGTTGGTTGAGTGGTTGAGTAGTCGAACACAATAAAAGCATTTATCTACTTAACCACTTAACCATTCAACGACTCAACTAATGACGCATGACAAGTAAAAGGGAGCAGAGTAAGCAGAATGACAAGTGACAAAGCAGAAGATATTCTTTTTGACCAATTGGATCCGCACTTCAAGGATGAAGTTGCTGAAAAGATCGGTTTGGAGGCGGTCAAGCCTTGTTATACCTGTGGCTCTTGTACAGCGGTGTGCCCTGTGCATGAGGTTATTGAAGACTTTGATCCCAGGCGCATGATTCACATGATTCTGCCTGGCATGCGCAAAGAGGTGCTTTCCTCTGATCTGATCTGGTTTTGTTGTTTGTGTAACTCGTGTTTTTTTGTGTGTCCCCAACAGATCAGGTTTAGCCGGGTGTCTACGGAGCTGAGGAAACTGGCTGTAGATGAAGGCTATGTGGATGAAGGATTTTTGAACAAACTGGAGGACTTGAATCCCTACTTACAGGATTTGTGCCGCCGGACCCTCTTTGGAAAAGTGAAGGAAGGGTTCTGTGGGTCGCATATAATGCCGTGTTGGAGGAAACACACCGAGACGACTCCGTAAAAATCCATCTACGGCGTTGTGCTTCATCTTTCGTCGTTGCGACGTACTTATTAGTACGCCTCACTCCTCAAGGCTCGCACGCCTTGTATATGAACTTTTTACGAAGCCGTCTGTCTATTGAGTTATTGAAAGACCATATAGCTTGACACTTGTATATTCAGGTCTGGATTTCAATCATTTGGGGATAAGAAGAATGGGTTTTGAACAGGTTGATGAGATATTGGACAAATACAGACGCAGGCATGAAGCCCTGATAGGCATGTTGCAGGATGTCCAGCGTTTGGAGAATTACCTGCCTCTGGAAACGCTGCAATATGTTGGTAAGAAGTTAGAAGTTCCTCTTTCACGGATCTATTACATTGCAACTTTTTATAAGTCCTTTAGCTTGGAGCCCAGAGGTCGGCATATCATCAAGGTTTGTCTTGGAACGGCCTGCCATCTCAATAATGCCGTTCAGAATCTGGAACAAATTGAGCGGACCCTTGATATTTGTGAGGGGGAGACCACCGAAGACATGATGTTTTCCTTGGAGACGGTGAACTGTGTAGGTACCTGTGCCTTGGCTCCGGTTACTGTCGTGGATGACAAGTATTACGATGCTGTGACGCCAGGAAAGGTTGAAAAAATCATATCGAATTATTCTGGAGAAGCAGAGGATACCAAGGGTGAAGAAGATTAAGACCCCTTCAGATTTGGAGAGCCATCGTCAAGCCCTCGTGAATGAGAGGGATCCCAACAAGCAGGTCGTTCGAATTTGTTGCACCACGGGATGTCGCGCTGGTGGGGCTCTCAACATCGTTGAAGAGGTCGAGAAAGAGCTTGCCAATCAAGGTTTGAAAGACAGGATTGAGGTCAAGAAAACGGGCTGCCGAGGATACTGTGAAAATGGTCCGGTCATGGCTATTGACCCGGAGGAGGTCTTTTACAACAGAGTAAGGCCTGAGGATGTGCCTGATATTGTCTCTGAAACACTTGTCCTCGGGAAACCCGTAAAGCGCCTTCTATATACCGATCCTAAGACCAAGAAAAAGATTCAAAAGGAAAAGGACATCCCCTTTTTCGGGAAACAGGTTCGAAATGTGTTTAGCCACCTTGGCAAGATTGATCCCAGCCAAATTGACGATTACATTGCCGAGGGCGGTTACACAGCCTTGTGCAAAGCACTGACCACCATGAAGCCAATGGAGGTTATAGAAGCTATAGAGGCGTCTGGATTGCGAGGCCGGGGCGGTGGGGGCTTTCCTGCGGGTAGAAAATGGAGATCTTGCCGGGAGGCGCCGGGAATCGTCAAGTACGTGATTGCCAATGGAGATGAAGGAGACCCAGGGGCCTTTATGGACCGAAGCCTGATGGAGGGTGACCCCCACAGCATAATTGAAGGGATGATCATAGGCGCCTATGCCATTGGTGCCAGTCAAGGTTTCATCTATGTGCGTAATGAATACCCCATAGCAGTCGAGCACTTGTCCGCAGCCATTGAGCAGGCGCATTCTTATGGCCTGTTGGGTGAAGACATTTTGGGCACGGGTTTTGACTTTACCATAGAGATAAGCAGAGGAGCTGGTGCGTTTGTGTGCGGTGAATCAACAGCCCTGATGAATTCTCTGGAGGGCAGGGTGGGCGAACCCCGGGCAAAGTATGTTCATACTGTGGAGAGCGGCCTATGGGACAGGCCCAGCAATCTGAACAATGTGGAGACCTGGGCTAATGTCCCTTTGATCATTAACCGTGGCGCTGAATGGTATGCCGAGACCGGTACTGCCAACAGCAAGGGAACTAAAATATTCTCCGTGGTGGGCAAGGTGAGAAATACAGGCTTGGTGGAAGTTCCCATGGGCATCACTCTTCGAGAGATCATCTTTGATATTGGAGGCGGCATAAGAAAAAACAAGTCTTTCAAGGCGATTCAGACCGGGGGGCCGTCCGGCGGCTGCATCCCCGCAAATAGGATAGATATGCCGGTTGACTTCGACAGCCTGAAGGCAGTGGGAGCTATGATGGGATCCGGCGGCATGATTGTTATGGACGGGGATACATGCATGGTGGATGTGGCCAAGTATTTCATACACTTCTTAATGTATGAATCATGCGGAAAATGCGTGCCGTGCCGGGAGGGACTCAAGCAGATGTACGAAATACTGTCAGATATCTGCGAAGGCTATGGGGAAGAAGGAGACCTCGAGTTGCTCGAAAGGCTCTCCTCCTTTATGGTGGATGCTTCGTTGTGTGCCCTGGGTGGTACAGCGCCCAACCCGGTGATTAGCACGATTCGGTATTTTCGTGATGAGTATGAGGCCCACATACTTGATAGAGAATGTCCAGCTGGTGTATGCCGCAATCCCAGA
>CP070769.1:1204054-1218270 GCA_020347085.1 Desulfobacterales bacterium
CTTGACATGATCTCTTAATCCGTTGAACAGAGTCTGCCGACTGACCGTAAGGGTATTGGCCCGAACTGTCAGCGGGGGGACCTGATTGTTTGCGATACAAAGTCGTTTTGTCTCTTCTACACCCAAGCGCTCTACCCATCGTTCCACCAGCCACAAAGGGTGGGATTGTCTCACGGCAATGGCTTTAACCCGATCATCTGCATAATCCGGCAGAGGGATCTCTTTTGCTCTCCGCGCAGCAGATCGCATCACACCGTTTACAAAACGAACCACCCATAACGGGGCTCTATCCTTAGCCATTTCAACTGAATCGTTTACTGCAGCAGACGGAGGAATACGGGAATGAAAAAGGATTTGATATAGGCCCAGTCGGATAATATTTAAAATGGGTGCATCTATCTTGTGGACAGGCGTCTTCGAGAGTTGGGAGATCACCCAGTCAAGTCGGCTCCGCCAGCGAAGCACACCATAGACCAGTTCAGTGGCCAGGGCCCGGTCTTTCCTGATGAGCTGTGGCTCTCGTTCAAAGGCTTTGCGAAGGAGCTGTTGCGGAAAGGCGTCTGAGCCATCCAGACCATCTAAAACCGACAAGGAGATGCGACGGGAGATGGCTACCATGGCCTATCTATCCAAGGCGTGTGCCTGGCGGCACCGGGCAGCCTCTCAAGAAATCTTTTGCCGGCAGACGCTTTGCAGATTCAAGCTGAACCTCCCTCAGCGCCAATATGCCGCGGCCTGTTGCCACATTGAAGTCCCCTGGAAATCCTTCCAAAACAGTACCCGGGCTGTCCTTGGCTGAGCCCTGAAGGTTTTTTGCTTGTAATATCTTAAGCCTCTTGCCAAAGAGAAAGGTAAAGGCCCCGGGCCAAGGGTTCATCCCTCGAATAAAGGCATCTAGGGATTGCGCATCTTTGGTCCAGTCCATGTGTCCATCTTTTTTCTTAAGTAGAGGTGCGTAGGTCGTACCCGATTTGTCTTGCGGTGTACCCAACAGATTCTCGGACTTGAGCTTGGTCAACGTCTCGATCAAAAGATGTGCCCCGACCTCGGCCAGCCGTCGGTGAAGACTCCCGGAGGTGTCGTCCGGCCTGATCGCAACCTTGGCGCTCAACAAGATGTCTCCTGTGTCCATTCCTTCGTCCATCCATATAGTCGTCACACCAGTCTCCTTCTCGCCGTTAATAATTGCCCACTGAACAGGGGCAGGCCCCCGGTATTTGGGAAGAAGTGATGCATGGATGTTGATCGCCCCAAGGCGAGGAAGCGATAAGAACGACCCCGGCAAGATCCGACCGTAGGCGACCACAACAAAGATGTCAGGGTCCAGCTCTATGATTTTTTCGATAAACCAGGGTTCCTTGATCCCTTGAGGCTGTACGACGGGATAGCCCAATGTGATGGCAACCTGTTTGACCGGAGGGGGAAGCAGACGACGCCCACGCCCTTTTTGCCGGTCTGGCTGGGTAACCACCGCACAGACGTTATACTGGTTTTCATGAAGGGCCTTAAGGGTTGGAACCGAAAAATCCGGTGTACCCATAAATACGATGCGATATCCACTCATATAGAATCTCACAATTCGGTTGAACACTTGAGCGGTTGAGTCGTTACCAAATCCTGCGTTCAATACGCGACATGATACCAGCCTGGTAATGATGCCTTAAAACACGAGCCCGTGAGGCTCGGAACGAAAGAGCTGGCGATTACCCCGTAAGCATATTCAGCTTCATCTTGACGTATAAATTAGCGCCAGAGGAGGACATTTGTGGCGCATCTGAATTTCTAGTGTCTCGTCTCTGAAATAACTTTAATTACTATAACGCGAGCCGAAAGCCTTTTCCGAGCGACATTGAGCATTTTCGGGCACGGAGTGAAGCTCTGCGCTATGAGGCGTCAGTTGAGTGCAGCGTAAGAAACCATAAACTGTTTGAGGGCCTTAGGCCCGAGTTTAGTGCAAGGGTTGCGCCTGACGGCTTGACACAAAGTGAAGCTTGCGCCAAAAGAGGCACTTCGTGCTATGAATTAGCGGAACGAAGCTGACGTCCCGAAAATGGTCACGGAGCAAGGAAAATGGCTTGATGGCAAAGACATATTTTTCGAACTAACTTGTGAGACAGAACAATAGCTTATTACAAACACTGCCGACAATCAACCATGCGCCCTGTTACCTCCCTTCAAGACGCAGCCGGTTAACAGCAATGTGTGCCTGGCGTGTTGGTTCGGGAAGCTTGTATCCCCTGCAGCAACTCAGAACGAGACGGATCGACTCTTCCAGGGTAATAGCGTGTCCGGGTGATACGAAGACCGGTTTAACCTGTTCCCGGGTTCTCACTACCCCACCAACAACCCGTCCCCGATTTGTCAACAAAACCGCACTTCCCCGGGTTTCAGGCAGCGAGGGATATGTTCCGACAAGGCTTGTCTTGGCGCAGCCAATACTTGGACAGTTAAGGATTAAGCCCATATGCGATGCCAGTCCCATCCCTCTGGGATGGGCAATGCCTTGACCATCAAAGATGATCACGTCTGGTTTCCAGCGAATCTTCCTGAAAGCTTTCGTGAGCGCGGGTGCCTCGCGAAAGGACAGGAGCCCGGGCACATATGGGAATTTCACTGTATCAGTGGCCAGGGCCTGGTCAGTCAGGACAAGGTCCGGAAAACTAAATACCAGGACTGCCGCATAGACTTCCTCGCCCTGCTTTTGATAAGAAACATCGGCCCCGGCGATCGTCTTCACTGGCTTTGTGAGAGGCAGCTGGCGAACCTGGCCACGGAGGCGCCTTTGAACTTCCACCGCTTCCTTACAGGGAAGGTCCCAGGAATGGAGTGTGCGAATTTTCACCGTATCAGATAAGCTTGCCTTCGATTGTGCTACCGATTCATGATCCCAGAAGTGAAGCCTCCCCGCCCTAAAGGACCGGGGGTTCTGCCCTACGGCAGCACTGCGTGTTCGGGGAGCGAGCCGGTCAAAACCCGGACAGGCTATAGCACGGCACAAAATTGTCTCATGCAGAAGCCCCCCGACATTGGGCCGTTTGGACAGCACCCTCATTAAATCGCACGGGGGTCACAGGTATTGCGTCGCCATCAACATGTACCACGGCCCACCGCCTATGACGTCCCCTCTTGCGGCTGCTTCCTTGAAAAAGGGTCCCAGTTGATCCTTTTTCACCCGGTGGACTTCAATTTTTTCCGAGGGCTCGAGTTCCTGTTCCTTGGGCGTCGCATCCTCCTCCAGCTCCACAATTACGCAGTACGCTGTCTCTTTAATCAGTGCACTGTTCAGGGTTAGCTCGGGGGAGATCTGTACAACGCTTCCCTCGTAGCCAGTCTCCTCTTCAAGCTCACGAAGGGCACACGTCGCAATTTCCTCATCATCCGAGATAACCCCTGCGGGAAAGCCTATCACATGGCAATCTAGAATAACTCTATACTGCCTGATAAAGATCAAGTCCCCTGATTCTTTGAACCGCGGCATGATAAGGACCGAGCTGCGGGCATTAATACGCTCGATATAATCCCAGTTCAGGACTTGCCCGTTGTCGTTTTCATAAATGACCCTTCTGGGTCTGATCCACGGACTTTCCACGAAGTCCACGGTCTTAAGGATGTTCATGCGGCACCTCGTCTGCGTAAACACGTTGGTTCGTCTCAACCCCTGCACCTTCTTCTCCGGATCTATCTTCAATGGTTTCGTGGGCTACTTGAAGAACATTAACCCCAGTGACAATGGCGGAAATAAGACCTACAATGATCACAGGAAGCATCTGTATAACGTGAGTGGCCAGGGTGAACCCCGCAGCCTCCTTGGCGCGGACACCAAAGATGAGGAGTGCAAACACGCCTCCCGCCTCCCAAAGCCCCCAGAAACCCGGTGCAGAGGGAAGCGAAATAAAGAAGCAAAGGATGACCATCATCCCATACATTTCGAGAAACGACAGTTCTATGCCTGGGCAGCCAAAAGCCATAACATAATAAGAAGCCCCGCCCACTATCCACACCAAAAATGAAAGCCCAAGGCAAAGACCTACCTTTTTCGGGCTCTTTAGCAGGTCGAATCCAGCGGATAGGTTGTCGAAAATGTGCACGAGTCTTACACAAAGTTTCTCCCTGACTTTCTCCTTAAAGGAGCTACTGGCAAGAAAAAGCAGCCCTGGCAGCCATAGGATAGCCTGTCTTATGAATTTGTGACTCTGTTTAACACTCACCAGGGCAATGCACACCATCAGTCCCAAACACAACTGCAGCGTTGTCATGCCCACTTTTTCAAGCATGGCCTTGTTCAGATGATAGTTGCCGAACGTTAGATCAAGCGTTGGGTTGATTTCAACCGTAGCAAGAACGACAACAAAAGATATGAGCAGCACAAGGACATCAAAGACCCGTTCAGCCCCTACCGTGGCCAGTACCTTGGAAAACGCAACCCTTTCCTTCTTGTACAAGATAGCCGGTCGGGCCAATTCTCCTACCCGGCCTGGCAAAAGGCAGTTGAGCATGAAGCCAATCATAAGGGGGTGATGTGCATTCCAAAAGCTCGTCTTCTTGAATGGACTGAGAAGAATCTGCCACCTGACGACTCTGATCACAAAACCCACGAGTGTAATCGTTACTGCAGGGATGACCCACCAGTAATTCACGCTTTCTAAATAGCCAACCAGCTCCGGCAGGGGAATATTCTTGAAGACCACATAAAGGGCAATACCAGACAGCAGAAGCCCTGTGAAAAGAGTCAAGATGATTTTTTTTCTCTTGAACATAATAGATGTGTGGCCTGGAGTGGATACGTTTAGAAATAGGGGAATTTTGGATAGAAAGAAAACATTATTAGTCTTTGGACAAAAGCTCCCGGGCCTTTTCAATATCCTGCTTGATCTGAGCTGCCAGCAATGCAGGTCCTGAAAACTTCTTTTCGTCTCTGAGGCGGCGGACAAAGTTCAGGCGGATGGGATGGTCATAGATTATCTTATCAAAATCGAAGAGGTGTACCTCCACGCCGAACTGACCGTTCTGAAAAGTAGGGCTATATCCGATATTGGCCACGCCATTGTACAGGGCGTTATCGTGTTCCACGGTCACAGCATAGACCCCTGTCTTGGGACAGAGTTCATCATATAGCGTTAGGTTGGCGGTGGGAAATCCCAACAACCTTGCTCCGCGATCACGGCCACGGATAACTATTCCACGCACCTGATAATGGCGCCCCAAAAGTTTTTGAGCCTCCTCTACCCTGCCCTCCCTGACCAAATTTCTGATTTCAGTGCTGCTAATGCGCCGGCCTTCTAGTTCAATCCATCCTGAGATGATCACCTCAAAACCAAGGGCAACAGCCATCTCCCTTAACAAAGAAACGTCCCCCTCACGCCTTTGACCGAAGGAGTAATCCTGCCCTACGACAATTGCTTTCATGCCAATGAGTTCGCACAGGATGTCTTTCACAAAAGTGCGAGCGGGGGTGGCCGCAAACTCCCGGGTAAATGGAATGCATATGAGTGTATCTACGCCTGTTTCGCCAATCAATTCAACCTTTTGCTCATAGAGCGTTATAAGGGGGAAGTGCTTGTTGGAGTTAATGACCCGGATGGGATGGGGCTCAAACGTCAGGATGACAGAGGTGCCGTCGATGCTTTCCGCCTTGTCAATGACCTGACGGAAAAGGGCTTGGTGCCCCACATGAACCCCGTCAAAGTTGCCTGTGGTCACAACGGCATTCTTAAATGGACCAGAGATTTCCCTGAGATTGTTTATAATTTGCATGCTTAATCCGATTACCTCTTGCTTGACAAGTAATTTAAACCTATATATATAATGCAGTCACGTTACAAAATCAATCCTTTTGTGCCTTCCGAAATGCCGAAGTGGCGGAATTGGTAGACGCGCTAGGTTCAGGGTCTAGTGGGTGTAGGCCCGTGGGGGTTCGAGTCCCCCCTTCGGCACCACTGTAATTTCAACCAGTTACCTTAGCACGAGTTGGCGGGTCTGATTGCTGTGAGCCTTCTTGGGTAACGTTTTGGGTAACCCTTGCAAGATAGGCCTGTAATGGCTCAACAGCTCGCCGGGCATCCTCTGCATCAACTGTATTGTAGCGGTCGAACATCTCCCTTGTTGAGTGGCCCGTGATCTCCATGATAACTGATTCCGGCACACCTGATTTCCTCATATACGTCTTGAAGGGGTGTCTCAAGTGAAGCCTCCCCGCCCTAAAGGGCGGGGCTTCTGCCCTGCGGCAGCACTGCGTGTCCAGGGAGCGAGCCGGTCAAATCACCTCCTTTAACCTTTTGTCTGACGGTTACGTCCGTTTACTCGGCCTCCTTTCTGTTTGGGCTTTTTCCATTTGAAACCCGTTGACTTGGCACGAACTCTGCATATTAACCCGGAATCACCGCCGTTCTGAATTACAAATCTGCTGAGGAGGTTGTATTATGCTGAGTAAAAAAGTTCAGGTTGAACGAAGGAAACATAAACGGTTTCGGGTTCAGGACGGCGCATTTGTTATGCTCCGGCCCTCTCATTCCCATATGGGACGCATTGTAGATATCAGCATGAGTGGACTTGCGTTTGAGTGTTTTGGTGAGGAAGAGCCAGCAACCCGTCCGAAAGAATTAGAAATCTTCGTGACGGATAGTAGTTTCCGTCTAAACATGCCTTGTCAACTCGTTTATGGGTTGCCAACCTATGAAAGCCCTTTGACTTCTTACAAAAAAAAGCGATGTGGCGTGCAATTTGGCGACTTAACGGAGTACCAGACATCTCTGCTAGCAGATTTTATCGAGCACCATACCCTAGGTGAGGTGTAAGTCTAACGTGTAGGCTAATATGGTATTGTCAAAGAAGTGACACAATTCCAAGGAGTTTGCACATGGAACAGGCATATGCGCAGAAAATGCAGCAGCTCGCAGAATACTGCCCGCAAGATTGTAAATTTCACAGGCATGGTATTGAAAATCTGTGTAAGGTAAAAGATGTTGGCCTTGTAACTTTCGTCCAATGTTTAGAAAAGAAGCCGTCTGTGTGCAACTGCTCGGTCTGTTTTGCGGATTCATGGTTTTGTTCATGTGCCCCTCTGATCTACATGGCTAAGAAACTAAAGGATTAGCCTATGGCATGACCTCCCTTGACGGCCTGTCTGAGTTAGGCCGCACCCCAAACCATTCCCCACGTTCTGTAGCACCATCCATCACCTTTGCCCGCATGTGATATAAGCACCCCCTTTCTGTTTGGGTTCTATTAGTACCTTTTCTACAAGAAATTAGTATTTTACCCGCAAGAAACTAGTATCGCCTTGTATCAAGGGTGCGGTCAAATTTCCGATAAGATAATTAGAACAGTCAGTTGCAAATGATCTCAGTAAACATAGACAGCGTGAAAGGGGGGCATATAGGGAACAAGCACATATGCACAGATCGGAAAAATTCACAGCATACCGCCCCGATGGTTGAGCAAGGTATAGGCCGAGATTCTAGCTTACGTGCAAGCCCAAGACATTGGACTCGATTCATTTGTTGTTTGTCTGGGGGCAGATCCGCTCATGTGCCCGTTTTCGGAATTCTACGGCTGTTCGAATTACCGTACATCTCCAGCACGTGTTTATGACGCTGAGGAATCGGAAAGGTAGCCTCACCTGCCTATCAAGGCCATGAATCAAGTCCGGCCATATAGTCTTTAGGGTATGTGGTGATAAGCCACCCCTTTCACAAGGGCAGACTATGTAAAGGAGCTCACTTACCATGAAGCGAAATCCAATTCATAGAGTAGGTACCAAGAACGCCCTGTGCCCCTATTATACGGATTGCCTGGATCATGCTGTAAGCCGCTACTGGCGGTTCTGGGATTGTTCCGAATGCACACACAAATCGGAACGAGAATCATTGGGCTACGGAGAATCTCCACATAGTTCAGACCTTGACTACGATTTGTCTTGGGTCATGTTGTCGGAAAGTTGACGCACAACCCAATTAGTGAGGTTAAACAAAAGGCCGTGTATGAATGAACATGATGCCGTCTTTTCTAATCACTGATGCCACTATGAAGAAGACACTGTCAAGATAAGAGGGATTACATTGCGAAAGAGGTGATGGCGGTGCTAAAGGCAGAACAAACCACCAGTAATTGAAGATTCCCTGCGGTCCCGACAAGTCGGGACGGGGAATGCCACTCGCGGTTGCAGTCTCACAAGGCAAGCTGCGGGCAATGTGCTCGCTCTTGCAGTTCAGATTCTATCACGTGTGAAGGCTTCACTACATTATCGGTGGTTTTCCCGTATCAAGTCCCTTATTTTGCGAGCGTTTTTCTTACAGGATCTTACAAGCTCAACGTCTTGTCTCTCCGGAAAGCTATCGATAAAAACGGTGAGTTCACGCATTATCTCCCCACTCAGTTCTCTTGCCCGTTGGTCAGTTAGAGGCTTCTCAAAATGGAGTTTGCTCGGCCCCTCGTGTCCACCCTCGGCAATGTACCAGTCCCTGAACGGTATTGTGAAACCAATACGGAACAAGAGAAATCCTATGGGCGTAGCTACCATTGGGATGTTTTTTTGTAGGGCAGCAAAGGTCATCCTGCTTAAGACGTTATCATCCAATTCATAAGGAACCATCATGTGCCCACCAGGCGGGATAAGATCTCCCAAAAGTTTAAACAGCTTCCATTGTGTATCGGAATTCGCGATATTATATTTTTCACGAACAGCTTTTTGCTCTTTGAAGGCCACTTCGGGCCAATAATTACCGATTTCAATCCACGGCAGAACGTTTTTTCCTCCCACACTGTACAACGACTGATCAACAACCGGTTTCTCGGAACGATGCCCATGTTCATCTCTAAGATAGATACTGAAATAGGACCTGCCCGAAAACAATCTATGGGGTGGCAGAAGTATTGGTTTAAGCTCAACCACAACCCGATATTGATTCACTTTCTCCCTCTCAAGGGAGATAAATGTTTCAAGGTTTTGCCGGCTTCTTTCTGAAATGCGCACGAGCCCGACTCCAGCAATTTGGTATTCTGAGACTTCCTCGTATCCTGAGTGAGTCTCAATAGACGACATAGGTCCTAACATGTCTTGTATGCCATCTTTACGCTTACCTGCCCAGAAAGTTTCTTCAGAAGTGAGCAGGAAGAATGCTCCTTCTATAAAAAATGGCTCCCCTTGGGAGCCTTTTCTTTCCCCTCGCATTTTTCAGAATGGGAGGTATCACGGCAAGTAACTATCTGGTCAGGGCTTCATCGCATCCCTAACTGGCCCTTTCTGGGGTTTTGCCCCGTTCGTTACATTGGTCTATTACATCAATCAGGTTCCTCATGTGTTTTTTCTCAGCCTGTGCAATGGAGAGAAAAACCTGTCGTGCCTCTTTACTATCTGTCTGTTCAGCCATGGTGCGGTAAAGGTCAAATGCAGAATTTTCAACATGCAATGCCAATTCTATGAGACCCAGACATATATTACCTTCGGTGGCTGCGGTGCGCCGAAGCGTGCCATTTAAGTCTTCGCCGCCTTCTAGAATTTCTCCTTTCAGGTTTTCAAGAACCACTTCATATGCTGGGGGATCGTTTTCGGTATCTTTCCAGCACTGGTAGACAGCTTTGGCATGGGCCCTCTCCTCTATGGAGAGTTGCCCAAATGTCTCTGATAAGGGCCCTGAGGCCAATCTGTCTTTGATGTGGCTATAAAACCGAAGTGCCCCTTTCTCCAAGTCCATGGCTACCAGTAGAAGTTCGGAAAGGTTCCTTGCCTTGTCAAAGACCTGCACCCTGGGATAATTGGGCACGGTTCTGCCCTCCCAGGCCATAATGCCGCCTTCCAGATCGTATATATTTTTGATAGATGCTTCTCCTTCCACAGCAAGCGTAGCCGCTGCCGCGGAACGCCCGCCGCTGTGGCAATAAAAAATTAGATCCTTGTCGGGCGGAAGGATAGAGAGACTCGCAACCAGGTCCTTGACCGGGATGAGCTTTGCCCCTGGAATATGCCCTCCGACATACTCTGCGGGCTGCCTAACATCCACAATCAGATAGTCACTCTCCTTCTTTCTTTCGATATATTGCCTTAATTCTTTTGGGTTCATTTCTTTTGCACAGTGTCCCTGTCCATGGCGATTTCATCATCCCTCAAATACGTCCAACCGGCTCAGAGTGGCTGTTTTACCATGCTATGTTGGACAATGGCCAGACTATAAGCTATCTCAAAAAAGTGGATCAGGGTTCAGGGCAAGGCACGGGGCGGCGAAAAAGCGCAGCATACACGGTAGTATGTGAGCATTTTGAGCCGACTCGCAACGCCGCCATGGGGCGTCAGACGCATTTTTGAGATGGCTTCTAGTGTGACTTCTCAGGATGGCGAGATACATCTTCCGAGAACCGCAGGCCCTGTCCCCTAACTAATCCTGATGGGGCCATTCCATGCTATTTCGCTCCTCGACGAAATAGCAGAAACGGTCCCACGCAAACTCGCGCTGAGATATGGGACACCGCAGCTTGACCTTTCGCTCGCTGACCTCAATGACTTCCCAATCGCCACGGCGTGGGCCGCCGTCAATGTGTATTTTTTGTCCAACATGAAAAGGGTAAGGCCGAAAATTTGCCACTTTATTTGTTGCCATTTACTCAGCTCCGGACTGCACAACATTTTTGCAATGCCACACCTTTGCCAATCTCGCGCCCTCGATCGTCAACCCGGTTTCCGAAACTATCCAAGAAAAGGCCTCTTCAACTGGTGCCCGCTTGATACTGACCATTTATGGAAGGACGCTAAAAAAGTCCACCATTGTAAAGCCTCCTGCCCTTCCGGGCGGGGGTTCTGCCTTGCGGCAGCACGGCGCTCCGAGGAGCAGGCCGGTCAACTATTTGTGACTGCCTCCGAAATATATGCCCTGAAATTCCTTTAAAAGGGATCGGAGTGTAGTGATGTGGGTCAAATCAGTCGTCTGCTTGCACTTCATAGCGTAAACCAGTATCTTGTGTAATAATGTTACTTTATCAGAATATTTCACTGCATCAAGCTTGATTCTCTGCGTCATGAAATACTGCGCGACGATTTGTTGAACCTCATTTGCATGGTATTCTTTGTTCATAACCCACCGGGTTAGCTGATTGTCATTCGTGGGTTTCTGGCTTTGCAGTTGCGTGATCTGTGTCATCGCCTTTTCGATGGTCGTGATATGCTCAGCAATCATCCTGACTCTCATCTCATCATCGTAGATTCCACAAGGAACCTCACAATGTGCCCCGACGTTAGACGTACCAAAAAACATCACCAAGAGCACTAGGATTAAAGGCAAGTATTTTCTCCTCATGGTTCTCCCCCTTCCTTGCTTGGTTTACTTAGTGCGCACATCATGGATCAATCTCCTCCATTTTGCCCATTACGATGTAAGAACAGGCATAACAACAGGTAATCCGACTTAAAATATGAACCTTTTCTTGTGACTTTCTGAGTTCCCCTTTTCCACAATGCTCGATTTCAATACTAACCAATATCAGCACTCTGGGAAAATTCAATGGGGTGAAATGTGTATTTTGTCAAAAAAGAGACCGTATATTGGATGGGTTCCACATGACTCACGGCAAGAAAGAACGCGGCAACCTGGTAAGATCAGGGAAGTGTAGAAGAGTGAAGCCTCCCCGCCCTTCCGGGCGGGGGTTCTGCCTTGCGGCAGTGCTTCGCACCCCGGAAAGGAAAACGGACATTTTTGTATAGCTCCCCTCGACCCCGCCCTTCCGGGCGGGGCTTGCGGGGAGCATGCCGGTCAAACCGCCGAACACAGAACAAGCATAGGATATGATAGTTCAGCCTGAAGTTTCTGAATCGAAGGCCTCTATCCCACATACAATCCCATCCACCCGACGATCTTATTGAAGATTTGTAGCGCCTATCAGGAATTTTTGAGACCAGCAGACAGAGACAGCAAGATCTCCGTGAGATGGTCACAAGTCGCTTGAGATGGATACGTAGAAAGTGACCCCCTTTTCTCGGCCGGGTTCCACCCAGACTTCTCCACCATGTAGCTCTGCCGACTCCTTAACAATAGCTAGTCCTAATCCGGTCCCTTCCACCCCTCTTGATGTTTTATTTCGCTGGAAAACCTCAAAAATGTTGTCTGTGTCTTCGCCTTTTATGCCTACGCCATCATCACTTACTGAAATGATGTGGAATTGATCGGATCTCTCATATCCAATTCTGATCTCACCCAGGCCGCCCCCCGCGTATTTTAGGGCGTTGTCCACCAGATTCCTCAGTATTCTTAAAATAGAAAGCCGGTCCGCGTTTATTTCGGGTATGCCTTCGGGTTGCGACCATCCTATTTGACGAATATCAAGTTGGGCCGAAAACTCGTCTCTGACTATCTGCAAGATCTCTGTTAACTTAACACTTTCTATGTTCAAAGGTATCTCTTTGCTTGATATGTAGACGTTGATTTTTCCAGCCAGCGCAGCAATCTGCTCTGCAGCGTCCAAGATTTTGTCGCAGTAATCTCTTGCTTTTTCATCAACAACATCCCGGTACTGTTCATGAAGCCGTTTTGTCAGCCCGTAGATGCCAATAGCTGGATTTCTGAGATCGTGTGCAACCGAATAGGCAAACAGCTTCATTTGTTCAGAATGCTTTTTGAGTGTCTCCTCTGCTTGCTTGCGCTCCGTGATATCTATAGATGACTCAATCATTTGGGAGAGGTTTCCGTCAGCGCCGAAAACAGGGTAACCATGGACTTCAACATGTTTAGGATTTCCGGCTTTATCATAATGGATATGTTCTACGATTACCGGCTTTTTCGTCTCTCTTACTATTTGAAGTGGGCACGGATGTCCTTCTGGTGAACATGGCTTGTCTCTATGGTGGGTAAGGGCATGACACGTCACCCCGTCTGACAAATGGCCGGCGTAAGCGGCAGAATTTGCCAGCTTGACGGTGTAATCAGAAGCGTCAATAACATAGAAGGGGTAGGGTAAGGATTCCAAAACCGACTTCAGGAAGTCAGTTTGTTTCAGGATTTGCCCCTCCATGTGCTTGCATTCGGCTTCTGACATCTCCAATTTCCGCAGCCGTCCGCGCAATTCTCTTAGTTCTCTAATAAGTTGCTCTTTTGTCTTGTGCTCATCTTGCATCTTATAACGCTCCCAAGCTTCCCTAAAAAATACGTGTGTCCACTTCCAGTTTCATGATCCTATGCCTTTGCGCCCTTCTTGTGCCCAATAGCAGGAAGTCCGGATGCCTCAGGTTCCTAACCCAGAAAAGCCGTGAATGGCACATCTGCAGATCTAATAGATCTAGGCCGCTTTGTCATTTTCTGTGTCTCTCACTTTCTCCATAGCGAGGCACCATCGTGTGTACTTGCATCCATGTTGATCGCAACGGTCCTGTCCTCTTCCGAAGCAAGCGGGGTTCCCCTTTCTCAACTGTTTCTTATGTATTTTGGGAGATATGACTTCCAGGAAACAGGCGTTGCAAAGAGATCCACTGTAATCGTCCGGACCCCAGGCAACGACCGATTCTTTTTCCCACATTTTGCTGCACTTGACACACTTAACCGATAGTATAGGCATTTTTGCAATACACGCCATCCGATGATCTTGACGTCCCCCATAAGCGCCTTACGAAAACCAGAAGTCTCTTTCACCCTGTCCCCGCCGAATTAGCCAAAAAACCTCAGGTATCATTGTATGACGCCAAACACTGCACAGGAAATTAGAAGCCACAATAATGTTATCATTCCTGTTCGTGTCACTCGTTTTTTTGTGCTCATTGTCGTATGTTCGACGACATGAATGTGACCACAAGTTTGTCCACCAATCCATAGACCCTAAGCAGGCGGCCTTCAAGGGTCTATGAGCGCGTTAAACACCAGTTGTTCAACAGCTTAGCTTTATGTCAAGATAAGCATAGTTTAAAAGAAATCAATGCCAAGAGGAGGACCTGACCGCGGAAAAGAAGGAGTCTCCATGCTGTATATAGCAACAGCAGTTTTAAGGAATGGCACGTTGTGAGTTTTTACTGTTCCTGGAGAGTATACAATATCTCGAGGCTCATGCCCAACGGGCGAGATGGTAGGTAGCCCGCAACGGTTGTGAAGTAGACGATGTTATATGAAATTTGGAATGCATATGGCGACTTTTTCTCAATTGTAACGGTGGATACCGAGACTGTGAAGCCTCCACCTCATCAAGGCGAACAAAGGGGACATCAAGTTGTTTGGCTAAGGCTTTGGCGATCTCTTCATCGTCAGCGA
>CP070769.1:1218370-1223579 GCA_020347085.1 Desulfobacterales bacterium
AAACCGGTGATCTGATGGCCCATGCCACCAATGATGTCCTGCATGTGCGGATGGCTGTTGGCATGGGGATCGTGGCCCTGACCGATGCAGTCGTACTGGGTCTGGCGGCCGTTGGTTTCATGCTTTACATAAACGTGACCCTGACTCTATTTGCTCTGCTGCCCATGCCGATCATTGCTATACTGGCCCGTGTCCTAAGCCATCGCATGCACCATCTGTACAAAGACGTCCAGGCATCCTTTGCCCAATTGACCGAGGTGGTCCGGGAGCGGTTTGCCGGAATCCGGGTAGTCAAGGCTTACAATAGGGAGGAGGCGGAAGCCAAAACGCTTTCAAAGATCTCAAAGGATTATTTGGGCAAGAATCTTCGGCTGGTGCGGGTTACCGGCTTCTTTTTCCCGGGCATGATGTTCTTTTCCAACATCAGCTTGGCCATAGTGCTCTATCTGGGCGGGCGACAGACAATTAGTCTTACCATTACGCCCGGGGATTTTGTGGCCTTCATCAGCTATATCGGTCTTCTTACCTGGCCCATGATGGCTATGGGATGGGTCATCAACCTGATCCAGCGAGGCGCCGCCTCTCTGGATAGAATCAATGTCATCCTGCAAACTACGCCCGAAATTGTCAGCCCCAAGAGGCCAAGCCCCGTAAAAAACCTTAGAGGAGACATTGTATTTGATCAAGTCGGTTTCACCTATGGGGCAGGTCAGCCCTCTGCCCTTTCAAAGATCTCACTTTCAGTGGCAGCAGGCCAGACCCTCGGTGTGGTCGGGCCAACAGGAAGCGGTAAGACCACGCTGTGCCATCTGATTTCAAGAGTGTTTGATGCGACAGAGGGACGTCTTTTGATTGACGGGGTGAATATTCGCCAAATATCCCTTGAAACACTGCGGTCTCAGATGGCGGTAGTTCCCCAGGATACGTTCCTGTTTTCCGGGACAATCCGGGATAACCTTCGCTTTAGTATAGAAAACGCATCTCATGAGGAAATCACACAGGCCGCCCGCGCCGCTCACCTCAATGAAACCATCATGCGGTTTCCCCATCAGTTTGACACACTGATTGGTGAAAAAGGGGTGACGCTCTCCGGCGGTCAAAAGCAGCGCCTTGCGCTGGCAAGGGCACTTCTTGTCTCGACACCTATCCTTATCTTGGATGATCCCATGAGCCAGGTAGATACGGAGACGGCTGCCGCCATCCTCGGCAATATCCGTAACTACGCCCGGGAACGAACGTCGGTAATTGTTTCTCACCGGCTCAGCCATGTGCGACACGCCGATCTGATCATCGTCCTGGAAGGGGGGCGCATCAGCGAGGCTGGCACGCATGATGAACTCATGGCCATGGAGGGATATTACAGCAGGATGTATCATTGGCAGGAGATTGAGGAAGAATACAATGCATAGGACGCGAAGTGCACGTTTTCAAGCCGCTATCCGCCACTTTGCGCTCTTGATAGGTTATATCTGGACCTTCTTTAGGCACGCAAGAATCCGGTATCCCGGATGCAGTATTAGCCGAAAACAATTCACGAATAACGAAACCAATGCGACGCGACTTCGGATATTTTGAAGAGGACCAACTAGGGAAGCCGTACGATCTGAGACTGCTCGGAAAGCTTTTTCCTTATGTCCGCCCGTATGGTCTGTTGTTCCTGGTTTCCATCGGGCTTGTCACAGCCATTACGGTTCTGGACTTGACGCTCCCGTATCTCACCAAAGTGGCCATTGATCGCTACATCGTGCAGGACATTGCGAGTGACAATCGTGCAGACGCTGTACAGCAGCGGTTCTACGTGGCAGACTTGCGGAGACCTGAGATTGAAACAGTGGTCCGTCGATATCGTCCGTTCTTTGAGGTCGAATGGCCCCGTGCAAAGATTCGGTACGAGGATCTTTCCAAGCTGAATCGGGCGGACCTTCTGGAACTCCGGGGGCGAGATTATGCGGGCGTAGCCCGCGTAGCGTTGATCTTTTTGGGTGTCATTATCGGTCATTTTGCTTTCAGCTTTGGTCATGTGATCATCATGGAATATGCGGGACAAGCGATTATGCACGATCTGAGGTTAAGCCTTTTCAGACATATACAGGGGCTTTCCGTAGCATTTTTTACCAGAAATCCGGTAGGACGCTTGGTGACCCGTATGACCAGCGATGTTCAAAACATGCACGAATTTTTCACCTCTATCATCACAGTCCTTTTCAAAGACATTTTTCTTGTGCTTGGCATCACTGTGGTGCTTCTGGTCATGAACTGGCGGCTTGCCTTGATCTGTTTCTTGATGCTTCCGGTCATCTTTTTGGCTACGTCTTATTTCAGTCGCCTGGCCAGGGATGTCTTTCGGGAGCTTAGGGTGAAGCTTGCTGAAATCAACACAAGGCTGCAGGAGACCATTGATGGGATTCGTATCGTCCAGTTATTTCTCCAGGAGAAACAAAACTATGAGCGGTTTCGCAAACTCAACCACGAAAACTACCTGGCTGGAATGCGCCAGATCAACATATTTGCGGTGTTTATGCCTGCGATCGAGGTTTTAGGTTCGGTGACCACAGCGCTAGTGATATGGTATGGGGGCGGACAGGTGCTGGCAGAAATGCTTAGCCTTGGAACCCTCGTGGCATTCATTGCCTACATGAGAATGTTTTTCCGTCCTATCCGGGATATCGCAGAGAAGTACAACGTTATGCAGTCGGCAATGGCCTCATCTGAGCGGATTTTTCTGCTTCTTGATACACGGGACCGGATTCCTGAACCTAAGGTCCCCGCCACCGTCACCCTTCCCTCCCCCTTGAAGGGGGAGCGTTTGGGTGGGGGTAAAGAGGCCGGTGTTTCTTTTGAGCATGTATGGTTTTCCTACGTGGGGGATGAGTGGGTGTTGAAGGACATCTCACTGGCGGTCCGGCAGGGCGAGACAGTAGCCATTGTGGGACCAACCGGGGCGGGCAAGTCGAGCTTGATTCACCTTCTGGAACGATTCTATGACCCCACCAAGGGACGGATAACCCTTGGCGGGGTTGATATACGTGAGCTTCCAAAATCGTTGCTGCGCGACCGTACAGCCCTGATTACCCAGGACGTTTTTCTGTTTGCAGACACCATACAGAGTAACATTTCAGAAGGAAACCCGGCCCTGACACCGGAACGGTTGCAAGAAATTATTGCAGCGTCCAATATCGAGCGGTTGATCCAACAGCTTCCAGACGGGCTCGATACGGTGCTCATGGACGGAGGCCGCACCCTGTCAGGCGGTGAGCGCCAGTTGGTGGCCTTTGCGCGGGCTCTTGCCCGTGATCCCGAGATTCTGATCCTCGATGAGGCAACCTCAAGTGTGGATACCCAGACGGAACGCTTGATCCAGGAGGCAACGCTTCGACTGATGCAAAACCGCACAGCCATTGTCGTGGCCCACCGACTTTCCACCATACGCCATGCCGACCGTATCATCGTCCTTCACAGGGGGCGTATCAGAGAAACCGGCACCCACGACGAACTGATGGCCAAACAGGGGCTATACTATCAATTGTACCAGTGGCAAACGGTGTCCTAGCCGGCAAGCCCCCAAAACACAAGCCCCGATGCGGCAGAGACAAAACCCGTTTTCTGCCGACCGGGGCTATGGCATCTAAAAAGCCAAAGAATTCGATTTTTCAATTCTGACCACGGCAGGTCTGTGCCGCCTGCCGCAGTCAGAGCTCACGATATCAAGGGGAACCTCAGGACATTACCAAAACTTATACTGAATGCCGAGTGCTACGAGAGTAACCTCTTTTTCCAATTCTATGCCAGTGGGGAAGACGGCATTGGGGGTGGTGGTTTCCTCGTCGTAAAACGTCTGGATCACTCCCACGTTTACATGCAATCCAGGCATGACTTCATACGCTAACCCGGCAGCAACGGACTGGGCATCCAGCTCTGGTGCGGCCGCTAACATATCATCCGCATCCATTTCGGTTTCCGTGTACATGTAGCCCAAACTCGCCTTGAATTTGGGGGTAAAGGCATATTCCAGGGCAATGCCTATATCAAAACCGTCATCCTTCTGTGTCTCATCGCCGGTAGTTATGGGATCATCGTCCCAGTCTGCATCGTTCGCCAGGTAATACGTAAAGTTTGCCTCCGTCCTCAGGTTGGAGGTCAATTGGTATGATACGCCAAAACCGAATAGCGCAGGAAAGTCTCTGTTTCTCTTTGCGTTATCCGGGACCAGATCGCCTCCAAGGACCGTCTCCACATCGTCCCTTTTTTGATCAGTCTCTAAGGTAAGGTGTGTTTTGGTCTCTGCCCGGATACCTATGTTGAGTTCGTCTGTTGGGGAGATATTCATGCCAAAGATACCGCCCCATCCATGACCTGTTTCCTCATACTCTACATAAAGGGTCTCTGGCACAGGCGCAATGGGTGTCATGGTGGCAAAGCCTTCGAACTCTCTGTTTGCATCAACGTATCTCAAGCCGACAGAAACAGAGAGCCAATCATTGAGTGCGCATGCGCCGCCCACGGTGATCCCATAATAATACATTTCACCTTCAAGGCCCATATCTCTGATGGAGCCGGCGGCGTATGCGCCGGTCGCTATGACTCCTTGGGCCACGCGATAGGTTGTTGCCATGCCATCTTCATAGTCCACTGAGCCGCCGCCAGCCGGTATGGTAAAAGCTGCAAAGCCTGCCCATCGGTCCTTTCTGTAGAGAGCAAACAGGCTGGGTACGATATCTGGTTCATCAGAGTCGTACTCGGTTCCATTAAAGGTATTCGAATAATCTTTAAAAGCATATTGACCGGCTAGGTTGACGTAAAGCCCGTCCTCCATCTTGACCGTGCCAGCCGGGTTGTAAACCACGGCATCCGCTGAGTCGGTGGCTGCATTTCTATTCAGGGTTCTGGCATACTCTGCACTGAAATTGTGCTTGTTGTCTATACCGCCAGCCAAAAGGGGAGTCGCTACAGCAAAGACAAGAGCTGAAACGCATAGAAACACCAAAAGCCTTTTCATAACATGTCCTCCTGTTTAGGTTGGTGGTTACGGTCACCAAAGGTTCGGTGGTTACCCGTGCTATCCTTTGCGCAGAGAGCCCTCAGGGTGCGTTTAGCGTAAGGGCTACATGCGATTAGCCCACTGCCTATAGAGAATCAGTGCCTAAAAGTCAAGTATAATCTTCCTGAAACAAAAAGGTTCGCTTTCACAATTTGCATAGAAAATGGTAAC
>CP070769.1:1223679-1227198 GCA_020347085.1 Desulfobacterales bacterium
GCTTGACAGCTTGCTGCCTGCGCTTCTCACCGAAAGCCTCTATTTCACAGATGGACAGATCCTGGAAGAGGTTTATGTTTACGGATCGTTTACACAGAGCAAGATGTATCATCGGGATGTGCGGTGCAGCGACTGCCACGATGTGCACAGCGTAAAACTCCTGAAGGAGGGGAACGATCTCTGTCTTCAGTGCCATCGGGCCGGTGAGTACGATACCAAGAGGCACCACTTTCATAAGAAGAAGGGAGAAAAAGGCGAACCTATTAAATCTTCTGACGGCAAGGTGCTCTTTAAGGTTGGAACCGGGGCCGATTGTGTTCCGTGCCATATGCCCGGCCGTCAGTATATGGTCATTGACTATCGGCCAGACCACAGTATTCGCATTCCGCGCCCCGATCTCAGCATGAAACTGGGCGCCCCCAATGCATGTAACCGCTGTCACCTGGACAAAACCGACAAATGGTCGGATGGGTGGTTGACCAAGTGGTACGGTCCTGGCCGCAGGCCCCATTACGGGACCGTTATCGAGGCGGGACGAAAAAGGCTCCCCCAAGCCCGAAAACAATTGATGCGGCTGGCTGGAGACCCACTCTATCCCGTGATCGTTCGGGCTACTGCCCTTTCCCTTCTCGCTACATTTTCCGGAAAAGACACGACGGAGGCGTTCAAGCTGGCGTTGATGGATGATGAAGCGCTGATCCGTCGAACCGCCATCGACACCCTGAATCTGAGCCATCAGAAGGACCTGGTCCGGATCATCGGGCCACTGCTCTACGACCCTGTCAAGGCTGTTAGGATGGAAGCTGCCCAACGGCTGGCCGGACAACCCGAGAAGCGTCTATCCAGTCAGGAACGCAGGGTGTTCCAGGCCGCTCTGGATGAATTCAAAACGTCCATGATGTACTCGGCGGACTTTGCTTTTGGGCGTTACAATCTAGGTAATCTCTATGCTGCGCTGAACCGACCGGAAGAGGCCATGCGAAATTACCAGGCAGCTATCAAGATTGATGACCTGTTTTACCCGGCCAAGGTAAACCTCGCTATGCTTTATAATCAGAGGGGAGAAAATGGCAAGGCAGAGGTTCTGCTTCGTGAGGTTGTGGGGGCCCACCCCGAGGTATATGACGCTGCCTATTCTCTGGGGCTCTTGCTGGCGGAGATGAAGCAATATGCGGACGCAGCAGAATTCTTGGAGGGGGCGGCAAAAGGGCTGCCACAGCGACACCGGATTCAGTACAATTTGGGGCTAGTCCTGCAACACCTGAAGCGGGATGCGGAAGCCGAAGCGGCGCTGCGGGGAGCACTCGAGCGGGCTCCCGACAACATGGATTATCTTTACGCACTGGCTGATTACTACATGAAAAGGGGACAGTTGAAGAATGCGAAAAGTATGGCAAAACAAATAATAGCAAAGCACCCTGGCCAACGCATCGGACACGAATTACTGCAATCTATAGAAAGGAGTCTGGAGGACGATAAGAAATAACCGAGGAGTTATCTAATATCACTGCCTTGCCATTTCGTACAGTACTGGGCATCGACTCAAGTGCCCCTCCCCGTAGTCGCACATCTCCGGAAACTGGCTCCCGCAGGACTCAACAGCAAAACTACATCTGGGGTGAAACGGGCAACCACCGGGCTTGTATGCAGGGTCCGGCACTGCACCCGGTATGCTGTGAAGCCTCGTGCCCCTCTTGGCGCGATTGGGGAGTGATGCCAAAAGCCCCTGGGTATAGGGGTGACGAGGATCATGGAAAATCTCAGGGGCACTACCCTGCTCCGCGATGATCCCTGCATACATGATGTATATGCGATCGGCTATGTTTGCCACAACCCCCAGGTCGTGGGTGATGTAGAGCAGTGACATACCTCCTCTTGTTTGAAGCTCTCCGAACAGATTAAGAATCTGAGCCTGAATGGTGACGTCAAGGGCCGTGGTCGGTTCATCAGCGATTACCACCTCGGGGCTGCACGCCAGTGCCATGGCGATCATGACCCGCTGCCGCTGGCCGCCACTAAGCTGATGGGGATAGTCAGCAAGACGCTCTCTGGGCGAAGGGATCCCCACATCTTCCAGGAGTCGGAGACACCTTTCACGCATCTCGCTTTGACCCATCTTTTCGTGGACCATGATCGCCTCCTGGATCTGGTCCCCTATGGTAAACACGGGATTCAGAGAGGTCATGGGTTCCTGAAAGACCATGGCTATATGGTTTCCGCGAATCTTCTGCATCTCCTCTTCACCCAGTTCCAACAAGTTTTGTCCCTTGAACAAAATTTGCCCTCCCGCGATCTTGCCTGGAGGCTGGGGGACAAGGCCGAGCGTACTCAGTGCAGACACGGTCTTTCCACAACCTGACTCACCCACAAGACAGACCGTTTCTCCTTTGCGGATCTCATAGCTTACGCCGTCCACGGCACGGGCAAGTCTTTGATTCAGGTGAAAATAGACCTTTAGGTCCTGGACAGAGAGTAAAATATGATCATTCTTTACCATCATCTTCCTAATACCGCTCACGCAGCTTGGGATTCAGAATATCTCGAAGCCCTTCTCCAAATAGATTGAAAGCGAGAACCACGATCAAAATAGCAATCCCTGGTGCAAATGTCAGCCACGGTGCATCGAAAATGAAGCGCTTCCCGTCGGACAAGATCCCCCCCCAAGTGGCATGGGGCGGAGGGACACCAAAGCCAAGAAAACTCAGGCCCGCCTCGGTCAGAATGGCGGTGGCGATACCAATTGTGGCTGACACAAGCACCGGGGCCATGGCGTTGGGGATCATGTGACGAAAAATAATCCGAAAATTACTCACGCCCAAAGCCCGCGCAGCCGTCACAAAATCCTGTTCCCGCAAAGAGAGAAACTCTGCCCGAACAAAACGTGTGGTGCCCATCCAGCTGGTCAATCCAATAACGATCATGATGTTATACATACTGGCCGGAAGGAGTGCCACCACAGTCAATATAAGGAAAAAGCTCGGGAAGCACAGCATGATATCTACAAATCGCATGATCAGGGTATCTATAAAAGTATGGTTTTGTCCAAAGTAACCTGCTATCCCACCCATGAAGATGCCGATAAAAACCGAGATCCCCACAGCCACAAACCCCACGGTTAGTGAAACCCAGGCTCCCTGTAACATCCTGGCAAAAACATCTCGCCCCAAATCGTCGGTACCAAATACGTACACCCCCAGCCGAGGTACCTCTTCAGAGCGCAAGGTCTCAAGATTCGGCCCGGAAAAGGGCGGTCGCAACTTCTCCTGAAGTCTAACCATAGCAGGATCAAAGGTGGGATTCCTCCCACTGGTCAATCCAAGTCCCAGGAGCGCAATACAGAAGAATACGACGAAAATGGCAAGGCCGATAATGGCCAGCCTGTTTTGTCTGAGGAGCTGCCAAAATCCCTGCCTTGGGGCTAAAGGACCATCTACGTCGAGACTCGAAGTCACGGTTTCAGCAGTATCTCTCATTATAGCCGTATCCTCGGATCGACCACCAGATAGAGCAAATCAGAAA
>CP070769.1:1227298-1232782 GCA_020347085.1 Desulfobacterales bacterium
TTATGCGCGAGTTTGAGCCGGCTTGGAATCGGATTGCCTGTATGCGGTGGTGCTTTCAAATACTTAAATTTTTATCCTTAGCTTTGTTTATAGATCCGAAAAATTGTAACTGTTTGATCCCGATTTATCGGGGGAGTTCAGTGCAAAGGTTGCACCTGACTGCTTGACACAAAGTGAAGCTTGCGCCAAAAGAGGCACCTCGTGCTCCAGTTTTAGCGAAGCAACTTGAGAACTTTCAAAAACGGTTAAACCAAAGGAGGAAAGGGGTTTTGACGGCTATGAGCCTCTGCAACTTCTTGCTTTGATAAAAATGCTGAATGCCAACCAGGACCCCTTCCGGCAAAAAGATGAGTATGAGGCTCAAAAAAACGCCGTAGGCAATAATGTGGTACTGTTTGGCAACATGCAAAGCCTCTGATATAAAGCTGAGGATAGCCGCCCCGAAAAGAGATCCCCAAAGACTTCCCATCCCTCCTACGATGACCATGGTGACAACCTGGATGGAATAATAAAAATCATACGTACTAGGACTTATGAAGGTGATGTAATGGGCATAAAGGCTGCCGGAAACGGACGCGAACATGGCACTCAAGACGAAAACCTTAACCTTGTATGAGGACGTATTGACACCCAGGGAATTGGCTGCCACTTCACTTCCGTGTATGGCCCGCAGTGCCCTGCCTACCCTTGAATCGAGAAGATTTCTCGCCACCAGCATACAGAAAAAGACAAAGGCCCAGATGAGGTAAAAATTTTTCAGGTCATTGTCAAATGTTAATCCGCCCACCGAGAGGGGAGGAATTCCTATCAGTCCATCATGTCCCCCAGTGAACTGCTCCAGCTCCCCCATGAGAATATTAATGATGATACCGAAGCCCAGAGTAGCCATGACCAGATAGTGCCCTCGAAGCTTCAGTGCCGGGTAACCTATCAGGTAGGCAATGGCCCCTGTGGCCAGCATTGCCACCACCATGGCAGGCCAATGTGGGAATCCGTAGTTCGCGGTGAGTATGCCTGAAAAATAGGATCCGAGGCCAAAAAAGGCCGCATGGCCCAGGGAAATTTGCCCTGCAAAACCGATAAGCAGGTTCAAGCCTACGACCACAATGGTGTTGAGACCGATGATGTTCAGGACAATAAGGTAATATTTGCTCTCCACAAGAACGGGAATGAGGACAATGATAACCACCAATAGAGTGAAAGAGAAGCGGTCTTTACGTCTTGTACTTTCAGGCAAATCCACTAGTTTACACCCGTTCCGATTCTCCATATCCCATGATCCCGGTGGGCTTTAGGAAAAGAACGAAAAGGAGAACAAGAAAAGCCGTAGCGTCTTTATACTGGGAAGAGAGCAACCCTGCCCCGAGGGATTCCAGAACGCCCAATATGACACCACCCAGAATGGCGCCTGCAAAATTGCCGTATCCACCTAAGATAGCAGCTGCAAACCCTTTCAAGCCGAGCATGATCCCGGTATCATAAGAGGTCGTAGAAATCGGAGCAATAATCATTCCGGCAACAGCCCCCAACGCCCCGCTGAGAGCGAAGGAAAGCAGGACCATATGATCCACGGAGACACCCACGAGTGCGGCGGCCTGGCGATTAACTGCAGTAGCCCGCATGGCTTTTCCCAGCATGGTGTTTCTAAAAAAATGGCGCAGAACCAACATCACCAGGAAAGTGATGCCAAATACCCACATGTGTTGTGGTAATATCGTGGCCCCAACCGGCAGATGGATCGGGTCTTCCCCGGAAAAGGCTGGGACGCCGACGTTATCCGTTCCCCAGATCTGCTGTGCTGTCCCCCGGAGCGTTCCCGACAATCCGATAGTCAAGAATATAAGAATAATAATCTCTTTTGACCTGGCATATCGTATGGGCCCTCTTTCCATCAAGGCCCCTATCAGGGAAACCGTGGCCATGGATATGAAAAAGGAGATGAGTATCGGAATCTTTAAAAGAACAACCAGGGTATACATGGACATGCCGCCCAGAGAGATAAACTCGCATTGGGCAAAATTGACTATCCCGGTGGCATTGTGAATAATATTAAAGCCCATGGCCACGATGGCGTAAATAGCACCAATAGACAGTCCAGTGATAATGTACTGAGCTATTTGCTGGGAGAAGTCCATATGCTTCAACCTTTAGGTTGCCACTGCATCGGCTGTTGGCATTTAATCCATTAACTCCCATCCCCCTTTGGTGGCCTTAATCATAACAATATCTTTCATTGACAGGCCATTGTGATCCTCGGGGGTGATGTTGTAGATACCGCTGATACCTAAATAGCCCTGGGTATTCTCAATGGCATCACGAATCTTAGCCCGGTCCGCCCCCACCTTTTTTATCGCATCAACCACGATGTACGCAGCATCCGCGCCATAGGCGACCATGGTGCCAGGCTCACGGTTGAATTTCTCTCGATATGCTTTCACATAGGCTTGGATCTTCTTTTTCTGGGGGTCGGAATCGGGGAGTTGATCGGCCACCACAATCTTGGTAGAGGGCATCATCACGCCTTCCCCGGCCTCTCCCGCAACCGTCCAGAAGATGGGATCCCCTGCCCCGTGGCATTCAAAAAGAGGCGCTTTTATTCCTAGCTGCTTCACGTTCTTTGGGATGATCCCCATGGCAGGGCCCACGGTCCAGGCGATGATTCCATCAACGCCCTTGGCATTCATGCGAGTCAATTGGGCGGTCATATCCACATCCTTGGGTTCAAACGCCTCCTCGGCGACGACTTCCACGCCATACTTCGGTGCTTGGACCTTGACGTTCTTGAGCCCGTCCTTTCCGAACCCCTCATTGGAATAGAGAAATCCTATCTTACTAATGCCGTGTTTACTCATGTGTTCGCAGATTTTTCCCATGGCGTCTGCAGCCTTATAAGGAGACTTGAATGTCCATTTGGGCAGTGAAGTTGGATCATCTTTTTTCAATGGAGCCTTTAGAATGACATCACCCCCTGAATGCATAAAGGCAGGAATCCCTTCTTGTTCAATGAATCCCCTCATGGCCATAGCCGTTCCTGTCAATGTGGGCCCAATAATGGCTGCAACATCTTCCGCTTCAAGGATCTTTTTCAGGGCCATAACTGCTTTTGTAGGAGTACTCTCTGTGTCTTCCATCACCATCTCCAACTTTCGGCCATTGATGCCTCCCTGCTCGTTTACCTCATCGATTGCAATAAGTACTGCATCGCGCTGTGCTGTTCCAATGTGAGCAGCACGGCCGGTAAGAGCAAAGATTCCTGCGATTTTTATGGGTTCCGCACCAAAACACAAAGGTGAACCCACCATGAAACAGACTGCCAGAGAAACTGCTACGATTACTAAGGCTTTTCCTTTCATTCTTCCCCTCCTGTGAAATTGGATTGACAATCATTCTCTGCCACGAAACATAGCCTTTTGAGGATTCCCTCCTTTCTGTTTTCCATATGCATTATCTCCCTGTGGACTCCCCATTGTTGGAATCTCCCGACAGAGGCCGTTTATTTCACGAACCCTAATCAGGCTCTACCATGGCTCTCTGCCCAGATAGGCCGCTACCACTTTGTCGCTGTTCTGTATCTCTGCCGGGCTCCCATCAGCTATTTTCTCCCCATAATTGAGCACGGTAATGGTATCTGAAATTCCCATGACCAAGTCCATGTTGTGAGCCACCAGCAGTACGGTGACCCCCGTCTCTCTGATCATGAGAATCGTATGGGACATCTCATGGGTCTCTTGTAAATTGAGGCCGGCTGCAGGTTCATCCAGGAGAAGCAGTCTGGGTTCTGTGGCCAGCGTCCGGGCAATCTCCACCTTTTTCTGATCACCATAGGGAAGACCGGCGGCCAAGAGACCAGCTTTGGATGCGAGTCCCATAAACTCCAGGATCTCATTACACCTCCTTCGAATCATCCTCTCTTCTTTCCGCACCATAGGCGTGTGAAGTAAGCACCGGACAAATTCGGAACGGCTCCGCGTATGTAGGCCGACCATGACATTCTCCCGAACGGTCATGTTCTGGAATACCTGGATATTCTGGAAGGTCCTAGCAATTCCCATCCGAGTAACCTGGTATGGCTTCTTTCCCGACAGCACTTGGCCTTCAAAGTAGATTTCACCTTCTGCAGGAGGGTATATGCCGGTGATCATATTAATCGCCGTGGTCTTGCCAGCGCCGTTTGGGCCGATGAGGGCAAAGATCTGGCCGCTCTCTACCTGGAATGACAGTCGGTTGATGGCTTGAAGCCCGCCAAAATTGATAGAAACATTGACTAGCTCAAGGATGGAATCTGAATTACTCATATTCCCTCATCACGACCTCTTCTTCCAGGTAACCATATAGGTTTACTTTCAGAGGCTTCAGGTTAATATCAATCAAAACCTTTTCTTTCAATCTCCTCAGGTCCGTGGACGTCCCCAGCCTTGATCCTTCACAGGAAGGATTGCCGACTAAACGAATACTGCCATGGGGCTCTAGCTCCTGACAGGCCTGCGCCCCGAACGCGAAGCGCTGCCGTCAGACAGAACCTCCGTCCTTCAGGGCGGGGAAGCTTCACAGGAATCTGAGAGTCCGATCCCTTGGCCACAAAAAAAGCCGCGCGTTCCGAGGAACTGCCCGCGGCTCTGCTCAGTCCATATGTTTATTACTTACCGCTGGGCGCGGACAGACCCCTCCTCTCTGAGCTGCCGCCACCAGCACCAACTCTCTGCCAACCGGTTCGCAAAGCCATTATCTTCCTGCTTCATGACGCTGTGACTCATAGCAAAATGCCAGGACTGTGTCAAGCGATAACGACCCATTGTTATTCCACAACGCACGTGTCAGTTCCTATGCCCTTGCTAAAAAACCTGCCTATGTGATATAGAGTAATTTAGGTGCAATGGGTATTGTGTGGATACGTCTTTAGCAGGTTTTTCAACCTGTAGCCCCCAAAACGAACAGCAGTCCACAGCTTTGCGTGGGCCAAGACCTTAGCATAGTGTGTACATCACGGAGGCTGATATGAGATCGCTTGACGAACATGTCCTGAAAGTAGCGAAAGAGATTGTGGCCAAGTTTATTGAGGTGGGTCGTGTCTCTCCTGCATCTTTTGACGACACTTTTAAGAGCGTTTACAAAAGCGTCAAAGAGGCCATACTAGACTACAGTACCGAAGAAGAAGGCGAGCAGAGTTCTTAGCCCTTACAATGTCGTAATCTGGCGACATTGGCGAGACCTTTGCCTAACCTCTTTGAGCGGTCATCATGAGCTTTTTGGGGAACCCATCCGGGCGAAGCGAACGTGCCTACCTTGGTGGGCAAATCCCGAACTGCTCAAGGCTGTAAGACCGAGTTTAGCCCAAAGATTGCTGATGGCTTGACACAAAGTAAAGCTTGCGCCAAAAGAGGCACTTCGTCCCATGATTTGGTGAGCAAGCCTATGGATGGGGCAAGAAGCTTATAGGAACAAGTGAGAAGGGATTGTGCCAAGGCCTCATTGGCATTGTGGAAA
>CP070769.1:1232882-1236159 GCA_020347085.1 Desulfobacterales bacterium
GTGCATACTTTTGCCGTTTCTATGTTATGCTCAGGGATGCCCGCTTCGAGAAGCTGTCTTAGGTTGGCCCGCCACAGGTCGAAATATCCTGTTCCGTCTGGGGACGTGTTCCTAATGCAGGAGTTTCTATCACCTAAGACTTCCTCAACTTCAGCAACGACCTCCTGGCCCACTTTATAACAACACGGGCCAATGGATGGGCCAATGCCCACAAAAATGTCCTTTGGTGCACAACCGAAGCCCTGTTCAAGCACTTTTACGGTATTCTGGGCCACAGATTGAAGCGTGCCTTTCCAACCCGCGTGGGTCACACCGATCACCTTCTTTGTGGGATCATAGAATAAGATGGGTACACAGTCAGCTAAAAGAACCATGAGGCAAATATTTGGCACATTGGTCACCATGGCATCTGTTGCATTGATTGCCCCTTGGTAATCCGCGCAACCCTTACCCCGCATCCCTGCTGACAACACTTTGACATGACCGTCATGAATCTGCTTGGCAGTCGTCAGGCTGGTCCATGACATGCTGAGGGCTCCGGCAAGCAGCTTGCGGTTCTCAAGCACATTTTCCGGATCGTCTCCAACGTTGAAAGAGAGGTTCAGCGAATCATAGGGCGGGCTGCTATAGCCACTGCTTCTGGTTGATACAAAGTGGCCGACACGTTCGTATCTCAAGAGATTTTCAAACAACCATATCGACAAGGAATTGATCTTTCTCTCAATCATCTTGGATTCACTTCAACCTTAATTGCGTGTAAACAAAATAAAGAAACATTGGATCATATCAACATTAAAATACGTTCTTAGCTCTATTTGGAATGTATTATCTCTTCTATCAATAAGCTGTATAGTTCTTCTTTTGGATCTTCATTTCGTTTACCCTTCCCGCTTCTAGTGGGATGAAACCCCATCTCCAGCGTTGTCAAGAGTTCGCCGTCCCGATGAATCGGGACGGCTTCACCCTTAACGCCTTGGATCTGGGGCACCCTCGACTTTCGCTCAATTAAGGTTCTATAGACAACATCAGAAAACGTGTCGCAATGTCACAGATTTCTTTCTCCCGCCGGGCGTTTCTCGCGTGTGGAACACTCTCAGGCTCTAGAGAAGATTCGCACAGTCGATGGATGTAAAGGTCTTACTTAGGACATGATTGTCCTCGACAATGTTAAAGGTCAGGTTGTTAAACACCCTGCGGGCAATGTCGTGAACAGGCCCAAGGGGGACCACATCGTCGTTTCTTCCATGATAAATGATGACAGGTATATCGGTCGTTTTTGGAAGGTAAGGGTCAAACCCTCCGGAAGCAAGGGCTGGGGCCAGAAGGATCAGTTTTCTTACCTTTTCCTGATTGTCCAACGCATATATTACCGCCATCAATCCCCCATAGCTTGAGCCTATGATGATCAAAGATCGCTTTTGGGCTAGAATGTTGTTAAGTTTCTCCATTCGCTGTTCAAGAGATCCGCGAAAATCTTCGATGATCATGTCGGGGTATGTTTCTCGGAAAAATGAGGCTTTGGTTCCCCGACTACTGCCTAAGAGCCCGTGTATAAATACCCTTGTATCTGTCATGAAGAATCCCTCAGCTCACTTTTTTTTATTCTTCTTGCTCAGCACATCCGGCGATTTTCAGCATCATGGTACCCTAAGCCAGCCCTGCGGGAAAGTCAATGTAACATGCGAATACGACCATCGGCTCTGTCTCTCCGGTAAAAAGTAGCACTTTTTAAATCGGACATGTCATTGTTGCAGCATTTAACTGTTCCAATTGCGTCGAATAAATGTTAGTAATGTAATACACCTAAAGGAGAGCGTGATGAATCTCATTAGCAACTGGTTCCGGCGAAACCTTTCCGACCCCCAGGTCGTTATCCTGGTAGTTCTGCTTGTCATCGGTTCCGCTGTTATTATTGTACTGGGAAAGATGCTTGCGCCGGTTCTTGCCAGTGTGGTGATTGCTTATCTGCTTCAGGGACCTGTGGGTGCCCTGGAGCGCCGCAGGATGCCACGTCTTGCTGCGGTGCTGCTAGTTTTTTTCGGCTTTGTTATTTTCCTGCTCTTCTTGCTGTTGGGGTTACTGCCACTCTTGTGGGCGCAAGTGGAGCAGTTGTTTCAGCAGTTACCTTCCATGATTGCTTGGAGCCAGCAAGCCCTGTTGCGTCTGCCAGAGCGGTATCCGGACTTTGTTTCCCAACAACACGTGATAGGCATTGTGGACGCGTTGCGCTCGGAACTTACGAGCGTGGGACAGCGGGTACTATCTCTTTCTCTAGCGTCTGTTCGTGTCCTCATCGGCTTTCTCGTGTACATTTTTCTTATGCCTCTCCTGGTTTTCTTTCTTTTGAAAGACAAGGATCGATTACTCCAGTGGCTCACGGGTTTTCTGCCGGAAGACCGAAGTCTGGCCACAGAAGTGTGGCATGAAGTCGACCTTCAGATCGGAAACTACGTACGGGGCAAGGCTTGGGAAATCATGATTGTCTGGGCAGTAAGCTTTGCGACTTTCTCAATCCTACGCTTACAATATGCAATGCTGATCAGCCTGTTCGTCGGACTGTCGGTCCTGATTCCGTACCTCGGTGCCATCTTCATGACTTTGCCGGTGGCGTCAATCGCCTACTTCCAGTGGGGATACTGTTCCGATTTTGCTTATGTCGTTGGTGCTTATGTTGTGATTCAGATCTTGGACGGAAATGTTTTGGTCGCGTTGCTGTTCTCCGAGGTCGTGAATCTTCACCCGGTTGCGATCATCGTGGCGGTGTTGGTGTTTGGCGGCATGTTTGGTTTTTGGGGCGTATTCTTCGCGATTCCTTTGGCCACGCTTGTGCAGGCCATTCTCAAAGCCTGGTTTATAAGAACACGTAGGCAGACGAGTGAGCCGGAGGCACAGAAGATAGGAGATGAGGTGACCGTGGAGTAAACCCGTATACCGGGCGCCTTTGGTCACGCGGCCAATGGCCGTATAATAAAGAGAAACGTCGGTTTTCCCACGTTTAACTTTGGAACCCCGCGTGAAGCACACGGTTTGCTTAAAAACAATCATCAGGCGGATCAAGGGTCAACCCGTGTCACGCACGTCAGACGCGTTCAAAATTATCTAACAACGACTGCCCCCATATCCAAGCTTGAAGCTCCCTGCAGTCCCGATGAATCGGGACAGGGAATGCGCTCCCTGCTACAGTTCAATATCTGCACAGATTGTTCCCAAAATCGGCCGGGCAACAGTCGAAAGCCCTTGGTTCTTTCCCAACCGTCACGGGATATTTTCCAGAAAA
>CP070769.1:1236259-1239698 GCA_020347085.1 Desulfobacterales bacterium
GAGTTAAGCGAGGAGGTTTTAAAGGGTGTTAAAACCTTCATGTGCACAATAGCAAGGAAAGTGAAGGAGCCAAAGTCGATCAGTGAGGTTGAACGTTTGTTCGTTGGGCTTGGACTGCTGCTTCTAAGAGATCACGACCGTGTGGCTTTCGACAAACTCCTCAAGATGATGAAGGACAAGATGGAGAACAACTAACTGGCCAGTCACCTTCTCTGCATATTAGTATCACGAAGTTGTGTTAGCGACAGGCCAGTCATCCGCAAACCAATTTTACGATACCCGTTATCTTAACTGGTTTCTGCAAAAAGCTGAGTGCCGATAACTTGCAAGTATTATGACCCACAGAAATTTGAAATTATTACCGAGAGCATAATATTGTTTGCTATAGATAATGCCAGAATTCAGATGCTGCAGGACGCGTAACACGCACCAGGGTGTTCAGCGATGGAGCAATGGTTCTCAACAATCGTAGAGGATATGGTGAATTCTCCTCCCTTTTCAGTTGTCTCAAAGTCAATACGTATGGGTTTCGCGATCGCAAACAACTGACTGTCTACCAGAAATGTCAGACCGTCGTCATTTAGCACCTCGTCACTATCTCGTGGCTCGTCCAGAGCCATTGCCAGAGAGGGAGTGCCTCATTCTCCGGTCCAAGGCAAAATCCTGATGGAAGACAGTTTATTTTTACTCTTAAGAAACTCCCTGACCATTTCTTTTGCTTTTTCTGTTACTTCAAACATGGGCCAATCCTTAAAGCTCCAAAAAGATTGCGGTCACAAGTATCAATGTTCAAAACTCGTAAAGACTGTATCATAATTCTATCATTACTTCCAACCCGTATCAACAATGTCGGGCCGTGGCCTTTATGGGCCACGTATTCTCAGGCAAGTTGTTACGATAGCATATCATAGGGTTTTCGGCTTTTCATTTTTGCGAATTTGAAGCCATATTCGAAGACCCCGAATTAATATGGCAGGATATCTCCAGCAGAACCGCAGGAAAAGTGTACAGGGTGAATCGTGTATTTTGACCCCGAGAATATGGTGTTTTTTGTGTCAGGACGGGTGTTCTGTCTTTTTTGCAGCGCTTCATGCGCGGGGAGCGAACCGGTTAAGGTTTTCGGTCCGAGCCCGATGGCTTGTTCGTCCGGGTTGACTTTTTGAAGCTCCCTGCAGCACGCTACAGGGAATGCGCTCGCTGTTGCAGTTCAAGGGACGAAAAAAATACGACCAACTCTTGACGTGCCGTTTGTATGAATTAACTTTTGGATAACAATGGGTACAGAGATACCCGAATTGGAAATGGAAGGAGGTGTCAGACATGAACATTCTGTTACCTACACTAAGACGAAGAGGTATGGTTGGTCGTCCAGCCTGGGACATCTTCGATCGGTTCTTTGAGGATTTCAGATGGCCAAGTGTGTTCACCGAAGAAACAGCATGGATGCCACCTTTTGATGTTTCTGAAACCGATGATGTACTGATTGTTAAACTTGAAGTTCCGGGCATGGACAAAAAGGATATTAACATCAATCTGTCAGAGGGTATGCTGACAGTCACGGGGGAGAGAAAGCAGGAAAAAGAAGAGCATGAGACCTATCACTGTACGGAGCGATACTATGGGACATTTTCCAGGAGTATATGTCTTCCCTTTGAGGTGAACGCTGACAAGGTAGATGCTAGCTTCAAGGATGGCGTGCTGAAGATCACGCTCCCGAGATCTGAAGCGGTTAAGCCAAAAAAGATAGAAGTTCATTAATCCCCCTTTACTCTGAAAACGTGTGCTGAGCAAAAGCCTGGCACACGTTTTTTTGTGGTTCCAAAAGGGAAGGACGGTGGTTCTGCCTTACGGCAGCACTTCGTGCGCGGGGAGTGAGTCGGGCAACCCATCGGATTTCTTAACTTCTTGGGTCGACTGTGGTGAGGTGTGTGAGTCTCGGTTCACTCTTCCGGAGAGCCCTAAAAAATTCATCTGCAGGTCTTGACGTGCAGCAGGAAGGAATTATCTTTTACACAACGTTAGGTGCATAAGTACCTGTGATAAAACCGAAAGGAGGTAGCAGACATGTCCACTTTACTACCGACATTAAGACGAACCAATTGGTTGAGGCATCCCGGATGGGACTTATTTGACCGGTTCTTTGAGAATTTTAGCATGCCGAGCCTGTTCGCAGAAGAAAGGACATTTGCACCGGCTTTTGACGTGTCTGAAACCGAAAAAGAGCTAATCGTCGAAGCTGAAGTCCCGGGGATGGATAAGAAGGATATCAGAATCAACCTGTCAAACGGCGTGTTGACCATTCAGGGCGAGAAAAAGCATGAAAAGAAAGAGGAGAAGGAAAACTACCATCGCCTCGAGAGGCGCTATGGGGCGTTTTCAAGAACCATGCGACTTCCGGTCGAGGTCGACCCTGACAAGGTAGATGCAACTTACAAGAATGGATTGCTAACAGTCACACTGCCAAAATCTGAGGCTATTGAACCAAAAAAGATTGAGGTTCATTAATCTTCACTGCATAATGAGCGTGTGCCGTGCATATGACCCGGCACACGTTTCTTTGTGTGTAGGCAGCGCCCTTGATAGCCCTGCCCTTTTTGATTTTCGAAAGTGAGGAGCACCTCTATGCTGGGCTTCTATTCGATTGCTATGATCACCTTGTCATTTCTATTGTGCTCTTCTATCTCGACTATCGTGCCGCGAACTTCTTCGTCCTGAGATAGTTCCACGATCTAATTAACATCGATGCCCTTGTCTTCCAGTGCGGCAGCGGCTTTCTTGGGTATCATCTTGGATGTCACTCTGAGCACGCCGAGAGGGATCGTAAAGGTGGTATCAGGACGCGTATTGTTTCCTTTGAATACTCTAGACTAGCCATAAGTCTGCTCCGTCCCGCATCTGATCGCCAATTTAAAACCACGGAAAAATCTTGCTGCCCCACACAACTATCAAATAAACTCGACCACGGAAGATCGTAGCGCTTATTACGAAAAAAAGCCTCTCAACGATGCTATAGCCTCCGGATCAACCCAACATTCGATTTTCTGCCCCCGCCGCTCCATGCGGATGAGCCCAGCTCGGCGCAGTTCTTTTATATGATGTGAGATCGTCGAGGGCACAATACCGAGGTCTTGGCCAAGTTCACCCACACAGGCGCATCGTTCGAAGTCGATGTTACTATCAACGATGGCACGCGTCCCTGGCGCACAACATGAGAGCAGGCGCAAGAATATCCTGAGCCGGTTTGGGTTTGATAGTGCCTTAAACATTTCGGCAAATTCTTCAACATCTTCATCTCGACACTTCGACATGATTCGAACCTTATTGCTTGGCCCCGTTTTTGTCAACTACGTTCAAAAAGAATCGGAATTGCCAAGGTCATCTCTCAGAACTAACTCTGAGAAGCTTGGAATACTCCGACATCATTCTGTGAAGCCATCCC
>CP070769.1:1239798-1243983 GCA_020347085.1 Desulfobacterales bacterium
CTAACAGCGCGTAAGACTATGGCAGACATTTTAGACAAGAAACCGGAATGTGTTGTTGAGTACACGGATTCTGTAGAGGGATTCAAGGGGTGGTTGGTCATTGATGCGCTCGCCCATAAGCTGTGTGCTGGCGGATTGAGAGTTCAGAAGGGCCTTATTTACGATACCGTGGTACATTTAGCCCGGAATATGACACTTAAGATGCGGATAGCAGGTATTAGAGCAGACGGGGCCAAGAGTGGCATTGATTATGATCCCCATTCACCTGGAAAGACCGAGGCACTGTATCGCTTCATGCGATCTATCCGTCCCTACATACTGGAGCGCTATTCCGTAGGACCTGACCTGAATGTTAAACTGAAAGAACTTGATGATGCTGCGAGCAAACTGGGTATCCCTTCAGTGAAGATTGCCATAGCCAAAGCGCAGGGCCTGGATCTGCCGTACTTCCTGGAGCGCTATGGGATGTTAGAAAATCCTGTCGATCACGTTACGCTGGGTAGAATTCGCTCGGGTTTTGGACTTGCCGCAGCTTGTTTGGGGGTCCTTGAGTTTCTCAAGATTCCAGAAAAAGAGGCGGTGGTGGCGATTCAGGGTTTTGGAGGATTGGGCAGTGCTGCTGCTTATACCCTTTATCAATCCGGGGTCAAGATTGTTGGACTATCTGACGAGGAAAAAAGTCTCATCAGTACGAATGAACACCCACTTGATGTAAAAGCTTTGATAAGAGGCTCCAACCATGGTCTCATTCCAAGAATGCAGAGAAGTGGCCAATATGGGAATCGGGGTGAAATATATAACATAAAGTGTGATGTATTCATTCCGGCAGCAATTGAGAATGCTGTAGTTCCCGACAACGTTGGGGCTATCTCAGCAAGAGCCATTGTCCCCGGTGCCAATCTTGCCGTAACCGAAGAGGCAGAGAGGCTTCTCCACGATCGCGGCATTATTACAATTCCGGACTTTATGGCAGGGTGTGGTGGCTCCTTATCGATGGATGCACTATTTGGCCCAAGGTCCCATCCTTCCGTGCAAGGTGTATTAGATTGCGTTGGAGAAAGAATGCGCGGAATGGTCAAAAAGGTCTTGGAGCGCAGCCAGAAAGATGATATTCCACCAAGGGCAGCTGCCTTGAGTTTATGCTCGGAAGCTTCTATATATCCACAGGCAAAACCATACGGACCCCTAGACGAGTAAACAATTACCGCAGAGACGCAGAGAACGCAGGAACTCATGCCTTCGGGAGAATTTCAGCACAAGACAGGAGATCAAGCCGATTACCAACAACTATTTTCCGCCAACGGCGGAGTGATGTTTTGATTTACCGTGATCTCCCGGGAAATCAAAAAGCTTTCCCTCTCTGCGCCCTTCGCGCCTCCGCGGTTTCACCCACAACTCTTAGCCTGTAGCCTGTTGTAACCATGCCTGTACATCCCATTGATTTTGACATCAATCCCAATGTGTTCAGTACGCCCGAGATGGCACAAATCTTTGATGAAAAAGTAAGATACCAACGCTGGCTGGATTTCGAAGCAGCTTTGGCAAAGGTTCAGGGTGAGATGGGGGAGATACCGGAAGAAGCTGCAGAGGAGATTGGAAGAAAGGCAAAGCTTGCATATTTGGATTTAGAGAGCGTCCGCGAGGCATATCAACGTAGCGGTAATTCCCTCATGCCTTTGATAAACGGCCTCCGCGAGGTGTGCGAAAAGGGCTATGGGGAATACGTCCACCACGGAGTGACCACCCAGGATGTCTTAGATACCGCCGAAATCCTTGAACTGAGAGAGGCTGTGACCATAGTATACAGGGATCTTCGGGCTTTGGAAGAGACATGCCTGGATCTGGCCAAGAGGCATCGGTCAACGTATATGGCAGCTCGCACCCACGGTCAGCATGCCCTGCCCACCACTTTTGGTCTGAAGGTAGTCATTTGGATAAGTGAGATTCGGCGTCACATCGAACGTGTTAAACGCATATCTGAGAGCATTGCTTTTGGGCAACTGGGTGGGGCAGTCGGCACCATGGCAGCACTCGGTCCTCAGGCCATGGAAATCGCCAGCCGCACCCTAGACGTTTTAGGCTTGAAGCATTCTAAAATAGCCTGGCACAATTCTCGGGATAATGTAGGGGAATTGGCATCCATCTTTTCCCTATTGACGACCACCTTTGCAAAGATCGCCAATGAGATTTTCCAGCTTCAAAAGACAGAGATCGGCGAGTTAAGGGAATCTCTACCCAAAAGGACTGCAACAAGCACAACCATGCCGCACAAAAGAAATCCTGTGATCTGTCAACGGGTTGTCGTGCTTTCTCGCCATGTAAGATACCTTTCCGGGGTGATTGTGGAAAGTGTGGCCCACGAACACGAGCGGGATGCCCGATGCCTGTGGGCAGAGTGGTTGGCCGTGCCTCAACTGTGCATCTATACAGGGGCTGCTTTGCGATATATGCTGGATATCATGTCCGGCTTGGAGGTACAGGTTGATCGCATGATGAAGAATCTCCATCTTCAAAAAAGCCTGATTACTTCAGAATGGCTCCTCTTTCGTTTGAGTAGCACGATCGGTAAGATGAAGTCTCTGGAAAAACTCCAGGAGTTGTCAAAGAAGGCTGCGGACACAGGAATTTCCCTAAAAGATGCGGTCATGGACGACCCCGAGATTGGTTCCCTGCTTACTCCTGAGGAATTAGAAAAGCTTGATCACCCAGAGCATTACATCGGCCATGCCTTAGAGATTGTGGATCATGCTATAGAAGAAGTCGAGCGAGGGAGAGCCCAAGATCCTGAAGAACTGTAGACGAATACGTCTGTGTTTGTCTGCGTGGGTCTGCGGCTAAGCAGGAGTATTTATGAGAATTTGCGAACTACACAGCCACATTGTTGATTCCCAGTTTTACAGTAGCAGTTATACGACTGAAGAGGCGCGCAAGATTTTCTGCGACAAGTATCGGTATCAGCGCTGGATAGAGATAGAAGCTGCTCTGGCATCAGCACAGGCTGAGCTTGGGATCATTCCCGAATGGGCGGCGGAGGCTCTCAATGAGAAGGTGCATCTTCGCAATCTTGACCTAGATGCCGTTCAGAACGGCATACAGAAAACGAGTCATTCCCTTCTCCCGTTGCTTGCAGCATGGCAGGAAGTGTGTGAGCAAGCTGCTGGACAATTTATTCATTTTGGTGCCACCACCCAGGACATCCAAGATACCGCGCAGGTTTTGGAGATTCGTGACGTATTGGCGATCGTTGATCGGGATCTCAGAGCTATTACCCAGCTAGTCATGGAGCTGGCGGAACGCCATATAGATGTTGTTACTATCGGACGAACCCATACACAACATGCTTTGCCCATGACATTGGGGCTGAAGATGGGCGTTTGGCTGGATGAAGTATGGCGGGACTATGAGCGATTGATCGCTTGTAAAGATCAACTGTTGGTCAGTCAACTCTTTGGTGGCGTCGGCACAATGGATGCCTTTGTTGAGAAGGGCCTTGAGCTATTGACTCGATTTTCCGAAAAACTGGGGCTTAAGGCACCTCTCACTGCATGGCACGCTTCCCGGGACCGGAGCGCGGAGTTTCTCTCCACGATGGCTATAATTTCGGGTACATTGGCCAGGATTGCTGATGAAATCCGGAGCCTAGCTAGAAGTGAAACAGGAGAATTGGAAGAACCTTTTCAAATGGGTAAGGTCGGCAGCAGCACCATGCCCCACAAGAGAAATCCTGAAATGTGCGAGCACGTCGTGGTCTTGGCAAGACTGATCAAGGCCAATGCCGGTTTGGGTTTTGAAGCCATGATTAATGAACATGAGCGGGATTATCGGGCTGTGAGACTTGAATGGGTTACCGTGACTGATACGTCCCTTTTTGTCTGTGGGCTCTTGTCTTTGATGAAGGCCATCCTGAAGGATCTTATCGTTCATGAGCATAGAATTCGTCAGAATGTTGAGAAGGCCGCAACGTTTATTTCAACTGAGGCATTGATGTTTTACTTAGGAGAAACCATTGGCAAACAGACAGCACATAGGGTTGTTTATGAGGCCTCCATGGAAGCCAAAGAGCGTGATCAACCCTTAATTGATCTGTTGATGAATCATCCTGAGATATCGGGAAGATTTGCGCGAGAGGATCTTGAGAAGACTATAGATCCCAAGAACCACGTTGGGATGTCTGAAGAGTTGACA
>CP070769.1:1244083-1246696 GCA_020347085.1 Desulfobacterales bacterium
GAGAACCCTTATGGGAGTGGTAGCGGCTCATACGCGGCATCAGATATACCGTTGCGTGTGAGCCTTTTTTGTTTTTGGGCAACAGGGGGGACACTCTCGTGCCTAACAGACCTAGCTACAAGGCATTGAAACAAAGGGTCAGCGTTCTCGAAAAGGAAGGTGTTGAGCGCAGGCGCCAGGAGAAGGCACTGCTGGAAAGTGCTCGCCGCCTGCAACTGGCTTACGATCAAGCCATCATCTATGCACACGAACTGAATGAAGAAATCGCTGAACGCAAGCGTGCACAGGAAGCGCTGAAAAAAGCTCGTGACACCCTCGAAGAGCGGGTTGAGGAGCGAACCGCTGCGTTGAAACACGAGATCGCTGAGCGCAAGCGTGTGGAGGATGCCTTGAGGGAGAGCGAGGAGCTGTATCGCTCCTTTGTCCAAAGCTTCCAGGGGATCGCCTTTCGCGGCCGCATCGACTTTACGCCAATATTCTTCCATGGTGCTGTGGAAGACATCACAGGCTATACAGAGGGGGAATTTGCCAAAGGAAAGCCAACATGGAACCAGATCATTCACCCGGACGATTTCCAGAGTATTTCAGAGAGCATCAAAAAAATAGGTTCGGTCCCAAACTATTCGGATGAGCGAGAATACCGCATCATACGAAAGGGTGGAGACATACGGTGGGTTCACGAATTCATTCAAAACGTATGTGATGGCACTGGGAAGCCTATCTTGGTCCAAGGGGCGATTTACGATGTGACAGACCACAAACGGGCCCAGGAGGAGAAATCGAAGTTGGAAGCCGCACTCCAGCAGGCCCGCAAGATGGAAGCCCTGGGTACCCTTGCAGGTGGTATAGCCCATGAATTTAACAACATCCTCTGGATCATTATTGGCAATACCGAACTTGCGCTATACCAGATTCCCAACAAGGATGAGGCGCGGCAGAGTTTGGAGGAGGTACTCAAGGCTTGCTTGCATGCAGAAGCCGTCGTGAAGCAAATCCTCGTCTTTTCCCGCCAGACCGAAGCCGAAAAAAGGCCGCTGCAAATTGCTGAGGTTGTTGAAGAAGGCCTCAGTCTGCTGCGCGCATCATTACCCACAACCATCGAAATTCGCAAGAAGATTGCGTGCCCTTCAGCCGCAATCGTAGCCGATCCGACCCAAATCCATCAGGTGCTGATTAATCTTTGCACCAATGCTGCCCACGCCATGCGAGAGGAGGGGGGCGTGCTCGAAGTGAGTGTTGTGGATATGGAGCTCGATGCGGATAGCGTGGCTCAATATCCAGATCTGATACCCGGATCGTACGTGACATTGAGCGTAAGCGACACGGGCCATGGCATAGATCCTGAGATCATGGACCGGATTTTCGACCCCCATTTTACCACCAAAGGATTAGCTGAAGTAACCGGAATGGGTCTGGCGGTCATCCACGGGATTGTCAAGAACCACCGGGGAGTGATCGCCGTCCAAAGTGAGCAGGGCAAGGGCACGACTTTTCACGTATTCCTTCCAAGGGTCGAAAGCGACATCTTACCGAAAACCAAAACCTCGGAACCTTTTCCCAGAGGCAATGAGCGAATTCTTTTCGTTGATGATGAGAAAGCCGTGGTAGAAATGGGGAAAAAAACACTGGAGCGCCTTGGCTATGAGGTCATTGCGACAACGAGCAGCACAGAGGCCCTTGAGACGTTTCGGGCGCATCATGCTAAACTTGACCTTGTCATCACTGACCAGACCATGCCGAATATAACAGGTGGCATGCTGGCCAAAAAACTGGTGGGCATAAGGCACGACATCCCGATTATTCTTTGCACGGGATATAGCGAGTTGATTACAAAAAAGAAAGCCGAGGCACTGGGCATTCAAGCTTTTCTCATGAAGCCGCTTGTGACCCGTGACCTTGCCACAACCATACGCAGGGTGCTGGACAAAGGCTGACCTTGAACCGAAAAAGTGAGCGCATTCCTTGCAGCGAGTCGACTGCGCTTACTGAAGTCTCGTTACACGTATGTTTAAAAACATAACACTCCAACCCTGGCCAAAAGGGTACCGTGGATAGAATCCCAAAACCCCGTCTCTAACAAAGAGAGGCGGGGTTTTATCATTTGCGGGCCCTGTTGCAGATTGCATGGAATGAACTCAGCCTGACGAAAGGCGCGGGCGCATAGATTGGAGCACCACTATTTGAGAAATAGACGTCTCGACCTGATAGCTACTCCTGTTCTCCATAGACATCGTAGACCGCCGATTTATGAGTCTGGGACTTGAAAATCCTGAACAGGTTCGTGACGGCCGCCCTCGTGGAGTTCAGGCGATTTGAATAGAGCTGGGCCAGTTCTGCCATGACTTCAATGGCGACGCGCGGCTCGTGTCTTATGATTTCTTGAAGCCCGGCGGCGTCTATGGCAAAAGCGGTCATCTTTTCTATACACTTGGCCGTCACGTTGTATACGTGCGACTTCGACAGGGCGGCCATACCAAAAACATCCCCTGGTTTCTCCACGGTCTCGGCCATCACGTCAAGCTCCTCTGGGGCCTTAATCCTGAGGCGAACAGCGCCCTCCAAGAGCACATAAATGGTTTTGGCTTGCTCTCCCTGTTTGAAAATCTCCTCGCC
>CP070769.1:1246796-1251004 GCA_020347085.1 Desulfobacterales bacterium
CCATCAAGGGGGAGGAAATATGAGGATGCCCCGCGGCTTGCCGCGGGGAGGCTTCACTTCACGGCCTTTGGCCGTGTAATAAAGCCACCCGCTATGCAGGGGGTCGTTTACTCTGAATAACCCATGGGCCGCTGAGGTTAATGGTTTAAAGAGATTCGTCATAAAGGTCGTCATAAAGGATTGGCTGTCCACGTTAGCTCGATAAAAACATTCCGCAGACCGAGAAGCAACCCTTGAAAAAATACTTCGAATACTTTGCCCGAAAGCGGGGCTTGCTTGTTGTAACCATTTTCCTCCTGGTCCTCCTGGCAGTTGGGTTTTTTTTAAGTAGCTTCTCGGCCCGCGAAATGACAAGGGTAATCAACGAGGACTTCAACTATCAGCAGCTTGCATTGACCAAGCATGCCGCCGACATACTCACGCAGAATTTCACAATCCTTAAGCGGGAGCTCATGAACTTGAGCCTTTCACCCGCCATCCAGTATGTAGAGGTTGTCTCTTGGGCAAACCGAATGAAAATTTCGCTTTTAAGTGTTAGCGAATATGGTGTGTTCCAAATCTTTCTGTTAAGTGCTGACGGGACTAATTCCTATTCAATCAATGATTTGGGGGCGTTCTTTGTGGAAAAGGAAGCGTATAGTCAGGAGGATTATTACCAATGGTGCAAGAAACCCGAAAACAAAGGCAAGATTTACATAAGCGGTGTCAGGAGAGGGGTTGTTAGAAACTCTGAGCCCGGTTTTGTCATGTATATGTCTATACCAATCTATCAGATTTCCTCTGATGCAGCCCATCCCAAGCCGGCGCAAAAGTTTGGTGGCGTTCTGGTCTTTATACTTGATGCTGGCTTGCTTACAGAGAAACTCGTGAGCCCCATCCGATCAGGTAAGACGGGGTATGGGTGGGTCATTGATGAATCCGGCAATTTCCTGTACCACGTGGAAAAGGACTTTGTTGGAGAAAACGCCTTTGAGGTGAGGCGATTCAAAGACCCGCATATATCTTTCAGCAAGATCAATCAGATCCAAAAAACCAATATGTTAGAAGGACAGGAGGGAACCTCGTGGTATATTTCTGGTTGGCACCGGGGTGCGATCGGCACCATGAAAAAACTGATTGCCTATGCGCCGGTGCACATTGGGGCTGCTAATGCGTCAAGGGTATGGTCTGTTGCGGTTGTGGCGCCGGTCAGCGAAGTAGAAGACGCCGTTCATGCGGCGTATGTGAGGCAAGCTTTGATACAGGGGACCTTCACGGCTGCGGTGGTTGCCATATTAGCCTTCGTGATAGTAAACGAGAGGGCCTGGCTCAAGACCCTTGAACGCGAGGTCAAAGAAAAGACCCAGGATCTTGAACGCTATGCCAGGAGATTGAGACGCTCTGAGGAAAGATACCGCTCTCTTGTGGAGTCGGCAGATGACATGATCTATACGATAGACAGAGACTGCAACGTCCTGTCAATCAATCGATACTGGACACGGTTGACTGGACAGCAGGCTGAAGAGGTCATTGGTAAGAATATTATGGATATTATGGAATACAAGGCCCCTGACAATGTGTGCTCTATCGTTGGAAAGGCCTTTGAAACATCCGAAACTTTTGCTCACGAAGAGCGTGTAAAAATGGGAACCAGGGAGTATTGGCTTGATACAAAATACAAGCCTGTCTTAACTGACGGAGACCAGATAAGCGCAGTTTTAGTTATCTCCAGAGATGTCACGGAACAAAAGATGATAGAAGAACAGCTCTTTCACACGGAAAAGCTGGCGTCACTGGGGTCGCTTTCGGCCGGTGTTGCCCATGAGATGAACAATCCGATTGCAATAATCTTGGGTTTTACAGAATTACTACTGGAAAGGTTTCCTGAAGATTCCAAGGAACATGAAATTCTGAAAACCGTTGAAAGACAGGGGAACAACTGCAAACGAATTGTGGAAAACCTCCTTGCTTTTGCCAGGATACCCCAAAGGGCAACCATAAAGACAGATGTGGTTGAAGACCTTCAGAAGGTTATCAACGTGGTTGAGAACACGCTGTTGACCAACAAGATAGATCTAAAGACCAACATAGAACCGAATCTCCCCATGGTGACAGGTGATGGCCAGCACCTGGAACAGGTGTTCTTAAACATTATTAATAATGCCATGGCGGCCATGGATGGCGGGGGCATCCTGACCATCTCCGCTTATCGTTCCCATAATATGGTCGAAATTGGCTTTTCAGATACAGGCCATGGTATATCGCCAGAGCATATGGACAAGATGTTTGAACCGTTTTTTACCACAAAAAAAGTAGGAGAAGGGACCGGCTTAGGGCTTTCCGTGAGCTATGCGCTTGTGAAAAAGGTTGGAGGAGACATTCGAGTCAAGAGCCAAACAAGACGGGAGGGTGAAGAACCTGGAACGACTGTCATCGTGTCTTTAAATATAGCTGACGAGGGGGATTCGTAATTCGGACAACGGGAGTCCTGAAGCGAACAACGATTTGACCCAAGTCACTTGGTCCGAATAACAAATATCAAAGGAGAGGATCATGCCAGAACGGATTCTAGTCGTTGATGACGAACTCGATATGCTGACGCTGTTGAGGATGATGATCGAAGACAGTACCGACTATGAGGTAGAGACGACCAACAATGCTTCCGAGGCGGTAAAAATCCTCTCGGAAAAGGATATTGACTTGGTCATCAGCGACCTCAAGATGCCTGGTATGGATGGGATGGAGCTCTTTGATGAACTCAAGGACATCAAACCTGATATTCCTGTGATTATTATCACGGCCTATGGTTCGCTTGAAATAGCTGACGAAGCTATGAAGAAGGGGGTTGCTGACTTTATCACCAAACCTTTCAGGAAGGATAACATACTCTTTACCATCGATAGGGTCCTGGAGCTTGCCCGGATCACAAGGGAGAATATCGAGCTAAAAAAGAAGTTAGGCGAATCGAGCCCATAAACGCGAGACTTTTGTAGAGCGTTCAATTTTGTTCAAGGTCAAGGAGGGCGAGGGTTTAGCGCTGACGCTTTACTGCGTGCAACCGCTGGAACACTTTCCAAAGGTCTCGACGCGGAATCGTTGTGCAGACGTTAGGCTTTGAGAGGATTTTGGATGCGGCAGGGCCTTGTTGACCCTGCCGCACTTCTTACACGCCACTGATCCGGCCTAGTGTTCCAGCCTCATGCCACACCCTTCGAACATGAACATAATGGAAAAGCCGTACCACAGGGTGTAGATCACGTAAAAGACCAGAGAGAAGATGACGATCCCGATTTTGTCACCGATCTTTTGGGGATCGACTTCGTAATAATTGTAGCCTAACTCCACGGCCTTTTTTATCACTATGGCAACCACCTTGGCCTCCTTGAATTTCTTCTGATGCTTCAAGTCGGCCTCCATGTGATTGAGTGCTACCCACCAATTAAGGAAGATCCTTTTAGCTTCGTACCCATATTTGGCGGAGAGCTTTTCCCCCTCATTGTTATACATGAGGTCTGCATCGGCGAGACAGTTGTCCAGGATGTTGCCAAGGTCACCGCTCACCTTCAACTCTTTCCCTGACACGTTTACCAGGGCACCGCCCTTCATGAAGAGCGGCACAGTCTGTGTCGCCCGCTCTTCCTCTGCCATGACCAAGGTTACACCCACAGAAGTGCCCGTAAACGCGTCGGCTTCTTTCTTGACCTTTGGAATATAGTACGCTGAGCCCTTGGATATGGTGTTGTATAAGTTGTCCAGATAATCCAGACCGTTCTGGCCCGCGAAGATGGGCATGAACACGATGATCAGCACAACGATAAATCCCGCCATCATTACAACGCCCCCAAAAAATTCTTTCTTATGCGCAATCATGCTCTCACCTCCCCCTTCAGGACTCGAATGTTCATCAGGAACGTGCCGATCACCCAGACGCCAAAGCCCGAGATCACAATGAAAAAGGCCCAGACGCCAATGGTATCCAAGGCGTGGCCGGTCCCTTTGGATATCGGAATGTAGCCCAAGGCACCCAGCTTGGCCGGCAGGGCAAAGGCGCGATTGACAAAGCCGGCCAGCACGGCCATGGCGTAAAAACCACGGATCGTGATACCTTTAACAACCTTTGTACTCATGGCGCCGATCTGAATGCCGAGCAAGGACCCCAAGAGCATGCCCATCGCCAATGTGTAGAAGATAAAGCCATAGATGGCGTACTGGCTGATTGCAGCATAACC
>CP070769.1:1251104-1262078 GCA_020347085.1 Desulfobacterales bacterium
CAAGGGGACATCCTTTTTGAGTTCAGGTCACTTGTTCGTGGTAAATCATCAAAAGAGTCCATTCAAGAATATGGGAGGATCTTGCTATGTGGGAATATACGGATAAGGTCAAGGATCACTTCTTGAAACCGAGAAATGTGGGGGAAATTGAAGACCCTGACGGCGTGGGAGAAGTCGGATCACTCGCGTGCGGGGACGCGTTGAAGCTGACCTTTGAACTGGATGAACAGAAACGGATTAAGGACGCAAAGTTCCAGACGTTTGGCTGTGCGAGCGCCATTGCTTCCTCATCAGCACTAACCGAGATGATCAAAGGAATGACCGTGGAAGAAGCTGAAAAGGTCACCAATGAAGATATTGCCCGTTACCTTGGAGGGCTTCCGAAAGAAAAAATGCACTGCTCTGTCATGGGTCGCGACGCCTTAGAAAAGGCGATTTCTCATTATCGGGGTGAGCCTGAAACCAAAGTTGAAGGTGAAATAGTCTGCGAGTGCTTTGGTGTGACAGACGTGGAAATAGAGCGCGTCGTCCGTGAAAGCCATCTGGCCTCGGTCGAAGACGTGACAGATTATACAAAAGCAGGCGGAGGGTGTGAAAGCTGTCATGAGAAGATACAGGAAATCATCGATAAGGTTCATGGCAAGCCGCATATTGTGCACAGGAAGCCGGCTCCGTTGACCAATATTCAAAAGATCAAGCTCATCGAGGAAACCCTGGAACGTGAGATAAAACCTTCGCTCAAGCAGGACGGAGGAGATATCGAACTTATTGACGTGGACGGGAATACGGTCACCGTGAAGCTGCGAGGAACGTGTGCCACCTGTGTTGCCTCGGAGGTTACGCTCAAACACTATGTGGAGTCTAAACTGCGTGAAATGGTGACGCCAGAGCTGATCGTGGAGGAGGTGCAATGATGAGGGTGATCTATACCGACAACAATGCAACGACACAAGTTGCGCGGGAGGTCGTGGAAGAGATGCTTCCTTATTTCCACGACCTTTACGGCAACCCATCCAGCATGCACAGTTTTGGCGGTCAGGTGGCGGGAAAGTTGAAAGAGGCGCGCCAAAAGGTGGCTAGTCTTACTGGAGCGACTCCAGATGAGATATTAGTGACCAGCTGCGGTACAGAAAGCGACAATACAGCTATTCAGGCGGCTCTTGCATCACATCCTGACAAAAAACACATCATCACCACTCGGGTTGAACATCCGGCCGTATTAAACCTGTGCGAATATCTGGCTGAAAACGGATATCGGGTGACCTTTTTGCCGGTAGATCGGCAGGGGAGATTGAACCCGGAAGATGTATACAAGAGTATATCCAACGATACTGCCATCGTCAGCATTATGTGGGCCAACAACGAAACCGGTGTGATATTTCCCATAGAGGAAATCGCTCAGGAGGTGCGAGAACGGGGGGTCGTGTTTCACACAGATGCTGTGCAGGCTGTCGGCAAGATTCCAATTAACGTGCAGCAAGTCTCCGTGGATATGCTCTCTCTTTCGGGCCATAAACTTCATGGGCCTAAGGGAATCGGTGCCCTGTATGTTCGAAAAGGGACCAAGTTTTCGCCTTTCCTGATAGGAGGACACCAGGAAAGAGGGCGAAGAGGCGGAACAGAGAATGTTGCCTCCATCATCGGATTAGGCAAGGCGTGTGAATTGGCAGCAGCACATATCAGCGAAGAAAACGAGCGGGTGAAATACCTCAGGGACAAACTGGAAAACGAGATCCTAAAGCGGATCCCCAATGCCATGGTCAATGGTGACCGTGAGCGCAGGCTTCCTAATACGACCAGCATAAGCTTCGAGTATGTGGAAGGGGAGGCGATTCTCCTTATGATGAACGAATTCGGTATCTGTGCCTCCTCGGGTTCGGCCTGTACGTCAGGTTCTTTGGAGCCCTCGCACGTACTTCGAGCCATGGGTGTTCCTTTTACCGCAGCCCACGGTTCGATCCGGTTCAGCTTGAGTATTTACAACACCGAAGAAGAGATCGATTTCATTATTGAGAAACTCCCTCCCATTATTGAACGACTGAGAGAACTGTCGCCGTATTGGACGCATTCAAAGATGGAGGCCACCGCTGTGTAGCCTGGCAATACCCTTTGTCATAGACAACCCCTATTTCAAAAGGAGAAGTTGTGATGAAACGTTCCAAGCGATGGATCTACTTATTTTTGATCGTTCTTTTTGTTGTGGCGGCTTGCAGCACGGTTCCCGTGACCGGCAGAAAACAGCTAAGCCTGATCCCCCGTTCCACAATTCTTCCGATGAGCTTTCAGCAGTATGATGAATTTCTAAAGTCGCACAAAATGAGCACCAATAGGGAACAGACTCAACTGGTCAAGAGGGTTGGCATGCGTATTCAAAAAGCGGTGGAACAGTATTTCGTTGAGAGAAATATGTCTCATCAGTTGAAGGATTATTCGTGGGAATTTAATCTCGTCGAAAGCGAAGAGGTGAACGCATGGTGCATGCCGGGTGGCAAAGTATTGGTGTACACTGGTATTTTGCCAATGACCAAAGATGAAAATGGTTTAGCGGTGGTGATGGGACACGAAATCGCCCATGCAATCGCCGAACACGGCAATGAGCGCATGAGTCAGGCTTTGGCTGTCCAGATGGGCGGCATGGCACTTTCAACAGCCTTGGCAGAAAAACCGGAACAGACCCAGCAACTGTGGATGGCAGCCTTTGGCCTGGGTTCTCAATTTGGCGTGATGCTGCCTTATAGCCGCCTTCATGAGAGCGAGGCAGACCATCTCGGGTTGATATTTATGGCGATGGCTGGCTACGATCCAAATCACGCTATAGGATTTTGGCAAAGGATGGCGGAAGGGAAAGGTGGGCAGGCGCCGCCCGAATTCATGAGTACACATCCTGCCGGCGAAACCAGAATCCGAAATATCCGGGCCTTAATACCTGAAGTAATGCCATATTACAAAAAGTCAGGCTAGGATCCACCAGACACCTCAGACTGGCGCGCCTTTAGTAATGGAACAGTCTTCCACATAGACCAACCAATAATCGGCACTTCATATGAGCAAAGTCTCATTTGCGGAAACCGAAGATCGCGACAAAGGGGTGAGAGCTTCGCTTAAAGCCCTGGGGGTCAATCCGGTCCGTGGCAAAGATGTCCTCATCACGCCCAACTTCAATACAGCCGATCCTGCCCCGGGCTCAACGCACAATGACACGCTGGTGGCATTGGTAGAAGAGCTCTGGGCTATGGGGGCAAGCAAGATCAGCCTGGGCGAAAGGAGCTATTTGCCAACACGTCAGGTCATGGAGCAAAAGGGGATTATATCCCCCATGAAGAAAAGGGATGTTAACATCATTGATTTTGACGAGCTGGATGACACCGATTGGGTTGAATTCAAACCAGATAACACGCACTGGACGAGCGGATTTCGCATTGCCCGACTCATTCTTGAAACAGAATCCCTCGTATCCACCTGCTGCTTGAAAACACATCAATTCGGCGGCGTCTTTACCATGTCGCTCAAGCTGCATGTGGGGGTGGTACCCACCTTTCGGCATGGATACGAATACATGGCACAACTTCACCGATCACCTCATCAGGAGAAGATGATTGCAGAAATCAACCAGCCTTTTTCACCTGCCCTGATTGTATTGGATGGTATCGATACCTTCGTGGACGGTGGCCCTAGCAGTGGAAAACGGGTAAAGGGGAATGTTTTCCTGGCCTCGACCGACCGCGTGGCCGTGGATGCAGTTGGGGTGGCGATCCTGAAAGTCCTGGGGAGCAATAATGCCATCATGAATAAGAAAATCTTCGAACAGGAACAGATTGTCAGGGCGGGTGAACTTGGGCTCGGGGCGTCCTCGTCTTCGGAAATCGATGTTATGCCGGTGGATGCGGAAAGTCAGAAATACTGTGACCGTGTAGTGGAAACGTTGAAGGAAGGATAGTAGAGATGTAATGTCTGCCAACACCAGATTCATCTTAGACAATCTATCCATCGGCAATTATGAAGCGGCACTAAACCCGCTACCTACCATTTCAGCCCTGTTAAATGTAGCAGTAGAGAGAGACCTACAAGAGACCACTCGCCTTTATCACAAAGTTCCCATCATCGACATGCAGCCCATACCTGCCACGCAGATGCAGGAGGCCGTTGCATGGCTCAAACGTTACATCAGCGAGCATCAGGTCATGGTTTTCTGCAATGCCGGAATCGGACGTTCAAGTTCTGTAGTGATAGGCTATCTGTGTTGTAGTCTGGGATATGGCTTTGGAGAGGCTGTTGAATTCGTAGCAAGAAGAAAACCCGATATTTCGATACTTCCCAATCTGATCGAGACCATCAAAGCTGTACAGACTTGATCTTGGCCCAGAGCGAAATAGGACAAATGTGGAACGGCCAATTTTTTGCCTGTTGACTTGAGTTGGGATAACGCGGGTGAAGAAGTCTGCTGGGGAAAGACCAAGGATTGTTGTGACCACGGATGTTAACGGAACGACGACACCGGACAATACTTTTGCGGAGCTTGTCAGGGCTGACGGCTTATTTGACGCCATGGAGGCATTGATGAAGCGTTACACCTCCGGAAGCTGCAAATTTTCTACTGTGCTTCCAAGGATGAGACGCCTGGCTGCCGGCGTGGATAGAAGACGTCTTGAGTCTTATGCTCATGCCATGCCCCTATATACGGGCGTCGCCGAAACCTTTGAACAATTGACTCAATCTGACAAACTGGATGTGAAAGTAGCCCTTTCCACAACAGGCTTTGCCGGGCTGATGGCTTTGGTGAATAAGCTTCGTCACAGGTCTTTGCTAAGTGTGGCAGCGTCTCCAGTCCTTGTGCGTTTGCTAAGTCAAAAAGAAAAAGCGTGTCTGATTCGGGCCATTACGGACGAGAAGCAGAAAGTCAAGGTAATGGATGATCTGGCAAATTTACACAAGCCAAGCAAACAACTTTTTTTTCACATAGGGGATACCATGGGAGATTTTCTCGCAATAAGACATGCAGCAGAATTAGGGGGCACTGGCGTCGGTTTCAATCCAAACGAGCCGCTAAAATCGAGCATTTCTTCTCTTCCCAAAAGCTTCCGGACGAGAATCTGTGAAATCGATTTTGCAGCTGATGAAGAACCCGATTATACCAGGGTTGGTGATGTCATAAGAGAAACGGTCTGGGAAAGACTCAGGACAGAACTTTAAAGCATGAAAGCCGTGGCGATTGTAAACCCGGTCTCAGGTCGGCGGCAAGCTCCTCGTAGATGGCCAACCCTTCTCAAAACAGCGGGGCTGAACGCCATGGGCATGATGACTTGGTGGACTGAGGGTTCTGGCCATGCTGAGGTCCTGGCGGCACGAGCCCGCCGGGAAGGATTTGAACGGGTTATTGTGGCTGGTGGCGACGGTACGTTATTGGAGGTTTTAAACGGACTGTGGTGGGAAGCAAAAGGGAGATTGCCTAGTGTGGGAATGGTATCGTTTGGCATAGGTTGCGACTATATCCGCAATTTTGACGTCGGATACAGTCTGACCGAGGCATTGGTTGTCGCCTTGGGAGAATCATTGATACCAGTGGACATAGGGATGTGTCATTTGCATGATATGAATGGGAGACCGGTGCAAAGGGTGTTTATGAACGTATTGGGTCTGGGCTATGATGCTAATGTGGTTGAACGTATGCTACGACAGCGTAGTCACGTGCACGGAAGAATAATCTACCTACTCAGTGCGCTACAGGAGCTCGTTCGGCTTAAATCTCACCGAATGAAAGCAGAAGTGGATGGAGACTGCTTCCAGACGGATACGGTTCTTTTTGCTGTGGGCATAGGGTGTTACTTTGGTGGGGGCATGATGATTACACCCGGAGCCTCGCCCCAAGGCGGTCGTTTCCAATTGGTGTGGGGCCACCATCAAAGTCGCCTCGAAGTGTTGCGCCTGCTTTCAAAGATTTACGCGGGTCAACACCTGCATCATCCCCGGGTTCACACGCGCTATGGCCGTCACGTGAAAGTAACTGCCGAACCTCAAGCATATGTCCAAGCGGAGGGAGCGCTGATTGGCCAAACCCCGGTCGAAGTAGAGCTCTATCCGATGAAACTTCAGTTTGCGGCTGCAAAAACCAAGTTCGGTCCATTGGCCTGGGCCAAGAACCGTGCAACCGTGGTCGGGACAAAACGAGGAGGCTGGTCATGAAGGCGAGTGAAGGACAAATCGGTCGGGTTTTCGTGATACGACTTGAAGATGGTGATGTGGTTCCTGAATGCATTGAACGTTTCGCCGGCGAAAACGGTGTGTCGGTTGGCCACGTTATTCTTATTGGTGGAATTGGACAGGGACAGGTCGTGGTAGGGCCGCGTCGTTCGAATGAAAGACCACCAGACCCTATGCTTCTGCCTGTGGATGGCGCCCATGAAGTCGTTGGAGTGGGTGTTCTTGCTCCAGGGGAAGACGGTAGGCCGGTGCTTCATATCCATGCTGCTCTCGGCCGGTCGGGACACACCATGACTGGGTGCTTGAGGCCGGGCGTCAAAACGTGGCTCGTGGGTGAAGTCATCCTTTATGAAATCCTGGGCACAAACGCAACGCGGGTTAGGGATAGGCAAAGCGGCCTTGCGCTTTTAGAGCCCGCAAAGTAAACAAGGAAAAGGCTTCATCGCGTTGCTGCGCTTGAGAGGCTGGCGGTCCAATCTCATGTCCAAAGCTGGAATCAATTCAAGCTCCTAAGCGAATTTCTCCTGGTAGTTGGGTTGGGTGTGATTTCCGTGTTGAGATGATGCACCAGAAAGGTTAGCCTTCGTTCAGGCATATTGTACCATTGAACTCAATCGTTGAGGGCATGACAGTGTTATTTTCTTGTTCCTCCACGCTTCCTCTAAACCAACCATCGGTCAAAATCAGACTGGATAAATTGATTTTTCGTACAAAATTTGCTATGGGCGTTACCATGCTTGCGCATGCTGGAAAGAACTTGTTCATAATCTTCATGTTCATAGCATGGCTGGTGCCAGACAATGTGGTGCGCGCTGATGATTGTGAGGAAGCAAGACAATGGCACCAGAAAGGCTTAGCCTTGGATGATAATTCAGAAAAGGAGGCTTCCTATTATCAAAAGGCTATCAAATTGTGTCCCCATTATTTTGAGGTACACAACAAACTGGGTGAAGTATATAAGAACTGGGGTGACTATGAATCGGCTATCAAGGAATTCAAAGAAGCCGGTGAAAGCGCCTCATTCGCCGAACCACACTACAATCTGGGCGAAATCTATAGAGTGCAAGGCAGATATGATCTGGCCGAGGAAGAGTTCAAAAAGGCCATTAAGATAAAACCTGATTTTCGCGAGGTGCAGAACCAGCTACAATACGTTCAAAAAAGATCGGGTACATTTGATGTCGCCATTGAGGCGCGTCTGGCACCAGTTCGTACCGGGGCTCCTCGCAGCCCCGTTGCCATGGAGGCCCGTCCCGGACCAAAGTCCATTGAGCCTCGTCCTGGGCCGGCTCCGATTGAGGCGCGTCCTGGGCCAGTTCCAATTGAGGCGCGCAGTAGGCCATCTTCCACTGGGGCCAGTTTTGGTACAATTCCTACCCCCATTGTTGCAAGGACGGCAGGGACAGGAATGACCCTCCCCAAGGGTTCATTCCTGGTTGATTTTCAGTATGAATACTGGACTCAGGAGTCAGGGCTTGAGTTCAACGCCCCCGAAGCGCTGGCCGCCTCCGATTCGAGAGACACCGATGTGCACATGTGGATTGGGGGCATACGTTACGGTTTGACCAGGAATCTTACAATCGGTTTGTTTCCCAAGTTTTTTCAAAAAACAACCGAGGTGCCTATAACCTTTCAGGTGACGGAAGGTCCAGGGAGACAGGTGGCAGGAGAAGGAATCGATGCTGAACTTGAGGTCAGTGGATTTGGAGATACCGTGTTCCTGACAAAATATCGTTTGTGGCGCAAGGGGATGACACATCTTTCAGTCTTCCATTTGTTGAGTATCCCAACAGGTGATGAAGATGAGACAGCAGAGGACGAAGGTGTCGAGCGGCGGATACCGTTGGGCTCTGGAAGCGTTGATTTTACGCCTGGCATCGCTTTTACTACGGTCAAACAACCGTTAACCATACACTCCAATATCAGGTATGTGATTACAGATGGAAGACATGCTGGCGATGAATTTCACTGGGACGTGGCAGTTGCCTTTCCCAGTTTTCACAATCTTATACCGATTATGGAACTGAACTACAGGTGGGCGGATTCTGCTGAAAGGGACGTGTTGTTCCAAACACAGTTGGGACAGCCCTCTACGTTTGGCCCTCCCTGGGCGAGTACGCCTGGTGGAGGTCCTCAGACCCAGGAAGGCACACTAACGGAAGAAGGAGGGCATACACTCTTTCTGTCCCCGGGCATACAGCTTTTTTTACCGAAAGGATTTAGAGCGGAAATCGGGGTTCAATTTCCCGTGATAGAACCAGATGATGGATGGGTGGAAGAGTTTGTATTCCATGTGGGAATAGCAAAATACTTCCTGTGAGGTTTGATCTTGACTGACCAGGGTCCGGAATATGGGGGTTTTGTGTACAAGTTTTGCCGGGTTATAGGTCTTATATTTGTATTCTTTATCGGCACAGTCACGCATTGTATGGCCATGGAGGATATGCCAGCTGGCATGGCCGGTCATGTGGTTGTTATTGAGGATAACGAATTGTATGGCAATAGTCTTGTGGGCATCAGGATAAGAGGCAGAACCCCCATTGCGATCAGAAAGTGTAAGGTCTATTCGAATGGGATGGCAGGAATTGTTGTGGATAGAGGGGCAAGAGTCACGGTTGCGGGCTGCGATGTTTTCAAAAATGGGAGAGCGGGTATAAATATCGGCGAGCTTGCACCCGTAACCATTGAAGACAGAACAACGTATAAAAATAACACGGCCAGTGTACAGACGTCCGGAACCGGGAAAAAAGAAGAACGCCTGCTGGAAATCAGCATTCTCAATAATAGAATATATATGAACAATGAGGCAGGCATAAGATCAATGCCTCAACGAGACAAGAAGGTGGACTTACGCGTCGTTGGAAACGACATATATGAGAATAGAAAGGCAGGGGTCAGGGTAGAAAATAATACCAAGTTGACGGCCAAAGGGAATGACATCCATGAGAATGGGACGCTGGGTATTGTCGCCCTCGAATCTGTGATTCCGCCGGTGTTGGACATCTATCAAAACAGCGTTCGGTTTAATGTTGGACCGGGAATCCATATTATTAATGGTATTACGGGTCGCATTGGGATTAGAAACAACTGGATTTATAATAACCTGCTCTCTGGTATTGCATGCGGCTTAGTGGGCGACCCAACGAGCCAGTTACTTAATGTTGAGATTATTAATAATACAATTGTATCGAACGGCAGCAGCGGTCAGGGGTCTGGTATTAGAAATGATAGTAAGGGGAAAGTCACCATCTTGAATAACGTGATCGCTTATAATTATGTCTCCGGCATAATGACCAAAGGGTGCCGGGGGTATTCATATAATCTTCTATTCGCAAACGGTTATGTGAGCCATGAGAGTGAGGATACGAACACAGCAGTCGATTCGAATGAAGTCCTGCAATATGCAGGCTGTCTGGAAAAAGGGAAGGGGGATTTAATCAGTGATCCGCTTTTTGTGGATCCGGACAATTACGATTTTCATCTTACACACAAATCGCCGGCAATAGATGCTGGAAAAGAGATATCTATTTATGACGATATTTCTTTTCCTCCTTCACAAGGTACCAACAGGAATGACATGGGTGTCACCGGGGGGCCCTATGCTACCGAGTAGTAGAGAGACCATCCGTATCACATCGGTGCTATGCGTGCTATTGGCAGTCGTGACAATCGCCTTTGGCCTGAGTTCCACGGGGTGTGTGGCACCAGCTCCTTCTGGGGCTGGAACCAAGCAAGATATTGCACCCGTGTATGCTGTGGAGATTCAACCGCTCAAAACACAGCAGTGTGGGCGGTGTCATTATTCTTTTTATGACCAGTTAAGAAATGAGGGCGGTAAACACAGAATAGACTGTCAGAGATGTCATGAGCAGTTCCATGTCTATCGTCCTGGAAGGGTAAAATATGAAGATATCCTCCCTAAATGTGAAACCTGTCACGGACAGATTCATGGAGGGGGTCTGGCACGATGTGCCGAATGTCACGAGGCGCACGCCCCGATGAACCTCCCTGCCAACCGTGCTCTAGAGCAAGGGTGTTACATATGCCATCCTGAGGCCGACAAGGAAATGAAGACATACGTCACCCAACATACAGAGCTCTATTGCTTCACTTGTCATCATACAAGGCATAGACATGTTCCTGAGTGCATGGAATGCCATCAGCCCCACACAAGACGGATGACTCAGGCTGACTGCTTGGCGTGCCATCCTCCCCATAAGGCCCTTCAAGTGATTTACCCAGAGGATATTCCACAGGAGTCATGTGCAGGTTGTCACCGACATGCTTATGATATGCTAAAACAGAGCGGTACAAAGCATACGGCCCTCGGCTGCGCGAGATGTCATCCCGAACATCGGGCAATTATGCCATGTCAAGGCTGTCATCCTGAAACCCATAGCGCTGATATGTTGCAGAAATATCCAGCATGTGGGCGGTGCCACGGTATAGCTCATAGCCTGTCTTAGTAACAACTGAGGCTTTTGGGGAGAAGCTCCCTGCAGCGTCACCCTTTTAGGATGGTGTGCGCTGATGATTTTAAGAGATGATCAAAATTAGATGTAGGGTGGAGATTTGCCTAATTATGCTATGAAAATCGGCTTTATTTTTTTGATTCTGGCGGTTTTGTTTCCCCAGGGAGCGGTGGCCAAGGACATCTTTGTGCCGGATGATTACGCAACGATTGGGGAAGCCATGGATGTAGCCAGTTTGGGTGATACCGTATATGTGAAGCCGGGCACGTACAACGAGCGTATTGAAATAGGGGAAGGGGTCAAC
>CP070769.1:1262178-1265340 GCA_020347085.1 Desulfobacterales bacterium
CGGGTAAACTGGCCTTGATTGGCATCTTTTAATGAAACCAAATCAATCTTGACCAATCGGATCATGGCCAGGTTGTCAGGTCGCGTAATCGTGCCGACATGAGCGATGGTGGCCCCTGAGATCTGTCGCCACAAAAGTCGCTTGAGTGCCATGGCACTGGCCATGGCATCCGGGTCTGCGTTGATCAGAATCAAGAGGCGATCTTCCCGGGAAAAAAGGCCGAGGAGGCGGCGCAGTCTTTCAGAGGCAGAAGTGGCCATAGAAAATATCGTGTGACACCGACAACTGCGTGTCGGTTACGCGCTTCGTGTCAGAAACAAATCGATCCTTTTCCGCATGTCCTCTATTCGTCCGGGCTCAAACCAGTGAATCTCCGGATCTGCCTTAAACCACGTATACTGTCGCTTGGCATAACGGCGGGTGTCACGCTTGAAGAGGCGCACGGTTTCATCCCACGTGACGCGCCCCTCCAAATAGTCTCCCATGTGGCGGTACCCGATCGATCGCATCGGCTTGAGAGTCGAGGGATAACCTTGACCCAACAGCCATCTCACTTCTTCCAATAGTCCGGAGGCCAGCATATGGTCGACCCGCCTGTTAATATAATCATACAAGATGTTCCGATCCAGAGTCAACCCGATCCGGAGCATCCTGTAACGGACGTCCCCAAAACCATGAACCCTCTGGTGCTGTGAGATAGGCTGCCCTGTAACCTTATAGACTTCAATGGCCCGTATGATCCGGTAGGTGTCGTTGGGATGGATCCTTCCAGCAGCCACAGGATCGACCTGTTGCAGTCGCTCGTACAGCCGCTCAAGCCCCAAGGTCTCAGCTTCCTGTCGCAGTCCTTTTCGCACGTCACTATCCTGTTCTTCGGAAGGAAAGAGTCCCCGCGTCAGCGCCTTGATATAAAGGCCCGTGCCGCCTGCCACAAAGATCGGGCGACCTTTTTGGTAAAGGTTCTTTATTACTGCGTCTGCCATGGTCTTGTAAAGGGCTGCATTGAAAGGCTCATCTGGGTCCACCACATCAATGAGATGATGCCGAACGCGGGCCTGCTGCTCCTGAGAAGGTTTTGCCGTGCCGATATCCATATGCCGGTATACCTGTACAGCATCCGCACTGATGATCTCAGCTCCCAGGGGTTCGGCCAGGGCAACGGCCACGTCGGTTTTCCCCACACCCGTGGGGCCCGAGATGATGATGAGGGGTGGTGCTTCTGACATGGCAGCTTCAACATATCAAAGGGATGAATTTTTTCAAGGAAGGACGGCCCTGTTGGAATCCTGGCCGCCAGGGTGTGTAACCGTGTAATATCGCGCGCAATTGTGTGGCAATTGACACAGTGTTTCGGGCTCACATAGATGCTGTCCCTTAGATGCGTGCTTCCGGGGAAATAGCTATAACATACTGAATTAGCCGTGTAATTCTGAGCTCTCTTTCCAAAAAAGAGACCACGCAACTTAGCTGGCACGCAAATTGCCTTTTGGAAGTCCGATTTACTGGTTCCGGGTTTTGACACGGGATCCCTGGACAAGCGGACGGGGAGCCCATGGTAACGCCTGTCAAAAGGCTACCATGATTAAACAACCGTGTGATTTCAGCCTGCTATATGTGGCAGTTGGGAAAGGAGGTGATGCTGGCTTCTCGTTTTGGGATGTGTCCCCTTGCTGTGGGGGATGCGTGGTTGGATGTATCTGAACGAACTTCTCGATAACTAAAACAGGAGGAAAGAAGAAGCATGCATAAACCAAAAGAATTTTTCACGCTATTGGTCATCGTGGTCTTTGGCTTGAGTCTCGCGGGAACGGCCATCGCCGGACCAGGCACCGTGGAAGTCACCGTGCCCGGCGACATTACCCTCAGGATGGGCGGCCAGGTCAGGATGATCCCCACGTCCGAGGTCGATCGGGACTTCGGTCTCAGTGATGGGTTGACCGACCCAGAGGAGCTCTTGGCAGCCGGGGCCCTGAGACACCAGGTAGTCCTTTCAGATAGCACCAGAAGTCACCTCACCGAGGGTGCAGGCGCGGTAAAGGACAACTACATCCGGACTGAAGACCGCCTCTTCTTTAACTTTGCCAAGGACAAGGACTGGGACGTCTACATGATGCTTGAGGTTGACACCCTGTTTCGAAGCCACACGGCTGACCGGACTGACTTTGCCTGGGGACGCCAGAGCCAGCAGTTCGGCATAGAACGCCTGAATGCGAGTTTCAATCTCCCCTCGATCCATTCACGTTTGCGAGCCGGATGGGACGCCAGGGGCGTTGACATCGGCTATGGCGGTTTTGTGTATGCCGATGATGACCCCGGCCTCGGTTTGGTAGGCGGTGTAGATGCCTGGAAGTGGGAAGCCTGGTGGATAAAAAAGCTGGAAGATGAAGCCGGGTATGCGGACATTGACATCAGCCCAAGTATAACGGACGAACATAATCCGCTGGGAGCCCCTAACACGTCTAAAGACACCGACCGTGACTTCTATTACGGCAAACTAGGCCGCCAGTTCAATCCCACCTATCTGGAGGCCTTTTATATGTTGCACCGGAACCGCACAGGCAATAAGCGTATTGATCACAACATCGCAGGTCTCCAAGGCAAGGGCACGTACGGCATCATCAAGCCCCTGTTTGAAGTGGCTTATGCATTTGGCGACTTCGAGAAGGCGCCTGCTGCGCCAGATGCCGATATAAAATCCTGGGGTGCATTCCTGGATGTCGCATTCGATCTCAGCCAATCAGTCGGTATGGACAAGTTTGAGCCCCATATCGGCGGTTACTATCTCACAGGCGACGATGATCCCGCAGACGACGACCTCGAGGGTATGACCGAGGTCGTTGGCATCAGCCGGTTCACCCCGCGGTACGGGAGCGAGCAGGCCATTTCTCACGACGGTGTTCCGCTTCTGGGACAGATCGAATACAGCATGTTTCCGGCCTTCTACGGAACAACGCAGTACACAGGTGGCGGGATCACCGGGGGCGCTGACTTTGACAACCCTGGATTCACCATGATCGGTGGCGGGGTTGACCTGGCATCTGGGAGATGGAGCCTCAAGACCAATGTGATGGCCATGTGGTTTGGTGAGTCAGAGCCGGTCGAGGCCTACTACACGGGCTTGGGTCTTACAAATGTCGATATTGGTGACTTCATGGGGATCGA
>CP070769.1:1265440-1268509 GCA_020347085.1 Desulfobacterales bacterium
AGTGGAGTGAGCTTAGAACTTGTCAAAATGGCCAAACCGGCGAGAAAAGAGGTTTTGAAATCACTTCTAACAAACAAGAATACTCGGAAGGGGATCACCCATGAATGGCGGTGAAAAGGCATTAACTTAGTGAGAATACTTTAGCAGGAAGTAAATTAAAAGGGGTTACTCCATCTGAACTGCCTTAGAGATAGTGTCCCTTTTTACTGGGTTTTGATGCCATTGAACCTCCAGAGATTACGGTTATGGCAGTGTCTCGTAGTTTTGACCGAAGAAACCAAACCCAAGATGCTATGTCCTCGTATATCTTCCCGAAGCCCCAGCCCCTTTTCCAATACTACTAATTTTCCAGCCGTATATTTTGCTGTAGTAAGTTGTAGGTAACATTACTTGAAAATCAGGGATTTTCTTCCGTCAAAATTGGCAGTTCATCCAATTGAATTTTCATTTTGATGTGATAAGGGCAAGTATACAGTTTTGTGTGCAAAGTATTTTCCCCCCGTTGCCATTTTACTTCACAACCTTTCAAATACTCATTTTGTAAAATGCATGAACTTCAAACTGTGCATACATAGCTCCTGCCCGAACCCTACCCGTTTCTGTTGGGAGCTCAATTTTACAACTCAGACCAGTCTCACTTGCCTGTTTTCTGTAAAATATTGACCCATTAACGAAATCTTTCACAGGGGTAACATGTCTGACCGAGAAAAGAGGGATAACGAACGATATGATATGGAACTTCCCATTGCGGTCAGATGGAAAGATTGGTCTGGGCGCACGAGGGAGGCAATTGGTATGACCAGGAATATGAGCCCTTCAGGCGCATTCATAGTCTGCAACAGCCCTATTGGAGCAGGCTGTGCCGTCGATCTTGATATTGATTTTCCGATTGTTCTTGGAGGCTGCATACCATGTCGCATCTCCGCCAGTGCAACCGTTGTGAGGGATATCACGGGGGCCAAGCATTCCGCAGGTTATGGGCATGGAATCACGTTTGACCGTTTTAGCTTTACGAGGCTTTAAAGACGGTGGCATGGTTTGTTATCGGCTGAGTATATACCCAAAAGCAGAATCCGGTGGTTCTTGTGAACAGGACCCGGGATGACGTGGCATCGGCCCATTACTTGGGTTTTTTGATTGACATTACAGGACTTTTGCGGAAGCCTTCGGTTATCCAGCATCGAATTCCCAAGAGTTCGATAGGTTTAAGCGACCATGAGTTAAGACGGCTTACCTCTTGACACATAACTCAAATCTTTCCTAAACTCCTCTACGAAAATTCCACTCTCCTTATCGGTTCAATTATCAGAAGCTATTTCAAAACCTCATGCGAGCCCATTGTTGGCGATTTTGCTAACAAGTTCTTTGCAAAACGAAGCGTGAAAATCGTAACTGTTTGAGGTCGTTAGCCCGAGTTTAGCGCAAAGGTTGCGCCTGACGGCTTGACACAAAGTGAAGCTTGCGCCAAAAGAGGCACTTCGTGCCCAATTTTAGTGGAGTGAGCTTAGAACTTGTCAAAATGGCCAAACCGGCGAGAAAAGAGGTTTTGAAATCACTTCTAGGCAATCGTCAACTTTCAATCTCCAATAGTCCATCCTTATACATGCAGCTCCACAACATCTCCATCTTTTAGAACATAGTCCCTTTGAATCATCTGGCCGTCGTAGACACCGTTGCCCCACACCTTGGCGAACTTTAATTTCTCTATAAATTCCTGGTGGATTTTACCAGCAAGATCTTCCACTGTAGCCCCTTTCTTGAGAACAAATGGTGCATTGTGCTCCGGGGCCTTGCCTCTTGCCTTGGTATAAACCCGTATGATGTCAAGTCGTTCAAACAGCATCTGTTTCAACTCCTCCAAGTTGCGTCCAGTGGTTGCGGAGACCGCCACTACTGGCCAGTCATCTTCCAACAGGGCTTTGAATATCTGAAAGTTTTCTTCAGCAGAAGCATTGTCGTTCTTGTTGGCTACCACCAGTACAGGCCTGAAAGTCCAACCCTGTTTTCCCTCATACAAATGGGCCAGGCGCAACGGCGCAATTCGCTTCTCTTCGAGCAAGGCAACTGTTTTTTCCAGATGTTGTACAGGATCCGTGTTCACATCCACGACCAACAGTACCATATCCGCCCTGCGGATGATGTCCGGAAGCCAGGGCTCCATGTACTCTTCGGTCATTGGTGGGGTGTCAATCAGTTGAATTTGGATGTTTTCAAAGGGCATCATACCGGGCTTCGGAATCCGCGTGGTGTGCGGAAAATCAGCCACCTCGGGGGTGGCATTGGTTAGTGTGGCCACCAATGCGGATTTGCCCACGTTCGGAGGACCGATTAGGACTATCTGTCCGGCACCTTCCCGGTTGATCCTGTAACCCACGTCTCGTCTGCTGGTTGCCTTTTTTGCCTGCTGCTGGGACTTCAGCTTGGAGAGGCGACGCCTGAAATCGGCCCTGAGTTTATCCGTGCCTTTGTGCTTGGGAATAATGGCAAGCATTTCCTGCAAGGCCTCGATTCTCTCCTCCGGGGCCTTGGCCTGGCGATACCGCCTTTCGACCTCAAAATACTCTGGCGGCAGATTGGCTGGCATAGCCTCCTCAACGCACTGGGTTGGCACTCTCTGTGTGGGTACAACAATCCTACTGTAATTCTGATACCACAACGCCCGGTTCTTCACAAAGCTGAATTTCTACCACGCAAGATTTCCCACCGCAAAATGACATCACGTCTTGGTATTAAGTGGCAACTATCAACAGGCAACGTAACCGTGAAGGCTCCCTGCCCTTGCGGCTGAGGCTTCTCCCTGACGGCGGCACTTCACGCCCGGGAAGCATCCCGGTCAAGGCTATTAGAGCGGTTCTCATAAATATGTTCCGATTGACGAGGCGCTTATGGCTGGCAATTGGATACTGGAACATTCTGCTGAGACTAAAGGACTACCCGCATAGCGGGTGGGTTTATTAAACGCCCAAAGGCTGGGTAATAAAGAGGAACGTCAGTTCCCACGTTTAAGTTTGGGACCCTGCGCGAAGCACGGGTTTGTCTTCAAACAGACACTATAGGATGGTCGCCCCA
>CP070769.1:1268609-1272800 GCA_020347085.1 Desulfobacterales bacterium
GCCCCACCAGCCCCAGAATATTTAGAAGAATACAAGGCGTTTGTTCGCCAATTGGTTGAACGCTACGATGGTGATGGCACGCTTGACGCTCCTTTTGTCAACAAAAGAAACAAGGTCAGCAACTGGGGAGTTGAGACGGAACCGGGCAAGAATCCAGACCAAGGCTCCGGTTTCTGGAATGGTACAGCCGGCGACTATGCCGGTCTGTATCTTGTTGCCTACGACGAGATAAAGCAGGCATATCCCGAAGCGAGAGTCTTTCTGAGTGCTTTCACAACACAATCGATGATGTATTTCATAAACAACGGTATTTCATTTCCTTCTGAGGTATTGCGGATCCTTCATGAAAGCGGGGGAGATTTCGATGTTTTTAACCTCCATTTTTATTGGGAGTACACGAGTTACGACCAGATTCATGATGCCGCCTCCGCCCATCTGGGGCTCTTTTCTGAGTTCAGCAGCAAGCCCATATGGTTGACAGAAACGAATGTGGAATGGGGCCAACTCGATTCTAATTACACAGAGGAGCAATACAACGCTTTTGTGGCAAAAGATATCGTCAAGAGATTCGCCATTATGTTTGACAGGGGTCTGAAGAAGATATTTTGGTTCCAATTTCGCGACAAGATTGGGACGTGGCAAGTTCCCATGGCACCAGAAGACTTCACACGATTTGCGGGCTTGACAACGCCCGACTTGACACCCAAGCCTGTGTATTACACGTACAAACTTCTGACGGAGAAGTTGAATGGCAGAACGCCGGCAGAAAGATTAGGGTCAGATCCTACTGGATGGGTTTTTAAATTTGGAAACGATTATGACCCTGTCTATGTGATGTGGTCTGACACCTCTCCTGGGGAGACCACACCATTTACGCTTTCCGTGCCGTGGGATGAAGCCATAATCAGTCATGTGGTGACCGAACCGGGAATCACAGAGCCATACGTTGAGACGAGGTCAGTCGTGGACGGCAGCCTGCAGATTGACTTGGATGATTCTCCCATGTTTGTGGAAAACGCCACCCCGACTCAGCCGTCGGGGCCTGTCATTGACAGGATCAGACCCCGTTGGTGTGACCGTGGCAAGATAATTAGAATCCTGGGCAGTGGCTTTGGTAACGACCAAGGCAATAGCGTGATTCATTTTGCCAAAAGCACTCTTGATTCAACCAGTCCCAAGATCAAGTACTGGAGCGACACAAAAATTAGAGTTAGAATACCCAAATACAGATGCAATTGGTTCAAGGGGAAAGATTTCAGACGTGCTAAGGTTTGGTTAACGGTTGGTGGTGTGGACAGCAATGAGAGGCGCCTTAAGGTATTTAAGTCCTCCACCTGTCCGTAAGCTCAAACCAATAGTTACAATCAAATAAGGGCAGAGTCAGGAGATTGGCTCTGCCTTTATCATGCCCACATCTTGTGGTGTCTATACTGCATCCGAAATTCACGATAGTGCCAGAGACTGTCGAAAAAGTCGCAATAGGGCATTTTAGCCATTTTCGCCTATAGCAAAATCAGCCACTTACCAACTGCAAAAAGCCTCAGAATCGTGGAGTCGAGGGTTTTTCGACAGTCTCGGAAGAAACCTATGATCAGGAAACTCAGTAACCAGACACAATTGGGTCCCACCTTAAAGTTCTCGCCGTATGCCCGCTTATTTGTTGCCCCCTCACTTTGCCCTGCCTCTCTTATTCTCCAGCGTTTCATTACCCGTATGCATGTGCCCTGTCATCCAGATAGGCGTCCTGTCTGCGCTTTGGCCATACATACAAACCGACACTAAAATACAGCTTTTTCCGTCATAAAATACTGTCTTCACCCTATTGCCATTATTATCGCTGAGAAGTAAGTGGCCTATTAGACTGTGTAGAATGCAAGAGAATAGTCAAGAGACGAATTAAGCGCTATTAAATGAAAACTGAAAGTAGGAAGGAGGGATAGAGCCGACAAAAATCATTTTGGTTGGCCCATGCTATTTTGAAATTCTCGAAATTTATAATAGTGGGAAGGAATGCTAGCAAAAAGCTGGCCCGAAATATCTAAAGGCATCCGTCCGGATTGCGCAAAGGCGCTCTACCCTGATTTTGTTAGAAACATTAGAAACAAATAACACAGGGAGGAAGATCCATGGTGCTCAAAGCTGGAGAAAAGATTCATGTCATCGTCCGCCGCCGATGGGAAGATGATGTTCGACGGCACTTCGTTGGAGAAGTCACGGAGGCAACAGAGAATGTCTCAAGGGTAAAAGGTTATGTGTTTGTGTTTAACGCAGCGAAATATGAGAAAGTGAAGAGGCCTGAACTTCGAGACAGGATTGTTTCCCTGACCGACAGTGGAAACATCATCAACATCATTCCAACCACCGTAGATTTGGACAAGGTGTCTTACCAAATGTCCAAAGAAAGACGCCTTATCTTTACGGACGGAGAGTTCTCTTTGGATGTTAATGAATTTGGAGCCAGTTTCTGACAGCGGCGCCGCAACTCGGCGCTGTAAGATCTCGCAATAGCTATACTATCACCTGCGTTTGATGATGAGATATAACCTTTACCCACGAATGTGGGAGAAGACAATGAAAGGAGTAAGAAAAATGAGAACAGTCAATAGGCTGGGTATCTTGGTAATGCTCACAGCGGCTGGTTTTCTAATGGGTGCCTGTGCAGCCAGTCAATCTCAGTTAGAACGGGTTCCTTTGACAGAAAACCCCGTAGAGGTCGTTAACAGCTTTGATAACGAAATCGCCAATGGACTGAAGAATCAACTTAATGTGCTCTCACCCACGTGGTTTGAAAAGGCTGAGACTTCCCTTCGGGAAGCGAAAAAGGGATTGGATAGCAGAGAGGAAATTTCGGACATCTTACAAAATGTCACCCGAGGAAGAAAGCATCTGAGCACTGCAGAGGAAATGGCTAAATTATCAAGAACTGCATTGCGACGTGTGATCAAGAGCCGTGACCTCGCCCGCGCTGCAGGGGCCACGAAGCTGGATGATTATGGCAAAGCTGAAGAGCAGTTCCTTGCCCTTACAAGGGCCATTGAAGAAGACAACTTGCGTTCAGCCCAGAGGAATGAGGAGAAAGTCAGCAAGGCTTTTCAAGAGCTTGAATTGCGTGCCATTAAGGTCCAGACCATTGGTAAGGTTCGTCAGTTGATTGCCCAGGCAGAAGAGGAGGGGGTCAAGAAACTCGCGCCGGAGTCCTTAGCTTTGGCCCAGGCAAAACTAAAGGCGGCGGATGCCTTCATTACGGAAAATCCTTACGAACGAGAAAAGATGTCAGATATGGCCCAGGATGCCCTCTTCAACGCTCAACGGGCTTTGGAAATAGCAAAACAAAGCCAAAAGATTCGAGGGATGGATTCTGAGCAGATTGCGGTGTGGCTGGAAGACATCCTGCACAGAACGACAGGGGTGCTCAACGCGCCGGATATGAGGAATGAATCGTTTGATATACAGGTTGAAAATATCCTTGGCTCCATCAAAGCCCTACAACTGGATCGGGCGCATATGATCCTAAAAACAGAAGAGCTGCAGGCGGACAGGGAGAATCTAAAAAAACAGATCCTTGCCCTGGAGACGAAAACACGTGAAGAAGCGACAGCCAAAGAGAGCCTGGAAGCTGAACGGCAGGCAGCCGAGGAACGCCTTGCAGCCGAACGCCGCTTCAATCAGAAGTTTGTAGAGATTCAACATTATTTCCAGCCCGATGAGGCTGAGGTGTATAAACAGGGCAATCAGCTCGTCATTCGTTTAAGAGCCGTTCAATTTCCGGTTGGCAAAGAAGTCATCATGCCGCACAACTATCCCCTGCTCAGTCAAGTTCAACGTTCCATCCGCACATTTGATAAACCGAGTGTGACCATAGAGGGACATACGGACAGCACTGGCTCAGACGAGGTGAATGCCTATCTGTCCCAGAAAAGAGCCGACGCAGTGCGAGAGTACTTGATCGCCAATGAGACTCTGCCTGCCAAGGACATTGTGGCTGTTGGTTATGGATCCAAACGTCCGTTGGCTTCCAACGCTACAGCAGAAGGCCGCGCTGTTAATCGACGCATCGACGTTATCGTTAAACCTCAAGTCCCGGCAGCACAGTAAATCTGTGAAAGATTAGGCAGGGCCATTACGGCCCTGCCGTTGCTATGTCCACATCTTGTGGTTGACTTCATTGCACTCAGACTAAAGATACTGCCA
>CP070769.1:1272900-1279767 GCA_020347085.1 Desulfobacterales bacterium
GGGGTGGCGATACCGTCTTTGTGAACGTGTCGGCCAAGCAAGGGACAGGGATTGAGGAACTTCTGGAGATGATCCTCCTTCAAGCTGAGGTCCTGGAATTGAAGGCGAATCCTGAGAAACTTGCGGCAGGACATATCATTGAGGCCAAACTTGATCCAGGCAGGGGGTCGGTAGCTACAGAGCTCGTTGAAGAGGGAACCCTTCATGCTGGTGATGCAGTCATATGTGGGCACTATCATGGAAAAATTCGAGCCATGACGGACGATCGGGGCACCCGCCTTGATAACGCTGGGCCGTCCATGCCAGTCGAAATCCAGGGTCTGTCTGGGGTTCCAATGGCTGGTGACGACTTTATGGCCGTGGCAGACGAGAAGGTGGCAAAGCAGATAAGCTTCCATCGCGCTCAGAAGCGGCGGGTAAGTGAGTTGGCACAGAGTAGCAAGTTGACCTTAGAAAAATACTATGAACGGATGAAAGGTGTTCCTATCAAGGAGCTGAATCTGATCATCCGAGCAGACGTACAGGGGTCTGTCGAAGCCTTAATAGAGGCCTTGCAGAAGATTGCATCAACTGAAGTACAAGTCAATGTTGTCCACTCTGCCACTGGGGCCATTGCTGAGTCAGATATTATGCTGGCTACTGTCTCCAACGCCATTGTCATTGGTTTCAATGTACGGCCCAATCCTAAGGTACGTGATCTATCAACCGAACATAATGTAGATATCCGGTTCTACGACGTGATTTACAATGTTGTGAGTGATATCAAGGGGGCCATGGCAGGGCTCATGGAGCCAACATACAAAGAGCATTCTGTGGGACAAGCGGAAGTCAGGCAGACATTTAACATCCCGAGGGTCGGAACCATTGCAGGTTGCTATGTGACGGAGGGAAAAATCGAACGCGGACAGACTATGCGACTTCTCCGTGAGGGGGTCGTGGTCTATGATGGAAAGATAGGGTCCTTGCGCCGTTATAAAGATGACGTCAAAGAAGTGCAAAGCGGGTACGAATGCGGGATTGGGATCGAAAACTACAATGATGTAAAGGTCCATGATGTCATCGAATGTTATGAAGTAGAAGAAGTTAAACCAGTCATTGAGTAGTGATTGGTCACTAGTCATCGGTCATTCGTGATTTGTTTCTAACTGCTATCTGGTGACTTCCGTTTACCGACTAATGACCAATGACTGTTGACAGATGAACTAATATGGTTGTCGGAATTGGCACAATCGTTTTGAGGCTTCCTGGAAACACCTCATTAAAAGGCAAACGCAAAGTTGTAAAGGGTGTGATTACCCGCCTTCAAAACACCTTTAATGCCTCAGTGGCAGAGGTTGGCGCCAATGACACTCACCAGCGTGCAGAAATAGGCTTAGCGTTTGTAGGGAATGATCGCCGATGGATCAATTCAAAGCTGGACAAGGCGCTAAACTTTGTTGAATCTATGGAAGTGGCTGAAATCATTGATTCACAAATGGAGATCATCAACCTATGATCCGCTTTAAACGAGCTGACAGAGTGGGAGGCCAGGTTCAAAAGGAGTTGTGCGATCTCCTGCTGAAAGAGATTCGGGATCCGCGTCTTGCGTCTGTAACCATTATGCATGTAAGCATAACCGATGATCTACGCCTGGCTCGGATCTATTTCAGCGTTGCCGAAGGAGAAGAAAGCAAGTTGGGAGCGCTGGCTGGCTTCAAAAGCGCTTCTGGGTATATGAGGCGGAAGCTTAGTCATCGCCTCGGACTCAGGCACATGCCAGAGCTCGAGTTTCTCTATGACGAATCTTTTGAAAGGGCGACCCAGGTGAACCGGGTCTTAAAGGAAGTTATTGACGGAAGTTAGGGGGTTAACCACGACTGGAGTATTGGAGTGATGGAGTAATGGGTTTTAGAGGAAATGGAGAAAGGTTTTTCCACTTGTTGTATCCATTACGCCACTACTCCTGCACTCCATTACTCCATGTGGATAGTAGAAATACGTTGCCAGTGATTTCTGTGTGCTTTCATTAAGCTGTAGAATTTCCGAGGTATAACGCCCGATGAACGGGATCATCGTTCTAGACAAACCGCCAGACATGACATCTGCCCAGGTGGTTGCACAAGTCAAGAGGATCACGAAAGCCAAGAAGGTAGGCCACACCGGTACGCTCGACCCATTTGCTACGGGCGTGCTTGTCTGTTGTGTGAACAAGGCCACACGTCTTGCCCGGTTTCTTATGTATGGGCAAAAGCGATACATAGGCACCATGAGGCTTGGGATTCGAACTGATACCCAGGATCTCACAGGTCAGGTGGTTTCAACCAAGCCCGAGCTGACGGTGACAGATCGGAAGGTGCATAGGGTCTTCCGTGGGTTCTTGGACGTGGAATACCAGAATCCTCCAGTGTATTCTGCCCTCAAACACCAAGGGGTACCACTTTATAGGCTAGCCCGCTGCGGCACTGTGGTACAAAAACCCCCTAGGCGAATACACATATATGGGCTTAGAGTGCTTGATATCAGCTTACCGGGTGTCCGTTTTGAAGTATGTTGCAGTGCTGGCACCTATGTTCGTACAATATGCTCTGATATCGGAGATGCCCTCGAATGTGGCGCTCATTTAACGGAGTTGCGTCGAACTGAAAACAGTGGCTTCAGTTTGGACGAGGCGATATCTTTATCTGCCCTGGAGGGGCTTGTTGCGACAGGGGAAATCTCAAACTGCGTCATACCCATGAGCGTTGCCCTCAGGGGAATGCCGTGCGTTTCAGCCAATGAGGAACTTGTACAGAAGATACAGCATGGCCATGGAGTGACCCGGGAGGAAGTTGCAGCGGAAGTGCAGGAGAATGGCCCGTGGATCAAAGTGACCGATAGCCAGGGGAACCTGGTTGCCGTCATGGGTTCAGCCACGAGAAATGGCGTGTATCCTTATGCTTGTGTGTTTCCGAGTTGTGAATCGAAAATCGTGAATCGTGAGCAGTAAATCGGAAAACGGAAGACGAACAATCACTGACGAATAACGAAAACGGGAGGTCTCAAAAGTGGCTCTAGCAGTAGAGGAAAAAAAGGCGTTGATTGATCAGTTCAAACTCCACGAAACAGATACAGGATCACCAGAGATCCAGATCGCCCTTCTGACTCAGCGTATCAGCCATCTGAACGAGCATTTCAAAACTCACCGAAAAGATCATCATTCCAGAAGGGGTTTGTTAAAACTGGTCGGTCAGCGGAGAAGGTTGTTGAACTACTTGAAGAGTAAAGACATTAAGCGCTATAGGGCGGTTATCAAGGCCCTCGGTCTTAGAAAGTAGTCTTGTGAAAAACACTGTGAAGGTAGATCTATTTCCATGGGTAGATCGTACGAAGGACAAGTCTAACATATAGAATAAGCAAGTTTGGAGAGAATAGAAATGGAAGTATATTTTAAAGGAGAGGTGGGTCAACGAACCCTGAGCATTGAAACAGGAAGAATGGCTCGGCAGGCTGATGGCTCCGTGGTGGTGCGATACGGAGAGACCATGGTTTTGGTGACAGCCGTTTCCACGGATGAACTTCGGGAAGGGATCGATTTTGTCCCCCTGACTGTGGAATACCAGGAAAAAGGATACGCGGCCGGGAGAATACCAGGCAATTACTTTCGTAGAGAGATCGGACGACCAAGTGAAAAGGAAACGCTCACTGCACGGATCATAGACCGGCCCATTAGACCTCTTTTTCCGAAAGACTACAGGCATGAGACACAGGTCATCGCAACCGTGCTGTCGGTTGACAATGAAAATGACCCTGACATCTTGGCCGTTACGGGTGCATCAGCAGCCTTGGAGATGTCTGACATCCCCTTTGCCGGGCCGATTGCCTGTGTGCGTGTCGGCCGCATAAATGGTGATTTCAGGGTTAATCCCACTCGTGAAGAACTGGATGAGAGCGATATCAATCTGATCGTTGCGGGGAGCAAAGACGCCGTGGTCATGGTGGAAGGAGGAGGCCTCTTTGTCAGGGAGGAAGATATGCTGGAGGCCATATTCTTTGGTCACAGAGCCTTACAGCCCATTATTGACCTACAGGTCAAACTCAAGGAGGCTGTGGGGCTCCCGAACCGCCCCACCCCAGTTGTTGAAGTAGACGAGGACCTCGCCAAAGACGTGGAAGCCTTAGCTGCTGAGCGGATTAAAGAAACCATCCAGATTGCTGATAAACTTGAACGCCGTGACGCGATGAAGGGCGTAAAAGCCGATATGGTGGCGGCCCTCGGAGATCGCTATGTCGATCACGAGAAGCAGGTCCATGAAGTGCTTCACGCCCTTGAGCGTCGCATCATGCGCGATCTTGCTGTCACAGAAGGCCGTCGAATAGATGGCCGTCAGTTCGATGAGGTTCGCCCAATCACATGTGAGGTGGGAGTGCTACCACGAACGCATGGATCAGCTCTTTTCAGGCGTGGTGAAACCCAGGCTCTTGCAGTTGTGACTCTTGGTTCCATGGGCGATGAGCAACGGATCGAGACCTTAGACGGGAACGTTTTCATGCCCTTTATGCTTCATTACAACTTTCCCCCGTTCTCTGTTGGAGAAGCAAGACGATTGGGAAGCCCCGGTCGGCGAGAAATCGGACACGGTGGACTTTCGACGCGTGCCGTGGAAAAGATCTTACCTGACCGGGATACTTTCGACTACACGATCCGCATTGTATCTGAGATCTTGGAATCAAACGGTTCTTCTTCCATGGCGACTGTGTGTGCCAGTAGCCTTGCCCTGATGGATGCTGGCGTTCCAATCAGTGCCCCTGTGGCAGGGATTGCCATGGGGCTCGTCAAGGAAGGGGATAACGTGCTCATACTGTCTGACATTCTGGGCGATGAAGATCACATGGGAGATATGGACTTCAAGGTGGCCGGTACACGCGATGGGATCACCTCCCTTCAGATGGATATCAAGATTCAAGGCCTATCCAAGCCAATCATGCAGAAGGCACTCGAGCAGGCACGAAGAGGCCGGCTTTTTATTCTGGACAGGATGGCAGAGACTATCAAAGAGCCCAGGGCAGAGATTTCACCCTATGCGCCCAAGATAGTGTCCATACAGATTAATCCAGATAAGATACGAGATATCATAGGTCCTGGCGGCAAAGTGATCCGGGCCATGCAGACAGAAACCGACACCAGGATCGACGTGGAGGATTCTGGTCTTGTCAAGATCGTTGCCGTTGATAAGGAAGCGAGTGATAAGGCCCTGAAGATGATCCAGGATATTGTTCAAGAGGCTGAGGTCGGGGCCATCTATGAAGGGACGGTTCGCAAGATCATGGACTTTGGAGCATTTGTGGAGATCTTTCCGGGGACTGACGGACTGGTGCATATCTCCCAACTTGATTCGAAGCGCGTCAATAAGGTCAGTGATATTTTAAAAGAGGGTGACAAAGTCATGGTCAAGGTCCTTGAAGTGGATCGGGACGGCAAGATTCGTCTCAGCCGAAGGGCCGCTGTGGAGGATCAAAAGCATGCTCCACGACACTGAAAAGACGGTCCTGGACAATGGCATTAGAATCGTGACCAAGCAGATGCATCAGGTCCGATCGGTGGCCATGGGCGTGTGGGTCAATGTAGGGGCCCGCGATGAAAAGGCTGAAGAGGGAGGACTTTCCCACTTCCTTGAGCATATGATCTTCAAGGGGACAGAAAGGCGAACTGCCCTTCAAATTGCCAAAGAGTTTGACGCCATCGGCGGCCAGTGTAATGCCTTCACCAGCAAAGAGACCACCTGTTACTACGCGAAGGTCATGGACAACCATGTGGACGTCATGGTCGATCTTTTATCTGACATTTTTTTGAACTCTGTCTTTCATCCTGCGGAGGTAGAACGAGAGCGCCAGGTGATTCTCCAAGAAATAAGGATGTTGGAGGACACACCGGATGAGCACGTCCATGTCTTGTTGGCCCAGGCGGTTTGGGGGAACCATTCCCTGGGTCGTTCGATCCTTGGAACCCATGATACGGTCAGAAGGTTTGATTCCGATACGGTAAAGAGATGCTTCAACCGAGCATACCAGCCTGAGCGGATCGTCATTGCGGCGGCTGGAAACGTGCAGCATGGATCATTTGTGGACTCAATAGCTCGGGCCTTTGAAGTAGTCCGGAAGGGGAACGGTTTTCCGGAACGCACCAAGCCGAGCATGGATTGGGTGACGACCGCTCATCCCAAGAATCTGGAGCAGGTCCATATTTGTCTTGGAACCGAGGGTGTCCGAACCACAGATCCACGGCGTCATGCCTGTGCCCTCCTAAATGTCGTCATGGGGGGCAACATGAGTTCCCGGCTATTTCAGGAAATCCGGGAGCGCCGTGGCCTCGCCTATGCGATCTACTCCTTTGCCTCGTCATATTCTGACACCGGTCTCTTAGGCGTATACGTGGGCGTGGACAAAGCCAATACTCAAGAGGTTCTGCATCTCATCGTAAGGGAAATGAGTCGGCTCAAGGAAGAACCGATCGATAGTTCTGAACTTAGAAATGCCAAGGAACACTTGAAGGGCGGACTGTATCTTGCGGCTGAGAGTACGGATAACCAAATGACGCGTCTAGCGCATAACGAGATCAATTTTGGCCGTTATGTCCCTTTACAAGAGCTGGTGGATGAGATCGAAAAGGTCACGGCCGAAGACATATTGACACTGGCGCAGGAGACGTTCCAGGACAAGGCTATCTCTCTATCCCTCCTCGGCCCGGTCGATGGAAAGGCGTCCTACGAGGACGTTTTGACCCTGTAACTGCCACAGAAGTGACCGATACTGGATGCCAAACGCCCGATGCCAGACAATTTGGAAACGGTCCAGATAAAAGAGGTCTGATATCAGGCACCCGGCATCTGCATGCCAATCGGTGACCGATGA
>CP070769.1:1279867-1284890 GCA_020347085.1 Desulfobacterales bacterium
AGTGGGCACAGCAACGGTCTCGAGAGAGGAACTCCAGAATGCTCTTGAACCGTCGGTGCGAGCGTTGGCAGCCAAACAAAAGAAGCTGCCTGACCTGATTGCCATAGTCGAGCGCTTCCGGGCAGAAGGCAAGACCATTGTTATGACTAACGGATGCTTTGAACTTCTCCACGTAGGACACATCAAACTCCTCTCCGCATCAAAGAAAATGGGTGATGTGCTCATTGTGGCCATTGACGATGACAGATCCGTGAAGGCCCTCAAGGGCGAAGATCGGCCAATTATTAAGGCGCAGGAGCGGGTTCGAATCATCAGCGCCTTGGATTGTGTAGATTACGTCACGCTTTTTTCGACAGAGGAACTTGAGTATGTCATTGAGGCCGTGGGACCCGACGTTCTGACCAAAGGGAGTAACTATACGATGAAAAATGTCTTGGGACGGGAAATTGTAGAAAGGTCTGGCGGTCGCGTTGAACTGATTCCAATAACAGAGGCCGTTTCTTCAACCCGGATCATTAACCAGATTAAGCAAAAGGGGCAAGGACAAGAAAGCGCCTAGCGTGATCTTCTTCTGATATGCTGTGGATTCAGGAAACCCCTGAAGGGGTTATCTTCAAGGCTATCATTCAACCCAGGGGAGCCCGGAATGAAATCGTAGGCCTAAGGGGCGATGCCTTGAAGATCAGACTAACAGCCCCACCAGTACAGGGGGCTGCCAACAAGATGTGCATGGAGTTTTTGGCCAAATCCTTGAAGGTAAGAAAATCGGACGTGGAAATTATCCGGGGCCAGGGTAGCAGGACCAAACAGATACTAGTCCGGCGAGTAAGCCCGAGCAGAATTGAATCGCTCCTGAAAGCCTAATCAGCCCACCAAGATCATCCCGTGTATTTTTTCAGTATCATCACGGCGTTATGCCCACCAAAACCAAAGGAGTTGTTCATCACCACGTTCAGGCTCGCCGGGGTCGGTTCGGTGATGACATTCAGATCAACCTCGGGGTCTGGTGTCTCATAGTTTATGCTGGGCGGGATGATTTGTTTTTCTATGGCCATGGCACAAGCTATAGCTTCAGTACTTCCAGCAGCCCCGATAAGGTGTCCAATCATCGACTTGGTAGAACTGACAGGGACCTTGTAATCCCCGAATACCTCAAGAATTGCCATAGCCTCAGCCCTGTCGTTGAGCTTTGTTGACGTGCCATGGGCGTTGATATAATCGACGTCTCTCGGCTCCAGGCCTGCCATAGTAAGGGAATCGCGTATCGCCTTTTTCACCAACCGGGCTCCCGGATCTGGCGCCGTGATGTGATAGGCATCCGTATTGGTTGCATACCCTACCATCTCAGCACGGATCTTTGCGCCCCTCTTGAGGGCATGTTCGAGACTTTCAAGAACCATAACCCCTGCCCCTTCGCCAATGACAAAGCCATTTCTGTCCTTGTCAAAAGGCCGGCACGCGCCCTTGGGATTCTCGTTGTTCCGGGACAATGCCTTCATGTTGGCGAACGAACTTGCCGCAATCTCCGTAAGAATCGCCTCGCTTCCTCCACTTATAATGACATCAAAGTCGCCCAGCGCGATATCTTTGGAAGCGTATATCAAAGCATATGAACCTGTGGCACAGGCATTGGCCGGACAGGGACTGGTGCCCGTCAGCTTATACATAATGCTCACATACGCATTGATGGCGTTGGGCATCATCATGGGGATAAGAAAGGGACTGACCCTTGACGGATTCTTACTTTCAACAAGTTTTTTCTTCTCCTCTTCAAGGGTCATCAAACCGCCGATCCCAGTGCCTATCATGGTGCCTACCCGATCATTGTATTCGGCCAACTCGAGACCGGCATCTTCGATGGCAAGAGAGGCTGCAGCAACCCCGTACTGAGTGAACAGGTCCATTCTCTTGGCATCTTTGGGTGTGATTCCATATTCTTGGGGGTCAAAGTCCCTGATCTCAGCACCTATTTTTGTTTTGAAATCAGAGGTGTCAAACCTTGTTACAAGATCGACACCCGATCTGCCTTCCATGAGTGCATCCCAGAATTTGTCATTTCCACATCCGATAGGGGTAATGGCACCCGCCCCAGTAACGACGACGCGCTTACGTTCCATCATATCATCCTCCAAAAGATACTTGGCTTTTGTACGGTTGTGTTTTAGCCAAGAATCGTAAATAAAAAAATAGTTTTAGGAATGTGTCAATAGAAAACTCAGTCAAGAATCTAAAAGCCTCTGCCGAATCCAGGTCAGAACCTCGTCGAATTCCTTCTTGAGTTGAGCCAGCGCCTTTCCGCGGTGACTTACCTGATTTTTTTCTTCCGCAGAAAGCTGGGCAAAGGTTCTGTTGAGCGGTGGGTAATAGAACAATGGATCGTAGCCAAAGCCGTTCTCCCCGGCAGGGACCTCAGCGACGAGCCCTTCACATCGACCCTCATATGTGAGGGCCACGCCTGAGGGGACTGCGACGGAAATTACACAGACAAAGGTTGCGACCCGGTTCGTCTTGCCCTTCATCTCGCGTGATAACTTGGCGTTGTTTTTTTTGTCAGTGGCATTCGGCCCTGCATAGCGGGCCGAATGGACCCCGGGAGCCCCGCCTAAGGCATCAACTTCAAGGCCGCTGTCGTCGGCCAAGGTCGGCAGCCCCAGAACCTTGGCTGTGAAAGCAGCTTTTTTGTATGCATTGTCATCAAAAGTAGTACCATTCTCTTCAACCGGGGGGATTGAACCGAAGTCGTCCAAATTTTTTATTTCCACGGCAAAGTCTTTCAGCAGTTCCCGTATCTCTCGGGTCTTTCCTGCATTTCTTGTAGCCAGTACCAACAATTGCCTCTGTGTCATCAGCTTCTTCCTTAGAAGTTTCCTATGGCAAGACTTCGGCGGAATCTTCGATTGCAAGCCATAATGCCATTTTTAGATTTGCTCGTTAACCCCTGTGGGGTTTCCGCTCGTTTTTGGCGTTCAAGAGCTGTCCTCGGGTTTGCGCAACCATCCAGTAGCACTCGCTCCGAAGGCCCTTAAAACATATAAGAGGGCGATTAAGGAAAACCCGAATACCATAATCCCGTTCACAAAGAAAGGCATTTTGTAATCCCAGACCTGGTTAAGCCAGCCGGAAAAAGCAGCAAAAACAAATATGGCCAACGTCCTGACGCAGAAGATAAGACCGGAATTGCCGCCCAGTCTGGCGGCTGGGAAGAAATGAGCTGTCAGCACATCGGATTCCAAGATCGCCAAGGTGTCACCCATGGTATGAATCATCCTTATGACCAGGAGCCCGCTGAAGGTACTGGCAAAGGGCGTCATGAACTGAAAACAGCTTGAGATGAGAAGTCCCACAAGGAGCAGGAGGAACACGCGATGCTTTTTGTCCATAAGGATACCGGCAAACGGCACCAGAATGGCCATCCAGCCTCCCAGAGCAAAGAATATAAGACCTATTTCCTTCTTATCTAACCCGATAGTTTCTTTCATTAGAAGACTTATGGTGGACTGCTCCGTCCCGAAGTGCGTACCGAGAATAAAAACCAGAGCAATCAAGAACAGGGCGTTGGGCTCCTTGATGTCTTTCTTGTAGTACTTAAAGCTGAAGACCACGGGCGGCGCATCCTTAAGAAGAAGAGTGAACAAAACGATCGTCATCGAAAGCACGAAAGCCAACTTTATCATGAGCGATGGACCAAAGGATTCATATAAGTAACCGCCGAGAAGTGGACCGAATCCAAAACCGAGATAGGCACCCAGGTGGAGCCATGCCACCTTTTTCCCGCGTCCTGTGCTATCGATCAGCTTCAGGTAAAGAGACATCAAGATCACCCGGATGGTTGCGGCACCTATCCCTCCAAGGAGAACCGCAGCGCATACACTGTAGAAATCTTTCAGAATAATAAGGAGCATGAAATAGCCGCTAAAGCAAATTGCGCCTAAGGTCAGGGTTCTTTTTGGAGAAAAGTAATCTGAAAATACACCCAAGGGCAGCACAAGGAGGATGCTTGAAAGCGAGTTGAGACCGATGGCAAATCCTATTTGCTGATCAGTAAATTCGTAGGCTTTAAAGATGAGAGGCAAATAGGCGAGCACCATCCAGAAGGTGAAGAAATACAGGAAATATGACAGGATAAATACGACCGACCTGGATCTGCTCATGCATACTCTCTAGATACTCAGATACTTAATCTCAATGTCATTGCGAGACGCGGAGCGACGAAGCAATGCCCTCTGGGTACGGACATGCTGGATGCTTCATACTGGATGCTGGATGTATAAGTCCAATTTCCATCTCAGTCTGGCATCCAGCATCGCGTAACGTTGTCTTGTAGGCATGGCCCAAAGCCATTAGGCAAAAAAATGGAAGTTTCGATACTATGAGCCTACTTAACGACTTTTAGCTTCTTCTTTTGTTTCCTTTTCTCTTCTTTTTGCCGCTTATTGCAGACCTTGCAAATGTTTTTTTCACATGACTCTCGAACCGATCTGAGTACGTATTCTAAATGCTGTATAGGATTATCCTCGAGATGGCCACTCTTGATGTAATCTAACCCCACTTTCTGCAGCACAGCCAAGATGGTTCTGTATTCTTGCTTATACTCCTTTATGAAATCTTTTTCTTCCATAGAACACCTCAAGGTTTTCCGATGAAGTCCTTTTCTGTTGCTCACCGTCTTTCAGTCCATTTTCTTGTCAACCCTGATCCTTAGTTCGTTTATTCCAATTTTCCTGCTTTTGTCAATCTTTGCCCAATCCTCAGAGGGCTTTAGCCTTATTTCCCGAAGGCTAAAAAAATGAAGAGCCAAAAGAAGAATCACATTTCACTGATAGAAGAGATACGAAATTTCAAGTCAAGCTAAGAGTGTCATTTGATTGTTTGAAAACAAACCCCGTGCTTCGCGCGGGGTCCCAAACTAAAACGTGGGAACTGCCGTTCCTCTTTATTTCACGGCCTTTGGCCGCGTGATAAAGCCACCCTCTATGAGGCTGGTCGTTCTAATATGATCCAACGTTTCTTCATTTTGTTTACG
>CP070769.1:1284990-1288366 GCA_020347085.1 Desulfobacterales bacterium
ACAGACCCAGGATTTCACCTTTTTGAATGTCAAAGTTGATCTGATCCACCGCACACAGGTCACCATAGTATTTGGTCAGATTCTCCACATGGATCATCTCTCTCTCCCCCAGATTAACCATTTCATATAATACGTAAACTAGGCGTAAATGATAAGAATTTCTTTTTGTATGTCAAGTCCCAAAATAGCTCAAAATTTGTTTGGGTGAAGGACATGTGGGATATCGTCCTAATGCCCTGTCGTTCGGTCTAAAATGGGTGTTGACCAGTCTGTTTTCCAGGCGTTAACGGCAGGAGTAACGTAGAAGTTCCACCTTGCACGGGAGATCAAGGGCTCACACTTTCTTTTTCTCCAGCAAAAGCATGCGTTTCTTCAGGTCGTTTCCACCTTGGAAACCGCCAATGGAGCCATCAGCCCGGACGATGCGATGGCACGGGATGAAGATGGGGAAACGATTCTGGGCAAGGGTGGTTCCTACAAAACGGGAGGCTCGAGGGTGTCCGACCTGTGCAGCTATTTGGCCATAAGATCGGACCTCTCCGTGGGGGACGCTTGCGACAGCATCCAGAACCGAGCGTTGCAAGGGGTTCAGCCCGCTTAGATCGAGAAGTTTCCATGGAGTCTTTATGGGGGCCCCGTCAAAGTAGGCTTTCATGTCTTTACACATATCAAGAACCGCTGCCGTCTGTCCTGGTTTGGCTGGGCCGATCCTTTGTATTTCTTTTGTTAGGACCCTTTCACGTGAATGTGGCAGAAAGACCCGCATCACAAGCAATGGCCGAGTTTGAAACAAGATGGCTACATATCCAAATGCTGTGGGGCAAATGTGGTAAGAAATCATAGAGCGTAGCTAATCGCAGGGTCAATATTCTCTCCCCTGCTCCCCCCGGTCGCTCCATCTCACAGAGATGGCACAAGGCTAAAGGTATGAGGCGCAAGGATCGATGCGTTCTTCACCCTTTGCCTTACGTCCTGGGCCTGCTCTGTCGAGCATCAAAAAAGTATGGTGACCAGTCACCACAGACCTGCTAGTGTTGTGTCTCACGAAGCAAGGAAAATGGCTTTTTGGCGATTCCATATTCTTGGAACAAACTCCTGAGACGCTACACTAGATTGTCCTTCTTATTAAAGGCCATCGGTTTCCATTCTCTTAAAATCTTCAAGTTCGGATTGGAGGTGACGTCTCTTTCAAGCGCCCGTGATACCCAGAGCGTCTCAAGGGTTGCGGTGTTCTTGATACGAGTGATCCGCGCCTCCTCAGGCCTCACCAAACCGATGGTATTGAGGCACGCTTCGATGCATTCACGGTCTGACTCAAAATACATGGGAATAGCCGCCTTTTCCAGGGAGATGGCTGTCAGCGCATTCGTATAAGTCTTTTCAAGGTCGAGGGCATCCACGAGACGTCGGGTGGTCACATCTGCCAGTCCAATGCCATTTGCATTGCCGTCCGATTCAGAACTCATATCTCTCACGAAGATCCGTTTCGGGTGTGGGGCAGTGAAAAAGTTGCCCACGATATCCCTGTGTCTCCCGGTCACATTCGAATCCATCCCAATGCCGCTGATGTCTTTGCCGATTTCGTCTATGATGAGAACATCGATCGGGTCAAACGGGATGCTTGGCATCATGATGCGTGCCTCTTCGAGTAGGGTACGTTCTGATTCAAGCCAGTTTTCAGACCTTACGGCACGGACTCGAGAGACATTCCTGTAACCGTCTTCAAGTATGGCAAGCCCAAAGAGGACGGAGCGGTTTCCTAAGATGTTCTGGGCGGCGTCTTGTAATATGACAAAAGTGTGCTGCACGGCAGCCCGGTGGTATAGAGCTGCCCCTTTCCCTTTGCCGAGCCCGATGGTGAGCATCTTGGTCAGGCCGCTTTCAATCAGCCCCCGGAATTTTGTATGGGGCTTTACCCGATTTATGACCACAATGTGGTCGGCTTCCGCTGCGCGTCTGTCCATGAGCATCGGTATGCCAATGTCCAATGTTCCGATTTCGACGACATCCGCAGCGGCAAGTATAGGCGCATCCACGAACGATTCAGTAATGCCAAGCCTGGCTAAAACCAAGCATTCACCCTCGGATGTGTTTCCCCCGTGACTCCCCATAGCAGGGACAATAAAAGGCTCCAAACCCACTTCCTTCAGCGACTTCAGGCATTCAGAAACAATGAGAGAAATGTGGCTGATGCCTCGGCTTCCGACCGCCACGGCAACGGACTCGCCGGGTTTTGCAACTGAAGCAAGCTGAAGGCCCTGAAGGGCCTTGCCCACAGATACAGGGATATCTTCAAGCTTTTCGGCGTGGAGTTTCTGCCGAACCAAGGCCATTTCAGGGAAAAGCATAGGTCAATATGTGTAAAATCCGCGGCCGGTTTTACGGCCTAGGTATCCAGCATCCACATATCTTTTGAGCAGTGGACACGGTCGGTATTTAGGATCGCCGAAGCCTTCGTATAGGACTTGCAAGATTGACAGGCAGGTATCCAAACCAATCAAGTCCGCTAGTTCCAAGGGGCCCATGGGATGGTTCATACCCAGTTTCATGACCGAATCTATGGCTTCCGCTGTTCCTGCACCTTCGTATAAGGCGAAAATGGCCTCATTGATCATCGGCAGAAGGATGCGATTGGATATGAAGCCGGGGGAGTCATTAGCCGCAACCGGCGTTTTCTTGAGCTTGATTGCCAGTTCCTTGGTTGTCTCAAAGGTTTCATCAGATGTGGACAGCCCCCGGATGATTTCAACCAATTTCATCACAGGGACGGGATTCATGAAATGCATACCGATTACTTCAGAGGGTCGCTTGGTTGCAGAAGCGATTCGTGTGATCGGAATGGAAGAGGTATTGCTCGCGAGGACCACCCCGGGTTCGCAGATCTTATCCAGCTGCCTGAAGACATCAAGTTTCAAGCTTTCATCTTCAATCACCGCCTCCACCACATAGTCCGCAGACTCAAAGGCACTGAGTTCGACAGTCGTTTCGATCCGTCCAAGGGTTGCATTCTTTTCCTCCTCCGTGATGCGTCCTTTTTTCAACAAACTCAAAATGCTCTTTTCGATCCTCTGCATGCCGCGATCAAGAAACGTCTCGGAGATGTCATTCATGACGACAGAGAATGCATGCATGGCTGCCACCTGGGCAATACCCGCGCCCATCTGACCAGCGCCAACGACACCTATCTTTTTGATCATGATTCGCCTCCCTGCAACCATGGTTCCTCGGGCTCTGATAAGATATAAATCCCATCTTTATTCTTTTTGTATCCAAGAGCCTGGAGATCCTTTTCCTCCTCTATACGAACAAGGTGGGTCATGATCTCTTCCATCTCCTCGGTGGTAAAGTTGTAGACATGGTCTTCCAGGAAGAGATA
>CP070769.1:1288466-1292048 GCA_020347085.1 Desulfobacterales bacterium
AACCCTTGATAAAGCCGAATTACTGATGACGCAGCACACGATAAGAAGTGTTTTAATACCGGTTTCATATCTTGAACTATGGGGCTTCCTTCAGGTCAAACAACTCTCACTTCATGATTACAAGAAATCATCTCTAAAATAACCAAATGCGAGATAATGCCATATTATCTCTGCTTCTGCTCACCCTCGAAATCTTGCAATATGATTCCACTATCTTTACTCGAATCTACGGGAGGTGGGTGAGTACCATTTTCCGCTTAGGCGTCCTACCTGCCGTGGCAGGACACCCGGACACGCTCACCGGCTAGAGCAAGACGCTTCTCGCCGTGAGGATCGGTGTGGGGGTCGTATAAGAGCGCCATTTAGACCGCCTCCTTTGAGTTTTTGTCTGACAGTTATGCCCATTAGATTAGCATCCTTTTTGTTGGATAGTGTCTGAACTGCAACAGCGAGCGCATTCCCTGTCCCGACTTATGGGGAGTGCAGCAAGCATCAGTCATGCTACTGATCATATCTCCTTATTTTCCCTCCAAAAAAACATGTACTTTCCCCTTAACAAAATCCCTATTCCTCCTAATGCCATAAGAGCAAATTGCATGGTAAAGTTATGTCATGACTAGTAGCAGACAGATGGTTGAGCGAAGGAAACATGAGCGGTTCCGGGTCCCAAAAGGGATATTTACTGTCCTCAAACCAGGTTATACCAAAATGGGTTCAGTTATAGATATAAGCATAGGTGGGCTTGCGTTTCGTTATATTGACGGGGAAGAGCCTTCAAGCGGAACGAATATGGACATATTTATGTTCGGTGACCTTTTCCACTTGGATGACGTTCCGGTTAAAACCATTTCGGATATCGAATTAGTTCACGGAAGACCTTACGTTGCTGTCACCATAAGACGATGTGGTGTGCAATTTGGGGAGTTGACGGACCGCCAAAAGATTCAGCTGGAACAGTGCATCGAGAAATATGCTATACGCGAAGCGTAAGTTGAAAAACTAAATCCATATTCATTTGTGAAGCCTCCCCGCCCTAAAGGACGGGGCTTCTGCCCTGCGGCAGCACTGCGTGTCCGGGGAGCAAGCCGGTCATTCTAATGCAGTCAGAGCAGTCAGAGTGGGATTGGCTCAGTGTATCGCCACAGAGTGTTTGAAACATTCTTTGATATCGAGTACAGCCCTTATCCAGTTAGCACAAGTTCTGTTTGCCATTTTACCATGCACATAATGTTCTTCATAAATCTCATTCACTTGGTCGAAGCAGCATAAACAGAACCACTCTCCAGACACGAAGTCCAGAATGACAGCTCCTTTCTGTTCACATATGACGCAACGCTGGTTCATAACATGTTATTTCCCCAAGTTCCTTCCCCTTCTATGAGGCAAAACTGTCTCATAGTTGGAGGGCAAGAACCTATAGCATTATTCCTGCTAAGGGCAATCCATGATCCGGGGCATTTTTTCTTATAAGCCTTTTTGTGTGCAGAGAGAAAATGTGTGGTCAGCGACCTTCGGACTTCCTTCTAGAGTTACAACGTAACATAGACATTCCGTAGGTCATTTCAAATTACTTTTGTAATTCCTTAAGCACACGGACACGAGCGGGACAGTTACAGTAATTCGAATAACCGTAAAATACCGAGAATGGGCACATGTACGAATGTATCTCGAGACAATTAACATATGCTTCGAGTCCAATATCCCTTGCTTTACAGGTGAACCCGAATCCCGGCTTGTACCATTTAAAATCTTCGGGCAAGTTTAGCCCATTTATAGCCTTTTCTACTTTTTGCACATACGCTGGTTCCATCCTGGACCCCCTTTGGCATTGTGTATGCGCACTAAGATCATTTACAACAGCCAACCTCAATTATTTTATCGGACATTTGGCAGCATGCTCTATACAGAAAAATACCAATTGATTCCGGGAGAAACACCAATTTTTTGCAGGTAAAACCCCGGGGGAACTTCAAACAAAAAGAGGGTTAATGCTGGGGCATGAGATCACTAAAAGATAGGGCAAAACAAAAGGCCACATGGTTCTCTTTTTGGCTGTCCTTGAGAAGGGGGGATAGGGAGAACCTATGGCCTTTATGTGGGGAAATCTGAGGCCAGTTGGTTGTTATATGTCCTGGGAGTTTTTTTGTCTTTGGGACAAGACTTTTCGCTACTGACCTCAGACCTCTCTTTTGGTACATGACTTCAGATAGACAAGCCCTTACGGGAGGTGACCCTGTAAGTTACCTCTTCAATTCCTTCGCGACATAAACACGAGCGGGAGATTTACAGAAATTGGAATGCCCATACGGCACCGAGAACGGGCACCAGCGTGAACTTTTTTCTAAACACTGAACAAACGACTCGAGTCCAATATCCATTGCTTTACAGGTAAAGCCGACTTCTGGCTTGTAGCGTTCACATTCTGTGAGCAGTTTAAGACCGGGCATGGCTTCTACTGTTTGCTGTATAGGTGCTTTTTCCATCTATGACCCCCTTTGTGTACTGAGATCATTTGGAACTTACTAATTATTCTATTAGAAATGTTGACGAAGACTCCATAGGGGAGAACCCTGATTTCATGCGGGGAGAACACTAATTTTGTGTGGTAAAGATACCAACGGAAACCCAAACGGAAAGGGTGTGGTTCCATCACATTCAGGCAAGGGTAACGGATAGGCCCCGAACGCCAGTAGGTGGCTATCAATCAAGTGGCGAACAGTCCAACGACCTAGAGATTGCAGTCGCCAAGACGCACAATGTGGGAGATTTTCTGTAAAATGTGCTCTGCCTGACGAAATTTGGGCGGGCACCAGGTATATGCGAACCCTGGACAAGTTATAACGCGTGTCTGTGAGGATGCCGCTACCAAAAACAGGACCGAAGAAGAAGCCCCTGAGCCAGCACCGGAAAGTGAATGACCCGGGACTTAGGACAAGACAATGACAATAGGTCTATCCATCACATACCTTAACAACATGAGAAAGGAAAATACGGTGAAGGTTGGTATTGTCGGGGGGCAGAACTCGCACTTCTACAGTAACTTTCTGTACAACTGTGTAAACCAACGGGGCAAAAAAGCAGTCTGGAGAGGAAGGCTTTTGGGTCAGATCGCAGCGATAGAATCAACTTTATGGCCCACCATCCCAAGACCCATCAGCACTTCACCTATTTGCGAATGCGTCAAGGCGCCTTGTCTCTGCAAGATCTCCCCAACGAGTCGGTGGGGTCCCCCGTCGAGATCACTTTCGACTTGAGTCTTCAATGCATCGATAAGTTGATCTGGCGTGATGCTGGACGCTATGACACAGCTGCTTAAGACCGAGAATCCTGAGCTTTGTTAGCTACATTGTGGAAAGCTTACAAAGGTACCTGGGGCATGTGTATGGGGTGCAGCAATAGCTGGATGAAAAGTTGGAGGTGTTAAAATAGGAAAGGCAGACCGCAATGGCCTACCCTGCTGTTTGAATATTGAATATAAACAAAGCTTCTAATCTACCTCACCTGTCGTATGGTTCTGAACAAGATACTCCAGAAGCCTTATCTGGACTGGCGTCAACGCACCAAATTGCACGCCATATCGCG
>CP070769.1:1292148-1297672 GCA_020347085.1 Desulfobacterales bacterium
GAGCCAGTGTGATATTACCGAGATGGACACGGATGCAATCGTCAATGCGGCCAACGCCCAGCTTATCCTCGGCGCTGGTGTGGCCGGCGCCATCAAGACAAAGGGCGGGCCCAAGATTCAGGAAGAATGTGATGCGATTGGCGGTACCTTTGTGGGGGGCGTGGTCATTACAACCGGTGGCAACCTCAAGGCCAAGCATGTGATACATGCGGTTGGCCCCCGCATGGGAGAGGGAGATGAGGACGAGAAGCTCAAGAATGCGACCCTAATAGCCTGAAGATAGCTGACGAGAACAATCTGACCAGCATCACATTTCCAGCTATCAGCACGGGCATCTTTGGCTTTCCCAAAGAGCGTTGCGCCCATCTTATGCTGCAAACCGTGATCGACTATCTAAAAGGGGATACTGGACTCAAAAGGGTCGTTTTTTGCCTGCACGGGGCATCGAGTTTTGACATTTTCTCAGATACGTTGGAACGCCTCTAGCCGTTTTCTGTTTAATTTAGGTATTCAGTAAGGCTCCGCTTTCTTCTGAGATTTTCGGCAATCTCATGAGGTACGCACCCAGATCGCCTTGAACTGCCATAGCGAGTGCTAAGCGCCCAGTTTGCTGCTTCAAGGAAATTGAAGCCCCTAGTCCCGATAAATACCGACATATCGGGACAAATCGGGATAGGGAATGCGCTCCCTGTTGCAGTTCAACAAAGCATCACTGATCCTTCATGGTGATGTAAGACCCCGGGCTGCCGATTTTTCCTTCGTGTTTTGCCTCAACTAAAATGGCGTTGCCTTGAAAGACGGGTTTATGGTATTGGAAACATTGAGGAACTTGATTTTTTGTGCAAATCAACGATGTGTCCCAAACCAAGAAAGCGCCATGCACTTAATACTTGAGCCCCATTTCTCGTAAAGAGAGGTCGTATGAGAACCCGTTCAAATCTTACCAAGAGACCAGTAACAAGTGAGAACGAGGATTAGGATATTGTAAAAAGACTGCCCAAGAGAGGTGTTTCATGAAAATCACGAACAAAATAACTATTGCCTTTCTACTAACATCTCTGATTTTTCTCATTGGGCTTAGCACCCTCTTCTATGTCACTGCCAGAGCATCTCTCACTGAACAAGCCCTACATCACCTTGAATCTGTAGCCTCAGTCCAAGCGCAAAGGATTAAGCAGATAGTCGGCCAAAACCTTGAGAGATTGAGGTTAATTGCAAGTAGAACCCAATTGCGTCTCAGCCTGAAAAGTTTTGTCGAAGATGCGAGACCGGAACATCAAAGTAAGATGAATCAAATACTGGACGATGCGAAAGCTTCAATTCCGGATTTGATGCATATCTCAGTACTGACATTAGGTGGAGAGGTGGTTGCCTCTACCGATAGAGAAGACATTGGCTCAAAGTATTCTGATAAGGAGTTTTTTGTCAGGGGGAAAGAGGGAAATTGTGCAGATATCTTTATTCTAGATGAAAATCAAAATTTGAGGGGAATTCTCTCTGGCCTCCTTTCTTTGGAAAATAGACCTTTGGGCGTAGTCGTGATCGAATACAATCCGCATAATATTGTCTCTTTGGCAAAAGACTATACTGGTTTGGACGAAACAGGTGAAACGCTTTTGGCGCAAAGAGATAAGAACGGCGACGCTCGGTTCCTGACGGCACTGAGATTTGACCCCAATGCAGCATTAAGGAAGAAACGTGGCAAGAATGAACTGGGCGCACCCATCATCCAAGCCTTGAATAAAAGGGAGGACCTACTTACGGAGGTTACAGACTACCGGGGCAAGTCAGTCCTTGCAGCGACGAGATACATACCTGAAGCAGACTGGGGGCTTGTTGCCAAGATGGATAAGGCAGAAGCATTTTCCCCAATAAGCCGTTTGCGCAATTTGCTGGGCATTACTATTTTTATTTCTTCAATAGCGATCATCGCTGTTTCTTTTTACATTGCCAACGGCATCGTAGGCCCCGTGCGTGAATTGGTCAAAGGCGCTAAAGAGATCGGCCGGAGCAATTTGGATTACAGAATAGTAGTGAGGTCCAAGGATGAGTTGGGTATTTTATCTCAGACATTCAACGAAATGGCGGGAAACTTACAGGAAGTCACTGCATCGCGGGATGAGTTGAATAAAGAGATCACCGACCGAAAGCTGGCTGAGGAGGCGCTGCGTCAGTCACGAGAAGAGTTGGCTGTCAGACACAGGATCGCTGAAATCTTCCTTTCCATCCGCGACGAGGAAATGTACGGAGAAGTGTTGCGGACTATTCTTGAGGCCATGCAAAGCAAGTATGGCATCTTTGGATACATAGACAAGCATGGAGCGCTAGTTATCCCTTCTATGACTACAGATATCTGGGAAGAGTGTCAGGTTCCTGATAAGACAACGGTTTACCCTCCTGAGACATGGGCTGGCATTTGGGGCCGGGCCCTTGTGGAAAAGAAGAGCCTTTATGCAAATGAAGGCTTGCGAGTGCCCGAAGGGCACCTTCCCATAATAAACGTTCTGATTGTGCCAGTTACGTACGGTGCACAGGTAATTGGACTCATAGAAGTCGCCAACAAAACGACTGACTATGACGAGAAGGACGTGGAGCGCCTGGAAACGATCGCTGGTCACATAGCACCTATTCTAAGTGCAAGATTACGGGGAGATTGGCAAGATAAAGAGCGCAAGCGAGCTGAGGAAGCTCTCCTGATGTCAGAACGAGAGCTGAGCATAAGAAACCGAATCGCAGAGACTTTTCTCACCACCTTCGATGAGGAAACCTACGGGGAGGTTCTAGAAGTCGTTCTGGAAGCGATGCAAAGCAAATACGGAACCTTTGCATACATTAACGAGAAAGGAGAACGGGTTGTCCCTTCCATGACGAGAGGTATCTGGGATAAATGCCAGGTCCCAGATAAAACGATCGTCTTCCCACGCGAGGAATGGGGCGATAATTTGTGGGCCAAATCCCTCATTCAGAAAAAACCCATCGCCTCGAACGGACCTTTCAAGGTGCCGGATGGTCACATTCCCATCACCAAAGCCTTAGCCGTGCCTATTATCCATCAAGGCGAAGCCATCGGCAATTTTATGGTCGGCAACAAGGCCACAGACTATGACGAAACAGATGTGGAGCTGCTGCAAAGAATTGCTGGCCACACAGCACCGATTCTTCATGCAAGACTGCAAGCAGATAGACAGAAGAAAAAGCGTGAAGAGGCAGAGAAAGAGCTGCAAAAAGCACGGGACGAATTGGAGCTGAGAGTCGTGGAGCGCACGGCTGAACTCAAAAAGGCGGTTGATACACTTGAAAAAGAAATAAAGAGTCGCAAACAGGTGGAAAAAGAGCTCTCCGAAGCAGAAGAGCGTTACCGCACGGTGGCCGATTTCACCTACGATTGGGAGTATTGGCTGGGCCCCGATAAAGAGTGGCGTTATATTTCTCCATCGTGTGAACGGGTAACAGGTTATAAACCCGAACAGCTTTCCACAAAAGATTACATAGAGTTGATGCATATTGTACATCCCGATGATCGTGAAGCTTTCCAGGCACATATCGCTGAGGAGTTTAGGTCAAGCACTGCAAAACATCTCGATTTTCGCATCATAAATCGCTCGGGCGAGACGTGCTGGATAGACCACACCTGCCAGCCTGTGTTCGGTTCTGATGGAGAATGGCTGGGCCGTCGGGCTAGCAACCGGGACATCACCGGCCGCAAGAAGGCAGAGGCGGCGTTTCGGGAATCACAGGAGCAACTTCGCCGCCTTTCCGGTCAGTTGATCGAGGTCCAGGAACGTGAGAGAAAAAGAATCTCCCGAGAACTTCATGACAGCACTGGACAGTCTTTGGCAACCATCAAATTCGGGGTGGAGAGTGCCATCTTCAAGATTGCTCAGGGTGCCATCGAGGAAGGGGTTTCCTCATTGGAAACACTCGTCCCTGTCATTCAACTGGCTAGCGACGAGGTGCGAAGAATTCACACAGACTTGCGGCCTCCCCTGGTGGATGATCTTGGGATCATAAGTACGATATCGTGGTTTTGCCGGGAATTTCAAAAAGTACATGCGGGTATCCGTATCGAACAACAGATCCACATAGAAGAAAAAGACATTCCCGAGCCGCTCAGGATTGTCATGTTCAGGGTTCTGCAGGAGGCCCTGCACAATGTTGCCAAACACGGCAAGGCAGATCTCGTGGGCTTTTCCGTTAGACAAACAGAGGGCCGAATAGACATGGTAGTGGAGGACAATGGACACGGATTCGATGTTCAAGAGTCATACTCGGACAAAAACGGTGCTGTTGGTGTTGGCCTTACGAGCATGAGGGAACGCGTAGAGCTTTCAGGTGGATTCTTTTTAGTCGAGTCTAGCAAAGGGTCAGGAACCACGTTACGTGCGTCATGGCTGGCAAAGGAATAGAAGGCCCGCAGGGAACCGGCAGACCGTTGCACAAATTTCCCATAAAGAACCTTTGTTCACGCAGACCTGCCGAGCCAACAGAGAGAATTGATTTTTTTGAGTTTGCTGGAATGTTGTGACCCGATCTGCTGTCGCATAGGGTAGAAACTGTGCGGCCGAATACCTGGATTGACTTGACCCCAAAAGCAATGGAAGCGCCCTGCAGTCCCCATCAGTCCCGACATATCGGCACTGTACGGCACTTCACTCATCATGTATTCAGAGGTTTCTCCGCTTGACACACAAGCCTGTTTCGCCCATACTCATCCCGTCGAAATGATCCCATAGCAATTCTCAGAATAATGTCCCGTTATCCAATTGCCAACCAGGCGCTCATGGCTTCCCCCGCGTCAATCGAAACATGTTTATGAGAACTTCTCTAAAAAACCTTCAAACTCCAAGGAGCGTGCAAGATGCTATTCCATGTCACACAGACACACACGCCAGAGCTTTGTCCTAAGGACGAAGGCGGATCAAAGTGCTTGTATAACCCGAACGTGGAAGGCGTTACATTGAGGGCGATATATGGAGCCTTCTCCGAGCATGTGATCTACTACATAGTGGAAACGGATAGCGTGCATGCGCTCCAACAGTTTCTTTTACCAGGGTTCAAGCGGTGCACCTGCTCGATCTCCCCGGTAAGCGAAGAGCCGATTACTGTGTGATAAGGTGTAGTTATCAAGACATCTGGGCAGGTATTAGGTGGGTCGGGTGAGATGTAAAAGGGATATTATTGGATGAGGTCTACCGCTTGAGCCGAGCGCGGGCGAGCTTCTCGCCGGTCACTGCAGATTTGTTAGGCATCCTTTTGTGAATCCCAACGCTCTTTCAAGTATTTGGTGCTAATTTGATTCCCATCCACCCGAGGAAGGATAGTTTTTCCGTTCAGCTTCCAATACGGAGTTTCAGATAAAGTATCATCGATCTCTACTGTTAACTCGTCTGGATTGATACGCAGCAAGTTAGCGTCGAAGAGCGAGTGCAGATCCCCTCTCATCAGCAAACCATTATCGAGTTCGTTAATCCCGAACTTTGCATGCGGTGCAATATGAACGGCCTCTAATACCTCCGCTGGTCCA
>CP070769.1:1297772-1304419 GCA_020347085.1 Desulfobacterales bacterium
AGCACCGTCTTGGACCCGAAACCGCTTATGCTTCCTCTGCAATGATAATGTTGTGGACATTCTGCCTAAGGCCCTCTTTTTCCAAATACAAGCAGGCCTGCACGGGGTAAACGACTTTGCCTCCCGGAAGGGCCCTGATCAGATATCCATCGTGCAGATCAAGCAGGGCCCTTGCTGTGTGCTTGTCAGTGTCCACACCGACCAGCTTCCAGTAGTAGTCCTACACCCACCCATGCTCTTCCAAAGGCTTCTTGATGGGCAATCGCGCCCTTCCTGTTTCGATCGGGAATGGATCACTGAGGTGTCTTTTTGCACGTAAGTCCCTGACCGATGTCTTTCTGAAGCATCGACTCCAGCCAGGATCATCCACGCCTTATCATCGTCAGACAGATCACTGAGATCCTCCACATAGTCGTGGAGCACCTCTGCTGATTCGAATGTTGCCATTTCGATATCCAGGCCCAGTGCGGCTTTCTTTTCGCTGGCCTGTTGAGCCTTCTCGTCTAAAATGCGCATCTTACACACTCCTCATATCCGACTTCACTGATACACCTGAAAATTTCGCCTGGGTTGCTCGTACAGGTCAGCTCTCCCTTGTACAAAACCTGTCCTTTGTCCGCAGTCACATAGTCTAGAATGAACCCCGTGTGTGTGATGATCAGGCCCATCTTGCTTCTTTCTTCATGGACCTGCCTTCGGCTCTTGTGTGTATTGAGTTTGAAGTCTCGCTGAAGCAGTTGACTGATGGTGTTCCCTATGAGTGAAATGTTCTCCAGATCGACGCCAGACTCGGGCTCGTCAAACAACAGCAGGTCGGGATCCTGAGCAATCAGCTGCAGAAGTTCTGAACGTTTTATTTCGCCACCAGAAAAACCGGCATTGATATCCCGCTCCAGAAAGTCACTCAAGTTGACCTTCGCAGCCAAGCTGTCAGAGTCAATCTCCTTCCCGGCGCAAATCTGAACCATTTGCCTTGTCTTTACGCCGTTAATGGTGGGGGGCCGCTGGTAAGACATGCCGATACCCAGTTGTGCGCGCTCGTTGATGGGCATGTGCGTAATGTCCTCCCCTTTGAAGACGATTTTACCCCCGGTGACCCGGTACTGAGGATAGCCCATAAGCGTCATCAGCAATGATGTCTTTCCGGATCCGTTCGGCCCAAACAGGACGTGGGTTTCACCCGAGGGGATTTCGAGATCGATGTGTTTCAGAATCTCCCTGTCTTCAAGCTTCACCTGTAAGTCTTCAACATGTAACATGGTTCTTCTCCTGTTTGAGTTCTAAGAGACAGGCCCTGCCTGAAGGGACGGGCCAGCAGGGGAAGGGCATCTCGGATGAATGACTACTCGTTCGTCCAGTCCTTCAACTCTTCTGTCTGGAATGCCTCCTGCTGGACCGTTCGATCCATGTTGATGACGAGTCCTGAGTGCTTTTTAATCTCGGCATCTTCTCTGAAGGGCAGGTGCCGATCGTGAGCTGCCTGGACATCTTCCAAGGCCTTTTTCAATACTTGTCCAATGGCCTGATTGACATCAATTCCTTTGCTGGAGCTGTGCTTCAGGACCGGTGACAGGCTTAGAACTGTATCTGAATCCGCTTCTCGTCTTCGCCTTCATCCTTGATGGAGAGCAACACCTTACCCAATCTCTCACACCAGGTGTGAACGTCTTTCTCGAATGTCGGACAATCTCCCAGAACCTCCAAAATGTCTCCAGGTTCCATTTCCACGGCCTTCATTGCTATCTTAAATACAGGCTGAGGGCACTTCAAACCAAGGGTATCTAAGACTTCTGTCTTCATGACCGGTCCCCCCCTCAGATGTCAGTGGATCAATGACATCAAAAGGAACAAGGATTTTAACACGCAAACCTCCCTCGTTTACCGCACACACAAGGTTCTATCGTCTACCGATAAGGAAAATCCCTTAATGTACTGAGATTGCCGGTTTTTACCGGAAAGGACTAGCAGCGGAGACAGGCTTCTATGAGATAGATTGGTGCGTGTCGGATCTCAACGACAGAACAGAGGAAGGTGCAATCGGAGCAGCCTCTTGTTGAAAGGTCATCACTCATGACGTGCTTTACGAAGTTGCATTCAAGAGGAAGGTTCATTTGTTTATAAAGATTTCCACCTATCCTTCTTTCCTGCTCCTCAGATAGCCAAGGGGTAGGTGAAGTACTCATGTTAACATGGTTGAGAATGAATAGGACAAGTATTAGAAGAAGCAATAATTTTCTATCGGACATATTCCTCCAGCCCTTACCGGCTTAAAGTTTCCCATTCAAACATCAGTCCAACCAAAGTGTTCTCAAACTATATACCAGCTCAGGTCACGGGCAAGATTCCTTGTTAACTCACTTACAGTATGTCCGAACGTCCAATTCACCATTACGGATGCACGGCTGCTAATTGCTGTTTAAGCACAGATGGACAATGTCCTCGAGTTTGGCATCAGCCATACCGATACATGTGTCCGCTGCCCCGTAGTACATCTTCACGCCCCCGTCGTCTTCCACAATGAGCCCACACGGGAATACGACATTGGGAACATCTCCCACGCGTTCATAATGCTCTTCAGGACCAAACAAGAAGTGATTGGTGTAACCAAGGACCTTTTCAGGGTCATCCAAGTCGAGGAGCAAGGCACCACATCGATAAAGCCTACCTCCGGCTGTGTCCCTTACACCATGGTAGAGAACAAGCCACCCTTGTTCGGTTTTCACAGGAGGCGTTGACGCTCCGAGCTTCGAGCTTCCCCAACCAGGTTCTGGAGTCAAGATAGCTCTAGCCCTTCCCCAGTGTATCAGGTCAGGGGAATAGGTGATCCATATGGATCCTTCTCTTGTCCCCATCCCCGAGGGCCGATCAAGCATCGCATAGTAGTCGCCTACTTTTTCAGGAAATAGGACAGCATCTTTATTCTCTACTTCAGTAGCAAGACAAATGCGTTCAAAGTGGACGAAATCCTCTGTGCGACTAATGCCTACTCGAGGTCCATATGGCCCGTAAGCGGTGTAGGTGATGTAGAATGAACCGTCAATCCATGTAACGCGAGGATCTTCGATACCATACCGCTCATAGACTTCATAGTAAGGATCTGATGATGGGATTGCCCAGGGTGAATTCTGCACGGTAAATTCGTATCCATCATCTGAATAAGCAAGAGTCAAGTGACTATGTCCTTCGAGATCTTCAATGCGGAGGATGAGGACGTAATGTCCTTCAAATTTGCAGGCTGCCGCATTAAAGACAGTATTGCAAGCATAGGGAACATCATCGCTTGTCAATATGGGATTGCCGGAATAGCGTTTCAATGGATACAGATGTGGAAGCATTTTCTATCACTCTCCTCATTCAACCAGGATAACTCGGGTTCAATCTTGGGGGTGTCCATCACCGTCTCATACAGTTCCATGTACTGATCAGTCCCTGGCGACCATGAAATAATATACTTAACATATTTCTTCGCATTTTGGCGGAGATTCTGTGACACTTGGTCATCTGGCAATATCATAACTTTGCTTTCGACGCATTGGAAGCGATTTGTGCTCGTCACCCCAGCCTCGGATGCCTCAATCGTCTTTTTCATGGCCTGTCTGGTACTCGTTACGTTCGCGTTTCATGTGTATTTTCTAAAACTCTGAATCCAGAACCACCGGTTGGCCAGATCGCTTGGACTCCCTCGCAAGTTCATATGCTCGAAGGTACTGTCTCGCTACGACATCCCACGAGACCACCTCGTCCAAATACCGCTTAAGGCTCTCGCCAAGTTCCAACCGAAGCTCTTCGTCGCATGCCAGCCGAATGACCTTCTCCCTGAGCATTTGTTTTGTTGTGAATAGGAGGCCGCCTTGGCTCTCCAGTGTCTGCGAAGTAAGGCCTTCCATAGGCGCAGTGGTCACATAGGGCTTGTTAAGGGAAATGATCCTGGCCAAGGTTCCTGATTGAGTCTCGTCGACAGACGGAAGAACAACGAAATCGCAGACGGCCATCATCTTGTAGTAGGTGACGCCGCGGGGACTGAATTCATAATAATGGGCAATGCCTTTCTGTTCCAATTCTAGCGCTGCAGATTTCCACTGGTCATAATCAACCTTGTGATTTGGATCACGCATGGCTCCGGCAGCCAACAGGTCCCATTCCTGGCCATTTCGACTCTTGATTTCTTCGTGGATCTCCTCCCACATGGAAAGCAAGATATCCCATCGCTTGTTGGACTGAATCCAGCCGATCATACCAACCACGTGATCAGCCAAGCCCGTCTCGTCCAAGCCCAACTCCCTCCTCAGCTTGGGTATTTCGTGGATCCCCCAGCGCATGTCTGCCCGGGCGCCGTGGGGCACCACCATCATGTTTTGTGGTGTATCCCTTCCGTATCCGGGGAAAACCCAGTCCAGACGCCATTTTTGATAGTGACATTTGACAAGTACAACGTCACTTCTCTGACACACGTCGTAGAGGAAGTTGGCCTCAGCGTCTCTGGGCCGCCCGTGAACGGTATGCGGTTCCACCACAATTGGGTAGCTTCTAACTGTTTCGAGAAGCATAAGGAAACCCTGGTTGCTGTCGCCCCTGCCGTCCTTATCCCTGTATTCGTAAAGGCCATACTCATGTTCCAAATGGATCGCGTAGGGGTCCAGTTTCTCGATTTTCTCAGCCACAGGCTTCCACCAATCAGGGCGATTCAAATCAATAATTGGAAAGACCCCTTTCCCTCGACCGTCGGTATGACTGATGACCAACACTTCCCTGTGGGGGCTGGTCTTCTGAATGAATTCACGGGCCTCTTCGGTGAAAGTGCCTATTCCACAAAACCGTGGCGGGTATGAACTCACCATAATAATCGGATTGTTTGCCATGCCGCCTTCCTTACTTCATGTCTCCTAAGTGATTTCAGACTTTGCGGTAGGGGCCGCTGATACCATCAGTGAGTGCAAGCTCAAGAGAGAAAGCAGCCAGGCCAATGTCGATTTGGCACCCTGGTTTTGATTTGCGCCATCGGCTGTCAGGCCGTCACAGCACCCTCCCGTTCTATAGTCATAGAGAGGAACGTTCAGATCATTTCGACCCAAGAACCAGTCGAAGCAGCGCCGCGCCACCTGAGTCCATCTCCTTTCGCCGGTGATTCTATATGCCTCTACACAGGCTTCGATCATGTTCTGGGCCTCAATCGGTTGCTGATCGAATCTGGCCCGCTGACCATCTCGCGTAAACCAGCCGTGGTTGCCAATGGGGACGAAATGCCCTTTGGAGTCGGTCTGGATTTGAACAAGCCAGTCCAGGGAACGGAGGCCAGCCGTAATCATATCTTCTCGGTGAAGCCAGCGACCCGACAAAAGCAGAGCCTGCGGAATCATAGCGTTTGAGTAGCTAACCTCGTCCTCAATCCAGGGCCAGTCATCAGTGCCACGTCTTTGAAACTGGTCAAACAAAGCATTTGCCAGGCTCTCACGAACGCGCCGTGCCTCGGTGTCCCCACTGAACCGTTTCAGATAGGCGTGAATACCTACTAGGCCGAAGGCCCAGGCCCTTGGGGACTTGAAGTGAACCATTGGCTGCAAGGCTCGCTCGAAGATGGTCATGGCTGCTCCGGTCAAGCTCTCTGATCTGGACAGAGCCACTGCCATACCCAGACCCCAGATTGCACGACCGTGGCAGTCTTCGCTGCCCTGCGCTTCAAGCCACCTTCGGTCATAGCCCATAAAGTTACGAAAGCGGTCATTGTCGTCGTTTAAGGCATAGTACAGAAAACCAAAATAACGACAGGCTAAACCCATCAATGCAGTATCGTCAGGTAGCAACTCCCGGGCCATCATCACAGCGACTAAAGCCTGCGCGTTGTCATCCGTGCAGTAGCCGTCAGAGCGCTGGGGCACGATAAACTTTGCATGTTGTAGTATCCCAACGTCATCGGTCAACAAATTGAGGTGCCTGAGTTTTAGCTGAGGCAGTTCGGGTGGGCTCGCAGAAAGGGTTTTGGTTTGAAATTTAATCCTAGGGTGCTGTTCGCGTTCATTTTTTGTTTCTATGAAAAGCTCCAGATAGCGTCGAGCCACCTCTTTCCAGATCATGTTTCGGGAGAAGATGTAGGCCCGTTTGCGCATAGCGTGACGTTCGACCTCATTGTCCAAGAGATCAATCACCTGGTCAGCTAAGGCGTCCGAATCGTGGAACGAAACAATGCGTCCCCTACCATGGTTGAGCATTTCCTCAGCATACGGGTATGGCGTGGAAATGATGGCCTTGCCATGCCCGAGAGCATAAGCCAGAGTACCAGAAACGGCCTGGTCCGTGTTAAAATAAAGCGTTGCATATATGTCAGCAGCTCCAAGGAATTCGCACAGCTCCGTGAGATGTACGAATCTGTTATGAAAGATAAGGTGTTCCTCCACACCTTTTTCCCTAGCCCGGAGTTGGAGGGAAAGACGGTAAGACTCGCCCTGGTCCCTTATAACATTCGGATGGGTTGCTCCGAGAACAATGTAAGCAGTTTCTGGATGCTTACTCACAATGGCGGGCAAAGCGTCGATCATGTCCTCAATGTTCTTGCGCGGAGATATCAAACCAAAAGTCAGGATGACTTTTCGTCCCTCCACTCCAAACTGTTCTTTATAGTAATTAGGATCAACAAAAGGAACGTCCGGGAT
>CP070769.1:1304519-1309702 GCA_020347085.1 Desulfobacterales bacterium
GATCAGGACGTTGCATTTCAGAAGCCGAAAACAGATCATAGAGAGGTATCTCAATGGTGGAAGGTTGCTAGATGTAGGATGTGGCCGGGCCTTCTTTCTATCCAATTTTGTTGGTAGTAATGTGGATTATGTTGGCGTGGAACCGAGGAGACGAATTAGTGAAGAAGCCAGAAAGAGTGTGGGAGCCAAAAACATCTTCTGTGGGACCCTAAAGGAGGCTGAATTCCCGAGTGCTTACTTCGATGCGGTCACCATGATTAACCTCATAGAGCATCTTCCATCTCCGGCAGACACCCTGAAAGAGGTTAACCGAGTCATGAAAGACAGTGCGGTTCTCCTCATTGAGACGCCCAATGTGGACAGCTTTATACCCGTGATCTTGGGGAGTAGGTGGCACGCTTTTTTGGAATCCGAGCATCACTGTTTTTTTTCAGCCCGGACACTGACAAGAATGCTCAATAATACCGGCTTTCGTGTGCTCAGCGTGACGGGGGGAGACAAGCTCTTCTCAGTCTCTTATCTGTTGTACAGACTGGGCTGGTATAGCACAAGCCTCCCGATATATTTACAAAAGGTCTTGGGGTCTTTGAGTCTGATGAAGAGAACGGTTAAGATTCCGCAGTTCGATGAATTGATTGTTGTGGCCAGGAAGAAAACTGATATTGGCCGAACAGACAAGGAAGAAGCAACAGCATAAACGATGGAAGGATCTTTCAAGCATAAAGTCTTCGTCTTGGGACTCGACGGGGCGACTTTTGATCTAATTAAGCCTTGGGTAGAGCGGATGGAGTTACCCAACTTTGCAAGACTTATGAAGCAGGGTTGTCATGGAAAGCTGGAGTCTGTGCTTCCTCCGCTTACAACCCTGGCCTGGGCTTCATTTGCTACTGGCAAGAATCCGGGCAAGCACGGGATCTTCGACTTTGCCAAGAGAAAGCCTGGAAGCTATGATATCGAGTGGAATACTTCCCTATCTCGCAAAGGCAAATCTCTTTGGAACATTGTCAGTTCTCATGGGGGGCGCGTGGTCGTTGTTAACATTCCCAACAATTATCCGTTGGAACGCGTCAACGGAAATATGGTTGCGTGGATGGATGCCCCGGGACAGACAGCCGGTTACACTTACCCTCCAGAGTTAGCGAAAGAAATTGAGCGGAATGTGGGAGATTACATTATTACCATTTTGGACTGGAAAGAGAATGAAGACTTGGCGAGGTTCCGGTCAAACCTGCACCGCATGATAGATAAACGAGCAGAACTCACTTTTTATCTCATGGAAAATAAGCCGTGGGACTTCTTCACCGTTCTTTTCAGCGCCACAGATATTGCTCAACACTGCTTCTGGTCGTTCATGGATCCATCCCATCCTCTGCACAATCGCAATGATGCTGAAGAATTTGGGGACACCATACTCGAAACATACCGTCACATTGACCAAATCTTGGGTGAGCTTCGGGACAGATTACCAGATGATACAACCTTAATACTCATGTCTGACCACGGTGCAGGCCCTCTAAGATCGGTCGTGAACCTGAACAAATGGCTGGAAGAAAATGGTTGGCTCACCTTTGGCAACTCCACGAACCTGGGGGCTTCCAAAAGAGTCCATTCCCTTTCTCAGTCCTTTGCTAGAAGCGTCCTGAGCAAGACGCTTTCTTTGTTGAAGCGACATCTTTCGACGAATACTCGGAGCCGCCTAAAGAGTCTCTTCCCGGGTGTGCGTGACAAGATAGAGGGGGTTATGTTTTCCTCGCTTATTGATTGGGAGAGGACAATGGCTTACTCCCTGGGCTCGTATGGAAACATACATATTAACTTGAGCAACAGGGAACCCGAGGGAGTTGTTGGCGGGGGCGCAGAGTACGAGATGCTGCGGGATGCCATTTCCTCTAGTTTGATGAAGCTTGTGGACCCGGTCACCGGGCAAAAAGTTGTAAAAAGAGTTTTCCGAAGGGAGGAGATTTACAGCGGTCCGTGCGTGTCGCAGGCTGCCGATCTCCTGGTTCAGTGGGATGATGCTGGATACCATAGTGTGCAGCGATTTGGAAAACAGGAAGATGCAGTTTTTAGCGACCAGTTACATTTCCATCTGACAAACATCCGTTTTACAGGTCACCACCGGATGGATGGCATATTTGCAGCGACCGGAATGGGAGTAAAAGAAAGTTCAGTCATAGATGGCGCTAGAATTATCGATATTGCTCCTACGGTTCTCCATCTCTTGGGCCTTCCCGTACCAAAAGATATGGATGGTCGTGTTTTGGAAGAGGCATTTCTCCCGGAAAAGTTGATGGACAATCCAGTGAAACGCATAGACACCTCCGAAGAAGATGAACGAACCGCCACGGGCGGTTTTTCTGGGTATAGCACGGAAGAGGCTGACAAAATAGCTGAGAGGCTAAGGAATTTAGGCTATATAGAATAGGGTTCGACGGCGACTTCCTTCTGCACAGTGGCAAGGTCGACTCGAAAAGAAGTCACGGTAAGGGTAAATAGGACATGACAACAGAATTCGGAAAAGTATTTGTCCTAGGTTTGGATGGGGCCACATTCGACATCATCGATCCGTTGATTGCGGAGGGGCGGCTTCCGAACTTGGAGCGTTTGATCCAACAAGGTTGCGGCTGTGAATTACTTTCCACGATTCATCCGTTCAGTGCGCAAGCATGGTCATCATTTATGACGGGAATGAACCCAGGGAAACACGGCATTATTGATTTTACCGAGCATGTAAAGAGCGAATACAGGCTCAAGTTCCTTAATGCTTCACATCGCCGGGGAAAATCACTGTGGCGTATCCTGAGCGACTGTGGAAAGAAAGTTGGTGTTGTAAATGTTCCTTTCACGTATCCTCCGGAAGAAGTGAATGGCTTTGTGATATCCGGTATGGACGCCCCCTCGACTGTCGACGACTATATGTATCCGAAAACGTTGAGCCATGAGATTATGGCAGAAGTGGGCAATTACGTTATTGAAGTGGGGGTGAAAGACTATATAGCAAAAGGACGCGTAACGGACTTTCTGGCGGAGATCCAAAATGCCTTCGAAGTGCAGATGCGAACGCTAAAGTACTTGATCGAGAATAAGCCTTGGGATTTGTTTATATATGTATGTAGACTCACAGACCAAGTTCAACATTACTTTTGGAGATATTCTGATCCACATCACCCATTTTATGAAGAGGGTGCGGCTATTGTATTAAAAGAGGCCGTTGCCTCCCTGTATGAGCGGATCGACAGAGCCATAGGCAGTCTTATCAAATTCTTGGGTGACGAGGTAAGCATCATCGTAGTGTCGGACCATGGCCACGGGGGTATCAATGGGAAGAAGATATTTCTCAACAAGTGGCTTAGCCAAGAAGGGTTTCTCAGATTCGCCGAGAGACAGAATGGCAGGGGCAGCAGGATGTTTGGCTTCGTGACAGGGGAGAGAAAGAGGGATATCCTGAATTTCGTGCGGAGGACAATACCAAAGAGGTTGAGAGCCGGTTTGGTCAAAAAGGCCCCTGTTCTTAAGGATGGTTTTATAAGTCGTGAAGCGTTTTCAAATATTGATTGGGAGAAAACATCAGCCTACTCAGACGAGAAAAAGGGGAATATATGGATAAATGTGACAGGATGCCAGCCAAAAGTATTTATTGCGCCAGGAGAGGAATATGAGAAAGTTCGTGAGGAGTTCATTGCGAGACTGAGAGAGATGAGGGATCCAGACAGTCAGGAACCTATTTTTCCTGAAGTCTTTAGGAAGGAGGAGCTCTATTGGGGACCGTACATAGAGAACGCGCCTGACATCATTCTGACAGAAGGTAAGAGGAAATATACCTACATCTTGCAACGAAGTAAAAGCAGTGAGGATAAGACATCTTGGATAGCCCCGCTGAATGGATACGAGATGGACAATCTGCCGAACGCAACACACAGGCTTGAAGGCATCTTAATGATGCGAGGGAGGCATTTACAAAAAAGAGGAAGAGTCTTCAAACCCGCAAGTATCATAGATGTTGCACCAACCATTCTCCACATGATGGGACTTCCTGTGCCTCAAGAAATGGACGGCCGTGTGCTGATTGATCTGTTTCAAAAAAAGTACGTCGCTCGTCACCAGGTAGAACGCGTTTCATCCGACGGTGGTGAAGACAAAGAAAAGCGAGAATACAGCCCTGAGGAAGAGGAAATCATATCTGAAAGATTGCGGCAACTAGGGTATCTTTGAAGTGTTAGAGGGAGTCGTATGCGGAAAAAAGTTTGAGGTTAGGACAGTCGAGGAATTACATGGGAACAGGCAAGAGATTCATCAAGAATTCATTCGCCAATTATGGGCAGAAAATTATCAGGTCCGGTATCGGGATCGTAACAATTGGTATGATCGCACGGCATCTTGGCCCGGAGGCTTTCGGCCAATATGCTTATATCTTAGCGTTTGTGACCATTTCAGAAGTGACCGCAGGCATGGGCGTGCCCATGATCTTTTGCAGGGAAGTAGCCAAGAACAAGGCAAAAGCCCCTCAATTCTTGGCAGCTGGGCTTGTTCTGCAGTCTTTCTTGTCGGTGCTGACGCTTTGCATTGTGAGCATCATCTTTTATGCAATAGCCCCATCGGAGAACATTTTTTACGTGTCCCTCATATGTGTCGTTGCAGAGCTGTTTAAGTTCTTGGGTAGATTCTTTTGGGCCGTATACCAGGCCTATGAGCGTATGGGCTTCGGAACACTTCAGACATTTATTACCCAAACGGTGTACTTCCTGCTGGTAGTGGTGGCCATCGGTCATGATGTGGGGTTAAAGGGGATTTTTGGTGCCCTGTTAGGGGCTCATTTGACAGGGTGTGTGTTTGCTTATGTTCTCGTCACGCGGCTTTTTGCAAGGCCTGAGTATAGGGAAGTCAAAAGTTTGTCTAAATTTTTACTGAAAGAGGCCTATCCCCTGGCAATAAGAGGCGTCTTTCGAAAGTTAAATTTAAGATCGGGTATATTGATTTTGGCTGCCTTGAGGACCAAATTTGATGTTGCTATGTTTAGCGGTCCGCACAAGATCATCGTGAATCTTATGTTCATTGGTGAATCCTCTTCACAGGCGTTGTTTCCTGTTCTTTCGAGACTGAGAGAGGAATCCGGAACATCTCTCAGGAGGGCATATGAGAAATCATTGAAGTTCGCGTTGGTAATCGGGCTTTCTCTATCCATC
>CP070769.1:1309802-1315302 GCA_020347085.1 Desulfobacterales bacterium
CCGTATGTCGAATATGGTGCCGTTGAGGGGCCTGTCAGGCCATATCAGTGACCTGACCTCAAAAAGGATGTCCCCTGGCGGCAACAAAGCTGCGCAACACTATCAACATCTTCAAGAGAGCGGTTTGGGCAACAGCCCGTAAAGATGTGAGGCCTCCCCGCCCTGAAGGACGCGGGTTCTGCCCTGCGGCAGCACTCCGTGTCCGGGAAACAGGCCGGTCACATGGCCTTGTCGCGTTCGGTTTGAGTTCTGGCAGTTCTCCTCAAGGTGCCAGGTGGTTGCGTTCTATGTATTCGACAGCGTTTTTCAGGATCTGAACACCACCGGTTATCTCTCGGTGGATCGACTGGCCTTGCCGCTTCATAGCCTCTTTCAGGCGTGTCCAATCAGGATGGTTCGTCCAGTGGTTGAACGCCTCGGGGTGGGGCATCAATCCAAAGACACGGCCGGTAGGGTCACATATTCCGGCAATGTCATAGACTGAGCCGTTTGGGTTGAACGGAAATCTGCCCCCTGCTGGCGCCCCCTCAGGTGTGGCATACTGGAAAACCACCTGCTTATCATCTACCAGATGTGTGATCACCTCAGGAGATGCATAGAACTTCCCTTCCCCGTGCCTTATAGGAAGCTCTATCCGGGCGACCCCCTTGGCAAAGACACAAGGCGTATCCGGGTTTCCCAAAAGGGTTACCCATTGATCCCTGAAATTTCCACAATCATTGAACGTAAGAGCAACCTTTCGTGACCTGTAATCCCGATCAAAGCCGGGCAGAAGCCCCAGGTTCACCAGGGCCTGAAATCCGTTACAGATCCCCATGATCAGCTTTCCCTCATCTATGAATTCGAGAAGCGCTGCGCCCATGTTCGACCTTAAGCGCACCGCCTCAAGCACGCCGGCCCCGTGATCATCGCCCCAGCTAAACCCTCCGTCAAATACAAGGATGTCGTAGTCCTTTAGGGACTGCTCCCCTGAGATAAGGGAATTGATATGTACACGGGTTGACACAGCCCCGGCTAATTCAAAGGCATGGGCGGTCTCAAAGTCGCAGTTCAGGCCGTAACCGGTCAGCACCAGGACATGGACTTCTTGGCTGTGCGTTTTACCTTGTGTCATGTTAAATCGCTATCCCGCCTTGAAAACAGTACGATATTGGGATTTCGAGCTTTTCCATTTTTCAACCCAAGCAACACGTCACGGCCGACATCACTGAAACTTCGCGTATTCCTTGGTTACTCTCATATCAATCCTCCAAAGGGGCGCTTCCAAGCCGTTTTCAGTTCCGAGACCGGTACGTTGATCACCGGCTTCCCGTCCATACCGTTGATGACAAGATCGGGTCCGCGTGAGACCTTCCCCACGCAGCCATGGGGCAACGCGACAAAATGGGCCTCAAATGACGAACAATGCTTCGGGTCAACGGTGACAATGAAGCGCCCAGGGGACTCTGAATAAAGGATGATATAGTCTTTGTCGGCATCTGTCCTTGGCACCTTGGAAAGGCCGATATCCATTCCCAGACAGCCTCCCATGGCCACAAGCGCCAGATGCACACCCAGCCCCCCTCGATAGATGCCGTGGCATGACGCCACCAGTTCCTCCTCAATGGCCCTACTCAAAACCCGATAGAGTTTCATCGAAGGCTCAGGTTGGAGTTGGGGCACACGAAGACCCACATAACCAAAATGCTCATAATACTCAGAAGCGCCCAGCTCATTTCCCGTCTCACCCAGCACGTAGACAAGGTCTCCGGCAACCTTGGAGTCCATGGTCACGCAGCGGGTCACGTTTGGAATGACACTGGTGCAGGTAAACTGCAATGTAGGAAGGGCAGAGACCTTCTGTGTTTCACCGTGTCGGCCCTTGAGATAGCCGTCTACGTACATACTGTCTTTTCCGGAAAGGAGTGGGATCCCGTAAGTGGTGCAAACGTCCTTTAAGGCCCAGTTGGCGCGGACCAGTTGTGCGGCCTTGTACTTGCCATCCGGGTTCCCTATCGGATCGTATTGTATGGTGGGCCAGCAAAAATTATCCACACCACCGATGCACCCGGGGTCCCCGCCCACCGCTATCACGCGCCGCACCGCCTCGTCGATGGTACAGGCCACCATATGGTAGGTGTCGATCTGTGAATAGGTCGGCAGCACTGCCTGGGCTGCCGCCAATCCCTTAAAGGAGTCCAGAGCGGGCCGGATGACTACCGCATCACTGTTTACGTCACGCTCCTTTCCGACAAGGGGTTTGACGACGCTCGTCCCTTGCACCTCATGGTCATACTGACGGATGATCCACTCTTTTGAAGAGATATTAGGTCTGGCAAGAATATCCAGGAGCAACCCTGAGGCATCGTCCGGCTCGGCGAGCGCAGGCTCAAGAAGCTGCCGCATCTCAGGAGGGGTCCATTCAGCCTCAAAGGTCCATTGGGGAAACTGCGAGGTCATAAAATCAATGTCAACACTGGCGCAGGTCTCGCCTTCATAGGTGATATGGAGTTTGCCAAGGTCTGTGTAGTGACCGATCACAGTGCTCTCTACCGCGTGCTTTTTCGAAAGCGTTTCAAATTCCGCCCAGTGTTCTGGCTTGATAGCCACCGTCATACGCTCTTGGGATTCGGAAACCCAGATTTCCCACTGGTCCAGACCTTCATATTTGAGCGGGACCTTTTCCAGGTCAACCACACACCCGTTACTGAAGCGGGCCGATTCCCCCACGGATGAGGAGAGCCCGCCACCACCGTTGTCTGTAATGAAGGCAATGAGGCCCTGGTCTCTGGCCTCCAGAAGAAAATCGTGCATCTTTTTCTGCGTATAAGGATCTCCAATCTGGACATGTCCTGCAGGGGTATGGGCAGAAAAGCTCTCAGAGGCAGCGGTCACACCGTGGATCCCATCCTTGCCCACCCGGCCACCGCACATCACGATCAGATCCCCGGGAGAAGTTGTCTTCTCCTCAGCAGGTTCTCCTTTGATGTGAGACGGCATGAGACCGATAGCTGTAACAAAGACTAAACACTTCCCAAGGTATCCCTCGTGAAACCAAACCTGTCCATAAGGCGTGGGAATACCGCTCTTGTTGCCCCCGTCGCGCACCCCTTCGATGACGCCATCTAAGAGGCGTTTGGGATGAAGATGAGGTGTGAGATGTCCCTGGTAGTCACGAGGCCCCACACAGTATCCGTACATCCCCATGACCAGCTTGGAGCCTTTGCCCGTTCCCATGGGGTCGCGGTAGACGCCGACAATTCCGGTGATGGCACCGCCGTATGCCTCCATGTTGGACGGGGAGTTATGGGTCTCGCCGGTAATCACGTAGTAGTAGTCATCGTTGAATCGGCCCACACCGGCCTTGTCCCACAGGACGGCTATCACCCAAGGCTTTTGCTTCTGAATGGCCAGCGTAGGAGCCTCGATACAGGTCGCAAAGAGGTTGTCCACAACCTGGGTTTCTCCGGTCCCAAGGTCTTTGTAATGAAACAAGCCCTTAAAGGTGTTGTGGTTGCAGTGATCGCTTCTGGCCTGGGAGATGTATTCCAGCTCAACATCGGTCGGGTCTGAAAGCCCCACGGCCCGGCGCTGTTCCAGCACATCGTCTCTGAGGAAATAATCCCGAATCGTGGGAACGTCATTCGGGTTCAGTGCCAGGCCGCGCTCTTTGCTGAGTCTCATAAGGGTTTCGTCACTATCAATTGGGATCACCGTGACGGTTGGTTTATGATCTAGGCGTACCTTGGGGATGATGATCCCCACGCCTGTCTCCGAGTTCCAATCATCTTTTGAAAAGACTCTCCATTCTTGGATAATGTCATTGGCAAGGAGTTCCCCGGCAATGCGGTCCGCATCGTGAAAGGACAGGTTGCCGCCCTTCAGGCAATACGTTTTTGAGGTGTAAATTGCCTCACCCGGTTTCAAACGGATCCCAAGGAGGTCCTGTACTGCTTCTTCAGCTGTGCTCCCGGGGTTATCGCGCACGCCGGGCCGGAAGCCCACCCACAAAACCCAGTCGAAATCGATCGCCAGGGGCCTGTAGGATGAGATTTGCGTGACGGGATTGGTAAAGATTTCGGTTCGGATGGCTTCAAGCTGATCTATGGTGAGGTCACAGTCGAAGGTAAGAATCGAGACCGTGCGTACAGACTGAAGGTCCAATCCAAAATAGTCGTTTGCCTTCCTGCAAATAGCAGCCCCTTCAGCATCAAAGAGATCGGGTTTCAGGGTGATTTCCAGGCGGGCAGACATAGAAAGTCTCTATCAAAAAATCGGGTTTAGTATCAAAACAGTCCTTTGCACAGCCTCTGTCAGGAACCGGTTCACCGGTTTAGCCACTTATTCGGGACAGGAAGGATGGTGCTATAAAGACCAATTCACGACAGATGCCCCCCAGGTTAAACCTGCTCCAAAAGTAACCATGAGCATGCGGTCACCTTTCTTTAACAGGCCTTCCCGGTTGGCCTCGTCAAGGGCAATGGGGATAGAGGCCGATGAGGTGTTTCCGTATTTTTCGATATTGGTGTAAACCTTGTCCATGGGTATGGAAAGCTTTTCTGCTGTGGCTCGGATAATCCTGAGGTTGGCCTGGTGGGGCACCAGGAGTGCGATATCCGCGCCTGACAGGCCATGATGCGCCAGAGCCGACGTGGCAATGTTGGCCAGACAGGATACAGCTTTTTTGAAAAGACGGTTTCCTTCCATCTTTAAATAAAAAGGCTTTGATTCGACCGTATCCAGAATCTCAGGGACTTTGGAAAAACCATCGGAGCTATAGAGAAGATCCCAGAAGCTCCCGTCAGACTCCAGGTGGGTTGACAGAATCCCGTCCTGGTCGTTTGTGGGGGTCATCACCACGGCACCTGCACCATCTCCCAGTAGCACACAGGTGGTTCGGTCCTCCCAGTTTGTGATGGAGGAAAGACGCTCGGCTCCAATAACGAGAGCATTCTGACAGTTTCCCGTGGCAATCGCGTTATTTGCTACCGACAGGGCATACAGGAAACCAGAGCATCCGGCAGAGATGTCAAAAGCAACTGCCTTGCTGGCTTTTAAAGCCTTTTGCACCAGGCACGCTCCCGAAGGGAACTGACGATCCGGTGTCACCGTGCCCATCACAATCATATCCAAGCTCTCGGGTGAGATGCCCGCCATGTCCAGGGCCTTTAAAGATGCACTAGTGGCCAAATCCGATGTGTTCTCACCTTGGCCGTTTGTAGAAATGCGGCGTTCTTTGATCCCGGTCCGCCGTGTGATCCATTCATCCGTTGTATCTACGATGGTCTCCAGGTCTTTATTCGTGAGGATCCTTTTGGGTGTCGTAGAACCCGTCCCAACGATGCGTCCTGTTGTCATGATTTATTCTTTTTCCACTCCTTGCGATTCAAAAACTTTGGAAGCGCAAATACCATATAAAATGACCTTCGTCATCTTTTTTTTCCCCTTTTGAGAGAATCGGCAATAACAAAAATACCGGGGCTATGGCGCCGTGTCGGAAGCGGAAGGCCTCCGTAATGCC
>CP070769.1:1315402-1317911 GCA_020347085.1 Desulfobacterales bacterium
ATGGAGCAGAATGAAGCTGCCTGGAAAGCAATAAGAGGAAGCCGAAGCGTACCAATCTTCGGTCTTGATAAGCTCAAAGAACCCGATCCTATCCAGGTGAACCTTGAACGCCTGGTGAAGGAATATAAAACGGGGTTTCGCCAGTTTAAGGCGCTTTATAAGGACATTTTCTGTCCTGAATGCTACGAAGAACTCAAGAAATGTGCTGGCAAGGCCAAGACGAAATTCATCATGCCAGTGAAGACGTGGGTTATGGTTCTCTATGAAATTGCCGCTACATTTCATCAATGGAAGGACAATCGAACCCAGCTTGTCAATCTGGTCACGCCCCTATACCTTGGCCGGGTAGCTTCATTCATAAATCAGACCAAGAAGATGAATTCAGCCCAGGCAGAGGAAGTGGTGGAAGAGCAGGCCGAGGTTTTTGAACAATACAAGGATTATCTTATTCAAGTCTGGGATGAAAAGGTTAAGCAGAAAATTTCATGAGCAATGCCATTCCAAAAGTTTTCAAGAGTGACCTACTGAGGACCCGGCATAGAAGCTCTACCTCGATGCCATGACAATTGTGTTTGTTTTACGGAACGCTAAAACGGAGAAACATTCAAATGAGTATAGTCAAGGAGGTTGAGTCCATATTCCCGGCCGAGACGAGTATTCCGCAGAACGCGCTTTCTGGCCTGCCCGTTGAACAAGACAAATACCTGATTCGAGGCGAGCTAAGGCATTGGCGCGGGAGGGTACAGGAAGTGTTTTCCCAAGTCTGTGTGAAAACGTCGTCAGGTACTTCTCCAAAACGTTTGGGCATTCATCCTCTGTTGACGGAGAAAGAATCAACGGAAGCCTTAAATGCCGCGGTTGAGGCATACAACAACGGTCGAGGGCTTTGGCCCACAATGTCTGTCAGCGACCGGATTAAGCACATGGAAGACTTTGTCTGCCAAATGGTAGAGGTCAAGGCAGAAGTGGTAAATCTCTTAATGTGGGAAATTGGCAAGTCCTATGAGGATTCCAACAAGGAATTCGACAGAACGGTTCAATACATAAGGGACACGATATCGGCACTCAAAGATCTAGACCGGGTTTCATCCAGGTTTGTTATCGAGCAAGGCATCATCGGACAGATACGCCGTGCCCCGCTCGGCGTTGTCCTTTGCATGGGGCCTTTCAACTACCCCTTAAACGAAACGTTCACAACACTTATCCCTGCGCTTATTATGGGAAACACTGTGGTCTTTAAACCTCCAAAACACGGAGTACTGCTCTACAGTTACCTCTTGGAAGCATTTCGTGATTCTTTTCCGCAAGGGGTGGTGAATACCATCTATGGCAAAGGCCGGGAAGTGCTTCCACCCTTGATGGCTTCCGGCAAAATCGATGTCCTCGCTTTTATTGGCACAGGGGAAGCAGCAAACCAATTAAGGAAACAGCATCCTAAACTTCATAGGCTGCGTTGTATTCTGGGGCTGGAAGCTAAGAACCCGGGGATCATTCTTCCAGATGCAGATTTGGAGCTTGCAGTCAAAGAGTGCATCCTGGGATGCCTGTCATTTAATGGGCAACGATGTACGGCACTAAAGATTCTCTTTGTTCATTCCAAAATCGTGGATGCTTTTCTTGGCCGGTTTGCGGAAGCTATCGAAGGGTTGAGGTTTGGAATGCCATGGGAAGAGAATGTGTTTATCACCCCCCTTCCGGAGCCAGGCAAGACACAGTATTTGACAGAGCTTATGCAAGACGCGTTTGGGTTCGGTGCAAAGGTCATAAATGATAAGGGGGGCACAGTGAATGAAAGCTTCTTCTATCCGGCTGTTCTATATCCGGTGAGCGACAAGATGAGAATCTACCACGAGGAGCAGTTTGGCCCGTTGATCCCGGTGCTTGCGTTTGAAGACATTGAAACACCGATCCAATACGTCATTGAATCGAACTATGGACAACAGTTAAGCGTCTTTGGCAGCGATCCCGATGTGATCGCACGTCTCATTGACCCCATGGTCAATCAGGTTTGCAGAGTAAACATAAACAGCCAGTGCCAGCGAGGACCTGATACATTTCCGTTCACTGGAAGAAAAGGCTCCGCTGAGGGGACTCTTTCTGTCTCCGACGCCCTCCGGGTTTTTTCGATTAGAACACTTGTTGCAGCAAAAGAAGTGGACATCAATAAAAAGATTATCACCGGCATCGTCAGAGGGCGAAAGTCTAACTTCCTTTCAACTGATTTTGTTTTTTAGGAAAGAAATCGGGATTTCCGGGTTCCACTGCCATATTCATTGAAGGCGGCGCCTGACATCATCCAACGGTGCCAATGACTAGGGCTTAGAGATGGGAAAAATCTTGGGTGAAATAGAAAGCCACAGGATACATTAGAGGGGAGAATCAATGATGCTAACAAGTCCGGTAATCATGTTTCTTATCATGGTTATGCTGTTAGGTCTCTCAGCCTTTTTTTCTGGATCAGAGACAGCGCTGATGGCAATTAGCAGGTTGCGGCTTGCTCACCTCGCCA
>CP070769.1:1318011-1322986 GCA_020347085.1 Desulfobacterales bacterium
AACATCCATACCCTCATGGGAGTTAAGCGTGCTCCTTACAACCTTTATGATTTTATCTCAAAAAAATGTGCATCTCTAGACGATATATGCATCGATACCCCAGCTGAAAACCTCCGCCTTATTGCTGGCGCTAGTGGAGTTCTTTCATTGGCAAACCCCCAGTTCAGCCAAAAGGAGAAGCTCATACAAAACCTTGCTAAACTAAATGCGGACTACGTGGTACTTGACCTTGGGGCTGGAACTTCTTTTAGTGTTTTGGATTTTTTTCTTGCTGCCGATGAGAAGATTGTTGTACTAACTCCCGAGCCAACGTCAATCCAGAATGCTTATGTGTTTCTGAGAAATGGCGTTTACCGGATGTTAAGCCGGTTCTCCAGAAAGAGTGAATCGCTTCAAGCTGTTATTAAAAGTGCTATGAATCCAAAGAATGAACTAAATGTGCGAACAGTCAGAGAAGTCCTTCAGTACGTTGAGGACATGGGCCGCGAAAATTTTGCGGAGCCCCTAAGAAAAGAGCTGGGGCTAATTCGGCCCGCAGTGATTGTCAATATGGCCAGAAACGATAAAGAAAAAAATGCAAGCCGTATTATACAGGTTACTTCTGAAAAGTATCTCATGATTAACTCAGTTGATATAGGTAACGTGTTCTATGATGAACAACTGCCTAGAATGATTGACAATATAGCCCCCCTGGTCCAGGTAGACGGGTCATGTACTGCCCTTGCCAATACTTATGAAATTGTGCGGAAACTATTGAGTCATCAAGGACCAAATCATATTTTCTCATATGCTGCGTGAAGATAAGGGTTTACTCTGGCAATGGAAGACCTCTCAGCAAAGAAAAGGCGGTCAACCCGAAATCTTTAACCGCCTCTTACTCTGATTGCGAAGATATTCAACTGCAACAGCGACCGTATTCCCTGCAGCTTGATGCAGGGAAGTTCAATTATTTAATCCGGACCCCCTTCAGAGGATTAGTTGCCTTTTTGTCCTCATTTTCCATCTCAACAATCCTTTCTATGGATACTTTTGCACACTCCATAGCCCGCTTGAGATGCTCCTGGTGTCCTGTCTCACCTACTATTTGGAGAAAATCTCCTTCTCGTGCTCTTATTTGTTCCAAAAGACTCAAATCTCTGCTATCTCCCTCTCTTGCCAACCCTCGAATCGAAATTTTCAGCAGTTGTAAGAGAGAGGGCAGAAAGCGCTCGCTTTCACGGAACCAATAGACTCCTTGTTTTGGGTTTCCGTAAATTTCGGCTGCATTTCTTATCAAAGTACGGGCCGTGTTTCCTCCTATGAGTGAAAGGAATATCTGAAGTTCCCTTTCCAGTAAGAATATGTCACGAAGGGACAGCGGTTCGCCTTGGGCTGGGGGGCGTACCAAGGCTTCAGCAAGTTGTCTGTGAATCGTTCTGAACTTCTTAAAGAACTTTTCCTGATTTCTATCGATTAGCTTCGACGTGACAGCGACTATCTTGACATCCAGGTCCTTGATCGTAAGAACGTCCTCAGGGGTGATTTCGATGTCTTTATGATCTCCTTTAGTATAATTGCTAATGAGTAAAGTAACTAACACTAGGGCACTCCGGTCAGTGAAAGTAATCGACTCGGTGTCATTGGAAAAATCCGCAACCAGGGCACGAAGGATTCCCTGAGGCTGTTTTAGTCGAGGGATCAATATCTGGAGGCAACTCAAAAGGGCTATCCTATCCTTGCGTTCCGACATCTGCTTGAAGTAGTGCCACAAAAACTCGAAGATCTTCTTTCCATACTTGGCAAACTGAGGGATGTTTCTTCCAAAGGCATCCCTGAGAAAAGAGCCTTCGTCGTCAAAGCAGCTCTTAAATGTCTCGATGAGGTTCCTTGCTTCATCCGCCGAAATGCCAAAGTCCTTTGCAATGACCTTGTAGTCTTGCTCGTCAAAGTTTATGCCCCGGTCAGCCAAGTTTTTCATTTTATTTTTGATGGTTGATCGTGCTTTAAAAAAGCTCACCAACCCCTTTAGTTTTGAGTGGATTCTCCCTATTGTCGTCTCTGTTTCACCATGCTTGGCCTTGATTACTTCGCCATCAACCTCCAGGTTGTCATAGGTGTCGTCGGAAACTTGATCAAGCCGCTTCTCAACACTGTCAAGTACTTCCTCCATCACCGGTTGGCCATTATCTGTCTCCTCAATAGAAGTCAAAAGGTTGGAGGCTAGGTGAAGACGCTCCCCAAGATTTTGCGAATCGATCTCCTGAAAATCATCCCCATACACGCTTCCCATAATACGCGCAGTGTCTTGAGGGGAGGTGCCGAACCTGCCTATTACTATCCGGGCAACCTCGGTCTTTCGCTTTGAAACGACTTCCTCTTCATTGTCTACCATCAACCACTTGATGTTGTTTACCTCTATGGGCGGAGGCGCCAGCTTTTTCCGAATAGCCTTGATACCCAAAATGGCATTGTAGACGCTCGCAAACTGCTCTTCCGATGCCTCATACTCCGGTCTGCGCATCAAAGTGTCAACCTTACGGACCAAAGCTTTCATCGTTTCAGCCTTAATAGCGTTCACTCCGGCCAGCATAGTCAGGTTTAGGTCGGGTTGATCCTGTTCATCATGGATCAGCGGAAGGGATGTTTCAGGCTGGGTCTTCTCGACTAGCGCAGAAGGGGCCGTGTTCAAACCTTGACTGCACCGGGACAGGATGTACAGCGCAACCCACATAGCTTTCGAAGAGGCAGGGGACTCGTCGGGAATCTGCAAAAAGAGGGTGTTGATTCCGTGTTCCGAGAACACCTGAAAGCCTTTGGTCAATTGTGTTTGAAAATCTGTTGAGAAGTCCTCAAGGTTCTTGACCATGGCGGCAACAGTGGCCATATCGAAGAGGATGTTGCCGAATAAAACAACGTAATCAATCTTTTCCGAGGTCGCAGTGCCTGTCTTGAGACCCCGAAAACGTATGAGGATCTTTCCGTCGTGACCGGGCATCTGACCCAGTCTACGGAGAACCCCCAGGAACTCATGAAGGAACCTTTTTCTCTCCTTCGTGTCTTTCACCAAATGAACATTTTCAAGACATGTGGCCAAAAGATGTACGAGTTCCCCAAGAAGGCCTCGGCAGGCATTCAGCTTTTTTTCTTCCTCGCTCAACGCCTTGTCCAGAGATGTCTCCTTTCCAAAGTCGACCCCTCCAATCTGTTGAAAGAGCATTTCCGCCTGTTTGTCCAAGATGAATCCCGCTTCTCCCATCGTCAGCCAATCCTTATCCTAAGATCATCAGTAAGCCGACATACCTTTTCTCGGTATAGGCTCTCAAATAACAATTTTGTCACTGAAGACACTTCTCAGTAGTCTCGAGCAGTTCCGACAGATCAAATGGCTTGGGCAAATATGCTGTGGAACGGCTCAATTTCCTTTTTACTCTGCTGACAAATCCGTCTTTGTTTGTTAATACAATGACAGGAATATCCTTAAGTCCTGAATTTTCCTGTATAATAGCAAGGACTCTTTGGGCGTCTAGTTTAGGCAGGATGGTATCCATGAGGATCACATCAGGTCTTGTCTCATCCAAGCAGTTTATAGCCTCAAGGCCGTCTTGGGCTTCTATCACTTCATGTCCTCGTTTGGACAATGTAATGGATATCGCCTTTCGTATCGTAGGGCTGCTTTCCACGACAAGAATCTTTTTTTTTCCGGTTTCATCAACGGTTGTTGGCGCAAGATCGGATCCGATTTGTTTCTCCACGGTCTCTTGAGCAAACACATCATTACTTGAGGTGAGGAGCCTCATTAACATCTGCAGTTGGTCGGCATAGAATTCCTTCTCCGGAAAAGTCTCGACGGTATTGTTCAGCTGGGCTAGTCCTTTTTCCCACTGCCCAAGGTTGAGATGGGCAATGCTCAAATAGTAGTGAGCATCAGCATTGGTTTCCCTGGTGACAACCCTCGTGTACTTGTCAATTGCCTGTTGGAGTGGCTCTCGCTTTGCAGCTTCTGAACGCGTCAGCAACTGATCATCAATAAACAGATAAGCCCGGCAATATGGGCATTCAAGACGCTTCCCATTCAACGGTGCCCAGCAAAATGGACAACGCGAGAACTGCTCTCCTCTGAGCACTTTTTTCGCAAGTTCGAATTTTTTGATCTCTTCCAAGACCTCAAGATCCTTGCTGGCAATCTTCCTCGCATTGCTAAGAGACTTCTCTATCGACGTTATTTTGTCGGTGACGCGTGAATACCATAGCCATCCTTTATGGTTCCTCGGATTCGCCTTTATAAAAGCCGTCAGCTTTTTCCGTGCTTCCTTGTAATGGCGGCCCTCAGCCAGTGTGATAATCTCATCAAACACCGGGTCAGGAGTGGAGTCGACATCAGCTTTTTTGTCTTTGGTCTGAGCGGCTTGTATCAGGAGCTGGTTGATGGGGGAACGGATTCTCCTTTTGTTACCGGATAATCCGTTAACCTTTAACTCTGTATTCTGCCACCTGAGCACCTCGATGACAGCGTTGTCACCTGTCAAGTCATTGGTCTCAGCATCGATCAACTTTCCATTTTCCAAATGTAAGTATCCGACATTCTGCTGGGAAGTAACCTCTACAGTGCACGTCTTTTTTTCAGTGTTAAGCGCCTTCAGGAAATTCGGCACAGTGAAGTCACTAATCAGGACCTTTGAACTCTCATCCAGCACACCCATCATCTTTTCGAGCAGCTCAAAAAGGACAAACGGCTTTTTGAGATAATCCGAAATGCCCATCTGATCCAGCCTACTTTTCATTTCAGGGGTGCCGGCTGTCACTACGATGACTGGAATGTCTCTGTATTCGCTCTGCTTCATGTAAGCGATGAGTGCAAACCCATGCGTGGCTAACCCCTTGATGTCACACAGGACAAGATCCACCTTGAACCTCGTCAAAACACTTACGGCCTCCTCGCCGTTCGTGGCGGACTTGACAATAAGGTCCGTGATCTGTCTCGTTGTGACCGAACCAT
>CP070769.1:1323086-1326272 GCA_020347085.1 Desulfobacterales bacterium
CTCAGAACCCGCTCGTGCCCCGAGGTAACCAAGGCTATGTCTTCAACAGGAGTATTGTTCACTGCAATAAAACAGGGGAGCAATTGATGATCTGAACCTATCACGGCAAAGTACTTCTGGTGTTCGCGCATGGCTGTGATCAGGACCTCCCGAGGCACCTCAAGAAAGCCTTTGTCAAAGGTTCCTGCCGACACTGCCGGGTACTCCACCAGGTGGGTCACGGTGTGGAGAAGATCATCATCAGGGATGACCTCTCCGCCCAGCCTTCTGGCAGCCTCTGTAATCTGTTCCTGAATCGCGTTCTTGCGTTCTTCAACATCTACCAGCACAAAGGCGGATCGCAAGGCCGGCACGTAGTCTGAAACCTCTGAAATAGCAATGCGCCCAGGATGCATGAAACGATGGCCGAGGGTGCGCCTGCCGCTTTTTAGGTTTTCCATCTTGAAAGGTATGATCCGGTCACCAAAGAGGGCCAATACGCCATGGATAGGCCTCGTAAAAACCAGGCTGAGATCAGACCATCGCATCTGCTTGGGAAAGGGAATAGCCGTGATGAGTTCAGGGACCATGCTTTGAAGAAGCCTCCAGGAGGTCTGTCCCCGTTCGAGCTTCTTGACACACACGTATTCTCCCTTGGCCGTGGTCTTAATAATCAAACGCTTTATTGAAACGCCCTGGCTCCTTGCAAAGCCTTCCGCTGCCTTGGTAGGCCGACCTTCGGCGTCAAAGGCCGCAGCTTTGGGAGGGCCCACCACCTCCCGCGTGACAGAGGCCTGCCGTTCAGACACCTCCTGCACCATCAGGGCAAGACGCCTTGGGGTTCCAAAGGCCTCCATGGCTCCGTGTTCGACACGGGCCTGCGACAGTTTCTGGTCCATGAGGCTCTTCATGGCCTCAAGGGCCGGGTCAATATACCCTGCGGGTATCTCTTCGGTGACAATTTCAATAAGGAGAGGTTTCATAATGCGTTATTCGTCATTCACGATGTGCTGAGTAATGGAAATCCCATAGCCTTTCTTTGCTCAAGATAGGCCTCGCCGCACCCCCGGGCCAAATTCCTGACACGGGCTATGTAGCCAGTCCGCTCGGTCACGCTGATGGCGCCTCGGGCATCAAGCAGATTAAAAGTATGGGAACACTTTAGGCAATATTCATAAGCTGGCAGAACCAGAGAAGCCGAAAGAACACGCAGGCATTCAGCTTCGTACATGTCAAACAGGGCCAGCAGCATCTTGACATCTGCTTGTTCAAAGTTGTAGGTCGAGTGTTCCACTTCCGCCTGATGGTGCACGTCCCCGTATGTAATGGAATCGTTCCATTTCAGGTTGAAAACATTGTCCACCTCCTGCAGATACATGGCAATTCTTTCCAGGCCATACGTGAGCTCAACCGAGATGGGATGGAGTTCGATACTTGCTGCCTGTTGAAAGTAGGTAAATTGTGTAATTTCCATGCCGTCAAGCCACACTTCCCACCCGAGGCCTGAGGCACCGAGGGTCGGTGACTCCCAGTCATCTTCCACAAAGCGAATGTCGTGGGCCATCGGATCGATGCCGAGGGCCTTGAGGCTTTTTAAATACACGTCCTGCACATCAATAGGAGAAGGTTTCAGGATCACCTGGTACTGGTAGTAGTGTTGAAGCCGATTCGGATTCTCCCCGTATCGGCCATCGGTGGGACGACGAGAAGGTTCCACATACGCCACCAGCCAGGGTTCAGGACCCAGCACCCTCAAAAGGGTGGCTGGATGAAAAGTGCCGGCCCCGACTTCGATGTCATAAGGTTGCTGCAAGACGCAGCCCTTGCGCGCCCAAAAACTCTCCAAAGCCAAGATAAGCTGCTGAAAAGTCATCATCTTCTTCTGTCCGATCAGTTTTCAGGTTTGTATAGCCCGAACAAGATATATTAAACCGCACACACAATGAGAGTGCGCTAAAATGCCTAAAGTGCCTAAAGTGAGCTAAAGTCCAAAAAACAGAACCGGAAATAACGCCACCTGACAGATACATTCCAACTGTCAGGAACCGCGGGTTATTTAAAGGCTAACAACCCCTATTCAACTTTAGGCACTTCAGACATTCTAGCTCACTTTAGGCACTTTCGTTTCCCTGGATACACTGAAATCCTTTGTTTGTAAAGCCGTCAATGGGGTAACGTGGCATCGAGCTGCTTCAAGAACTTCAGGCTTTTTGTCTCCTTGCCAAGATAGTATGGCACAAAGGCTTCAAGCATCTGGAGGCTTTCCTGAATCGCCTGCCCGGAGAACCGAACCCGATTGAGCTTTCTCAGCGGTGCGTTGAGAACCCAACCGAGGAGCTTGACGGTGCCCATGGAAAGATCCAGGGGGCGTGCTCCCTGCGGGGCGCATTGGTCGCACAATACGCCGCCCCGCCTCACATCGAACGCAACAGCAGGGCGCTCAAACCGCTCCAGGGGTTTTCGGCAGATATGGCAATAGTCAAGGCCTGGTTTAAAACCGGTCAGGGCCATGAAGCGAAGCTGAAAGCTGATGTGAAGGGGATGCTCTGCCAGGCCCCCACTGTTGAGTTGATCGAGTGCGTACTCAAGAAGCTTGTAAACAGAGACCTGCTTCTGGCCTTGCTCCATCCATGCATAAACCAACTCGGACCAGTAGCTAGCATAGGCTGTCTTGGTAATATTGGTCCGGATCTGCTCAAAAGCATGAACCAGCGAGGCTTCCTGGATGACTGGCAGTCCACGACCTCGGCCAAAGCTCCATACCAGGTTGAGGACCGAAAAGAGTTCCAAAACCCCCGAAAAACGCTTGAGACTCTTTTTCGCGCCCTTGGCAATGAGGGAAATCTTGCCCGTTTTATGGGTGAAGCAGGTAATGATCTTGTCGTAGTCTCCGTGTTCTATGACACGGAGGACAATGACAGATGAAGTCACATGCGGCATGAGGGCTATAAACGGAGCAATGCGGTTGCGATCTGGAAGTAGAAAAACACACTCAGAATATCAATAGAGGTGGTCACAAAGGGGCCGGTAGCAACAGCCGGGTCAATAATAATGAGGGCAAAGACCATCGGAACCAAAGAGCCCACTGTGGCAGCAATGGTCATGGAACTGATAACAGCCAGCCCCACAGTCACGCCGAGCAGCCACATATCATAGCGGAAGTGTGCGACAGATCCAAGAAGTAGACCATAGAAGAAGCCAAGAAGA
>CP070769.1:1326372-1330430 GCA_020347085.1 Desulfobacterales bacterium
AGCATTGTTCCTTTACTCCACGTGTTGACCATTACATCTTGCTCCTTTCCGCCGACAGGTTTTGCTCTGCAGGACATCCCGAATTCCGGCGTGCTCACTCTATGACCATAGTGGCAGTCTTTTAGGAGATCTTCTTTTTTCTGATCGTGTTTTTCCAGCCCAGAATTAAAGGGTTTTGCCACTACCTTGGAGATTTGGAGCCGAGAATTCTTGAAGCTTACCTCCCATTTTATTAAGGACAGCAGCAAATTTAAATTGGGGCATTTATGGATTTTAATTGGGGAAGTCGCTAAAATTTGGATAGGGAAATGTATCGTCCTGAGACGATATCCAGGGTGAAAAGTACCTATAAACAAGCTAAAACAACAAACCGCCTATAGGTGAAAGAACTTAGTAGAGAGGGCTTGTGCGCATATACGTTGGCTTTTCTTCACCACAGTAACCACGCCGCAAGAACAAGCAGAAGAATAAGCACTGAAAGACACCCGCAACCAAACCCTTTCTTTTAGCTGCTATTTTATATTTCTGAGTCATGTAACGGAGCCCTCCGCATATTGAGGTTGGGTTTCATATCCCAGAACTCAACATTACTTGCCATATGTTTGGATATTTGCAGCCGAAAATTCTTCGAGCTTGCTTCCTAATATCATAAGTATCGGAAGTGTCATGATAACATAGTCATATCATGCGGTTTTCGAGCTGCCTCACGCCTTTCCTCACCTAAACTTAAGATATCAGCAAAGCAAAGCCCCCTTTTACAAAAGGGGGGAAGTGTTTTGAGCGAATGGCATTGTCATTGCCCTATGGGTAAGGACTATTTGAATTTAATCGTCACCTCTTTGTTCATCTCCGCTTTAATGCCGGGCAGATCTTTCATAAACTTTTTCGCGTCCTCAAGGGTTTCGGGTTGTAATTGGCTGAATTGCACCAGCTTCTCCGGCATCTGAAGCAACTTGTTAAAATCAAGTTCCATCATGGTTATCCGGGAGCCTTCCCGGTGGGTGGCATTGGTCTGAACAACGGCGCCCTGCACCTCGATGGCCATGGCAATCTTCATGTCCTTGAACATTTTTTTCATCTGGGCCAGCATCATTTCCGACTGCTTATTGTCAGCCGGCGACGGTTTGGACGCCTCGGCCGACTTAGTGGCGTCGTCTTTTTCATCCGGTTTTACGTCTGGTAGCCTCACAATCAGCGTTGCCGGGCGCCCCTTGGTGAAGTGGAAGGTGACATATTCCTGTTTTTCCGAACCGCTTCCACTCGGCTCCGAAGGCATGCTGTCGCTCGGATTCTGGTTGAGCTTCAGCTTGTTGATGTTGGCAAACGCATAAATGGCCTTATATCCTTCAAACGTATCGGTTGCGATCTTTTTTCCGGAGACATAGGTGACCCCTTCTCCCTTGCCGTCGGCTTCCTGCTTAAGTTTGGCTTCGTCAAAAAGATCAAAGGACTCTTTGGCCTGTTTCTGCTTCGGTTGCTTTGAGGGTTGCCCTTTTTCAGGTTCTGCCAGTCCCTCCATCATCTGCTCCGCCATTTCCTTTATGAGCTGGGCGACCTCTTTGCTCATCATAAAAGTTTCCTCGATGGTACCGCTCCCGTCAGGCTTCACTTTTACAAGCGTATCGACCTGCAAACAGCCGACGAGGCTTAAAAGTATCAGCCCAATCCCCCCTGCTTTCATGACTTTCTTTATCATTGTTCTCTCCTCTCCATCCCGTAACAGGTTCTATGAAGCGACCGGGGTCAGATCTACACATTTGAAAATCGTCTGCTGATATCTTGCCGAAAGCGAGATTTCACAACAGGTGAAGCCTCCCCACCCTTTAAGGCGGGTTCTGCCTGAAGGCAGCACTGCGTGTCCGGGGAGCGAGCCGGTCAACGTGTTATTTCTTCTTTGATGCCTTCCAAAAGAAAAGACCGACCACTTATGGCAGCCTCCAACTAGGAAAAAGCTCTATAACATATGCAGTAGGATGCCCCCTGGGAGGGTAGTCATGAATGATAACAAGGCTCCTCCCTTCCTCGAACCACCCAAGTCCCTCCCAATTAGCTTCTTGCAGGTATGGAGGAAGCATTTCTTTCAGATCGAGAGGCTTACCGTAAGGTTTTCCATCTACAGTAAATCTTTGAAGCCAAGTATGCCCGTACTGAGTCTTACCTGTTTCCGGTGAGTTTTCTGAGCTCAGCAAAACAATAAAACCCCAATCCCTTTCCCCCATTCTTAGCCAAACAAGATCGGGGGCTCGGAAACGCTGAGCCTGCGGCTCTTGGCCTGCTGGCTTAGGCACGTCAAGTTCAATCACCTTGTAGGTACGCTTGGCATTAATTGCACCCGGATTTTGGCCTGGTTTAAGGTCGTGAACCCAAATCACCGGACGCATAGGGAGTCTTCCGACGGGTCTTTGTAGTTGCTTCAAAACGTCTTTGTATTCAGGGTAACCCCCCTCCCACAGAACGGCGATACGCGAGGAGCCATCCCCAAGCCTTCGCACAGCTAGCCCTTCCAAGCCGCGGTTTCCGAACACACTCAAAGGATCGTCGTATTCTGCAACGATACCTTTTTCTCCCACAGCCGAACGTAGTCGTTCAGAGAGGACGATTATTCGACCATCGGCCAGGACATCGATCGCCTCCAGATCAAGTGCAAGAGTCCCCCCGGAAAGATTTATCTTGGTGATGCGGCTTGGGTCGATGGTTATTGCAGGTCCCTTTTCATCACCTAGCCGGAATCGGAAATACACACCTGGAGTCTCGTCTGCGACAATCAATAACTCCTCACCGAGCCGGACAATGCCAGATGCCTCCTCGATTACATCTGAGACTCCATGAGCAACACCCTGTTCCCACCAAGTTAGGAAGCAGAGACAAATGCTGAACAACAACCTTCTCTTCATACCGGTCCCCATATGCAGTGTGGAAGACATTGAGACTTAGTACCAGGCTAATTCGGGCACTGATGGCGAGCGCAAGAGGTATACAAATCAGGAGCAACTGAAGCAGCTCTAAAATATTTGAAGTGCTTCAGCTTGAAACTGCTCCACCTGAGAATTCTATGGAGACAGCGACAAAACACACATTGGCCTGGATCGATTACCCCTTATGCTGTTGACAGAATACATAGACACTTAGAAAAGTCAATATCCTTTTACTGCTAAGAAAATACGGAAAAATCGCTAGTCATAGATTTTCAGGTGAGAATAAAGACGGGTAGATATTGGAACACCATATATCGCGTTTAGCAATGTCAGTCCAAAACTAAAACGTTCTTGCCAAATCTTGGACATCTGAAGCCGAGATTTTTTCGACATTACTTCCCAAATGTGAAACCCGTCAATCCGGCAAGTTTATTTAAGGTTTCTAACTCAAATGACAAATTTCGTAAAACTGTCGGGGGAGATTCTGGGAAACCAAGGCTCTTTGGCCGAAAATTCAGTCTTGAATCCATAGCCGTGGCGTGGGTGGGCCACGCATCCTAAAGCCGCTGTTAAACCTCCTAAGAGTTTACGTTTCTGCTAATATATTTACTATAATCTTTAATTATAGGGTCGTATTCCTCATTAAACAGGCTGCTGGATATCATGAAATCCGCAGTGGATCTATTGCAAGCCACGGGTATGTTGTATAATACCGACATCCTGAGTAATGCTTTTACATCAACATCGTGTGGCTGGGAGGTCATAGGGTCCCAAAAAAATATCAAGACATCAAGTTCGCCGTTGGCTATCATGGCACCGAGCTGTTGGTCGCCACCCAGTGGACCACTTTTCAGTCTGTGAACGTCCAGTGAACATCCCTCAGATATGATTTTCCCCGTTGTTCCAGTAGCATATAGTTCATGTTCCGACAGCTGCTCAGCATTGTACTTCACCCAACTTATTAAATCCTCTTTTCTCTGGTCATGAGCGACTAAAGCGATTCTCTTTTTAGGCTTCATGGGCATCTCCTTTCTATCCCTGTAAGAGAGCTGTAACTTTAAATTTGAATTCCCCGCTGCTTGCAGGGGGGATGAATATAGGATTTGATCTTTTCCCTACTATCGGCGCAACGCAGTGAAGCCG
>CP070769.1:1330530-1333492 GCA_020347085.1 Desulfobacterales bacterium
GGCCATTTCTCCGAGGTGCTACGGATCAAACCGGGCGATGCTATAGCGAAAAAAAAGCTGGAAGCCGTATTGCCACTAATGAACAAATTCTCATAGGCAGAGAGAAGTGTAATAAAAGCTTCGTCTCTATGAATCGCAAGGGAGTTCCCTCGCTGTGGAACTCCCTGCGGAGCCGTGGAGCGATCCTAGAAATGACAAGCTTTCTTGCAGCTGCATCCCGCCGCTCAATGCCCCACCGAGTCCCTGTGTCCTTTACAAGTCCCCCCTTTGCGGAACTACCCCGGACCTTGAAACATTGCGAAGCGCTTCGTCTGGGCACACGAGGCCCATTCTGCACCACGTACTCCACCCAAGAGCGTCTTTTTGTGTTGAGTATCAAGTAGTTATCTGTTATCTGCCAACTCTTTCAAAGAGGCTATTCTGCGCATCCATCGTCCCACTCAGTAGTTCCCGACATAACAATCAAGTGTTTCTGCACTGAAAATGGGTAATTCTCACAATGGCATCCTCTTGCCGGCCGATGTATCCATATATCATCATATCATCAAGGGAAAATACCGGTGGGACACAGCTTCCAAGGCCCAGTAAATTGCGTGAAGGTTACGAACGGAAAAAGGAACCTTTAAGGCGCTAGTATACTGGACCCGATCAAGTGAAGATGCTGAACGGCGAACAACTCTTTATTATATAATCAGGCACTTAACGTCGGCTGGGGTCTGCATTCCTAAAATTGGATTCTCTATCTTCAACACCATGTGAACTCCGCGCGACTGTCAGTATTGCTCAGCCCCCTGAAGGTACATTGGAACTCCGTGGCAAGAACGACAAGGGAAAAGGTCGGATCGGATCATTGAAAATCATAAGAATCGAACGAGCCCTGATCAATAGACTGTACAGAGAGCAAAACCTCGAAAGAAAGATGCTCATTTTTAGGGAGATTGCAGACCGGGCGAAGAGGCGAATACAAGCCACGAAAGATGTGGCCAGCTGTCCAAACAGCAATGTTCAGCGCTGTCCACAGTAATTGCACTGGAGGAAAAGATTTCACCCGGTTGCGCCGCTTTTTCGAGGCTTTGCATGCTCAGGTTGCCTCAGTTCGTCCGTGCTAAAAAGAAGAGAGTCAAAGCTCCCCGCACCCCCGATAAATCAGGACGAGGAATGCGCTCCCTGTTGCAGTTTATCAAAGGAAAATGACTAATGGATAGACTTCTTTTGGTTCTCGCGCAGTTAGTCTTAGTAGGTGTTGTATACGTCGTCGCCTATAAGAACGGCTACAAGGCGGCGCAAAACTGGGCAGCCTCCACCGTCCAGGAATTCTCTGAGCCTGTGAATGAACTACTTGACGCATTGAGACGAACTGTGGATGAATCACTCGAAAGCCAAGATCAAAATAGCTCCACGGGTCGTTGGGAATCACGGGGGTCCGATCTTCACGGGCTGTTGCCCAAATAGCTGTCCAGACAACTTTCAGGGAACCGCCAGAGGACATCCTTTTTGAGGCAGGTCAATCCTCATCCTGCTCGTCAGTGGCAAATGGTATCGAACATCACAAACCAGGCACACGCAAACGTTGCATACAAGCTGACAAGCCTATTGTAAATGCCTCAGGACCGTATGTCGAATATGGTGCCGTTGAGGGGCCTGTCAGGCCATATCAGTGACCTGACCTCAAAAAGGATGTCCCCTGGCGGCAAGAAAGCTGCGCAACACTATCAACATCTTCAAGAGAGCGGTTTGGGCAACAGCCCGTCAACAAATAATCCCCTAATTTCAGGTCCAGGGCTTCGGCCCTAATCCCTTTCCGGCGATTCTGGCCCATGGTTTCAGCAAACTCCGGAGTGTGAATCCCACTCGGAAGATATCGACAGCCTCCTTTCTCATTCTAACAAGACCCCTTGATCCCATTTGTACCCCTTTAGTTCGAAAAGCCTGGCGTGTACAGGCGGTGTTGTCCTTTTTTGATAAATCAACGGGTGGATCCATCATATCAGGCTAATAAGTTGCCCACCGCCGCCAAGTAAATCGTGGTCTCTTCCTCCCCGTCAACTTGAAGCAGTTGGTTGATCTCTTCATCAAAGAAGGCTCCAATGGGGCAGCAACCCAAGCCCAAAGCAGTAGCCGCAAGTTGGAGGTTCTGGGCGATGTGACCCGCATCCATGAAGATGTATCGAATGCAGCGGTTTCGGTACTTCCACATGGCGCGCAACACGATAGCCGTCCATATGAAAAGGAGGGCTCCCCGCCCGGCCATGGCCTGGCCCAGTGCAGCTCGACTCAGGTACTCGCCGAAGTTGCCTAAGGAGATCTCCTCCAAGGCAAAATCAAGTACATTGAAATGATACACCCCTGGTTTCACATCTGAGACACGATGGATGCTTAGGTAAGTCTCCACAGGATACAGGGCTCCTGCCGAAGGCGCTGTTCTAAACTGATAACCCGGGGCCGAGAGGGTAATGCCCTGTATTGCCCAGAGCAAACGCGACAGCGTTTCGGTGCTGATCGGTTCAGATGTATAACGCCTTCTCGAACGCCGTTGATTAAGAATGCTCCACAAATTTTCTGTTTCTCCAGTGGGAGGCCTTGGCAAGGGCGTCTTGGGTGCCTCTGGGTAGGTTTTGTAGATAGGGGGTTTAGGGATCTGCCCGAGGTCATCTCTGCGAAAGATCGCCTCACGGTCATACTTGGTTTCTCGAAGGTATTGAAAGGCCATGCCGTCCTTATAGGTCATGACGAACCTCCCGCAAAAGAAGGCTTCTTAAAGGAATGAAAGAATGGAACGGAACTTGACCGGCATGCTCCCCGGACACGCAGTGCTGCCATAAGGCAGAAACCCCGCCCGGAAGGGCGGGGTCGAGGGGAGCTATACAAAAATGTCCGTTTTCCTTTCCGGGATGCGAAGCACTGCCGCAAGGCAGAACCCCCGCCCGAAAGGGCGGGGAGGCTTCACTATTATATGATGCCC
>CP070769.1:1333592-1340599 GCA_020347085.1 Desulfobacterales bacterium
GAGATATTGTGACACCATATCGATCATTAACGAAGGGGGAATAGTCTTTAGGGGCGTTCCCTCTGAGGCATTTTCAGAGGAGAATATCCGAGAGGTCTTTGGCGTGAACATGACCGAGGTCAAGGATGATTCCAGAAGCTTCCTTTATTTTTACCAATAAGACACAGAATTGACTGTTCACGAAACCTTCAACGGTTGCATGAGGAAAGCACCATGAAAAAAATTACCCTCCTTTTTGGGCTCACTTTTATTTGTCTGTTCCTGCCCAAAGCATTGCCGAGCCAAAGCCATGGAAACGGATCCACTAAAACGCCTTTAGATATGGAAGCCTTGAAAGAGACTTTGACCTATGTGCGGGGAGCAACCTAGTCAAAGCTCGGTTGGCCCAGAGTTATTGAGTACGAACACGAGATCTATGACTTCAGAAAAGAGCTCTTTCATCGGGAAAAGAAGACCTTCGCCATACAAGCCAAACCTTCGCGTATCATTCCTCATGCTGTGGGAGTTTCTGAAATCTTGTGGGCGATTTGCCCCAGAGAACGAATCGTAGCCTTCAATGAATTTGCAGCCGATCCCGAATTTTGCTTTATCGCCGACCTGGTAAAAAAACGGGGGCCCATCTTTAAATCAAAACAGACTGAGCTGGTCATTGGCTATCAGCCCGATCTGGTCTTTACTGTGTTTTACTCGGGTGCTGATTTTAAAGAAAAGCTAAAACAGGCAAAGATCCCTTATTTTGATCTAGGACATTTTGGAACTATTGAGTCTATAAAAAAGCAGACTTTACTCATTGGAAAAATTATAGGTGAAGAGGGGAATGCACAGGTATTGGTGAGCCTGATAGATGAGAAGATTCAGGAACTGAGAAAAAAGTTGCCTCACAGGACCAAGCCAATAAGAGTTTTGTATTATGACGAAGGGGGATACATTCCCGGGAAGTCATCTAACTTCGAATCCATGTGTCATATCATCAGAGTCGTCAATGTGGGAGCTGAGCAAGGCATCAAATCCTGGTCTCAGATCGACTATGAAACCTTGTTGAAGTGGAATCCGGATATTATCATTGTTCCTCAGGAAAGTCATCTTAGAGGACAATTGATCGCCAATGAAATACTCTCGCACGCACAGGCGATTAAAAAAGGGAAAGTCTTTGAGATACCTGGTGTTTATTTAAGGGTTGATTCTCAATATATGATCTTGAGTGCCAATCTCTTGGCCGGTATTGTTTATGAGGAAGCCTTTTAGTTTTCTTCTAATGAAAGAGACCATTCTGTCCGCAGTTTTAGTCGGTCTGCTCTTGGTCGGTGGGTTTTTTGCGGTTTCCTATGGATCATGGCCGATTGAGCTCGATGACGTATTTAAGGTGCTCCTTGTGAAGCTAAGACTTTTCTCGGGCGATGTGAGTGGGGTAGAATCGACCATTGTTTGGGATGGGAGAATGCCTCGCTTGATCGTTGCCTTTCTGGTCGGTTTTTCTTTGGCAGCAGCCGGTTGCATTATGCAGGGCATATTTAAGAATCCCATGGCGAGCCCTGGAGTCATTGGAATCAGTTCGGGGGCAGCCTTTGGGGCAGTCATCGCAATTTACTTGGGCTTGGCAGCCAGGTCTCTGTTTGCCCTTCCTTTGTTGGCCGTGATATCTTCTTTGGTTACGTTGATGATAGTCTTTGCCATTGCTACATCAAGAGGGCATACATCCATCTCAACCCTCTTGCTCGCCGGCATCGCTCTTAACTTGGTTCTCGGGGCCTTAACGTCCTTCGTCATTACCTTAAGCACGAGAGAATTTGACGTGGGGCGGGTTATTGTAACCTGGCTCATGGGAGATTTAAACAACCGTTCCTGGGATCATGTGCACATCGTTTTTCCAACGACCCTCTTGGCTTATTTGGGAACGCTCTTTTTCGTAAAGGATTTGAATATTCTGATGATCGATGAAGAAACCGCGGCTAACTTGGGAGTGAACATCAAGATGGCACGGAATGCGCTCCTTTTTTTTTCTTCATTGCAGACGGGAGGCGCCATTGCAGTTTCTGGGGTGATCGGTTTCGTGGGACTTATCGCCCCTCATATAGTGAGAGGTCTGATCGGGCCAGACAATAGAAAACTGATCCCTTTGGCCGGCCTTTTGGGTGCGATTTTCGTTATCTACGCAGATCTTTTTGTTCGACTTGTGGTCAAGGTGGATCTTAAAGTCGGCATTCTGACATCCTTAATGGGCGGACCTTTCTTTCTCTATCTGCTGATTAAGCATCGAAAGAGGTTTGAATATCTGTAGAAGCCATTTCAAAACCTCATTGAGAGCCCATTGTTGGCCATTTTGCTAACAAGTTCTTTGCAAAACGAAGCGTGAAAATCGTAACTGTTTGATCCCGATTTATCGGGAGAGTTTTACGATTTTAGTGGAGTGAGCTTAGAACTTGTCAAAATGGCCAAACCGGCGAGAAAAGGGGTTTTGAAATCACTTTTAAACATTCGAAAGGTGCTACGTTGTGAAAACCGAGGAAGTCATCTCGTCAGTGCAAGAAAACCAATTTCAGGATTACTCCCAGCTTTTCCGGGATATCAAAGCTGAAATCGGCAAAGTCGTCATTGGACAGGAAGAGATGATCGAATTAATGGTCCTAACGCTTCTGTCCAATGGACACATACTCCTCGAGGGGGTTCCGGGATTAGCGAAGAGCCTTGCGGTGGAAACATTTGCTACGGTGATCGGCGGAGAATTCAGACGATTTCAGTTCACCCCGGACAAGATGCCAAGTGATATCACGGGCACTGTGGTCTACAGTGAGCAGCACAAGAAATTCGATTACTACTATGGGCCTATTTTCTGCAACATCTTTCTTGCAGATGAAATCAATCGGGCCTCACCGAAAGTGCAGTCAGCCCTTCTACAGGCCATGCAGGAAAAGGTCGTAGACGCAGAATGTTTGAGGTACAACATACCTAATCCTTTTATGGTCCTTGCGACCCAGAATCCCATCGAACAGATTGGTACATATCCTCTAGCGGAAGCCCAGGTGGACCGCTTTATGGTAAAATATGATGTGGGGTATCCAGACAAGGACGAAGAAACAGAATTAATAGTTAGAAAAAATAAGAATTTTGAAGAATTGAAAGCACATGTCAAAACGACTACGACCACTGAAGATATTGTCGCTATGCGAAAGGTCATCCACGAAAGGGTGAGAGTCAGTAAGAAGATCATGAACTACATCATAAATATCTGTGTTGCCACCAGGCCCCCTGAAACCTATCAGGGCAAACCAATGGATACTGATATCTATCAATATATTAGACTTGGAGCGTCTCCTCGGGCTACGGAGTTCCTGTTGGCCCTTTCCAAATCGTATGCGTTTTGTCGTGGTCGAGACTTCGTCAATTTTGGCGACATAAATAGATGCTCCTTTCACGTGCTAAGACACCGGATCCTCTTAAACAGTAATGCTATAGCAAAGCAGATTACGTCTGATATGATTGTAAGTGAAATCCTCGGGATCGTTGAACCATACTGACACCGCATCAACACTGTCGATCAAGACGGAAAAGGGTCTCCTCTCCAAAAAGGAGCTTCTAGAAATATTTGTTCATCACCGGGTGGACTCGCCTTTTCCGGGTGACTGGGAGAGCATTTTCAAAGGGTCTGGATATGAGTTCTGGGCTCTCAGAGAGTTGGAACGCACAGATCCTTTTAAGAATATAGATTGGAAGGCCACCGCAAAAACAGGCAAGTATTATGTGAGGGAGTATTTGGCTGAAAGCTATTTTAACTTGATGATCCTCTACGATATCAGTCCATCCGTCTCTTTTGGAAGAAAGGAGCTCCTGCAGGCCAACATAGCAGCTTCTCTTGCCTATACCGCCGCTGTAAGCAACGACGGTTGCGGCCTGATCACATTTGCCGACAGAGTCATATCTTATATTCCCCCTAAAATGGGCTGGTCCCACTTTATGGAGATTATTACTGCCATTGCTCAGGCAAAGCCTGTAGATTGCCAGAGGACAAATATCAGTCATGCCTTGGATAAACTCGTGAACGAATTACCTGAGAGCCTTACATTCATTCTCTCCGATTTCTTGTATCCATTTGAGTCTGACTATAGTTTTCAGCGGACCACGCATGGTGCGAGTAAACACGAGGTGAAGGCCTTTCAGATACTTGAAGAATTTGAGATGACATTGCCTCCTGCTTCCACAGGCCTCATAACCCTTTATGATTACGAAAGTGGCCAGAGTGTCCTGCTTGACTTGAGCAAGTGGCAAAACTATAATCAAGAAATGCGGAACAGGTTAGAAGGTATCAGACATCAGCTCACTAAAGCCGGCATTGATCTACTCCTCCTGACACCGGCAGACGATTTTCGTCTTAAGATCAAAGCCTTTATGCAACGACCCATGTGACTATTCGGGAACCATGTATCTTTCCTCTTACTTTAATCATTTTAAGAAGTATTCAGCTGTGATCCTGTTTTCGGCCATCTTTTGTACCGTTTTTACCTCCGTGTCAGATGGTGTCACAACCTTTGGCACCGATCTTGAGACGAAGGATACGCCCGTCCAGCTTCATTTTGATGATATCTGGTTTTACGACACAGAGATGGTACGCGTAATACCTGATATCGGTCTGGACTGGCTCACCGTTGTTTTTCGCCCGGGCCTTGAAGCTCCCGAACGATTAAACGCCTGGAGCGAGAGCGAGGCTTTGTTTGTACAAACGGCAAAAGTAATCGTCGTGAGTCACAACGAGATTATAGACTATTTCTATGATCGTAATCTTGCCAAAGATGCCTGTTTTTTCAAGCTCAGAAAGGGCCTAAATCAGAATCTTATAGGGAATCTGATTTGTTTGCTAAATAAGCATCGGTCTGTGGTGTATACCCATCCAACGATCAAGGTTAAGGGGAAAACCCATGCCTTCTTTAATGCCTTTGGCATGGAGTGGAAGACGGGTGTGGAGCAGGCCCTTAGGGAAGCCATAATGAATAAGGCTCATGTCTCATGGGACAAGAATGAATACACGTACCGCGTCGCGCTCTCTCGAGCCCCCTTCTTTAAGGCCATGAACTTGATCGCAGAAGATATTCACGTCCTAAAAGTTACACCGTATCTGGTGGAGTTGAAACCATCCATTACGGCTGAGCTAACGATTCCCATCTCTGGCTCGGACTTGGGTGACGAAATCCCATTTTCACTGCATATTGCCTTTTCTGAGCTCATCAGAATAGACCCGAGTTCGATTGCCAATATAGGCCTGAGGCCTAGTGATTTTCAAAAGGAACTCTTTGACCTCAAGGTTGACCCGTACGATTATGTGGAGGCAGCTTCAAAAAGCCCTGTAAACATAACCGGATGGATGAAGTTCTACACTCCCGGTGAGTTCGTTATTCCGGCTGTCAAAATTCAATATATGAGTTCGACTTATGCCGACAACAAAGTGAGGTCAATAGAGACAAAAACCCTGCCCTTCAAGGTCTCCTCCATTGTGCCGTCTAAGCAAGAGGACAAGAAGTTGATCATACCGATGGGCCATTTGGAACCAGACTACAAAATTGAGTACTACCAACAAAAAGCAAGAACAAATTTGCTGTTGTCCTTCTTGTTTTTCCTTATAGCCATACTCTGCGCAGGTTGGCTCATTCTAAAGGTTTATCAACAGAGAAGAGAAAGGGAAAAGTTGCTGGCGGCCAAGCAAGAAGACCTCTTGGCAGACAAGCTGAAGGTCTTCCTTGTGGAAGCACCGTCCAGTCCTCATGCCATGTATGTGGCAGAGGTGGGTAAGCTTCTACGTGCTTATCTCGTGGCAAGATATCAAATTGGCCTATACCCATCCGGTGGCAGTGGAGAGGTGTTTTTTGAATCGATCAAGGACAAGTTACCTGCAGCCCTTGTATCCAATGTCGACACCTTGTTTAAGAGAATCGATGATATCGTTGCCTTGGAACTGGATACTTTTCCCGAAATTGAGTCTCTCAGATCTGAGGTGTTGGAGATCATAAATGCTACTGAGCGTTAGGAGATATTAAGCGTTCACGGATGGCTTGATCGATATGGAGTTCCAATATCCATGGGCTTTACTGCTTCTTCTTTTCGTTCCAATCGCTCTGTATGTAAAGCGGAAACACAAAACGGGTACTGGCTTTTCGGCAGTATCATTTGTCGACAGGAACTTACGACCAAGTGCCATTAAGAAGTACGGAACGGGCTTTTTAGGTATAATGTTCATGACATGCTCGATCCTTGCTGTGGCGAACATCCAGTATTCAAGCATCTGGCATAAGACATACCTTGAATCCAAGTGGATCATGATCGTGCAGGACCTTTCAGGTTCCATGAACAGGCCGGGTGGTGAAGCTGGCCTGACATTGGGAGATGTTGCTCTGGGAGGCGCCAGGGCCTTTGTCGATATGAGGCACAAGGACGATTTGATCGGGCTAATAGGATTCTCGAGTTACGCAAAAATGATTTGCCCTCCGACCTTTGACAAAGACATCCTCAAAGCAAAGCTCGATTTGTTGAGTAGGGAATCAGATTCCATTGTATTTCGAGAACTCACTGTAGGCGGTGCCACGAACGCCTCATATGCAGCCTGGTTGGCCCTTTGCACGTTCTTCATGTTGCTCCCTGAAGAGAGTCAACTCTCTTTTGAGCAACTGCGAGATTTTCGTTTTTCGCTGGTTGGAAAAACGCTCAAGAGAGTTGAGGTGCCTGAAAAGCTGAAAAGAATTCAATTTGGCCACGGGATGGCCGTCGTACTTTTTACCGACGGCCGGATTGAAGCGAACAAGGGTGATGAGGACGCGAGGAAGGGCTTACCCAATTTTGTCAACGTTATAGAATTGATAAAAGCGCTGGGAGTAAAAATCTATCTGATTGTTGTAGGCGGTGAGGTCAATCCTGAAGTCGAAGCAGCTATACAGAGCACGAATAAGGAGAGTCGTGTAGGCCGGATATTTTACATGCCTCGTACATTTAGTGTAGAAAAGATTAAGGAGGTTTACGGCAATATC
>CP070769.1:1340699-1344940 GCA_020347085.1 Desulfobacterales bacterium
AATCCCTTACCATTTATGTGTATTCCACCTGTGGATTCGCGGAGACTGAAGAACGCGCTTTTCAGCCTAATTGGGCCGATTTTTAGGCGAAAATCGTTGCTCTTCAGTTCTGTGGGGCCCCGACTCGACACGATCGCTATTCCCTTGGGGCGGCCCTGAGGCACTGATGTCAAACAGGAGAACCTGGGATATGGACCCCACATTCAGACCGTACTGGTTCAGTCGATCTTGTATGGCCTTATAAGAAAGAGAGAGCTCCCACATACCGTTTGGAATATTATCACTATAGGGATCTCGGACTGCCCTGAGGTAAGGCAAGTCAGCCAACCAAACATTCCTGGCAGACTCTGTGAAGCCTCCGCTGTTGGCATGAAAGTATGCGATCGTCAATCGGCCACCATATGTCATGACCTCGCCCTTGGTCGCATTCACGGCCTTGGTAGTCGCAGGAGTCTCTGCATCATAACCGCCATAGACCTGGGATGCCGTGGTCGCAACCAGATCGTAGAGCTTGTTAGAACTTCTTCTCTTTACATACAGTGCATAGGTTCGCGCAGCCACCGCTTGAGCTTTCAGGGAATCTGCAGCCCAATGAGGAGACAATTCTGAAGGAACAACGCCCCACAGATAGGCTTCAAGGTCAACGTAATTGATCGCCTGTGTTCTGTTGTCACCATCCGCCAAGACGCGAAAAGTGCCCCTGTCACGCGTACCATCAAGGCTATGGATGCCCCCCCTTAGCTGCCACAGTGCATGGTGAAACCTGTCTATCCTGCCCGTTCACGAGCAGTCCTTTTGTTGTAGCGGCTAGGTTAAAAGGACCGCCATGTTCATAAACGATTCGCCCTGAAAACGGGTCAGAAATCGTGATCAGGTCTGCAGCATTTAAAGTAACACAAGACACATTGTCCTTCACAAGTATCTTAAGTATGGTGTCGTCTCCAGCTGGTTTGGGCGAGGTCATAGGTCGTGCCCGCTTTCTGGTGCGTAGTTCAGCCTTGGCTCCCTCAGCCCAGACCTCTGCCGACATTCTGTGCCTTCCAGTTGGATATTGCTCAAGATAGCTTTTGAAGCTGTCCAGGGCCTCCGCAAATGCCCCCTTTTCGTACAAAACCATCCCCGTGTTAAAAAGGGCATCTTGTGCAAAGCTGCTCCTTGCATAGTCCCGTCTCAGGAGCCTGTAAAGTCGTAGTGCCTCGTCGTATTGATCCAAATATAGGCTGTAAATCGTTCCCATGAAAAAGAGCCCTTTGGCGCGATTCTCATAGACTTCCGAATGCGTCACAATTTCGTGGTACGCTGCCATGGCCTCCAGATAACTTCCCTGGTTCAACAGATCGGCTGCCACGCGAAAGCCCTTGGCATCGTCAAATGCCGCAAAGCTTACCGAAACCTTAATCAGGACCGGGACCAACAAGTTTATGATCAATATAAACCCAAGTGAACATCCCCCACTGATGCCGCAACTATTCCCTTGCTTCATGCGATATCTCAAACTTGTCCAGGCTTATTGGTGTGCCCGATCCCTTCAACACGAAGTCTGCCAGTGTCCTTATTTACTTCAAATCTGACTGGGAGAAACTGTTCAATCACCCATATGTTTGTTAGCAAATGTTTTGATATCCCCTGTGTGACCAAGGAAGACCGGCCTTTGGCTAAAGCCATATATAAGGCCAGCTGGTCAGCCAGGTGGACGTCTGTAACCGCCCCAGACGACATGAATCGGAAAAAATCCGAGCATGCATCGTCAGCAACCTTTTCAGCAGGCTTGCCTTTCTTCCCCAAAGACGTAAACCCCGCCACCCCGTTTTCAAAGTTGGCCTTCTCAAAAATCACTGTGCCGGTACCAGGGGACGGGCCCTCGGAAAGCTCAATTCGTGGCAACGCGTAGCCATGATTCCTGAAGCGCCTGAGAACCCGATCTCGCTGCCTCTCCGCAATACTCATGGGAAGATTTGAAACTGCCGAGAGAACATAAAGATCCTGCAACTCACCCCGCCAAGTGAAATCAACGCCCTTAAGTTCTGAGGCCGGCGATATGGACGCCACGACCTTTCCACCCCCCTTTGGATACCAGCCCCAGCGCTCTATATGCACCTGGACCGCTCCACCCATCTGCTGAAGCACGGGCACAAACACGTCTCTCAAGTAGTGGAAACAGGGGCTCCATGGTACATGCGTACCACCTGTAATGACAACCTGGGATGCCCTTTCAGCAAATATTAGGGCAGGAAGCATGGTCTGCAGCACTAAACTCGTAGAACCCGCTGTTCCTATATCAAGTGAATAAGACCGAGGGGCGAGTTGACCAGGGTTGAAGAACAGGCGCATGGAACCTGGTTCCGCACCATCAACTTCCGCAGAAGTCATCAAGGTCATGGCCTTAACTGCCATGAGGTGTTGAGGCCGTAGCCCCGGCTTCTTGCGGCCTCCCCTGATACTGTGGATCTCCACAGGCTGCTGGAGTATTGCCGCTAGGGCTAGCGTGGTCCGCAATATCTGCCCGCCACCCTCGCCGTAGCTACCGTCTATCTTAAACGTCATGCTGACAACCGGTCGTCGATCGCGGCCCACAGCTCGCGTTTGCCAAACCCCGTAGCAGCAGAAAAGAGAATAAGGGAGGCAGGATCCATGGAAAGGTCTCGGGCGATGGCACGTTGCTGCTTGTCCTGCGCATTCTTTTTGAGCTTGTCTGCCTTTGTTAGTACCACAAGAGCCGGTATCTTGCAGTGCGCAAGCCATGCAAGCAAATCATGATCTCCCTGGTTTGGCCGCCTCCGAATATCCATGATTGCAACGAATGCGCAAAGCCCTTGGCTGGCCCCCGCCACGGATTGCGCTCCAGGGAGGCGGCTTTTCAAATATGTTTCGACCATTGGCCCCCAGTGCTTGCGCACGGCTTTGGGAACCTTGGCATACCCGTATCCAGGCAAGTCCACAAAATAACAGCGATCATTGATGGAAAAAAAATTTATCGTCTGGGTACGCCCGGGGGTTGAGCTGGTTTTTACCAGGTTCTTGCGGCCCAACAATGCATTCATCAGGGAAGACTTGCCTACGTTGGAGCGCCCTCCAAACGCAATTTCAGGCTTATCGGGTGGAGGATACTGGGAAGGTCTCACGGCGCTGGTGAGGAATTTTGCAGACCGCACAATCATGGATTCTCATGGGCATATCAGGTTGACATGGTTTTCGCAAATACCGCCGATTTTGCTCGGTTCACAAGCTGCCAAGCTGTTCCCTGAAAGTTGTCTGGATAGCCATTTGGGGCGTCGTCTGTCCGGCACCAGCTTCCTTCATAGGCAGGTGCGTGCACCCCGGGGGGTTAGTTATTTGTCTACCTTCAAGCGATTCAGATCACTTACTAAAACGTGCTTTAAATACTCGACAGTGGACGCGGGGACCACCTTTTAGATCACGAAAGTTAATATGCCATGGATGTCCCCTCTTTTGTCTCTCGGGAACACTCCGGGCTTTTTAGGTGCTAAGGTGCCCCAGGTATTTTTCGATTCGATCCATCCCTTCTGCAATGTTTTCCAGGGTGTTTGCATAGGAAAACCGCAGGTACCCTTCGGCATTGGCCCCAAAATCAATCCCAGGGGTAACTCCCACGTGAGCATTTTCAAGAATATCAAAAGCCAGCCTATAGGAATCCCCTGAAAATTGCTTTGCATTAGCCAGCACATAGAAGGCACCGGTAGGTTCCACAGTAATGCCAAATCCCACCTCTTTGAGTCGCCTGATCATAAATCGGCGGCGTTCATCATAGATCGTCCTCATCCTTTCCACATCTTCCGCAGCTTCTTCAAGAGCTGCGATGCCGGCCCATTGCACCATGGCATTCGCCGAAATGAAGAAATTCTGATGAACCTTCTGGATAGCTCTGATATAAGGCCTTGGCGCAATGAGATAGCCCAATCGCCAACCAGTCATGGCATAGACCTTAGAGAATCCGTTCAGGACAAAGGCCCTGTCCGTATATTCCAAAATAGAATGTTCCTCCCCCTCATAAACCAAGCCATGGTATATCTCGTCAGAAATAACGTATGGGGACAACCTTGCAATGGCCTCCATACGGTCTTGGCTGAGAACGTTTCCGGTGGGGTTAGACGGAGAGTTCACAAAAATTGCCTTAATTGTGTCGTCAATCTTCTCCTGGATGACCTCTGGTCGGTACTGGAACCCGTCATCTTCGTAAACCGGAATCGTGACCGGCTCGCCACCCGCAAATCGGATAAAGT
>CP070769.1:1345040-1349274 GCA_020347085.1 Desulfobacterales bacterium
CTGGTGCCTCATGTGAGCCTTTTGATTTGACCGGCATGCTCCCTGGACACGCAGTGCTGCCGCAAGGCACAACCCCCGCCCGGAAGGGCGGGGAGGCTTCACTCTCATACCTTCAAGTTCAACGCTTCCTCCGGATCAACCGGGTATAGACTCAAGATACCAAGAAACTATGGGTAGCTTTTGAGGCCATCAATCCGTCAAGATAATCGCTACCTGGGGCCGACCGAACAGGGAGGGCCAAATTATGATTTCAAGACTTATCCTTGAGAACCTATTTCGGCAGAACCAGGCGAAGTCATGGTTACATGTGCATATCGCAACTTTTTGGGCTTTTGATTTCCTTAAGGTTTTGTGAAGGCCCCGGCCCGTTAATGGGTGACCCTGTAACGTAGTAAATTCACCCTCCGATTCTTAGATTGACATTTGAATCCACCTGTTTCAGCTCCCTAACCCTAATGCCACGCAACCGAGGAGTCCGTTTGGGACTACTGTGGCATTGTTATTTTCTATACGACCTTGCTTTCTAAATAGAGATAATCTATATGCATCGGTGTCAGCGTGATTCAGGGAGTCCTGAGAGTGTAATCAAAGAAAGCATACAATCGCCATGCAAGACGCGCGTACTGATACCTCATGGGTAGCCAGCCCGTGGTTCAAACCGATCCTCGGCGGCCTCGGCGTCGGCCTGCTCGGGCTTCTCTTCTATTTTGTCTCCCCCCTGTGGTCATCCACGGGAAAACCCGAAGTCATCTCCGTCGGGGGTTTTCTGGCCAACACGTTAGCTTGGAGTGAAAAAGTAATCCTGACAGCCAGCTATCTGTTGTCAGGCATCCCCCCTATCTTGAGGTTTTTGGTATTGGGGATTGTTCTTGGTTCCTTTCTAGACGCTATCTTGTCGCGACACCTGACCTGGAAGGCTTTTCATGGGCAAAAGATCCTAAAGGATGACCTCCCCTATGACATTGGGGGCGGGGTGTTGATCGGCTTTGGTGTGCTTCTGGCCAATGGATGCGTGATCAAACATTTGCTCGCCGGGGTACCCGGATTAGATGTAGCCAGTTTCGTCGCAGTAGGTGGAATGATCGTAGGCATGTGGTTGGGGCTAAAAATCGTTGGAGGATAGAGGATACGTAAATGCCAGCCAATGTATTGATCTTGTTGATCGGGATGGCCCTGGCCATCGTCGTCAGGCGGACTAATTATTCCATCCCGGCAGCTTTCAGCGACATCTTCATGATGGGCCGGTATCACCAACTGGTTGCGGTACTGGTTAGTATTGGCGCTTTTGGGCTCGTGAATATTTGGGGCTATGAACCGTGTCCAACCTGAGCTGATGTTGGCTGGGGCGGGGCTCCAGGGGTGCACAGTCTGGTGGGCGGCGTATTGCAAGGCGTGGGCTATATGCTGATTGCCGGCTGACCCCTTTCAACGTTGGTCCGCCTGGGTGGCGGCATAAAACGATACATGGTCGTAGCCGGTGGTTTTTTGATCGGGGCTATCTTATTTGCTCAGGTGGCAAGCCCAGTTCATCGCGTATTTGATCCTCTTCAGATGGAAGGATTTATCTCAATAAAACAGCTTTTCTCAGCAAAGGCACACCGGGTTCCTGTCAAGGCCCCTGACCTGACCATTACCACCTTAGAAGGCAAAGACTTGACGTTGGGGGATCTGTGCGGTCTGAATCAGCTGGTGGTGATCAACTTCTGGGCCACATGGTGCCGTCCCTGTATAGAGGAAATGCCGGCCCTCGAAAGAACGCACACGGCTTATCGACACAACAGAATAGCCCTTCTAGGCATTGCCACACAGGATTCGGCCTCTAAGGTAAGAGAATTTGTGACGCAACACAACATAACCTATGAAATCGCCTTGGATAAAGAGGACAAGATCAGCAACGCTTTTGGCGGCGTGAAGGTTTTGCCAACAACGGTCTTTTTAGATAATAAGGGCAATATCATAAAAATTCATAAGGGGTATCTAACCCAAAGAGAGTTGGAACTGAATCTGAAGAATCTATTACCCAAATGAGTCTTTGGGTCACACGCACAGAATACCTGCAACCCGTCTTCCATGGTCACAACCAAAATCCTCTCTCCTCTCATGCTTCCATGTAAGGTGAGGGCCCAAGTCGACGGTAATAACGGCCCCTTGACATGGTTCAGGCAACCCTGCATCGTGAAGTCTTGGTGATCTGACACGCCCTGCCTGGACCAGCAGCCGCACCTTGGCCCCACCCCCTAACTACTGTATTTTTTATCATAAAATACAGGGTTGACCCCATTGACCCTGTACATCACAGATGTTAGGAAGATAGTTAAGGACAGTGTTGTCTTTGGGTTCGGGAGGTAAGGTTCCCGGGGGTGCCGGGGAGATTTACGTATCATGTAAGGCAAAAAGGGCATGTCAATTTCTAATTCCCCCCTGAAAGAACTTTATTTGAATAAAGCGGACTGCGTCATTGAGCTTCCGGAATGGCTTCTACCTCCAGAAAAAATTGAAGAATACAGGGCCACGCCCGGGTTGGCCATCGTGGAAATTGCAGGCCGCGACAGCGTGGCTGCGGCTGTGAAAAGCGCTGAGGACGAAGGCTTTACGGACCTTCTTCCTACCTACGTCTATACGGGGACCGAGCACGGCCCCTGGGAAAGTGTAGAAAGAGCAGTCGATCACCTGGCAAGGCGCTTGCCCCAAGTGTGCGTCCACGACATGATCGTTCTGGGCTCTCCCGGCTTTTGGCAGGCATTAAACGGACGATTCATCAGTAAGCTTATCTCAAAATACGGATTTTCCACCCCTTGTGTCGGCTGCCATCTCTATCTCCACACCGTTCGTATCCCGCTGTCCATAATGCTCGGTGAAGTGCCGATCATCGCGGGCGAACGGCAAACGCATGACGGTACGATTAAAGTCAATCAGGTGTCGGAAGCCTTGGACGTTTACCAGAACCTGGCTAACGACTTTGGTGTGCGGTTACTGCTTCCTCTCCGCCACGTCTCGGAGGGAACCCGCATTACGGAAATGCTTGGATTTGAATGGCAGGCAGGAAAGGAGCAGTTGAGCTGCGTTTTGTCCGAAAACTACCGCGGATTAGACGGAAGCGTCGACGCAACCGCCCGGCAGGTTCAAAGATACCTCGAAGAATTCGCCGAACCATGCGCCAAGAAGATTATCGAGTCTTACCTCGCAGGGGATATTCCGGATCATCTGGAAATAGCGGCCCAAGTTTTGAACGCCTCATCCAAGCGTTCGTCTTTGAGCTCTGGCCTTTCAGCTCCTTCATCCATCCATAGGCTGTCTTCATAGAACGGCTCCCTACATATTGATATTTTCTATTTGACTTATAGCCTTTTGTATTATAAACTCTACGACCATAATGAGGGTATTTAAAAAAGAACCTCAAGCTTGGCAGAGCACACGCGAAGCACACCCTGCCACCGTGCCCATTGTCCAAACGACGGTCCGGCCAAAGCTGGCTATGTGCAATATATTCTCGTACCCCCAAAGGCTTGAGGAGTTTGCCCGCGAATACGGGTTTTCCGGGATTGACTGGTCCTTTGATGCGCTCAGCTTACCCGAAACCCCTGCAGAAGAATCGATGTGGGCAAAGGAGTTGTCATACCTGGATTCCATTGAGATTCGGTATCATTGCCCCTTTTACAGGATAGACTTGGGTCATGACGATCCATTGGAAGCCAGGGCGGCTGAGGCCGTTTTTCATCGGATCATCCGTCTGGTATCCAAAGTGCATGGAAGATATCTGACCATTCACGTGGGTCTTGGACATGACTATGCTGAATCACTTTCGTGGGAAAGAACCATCCATAACTTAAGGCGCCTCGTTCAACGTGGAGCGGATTACGGAGTCGAGGTTTGCTTGGAGAATTTGGTGTCAGGATGGACCAGCAGGCCGCATCTCTATGAAAAGCTGATCCGGAGAACTGGGGCTGGTGTCACATTCGACATCGGCCACGCGCACGCTTGCGAGTCGGTGAACAGCCATCAGTATGCTGTTGAAGATTTTGTGACCCCTCATGCTGACCGCGTCTTCAATGCCCACGTATATCACACGGAGGTTCCCGGCCGTGGTCACGCTCACCCGGACTGTTTGAAGGACATTGAAGGCCGCCTCGCTGTTCTGCAAAACACCGGTTGTAACTGGTGGACCCTAGAGGTGAGAGAGGTTGATGGGTTGTTGCAGACAAAGAAGATTGTAGAAGACTATTTGATACGCACA
>CP070769.1:1349374-1354259 GCA_020347085.1 Desulfobacterales bacterium
CCCGAGTTGTAGCGCTCCGGTTGCACCTGACGGCTTGAACAGAAGCACTGCGTGCATGATTTAGCGCAGCGAAGCTGACGTCCCGAAAATGGTCACGGAGCAAGGAAAATGGCTTCTTGGCGATTCCATATTTTTGGAACAGACTCCTGAGACCCGACACTAGCCAGCAGTCCTAGGCTTGACCAAGCCTTCGTACAATTCGGGTCGCCGATTCGGGAGGAAAAATCGCATCTTATTCTCCCGCACATGGGCGAGGTCAGCTGCCTTAAGGTCCGCAAAAAGGGCCCCTTCTTTTTCGCCTATACGCTCAGCTATGACCTCTCCCGAGGGATTCACTACGAGAGCTAAACCTGGGAACTGCAAGCCATGCCCGTTGGTACCTGTCTGATTACATGCAACAACAAATAAACCGTTGTCGTATGCCCGAGCAGTCAAGTGGCGAAGCCAACTGCGCTGCTTTTGTTCGGGTGTGCCTCGGGGAGAAGCATGCGGACAGAAGAGAATGTCTGCTTCCTTGAGGGCCAAAAGGGTGCTCAGCTCCGGGAAATGGGTGTCGTAGCACAGTTCAATCCCAAAATTACCCCCTTTGAAACGAAACACCGATATAGCTTCTCCGGCACAATAGAGCCGTTGTTCAAAAGGGCTGAGGTGGCATTTTCGATAGACGCCCTGAAGCCCTTCTGGGCCCGCCACGAGGTGGCTGGCGAATATCCTTCCTTCCCCGTCCCTTTCAACCAGCCCTGCCAGTATGAGAATTCCACTTTCTCGGGCCATTTCAACAACTGCTCGGCTCGAAGGGCCGGGTATGGGTTCAGCCACTGAACGAATGATTTTGCGGACGCTATAACCGGTAAGGTTCAGCTCAGGAAAACAGACCAGATCTGCCCCCTGTGAGGCAACCTCGCCAACCCAGGTTTTCATGCGATTGAGGTTGTCTTGTGTTTTCCCCAACACGGAACGCATCACGACAGCGGCAATACGAAGATCATCCATGGCATCCTGAATCAAGGCTTGCGGCCTAACCTTGGCTGCTATGTACTGCCCCGGTTGTTGACCTCAGGGGGGTGCCCCGTCCCACAAGCCAGTGGTGGGGTGAACCGCAAAAGCGACTAACCCCGCAGTGACTCGACTGGTCTTCTGTGAGGACCGTTACAACCTGTCCTATACGTCAAATTCTGCTTTGATCTTGTATACTTTGGTGGCAGGGAGATTCAGTATGTTGGTTACACCCGTTTCAGAGGCAATCTCCTTCAAATACGTCTCTATTTGTTCCATGGATTCGGCAATGAAGGTGAACCAGATGTTAAACTCATGATCCCGTCGATAGTTGTGTGTGACACCCGGATATTGGTTGACTGTCTTCGAAAATAGGGAAATCTTTTCCTCTGGGACCCGGGCTGCGCAAAGGGTGCTGACAAATCCGAGCCTCCCCGGGACGAAATTCGCGCCTATGCGCCTGATAATGCCACTTTTCTTTAGGCGGGTTATGCACCTGATCACCTCATCTTCCGTCAAACCCAACTCCTGGGCAACGACCAGATACGGCCGAGGGGCAATGGGAAAGTCAGATTGTATTCTGTTTAATATCGCCCTATCAGTGTCATCCATTTTGGTCATCGTGAACCTCAAAAGCGAGCGCATTCCCTGTCCCGATTTATCCGGATCTATCGGGATTTTTCGGGTCTGCAGGGAGCTTCAATCCCCCAACCTGTGCGCCGTTCACAGCAATCGGACGTGGACCTTTCTGGCACGCGGCCCATCAAACTCACAGAAAAACACCCCCTGCCACGTCCCCAATTTCAACCGGCCACTTTCCACAGCAATCACTTCTGAGGCTCCGATAATGCTCGCTTTGATGTGGGCTGGCGAGTTTCCCTCCAGGTGCTGATAGGCTTCCTTCCAGGGAACAATCTTGTTCAGAACCATCAAGATATCTGATTTCACGCTGGGGTCAGCACTCTCATTGATGGTAATACCCGCTGTGGTATGAGGAACGAAGAGCATGCAAACCCCATCATCGATCCCTTCCGTTTTGATTGCTTCTTCGATATCCCCAGTAATTTCTATAAATTGCGTCGTAGAGGTGGTTTTGACTGTCAGCGTCCTTTTCATGGCTCCTTAACACAAAAAAAGAGGCTTTACTGCACACGAAAGCCTCTTTTTCGGACGTCCAAATTGTCTCACTAAATTAAAGCTTTTTTCTTACACGCATCCGGTCGGTTTGGGAAGCCCCGCCATCTTACATGCGCCTTTGCCCGGGCCAGACGGAAACAGCTCATAGATGTGCTTCAACTTATAGCCGGTGACCTTGGAAAAGATCCTGACCATGGGTGCGATCCCGTTCTTTTCGTAATATTCCTGCAAGAACTTCACACACTTCCAATGTTCATCGGTCAATTCCTCAATCCCCTCTACCGTCTTCACGTGTTGGACCCACTCTGGACACCAGTTCTTGAAGTCATCAATAAAACCATCTTCATCCACAGTGAATGTTTTTCCTCCAAACTCAACAGTTGGCATGCCAATGCCCTCCTTTCCTTACGTGATATTCCTTATTATTACATCCTTACCTGATTGCCCCTGTAGATCTGTAGACCTGCAGGTGTTTATATGAAAAAACGAAATTTGTCAACACCAAAAAAACAATGGGCTTGAATTCGTCCCAACTTTAGCCGAGTTACTCCGGGAAGATGCCGACAAATTTCAGGTCCAGGTGCCTACCCAGAACATAGTCGTAAGGGCTCTTCTCCCACAGTTGAACATCGGGCCTCATTGCGTGCTAATAGCCACTTCATCCCGTCCCGCCTTTTCTTTGAGGTAGACGTTAACCATGGTGTCATGGATTGTCTCGACATGTTTGCCCACATAGTTGGCCTGGATCGGCAACTCGCGGTGACCCCTATCCACCAGGACGGCCAGTTCGATTCGGTCTGGACGGCCGAAATCGATCAGGGCATCCATGGCCGCCCGCACCGTGCGGCCTGTAAAAAGGACATCGTCAACCAGGATCACCTGTTTTCCGTCCAGAGAGAAGGGTAGCTCCGTTTTTTGCACAATGGGCTGATGGCCTATACGGGTCCAATCGTCTCTGTAAAGGGTGATGTCCAGGTCTCCCCTGGGAATGTCCGTACCTTCGGCGGCAAGAATCTTTGCCCTTATCCGATCTGCTAAAAACACGCCACCCGTCCGGATGCCGATCAGGACCAGATTCTCCGCCCCCCTGTGCTTTTCCAAGATTTCGTGGGTTATCCGTGTCAGGATACGGTCAATATCAGGGCCTTTCAAGATGATTCGTTCTGTGGTCATAGCAAAGACTCTCTCAACATGTTGGGCTTCAGGCATGAATTGTTAAAGTTGTAAATAAGGATTACGTAGCTCACTCAAGATCCCTGCAGTCCTGATAAAATTGGTACAGGAAATGCGCTCGCTTTTGTAGTTTAAAGTTCGTAGAGTGTGTCATCGTGGTGTGGCTTCCGGCGCTTCACCCTCCGACCTTTTTTCTCCCCGAATACAAAAGGTTCTTCCTGCTCAAGCAGGTCGCCCATCTCGGCCTCTATCTGTTCCGGGTCCTCACCCGCCTCCATCCGTTTGAGGGCTTCTTCCATGCCCGGCCCAAGACCGACACCTGCTACATCTGAGAGCTTGCGCATTAAGTTGGCAGCCTGGCGCGGATCATCTTCGTTGATCCCTTCGGCTTCACGGGCCAACAGACTCATGGCCTTTTCCATCTTCGCCTCATCTATAGGCAGGTCGTCTTGGTCGCCCTCCTCCTTAGCTCCGGTGATTCTTGCAAAAGTAGACAACTGCCTTTTCAGCTTTTTTTGTTTGCACCTGGGACAGAGAGGCCGTTTTGTTGTGTTCACTGAGCCTGAAAAGAAGTTGAATATTGTATGACAGTCTTCGCAATAAAACTCATAGATAGGCATGGTTTCTCCTCCCGAAGTCTTCCCGGTTTGACGAGCCCACTTTCAGCAGGCCCTTCCGCGTAGCCCCCTTTTTTACCGGGTTCATAGGCCCACGAAGCGAACAGTCGCTGAATGGGCTGAAAGCTTCAAAGAATGGCGCCATCACCTGCGGAGAACTGCACGTAGCGTTGCTTTGCTGTTTTATAGTAAGGATCTAAGGGGTGGGTCAATAGAATAATGAATGGGACGATTCCCTAACAAACCACCCACACGACCCGGCCAGAAATCTTGTCAAGCACATATCTAGAGACACTTCCCATAAAAAAGGCTCCGTTGACGCCACGCCTGCCAACAACTACTGTACCGTATTCTCCCTTCCTGGCCTCATTAACGATCGCCTTGCCAATGTCCATTGTTCGTTTCACCATTTTGAGTTCTATTTGATTTTCCTGGAGACCTCCTTCCCTAAATTTCTGCTGGGCGTGGGCATAAAAATGGTCAATACATCGCTTGGCACCTCGAGCAACGGCCTGCCCCGCGTCACTTTCCCCTTCGTCAAAATCGATCACACAGTAATCCCTAAGCGTCGGTGTTACATGAAACAAGGTGACTTTAATCTTATCGTTCTTCCCAACCATAAAGCTAAGGTGATCCACCGCGCGGAGTGAGGGCTCAGAACCGTCCACGGCCAGCATGACTTTCATCGATGTCACATCGCCGTCCACTACCCACACCGGGATCACGCTGGAATGCTCCACCAAGCTGGCGGTTGTGCTTCCCATAAAGGTCTTCTCTAAGCGGGAAAGGCCTCTTCGTCCTACGAGTATTGCATCATAGAGGCCCTGTTGCGCACAATCCAAGAAATCCTTACAGATTCCCAGCACCTTTTGTCGCGTTGCAGTTTCAATGCGCTTCTCGCTTATTCCCATCCTGACCATTCGCGTCTTATGCGTTTCGAGGATGCCACGGGCCGTCTGGTC
>CP070769.1:1354359-1356986 GCA_020347085.1 Desulfobacterales bacterium
AAATCCTCCATTCACATAGTGCAGGTCATAGCTGTTCGGTTTGTGCTGAACAAACTCAAAGATGCCGTGCTTGCCTGGATTCTTGCCTGTCATGAAAGAAGCCCATGCCTGGGGGGACAATGGATGGATCGTCGATTCGAGGTCTCCCCATGCACCTTCTTCCATCATTTTCCTCAGCCTGGGCAGCTTCCCTTCTTTCACCAACGGACGGATAATCCTAAAGGTGGCCCCATCTAATCCGATTATAGACATTCGATCTCGCATTTTCGCAATTCCTATGGCTTGACCCACCTATGGAAACGGGTTATACATCTCATTGATCATAAGACCATGAATCTCCGAGGGAGACATGCAATGCCAGAAGATAATCTGCACAAAGACGATATGGATGACGAGGAAGATGAGGAAGCTCTTGAAGAGTTCAGGATCACAGAGCTGACGCAACAAGAGGATGATGAGCAAGAAGGCCTCGATGACATTGTCATAGAAGAAAGAACGATTGCCAGTTTGGCGGAAATCGTAGCTTTTGCCAGCAAGGCACGCAGGTCTATAAGTTTTGAACGATGTGTGATTAACAGGGTTCGTCTTCATGCAGCTAGCGTTAATATATCCTTCGAAGACTCGCTTTTTACAGAGAAAGTCAATTTTGATAGGGCGGTGTTTACGGGAAAGCTCGACTTCTGGGACACATGCTTTGAGCAAGAAGCGGCATGCGGGGCAACTACCTTCAACGAAAAAGTCTCTTTTGAAGAGTGTCTTTTTCGCACTGGGGTCAATTTCGCCAAGGCTGTGTTTGAGAAAGAAGTAGCCTTCACAGCATGCGATTTTGAGGCAGACGTTAGATTCGATAACACGACATTTGCAGCTGGAGCTGATTTTAGCGCTTCGACTTTTCGCGCTGAAATGAGTTGCCGCAATGCGCAATTTAAAAAGCGAGTCAACTTAACAAATACGACCTTTGAAAAAACCCCTGACATGACTGGTTCCAACCTTGATGAGAAGCAAGAAGCAGAACAAGTTGACGAAGGTCCTGAAAGGCCATATCGGAAAAGGCCCATAAAGAGGGCTGAATTCAACCCCTGGCGCGAATTAGACAAAGTATCTAAAAAAACCATGTCCCGCCGACACCTCCTGCGCAGCCTTTTCAGGTTCTTGCCAGAAGACAAAGAAAAATAGACGAGCATTTCCTTCGCAATGCCGTACTTGGTAGCAACGCCACTCGCCCCATCTCTCCCGACTGTGGCCCAAAACAATTCTCACCTTCCGGAGAGCTCCTTGGAGATCCGCTAGAGCTACGGACAAGCATCCGGCTTATAGAGCCTGAACCGCTTCTGGTTGCTATCCTCGGCTCCCACCGTTACCCATGCCTTCCGGAACCGATAATTCTTCCCCTTAAACCACTCACAGGGATACCATCTGGTTGGAAGTCTGATTATAATCTTGGTATCCGTCCACAACTTAATTCGTTTTGAGTTACTGGAAGAAAAGGTCCTGCCATTGACATGAACCACGCTGTCGCCCTGATCTTGGTCGAAGTTGTAACCGAGAATGGTGATCTTATCCCCGGGCTGTGGCTTTCTTGGCTTAATCCTTTCCACGACCGGATATAAGGGCCTGTAACCGGGCGTATGAATATAGTTGGTTCTCGTCTTCGTGTCTGATCCACCAGGACCCGTAACCGTTAGGGATACCGTGAACGGACCGTCGCTTGTATACCTGTGAAAAGCGCGGTCGCCATACGCCGTTGACCCGTCTCCAAAATCCCAAAAATACGTATAAATGATGCCCCACTTTTCACTCGATTGGTCGGTGAATTCTACGACGAAGTCGGGGATCCCCACTGTGGGCGTGGCTGTAAAGTCTGCAATGGGTAGCCCTTGAGTGACATTGATATAGTCAATCTGCTTTTGTTTATCTGTGCCGGCAGGACCGGTGACTGTCAGTTTAACGGTGTAGGTACCGATGTTTGTATACGTATGAACCGGGTTTTGATCGGCACTCAGGGTTTCGTCCCCAAAATCCCAGAGATAGTCTGTAATCAGACCCTTGGACTGATCCGTGAACTGAACGGTGAGCGGATTACCTCCCTCAACGGGATCTGCCGAGAAAAGGGCAACAGGGCTGACAGATTCGCTGCAGACTAGGGATTTGCTTCCTGATGTGTCTGAAGGCGTCACGACCGTATCCGCAAGGTTGAGAGTACCCCCTTGCACAACGACGGTCGGTCCAGCCGGCAAAACGCCGGTGTCTGCCACGGTGATATCCGTACCTGTATCAATCGACGTACAATCGTAGATTTCTCCTGTCTGGTCGAGCCTGAGGACCCACATGTCTGCAAGACCCACTTGGCCATCACCGAAAGACTCTGTGGGCCCGGCAATGATGTATTCACCATCGGTGGTCAATTGCACATCCAGCCCCCCGTCGTCATCAATTCCACCGTATGTTTTTTCCCAGGCCACGGACCCATCCGTATTCAGCTTCAAGAGCCACACATCCTTGTTGCCCCCGCCAAAGGATGATGTCGATCCCACCACAATGTATCCACCGTCCACGGCCTCCTGGACCCCACGGGCTTCTTCGTCTCCGGTTCCACCATAGGTCTTCTGCCAGGCGATCGTGCCGTC
>CP070769.1:1357086-1361507 GCA_020347085.1 Desulfobacterales bacterium
ATCCGGCTGGTATACATCCAGAGGGGGCCTGGTCTCCGTGGTCATGCCTGCCTCATGGTCGTAAAGCTCCAGCACATCCTTTTCCAGCTTCTTGGTAAACTGGCGCACCTTGATATCCATGGGGCAAGCGCGCTCGCATGCCCCGCAATCCGTACAGCGACCCGCGCAGTGGAAGGCCCTCAGCAAGTGAAAAGTAAAGGTATCAGTCGGATCAATGCTTTTACCGAGCCACTGGGGTCGCGATTCATCCACGAAACAAGTGGGGCAATAGCACAGAGGACACGCATCGCGGCACGCATAACAGCGGATGCACGAGGCCACCAGATCTTGAAAGTACTTGGATCGCTCATCAGCGCCCATGGCCTCAAGCTTTCGCACATCATCATACCGGTCGATCCCCTTCTGCTCGGGAACGGGCTCACCCATGAGTTCGTCATAGATCACCGGGTTGCGGTGTATGCAGATAGCACAATTGTCCTGGAGCACATCAGCCTTGTTGAGGGACAGTTCGAAGTCCCCACCTTTTGCGACAATCTTATTAGTATCTTCCGCCACTTCCAGCGGTTCTTGATGCTTCAACGCCCGCCTGACCTTACGTGGATCTACCATCCCTTTGCAGGGGATTCCCATGATGAAAAGTTGATCGCGCTTGATCTGGTTCTCCAAGATGTGCACCACGATGTTTCGCGCATCACACCCCTTGGCGACAACCGCAATGCGCTCCTGACGCTTCGACAAGTAATTGGCCAGATTTACCCCGCAGAAGCTGTCCCAGTGGAAGGTGTCAACATCTTCTGGTGTTGCGATGAGCACGGGCTGACACATCATAGGCACAGTACCCTTCCTAAATCCGAGCACAGCATCCACGAGGTTCTCTCTAAGCAACCGTATTGCGGTCTCACGAATTTTTTCGGTGTAGTTCAAGACTTAAACCACCTGCTACAACCCTGAGGCACAAGCCAAAAGGTTTTCCCTGAGCCTTACGCCTTCATCCTCACGCCACCTTGGCTCTTGTTTTAATGAGGTGTTTGGCCGGGCCCAAGGCCTTTACCTCAGCGGTTACCTTGTTGGCCACATCTACAAACTTGCCTGCCTCTGAAGAAGAAACCCAGGAAAACTGAAGCCGCCCTGGTTCGATACCCGTATGTTCAAGGAAGCTTTTCAGCAGGGCAAATTTTCTGCGGGCATAGTAATTACCTTCCAGGTAATGACACTCTCCGGGGTGTCACCCAGAGACCCATATCCCATCAGCCCCGTGACCAAAGGCATCCAAAATAAACTTCGGGCTCATCCGACCTGTACACGGGATGCGGATAACCCGGATATTGGATGGATACGCCAGCCTGCTTACCCCGGCCAGGTCAGCAGCACTGTAACTGCACCAGTTGCAGAGAAAAGCGATAATCTTTGGTTCAGATTCCATCAAGTTTTTCATGCGCTACAAGTCCTGACCATTGATTCTCGGGTTGTCAGTCGTTCGCTGTCCCTTCTTCACCGGAATCGTCCGTCGCATGTTGTCCGTCGTCCGCAAAAAACCAACTGACAACTAACCACTGACGACTGACGGTCTGAAACCCAAGAACATCCCACTATAACGGTTCACGACACTTCATGTCTTCCCAAGCAACTACGTGGACAGTGCCTGCTCAATCATCGCAAAGGTCTGGGCCTGGTCAAATCCCTTTAAATTTAGGGCCCCGGACCGGCAAGATGCTACACACAGCCCGCATCCCTTGCACTGGGCCGGGTTGATCTGTGCCCTGCCTGTCTCGGCATCGATGCTTGTGGCACCAAAAGGGCAGATTTCCACACACACGCCGCAGCCTGTGCAATAATGCGGATACGTGTATGCCACTACGGCGCTTGTATAGATGGTCTTTGCTGCGAGCAGAGCTGCGGCCCTGGCAGCCGCCGCCTGGGCCTGGGCAATACTTTCCTCCACAGGTTTGGGACCGTGGGCCAGACCGGCCATATAGACACCGTCTGTGGCAAAATCAACGGGCCGCAGTTTTGCGTGGGCTTCCTGGAAGAAGCCCTCCTCGTTTAATGCAAGTTTGTACAGCCTCGACAAGAGCCTGTTGCCTTCCGGCGGCACAATAGCCGAAGCCAGAGTGATGAGGTCTGCATCGATCTGAACCCGTATCTGAAGCATCTGGTCTACGAGCGTGACCCGAAGTTTGTTGTCTGTTATTTCTACCTCTGGTTTTTGATCGACACTAAAGCGAATAAAAGCAATCCCCTTGGAACGAGCCTCCCTGTAAATCTCTTCTCTTTGGCCATAGGTGCGAATATCACGAAAGAGGATGTACATGTCCATGTCAGGGTTCAGCTCTTTCAGGCCTACCGCGCTTTTAATGGATTGGGTGCAGCACACTTTGCTGCAGTATGGCCTCTCTGGTTCCCTCGAACCCACACACTGAATAAAGACGGCCGCCTTAAAGCGCTTGAGCCTTTCAGGATCGGTCGCCATGGCCCGGTTAAGGTCCAGGGAGGTTACGATATTGGGATGCTCCCCAAAATGGTACTCGCTGGGCTTGAGCTCATGTGCGCCTGTGGCTATGATGGTCGCACCGTGTTCAATAACCTTGGTGTCCTCTCCAGTCTTCACAGTCGTTCTGAAATTTCCCACAAATCCTTCGGCCTCTACCACGGTCGATTCCAAGTCCACAGAAATGAGCGGATGGGCTTCCACCCTTTGAACGGCCTGTGCCAGAAACGCTCCTATATCTTCGCCTTTCCACGTTTTGAACAGATTCTGGCCGTGGCCTCCCAGGACCTCCTCCTTTTCAAGGAGATGGACAGGGAAGCCCTGATCTGCCAGCCCAAGGGCCGCAGTAACCCCTGCAAGCCCGCCCCCAATAACGAGGCCGGTCTGAGTCACATCAAACTTCACTTCTTCTAGGGGCTCCAGGCGCGCCGCCTTGGCCACAGCCATGCGCACGAGGTCCTTCGCCTTATCAGTCGCTGCATCCGGATCATTGCCGTGGACCCATGAGCATTGGTTCCGAATGTTGGCCATCTCAAGGAGGTATTTGTTAAGGCCCCCCTGAGTTGCGGTCTCCTGGAAAAGAGGTTCATGGGTTCTGGGGCTGCACGCAGCTACCACAATACGATTCAGCCCGTGCTCTTTGATGACGTCCTGGATCCTTTCCTGGGTATCCTGGGAACAGGTAAAGAGGTTCTCCTCCACATAGGATACGTAGGGAAGGCTTTTCGCATATGCTGCCACCTCAGGTACCCGGACGAATGCGCCAATGTTCTTGCCGCAGTTGCACACAAAGACCCCCACGCGCGGGGGTTCCCCCGCAATATCGCGCTCAGACACCAGAGGTCTTTCCTGGACCAGTATGCCTCGCGCCTCAGAAAGCCGGCCCCCTGCTGCACAGGCGGCTGCGCTGGCCTGCATCACAGAATACGGGATGTCCTTGGGGTCATGAAAGGCTCCACAAACGTAGATCCCAGGTCGTGATGTCTCAACAGGTGCAAAACTACTGGTGGCTGCAAAGCTGTACTGGTTAACCTGTATGCCCAGTTTTTCGGCCAGGGAGACCGTATCTTTGCGGACGCTCATCCCTACGGAGAGGACCACCATGTCAAAATCTTCTTCAATCCGTTTTCCAAGCCCGTCAATATATCGAATCCTCAGGTTTCCCGTATCGTCCTCAGGCACCACGCTATCGATCTTTGACTTGATGAACCGAACCCCCTGATGGTTCATGGCCCGCATGTAGTACTTTTCAAAGTCCTTACCGTGCGTGCGGATGTCGATATAGAATATGGCTGCATCGAGCGGTCCTGTGCTGTGTTCCTTTGCAACCATGGCCTCTTTAATGCTGTAGGTGCAGCACACGGTTGAACAATAAGGGTTGGCACCCTGGTGGCTATCTCGAGACCCCACACACTGGAGCCATGCGATGCTTTTGGGTTCCTTTTGATCAGAGGGCCTCATCATGTGTCCCAGGTAGGGACCGCAGGAACTCAGGATCCGTTCAAACTCCAGGCTGGTTACCACGTTAGGATGGCGGCCGTAGGAAAAGGTGTCGCGCTTGAGGGGATCGTAGGGAACAAACCCTGGAGACAGGATCACCGCTCCCACGCGCATCTTGTGAACTTTCGCCTCTTCTTTAAAGTTGACCGCATTGGTTGGGCAAAATTTCTCGCACGCCCTGCACCGCCCGGGTTTGAGAAAATAGATACAGTTCCTGGAATCGATTACATACTTCTGGGGCACTGCCTGGGGGTAAGGAAGATAGGCAGCCTTTCGCTTGCTCAGGCCAGCATTGTAGGCATCGGCAACGCGCTTGGGGCACTTTTCTGCGCACGTGCCACAGGCAATGCACAGGTCTGTGTCAATGTAACGGGGGGCCTGAACAACGGTCACCTCAAAATTGCCCGCCTCTCCGGACAGACCTCGCACTTCA
>CP070769.1:1361607-1364569 GCA_020347085.1 Desulfobacterales bacterium
ATAGAAATGCCTCAACCACTTCTCCATCAAAGTCGATGCCAGCACCTTCCCTGATGGTCTCGAGCACAAGTTCCTCAGGAATTCTTTTTCGGTAGGCACGGTCGGAGGCCATAGCATCATAGACATCCGCCACAGCGAGAATCCGGGACAGGAAGGGGATGGATTCACCCCTTAGGCCGTCTGGGTATCCCTTCCCATTCCATCTTTCGTGATGATGTAAAATGATTTGCTGCTCCCCGGTCAAAAGGCCCAAGTGGCCCACAATATTGGCTCCTATGACGGGGTGCTTCATAATCTCTTTGAATTCTTCCTTTGTCAAGGGGCCGGGTTTCAGCAGGATACTATCAGCAATGCCCAGCTTTCCGATATCATGTAGGTGCCCAGAAAAATTCAGTAGATCAAGTTGCTCGTCAGAGCATCCCATTTCCTTACCTATGCGCACTGCAAAATCGGTCACCCGACTCGAGTGTTGCTTGGTGTAAGGGTCTCTTGCCTCGATTGCCTCGACGAAGGCATAGAGGGTGGCGAAGAGATTTTCGTAAATGTTTTCGTAAAGCGCGACGTTTTCTATGACAAATGTGGCCCTATCGGCCAAGAAACTTAGATAGTACAGATCCTTTTCATTAAAAGGAACAGATCCTTTTTTGTCAATGGCGACCAGCATACCAAATAGCTTCTTTCGAATCCTGAACGGGATGGCAATTAGCGAACAAATATTTGCGTCTGAGAGTGCCCTGTCATAACTGCTGTCTACAAGCAAGGGGACTCCTTCTGACATCTTTCTTGCAAGGAGCTTTGTGACGTTACCGTTGCTCCAACTGCTTGGGACGGCTTGATTGACCCGTCCGCCCGTATCAATACTGCAGCCTTTGAGTTCTTTCTGGAACGAAGCGATAGGGATTGGCCTTTCCGAAGTTTCGTCCAGAACATGGAAAAGGACTTCGTCGCAATTAGTAATGTCTGAAGATAGCTTAACGATCAGATCGAACAGGTCTGAACTACGCGTTACCCAGTCTACCTCCCGTAAAATCATGTTTAGTATGTTGAGGTCATTGACTTTCTCAGATAGCTCTTGATTCAGTCGGTTAATGCGTTCCTTTCCTTTGACCTCTTCTTTTAAGAGCATATTCTCGACGAAGAGTGCCTTCTGTTCCAGAGCCCTCTTGATGGTCAGTTCTATGTCACCAATATGAAAAGGTTTGACTAAGAAGTCCACCACTCCATGTTTCAGGGTGGCAATCGCGTTATCCATAGAGGGATATCCGGTCATGACTACAACGGGCAAGGTGTTATCGAGCTCGTGAATCTTCCTGGTGAACTCTATCCCGTCCATGCCAGGCATATGAAGGTCTGTAAAACAAAAGTCGACCTTTGTCTTTCCAAAAATCTCAAGGGCTTCCGCTCCATCTCGGGCAGTTAATATCGAATAAGTTTCCGACTGGCGAAAATAATCCGTGAAAATCTGAAGAATCACTTCTTCATCATCAACAACCAATATGTTCAACTGGTTACTCATGGGTCCTCAGTCCTTTATTCAATTGGTTTCCAAGCATCTTGACTACATTATCATCCATCATCGGTCTCTAACAGCGAAAACCTGCCCCCTTTAGTAACCTATTGTAATATCCATTATTTTTTTGCCTGGCTGTTAGGGACAGCAGGTACATCGAACGACAGGAATCGGCAAGAATAAGATGTGTGAAAGTACACTATTATTGCCGGAAAACTTGCCTCGAATGTTTACTTAGGCTGCTTCTAATGTTACTCCAGCAAAGTCCATGCCAACTCATCTGAAGGCATATTCGTCAACTATTTCAAGTAGATACACTTAGGCAAGAATATGGCAGTCTCAAAAAGTCAATTTTGTGACGGTTGACGCACAAAGGCTTAGCAATGAGGGCTGAAGTCGCGGATCGCCCGGACGCCATTCCACCCGGGCCTGGGCAGGCCTTTAGAGGTTTTTTTCGAAGATTGAATGTGCTACTGTCCATGGCTCTAAACAAGATTCGATGCCCGACCCTTCGGCTCAAATGACCACGTATCGACTGTATTCAAAAGTGAAGAATGCGTTTGGCCCTGTAATTGTCCTTTTTTTGACAGTCGCATGTCCAACTTTAAGTCACGCCTCTGATTCATTTCCAAAGCCGGGGGGGCTAGTCAATGATTTTGCCAATGTCATTTCGCCCCAGTATGAACAAAAGCTGACACAAGTAATCGATGAGCTTTTGAGAAAGACGAACGTTCCCGTGGTTGTGGTAACTATGCCAGAGATCGGAGGAGAAGATTACAACGAGTATGCCAACCGCTTGTATGCTGCGTGGGGCATCGGGCAAAAGGACACAGACCGGGGCGTCCTGATCTTTGTCACAATCAAAGAGCGTAAGATGCGTATCGAGACAGGTTACGGCATGGAAGGCCTTATCCCGGATGGCTTGGCTGGTGAGATACGCGACCAGTACATCGTTCCGTATCTGAGGGAGGATCGGTTTGGGGAAGGCCTTTTGAACGGCACGGTTGCCGTAGCGAGTATCATTGCCAAAGATGCGGGCGTTCGGCTGACCGGGCAACTGCCCGTGAAACGCCCCGTGAAAAAGCGCTCTGGCCTGCCGAGTCTGCTGTTCATGGTTCTTTTTCTGTTCCTCCTCTTTTCCATGGGGAGGCGGCGGGGAGGTATCTGGCCACTTCTGCTCTTGATGTTCATGGGAAGAGGGGTTGGATACGGAGGCGGCTACGGCAGGGGAGGTTTTGGTGGCAGCTTTGGTGGGTTTGGCGGTGGCTTTGGAGGATTTGGCGGCGGCTTGAGTGGGGGGGGCGGTGCTGGCGGTGGCTTCTAGTGTCATGTCTCAAAAGAAAGTTTAAATAGTCGTTAGGCAGCTTAAAGTCTTTTCCGAACGACATTGAGCGTTTTTGGAATGAGATGGCAGCTGAGTGACGCGTTGAGAATCACAAACTGTTTGAGGGC
>CP070769.1:1364669-1368651 GCA_020347085.1 Desulfobacterales bacterium
ATTATGTGGCTGGACAGGTAGAAAAGGCCCAGGCGGCTGCTGAGGCGCCAAGCAAACTGGATACGCTTATCCTTGCCGCTTTGAATATTGCCAATGATTATTTTGAAATCAGGCGCAGCCGGCAAGAAGTTTTGAAAGATATAGATCAGCGTTGCAAGGTTTTGATTGAGCATATTGATACCAACGTTTAGGCAATGCGGGCGAGACCCCTGCCGTGTTCGTGATCGGCAGAAGTTTTTTTGAGCCAACAGATAGTCAACTGGGAACCTTCTCTTACTTCGGTGTGCAAGTTCTGGAACCTTCAGAAAAGCCTAAAAGAGTAAAAAGGTGCCCACCTGTGCAAACAGGTTCAAAAGAATCTGCCGACACGGCATGGTGGTGGTACCCTTCATAAAAATACCATGTGTTATGAAAGCAAGACCGTTTGTGCTGAGATAAAATGGAACGCAAGAATATCGGACCTCTTGCGACAAAGAGGTGGCTTCCAATTGGTTTGTAGCGAGCGAAATAATTGCCAAGGCTTCCTATCGCTTTGCATCAGAGGATAAGCTATAAAGGTGTCTACAACCATCGATAGACTTTCAAGCCGCAACACGGCCTCAGCCTGCGCTCTACGCGTTTAGAGCCTTTCCATTGTGTCTCGCTTCCGTCGGTACCTCGCCCGTTAACGCTTTGCCATTTCGCCCGCAGAATCAATGCGCTCAAGTTATGAGACCTTTGCAAAAGTTCAATTTTGTTAAAGGTCAAGGGCAATTCCCCGGAACGGCGGAATTGGACAGCCGTTAGCCTGCCCGCCAGGGCGAGGGGCATTGGTGCCCCGAGTCAACGCGAAGATTTAGCGCTGTCGGTTGCACGCAAGCGCTTGAGAAGAGGCACTTCGTGCAGCCGCAGGAATACTTACAGTATTTTGAGGATAGCGCCAGGCTTCACGAGGTGCAAAATCTGAGCCTGACACGGATATTGGGCAAAAGGGGACGTTTTGCAAAGGTCTTGTCATAAAGGGGGGATACCAGATGGACATCACCTCAGTTATATTTCTTAGTATCATTGTTTTCGCTGCAGGTTTTGCGCTTGCCTTTTGGATGCGCACGAGACTGACGGCAGGCAAAATTAGGGCTGCAGATGACGAAGCTCGGAAGATTATAGCGGAGTCTGAAAAAGAAGCCGAAACCATCCGGAAAGAGGCCAAGCTTCACGCCAAAGATCAACTCTACCAACTGAAGGTGGACTTCGAGAATGAGACCAAGGAGGTGCGATCCGAGCTCAAGGCCTTACAAAAGCGCCTTGGACAAAAGGAAGAGAATATTGATCGGAAAACAGAGCAACTTGAGCGTCGCGATGCAAACATATCTAAAAAAGAGCAACAAATCGCGGAGCGGGGCAAAAAGTTACAAGAGCAGGAAGAGAATTATCAGGCATTGATTGAGCAACAAAAGAAACAACTGGAGAGTATCTCAGGTTTGACAGCGGACGAGGCAAAAGAACTCTTGATCAAGGCCATGGAAAATGAGGCCCGTTACGAAGCGGCAAAGCTTATTAAGCGCATTGAAAACGAGAGCCGAGAACAGGCGGACCGCAAGGCGAAGAAGATTATTTCAACTTCTATACAGCGCTATGCTGGCGATTATGTAGCGGAAAAAACAGTGTCGGTGGTTAATCTACCCAGTGACGAGATGAAAGGCCGCATCATTGGCCGGGAAGGGCGTAACATAAGGGCCCTTGAAGCTGCTACAGGGATTGACCTTATCATAGACGATACGCCTGAAGCCGTCATTCTGTCAGGATTCAATCCTGTTAGACGAGAAGTAGCGCGCGTTTCCCTGGAGCGACTGATAAACGATGGGCGTATCCATCCTGCAAGAATCGAAGAAACAGTCAGAAAGGTTTCCCAGGAGATGGATGCTGAAATACGAGAGGCTGGTGAACAGGCGGCCTTTGACTTAGGCGTCCATGGGATTCATCCTGAATTGATTCAGCATATAGGGAAACTGAAATTCAGGACAAGCTACGGGCAAAATGTGTTACAACACTCTATGGAGGTGGGTTTCTTATGCGGTATTATGGCTGCCGAACTGGGCCTGAACGTAAAACAGGCTAAAAGAGTGGGCGTGTTGCACGATATTGGAAAGGCTGTAGATCATGAGGTGGAAGGACCCCATGCCCTAATCGGTGCAAAGCTAGCCAAGAAATACGGAGAACCACCCCGAATCGTACATGCCATTTCGGCTCACCATGAAGATGTCCCTCCCACGTCTATTTTGGCAGTCCTGGTCCAGGCAGCAGATACCCTTTCAGGGGCACGGCCAGGTGCACGAAGAGAAATACTGGAGACATACGTAAAACGTCTTGAGGAGTTGGAAAAGGTTGCCAAATCCTTCACAGGCGTTAGTAAATCCTATGCGATTCAAGCAGGGCGAGAGCTGCGAATTATTGTAGAAAGCCAAACGGTTTCAGATGCTGAGGCTATTCTGATGAGCCGTGATATAGCCAAAAAAATTGAAGAGTCCATGTCTTATCCCGGCCAGATCAAGGTAACGGTCATTCGAGAGACTCGTGCGGTTGAATATGCAAAATGACAAAGATGTTTGTCCCCATACTCACCCTTGAGAGGTAGACGATTTGGCTAATGTCTTCGACGAATTAAAGAACCGGGGATTCATTGAACAGACCACGGGTGATGATGCCATCTCCGATTTGCTCGAGCAGCCCGTCACCTGCTACATCGGTTTTGATCCTACGGCGCCCAGCTTTCATGTGGGAAGCTTAATTCCGATTATGGCATTGGCCCACATGCAACGACACGGACACCGAACCATAGCAGTGGTTGGTGGTGGTACCGGTTTAGTGGGAGATCCAAGCGGAAAGACGTAAATGCGGCAAATGCTGACGCCGCGACAGGTCAATGAAAATGCCAACGGACTCAAGAAACAGTTGGCCAAGTTTATAAGTTTTGAAAACGACCAGGCTGCCCTTCTCAATAACGCCGATTGGCTGAAGCACCTCAGATACATCTCCTTTCTCAGAGATTATGGACGTCATTTCAGTGTGAATCGCATGTTGGCGAGTGAGTCGTGTCGGCTGCGCCTTGAGACCGAGACCGGGCTCAATTTTATTGAATTCAACTATGTCCTGCTGCAGGCCTATGATTTCCTTTACCTGTATAGAACCGAGAGCTGTGTCATGCAGATGGGCGGGAGTGATCAGTGGGGTAATATTGTTGCCGGTGTAGAGCTGATCAGGCGGGCAGAAAGAGGGGTGGCCCACGGCATCACCTTTCCTCTCATTACGACCAGTTCAGGCGACAAAATGGGCAAGACTGCGCATGGAGCTGTCTGGTTGGACCCAGAACTTACCTCTCCTTATGATTATTATCAACTCTGGGTGAATACAGCCGATGAGGACGTCATACGGTTTTTGTCTTTTTTTACCTTTTTACCCTTGGCTGAAATTGAGGTGGCGGGCAGTCTAAAAGGGTCTGATTTAAATGCTGCAAAAACAGTACTAGCTTTTGAGGCTACGAAGCTGGCTCATGGAGATGGTGCAGCTAAAGAAGCCCTAATGGCCTCTCACAGCTTATTCGGTATGCGGACGGTTGATCGACACATTCTTCCCTCGAGCACTATACCCAGAGACATAAGTTTAAGTGAATTGGATTCGATCCCCACAACGGTCATTGACGTCGTTCGGTTGCGTGCGGGGGTACCGGCATTTGAATTGTTTGATGAGGTCAATCTCTGCGCAAGCCGTGGGGAAGCTAGACGGCTTATCCAGCAGGGCGGGGCCTACGTGAATGATCAGAGAATCCAGACATTTGATTCTATAGTCGGCCATAAGGAGCTGAATAAAGGAGAGATTTTGTTAAGAGCTGGAAAAAAGCGGTATCACAGAATCAGGGTGAAGAATGTATGATCGGTGATCGTGTCCAGGGATAAAAAAGTTAAAAAAATGTGTTGACAGGGGGTATTCCCCCATATAAAATGAA
>CP070769.1:1368751-1373669 GCA_020347085.1 Desulfobacterales bacterium
GTCTTTTATCGTCACAAGAATACTGGAAAGGGAGGGGAGGACGTAGGCTAAAGGCGTAAGGTTAGAGGCGAAAGGCTCAAGGCGTGAGGGCCACCTCAGTAGGCGACACGCCGTGCGCCATGTTCCATGCGCTTTGCAGATCACGTGACAAGGTGGGTTCAAAACCTAAAGGCTGTTTGCAAGAATAGGAGAAGTAAAAGGAGAACCGTAATGGAGACAAAACATCGGGTGAGAATGAGTATGGATGACGCTCATTATGGAGGGAATCTTGTTGACGGTGCAAGGATGCTGAAACTGTTTGGCGATGTGGCTACCGAGCTTCTCATCCGCTATGACGGTGATGAAGGATTATTCCGTGCTTATAGTTCAATAGAATTTTTAGCTCCTGTGCATGCCGGAGATTTTATTGAAGTCATGGCAAAAATCGTTAAAGTTGGCAATACCTCAAGGACCATGGAATTCGAAGCGTGGAAAATCATCTCGCCAACGCCAGAATTCGGTGAAACAGCTGCCAGGGTTCTTGATAAGCCGGTTTTGGTATGTAAAGCGACCGGTACCTGTGTGACACCCAAAGATAGGCAAAGGATCAAACATGCACAATAACCCCGTGATGATTACCTGCGCCGTTGTTGGAGCTGAGTTAACAAAGGAAGACTACCCTTATCTTCCCATCACTCCGGAGGAAATTGCTGATTCCGCGAGAGGCGCGGTGGAGGCTGGGGCAAGCATCATCCATCTCCACGTGCGAGACGAACAAGGAAAGCCGAGTCAGCGGGTCGATATTTTCAGAGAGGTCACGGAAAAAATACGCCAGCGTTGTGAATGTATCATTCAGTATTCTACAGGCGGTGCGGTGGGCACTCTGCTTGATGATCGCTGTGCCCCCCTCAAACTCAAGCCGGATATGGCCACACTTTCCATGGGTACCATGAATTTTGGTCCTGATATATTCGAAAACACGGAAAACACGATCTACACCATTGCCGAGGCCATCCAGGAGAACGGGGTCATGCCGGAATTGGAAATTTTTGATTATGGTATGATGGACACGGTTGATCGTTTGCTCAAGAAAGACGTTATCCCGGAAAAATTCCATGTTGATTTTGTTTTAGGCGTACCCGGGGGGATGAGCGGAGAAGTCAAGAACCTCATCCTTCTGAAAGAGCGGCTGCGTCCCGGTCAGACTTGGACAGTTGCCGGACTCGGAAGATTCCAACTGCCGCTGTCTGCGCATGCAATGGCTATGGGTGGGCATGTCCGGGTAGGAATCGAGGACAATATTTATTACCGAAAAGGAGAATTGGCAAAATCGAATGCCCAGCTTGTTGAACGGGTTGTGCGTATCGCCAAAGAACTGGATCGCGCTATTGCGACCGTACAACAGGCGAGAGAGATACTGGGGATTTAGTAACAGAGGGCTCCGCAAGGATAGGGGAGGTCGAAAATGAAGGAACAATCAAGAAGAGAATTTATTGAGTTATGCTTTTATCTTACAGTCTCAGGATTTGGCTCTTCCTTTATTTCCCTATGCGCCGGATGCAAAAGGGAGGAAGAATCAATATCCGGCATCCCTAACCCTGAGAAAAGCGATGCACTCATGGTTGAAGGGACCGCGAAAATCGACCCGGATTTCGAACCTGCTTATTTGAAATTACACAGGAACGGAGAGTTGAAAAAAAGAGGAGAAGAGCTGTGGAACATGATGGAAAGCTGTGCGCTCTGCCCCAGAATGTGTGGTGCCAACCGGCTTAATGGGGATGAGGGTTTCTGTCAAGCTTCTTCCCAGCTCGAGGTTTCATCATATCACCCGCATTTCGGAGAGGAAAAATCCCTTGTTGGCAGTGGCGGTTCCGGAACCATATTTCTCACGAATTGCGGGCATAGATGTGTGTTTTGCATAAACTGGGAAATCAGCCAAGGGGGAAGAGGAAGGCCCCGAAGCATTGAAGATATGGCGGAGATGATGCTCAACCTTCAAGCAATGGGATGCCCTAACATCAATTTTGTTACACCAACCCATTACTCTCCGCACATTGTCCTTGCAGTTGATGTAGCAGCAGGAAAGGGTTTGAGACTCCCTCTTGTATACAATACCTGCGGATGGGAGCGCTCAGAGATACTAAAAAAGCTGGACGGAATCGTCGATATCTACCTGCCCGACTTCAAGTATTCAGATGGCAAGATGGCAGCAAAGTACTCATCGGCTGCAGAGACCTATCCGGAAATCACAAAAGCCGCTCTGCTCGAAATGCACCGTCAGGTAGGCGTAGCAAAACCTGCCGTTGATGGACTCATGTTCAGAGGGCTGATGATACGTCATCTAGTCATGCCAAACGGTGTGGGCGGAACAAAGGAGGTTGTTGAATGGATAGCGAAAAATCTCCCCAAAGATACTTATCTTAATATCATGTCGCAATATACGCCGACGTATAAGGCGTTTGATTATCTAAAGATCTCCCGGAGAATAACCCAGAAAGAATACAATGAAGCCGTGAGCTGGGCGAAGGAAGCTGGTCTTACAAATCTGGATATTCAGGGATGGCGGCTTTAGCGGCATGGTTTTCTGTGCACCACAGACTCGTCTTCCTCTGTAACCGGCTTGTTTTCTCACATAGCGGGAAGTCAAACATACCGGAAATTGCCGAAGGAGCTTTCTGACACCATGTTTGCGCCTCCTCATTCCTTGCCTGAAAATACTAGCAGTGAACTTGACCGATACGCAAAACCTTTTCCGGTCTGAAGATTGAAGGATCTATGCAATGAGTAAGGTTGAAAGTGTCGTTGCTATGTATAAACAAGGTTTCGTCTGCTCCCAGGCAATGCTTTCGACTTATGGCACCAAGTTTGGCTTAGATCGTGAAATTGCCTTAAAGGTTGCAGCGGCGTTTGGAGGCGGGATGAGTCGAATGGGCAAAACCTGTGGGGCTGTAACTGGCGCATTTATGTTGATAGGGCTTAAACATGGCAACATCACACCCAAAGATAAGCAAGCAAGAAGAAAAACATATGAGCTTGTGAGAGAATTTGTGAGCAAATTTGAGTCTCGCCACGGGTCCATTAAGTGCCAAGATTTGCTTGGGTGCGACATAAGCACTCCGGAAGGGTGGAATGCTGCAAAGAATAATAAGCTTTTTGAGACTGTTTGTCCGAAGTATGTTCGACACGCAGCAGAGATTATCGAGCAAATTCTAGCATAGTGGCGCCGTATGACAAGGTACGTGTGAGGAGCAAGAATGATGGTTGACGATTTTGAATCGCGTATCCGCAAGACAGGCCTGTGGCTCTATGAGCTGATAAAAGGAGAAACACCTTCTGTCTTCAAGAAGGAGTACTGGACGGGTAAGGTGATGGAATGGTGTATGAAGGACGAGGCCTTTAAGGTGGAAATGTTTCGGTTTATTGATGTTTTTCCTTACTTGACGAGCACGGAATCGGTTGGAAAACACCTAACCGAATACTTTTGTAGGCCTGAACAGGATTTTCCCGCTGCGCTGCAATGGGGGCTTAGGCGTCTTTCCCCCACATCCATAGGCTCACGAACGGTGGCTAAGGGGATTGCGAGCAACATTCACAGCATGGGAAAGCAGTTCATTGCCGGAGCCACGCCTGAAGAAGCTATTCCTGTATGGACAAGTCTTAGAGGTCAGGGTATGGCCTTCACGGCTGATCTGCTTGGAGAGGCTGTAGTTTCCGAGAAGGAAGCAGAAAGATATCTCGAAAGGTATTTGGCGCTTTTCGGGATACTGGACGAGGCTCAGAAGGGCTGGGATCCGCTGGATGCCGAGACAGGCGATCTGGATTGGGGATATGTTCCAAAAATCAATGTTTCGATCAAGCCTTCCGCCATGTACTCTCAGATGAATGCAAGGGCATTTGACTATTCCACATCTAAGGCCAAAGAGCGGCTCAGACCCATTTTTCGCAAGGCAGTCGGAATGCACGCCCATGTCTGTTTGGATATGGAGCACAATGATCTAAAAAATCTCACGCTTGCCATCTACCGCAGTCTTCTGGAAGAACCTGAATTCAAAGATTATCCACACACTGGCATTGTGATTCAGGCCTATTTGCGCGACAGCGAACAGGACCTCAAAGATCTTGTACAGTGGAGTAAGAAAAGAAAACAGAGACTCACCATTCGCTTGGTAAAGGGGGCCTATTGGGATGCAGAAGTCGTGTGGGCGCGGCTAAGGAACTGGCTTGTTCCGGTCTTTACCAACAAGCATGAAACAGATGCAAACTTTGAAAAACTGGCTCATTACCTTCTGAAGCATCATCAATGGGTGCGTTGTGCTTGTGCTTCTCATAACATTCGATCTATTGCTTACGTCATGGAAATGGCCAAGGAATTAAATGTTCCCCACGAGCACTTAGAATACCAAATCCTATATGGAATGGCTGAACCGGTTCGAAACGCTTTGCGAAAAGCAAGGCTTTGTCTTCGCTTATACACGCCTGTCGGAGAGATGATTCCTGGAATGGCCTATCTCGTTCGTCGTCTCTTGGAAAACACCTCTAACGAGTCCTTTCTTCGCCAGAGTTTTGCAGAAGGCGTTTCTCAGGAAGAATTGTTGAAGAATCCCTTAGAATTTTTGGAGCAAGAAATTTCTTCACCTGATGCCCAGGCCGAAGCTTCAGAACACGGGGGCAGAGCCCCCTTCCGGAATGAGCCGGTTTGGAATTGGACGCTTTCTGAAAACCGGCAGCATTTCAGTAAAGCTTTGAGTAAAGTGAGAAAGAAGTTTCCTTACAAAGTGCCCCTTGTCATAAAAGGGAAGAAGATGACCACAGGCAAAGAAATCGATTCCACGAATCCGAATGATCCTGAAGAGGTGGTAGGAATTGCGGCATCAGCCGGGAAAAAGGAGGCTGAACAGGCGATCCTAGCTGCCAAGGAAGCTTTTGCCCAATGGCGGGA
>CP070769.1:1373769-1383703 GCA_020347085.1 Desulfobacterales bacterium
GAATCAATAAGGATGCCATTCATCCCCGCCCCAAGGGGCGGGACATTCTGGCATGTTTTCGTAAAGAGGCTGCGAGAAAAGCGACTGAAAGAGAAATTGGCAAGAAAATGACTGATGACATGGTAGACATCAAGGATGCAAGTCAAGAAGTACTGGGCGCCTTGGTTGACCATTACACCGAGAAATATGAGCAACTGTTCGATTCCGTAAATGAACTCTCCCCGCAGCAAGCTGCGGGGTATCACGTCGGCTTCACTGCGTTGCGCCGATAGTAGGGAAAAGATCAAATCCTATATTCATCCCCCCTGCAAGCAGCGGGGAATTCAAATTTAAAGAACTAGGGCAAGTCATTACGGCTAACGATAGGTTGGCTTACCTCTTCATCGGGGAAAAGTTTGCAGCAATTTACAAAGAAGCTATACAGGTCATGACGCAAGGCCCCGGCTGTGACTTTGATCCAGACGAGTTTCGTGGTCCGTCAGTCAAAAGGTAAAGTGAAATCACAACCACGTCATTATCACAGCAAGGAACTCGCGAGGATCTGGGGAGATATATCGCCCTAAGTTCTGGTCGTCCTCAGTCGTCCTCAGATGGTTTCATGAAAAAACCAAGAGTCAGAAGGCCCAGACCTATCGCCACAAATATGACCACGTGAATAAGTGACATTGGCAACACCTCCATTTGTAATTTGGTGGCTAACAAACATGAGATCTTGCAAAACTCATGCCGTCCAAGGGGCGACAGGAAAAGGGGATCTTAGGAGAGGACGCCACATCAATCAAGGGTTAGGTTTTAGTCTTGCTCCCAAGGTAAAGCAAAACGCACGCAGACAGGATTGCGGTGAGAGTGCTCACGCCAATACTACTTTTGAACTTTTGAGAAAAGGCTTTGGAGCATGCGAGGCAAAATTCAACTCCCATTTGTCGTGACCTCTTGTGCAATTTATGACACAGTGTGGTTGAAACAACAACACGAAAATCGTATGGCACACTTTGATAATGCAGGGGGCATCAAATCACTATAACCTTGGCTTCCTTGACCGCACGGTCAGGTTTGCAAAGGAGAAAATAACTCCTTCTAATTTATTGAAGCTCCCTGCAGCAAGCTGTTATGAAACGGGCGCTGTCGCAGTTCAAGGTTGGGTTTTTTGTTTTGCTTTGCGATGAAGAATGCTGACTTGTGGGAAATACTGTGGGAAATGCTTCCCACTAAAATAAAAGGGATTAGCTGTAGTTCGCTAACTCCTTGTTTTTATTGTGGTAGTCCCAACGGGAATCGAACCCGTGTCTCTGGCGTGAGAGGCCAGTATCCTAGACCGCTAGACGATGGGACCACAAAGCGCGCCTGGCGCGCGGTATTGGAGTACCGAAGCGTTGGAATATTCGGCTTAAAGATACAATACTGAATGACCTCTCGGCTTGTCAATCCATTTTATGATGGGGTGCTGTAGCGCTCTCCCAGAGTCCATCTTTGAGCTGTGGGCTTCAGCGACGATAAAGGGCGCCCTACCCTTTGGGCCAGTTCTTCTTGTTCTGGGTCAGTGCTTGAACCGGCTTCATGCCATACGGGTCATTTTCTTCGATGGCCTTCAAGACCGATCCTCCACCTGTAAAGAAATAATAGAGGGCGTCATCCAGCACGGAAAGGTAAAGACCAGGACACAGGCTCTTAAACTCCTGGAGGGTGTCACCACCGCCGTAAAACTTCCAGGCATTCTGGTTCTTGTCAATCGTCCGGTCAAGGGCCTCAGAGCCGTCCGTAAAGTGCGGCGTGTAACCCATGACCGCATTGACAAAAATGGTTTTGGCCGAAGCAATCACATCGGCCACTTTTTTGTCAGAAAAAGACTTGGAATCAATATCCAAGATGTAACCGTAAGACTTCCCGCGTGCAAGGTCTTTTACTGATATGGTTCTGTATCCGCCTCGAATTTTCTTGCCCAGCGCGTCTGACTCGACAATGTAGGGCAGCTCCACAATCTTTTTGGCCTTCTTATCCTGGGAAACCAGTTTCTTGGCGGCCTTTATGTCATCATCTGAAACGCCAGCAATCCGAATGTTATACTTAGCACAAAGATAGGTATTGTAGATCACGCCGCCCAGGATTAGATGATCCACTCTTCTGTAAAGTTCGTTAAGCGGGCCTATTTTGGTGTCATATTTGGCACCCGCTACCACAGCTGTGAAAGGCCGTTCGGGCCGGAGGACCTGATCCAGATGGTTAATCTCTTCCTGCATGAGAAAACCCGCATAGGATGGCAGATAATTGGTAATGTCATACGTGGATGCATGAGGCTGCCACGAGCCAAAAGCGTCATTGACAAAGACGTCTGCAAGGCCAGCCAACTGACGGGTAAACGACTCCCTGACCTCCCCGGCCGGCTCTTCTCCTTCAAACCACCGGGTGTTTGGTAGATAAATACCGCCGATTTTATGCTGCCTGAGATCCTTGATCGCCAGATTAATAGACGTGTCAATCCCGTGAATCCCGCGTTTATTTTCAGCGCGAAAGGCGGGCACGTGAATTTTGGAGTGGAGTTTCCGTTCCAGGTACGCAGCAATCGGTTCTACCGACGTGGAAGCATCACTGGTTATCTCACCAGTCTTTTTGTCCCGAGGCCTTCCAATGTGAGTCATGAGTATAATCCGACCGCCCCGCTCCACAATGTTATAAAGTGTGCCGATCGTCCGGTCAATTCGGTAAGGGTCGCGGATAATTCCACCTTTCACCACATTGTGATCGACACGAACCAATACCACCTTGCCAGCCAAGTCTGCATCCTGAATCAAAGGGAGCGAATTCTTGTCTGCCTTCTTCTTCATGTTTTGACCTTTCATTACCATTGTCTCTGTTTTGCCGGCCGGAAAGTTGCCTCAGTCTGTTCCCCTTTTTGTCATCTGCATGATCTGGTAGCTTATGAAATAGACGATCCCTCCAACTGGCGGCATGAACACCACAAATGCTCCCCAAAGCACCTTCTTTCTCGTGGAGCTGAAATCGCGCGTGGCTATGTTCACAATCGACCACACCGTGGGGATAAAAAGAATCAAACAGATGAGAACAAATGAGGGAAAACTCATATCTTATGCCCCAAGCTGGTCATAGCCTTCACCCGTGTACTCCGGAGTTTCTCGGATTTCACTGCTGGTGAGTCTTGGAAAGGCGGTTGGCCACTTTCAAGATCGCATCGGCGTAATAGGTGCTCTGATTATAGCGAAGCAGAACCTGCAGGGCCTCGTTCCTGTTCCTGCTCAGCCCCGGTTTCCATCCATGCTGATTCAGGTAATTTGCGATGCTCTCAATAGCATCTTCATGATCAAAAAGGTTGATCTGGCCATCCTGGTTTCCGTCCCTGGCAAACTGCAGCACACTCGAAGGTATGAACTGCGCAATCCCCAACGCTCCGGCAAAAGAGCCGCGCATAGACAAGGGATCGAGTTCTTGGGCCTTCGTATATTCTAGATAGGCCTTTAGCTCACTATACGCCCAGGCCGATTTCCGTGCAGCCCACGCGTCAAATTGCTTTTTTGATACGTCTGCCTTGTCTTTTAGATAGGCCTCCCAGAAACTGCCCCGGCTATCCTTATCACCAAGTGCCGCTAAGGTTGACAGGGTATTGAATACCAAGCGCTTTCCGATGAAAGTCCCGAGTCTTGTTTCCACCAGAATAATGGCGGTAACAATCTCTCCCTCCACGCCATACACGCTCTGGGACCGCTCTAAGGCCTTCTGGTGTCGACCAAGATAGTCTTTCGCCTTGTCGAGAGAAGACCGGGTCAAGAACTGGTCGTAGTTTAAAGCCGCTTCGCGATGCAAAAAGTAGGTGGAAATGCTCTGTCGTTCAAAGGCCACCTCGGGCTTTGAATACAGTGACCGAATGAGGGGCCTGTCAAATCCGTCTCGAATCAGGCGTGTCTTAAGGGCAGCAAAAGGATCGGGGCCCTTTAATGGTTCGCCACTGACACCGTCGGCGCAACCGACCAGCCAGACAAAGCCAAAAACCGTTATTGCCAGGAACCGCATGGCGGCCCGGCCAAAACTAGACCGGAACAAAGAAGTAGAATTCGTTTCCAAGTTCGTCTCCATTGTAACCAACAACCCCACCATGTACTTCAACCACATTCTTCACAAAATGGAGGCCGTGGCCTCTGCCTTCCACTGTCTCGCTTTTTGCCTCCCGAAAACCCTCTTCGAAAATATGGGCTACATCTTCGGCGCGGAGAGGCGGCCCAGAAGTAAAAACGTTGAAGCGCACACCGTGATGTCCTTGTCCAAAGAAGTTCTCGATGAGCGACGTCTTGCAATGAACCTTCTTGATCCTCTTTCCGGAAGCATCCACAACCGATTCAACGTACTTTGCAGCATTTGAAAAGAGATTGGCAACCACCTGAGCCATAAGTCCTTTGTCCACTCTAATTTCTAGGTCTTCGGTCACCTTTTGTTCATCAATGATATAGTTAACGTTAATACCTATTTGCGTAAATCGATCCCTATACCGTTCCAGTTGGGGCAAAACAATGTCCTTCCACAAATAACAGGGGGTCTTTTTCAGGATGTATTCGCCAAACAAGAAGTGGTCCGGACGAAATAAGCTCTCTAAGAAAAGGCTCGTGTGCTTGTAATGTCGCTCTATTTTCTCCTGATGGTTGAACATGGCTCTGTTGATCACGATCATCCTTTCCATGGTTTCACTAATCTTGGCATACAGGCTCTGGTCCTGAGATTTGAGCGCATCAAGGACACTGTCAAGCTCACTCTCTATCTCCTTGTTTATGTTCAGATACTCCCTGATCTTCTTGAAGTAGTGCCTATAATGGATGTTAGGTGTAATCACGTTATGCTCTATGTCTGCTACCAAGTTGTTGATAAACTTAAGGTGCTGGATGTTTTGTTCGGCGAGGAATTTGTTATACAGATTGTATCCTATGCGGTTGGCATACTTTTGCATGAAGAAAAGCTGATCCTCCGTGAGTTGATCAGCTTGGGCCACCTCAAAGATGCCGATCACGTCTCGTGACCCATGCAAAAGAATATGGCTGGCAGGTGTTTTCTTGCCGTGGATCGGCACCACATAGACTTGGCCGTGTCGATATGGGGCATCTGCGATTTTGATATAGTCCGGGACATTACTCTCTGCGCGGCTGGCGTCAGGGTGGCTGCTTGCAGCCCATTCTATGGTGTCGCCCCGAGGAGGCACCACATAGAGATTGCACTGCAGTCCAAAATAAACGCGGGGAACGGTAACGCTTACCAAGTATAGATTTTCGAGACCATCATACTCTTGGGCCAGGTCAAAAAAAGTGTTTAATGAGGCCATTTCAAGCTTTTCAAAGCCATAAGTGGCATAATCTTCCCTTTTCTCTCCAACCCGTTTAAGGATTGCTGCAAACACATCCATGGATTACGTACCCCAGGTTAACAGTGCAATCCCCTCAATACGTGCCGTGTGACCAACGGCCCGAGGACCAGCCCCATACAAATGGTACGCAAAAGTGGGAATTTACCCTTTGCCGATTCCATTGTACAGAAACCCCGCCTCTTCAGCCTTCGCCCTATCCAAAACATTTCGTCCGTCAACAATGATGGGCGTGCGCATCAGAGATTTAACCTTTCTCAGATCCAAGCTGAAGTAAGGTTTGTGCTTTGTGGCTATCACCATACAGTCAGCTCCTTTTAACACGTGATCCAAGTCCCGGCTCAGTTCCGCCTCCGGGAATCTGTTCACATACGGATCATGTGCTACAACCTCAGCACCGTATGCCTCAGCCTCTCGGATAAGGTCATAAGCAGGCGTGTTTCGCACATCATCAGAGTCCTCAAGATACGCCACGCCCAGGAGAGCAATCTTGGCATCCCTGAGGGAGATTTTCCGGGATGCCAGAGCCTCCTTAATCATCGCTGTGGCATGAATAGGCATAAAGTCATTAATCTTCCTGGCTAACTGAATAAATTCGGGATTGATGGGAACCTTGCCGTACTGTTTAACGCCGTAATCCAGAAGCCAGGTATCTTTCGGCAGACAGTGCCCCCCCACGCCGATTCCCGGCACATGCATATGTCTTTCAGCGCGGGAATTAATCAGCTCACGCACCTCGTAGACATCAACACCCAGGCCTTCACACGCCATGGCCATCTCCTTGGCAAAGGCTATGTTCACATCTCGATAGGCATTCTCCATGGTCTTAGAGGTTTCGGCCGTAAGAATATCTGTGGATAAAATCTTCACCTTAACTATTTTTTTGTATAATTGAACAGCCATGTCTCGGCTTTTTTTGTTAACACCTCCCACGATCCTTGGAAGGTTTATGATATAGTCAAGAAGTCGACCGGGCATAACCCGCTCATAAGAATACGCCAGATAAAAATCTCGTCCCGCTTTCAATCCAGATTTTCGTTCAAGTATGGGTTGCAAAACGAACTGTGTGGTGCCTGGCGCAACGGTTGACTCAATCACTACCAGAGTCCCCTTTTTCATCCAGGCCCCTACTTGCCTCGAAACCTCTTTGAGGGAAAGGTACTTTGGCTTGTGACCTGCTCCATCAGTGGGGGTTTGCACGTCAATAAGTACAATGTCCATATCCTTGATCACCGAAAAATCGTCAGTGACTCGGAAGCTGCCCCTTTGGACAACCCTTCTGATCAAGTCATCCAGCCCGGGCTCGTTGCCCTCGAAGGGAGACCGGCCTGCGTTTAGAACGTCAATCTTCCATCCCGAGCGCTGAGAACGCCTCTGGATACCGGTAACATCCACCCCCTTTTGGTCTGCTAGAAGTGCGGCAACGGGTATGCCCACATACCCCATGCCGATGACCGAAATCCTAACCAGAGAACGTCTTCCCATGCGTACCTCCCAACCACTTGGTGCTCATTTTTGCTCATTCGACACTATGTTTTTTGGGAAAAATTGTCAAACGAAACCTGTTCCTTGGCATATTTTTGAAGCCCCCTGCAGCCCTGCGATAGGTGGGGACGAAGAATGGGCCAGCCACGCATTCTCAAACCGTGTGACGTGCTGATGGCATTTTGCTTTAAGCATTCTGACGTCGCCCCGCACGGCGCCTATGCCGCGGGGCACCGGTAAACAGCAGTCCCATCCCAAGGGAAGGGGTTTCGCAAAGAGCCATACGGCCAACCTTGATTTGCCGCGTCTAAAATGATAGTCTCATTGTACAATATAGTCCCGAGACTCTCCGTACTTTTGTGACTTGTATCAGCGCTCGATTGCTGATTGTTCGCTTCGCCAAGATGTATTGTGAAGCTTCCCCACCCTGAAGGGGGGCTTGTACGCCAGCAGTTGAGGCGCGGGGAGCGAGCCGATCTGAAAGCATTTAGTTTGTGTTCACATGGATTCTTATTCGTCCCACAGCCTGTATCTGACGTAACCATCAGCTTATATCTCAAGGAGAATCCATCTTGAAAAGTGGAAAGCCCAGTAGAACGGTCTTTGTATGTCAGGGGTGCGGCTATAACGCACCCAAATGGATGGGTAAATGCCCAGAGTGTGGCGAATGGGATAGTTTGGTAGAAGAAAGACAAAGCCCGACACTTCTTCCTGGGGGAGCGACTCCTGCCAAGCAGTCCCGACCTGTTCCGATCCACACCGTGGAAATGGATCAACAAAGGCGCATCAAAAGCGGAATGCAGGAATTTGACAGGGTTCTGGGGGGTGGACTCGTTCCCGGGTCTCTCATCTTGGTGGGTGGAGATCCGGGCATTGGCAAGTCCACACTGATGCTCCAGATCTTGCACCGACTTGCAGACAGCAAGCACCAGGTCCTCTACATATCGGGCGAGGAATCCCTTGAGCAAATAAAGCTTCGAAGTGACCGCCTTGGTGTGAGTTCAGAAGATTTATGGGTGGTGTCAGAGGTCGATCTCGAATCGATCAGGGCCGTGGCCAATGAAATGGTTCCGAATGCAATGGTTGTGGATTCGATCCAAACTGTGTTTACCCGTGAATTGGCCTCGGCACCGGGAAGCGTCAGCCAGGTCCGGGAAGCAACTTTACACCTTATGCACCTAGCAAAGCAGACCGGCATTCCGATTTTTTTGGTGGGACACGTTACAAAAGACGGAGCCATTGCAGGCCCCAGGCTCCTGGAACACATGGTCGATACAGTGCTGTATTTTGAGGGCGAGCAGAATAATATCTTTCGCATACTTCGTGCCGTCAAGAACCGCTTTGGCTCCACCAACGAGATAGGGGTATTTGAAATGAGAGACAGCGGGCTTTGCGAAGTTGCGAATCCTTCTGCAATATTCCTGTCCAAACGGCCATCGCTTGTCCCGGGTTCTGTCGTAACCGCAAGCATCGAAGGTTCTAGGCCTATATTGCTTGAGCTCCAAGCCCTTGTTGCCCGAGCAGGCTTTGGAACGCCGCGCCGGACAGTCCTGGGTGTCGACTACAACAGGGTTTCTCTGCTTGTGGCAGTCATGGAAAAGAAGCTTGGTCTCCAGTTAATGAATCAGGACATCTTCGTCAACGTGACCGGTGGCGTGAAGGTAGATGAGCCTGCCGTGGATCTTGGAATTGTGTCGGCGATTGCTTCGAGTTTTTTTGATAAACCTGTCAAGGGGGCTACCGTGGTGTTGGGAGAGATTGGGCTGACTGGCGAAATTCGTAGCATCGGCCAAGCCGATCCTAGGGTCCACGAGGCACGAAAAATGGGCTTTACGCGCTGCCTTCTTCCCCAAGACAATCTAAAGGGCCTCAAAGGACCGGTTGATATCGAGGCGGTCGGGGTGCAGACAATCTCAGAGCTGGCGGATCTGTTGTTTTGACTTGAAAAAGCCGTATTTGCTGCTATATATGCTCAGGTGAAATCCAACCCATGGAATGACTATTATGCAAGACGGGCTCGCGAAGAACAATATCCTGCCCGATCCGTCTACAAGCTTGAGGAGATTCAAAAAAGATTCGGCGTCCTGAAGAAGGGGAGCAGAATACTTGATTTGGGCTGTTGTCCGGGCTCCTGGCTGCTTTTTGCTTCCAAGATCGTAGGGGACAGTGGTCTCGTTCTTGGCGTGGATATAAGCCCCCTGCCCATTCGGCTCCCCCCCAACGCTCGCTTTATTCAGCAAGACGTGCTTGCGTGGGACGAGTCATTCCTGGAAGCTATTGGCGCAAACTTCCAAACAGTTTTGAGCGATATGGCCCCCTCCACAACGGGGAGCAAGTTTGTGGATTCGCAAAGGTCACTCCAGCTGAGCGAATCGGCTTTAGCCATCTCAACCCGTGCATTGAGGCCAGGAGGGGCCTTTGTATGCAAGATCTTTCATGGTTTTGACTTGAAACGCTTTTCAGACAGACTCCGAAAATCCTTTACCCGAGTCTCACACTTCAAACCAAAATCCAGCAGAAAGCCGAGCAAAGAGGTCTATATTGTAGGACGCGGGAAGAAAGCAGAGAAGATATAGTGTATGTCATTGAGGAGGCAGCATGTCCGGTCATTCGAAGTGGAGTACAATCAAGCGTAAGAAAGGTGCAACGGACGCTAAACGCGGTAAGATCTTTTCCAAGTTAATCAAGGAGATCACGGTGGCTGCGCGCATGGGAGGAGGCGATCCAGATACCAACCCGCGTCTTCGCACAGCCATTGCCGGAGCCAAGGCAGAGAACATGCCCAAAGACAATATTGATAGGGCCATAAGCAAAGGGACTGGAGCCCTGGAGGGAGCTGCATACGAAGAGGTGTATTATGAAGGATACGGCCCTGGTGGGGCAGCGGTCTATGTGGAATCCTTGACCGATAATAAGAAGCGCGCGGTGGCTGATATTCGTCACATCTTTAGCAAATCCGGGGGGAGCCTGGGTGAGGCTGGCTGCGTGGCCTGGATGTTTGAAACGAGGGGCCTGTTTGTATTTGAAAAGGGTGACATAGACGAAGAAACGCTCATGGAGGCGGTCCTGGATGTAGGTGGAGAGGATATCCGC
>CP070769.1:1383803-1387179 GCA_020347085.1 Desulfobacterales bacterium
ACCCATGGTCTGAGTATCAAATCGATTCGGCTTATGACGCCTGGGCAGCTCAGGAATTCCTGGGCGGTTGACAAGTCGCATACGGCCACCTTTCCACCTTCGGCCAAGGCCGTGCCTCGGTCTTCCAAGAAGCCAATGAGTCTAAACGACGCAACATTGTGCCCATGAAACACCTGGACCTCGTCATGCACCTTGAGACTATGCACATGGGCCAGTCCCTGATTCGCAATCAGGGTAAAAGGCTCAGAAAGCAGGTCAACCAGCATCTTCCACTCTTGAGTACGACCCTCTGCTAACCAGCGGGTTTCCCGGAAAGCCCTTTCTGACAAAGGATCTATACCCAGAAGGAGGACCGGTTCCGTGTCGGGGCCTTTGAACCTGACATAGGCCGACAGAACCGGAGCGGCGTGTCGAACGGCCGGGTGGGCACAAAGCGCTGTAAACAGAGAATCAGGAACCCGAATTCCGTGGGAACGAACCGTGTACTCGGCCTTTCCCGCCAGGCGGTCCATGCTTCGACTGAAAGATTCGACCGAAGCATTTACCGCCAGTCTAATACTCAAAAAGACCGAGACGCCTACGGCAACCCCAACCGTTACTGTGATCGTCCGCCAGGGGTCCCTGGCCAAATGGCGTAATGAAAAGAGTTGCAGGAGCCGGAATAGGCTTCTCATGTGGACTTGGTAATGTGCCCGTCCTCCAGGCAGAAGATTCTATGGGCCATGGCGTCTGCATCTGCGCTGTGCGTAGCCATGATCACAGTGCGCCTCAAGTTGCGGTTCAGGTCTTTGATAAATTGCAGGATTCGACCCCCAGTCTTGCTGTCCAGATTTCCGGTCGGCTCATCAGCGATAATCAAGTCTGGATCATTCATCAAGGCTCTGGCAATGGCGGTACGCTGCATCTCACCTCCGGAAATCTCTGACGGGTGATGATGAGCGCGGTGCTTCAGTTGAGCAAGTTCCAGTAACTGTCGAGCCTTGTCATAAGCGATGTGATATTCGACACCTGATAGGAGGGCAGGCAGGGCAATGTTTTCCGCGACCGACAGTGTGGGGAGCAGGTTAAAGGATTGGAAGACCATGCCCACGTGTTCTTGTCTAAATCGAGCCAGTTGCACGGGGTTGAGCTGTTGCAGGTCGATATCTAAGACCTTCAAGGTTCCAGAAGTCGGACGATCCAAGCCTGCAATGAGGGAAAGGAGTGTGCTTTTGCCCGAGCCGCTCTTTCCCTTCAATACGAGAAATTCACCCTGTCCTATCACCAGACTCACTTTGTCTATCGCCCTAACAGGCTCGCCCCCGAGGAAAAAGGTGCGGGACAGGTCCCTTGCTGAGACGATGTTGTTCATATCTCTTGCTACAACCGATGGGCCCATGGCGAGGCAACGATCGCCCAGCCTCTAAGAAGGATCATTGAAGCTCCCTGCAGTCCCGCCCGGCGGGATTCGACTCTGATCAAGATGTAAGAGAGACATCATAGATCACTGATAGAAATGGTGCAAAATTCCAATGCGTGCCAAGAATGTAGTTCAATGCTGATATGATCCGATATCTCTTCGCTTTGTTTACGCGCAATCGGGGTTATACTTTCGAAGAATATCCCAGTATGCGCCGCGATGTCCTTCTAAGATGGCGTCTATCAGCCGTTCATTGGCATTATAGTTGTAGTTTCTATCGGGTCTTGACGGGTCAAAGAAAAAAAAGCGCTCATCGTCGCCAATGAGTCGATCAAGCAGTTCAAAAGCCATGTTCGCAATGACCGGCTCCAAGAAAAAAAGAGGCTCTGAAACGTCAGAACCGCCCACAAGACCCTCTTTCAGTGCTTCATGGGTCACGAGATGTGCAAGCTCGGTTCCAGGATAGATCCGAACGCCCAATGCAACGCCCACCCGGTGCGGTGCAACTTGCCTCATCAGGTCAATGGTAGCAATAACACTCTCCTGTGTCTCCCCTGGCGAGCCGAGCAAAAGGTCGAGCATGACCACCATGCCAGCCTCTTTGCACAACCGGGTGGCATTCACAATGTGGTTCGGCATAAAACCTCTTCTTAACCGTCCCAACATCCTCTCGTCGCCGTTGTCTACCCCAAAGTTGATCCCCACGCACCCGGCACGGTGCATGAGCTTGGCAAGTTCGGGTGAAAAGGGGACCGGCGCACAGTATGCATACCAGCGGAGTTTGTCTCCCAGATTGCGGCGGATCATTTCCTTGCACACCGCAATTGCATGCCCCTGCGGCAAATTGAACTCACTGTCGCAGGTGTGAATATGGTCAATTCCCTGTTCAAGAAGTCTTTCCAGCTCATCAGCCACGGCTTTCGGCGGTCTGATTCGTATCTTGGTGCCCTTGGCTACTGGATCAGCGCAGTAGATACAGCGACCACTGCATCCGCGCTTTGTCTCAACCCCGGCTTGTCCACCTTCACGAAAATAGCGTTGGTTATCAACCCACCTTCTACTTATGGGCGGGAGATCTGCAGGGGATTCTGTGGATGGCGGATTGCGGTGCCATCCGTCGTGATCACGCCAAATCAGATTGGGAAGATCATGCCAATCCTGTCTTCGCTCTATCCTGTCAGCAAGCTGAAGCAAGCCAAAATCCCCATCGCCCCACAGACCCACATCGGCTTCGCACAGTTCCATGACCTGCTCGGGCATCACAGAGAAACCAACGCCTCCAAGCGCGATCAGGGCGTCCGTGTGTGGCCGGACGGCGCCCACCATGTCGGCAAACTCACCAAGAAAAGACTGGCGGCTGGTGTACGCACAATCGTCCGTATTCCGCAGGGTTACCCCTATGAGGTCGAAGTTTGTTCCAGATAGGAAATCATCTATAGCGGAGTCCCATTCCCCCTCCCAGCAAAGGTCCAGAACCTGCACCTGGTGCCCCGATGCGTCCAGAACTTCAGCCACATATTCCAAACCCACAGGGGCTATAGGCGGCTTTATCCTGTTTGTGTTAACCAGCGCTATTTGCATGCGACAAAACAACACCCATATTTGTAATCAATATACGGGCAGGTAACACTCCAAGTAAACAGCCATAATATATAAAACAAATCGCGTCATCCTTTTTTTGAAATGCAGCAGCGAACGCATACCATGCCACTTGCCTCGATGAATGCGCCTTCGGAGATCCGCAACGCAAAATACAACAGGGCTTGCTGCGAGGTTGGCACGCGAATCTAAGGTGCCGCAATTCCGTACAGTCGAAAATACCCATCAATATGCTAGTCTCGTGTCCCAGGAATAAGTTCAATTACTGTTACTGGAGCCGAAAGCCTTTTCCGAGCGACATTGAGCATTTTCGGAGCCGGACGTCAGCTGAGTGGAGCGTTAAGAATCATAAACTGTTTGAGGGCCTTAGGCCCGAGT
>CP070769.1:1387279-1390161 GCA_020347085.1 Desulfobacterales bacterium
CTCCGTCAAACTTCCACGTGTATAAAAGCTCCGCCTTGTGATGGTTGCCTTCCCGGTCAAGCAACGCTCTCTCCGCAGGCGGAGCTTTTATACATGTGGAAGTTTGACGGAGACAAGCAATACTTCGTTCCTGGCTTTGAATACCACAAGTTTGACCTGGATGGCGATGCTATGGCGAATGATCGCTACGGCGTTCAACTCACATACGGCTATAAGGGTGACCAATTCAGCGTGGTTGCCAATGGCAGTTACTTATCCGCCGATTACGATACAAGAAACCCAATCTATAACAAAAAACGAGAAGATGACATCTATGGTGCCTCGCTGACCGGCTTTTGGCACCGCCCCTTTGGCACCCCGGAGGGATGGAATCTGGTGGCTTCTGGCGGGTATTATGAAGTCGAATCCGATATCGATTTTTATGACTCTGAAGCGTCTCTGTTCAGTCTGTCTGTTCTGTATCGCTTTAAATAGACAACCTCCTTATGCTTTTGGGGGTGAGCAGTGGATACCTTTATGAAGAGATTATTTTTCTTCTAGAGCCTATCTTTTTTGTTGGCGATAGGTTGCAGCCATAGACTCCAACATCCTGCAGAACCCCGATCTGAACTGCAACAGCGAGCGCATTCCCTGTAGCTTGCTGCAGGGAGCTTCAATGGGCTAATGATCACGCCGCTTGTGAAAAGGAAGTTCGTGAGTTGATACATTCCTCACCGGATGCTTACGGCGCGGTTGATGAAATGAACATGTAAAACGATGTATGAAGAGAAAGGGATGGCACAGGTAAGTCATTATCCAACCCTCTTCGCAGCTCGTGCCGTTGATAGCCTGTGGAGTTAAGATATTATCGTTGCTTATAACAAGGCCGCTGAAGTGACTGGACCAAGAAATGAATACGCCCAGTTGAAGACGAATCACATGCCGGGAAGTGATTGCTGTTGGTGAGCCTGATCGAATATAGTCGAAGCATAGACTTGTAACAGATAAGGAGAATCAGAATGAGGAAAGCCAGAGTAATCATGGGTTTGGTCTTGGCAGTGGCCCTTTTGTCCGCATGCGTCCATATGACAGAGACCCGGGTCAATGTATCGGCTTCACCCGTCATTGATAGGATCCCGCAAAAAGGAGAACTGGTGGTGGGCACAGATGGCAACATGCCGCCGCTCAGTATGACAACCAAAGAGGGGGAAATAATTGGTCTGGAGGCGGATTTGGCCAGATATATGGCCAAGTCTATGGGGGTAACACTCAGGTTTGAAGTCATGCCTTTTTCTGAGCTGCTGCCTGCGCTTGAGGCCGGTAAGGTGGACATGATTCTTTCCGGCGTGACCATTACCCCCGAGCGAAATCTTAAGGTGGCCTTTGTCGGTCCCTACTTTATTTCCGGGCAGGCATTCCTGACTAACAGTGAAACCATAGCCCGTGTAAAAGATGCCTCTGATATTGATAGTCCAGACACCACCCTGGCTGCAGTCAAAGGCACTACCAGCCAGATCTTGGTCGAAGAGGAGCTTCCCAAGGCCAAGCTGGTGACTACCGAGGATTATGATGAAGCCGTGGACCTAGTGATCCAGGACAAGGTTGACGCTCTGATTGCCGACTATCCCATCTGTCTTATATACCCGTTACGCCGCCCGGTTGAAGGACTGGTTGCTGTGATCGCGCCATTGACCTACGAACCAATTGGTATCGCGCTACCCCCAAACGATCCACTTCTGGTCAACTGGGTTGAAAATGTTCTCAACATGTTGAAAGGCAGCGGTGAGCTGAAAGCGTTGCAAAAGTATTGGTTCAAGGATGCTTCTTGGTTAGAACAACTGCCCTGAACTAGGTTAGAACAAAATTTACGAAGGTTTGCACCCTCGAAGACTCCAAGCTGAAAAACTTCGAAGACGGGGACCGCACACATTGATCCAAACAGGGGGCTATCATGTCCGAACCAGGCAAGCTGGACTTTAGTCGGCCTACGAAAGGTGAGCTCGTTGTCCAGCTCGCTGGGAGCTGGAGAATTGACCAAAAGCTCCCTTCGGAGAGCGAGGTGCAGACACAGCTTAAATCTGGCCCTCCAGTCCAGCGTATTGCCTTTGACAGCAGAGAACTCACAGGCTGGGACACGGGCCTTCTGAGCTTTTTGATTAAAGTTCTTGAGCATTGCTCGACAGCCAAGATCGAAGTAGTGAAAGATGGACTGCCACAGGGAGTGCAGCGGCTCATCGCACTAGCGACTGCCGTTCCTGAGAAGAAAGACGCTAGAGAGCAAGGTGAGCGTCCGTCTTTTCTAGCGCGGGTGGGTGAGGATGCAATCGTATTCGTGAAGTCGGCGGGCGAGCTGATCTCCTTCCTCGGAGAAGCCTGTGTGGCCGTCGCCAGGCTGTTGACCGGAAAGGCCCGCTTTCGTCTCTCTGACTTGGGCCTTTTTCTCCAGGAATCCGGCGCCCAAGCCCTTCCGATCGTTTCCCTTATCAGCCTCCTGGTAGGCTTGATCTTAGCGTTTGTTGGAATCATCCAGTTGAAGCTCTTCGGGGCCCAGATCTACGTAGCCGATCTTGTGGGGATCGCCATGGTTCGCGAGATGGGGGCTATTATGACAGGCATCATTATGGCAGGTCGCACAGGCGCTGCTTTTGCGGCCCAGCTAGGCACCATGGAGGTCAACGAGGAGATCGATGCCCTGAAGACGCTTGGCATCCCTCCCATGGAATTTCTAGTGCTCCCGCGGATGCTTTCATTAACGCTGATGATGCCGCTTTTGTGCCTTTATGCCAACCTAATGGGGATCCTGGGTGGCGCAGTCGTGACCGTGGGCATCTATGGCGTGAATGCAATACTCTATTTGAACCGCACCAAGGAGGCCGTGGGCCTGAATGATTTGGGGATAGGGC
>CP070769.1:1390261-1395596 GCA_020347085.1 Desulfobacterales bacterium
GAAACCTTGGAGAGCTCCAATCTGGGTGATCACGATCGTGAGCGCAGCGGGGTATTTTTTGAGCATAGGGTTTATCCGGTTGAACGGTTCACTTTGGGGTTTGGGATATCGGCAATGAAATACAGCGATTGGGGCTGGGAATACTGGCCAGGCGCGGAATGTAATGTTGAATTCACGGAGGGGCTTCATTGGTTTGCTTCGGCTGGAAGGTCTTTCCGGATTCCTACGTTCACCGAGTTATATTATGATACTCCGGCAAACCAAGGCAACCCCAACCTTAAACCTGAACAGGCCTGGACCTACGAGACAGGTATTCGCTGGCGTGAGAAGGGCCTTGGCACAAATCTCAGCCTGTTTTACCGTGATGAAGAAGATATTATTGACTGGTCCCGCGCTTCCGATGAGGAGCCGTGGACAGCCCGCAACATTGCAGAAAACAGAACCCGGGGGATTGAATTAGGCGTTGATTTTTTTCCAGGGGCTTTTTTCAGAACTACGTTTGTCTCAACTGTAAACGTGGCTTACACGTACCTAGACTCGGACTGGGATGCGGGGAATCTGGAGTCGAAATATGCCATAGATACCCTGCGCCACCAAGTCCACGGCTCTGTCATCTTAGATTGGCTCGGTACTTTGACGCAAGTCGTTAAAGTACGGTATGAAGAACGCATGTCGGGAGATTCGCATATGGTTACCGATACACGTCTTGCTTACAAATCCCGTAAGTACGAGCTCTTTCTTGATGTCACCAACCTGTTTGATGAACAATATGTGGAATCCGGCTTTTCACCTGCCCCGGGCCGTTGGATTGTGGGGGGTGTAAAGCTTCACGTGGACTTATAGAACTGATGTGTACAGATTCGTGGAAAGAAAAAGGCTACTGATTACGGGTTGCGGTCGAAGCGGCACGTTCTATGCGGCGGAGGTGTGGCGATCGCTTGGTTTGGATATCCGGCATGAAAGGCCAGTCCCACCGCATGGCACAATGGGCAGGGACGGTGTTGCGTCATGGTTCATGACAGTCGATGATCCCAATCCCCCATTCGGACCAAGCACTGCTGGGTACAGGTTTGATTTCGTCCTCCATCTCGTCAGGCATCCCCTGAAGGTGATCGCGAGTGTAGCACAATTCATTTTGCAATGGGGGAATGCGTCACCGAGATATATGCAACATCACGCCCCCGAGACGCAGCTTACCCCGGAAGAATACGCTTTAGAACCAAAACAACAATTGATTTTGCGGGCTGCTCGATATTGGTATCACTGGAACTTATTGGCACAAGCGAAAGCTGACGAGACGGTTCAGGTAGAAAAACTCATTCTCAAGCTGCCCTGGCTGTGTGAATCATTGGGGGTTGAATGTGAGCTATCGATAGCCGATAGCGTATCCAAAAGCACGAATGCCAGGTGGCAGTATGTTAGAGAAGATCCGTGGTTGGTCGAATGGACAGATATAGAGACCCTCGACCCGGCTCTATGCAAGAAGATTCGCGATCTGGCAGACTCTTACGGCTATTAGCGCAACAGACATAACCCTGCAAAAAATCCTCCTTTTCCCATCTCATCTCAACTTTCGTTTGAGATGAGCATCACACGCGGATTGGTTACGCGTAATGAAGGCCACTTCAGATTTCAGAATGGAACCTTCAAGAGTTAGTTGTGATAAGGTCAAGGCAACGAGCCCAAAAATCTTGCCACAGCTCGTAAGAACTGCCACACTTACCACATTATAGCGGTTCTCAGAATAACGTTCCGATAAGAGCAGATGACAATTGAAAATACTATTTGGCTCACTTCTGGGTGTCCAATTTTGGGATTGTTTGCATCCTCTTGCGCTGTGAAGGCATGTAAACGTAAACTAAGGCGCTTCGTGCTTCTTGTTTTTCAGCTTACACGCTCAAGAAAGGTGCCTTGAGCACAGGAGGGAGGTTATTCAAGCACTAACCCCGACCCGAGGAATCGGATCGGGTTTAATACTCGTTGTTGCAGTTCAAAGGTCTCATCTTATGTGGCGCTATACCTGCTCACATAGGGCTATGGGTGCATCATGTAGCCGAGCGACGTAATCCCTTCTAGAAGTGGTGCACCCAGCGGAGGTTGAAGCGGTAACCTTCCGGCCGATTTTCAGCTTCTGTTTCGAAATAGGTATTGAAGAAAAGATGGTCGTTTTGAGAAAAATGGTACACGGCTCCCGGGCCTATGGCGAAAACTTGCTCTTCGCGATCTGACACATCATTACCATCCACTTCCGTATCGGTAATTTGCTTCAGGTAATACCCGTTTACCCCCAGACGCAGCCTCTTTGGCAACACCTCGTAAGCCGTGGCAAAGTTCAGGTGGATGGCCTGCCCGGCTTGGACGTCACTTGCTAAAGGATCCGCCGGGTTGGGATCATCATTTTCATCATTCCACAGATAGTGCAACCGCCAGGTAGCAGTCCATTTTGGGGTCACAAAAAGTGTCGCTGCCCAATACGGGTTAAATGAAAAAACATTGCTGCCGGGATTGAGGTGTTTGTCGTCGTCATACTTTCCTGTCGGGAAAATTAATTGGAACTCGATGCGGTGCATGAAGACGGGCCCTTTTTTGCCCATGATCGGGTCCCATTGCAGATAGGGGCCAATGAGAAGATCGCCTAGTCCTGAACTGCTGCCCAGGGGTGACTTGTCAGGATCCAGGTCGATTAGAGCGTAAGGTAATATCACATTAAGACCCCATTTCCCTCCTAAGAGCAATGCTTTGTCTGACTGATAGATGAATTGGGAAAGGCCAATCCAGGCCTCCAGGTCCTGGGAAAGTACTGGTATGTCATTCCCGTCAGGGTCTTTCCAGTCGTCAGCGCTAAGGTACTGCACATATTGCTCGAAGTAGAACCCGGGACCGGCAGGTGGTCCGCCGTCCAGGAAACTTGTGAATCCCAGATTTAAACCCAGAGGCAGATCATACGCCTGGGCACTGGGTGCCCACAGCAACCCCATACATAAAATCACGGTAAGAATACGCTTCATGGCTGTTCCTCCCTGTTTAGATTTCGCTGTGACTTTTCATTATTTCGTTCCAACGTCTATACCTTTGTAAACTAACGCACTCTCTGCTCTTGCGGTGTGAAGTCAAGCCGAAACCCTGGCTGGACTCAACTACCGATAGTGAGAAATATCAACGGGCCTTTAACACCTTTTGGCGGGTTCTGTCAAGATACTACAGAAGATTTGTAAAATTTGGTACTTAGAGGAGGTTCATTGGGGAAGATAACCAGTAGCTCAAGATATCGGTCCCATGCAGCTTTCTGGGGGTCGTGTATCATTGTGGGGAGAATCTTACGGAAGATCACAGCGGATGAGAACGGTGTGACGACCGTCCAGGGGCGATTCCGTTCCACTTATCTTGATGAAACGTTCAGATAGGTCGGATTTTCAGCTGTCGCAGAGATTCACTTAACGTGGGGAATTGGCTGTCGATTTTAACCAAAATTTTTCATGGATCTTGGATACGTTCACGCTCTTGAGCAGGACGGGGAGTGCGGTCGCTGCTGAAGTTAGTCTGAAACCACACCCCCCACTTCCTACTGATTCCCGGGTTTCCGAGCAAGAAAAACATCTCAGTTAAGGCCTGCTTTTGTCCGGGCCTTCCATATTCCGGTGCATCCTGTGCTTTTGTAATTTGCTTCGCTGTTCCTTGATGCGCCGAAAACGTTCGTGGCCCAAGATTTTTCTGACCTCTACCAGAAAGTTAAAGCGCTCTCTTGAAAGCTCTGTCCGAGCTCCCTCCAACTTTTTGAATTGTTGCATCACGGCAGCTTCATCCAACGCCTCACTCTCCAGGAGATTCCCCAACTCAAACCGTTCTCCCTCCACAACGCTTTTTAGTTTAATCAGTTTCCGGCGACTGTTACGGAACGCTTCATCCAGCCTGGCCTTTTCTGCCTCATTCAAGTTAAGCGCCACAGAGATCTGAGGATCATGCCACCATTTTCCCCGAGGCATACTCCTGCCGGAGTGCATGTCCTTGGCTATAGCCATAGTCGGCGAAATCACCAAAATAAACAGCACCATTCCACTCAATATCTTGTTCTTTAACATAACCATACACCTCCCTTTTCTAAATCATAGGATAAGATTTCGTCTTCAATGGACGGAATCACAAACTGCATAAACTCTTCGTCCAAAGTTGCATTCGATTCTGTAGAGATATCAGAATACATATAGGGCAGGGCATTCTCCACAAGCCTGCCCACCTCGGTCATGAGCTGCTCCGCTTCCTGCATTTCCAGGGCCAGCATGTTCGCATTATCTCTGTGTGTGGTTCTAGTCGTGGGAGACCACCACGTAATAATGAGAATTAGTGCTGTAGCTGCTACCGCACCCATACAGGCTCGCCAGCCCCACGACCACTGAATGGAACGGTGGGCTTTTTCCACCGGCAATGATACCCGTCTTCTCGGTGAAGGACTAAGACGCTCCGCCATCTGTCCCATCCGCACCAGATCCTGTTCAATCATCTCCTTATTGGCACTGCACTGGGGGCACGCTGAAAGGTGCTCCCGCAACGGCAGGGGAAGTTCAGCTTCCTCTACCACGGCCCAAAGAAGTTGATTTTCATCAAGATGATGCTCTCTATCAGTACTCACGCTGTTGCCTCCTGTAGGAATTGACGCATGGAATGCTCCTTTTTAAACTTCTCAATTGACCTATACAGGTGCGTTTTGACGGTGCTTTCACTCTTTCCCATAGCCTGGGAGATCTCCTTAATACTGAGATGGTCCATGAATCTTAACATGAATACTTCCCTCTCCATACGAGACAGCTTGTCCAGAAACATACCGACCTGTTTCCAGAAATCCTGTATCATAAGCTTATCCAATGCTTCGGCACGATCGCTCCTTTCCCCATATGGTTGGGCAACCTTATCATTGTCGTCAAGTGCGCCGAATAAGGCCCGAAATTTCTTTTTTCGATTGAAATCGCGGATACGATTTAATGCAATCTTAAAAAGCCAGCCTCGAAACCGTTCCGCCATCCTGAGTCTATCCAGGTTTTTGAATGCCTGCATGAAAATCTCTTGCGTTAGATCCTCAGCATCCATGGAAGAGCGGGTACGGTAATAGGCCATACGGAATATATCTCCCTGAAACAGATCCACGAGTTGTTCAAAGGCGGTCCTGCTCCCTGCCCTGGCTTGCTCTACCACAGGTGCTATCTGAGACCCGCTGTCTGATACCCGGGCATGGTTTTGTTTTTGATTCATTTTGGGAATGCATTATTACTTTTTCCTATTCCGCTGGCTTCTGTCTACATTTCACTACATCTCAATGTCGTTGTGCCTGAAGCTTCGTGCA
>CP070769.1:1395696-1399561 GCA_020347085.1 Desulfobacterales bacterium
AGGAAACGGGTACTGTGAGGGCCATGCCGAACTGGCTTTGAATATCATACGTCAGAGCACGTATCTGAGAAAGCTTTATACCAAGAGATATTGCTGAAAGGGGAGGCCACCATCTGGAGCTGGTGCTATGAATGGTTCGGGATACAAGGAGAATTTGGAATTATTCAGCCCAACTGCATACATAGCTCGCAGTATTAAGTGTCCCATCAGCGGTCGCCTGAGAGGAGACTGAAAATGGCTAAGCCAAAGAAGAAATCGTTGGCACGGATACCTCGCCGCCAGTGGAACGACTGGCGCTGGCAGATAAGAAACCGACTTACGAACGTTGATGACGTCATCAGGGTGCTCAGTCCTCCTGAAGAAATCATCGCAGGGATAAATCTTGCTACCCAACATTTCCGCATGGCCATTACACCGTATTACGCCAGTTTAATTGATCTGGATAATCCCTATTGCCCTATCAGGGCGCAGGCTATCCCATCTGCGAGTGAGGCGAAGTTTTCAGAGAGCGATATGGTGGATCCACTGGAAGAAGAACGCGATTCGCCGGTGCCAGGTTTGACGCATCGATACCCGGACCGCGTTTTGCTTCTGGTCACGGATGTTTGCTCCATGTACTGTCGACATTGCACGCGGCGCCGCCTTGTCGGACATACAGATCACCACTTTGACTTTAAGCGTATTAAACAAGGGATAGATTACATCGCTGCCCATCCAGAGATCCGGGATGTGGTTGTGTCAGGGGGCGATCCTCTGATGATGAGCTGTGCCAGTCTAGAACGGATACTGAAGTCACTCAGGTCGATCTCACATGTCGAAATCATCCGTTTGGGTAGTCGCACGCCAGTGGTGCTTCCGATGCGCATCACGCCCAGTTTGATCAAGATGCTTCGAAAATATCACCCGATCTACATTTGCGCACATTTTAATCACGCCAAGGAAATCACTCCTGACTCGGCTAAGGCTTGCAATCGATTGGCTGACGGCGGGTTTCCCATCCAAAACCAGTCGGTCCTTTTGCGAAACGTCAATGACTGCCCGCATGTTATCAAAGAACTCAATCAGAAGCTGCTTACGATCCGAGTAAATCCGTATTATATCTTTCAGTGCGATCTTTCCCTCGGCATTTCACATTTTCGGACTTCTCTGGGCCGGGGGATTCAGATTATGGAGGCGCTCAGGGGCCACACGTCCGGACTGGCTGTGCCAACATTTGTTGTGGATCTTCCTGGTGGGGGAGGCAAGGTGCCCCTCATGCCAACGTACGTCGTTGCCCGGTCTGACGACAGAGCGGTGCTGCGAAACTACGAAGGCGCCATTATCGTATACATGGAGCCGCACCGGTGGGACTGCATATGCGGCCATGATCCCGCATGCAGCCAAGAACGATATCGATGCCAAAAAGGACCAGGGATGCTCATGACCAAGCCCCATACCGTTTTGGAACCGAGAAAGAGGCGCATCGGTCCTAGAATCTTATTGAGGAGGAGAGCTCACGATTGATAGTGTTCGTCCCCAAATGGCATCTTTTGTCCCGATGCTGCGTTCTCCGCAGGTTCCTGTCCCCGACATAGAATTACTACGCCTGCGGTAGAAACCTTTGTGCGGACTTGTCTTAAAATAAAACCTACCATTTCCGGACGAAGACTAGAGAAATATTGTTTGCGTAGCAGTGTTCGAAACTTTGTTTGGAATTTTGGTCATTTGATATTCGAATTTCGAGTTTATCGCTTTGAAAGGATGTCTTATGGCACAAGTCCCGTTGAATCAGGATCAAGTTGACCGGTTAAAAGACATGGCCAGCGAGATTGCCGATCAGGTGCAAAGCTTTATTGCAAAACATTCCTCTGTCTCTGCTGAAAGAACGGTTCTTCGGCTTTACGGAGTCGACGGGGTCGACAGCGAGAAAACCCCCCTTCCCAACAGACTGGTTGACATCTTACGGGAAAAGGACAGGCTGAGATCCGGCGTATCCAGCTGTTTTGCCGCTGCCATGCTTGCATCAGGCAAAGATGCACAGGCTACGGCTGAGCTAATTGTACAGGGAAAGATTCCGTTTGGTGATACAAGCGGGTTTCCTCGTGCGGATATCTTGAAAAAGGAAGAAGAACTTGCAGAAAATGCCGTGGCCGCACTTGACGCGACCCGGAAAAGAAAACGGGAGAAACAAGAGAAGTGGCCTTTGCCCGAAGAACCCTGGCGGTATATTATTATTGCCACAGGCAATATCTATGAAGACTGCGTTCAGGCGCAATCTGCTGTGATGGCTGGTGCGGATATGGTCGCCGTAATCAGAAGCACTGCCCAATCGCTTCTTGATTATGTTCCGTATGGTCCCACAACAGAAGGTTTTGGGGGAACTTTTGCCACCCAGGCCAATTTTAGAATCATACGCCAAGCTTTGGATGAAATATCACAAAAGGAAGGTAAATACGTTCGCCTGGTAAACTATTCTTCTGGGCTTTGCATGGCAGAAATCGCGGCGTGCGCATCATTGGAGGACCTGGACGTGCTTCTGAATGACTCCATGTACGGTATCCTGTTTCGGGATATCAACATGAAGCGCACGTTCATCGATCAGTATTTTAGCCGGCTGATTTGTTCCAGGGCAAAAATCCTGATTAATACCGGGGAAGATAACTATCTGACGACCTCTGACGCGATTGAAAATGCTTATACAGTGACCGCGTCACAGCTGATTAACGAGGCCATGGCGAAAAAGGCCTTCTTAAAGGAGGACTTGCTCGGGCTCGGGCACGCCTTTGAAATTGATCCTGAAGTGGAGAATGCATTTTTGTATGAGCTTTCCCACGCTCAGCTGGCAAGGCAATTGTTCCCGAACTCACCACTCAAGTATATGCCCCCGACCAAATATAAGAGTACGGATATCTTTTATTCCCATTGTTTGGACACCATGTTTAATCTGGCTTCTATAACCACCAGACAGGGTATTCATCTTGCCGGAATATTGACCGAGGCAATCCACACACCTCTTATGCAAGACAGATACCAGTCGCTTTGCAGTATCAACTACGTGTTCAACATTGCCAGAGGGCTAGGAAACGAGATTGAATTCAAAAGAGACGGCTTTGTTGCCAAAAGGGCACAACAGGTTCTGGACGAGGCTGAACATTTCTTAAAAGAACTGAGGCAAGTTGGTTTGATGGAGGCCATAGCCCAGGGGAAATTTGCCAATATCACCCGTTCCCTGGATGGAGGCAAAGGACTTGGAGGAGTTTTTGAAAAGGCCTCCGATTATTCCAACCCTATCATGGAAAAACTCGAAGAGGATGGAGTGATTCATGCGTCAACAAATGATTAAGCCTTACGGTGACACTTTAGATGACGGAATAGTCCAATTATCGTTTACACTTCCTGTTGAAAACGGTGTAAGGGCAAAGAAGGCCGCGGAATTATACGTTGCCAAATTGAATTTCGAGAATGTCTCGGTGGTTCATTCGCGGAAGGTTGCAGACAACTTCACCTATTTTGTTGTCTATGGCAGGGCAATACCGACCCTTGACTACTCTAAGGTACAAGTAGCTGAATTCAAAATCAAGCAGATGAACTTCTATGAAACTAATGACCTGATTAGGACAAGACTAGAACGACGTATTTCGGTTGTGGGCGCTACCATTGGAAGCGATGCCCACACCGTGGGAATTGACGCCATCATGAGCATGAAGGGATATAATAGGGACTATGGTCTGGAACGTTATCCCGAAATCAATGCCTACAATATAGGCGCTCAGGTTTCCTGTCAAGCGCTGCTTGAGAAGGCCCTCGAAGTTAAGGCTGACGCGATTTTGGTCTCCCAGACGGTTACCCAGAAGGACATACACTTGCGCAATTTCTCTGAGTTCGC
>CP070769.1:1399661-1403180 GCA_020347085.1 Desulfobacterales bacterium
AGGCATTCAGCCTCAAGGAGAGTTATCCTGATTACGTACTTGCAGGGGAGCGCAAAGGAATAAAAGTTGCTGGCTTTGACATGGACAATTCCCCGAGTCAGGTTTCTAGGATGAACTTGCAGGGCAAACACGTGATTTTGACTACTTCTGGTTGTACACGGGCGATATGGCATGCCAAAAGAGCAGAAAGGATTGTAGTGGGTAGTTTTGGGAATGCAGACGCACTTGTAAAGATGTTAAGAGAGCTCAATCCTCCGCTCATAACATGGTTGGCCGTTGGCACTGAGGCGGTATCAAGGGCAACTGAAGATGAACTTTGTGCACTTTATCTAAAGGGGATGCTGGAAGGGGCATCTCCCGATTTTAATTCGATTAAAGACAAAATCTTAACAGGGCAAGGGGCTGATCGTCTCCGGCGGCTGGGCCAGAAGAACGACTTTTCGTATTGCCTGACAGCCAACATATTCAAGTTTGTGCCTGGGCTAATGATCAGGGGGCCTTTGATGGGATTTGTAAAATGATGTGAAGTGTGATATAAGTATCATATGAACATTTAACTTGCCTAATTTCCCTTCGGTGACTGTCAGCTGCAAACAAAGGCATGTACCGTTGCCGCGAACCCAAATTGGCATGGCTTTTGCAACTTCCTCGGCTATGGGTCACCTTTCTCCCTAAAATATTATAGGACACCCGCGACTGGGATCGCTCCCAAATGGCTGCAAAAAACTTTAAAGTAACCCGAAACAAAGAGGGCACTTACGAACTTCAAGGAGAGATCTCTATTCACGGCATAGATGGGTTCAAAGGTTTCCTAGAAGGGTCTGTTAAAACTGGCGAGGAGCAAGAGATTGCCATTTCTTTATCTGAGGTTGGATTCATTGACACTGCGGCTCTTCAACTGCTTATCTCTTTCAAGAGGTGGTTGGAACCTGAAGTTAAATTGCGGATTTCGGCACTCTCTGCTGAGGCAGAGGAGATCTTATCTCTTTGCGGTCTGAAAACCGCATTGCTGTGAGCGTGAGGCCAAGATGGAAAAGCTTATCCTATTTGTAGATGATTCCCCGACAATGAGGTCGTCGGTTTCTTTTTGTTTGCGAAATGCTGGATATCGAGTGACAGTGGCTGAAGATGGGCAAGATGGTCTCGTCAAACTGCAATCCATCAAAGACAAAGGTGATTCGGTGTCTCTGATTATTACTGACATTAATATGCCAAAAATGGATGGGATTAGTTTCATATCAAAAGTAAAAGAAAGCGAGTTCAGGTTCGTTCCGATACTAGTCCTGAGCACCGAAGCTGAGAAGTCTGTGATAGATAAAGGTCGAGCTGCAGGGGCCGCGGGCTGGCTACTGAAGCCTTTTCAACCCGAACAGCTCTTGTGGGCCGTTAAGAAAGTCGTGTGGCCAAAATGAGTGAAGAGGACGAAACCTTACAGATTTTTTTCTCCGAAACAGATGAGCTGCTGAGGTGGGCAGAGGAAAGCCTTCTGGAGCTTGAATCCGAGCCAGAGTCTGCATCAGATATCGAACAGCTTTTCAGGTCGGTTCATACTGTGAAAAGTGGTGCGGGAATGGTCGGATTCATGGACATTTCAGACTATGCGCACCTTGTCGAAAACTTGTTGGAGCGGGTTAGATCTCAGAAGTTGGCCGTCACCAAGAACCTGATCACTTTTCTTTTGGACTCGGTTGACTTTATTCGATCCATGGTTGACCGGGTATCGCAAGGTGAAGCCGAAGCAGACCCGGAGGTTCTCAACCAGCGAAAAAGTCAGGTAAAGCGCTATTTGGGAGTGGAATCTGTGGGTCCGCCTGCAGACGAACCCGAGGCACCAGCAAAAGAACCTCCCGAAGAAGCCGTTACAGGATTTCGCTTCTACAAGATCGATCTCAAGTTCGAAAAGCACCTTTTCTATTCCGGTCAAGACCCCCTCCTCCTCCTGTTGAACCTCAGGGAATTGGGGGAGTTTGTGCAGGTGGTAGCTGACCTTTCCGAGCTTCCAGATTTTGAAAATCTTTCCGCGTATGATCTTTACATATCCTGGCAGATTATTATCAAGACCAAAAGCCCTCGTGAGGACCTTGAAAACGTCTTTATGTTCATCAAGGATGACAATAACATTCGTATTGAAGATATCACCAAGCGGTACAGAGAGGGTATTGATATAGAACTTGCCGACAAGAAGCTCGGTGAGGTGCTTGTAGAGGAGAGCAGGATTACGGAGGAGGTATTGACCGATGCGCTGAAGAGACAGAAGATGCTGGGAGAGATTTTATTAGAGGAAGGAAAGATTCAGCGTGAAGATCTTGACGACGTGGTGGCCAAGCAGGAGGAGAGTCGCAAGGTCTATCGCAAAACAACCATCCGTGTTGATGTGGAAAAGATTGACAGCCTGGTAAATCTGGATGAAGAGCTTGGAATTGGACTTTCTAGATTGCAGATACTCATAGAAAAGCAGTTGGGCCCGAGACAGATTGAAATCAAGGAAGAGATGGAAAACCTAATCAAGGTGAATCGTGAATTGCAGGAACGGGTGGCACGGGTGCGAATGTTTCCCTTGGAAGGAATGTTTCGCAGGTTCCAACGCATGGCAAGGGATCTTGCTCTCGAACAAAAAAAAGAGATCAAGGTGGTCTTAACGGGGTTGGACACAGAGTTGGACAAAGAGGTGATTGAGCACTGTACAGACCCGTTAAAACATCTTGTCCGAAATTGTGTTGATCACGGCATAGAAACGCCAGAACAGCGAGAGGCCAGGGGAAAACCGCGCTGGGGGACCATCAGACTCAAGGCATATCAGAGAGGGGGAAGGGTTTTTGTTGAGATCGGTGAAGATGGAAAAGGGATGGATTTGGAGCAGATTCGTAAGAAGGCCCTTGAGAAGGGCTGGATTGAGCGGAATGAAGTCTTAGCAGAAGAAGCCTTGCTTGACCTTATCTTTAGGCCTGGGTTTTCCACGGCTGCAGAAGTGACGGAACTCTCTGGGAGGGGGGTTGGGATGGACGTGGTCAAAACTCAGCTTGATAAACTCGGCGGCACCATAGAAGTCCAGACCGAAAAGGACAAGGGGACGACCTTTGTCTTATGCCTTCCCCTGACATCTGCCATCATGGAGGTTCTGCATGGTGTTGAGGGGGGCACATCATACTTGGTACCGGTCCAGGTTGTTGTTGGAACCGAGAGTTTTGACCAGAACCTTGTCAAACGCGTAGGGGCCGAGGAACGGGTGTACCCGTTTCGGGGTGACTATCTTCCCGTTGTAGATATTGGAAAGATTCTTAACTTGGGCAACGCTTCTGCAAACGGTAATGGTGCCGCGGTGATTTTTGTGGATACAGGACAAAAAGTGTTTGGAATGCCCGTAGACCAGCTCCTGGAGTCTCAGCAGATTATTGTAAAGACTCTGGAGACCAACTATCGGAGCGTGAGAGTACTATCCGGTGCTACCATTTTGAGTGACGGTTCGGTTGGGCTTGTCTTGGATCTTTTGGGGATAGAGGAAATGTTTTTCGGGACGTC
>CP070769.1:1403280-1408581 GCA_020347085.1 Desulfobacterales bacterium
ATTACGGATCACCGCGCGCCCAGCCCTCTTGCTCACCGTAACCCCTAAGCGCAACCTCCCAAGACCGTTTCGCCTGTAAAGTATCACAAAGTGGTCGCTGTCAATCCTGTGGCCGTCCTTAGACAGCTTTTCAAAGTCAGAACGCCTTACAAGGCGTTCTTCCCTTTTTAAGCAAAAGGCCTTCACGGTCTTGCTGGCCTTACACGGCCAAGCGTCTTCTCCCTTTTGCCCGACGGCGGTTTATGATCTTTCTTCCCTGCTTTGTGGACATCCTCGACAAGAATCCGTGGTCTCTGCGGCGTTTAATTCTGCTTGGTTGATAGGTTCGTTTCATGGCCCGTTACCCTCCGCCAGAACAAATGGCTTCTTTTCCTTCCTTTCTGGTGCGTCTGGCTATTTACACTGCCCAAACTTTTAATATAAACCACACTAAACGGATCATGTCAAGGCCTCTACCCGTTCCTTTTTGCCATCACAAGTACTGTCAACACCCCGTGGGCGCCTTTCGGATGCACAAAGGCGACCTCCGTGCCGCCCGCACCTCGCCTTGGCCTCTCGTCCACCAGTCTAACCCCGCGCGTTTTCAGTTTCTCAAGCGCCGAAGACACATCCTCCACCTCATACGCAATGTGGTGGACACCCTCTCCTCTCTTGGCTATGAATCTCGCTATTACGCCGTTGTCCGCAGTAGATTGGATGAGTTCCAGATTCACCCCCCCTACTGGAACAAAGGCGATTTTCATTTCTCCCACACTCTCCTCGCGCGCTACCTTCAGGCCCAGCGACTCTTCGTAAAAACGCTTCGCAGACTCAAGATCGCTCACTGCTATGCCGATGTGATCAATCTTACGTGGCGCCATCAAACCGCCCTCCCCGCCTGTGCAAGAATCCTGTCAATATCATCCACCTAGCCCACGCAAAACCCAAGCAAGCCCGATAGCCTCCCACGCCTTGACAACATTTGGTCGAACAACTATATTCTGCAATATCCAACGAATCCCAGGAGTCCCTCGCCATGCAACATCGGTTTTTTGTGAACCAACGGCAACCTCCCTCGCGCAAGCCTCCCTCGACCGAAACGTTCAGAGAATTTGACGCCACGGAACTGTACTGCCCCAAATGCGGTCAAGCTATGCCGGTCCGGAAGCGCCTACTTTTGGTCCTTCCTGAGGGAGACAAGTACGAGTATCTGTGCGCCTTGTGTGCGACCTCGGTAGGAACCAAGGTGGTGCGGGGGGGCGAACAGATACGCGTAATCATCTGATATCGTTTCCCCGCTTCCTCTAAATCATACAATTACAGGCCCCTCAGGCGCGCATTGTCCGCAGCTGCGCTAGTTCCCAAACATAGTCGTACAGGTGAAGTCCCTTGCTAGCTGCAATGATTTCGCCGTCTTCCACCCCTATTTCTGCTGCCATGTACTCCTTAAGAAGCTGTACGCCGCCGAGGTTGGCCGGAAATCCATTCCACAAATCCCACGACCTGAAATACACCATAAAGTGCAGCTTCCCGTAGCGGATACGTGTATCAATGTGGCGCAGGCAAGGTGGGTCGCCAAGAAGCACATCCGATGGAGTGGAGACGCTCATCGCGGCTTGATTTGTGCCGTACCCCTTTGTCTTGTACAGGTGGATGACCTCTTCGATTTGATTAACCACATGTGCCCCAATGCCTCCCCCCCCGGGATCCCCTTCTGAAGCCTTCCCGCCAGCGGCGGCAACGTATGACCAGCCAGCCAAGCGCTCTCCGTAGGTATAGTCTTCGTTGGGCTGCTTTGTTGGCGTCATCAAGTAGGGCAGGTACTCTTCAACATATCCCTCGGCAACCGGATTCGGGATGCCCAAGGACGCCGGAATGTCCGGGATCAAGGGGCGCACGCCCGGATATCTAATATGAACGGTCACATAGTCAAACTCAAGGCGTTTCTGTCCAGCATAACTGCCGTGATCGATCACATATTCATGGCCGTTGTCTATGATCTCGTAGACACACTGAAACCAAGCATCCGGCAGGTCCCTCGCCTCTATAGAAGCCAACTTCATGATACTTCCCCATTCAAAACACCAAGGCGGCGCACCAGGGGGCCCCGCCCCGCCCAATGCCTCCCACCAAGTGATTCGTCCAAGCCAATCAACCCCGACATACCCTAACTATACATCCAGGCTTCTGACCTCCAATGCATTCGTCTCTATAAACTGGCGCCTGAGATCTACCTCGCCACCCATCAACACCGTAAAGATGTCATGCGCTTCAAACATGTCTTCTATTTTGACCTTCAGCAGGGTTCGTTTTTGGGGATCCATGGTTGTTTCCCATAACTGAATCGGGTTCATCTCCCCCAACCCCTTGTAACGCTGGATGGAAAGCCCCTTCTTTGCATCCTCCAAGAGGTATGAAAGGAGTTTGTCTTTGTCATCTATCGAAACCCCCATCTTGCCATCGTCATAAACTCTAAACGGCGGCCCGTCCAACGAAGAAATGTCTTTCCACAATACAATGGCTTTCTGAAAGTCCGCAGATGAAACCAGCTCCCAACCAATCTTCACGCGCTTCGCCCCGTTTCCGATCACGCTAATCGTCAATTCGTATGTATTATGCTCCTCGTCTTTAAGCAACCCCTCAACTTGGTACCCCCGTGAGCCTAAACGCTGTGCCAAATCGCCCATGCCATCCTTGTCTTGAACAGCCTCTCTGTTTTCCACCTTGTTTTCGATCAAAATCTCTACCAGGCCGGCGTCAAAGCCGCGCCGTGCAAGCCGGTTGGTTACCTTGCCATAGTCTATCAGCTTCCCAAGAAATGTATAAAGGCTCTCCTTTTCCAACACCACACGCCCTTCTTTTCCCTTGACCACCTTGTCGTGGCAGACCCGCCTCATCAAAAACTCGTCCAGCTCGCCTTCGTGTTTAATATAGATAGCACCCTTTCCCTTTCCCACCCTGAATAGCGGCGGTTGCGCGATATATAGATAACCCCTATCAATCAAGTCGGGCATCATCCGATAAAAGAAGGTTAATAGAAGCGTTCGGATGTGGGATCCATCCACGTCCGCATCCGTCATAATAATGACCTTGTGGTATCGCAACTTCTCTATGTTATACTCATCGCGGCCCACACCCGTCCCAAGCGCTGTGATCATGGTCTTGATTTCTTCACTTTTCAACATCTTATCGAAGCGCGCCTTCTCCACGTTGATTATCTTCCCCTTGAGGGGCAGCACGGCTTGAAACCTTCGATCTCTCCCCTGCTTGGCACTACCTCCGGCCGAATCCCCCTCCACAATAAAAAGCTCTCTTTGTGCTGGATTGGCTTCTTGGCAATCTGCCAGTTTCCCGGGAAGCGACCCCTCTGCCAAGGCACCCTTCTTCCGGGCTATGTCCCTGGCCCGCCTGGCGGCCTCCCTTGCCCTAGCCGCCTCAACGGCCCTTGATACAATCTTTCTTGCAACGCTTGGGTTCTCTTCCAAAAAACTACCCAGCTTTTCGTTCACCAGCGTTTCGACCAATCCCTTAACGTCGCTGTTGCCCAGCTTTGTCTTGGTTTGGCCTTCAAACTGGGGGTTTCTTAGTTTGATGCTGATGACCGCGGTCAGTCCCTCTCTCACGTCCTCGCCGCCTATCCTCTCCTGGAGATTCTTGGGCAGATTGCTGGTCGCCGCATAATAATTAATGGTGCGAGTTAGGGCCGACTTAAACCCTACCACGTGGGATCCCCCCTCTTGCGTCCTAATGTTGTTTGCAAAAGAAAAGATTCTTTCAGCAAACGTATCATTGTACTGAACGGACACCTCCATGGAAACCGCGTCCTTTTCCGCTTCCATGTAAATGGGCTTTTTGTTCAGTGGCGTTCTTCCTTTGTTGAGATATTCTACGAAGGATACGATGCCCCCTTTATAATAATACTCCTTTCTCTTGTCTGTGCGCTCATCCTCAAGCATCACCTTGAGGCCCTTATTTAAGAAGGCAAGCTCCCGCAACCTTTGAGATATAATATCAAAGCTGAAATTGATGTCCTTGAATATGTCCGGGTCTGGCCGAAAACGCACTTTTGTCCCGGTTCTCCTCGTCTTTCCTATGACCTCTAATGAAGTCGTCCTTTTTCCCCTCTCGTAGGATTGATAGTAAACCCTTCCACCTGAACGAATTTCGACTTCAAGAAAACTGGACAGCGCATTCACCACAGAAACCCCCACGCCATGCAAACCACCCGAAACCTTGTAAGAATCGTGATCAAACTTGCCCCCAGCGTGGAGCTTTGTCATCACAACTTCGACTGCTGGGAGCTTCTCGGTCTTGTGAATCCCGACTGGTATTCCTCTCCCGTTATCGTCAACCGTCACGCCATTATCAGAATGAAGAGAGACCTTAATATAGTCGCAATATCCGGCTAGAGCCTCATCCACGCTGTTATCGACCACCTCGTATACAAGGTGGTGAAGGCCCTCCACGTCGACGTTCCCGACATACATGGAGGGTGTCTTCCTGACCGCACTAAGCCCCTCTAAGACTTTTATCTTGTCCGCGTCGTATGTTTTGTCAGCGGCTTCCATTCTTAAACCCTCATGGGCATAATAACACTCAGAAAACCCATATCATCGTTCCCTTCTATGATACACGGGTTCACCTCGTCCTTAAGTTTCACCACGACCTCTTGACTATCCATGCTTGACAGAGTGTCCATAAAATATTTCGGATTAAAAGCCACCTCGAGTGGTTTACCTCTATAGGAAACAGAGACAATCTCTCTTCCTTCTCCTATTTCGGGGTTTGTGGTCGTGGCCTCGATTTGCTCTTTGTCTATCTTAAAACGAACCCCCGGATGCTTGTCAGAAGACAATATCGACATTCTTCTCAACATCATCAAAAAATCTTCCTTTGGCACTACCATCTCGCTCTGGGCAATTTTTGGTATAACCATTTCGTAATCAGGAAACTCTCCTTCTATCAACCTAATAATCAGTACCTCTTCCTTTTTTTCTACCACAAAATTACTATTCTTAAATCCTATTTTGACGGTCTCTCCCCCCTCTAAAAGTCTCAACACCTCCACAATTCCACTTCTTGGTATAATAACCCGCCCTTCTAGCTTGGGCCCTTGCTTATCTGCGACAATATGATCTATTTTAGAAAGTCTGTGTCCATCTGTAGATACCATGCGAATGGTATTCACATCATCTGTGGCAATATTCTCAAAACATATGCCTGCAAGCTGAGCACGCCCTTCATCGCCCAGGACACTATATATAGTCTTATTAATCATATTTCTCAGTACACCCACATCTATATCAAATAAATCCACACCTC
>CP070769.1:1408681-1412065 GCA_020347085.1 Desulfobacterales bacterium
AAAGCCTCCTGGAAGAGATCCGCGCTGATGAGGTTGCCTTGCTCAAATTCGGCTTTGACTGGCTCCAAAGCGCGCTATTTGGAGCAGACAAGGTGAAGCTCAAGGAACACGTCCTTAAGACGTACAAAGAACGGGCCGAGAAGGAGGCAAGGAAAGCCGCAAGAGCAAGACGTTGATGGCAGTGTTGATGCAGCAGTTGGGGGAACGTGCTGGCTTTTGCGATTGAAGCTCTCTGCAGTCCCGATGAATCGGGACAGGGAATGCGCCCGCTATTGCAGTTCAACAGGTCTGAGACATGAAAGACGTTCAAAACGAACCAGATCACCGTAACATAGACCTTACCCGGGTGGGCATTAGAGGGATCAAGTATCCGATGAATGTTCTGGACAGGGCCAACAATACCCAGGCTACGGTGGCAACGGTCAACATGTATGTGCATTTGCCACATTGGTTTAAAGGAACGCATATGAGCCGGTTCGTGGAGGCGTTGAACGACTATTGTGCTGATTTAAACCTAAACACCTTCTTTGAAATGCTTGACAGAATAAAGAAGAGCCTTGACGCTCCCGCTGCCAATCTGGAGATTAGCTTTCCCTACTTCATGAAGAAAAAGGCGCCCGTGTCCGGGGTTCCCAGCATGATGGAGTACACGTGCAAATATATGGGGGAAATAAACGGAGATGATCGCAAACTCTATATTGGTGTCAGGGTGCCGATCTGTACCCTTTGTCCGTGCTCGAAAGAGATCAGCACGGCGGGAGCCCATAACCAGCGGGGCATTGTTTCGGTAACTGCCCTCTTTGAAGAATTTTTTTGGATTGAGGAAATTATTGAGGTCGTAGAAAGCTCGGCGAGCAGCGAGGTTTTTGCACTGTTGAAGAGGGAAGATGAAAAATTTATCACAGAACAGGCATACAGCCGGCCAATGTTCGTGGAAGATGTTGTCAGAGAGGTGACGGATAAGTTATCAAAAGACCCAAGATTTACCGCGTTTAGTGTAGAAGCAGAAAACTTTGAAAGCATTCACAACCACAATGCGTATGCCTACACGAAGGTAACTCCTTAGCCATCATAGGCGCTCCCTACCCAATCCCAAGACTATACATCTGAGAGAATTTAGCTCCAGGAAGAGCCGTTCTTACTTGATCCTTATAACTTTGGCCCAGAGCGGAAAAAAGCAGCTTCCAAACGTTCTTGATACCCCGCTCTCAGCGTCTGGATCATTTCAGGGATTGCATAAACGATATCGCCCACCGTGCATACCGGCAGGGTCTCAATGACCGAATTGGTGACAAAAGCGCCATCAAATCGATCCAAATCTCCGGGCATGACTGTGCGTTCCGTCACGGGGAGGCCAACGGCCCTAGCCACCCCTATGATCTGCTTGCGCGTAACCCCCGGAAGGAGTCCCGCATGTGTCGGGGGCGTCCAGATGTGACCTTCTTCGAAAAAGAAGACATTGCTAATGCATCCTTCTGTAATCTGGCCACGCTCGTTGGTGAAAAGGGCATCAAAGAACCCCTGGTCTCGGGCCCACGTGAAGGCAAAGATGTTTTCCAGGTAGGACGTTGTCTTGAACCGCACAAGGGGTGAGCCTGAAAATCTTTGAAAAGGGCAGAAAGCCAATTTTACCCCCTGGTCCTGCCAGGCGCCCATCTCCGGCAGAGGCTCCCATGATGTATGAAATGCTGTCTTTTCCGCGCGATGATCCCCTTCGGAGACAAGGTTTAATCGAAGGCGGGCTTCTGAGTCGGGTGGAATTTCCTCCAAGGCGAGTTTCAACGCGTCAATGGCTTTTTCTCTTGTGAAGGGGAGGGCGAAGAAATTGGCCCCTTCAGCCATGCGGTCCAGATGATCTTCTACAAAGGCAAGCCTTCTGGCCCTGTATACTCTGAATGTTTCAAAGAGCCCTTCACCAAATAAGAGTGTTCGGTTTTTCATAAAAAAAAAGGGGCACCCCTTCGCTTCTTGGCCCAGTGCTTTATAGCCCCAGCACGGGTTCATCTTTAGGGTAGCTGACCACAAAGGATATGTCTATTTCCTTTACCTCTCTGGGCTTGAGATCAAACAACCAGAGGAGTATACCTTCCTTGTCCTGGTAGTTCCTCTCAGTGGGTTCTGGCTTGATCTGCACATCTTCAACCTTAATCTTGTCCGTCCTGGACACGGGAACGCTGTCGAGGATATTCATGCTGAGAGGTTTATCTTTCAGGTTTTCTGCTGTTATCTTGAATGCCATTTCTCGCACAACGGTATTTCTCTCAAACTTGCCGAAAAAGGTCTCTTTGACCTTGTCCTTGATCCTTTGCCGTTTGATCTTCACCTCCCGGTCTGCCCCAAGATTCAAATCAAAAGTCTCGCCAGCCTTCTTTTCTTCCATGAAGGTCTTGCCTACAAAACGGGTTCCAAAATGAACATTCATGGGGCCGCCAAGGAGTTCCTTGTCGACGGTGGCCTTACAAACTAAGAAGGACAGAGGGTTTCTCTTTGGCACGGCATAGTGCAAGAACTTGCCTTTCAAGGTCTTCATGAAAAGGGGTAACAGGGTTTCTTTGTCCTTTGATTCGATGGTCAGCTTTCCAGGCATCTCGTATTCAAATGAAAGAGGCAGCTCTTTTCTCTGGGCACTGACGAATTCGGCCTCTTCTTTATCAAGGGCCCCCAAAGCCATCGTTTCTTGGATCCTGGCCTCGGCCATCGGCTCTGCAGCCTTTTCGGCCAAATCAACACGCCCGCCGAAGGCAGGTTTTTTTACTGCAGGCCTAGGGATGTCCAGAATCCAACTCGGAAGCTCAGGAAGACTTGCACCTTTGAGAGGGACCACGTTTGAAACAGCGAGATCTATGTCCGGCCAATCTTCCCCGGTCTTTTGATGAATCTTTGAGAACATGGTCAGATTCACCGCATTCAGATCCAATGGCACGGCTACCTTGTATAGCGGTTGCCAAAAGGCATTTTGCACGAGATAGCTGGCTTCAATTTTGATCTGCTGGTCTGTCTTGGCATTGAACAGAACCTCGATCCCCTTCCTTTTTTTCTGTCTGACTCTGGTTAAAGATGCCAACTCCTTTTCCACAACTTGAATCTCTTTATCAATTGACTCGGTCTTTTCATCCAGAGCTTGTCTCTGTTGATGGATCTGTTGAAAATGGCTCCCCAGGAAGGCCAGGGTCTTCTCCAGATCTTCAGTCTTTGGAAAGGAGGTTTTCATATCCAGGGGAAGCTGGGTTTTTGAAAAGTCAATAACTGCAAACAGAAACTTCTCCTTGCTCTTTAATACCGCCTTATTATCTTCCAGCGCTTTTCGCGAGACCTTCAGTTCCTGCAACTTTTTTTCCAGGGTCCGGATATTTTCTTGCGGAGCTTCCCTCAAGTAAATCTCTT
>CP070769.1:1412165-1414870 GCA_020347085.1 Desulfobacterales bacterium
CACAGTAGTCGTGACCCCCTGATATAAATCGATGACGATGCTGCATTCGGCAAAAGACCTTACGCAGTTCTCTTGAAAATGCTTTTGTATATGGTTACACCATGTTGCCCGTATCCCGCGACACGCAAATTTGTCCACATTGCCAACCAGGAGGTGATAGAGGGTAACGATACCCCGACCCCTGCTGAGCCATGTGCCCATTTCCATGAGTTGATCCCCGGTGTCCAGGGAGCTTGCGAACACAGCTATATTTGGTCGCCAGTTCTTAACGTGCCGCGGCACTGAAGCCAAACGAACCAATCCGAACCGAGTAAGAGCAAACCAAATACCACTTCGAATATCTCCCCAGCTGTGCGGGAGCGAACGCCGCCCCAGCAGCATGAAGATGCTATAGCTGATCAAAACCGCCATCACAGTGGCCGGTGCGTGGATCAAGAACATGGCACTATAGCAGCCCGCTGCACCGAGAAGGGACACAGGCCAGGGAACTTTTAACTGCGGCCGAAAACTGGGATTGCCCACCAGCCTCTCAATACCCGCCGTCAAGTTGATCATGCCGTACGTATTCAGAAAAAACATGGTAATAATCGGAGCCACGAAGTCGAGATTGCCCATCCAGATAAAAGCTATGGCAATAAGGGTGGTTACGAGGACAGCGAAGCGCGGTTCCGTGGCGCTGCCGAGTTGTGCAGCAAAGGTTCTAGGCACAACGCGATCAAATGATAGCGCTTGTAAGATGCGCGGGGCCGCGAGAACACTTCCCAAAGCCGAAGAAAGTGTACAAACCCACACGCCTAGCAGAATGAGAACCGGCCAGCGAGCAATCTTTTGCATGATCATGTTGTCGGCAACAAGTTCTTGTGTGGTAGCATGGGTTCCCAACCAAAGCGCGGTGGCCAGATAGATGAGAGCCGTAGAAGCGATGGCCGCAAGCGTTCCCCGTGGAATGCTCCTTGCAGGATCTTTTAGATCCCCAGACATGGCTGCTCCCACACTGATGCCAGTCACAGCCGGGAAAAAGATGGCAAAGACATGCCAGAAGGTTACGCTGGACCCGGATGGGGCAAAAAGCTGGGGAGTCACCCCCTTTGCCCAGCCCCCTGCAAAGAAGGAAAGAATAGCCAGGGCTAATATGGTAAGGATGACAAACTGGATCTTGAGAACGAAGTCTGCCCCCATGTAAGCAAGCAAACCAAATGTGAGAGCCACTGTCGTAGAAAGGACTCTGGGATCAAAGCCGGGAAAGACTGTCGTGAAAGCCTCTGTAAACCCGATGATGTAGAAGGCCATGGAGATAGCCAGGGACAGGTAGAGGGGGATGCCGATGGCACCACCGATCTCCAATCCCAGGGTCCGCGTGATCATGTAATAGGTTCCTCCGGTCTTGACGTTCATGTTCGTCGCAACGGAGGACAGGGAGAGACCAGTAAGAAAGGAGATCAAGTTAGCCATCACAATGATGGTGAAGGCTCCTACCAGTCCGGCGTGACCGACGACCCAACCGATTCTAAGGAACAGGATGATCCCCAGGATGGTGAGCACACTAGGTGTGAAGACACCCCTGAAAGTACCGAAACGGCCCTTAGTTCTTACTTCAATCCCTCTTCTATCATTACTCACGGATGATAAAGCCTCATAGAATCCGCCGGTAGTGGATTCTCCCAAAAAAATGGGCGTTGAACTGTAAAAGTGGGGGCATTCCTTGCCACCACTTCATCGGGACTGCAGGTAATTTCAACTTCCCTGAAACGAAAGCGAATTCATGGATCTTCCTGAAAGAGCAACCCCAACGTATTTTGTTTTTAGCCGTTTGACAAGGACCCTCCTGGCAGGGGCGTGATACGGAAGATCATACTCGCTAAGATGGTCATAATCTCTTTTTGCCTTGACCAGTGGAGGCATCCTCACATAATCTTTGGTAGGGCCACTTGGAAAAGCAAGTTAGGGAGAAGCACTTATGCTTTCAAAAGTGACGCAATTTGCCAGAATCGATGTGTGGAGAATCCGCTCAAGCGATCTCCCCCGCTCTAAGTCATTCTTGGTCAGGCTGCTGAGAATTCTCATATTGTCTGTGCGCGGACTTGTTGAAGATAAATGTCAGCTCAAGGCTTCAGCTTTGACCTTTTATACTTCGCTTTCCATTGTTCCAATTTTTGCCATGGTTTTTGGAGTGGCCAAAGGCTTTGGTTTTGAAAAGGTCCTGGAAAAACAAGTTCTGGAAAAACTGGAGGGCCAAGGAGAAGTAGTAACCAGGGTCATCGATTATGCGAATGCTCTTTTAGTAAATACAAAGGGCGGTATGATGGCCGGCATAGGTGTCGTCGTGCTGTTTTGGGCTATTATTAAGGTCTTGGGAAATATAGAAAAATCTTTTAACGACATCTGGGGAGTCAAGAAGGGAAGGCCTTTCCGCAGAAAGATCACCGACTACCTCTCCATCATGCTCATCGGCCCGGTCCTTTTTATCGTGTCCAGTGGCATCACTGTGCTTATGGCTAGCCAGGCCAAGATATTCGTTGAAAAAATAACCCTCTTAGGTCCAATCAGCCCTATCATATTCTTTGTGCTGAAGTTATTGCCCTACGGCACGATATGGGTCCTTTTTATTTTCATCTACATCTTCATGCCTACGACAAAGGTTCATTTCAGGTCCGGTGCATTGGCTGGAATCATTGCTGGCAGTATGTATCAAATCTTTCACTGGG
>CP070769.1:1414970-1420241 GCA_020347085.1 Desulfobacterales bacterium
CACCAACGAGACCTACCATCTTCCCATCACTATCCCGGAGGGGTGCCTTGACAGTATCGAAGAAAGTTTCCGTTCCGTCCCCAAACGTGGCTTTTTCTTCAAAACGCAGCGTCCTACCACCCTTCACTACCTGTTCGTCACCACTCCGGCAAGCATCCGCCAGGTCTGCAGGAAACAGTTCAGTGTCCGTTCTACCTACGATCTCCGATTGTTTCAGACCCACTAACTTCTGAAACGCCCTATTTACAACCAGGTTGCGACCTTGGGTATCCTTGAAATAGACCACGTCCGGAATCGCTTGAATGAGGGTGTTCAAGCGTGCGCTGGTTTCTCTGATGGCTGCCTCCGCCCGCCTGCGCTCGCCAATCCTTTCCTCTTCAATCTGAAAGATATCCCAGAAAAGGCGAGCAGCGACATGGTCCATGAATCGAACATGTTCCGGTTTGGTTTGAGGAATCTCGTTGGCTATCTTATCACGGCCTGTTAGCTCAATAATCATGTGGAGATCTTTGAGGTTGTATAGATCGCGATAGTCCGCTGTTGTGTAAATCCCTCTTCCCTGGGCGTACCTGTAACCGATTGCATCTTGATTGTGATCTGCTACCCCGATAACTTTCATGCGGAGTCGCTTGAGTTTTTCGGTCAGGATCATCTCCATAACCGCCTTGCACCCACGACCACCGCCGACAATGCCGACATTGATTGTCTCAGACTGTCTCATCAGCTGGTCCTTTGGTAACGGTGTTCATAACCGACGACCTTTGTTCCTTATGGTGAGAAAACCTTCAGACGTTAATTGCAGGAATTTGGCCTCAGCCTGTTGACGGGAAAGGCCGTGAAGTGCCTTTACGTCTTGCTGAACCCAACACGTCACTTATGATCGGTACGCAGCGTTGACCTGCACGTAATCCGTGGAAAGATCGCAGGTATGGATAGTTGCACCTTCGCTGCCCATTTTCAGATCAATGGTAATTGTGAAACGATCGCCCTTCAGAACTGTGGTAGCGGCCTCCTCCGCCTGTTTGCCAATACCCTCTCCGTCCCTTACCACGTACACGTCCTCAAAAACGATATCAATCGTTTCCGGATTAATCGGCACACCAGCCCGTCCTACAGCAGCCATAATGCGGCCCCAGTTAGCGTCCTCCCCAAAGAGGGCCGTCTTCACCAGGGGAGAGTTGGCAACCGTGTATGCTACCTGCCTCGCATCATCCGCATTTGACGCTCCTTCTACATGGATGCTCACCAGTTTGGTTGCCCCTTCTCCATCTTTAACGATCTGTAGAGCAAGCGTGAAGAGGACCTCATTCAGGACTTTCTGAAATGCCGTGGCGCATGAAGCCTCTCTTAGGCTTAGGCCAGACAGGCCGTTGGCAAGAAGAAGGACGGTGTCGTTGGTGCTGGTGTCGCCATCGACTGTGATCGCGTTAAACGATGTCGCCACCGCCTCCTTCAGGGCAGGTATTAAAAGGTCTTGCTTCGCACCGATGTCCGTACAGAGCAAACACAGCATGGTCGCCATATCCGGATGAATCATTCCAGCCCCTTTGGCCACGCCCCCCACGGTAAATACCTTGCCCGCGATATAACCCTGTTTTGAGAAAATTTTGGGAAAGGTAACTGTTGTCATGATAGCTTCGGCCATGTCATAAAACCCTGAGCCGTTGAGCTGACCGACAAGTTTCGGCATTGCAACTTCAATAGCCGAAACGTTGAGGCGCTGGCCGATAACACCTGTGGATGCCACTAGCACCAGCTCCTCAGGTATCCCGAGGGCGACGGCAGCAACACGCGCAACAGCTTCGGCATCTTCGATGCCTCGTCTACCTGTACACGCATTGGCGTTGCCACTGTTTGCCACAATGGCCTGACAACGCCCGGTCTTAATCCGCTCTTTATCAAGGAGCACGGGAGCTGCCTGGACGAGATTGGTTGTAAAAACTCCGGCAGCACAGGCAGACACTTCAGAGAAGATCATGCCTAGATCCTTCTTGCCGTCCTTTTTTAGCCCGGAAGTCACGGCACCAGCAACAAATCCTGGAACTTTCAGAGCAGGGCCAGGATTATTCTTAAACAACGATGCTGAGTTTTTCATGCCCTTATGTAAGTGAGAGATCTTGCAAGTTACCGGTTGTGAGTTTCTCGTTCAAGTTCGTTCCATGCAACCCGCAACTCGCAACCTGAGACTTTCCCTATTTACCACAACATTTCTTATATTTCTTTCCACTTCCGCACGGGCAGGGTTGATTGCGGCCAACCTTCTCTTTAGAACGGCGCACCGGTTGTTTGGCAACCTCACCACCATGTGAATAGACCAGCTTTTCCTGCTCCGCCTTTTCCCGCGCAGCGATCTCTTCAGGTCGAGCAAGCTGAACACGAAACAGAAACTTCACCGTTTCTTCCTTAATGCGCTCAACCATCTCCATGAACATCGCGAAACCTTCCCGCTTGTATACCACGAGCGGGTCTTGCTGGGCGTAACCGCGGAGCCCTATCCCCTCTTTCAGATGATCCATGGCAAGGAGATGCTCCTTCCAGAGATTGTCCACAACCTGAAGCACGATCATCTGTTCCAGCTTTCGAAACTCCTCCCCCCCAAAGGTCGTTTCCTTTTCCTCATATATCTTCATAGCCGACTCAAAGATCGACTCTGCCAGCCCATCCCGAGTGAGGCCGTCTATGGTGGCGCGGTCTACCTTGAACTGGAACCCAAACTGGAAATAAGCAGCTTCTCTCAGGCCTTTCCAATCCCACTCTTCGGGAAGGACTTTCTCATCCGCAAACCTGTGGGCGATCTTTTCGGATAACTCCCTTATCATCTCCTCAATGGCAGGCCTGAGGCTTTCCCCGGCCAAGGCCTCCCGGCGTTGCTTGTATATCACCTCGCGTTGCTGATTCATAACATCATCATACTTCAGAAGCTGTTTGCGTATTTCAAAGTTGTGGGCTTCTACCTTGCGCTGGGCATTCTCTATAGCCTTGCTAATCATCCCGTGCTCAATCGGCTCCCCTTCCTCCATGCCAAGCCGTGCCATGATCGACCCCATACGCTCGCCCCCGAATATACGCAGCAGATCGTCTTCCATGGAGAGATAAAATCGTGAGGTCCCCTCGTCTCCCTGACGGCCGGATCGGCCTCGTAGCTGGTTGTCAATACGTCGGCTTTCATGCCTTTCCGTTCCGAGGATGTGCAGGCCCCCGAGTTCCTTGACCCCTTCCCCGAGGACAATGTCCGTGCCGCGCCCAGCCATATTTGTAGATATGGTAACATTTCCTTTTTGGCCCGCCATGGCCACAATTTCAGCCTCCCGCTCGTGATTCTTAGCGTTTAAAACTTCGTGCTTGATCCTGGTTTTGGTGAGCATTCGACTCAACTTTTCCGATTTCTCAATAGAAATGGTCCCAACAAGCACGGGCTGCCCCTTCTTGTGAAGTTCTTCTATTTCCTCGACTGCGGCCTTGAATTTTTCGGCTTCAGTCTTGTAGATAACGTCCGCATAGTCGATCCGAATCATCGCTTCGTTCGTTGGAATGACGATGACATCCAAATCGTAGATCTTCTTGAACTCGGCAGCTTCGGTGTCAGCGGTACCGGTCATGCCGGCCAATTTGTCATACATTCTGAAGTAATTCTGGAAGGTGATGGTCGCCAAGGTCTGGTTCTCCTCAGCCACTGCCACCCCCTCTTTGGCCTCAACGGCCTGATGCAACCCGTCGCTCCAGCGTCTGCCAGGCATCATTCGGCCGGTGAACTCGTCCACGATGACCACCTGCCCATCCTTGACCACGTATTGCACGTCCTTTTCGAATAACCAGTAAGCCTTGATCAGCTGCCGCGTGACATGAAACCGCTCGGAGGCTTCACGGTAGAAAGCTTCGGCCTTACGGCGCTGTATCCTCTTTTCCATGCTGGTTAACTCATTGTTTTCATCGATCTTGTGCAACTCCTCGTCGAGGTCGGGTACGATGTAATCATCAGCATGCCCCCCATAGATAAGTTTGAGCCCTTTCTCGGTGAGTTCTACGAGATTCTGACTCTCATCAATGGTGCACAGAAGGTCTTGATCAATCTGGGGAAGTAATTTCTCGGTGGAAAGCTGGCCTTCGAGTTTATCGAGCCTTTTCTTCAACCCTGTCAGCTTTGCAATCAAATCCAGAAATCGCGTATTCTTGGGATCCCCCCGTTTGACCTTTAGCAAGAGTTCAAGGACGCCATCTGTGTCACCCTCTTCCTCGAGGCCTTTCATGGCCTTGTCCAGCATGGTGCGTATGATGCGATCCTGGTGCTGTTTCAGCTTGATAACCTGTGGCTTTACTTCCTCATAGAGTCTATCACCAGCATGTTCAACCGGGCCTGAAATAATCAGCGGTGTCCGGGCCTCGTCTATCAGGATACTATCCACCTCATCTACGATGGCATAATAGAGTTCCCTTTGCACCATCGATTCTAAGGTGAACTTCATGTTATCACGCAGGTAGTCAAACCCGAACTCGTTGTTTGTTCCGTAAGTAATATCAGCGTTATAGGCTTCTTGGCGTTGAGAGTCGTCCAGCCCGTGGACAATCGTAGCCACTGAGAGGCCCAAAAAACGGTAGATGCTGCCCATCCACTCAGTATCCCGCCGGGCTAAGTAGTCATTGACAGTTATCACATGCACACCGCCCCCGGTCAGGGCATTCAGATAGGCTGGGAGGGTGGCTGCAAGGGTCTTTCCTTCACCGGTCTTCATTTCAGCAATCTTTCCCTGATGGAGCACAATCCCCCCAATCAGCTGAACGTCAAAGTGGCGCATCTTTAAAGTACGCACCGAGGCTTCTCGAACCACGGCATAGGCCTCTGGAAGAAGTTCATCCAAGGAGGCACCCTGATCAATTCGTTTCTTGAAAGCTTGGGTTTTAGCCCTTAACTGTTCATCACTCAGAGCCTGCATTTCAGGCTCCAGAGCATTAATCTGTTCTACGATCGGTTTTAGCTTGTTAAGCTCTCGCTCGTTCTTGCTTCCGAACACCTTTTTCAATACATTGCCAATCATGATGCGAAAAGCTTCCTCACTTTTGGGCTCCGATTGATTGACCCAGTTTTGGGAAAAAAACTATATCAGAGAATCGAAACGCTAACAAGATACCATCCATTACGTAGCCTATCAATGAACAGCCAATAAACACGTTTCCCGTTCACAAATCAGGCACTCTTCCGGAAAGTCCCCCCACCAGCAGCAGAACACATGGCTTTTCGTTGGGGCCCTGAGGTTCCACGCGTCCCGCAGACGA
>CP070769.1:1420341-1424103 GCA_020347085.1 Desulfobacterales bacterium
CGAAGATACGAATTACTCATATCTCAGACCCTGCCCCTTCCACTGCAGATATAGGCCGCCTTGAGATAAAGGTTGCATTGAAGCCCTTATTATCTGGAACGGTCTTGATCAGACATCTGTTGATCGATGATGCCACAGTCTCCATTGTTGATCGCTCAGAAGCGGATGATTCAAGGCCTGAAGAAAAGCCTTCTGATGTTCTCATCCCGGTCCTTGAAAGTGTTACCTTACAAAACGTGCGATTAACCCTGTTAGATGAGCACAAAAGCGAAGTTGTCCGAATGCTGCTGGCAAACTTGAGCCTAAACGATGTGGGTGACGAAGGCCCCTTGTATGTGAAGGCCGACGGGATGCTGAACTCTAGAGAATTTAAAATGGACGGTCAACTCGGATCCTTGGCCGACATGCTAAAGGAAGAGAAACCTTATCCAATGGATGTCCGGGCGGACGTAGCAGGGCTTCGCCTCGCTGTGTCCGGGACCATGGATAATCCGATCCGCGGCCAAGGGTTGAACATCCGTGCATCCGGAGAACATGTTGAACTGGCAAACACACTGCGTCTGTTCTGGGAAGAGATTCCGAATATAGGTCGCATGAAATTCGAGGCCTTGGTTACTGGGGATATCGATGCACCAGACGTTTCGAGTTTGGATTTGAGCATCTCCGGCGATTCGCAACTCGAATTTTCAGCAAAGGGGTCCATAACGGATGTGCTTGGGGAGCAAGAGTCAAATATTGTCTTCTCTGGTACATGCTCGAACAAAGACCTTCTCAAGATGTTTCTGACAGCAAACATGCCACAGGTATCTCTGGTGAAAGTTGAAGGTAATTTGCGCCACCGGCAGGGTGATTATTTCTTGGAAAATATCAGCCTGTATGGCTCAGATGACCATGGACTGCTGATAACATCTTCGGGAAACGTGAAGGTTCGTCCCCAAGCGACGCAGAAGCATATCAGCAACCTGAACCTGATGACAAAAGTGACCGCTCCCCGCTTGGGCGCTGCAGCGCCATTTTTGGGGAAAAGTCAAATAGCTCGTTTAGGACCCGTAAAAGGCGAAGCAAGGATTACCGGTACGAGTAAAGCCCTCTCTATAGATGACATCGCCATATCCGCGGGTGAACAAGACGTGCTGCTTATCGAATGTCAGGGACGCGTTGGCAAGATCCCCCTTTCTGGTGGTGAGGGAGTCTCTGACATCGCCATGATCAGCTCGGTTAAAGCACAAAAGGCTCCAGCCTTTGCATCTTTTTTTGGGATCTCTTTTCTGGATATTGGGCCCCTGAAAGGAAGTTTCCGTTTTATCGACCAGGAAGGCATATATGGTTTCAAGAATATCCAACTCACCATAGGATCTCAGAAGAGCCTTTGGCTGAAAGGTGCGGGCTCCTTTGATCTGGTCACGAAAGATGGCTCGGTCTCCCTTGGCGGACTTGATGCTGAAGTGGAAGCTTCGGCTCCAAACCTTGCTGCTATACCGGGAGCGGCTGATCTGGACCTTCCTGACCTGCGGCCCTTGAAGTTAAAGGCCCACATCATTGATCCTGATGGTCGTCTGGATATACTGGACGTTAAAGAGCTCACATTTGATGCAGGTACAGAAGAGGACGCCTTTCTGAGAATTCGGGGCCAAGCTAGTGGGCTCCGCAGCAGCGACCAGAGGGTTTTGGAGGCATCATTCAAGGCGACCAGCAAGCCCTGGGTGATCAAGATCTTAGAAGGCTCAGCGCCGAAAAACCATGTGGTTGAGGGGAAATTGAAGATTGCGGGCACGCCGAAGCATATACGCATCGATGAGCTGGAAGTGGGAACCACAGGCCCCAAACGTTTGTATCTGGAGGCAGAGGGTACGGTCAAGGAAATAGACGGGATACATGAATTCGAAGGACTCATCGCTTCAGGCGCGAGCCATATATCTGTTCTTGAATCCTTTCTGGGGATAGATGTTCCGCCCTTCGGTGCCCCGCTGCTCGAAGGTCAGATTACGGGCAACACGAAAAAAGCCTCCTTTAAAGGAACGGTTCGCTTGGGAAGCTCCCGATTTAGAACTACCCTCAGCCATTCTCTCACCAAACAACGTCCCCGTGTTACAGCAAAAATAGTAGCACCAACCGTTCATTTGACTGACGTCGGTGTGTATCCGAAGCAAGCAAAGGATTTGCCTCCTGAAATCGAATCTGAGCCACAACCTGATAAGCGCTTGTTCAGGGAGGAGTCCCTGCCATTTCATGCCCTACAAGCAATCGATTTGGCCATAGGCGTCAGCGTCGACAAGTTAACGGGAGAAGATTTCGATCTGAAAAACCTGAATTTTGATATGTCACTGGATAATGGAAGGCTCCAGGTCACCCCTGCAACGGTCGCGTACAGAAGCGGTCTGGCTTCGATTGACTTCACCATCGATGATATTGGCACAAACCCTGAGATGGCCTTGAAAGTCACTGCAGAAGACGTTGACCTGGGGGCCCTGCTCGCGCCCTTTCACGAATCACCTTTCCTCAGCGGTCAGCTCAATCTAATCGTTGACCTGAAGAGTGTGGGCAAGTCTCCTCGAGAAATAGCCACAGCCCTTCAGGGAGAGTTCGGTATGGCGGTCGAGAAAGGAAAGATTAAGCGGGTTGTTGAGTTCATGGGCGCCGACGCCGTGGACTTCTTGACGGCAGTCCGTTCACAGGAAGAATACAAGGATCTGCACTGCATGGCCCTCCGGTTCGTTTTTGAGGAGGGCATGGGAAAGAGTGAAATGATCTACATGGAAACACCTAATATGTATGCCAGGGGCGGTGGGTCTATCGACCTCCATACAGAGACCATGGAGATAGCGTTGGTGCCGGAACCGAAGAAAGGATTCAGGGGTACGACCTCGCCTGTACACATCAAAGGGCCAATTGGCGATCCAAAAGTACGAAAGCTCCCATTTCGGGAGGCTGCAAGACTCTTTGGAGAAATGGCGATGCCAGCAGTTTTTTTACCGGCACGTGGCCTTGGTTATTTGTGGTATCTCATCAGGAAAGATGAAACAGAGGAGAGCCCGTGTTCCAGTATAAGACCCCCAGACGGCAACTTGGGTGAAACCCGTTGAAATGCATTGGCACCCGGAAAAAACATGGACTGTATCTGAGTGTCGACAAATTGAACTTCCTTGGACTAGCGATAGGATCGGGAAGGCCTCATCCAGGAAGGCGACCGTGAGGATTGCTTCCAGGCTGCAACGTGGCATTAAGACCACTTAGTCTAAGGAGTATATCTCGTGGGGAGGATAAAATATCTGTCTCTTTTCATAGTATTGGGCTCTTTGTCTTGTCTTGCAGCATGACCCTAATGTGAAGATATCCTTTTGATATTGTGCGTATTCCGTATGCTATGATAATGGTAGGGTATCTCGAATGCCCGTCCAGAGTGCCCGGTTAGAGGTAATGGGAAGTACCTTCTAGTTTTGGACTGAGGAAACTAAACACTGTATCTTGTATCCAACGTCTATCTGCTAGCGGCTTTCACTCCATGAACCAGCACTACTGATTTTTCGCCCTTATTTTGCCCTCAATAAAATGATATTGTCTTTTAGGCAACTTGTGGCATACTAAACGGCAAAGAACAATTATCCGGGCACATTATGAGGAGGTTGCGTCATCACGAATACGAAAGCGCGAGTTGAGCGAAGAAAGCATAAGCGGTTCCGGGTCCGGGCCGGTGCGTTTGTCATACTCAAGCCCTGTCCCCCTGGTACTGGAGCGTGTCGACTAATAGATATCAGCATGGGC
>CP070769.1:1424203-1428474 GCA_020347085.1 Desulfobacterales bacterium
AAGGAAAGCCAGTCTTTATGAAGATATCTCCCCCATTTTCAACAATCACATCCTTGCTGTATGCCAGAAGGTCTCTGCCCACATACTCTGCAATGGCTCCTGCAACAGCCGCCATTGGGCCAACACCGGCCTTTTGGCTAGCCGCGATCATCGTTCTGACAATGGGCGGTGCCAGCTGATCCTGGGGCCATGGGACCATCGCACGGACAAACCCTGGATGCTGTTCAAGGTAACGTTCAAGGGGGATTCTGTATCTCAAAACAAGATCTTTAGTTTCGGTTTCAAGTGGTTTGTCGGCCCTAACAAGTAGATCCGTCTCCTTGACCACAATCCGGAAATTGGCCAATTTCTTGTGTGAAACAAGACTGCGATAAGTGCGCTGTTGGGGCCGTTTCATGTTAGACGAATAGTTGCGTGGTCGAATAGTTGCGTGGTTGAGTGATAAGTATTGGAAGCCTAAGGCATAAGGCACAGGGGCCAAGGCCAAACTTTTCCCCCTTAGCACTGCGCCGTGGGCCTTGCGCTGGCTGCTCCCAACGCCATTACGCGATTACTCGGTCACTGCAGGACTGCCACTGGTCCTCCCGTTTGGCTTCACTGTGCACAGACGCTCTTAACTGCACTGTAGCCCAAAAAGCGGTTTACCGCCTCAGTCAAGCCTCGGCCAGCTTTTACCCTCAGGCTATCGGGCAGGGCAATAATGGTGTCAGTCCTTTGGGGGATCAGGAGATGAAGAAAGGCGCTGCAAGACCCTTTGTGTTGCTTCAAGATCTCGCAGAGTTCTTTAAGACTCTGTTTGTTGAGATTGGTCATGTCGAGGTTAAAATGTACACTGGCTGTCCAGGTTTCTTCGGCGTTATCTATCGGAGCGACCATATCGGCCAGAACCTTGCTTGACTTTTCGTCTCTCGCAATGCGACCTTCGACCATAATGACTGAGTCCCTATCTATGAGATCGGACACCGTCGAGTATAGCGAGGCAAAAAGCGTGACCTCTGCAAAACCGCTTAAGTCTTCCAACGTCACAAAGGCCATGACCTCCCCTTTCCTGTCATGATAGAGTTTGTAGTCCCGAACGATGCCCCCTATGCGAACGACACGGCCCTCTGAAAAGTCCTGAAGCTTCACGGTGTTTGCATTGGCGAATTTATTGAGTACTGACTCATACCTGGCAAGGGGGTGTCCGGTTATGAAAAAGCCAAGGGATTCCTTCTCATAGTTCAGAAGCTCATTCTCATTCCACTCCCCGATGTCGGGAAATGGGGAATAGATCGTGTCGTGGCCATCCATTGCCATCGCTTCAAAAAGGGTAAATTGGCCGTTCATGCGATCCTTTTGGGTCTTTTGACCGACTTCCAAAGCCTCGTCCAGCACCGACATCATCTGAGACCGCCTTGCCCCTGTCGAATCAAAAGCCCCGCCCTTAATGAGGCTCTCAACGACGCGTCGGTTGACCTTTCTGTGGTCTACCCGTTCGCAGAAATCGAACAACGACTTAAAAGGCCCTCCCTCTTTTCGAACCTCAAGGACGGAGTCTATGGCTCCCTGCCCGACATTCTTGACGGCTGCCAAACCAAAACGAATCTTGTCCTGTACTACCGTAAAATTCATCTCGCTCTGGTTAATATCAGGGGGTAAGATCTCAATCCCTTGACTGCGACATTCGGCAATATATTTGACTACGTCTTCAGTCGAGTTCATCTCGCTTGTTAGAAGGGCAGCCATGAATTCAACCGGAAAATGCGCTTTTAGATAGGCGGTCTGAAAGGCAATCATGGCATAGGCAGCACTGTGGGCCTTATTAAAACCATAGCGTCCAAATGTCTCCATCTGGTCAAAGACCTTTTCTGCCTTGTCCTGATTCACCCCCTTCTCCTTAGCCCTAGAGAGAAATCGTTCACGCTCTTGAGCCATGATCTGGTGGATCTTCTTGCCCATAGCTTTTCTTAGGTTGTCTCCCTCAGCCATAGAATAGTCTGCAAGCACACTAGCAATATTCATGACCTGTTCTTGATACACGATGACCCCATAAGTATCCTTGAGGATAGGTTCGAGCTCTGGAAGAAGGTACGTCACCGGAACGCGACCATTTTTTCTCTTGACAAACTCATCGTGCATGCCACTGTCCAAGGGTCCGGGACGGTAAAGGGCAACCAAGGCAACGATATCCTCAAAACAAGCTGGTTTAAGGCGTAAAAGGAGGTCTTTCATGCCCGAGCTTTCCAGCTGAAACACGCCTGTAGTCTGGGCAGAACTCAAAAGTTGATAGGTCTTCTCGTCCGCCAAGTCCAGATGTGCTAGGTCTGGCGGCACGCTACCTCGTTTGCGTACGATGTCGCATGCTTCCTTCATCACAGTCAGATTCCGCAGTCCCAGTAGATCGAACTTGGTCAATCCGACTTTCTCCACCGCCTTCATGTCATATTGGGTGACAACCTCGCCTTTCTTGCCTCGGGCCAATGGCAAGTACTCCACCAACGGCCTATCTGCAATGACTACCCCGGCAGCGTGGGTTGACGCGTGCCTTGGCAAGCCCTCTAAAGCCTGGGCAATCGCAAAGAGGTCTTTGACATAGGGCTTTTCCTCAGCCAGATCTTCCAGCTTATGCTCCTGGGAAATGGCTTGCTCGATGCTGATGTTTAGCACCTCCGGTATCATCTTCGCAATTCTGTCAACCTCTCTCAAAGGGATGTCAAGCGCCCTTCCCACATCTCTTATCACCGCCCTTGCCTGCATCTTCCCAAAGGTGATGATCTGGGCCACGTAATCCGGGCCGCCGTACCTTTTCACCACGTACCTGAACACGGCCTCTCGGCCCTCAATGCAGAAATCAACATCGATGTCGGGAAGTGTTTTCCTTTCAGGATTTAAGAATCGTTCAAATATCAATCCATACACAATCGGGTCAAGGTCAGTGATCTTAAGGGCGTAAGCGACCAAGCTGCCAGCCGCAGAACCGCGGCCTGGCCCTACCGGGATATTTGACTCCCTGGCAAACCGAACAAAGTCCGCAACTACCAAGAAATAGCTGGAAAAGCCCATCCCCTTGATCACGTCTAGCTCCCGATCAAGCCGCTCGTGGTATTCCTGACTGTTTTCAGGAGCAAAGTCGGCGACCCTTGTCCGAATCTCCTCCAATCGCACCTGCAATCCCTTTCTGGCCTCGCGTTCTAAGTATTCATCCACATTGGAAATCGCATTCTTTTCCGAGCTGAAGTCCCCCGACTCAGGGCAAAATCTGGGAAAATGATGGGACTTGAAGTCAAGTTCTACGTTGCACCGATTCCCGATCTCCACCGAGTGTTCTATTGCGCCTGGATAGTCTCGAAAATCGCGCCGCATTTCTTCTGGAGACTTGAAATAAAGTTGATCAGTCCGAAACTTGAGACGTTTGGTCTCTTGGACGGGCTTGCCAGTCTGGATGCATAATAGGACATCATGGGCACGGGCGTCCTCTGGATCCAAATAGTGGCAATCATTCGTAGCCACCATCGGGATTGAGAGCGTCTCGCTCATTTCCCGTAAGGCATGGTTGACGGTGTCCTGGGCCTGGATGCCATTATTCTGAACCTCCAGATAGAAATTGCCCTCGCCAAAAATAGCCTGATAGGCACGTGCGGCCTCAGCAGCCTTATCCATGCGACCTGCTTGAATCAAACGAGGAATCTCTCCATGGAGACAACCACTCAGGGCGACTAAGCCCGTGCTCCAATCGGCAAGGATCTCTTTATCCACTCTGGGCCGGTAGTAGAAACCCTCCAAATGCGCTGCAGAAGCCAGCTTGCAAAGGTTCTGGTATCCCTTTTTATTTCTTGCCAACAAGATAAGATGAAACAATCCCCCTTTGTCGCCAGGGCTCTTATCAAATCGACTGCCTGGAGCCACATACACCTCGCATCCAATGATCGGTTTGATACCGGCCTTGTACGCCTTTTCATAAAACTCAATAACACCATACATGGTTCCGTGATCAGTAATGGCCACGGAGATCATTTGGTGGGAAGCAGCCCGCTTCAGGAGGGGCTCGATGCGGATTGCCCCATCAAGGAGGCTGTACTGTGTGTGGACATGGAGGTGGACAAAACCAGCGGAGGGCATCATTCCAACCGATAATTGGGGGCTTCTTTGGTAATGATGACGTCATGCACATGGCTTTCGCGCAAGCCGGAGGGCGTGACACGAATGAATCTGGCATTCTGCCATAATTCCTTTATGGTTCGGCAACCAACATAACCCATACCAGCTTTCAGACCGCCAACAAGCTGGTAGAC
>CP070769.1:1428574-1432990 GCA_020347085.1 Desulfobacterales bacterium
CCCTCCTTGTCTCTTCAGGCCGAAGCCCAATCAGTTTTCGTTCAATACTGGCAAGAACGTGGAAACAACTACCCGCATAGCGGTTGGTTTTATTGCACGGCCACAGGCCGTAAAATAAAGAAGAACTTCAGTCCCCACATTTGAGTTTGGTGGGACCCCGGGTGAAGCACAGGCTTCTGCCTTCGAATAATGACCTTTCCCATAAAAGCGGTTTCATCGTCAAGTCGTTTTTGCCTCACCCTAAGCAGAGAGGCAATTCCCTGCGCTCCTATTGACAATGGAGCCTTATGCATTATTTTTGGAAGTTATATCCTTTTTACGGTAAGCCAATGATTGAACGTGACGACCTGCCGAAACATATTGACCACATTCCAGCCCTAGTAGATGTAGCGTGTCAGCAAAACGGGGCGCAAATCGCCGGATTTCTCGGCCTCAATGAGCCCGTTAAGCCAACAATGATTCGGATAGTCCATGCGTTTTTCCCGCCGAAGTCCGACTCTTCAAGAGTCGAGCCCCCGCACCCATTCTATTACGATCAAGGTGCTTCGAAGAGGCTCGGGTGCCTCCCGGAAAAGACTCACTTGTCCACAGAAATGAGAACCAAGTACCATCTCAGGTTGACGTCCCGGGTCAAAGGTGGCCATCGACGCCGCATGACAGACGTAACCCGGGTCATTTAGCAGTGCTGGCTTCAATCCGTCAGCGAGAAGAAGAGAAAAGGAAAGAGTAACCACAACGATGAGGGCAAAGAGGGACTACTATGAGGTCCTCGGCGTTGGCCGTGATGCCGATGAAAATGAAATCAAGGCCAATTATCGAAAACTGGCTTTGAAATACCACCCAGACCGAAACGCTGGTGATAAGGAGGCCGAGGAGAGATTCAAGGAGGCTGCTGAAGCCTATGAGGTCCTACGAGACCCCGAAAAGAGAAACATCTATGACCATTACGGACACGAGGGTCTTCAAGGAACAGGTTTTTCTGGCTTTCGGGGATTCGAAGACATATTTTCAAGCTTCAGCGACATCTTTGACGACTTCTTTGGCTTCGGGGCCGGGAGACGATATAGAACCGCAGCACGCCGGGGAGCCGATCTCAGATATGACCTGACAATCAGCTTTATGGATGCTGCTTTTGGCCTGGATACAGAAATCGAAATCGAAAAGCTTCAAAACTGCTCCACCTGCGAGGCCACAGGGTGTGAACCCGAAACTTATCCGGAGGATTGCCGTCAGTGCGGCGGAACCGGGCAGATTAGCAGAAGCCAGGGTTTTTTTAGCATCAGAACCACATGTCCCGTTTGTCGTGGGGAGGGTCGGACCATCCCCTCTCCGTGCCCAGAGTGCCGGGGAACCGGGCAAGTTGAGCAGGTGAAGAAAGTCTCTGTGAAGATCCCTGCTGGAGTCGATATCGGATCAAGGCTCCGACTGACAGGCGAAGGGGAGAGCGGTACCCGGGGTGGACCACCCGGAGACCTGTATGTATTCATCAACGTGAAGCCACACGACTTTTTCAAGCGTAACAACAATGACATCATCTGCCAGGTTCCTATATCCTTTGTTCAGGCAGCGCTGGGCGCTGACATCAGTGTGCCAACCCTGACAGGAAAAAAGACGCTGCACATCCCAAAAGGGACACAGCCAGGCGAGGTGTTTCGATTCAAACGCGTAGGGATCCCCTCCCTGAGGGGCCATGGGAAAGGGGATCAGATCATACAGGTGTTGGTTAAGACGCCTACCGGTCTCACCAAGAAACAGGAAGCCCTGCTGAAAGAGTTTGCCAAATTAGAGTCGGCTAAGCTGTCCACCAAGATCAAGAAGATGTTTAAACATTGAAGCGGAAAGTCACAATGTCTCCGTCTTGGACAGGGTAGTTCCTTCCTTCCAAGCGAATCTTCCCCTCCTTCTTTGCTTGCTGGTATGTGCCTGCAGGCATCAGCTGGTCATAGACAAGAACTTCGGCACGGATAAAACCTTTTCTCATGTCGGAGTGAATCACTCCCGCCGCATCCAAAGCCGCAGTCCCTTTGGGAATCATCCAGGCATGCACCTCCTTGTGAATCACGGTGAAAAAAGTAATTAAGCCCAGCACGTCGCAGGAATGCTGAATCACCCTCTCCATGGCTGAACTTTTGATATGATAGGCGGTCAAAAAATCTGCGGCCTCTTCAGGAGACAACTCTGCAAGCTCCATTTCGAGCTTGCCTCGGACCACGACAGGTTCATAAGGTTCAGATAGCCCATCCCATGTCGGACGGGTTTCATCTTCATCGTCGTTGTTGAACACGACAAGGACCGGTTTGGCCGAAATAAGTGTATACCCTTTTAACGGTTCAGCATTAGCCAGTTCAGGATTGTCCCGCAGCGGTCTCTGATCTTCCAGCATCCGCAGACTCTCTTCCAACAGCCGATGCTCCTCAGCACTGATTTCTTTGCCGCGCTTTTTATCAAGATCAAGACGTTCGATGCGCCTTTCAACCACGACAAGATCGGCAAAGATCATGTCAGTTTCAAGTTTCAAAAAATCTGCTTGGGGGTCGGGCGCCTCTCCTCCTGGTTGCTGAAAGTTTCGGACCACATGGACCAGGGCATCGCAGGGACGGACATCATTCCAAAGGCTCTCATCACCCTGCTGATCTGACTTATAGGCCTTCTTGCCATACGGAAGAATGTATTCGAGCTGGGCATATACGGTCTTGTCCGGTTTGAATAGTCTTTTCAAGACATCGACCCTGGGGTCCGGTACCCGGACCGTAACAACACTATGCCCTTTGTGAATTCGTTCTTCCGGCTTGCTCCCAGTTAAAGCCTGGAAGATAGTCGACTTACCTGATCCCGCTAGACCTATGATGCCAAGTCTCATGCTTATAGGTATGCCCTTGCTGACTTCGGTATTGAGCCATCATAACATGGTGTTAGTTGTATTTCCACTTCACTTCGTGTACATGCCACTCCTTACTCGTCAACCAGGACCAGAACATGACGTGAGTATGGAAAATAATTGACGATGAGCGGGTCGAAAAGAGGGATGGCACCATTAGTAAATCCCATGACTAGTGAAGCCTCCCCGCCCTGGAGGACCGGGGTTCTGTCTCACGGCAGCATCTCGCGCACAGGGAGCGAGCCGGTCACATGCCTACCTCGGAAGCGGTGTCATCCCTCATAGAGTTCACCAACCATCTTCCGAAACCAAAGGGGCTTCTGGAGTACCACGTAAATCAGAATCATTCCAAGAATCGGGAAGGGGATAACTGCATCCACGACAGCTAACATCACTAATCCAATGAGACATTTTGTCTGGAGCGCCATGATCTCCTCCTGCAGCTAGCTCTCCTATAATGTGAGATGGAAGAAAGGCGTCTGCAAATACCTTACATGATCTACAGTTGACATGTCTTCAATTATGGGCTGAGCCAAAACACCACGTGCCCTTAGCCTGTCATGCAAAGGCACGTTGCGTGGTACATATACCATAGGTGCCAGAGACATCAAATAGGCCGGAATCTTAAAGCAGTGATGAAATCTGTGTGAAGCAGAGGCACGAAAAACGGACAGGTAAAAAGCGTCCAAAAGGAAAAATTGACACATGACCAGATTTCCCGTAAGTTGCCAGTTGGCATAGTAAGTGCTCATGCAAGAGGAAACAAGTGAAATCACACGACTCCAAGAACTCTCGTAGATCATCGTGAAACTCCTGTTCTTCTTCGCCCCCTCTTTCTGGTTCAAGACGTTCAAAAAGGTGCTGGCTATTTAAATGGTTTGCGCGACCGGATTATGGTGCAGACGGACGGCCAGTTGAAGACCGGCCGGGATGTTGTCGTCGCCGCATTGTTGGGGGCTGAGCGGTTCGGATTCGGCACGGCCGCCCTTGTATCGCTCGGTTGTGTTCTTATGCGCAAGTGTCATCTGGGTACGTGTCCAGTCGGCATTGCGACGCAGGATCCGGTGTTGAGGGAGCGATTCGCCGGTCGGCCCGAGCACGTCGAGCGATTCATGCTGTTTGTGGCCGAGGAGGTCCGGTCGATCATGGCCGAGCTTGGCTTCCGCGAGTTTGACGAGATGGTCGGTCATGTCGAGCGATTGCGTTGCAGCCTGGCCATCGAACACTTCAAGGCTCGCGGATTGGATTTCTCGTCTGTTCTGACCGCGCCGGACACCTCGGATGGTCGGGCGATTCGTTGCGTGCGCTCGCAAGCGAATACGCTTCAGACCCATCTGGATTGGCAGATCCTGGAGCAGGCGCAAGATGCTGTTAAAAACAAGAAGCCCGTGTCAGTTGAGTTACCGATCCGCAACGTCCATCGCACGGTCGGAGCGATCTTAAGTAACCGCATCGTCAATCTGCACGGTCCCGAGGGCCTGCCCGATGGGACGCTTGAAGTGACTTTGACGGGCTCTGCGGGCCAGAGCTTCGGTGCC
>CP070769.1:1433090-1440550 GCA_020347085.1 Desulfobacterales bacterium
GGTGATCTACCTTCCCATCCCTGAAAGTAGCCAGGGAAAGGACAACCTGAGCCATGAAAATGGCAGAGGCCCTGACTCAGTTCGAGGTCAGGGCTTGCTTTGTTGACAAGGTATCTTCAGAGCGCGAAGATTGGAGGAGGGATAAGCTGATCAACTTCTTTTCCTCATCTCAAAAATATGCAGAAAGCACTTGTCTACTGCCGTGTCTCCACAGAAGAGCAGGCGGAAAGAGGATACTCCTTAGATGCGCAGGAGAAGCTGTGCCAGTCTTTTGCTATAAGCAGTGGCTACAAAGTAGCAGGTGTTAGCCCCTTTGGTATGAAGCAACGTCTTCGTGTGATGATCGACGCAGGATTGCTTGCATGTGATAAGGTTGCCATCAACGGGGGCAAGAGAGGGCTAATGCTCATTATGAGCCCCGCGGACATCCTGAAAGCAACGAATGCGGAGCCGATCGAACTGTGACAGTAGATTAAGATGCCTGAAGTCGGTTTAAGTCGAGGAATGATACACTACGAGAGTTACGGCGAAGGGCAACCCCTAATCGGTTTGCATGATGGGGCAGGTTCCAGCAAGGCCTGGAAAAAACAGATCGAAATTTTTGCCACGTATTACCGCTTCATCATCTACGATCGTCTCGGATTTGGTCGATCTGAACCTCGTCTCTCTTACGAAGAAGGATACCTTGAGAATCGCGTACGTGAACTTGAGGAACTGGTAACAGACCTTGGTATTGACTCAGCACATCTGTGCGGGATGTGCGAAGGCGGGGCTGTAGCTCTCGCTTTCGCATCTTCATATCCTGACAGGGTGAAGACGTTAATACTCCAAAGTGTTGGCTATTACGGCACCGATGAAACCATTGCCCGGTGTGAGAGTTACTTTCAGCCTTGGTCTAAGCTGGATGGATCGCTTCGAAACTGGCTCATCTATCACCATGGACAGGACTATGCCATGTTGAAATGGGAGGCGATCAGAAAAGCAAGACACTATGTTTGGAGTCAATCCTACGATTTAAGGCCAAGGTTTTCTCGTATGAAATCCCCGACGCTCATCATAGGAGGTGACAGGGATCCATTCTTTGACTTGGAACATCCCATCGCTGCCTACCGGGGAATCAAGAACTCGGAATTGTGTATTGTCCCAGGGACTGGACACTTCCCTAACGAAGAAGCCCCAGCCATATTTGACAAAGTCATCCTATACTTCCTGAAAAGGCACAGGACACCCCCTATGTAGGAGGAATTTTGTAATGAAGGTGCCACTTTTAGACCTAAAGGCTCAATACCAGACCATCAAAGATGAGATTCTGGAAGCTACTCGGGAACTTTATGAAACCCAGCAGTTTATCCTGGGACCAGCGGTAAAGAAGCTGGAGGAACGGATTGCACTCTATTGCGATGCCAAATATGCGGTGGGTGTATCATCTGGCACCGATGCCCTTCTGATAGCATTGATGGCTGCTGGCATTGGGCCCGGCGATGAGGTCATCACTTCACCCTATACGTTCTTCGCAACGGTAGCATCGATCGTACGCGTGGGCGCCAGGCCCGTTTTTTTGGATATCAAGAATGATACGTACAATATCGACCCCCAAGCAATGAAGGATAAGATAACAAAGCTGACCAAAGCCATCATTCCTGTACATCTGTATGGTCAATGTTGCGACATGGATGCGATTTTGGAGATGGGTCACGCCCATGACATCAAGGTCATTGAGGATGCAGCCCAGGCCATAGGTGCAGAGTATAAGGGGAGAAGGGCAGGGTCCATGGGTGATATGGGCTGTTTTTCGTTCTTTCCGTCCAAAAACCTGGGAGCCTTTGGTGATGGAGGAATGGTTACCACTTCTTCAGATACCTTGTATGAGCAGTTAATGCTTTTGCGGGTACATGGCTCACATCCTAAATACTATCATAAGGTGGTTGGTGGAAACTTTCGCTTGGATACGCTTCAGGCAGCCATTATCCTTGTCAAGTTGCCTTATCTGGAACAGTGGACCGAGGCACGTCAGAACAATGCCAAGCGTTATCGTGAACTTTTTCGCCGCGAAGGTTTGGATGGTTGGGTCAGTCTTCCGGTAGAAAAAGAGGATCGACACATATACAATCAATTTGTTATTGCCGTTCAAAGTCGGAGGGATGAACTCAGGAGATTTCTGAATGAAGCTGACATCGGCACGGAGGTGTATTACCCGGTTCCTATGCACCTTCAACCCTGTTTTAAATATCTGAATGCCAATAAGGGTGATTTTCCAAAGGCAGAAGCCGCTGCAAGAAAGACCCTGGCGCTTCCGATCTTCCCAGAGCTAACTGATGAACAACAGGCATTCGTTGTCCAGAAAATTGGGGCGTTTTATTCATCGTAGCCCCACAATCTCAAAATACCCTTGCATTTTGTTCTTTATGACGGTACCAAAGATAGCGGTGGGGATGTAGCTCAGTCGGGAGAGCGGTACGTTCGCAACGTACAGGTCGTGGGTTCGAATCCCATCATCTCCACCAAGAAGATCAATTACTTACCTTCCATTTTGGAAGATAGTACACAATCCAATACTTGACCTTCTTTGACCGCTTTGCCCTGTCCAGATCCTCACCACAGGTTCAGACCTTGTTCTTTGTGGCCTCTTTCCTGTGGCAGATAGGACATTCAGGCAAAAATGGCCATTTTGAGTCACGTCCTTTAAGTTTTACTTTAATAATGACATGAATTTTACGACTTACTAAAATTTTTTGTCTGACGGTTAGGTCCATCACATAAGCCTCCTTTCTCTTCTTTGTGTAAGATTACTGAAGTTATATCCGTATTTTATACCGAAAAATAGAGGGTTGACTTTAAAAAGGATTTGTGGCATTAGCACGCCAAACCTCTTTCAGCATAAAAACCCCGAATCAGCGCCCTTCTCAACCCATAAGGCAGATTGGTGACGCCTGCGCTTCGGGTAAGCCTCTGGGGCTGCGGGTTACCTCTTCCCCGGAGGCTTTTTGTTTGGCCCGCTTTCCGTTTGTTTGATGTATCCCTACGCATGAAATACAACCCTTTTCCTTGCAAAATACAGTGTTCACCCCGTTGCGCTGTGCTGCAATCTCGGTATTGTTTTGCTGAGGGCTCTGCGGATGGAACACGACTTCAAAAACGGGATAGAAAAAATCATTGATCAGATCGAATGCCCGAAGGACTTTAGCTGCTACAAGCAGGGATTTGAGAATCTCTGCAAAGCACAAGATGTAGGACTTGCATCACACCTGGTCTGCCGTGAAGAACATCCCCCTGAATGCCACTTCTCATGGGATGTTGGTTCTGCGTTTTATTGTACGTGCCCAGTTCGCGTCCACATCGCTAGGAAACTAAGCAAATAACACCTCCCTTGTACCCATCCGTCACCCTTGCCTGAACGGGATAGAATCACCCCCCTTTCTGATTGGGTGTTCCATAGTAATTTCCCCTTAAAGAAATGGTGTTTTACCCTCAAGAAATCAGGGTTGCCCTGTATATGGTTCGGTTAAATTCTTGATTAAAATAAGCTCAGTCATCAGTTCTGAACGATGTCGGCCCATACACAATGCCAAAGGGGGTCATAGATGGGAAAAGCCCTTATAGGGGAAACAGAAGAAACCATGCCTGCCGTAAAACTGCTCACAGAATGTAAACGCTTCAAGCCGGGAGTCGGGTTTACCTGTAAAGCAAAAGATATTGGACTCGACGCGTTTGTCCAGTGTCTGGAGGAAGATTCATTCAGATGTCCGTTCTCTGTGCGTTATTCTCATTCCTATTTCTGTAGATCTGCCGCTCGTGTCTATGCCGCGAAGCTAAAGCGTTGAAAAGGTGATCCACGGGACCACCTCTACATTTACAAAAAAGCAAGGAGGCTTTGTCAATGTCACTATTCGAAAACGTGATTGCCTTATTTTTTCAACCCGATGTCATCAAGCTCCTAGCCAGTAGCTTTCTGATTCTAATTCTTTATTGGTTTGCGTTGGAGTTCTTCAGAAATCGCCATCACAGAAGAGAAAAACAACCCTGATCCCGGATTTCCCGCAGCTCATATAAGGCCATACGGTTCTTCCTACCCCCTCCTACAGGCACCCAAAAGAGAACCTTGTGGCCTTATTTTTTGCCCTTCCTTTTTTCTTCCCGATCAGCCCTTTCTTGCAGTGAATTACCCCGCCCACAGGGTGAGGTATTCAGGTTATGGTTTTCATAAATTAAACATATTCTTGGAAGAAGGCGGCTTTCATCTGAATGACGTACCCTTTCGAACCGTCACTGATTTCGGAAGCTACCAAATCCCTTTTACTTCCGTCACAATGAGGCGAAGCGGTGTGCAGTTTGGAGAGTTGACGCATCATCAGATGTCTCAACTGGAAGGCTTGATCCAGAACAACACCATAGAGAGAGCGACTTAAGAGCTAAGCCCACAATCCATTGTTAGTGAGTAAGGGCAGGGTCAGGATCGACTCTGTCCCTTTTCTTCTACAAAATGTCCATATATTGTGTTTTAGGAGTTCACTCCGAGACTTATACTTATGCCATACAAGGTCTGAAAACCAGAAGCCGAAAAACTTGCCATTTCCAACTAATACCTCGAAATAAGACCTCACAATAAATCGCCCACCAAGGCCAGAGCTGACGATTTTAGGCTGCTGACAAGATTGTGTCACTTTATAGGGGCCCCATTCGGTAATCCGTTCTGCAAACCTTCTAACAGGGACATTAGAAGAACTTACCAATCTTTTATGAGTTTTTTCTTGACATGCAAGAGTCGCTATCTTAGGCTGAAACATACGGTCCAATACCACCCTTCTATATCAGGGAGACGGATCTAGTACGCGAATTAGGTTCTCTGCTTTAGAACCCGCTTAAAAATCGATCTTTCGCCGTAGCGATGCGGTTTAGTAGCGTCTTCCAGAGTAACGCCTGACAAGCAGTACGAAACAATGAAGAAAGGAGGACAGTCGCTATGGAAGAAGGAATCGTAAAGTGGTTTAACGATCGCAAGGGATTTGGCTTTATCGAGCGGGAGGATGGCGAGGACGTATTCGTTCATCACTCCGGCATTAGCGGGTCTGGATTTAAGACCCTTTCTGAAGGTGACCGGGTGACCTTTGATATAGAGCAGGGTACTAAAGGACCTTCGGCAAAGAACGTTACGAGGCTTTAGCCCGAAGCTGTTCGATCAACACAGGCATCTCGTCAAGACAAGGCGAGATGCCTTTTTATTTTGAAAAGTGTGCGAGAAGGAGAAATTTGAATGCAGGCAAAGCATGGAACACTATTTTGGGCCTTATTAACGGCCTTGACCGGCTCGCTCCCCGGACACGCAGTGCTGCCGCAGGGCAGAAGCCCCGTCCTTTAGGGCGGGGAGGCTTCACTTTGACATTGGTTGCTTGCTTGTCAGCAACAGGAGAAAACGAGCCTTTTTCTGGTGCTTGCTGAACGTCGGAAACGATCCCCGCTGGGGTGCTGGCATACCCGGATAATAGGAGTTAAGAGATGTCGAAAAAGTCAAGACCTACTTTTCAGAAACGGGCAAAGGAATTAGCACGGCAACGGAAACGAGAGGCTAAGGAAGCTCGTCGGCTCGAAGCCAAAGAGCGCAGGGCCAAAGCAAAGCTGAGGTTCAGCGATGAAGACCCGGACATCGCAGGCATACGACCCGGCCCCCAGCCGCTGCCAGAGCAGTGGGATGACGAGTAGCTCTTGGGACCAAGCGCCCAGGCTGAAGTGGATATTTTGTTTTTGGGTGTCTGAAGATGACTTGCGTTCTGGGTACACTTTGCCGACCCATGGGTTGCCCCAAGTCCCAGCTGCGAAGAGATGGAGTATCAATCATGACGTGAAATCGCCTTGTCGAGGGATTTTGATGGGAGAACGCGGTCTTGAGTGGGCTTTCATATAAGTATGAATTTAGTAGGTCTTTTTTTGGTAGACTTAAAGAAAGGGAAGAAATGATCGTCGATATCATCCTTATTCTAGTTGTCATGTTCCTAGGGGGGTTGTTGGGCCTTATTGTAGAGTTCTTAATATACCTCTATCCTATATATTTTGCCTTGCTGCTTCTCATTGCTGCTCAATTGCTGACCTTGTTGGGAAGGATGATAAAGCTGACCGTTAAGAAATAGCCCTTAATTGACGTGACCATGTTACCCGCCATTGGCAGAAAGACGGGTCGCAAAAATGACTTACAACACACTTTACACAATCAAAAAGGGCAAAAAGAACGCTGACGGGCAGATAATCAGCGTGACGCCAATAGAGTATGCTGACCTTAGAATCTCAGCAGGCTATTGCCGAGTTACAGGGCTATGTGGAGTCATCAGCAGCGGAATTGGAGGAACTCTCCAAAGAAGGCGGAGGCACCAGAAAACGTTGAGAAAATGCGCCATTTGCTGTTTGAGGTTGAAGTCGCTCAAGGATATCTGGCTAAGGTTTTCAAAGCTTGGCAAACAAGACAACAGGTACATTCTGAGGATTCGTGTCGCTGAAATAGCCGGTGCTTATCATCTGAATCTTGACACCTCGCTGGATGGAAGACAGGACCTTAGAGATAGAGTGATTGTCAAAAATATGTTCCGTGCAGAATTCTCTGGATGAAATGACGAATCGAAGCTAATCCTTTACAAAGGGGACCTTTCAAAAGGAGGTGACTCAAGATGTTCCAAAAGCTGACCAAGAGAAACCAAAAGGGCTTCACACTGATTGAGTTGATGATAGTTATAGCAATCATCGGAATCCTCGCAGCTATTGCCATCCCGAACTTCATTAGCTACCGAAGACGGTCGTACAATTCAGCAGCCAATTCGGATATCAAGAATGCTTATACTTCTGCTCAGGCGTATTTTGCTGATAGTCCAACGGGATCGGTTTCTGGCACCGCAATATTGGCAGCATACGGATTCAGGCAGACAGTAAATGTGACGGTAACCCCCAGTGGAACCCAAAGTACATTGCAAATTGTAACGGCTCACGGTTCTGGAAACAGAACTTATACCGCCGACAGTGAGGGAGCTATTACCAACAATTAAATGTCAGTTGAATGGTGAAAGAGCAGGGCAGGGCTAGAAACGGGCCCGCATTGAAGGCGGTTGAAGATGGTATTTTTTGGCCGCCTTTTCTTTCCTGGGAGGTCTTCCTTCTTCAGGCACCCGATTCTCTGCGCCAATATCACAAGATATTGTGTTTTACCGCACCTATCAAGAATTCCAAGGTGCTTTGACGCATCGGGGCAGGTCATGTATTATGCCATAATAAGGCCTTCAAACTAGAGGCTGAAAAACTTACGGTTTGTAACTGCTACCGTGAAAAATAACCTCAAAGCGAATGTCCCGCCTCGATGAAAGCCATACGGCCTTTTCCCATGTTTTCTCGGAATAACCACCTCGTTTTTACCCTCTCGTTTGCCTTGACATTTTTCTGATTGTGCTTATTTTGCGAAACTTGATCCTTCGACCGTGAGAATA
>CP070769.1:1440650-1444572 GCA_020347085.1 Desulfobacterales bacterium
AAGCTGTATTAATACCAAGGCCCTTGTGGATTATGTCAGGGCCAACAACCCTGAAAAATTGTACCTTCTCTGGGAGCCTCTAAAAGGTATGCTTCTGAAGGGTGAAGATCCCGAACTTTTTCTCACTGATTCAAACAATTGGATCAGTATCGAGGTGTGCCGGGAGATTATGAATCAGGCCAAGAAAGCTACCTCAGACGAAATGGCTGTATACAAGGCCGGATTTGAATCTGTTAGACAGAAAAAATTCGGCTATCTAGGGAAAATACTCGTCCGGGCTCTCTTTACACCGAAGCATGCAATTCGAAAGGCCCAGAAAATAAATGACAGGTTTAACAAGAGCAAAAAGGTGGAAATTGTCTCAGCTACGAATACCCACGCCGTGATCCGGCTTCAGTGGTTTGAAGACCTACCTCTAACGCGTGACTTCTGTCTGATAAACAAAGGGATTTACCAGGCGATGTCTACTGTATGGGATCTTCCACCAGCCACGTTGGAAGAAAGAGCATGTTTTTTTGAAGGTGGCCCCTATTGTGAATATGAGATGTGGTGGGAGAAAAAGTCGGTCTGGAAACTTTTTTTCCGAAGAAGTTCAGTTAAAAAGGAGATTCTTGAGTCACTGTTAACTGAGATGGAGACGGATAAGGACCTAATTCGGAAAAAGTATGAGGAGGTCACAAGGCTTAATGTGGACTTGGAGGAGAAAGTCGCCTACATCATGAGCCTCCAAGAAGCGAGTCAGGCTGTCGTCTCAATCCTGGATGAAGAAAGCTTGATTCAAAATATCATGAACCTTCTGGTGTCGGTGATAGGCTTCAAAAGGGCCATTCTTTTTCTAGTGGACGACAAGCAGGAAAAGCTTCGGTTTGCTCAAGCGGCGGGTGCCGTGGATGACTTCGTAGAACCTTTACGAAATTATGCAATACCACTTGACCGCATGAGCAATATCCTCGCCCGGGTAGCAGCCACAGGTACCCCGAAATTTGTAAGGGATGTGGAAAAGTCCAAGTTGCGAAAAGGAAACATTATCCTCAATCTGTTTGAACCAAAAAACTTCGCTGCTGCGCCTCTTGTTACGCGAAATAAAGTTATTGGAGTTCTTGCAGGTGAGGTGCCCTGGGACAAAGACGACATGAGTGAACCTGATCTGACCCTGCTGATGACCTTTTCTAACCAGATTGCTATTGCTATCGAAAATGCACGGTTATATCGGGATCTCGAGAGAACATACCGCTCAAGCCTTCAGTCACAGAAGATGGAAGCAATAGGAAACCTCGCAGGTGGCATTGCCCATGACTTTAATAACATCTTGCAAGCTATATTGGGTAATGCTAGTCTTCTGTTGTACGATCTTGAGAAAGAAAGCCCTCAATACCATAAGTTAAAGCAAATAGAATCATCTGCTGAACGTGCTAGTGGGCTAATCAGGCAGCTCCTCACTTTCAGCAGGAAGGGAGAAAGCCAACCGCGGCCCCTCGACCTGAACTTCGAGGTTAAGGAGGTAAGGAAGCTCCTCAGCAGCACTATTCCCAAGATGGTTGAAATACAAGTCGAGCTTGACCCGGACTTGAAGATGATTGATGCCGACCCTGTGCAGATCAATCAGATCTTGATGAACCTTGCCGTCAATGCGCGAGATGCAATGGCGGATGGCGGGAGGTTACTGATCGGGACCAAGAATGTTTACCTTGACGAGCAATATTGCCGTACCCATTCGGGTGCAACGTCAGGACCACACGTAATGCTCTGGGTTTCAGATACCGGTCATGGTATTGAAAAGGCTGTATTGAACCGCATCTTTGAGCCGTTTTTTACCACTAAGGCCTCTGGGCAGGGAACCGGACTGGGACTAGCCACAGTATACGGAATAGTGAAAAGTCATAAGGGCTATATCACTTGCGAGAGTGAGCGCGGTAGTGGAACTACTTTCAGGGTCTATTTTCCAGCTTTAGCCAGAGCTAGTCAAGAGCATTCCAAAAAACGCGGCGAAGATCTTGAGACGTTGCGAGGTACAGAAACCATTCTTCTGGTTGATGACGATGTTGGCACAAGGGAGAGCGCCAAAGAGATGCTTGAGGGACATGGTTATGCCGTTCTATCAGCAACAAGTGGGGAGGAGGCTATAGAGTTCTATGTCCGAGAAAGAAGCCGCATTGACATTGTGATTTTGGATGTAATCATGACTGGCATGGGGGGCAAACGCTGTCTCTATAAGCTGCTGAAGCTGGACCCCAATGCTAAAGTACTGATGACGACTGGTTATCTAGAAAGAGAGCTTGTGGGGGACCTGCTCGAAGCTGGTGCCAAAGAAGTTCTCAAGAAGCCTTTTCATGCTCACGAAATGCTAAAGTTGATTAGAAAAATCGTTGATGATGAAACAATACCCGCCGAAACAACCTCTCGTGAAAACGGCCCGGGGCTGAGAGTTGTGAGTTCGAAGTAGATGTGTCACCCTGTCCGGCCCCTGTTCGCATCAACTCTTATATGTAGCCAGGATTGTTTCACAAAATGATGATCACCGCGATTAATGTCTATAAGGTCACTCTACCTTTTAAGGCCACTTTTTCCCATTCCCAAAAAGATGCCAGATCGGTAGACAATATTGTCGTGGAGATAGTTACCAATGAGAATGGACTGAGGGGTTACGGGGAGGGCGCCCCCAGGCCATATGTTACGGGGGAGACTCAGCGTGACGCTATCCGCAATGTAACAGCATTATGTCTGAACAAAGGCTTCCCTTGGGATCTGGACCAGATTAGCCAAATATGGAACTTTGTGACTGCTGCCACCAGCGACAAGAGCCATAACTCAGCACTGTGTGCTCTAGAAATAGCACTTCTGGATATGCTGGCCAGAAAGAAGGGCCGAAACCTCTTACATTATCTTCCTACAGATCACGTCACTAAGGAAATCCAGTACGGAGGTACTGTTCCCATTGCTGACCTAAACATGGTCACTGAGATCTGTGCGATGTTAAAAGAGTTCGATATCAAAGCAGTCCGTCTGAAAATGGGGAAATGTTTTGAGGCAAACAAGCGGACGATAAAAGCTGTATGCCGGGTCATGGGCAGGGGTGGCAGTCTGAGGGTTGACGTAAACGGAGCATGGAATCTGGACTTAGCAAAACAGCACTTACCCTTATTGGTGTCTCATGAAGCAAACATCTTAGAACAACCCTTGATGCCTAACGATGACAATTGGGAGGAACTGGCGGATATTGTGAGAGCGCGAGATGTCAAGCTTATGGCTGATGAATCAGTCTGTTCGATGGAAGACATGGAAGATGCCATTACAGAAGGGTACTTCGATATTATCAATATACGCCTTTCCAAGTGCGGCGGTTTTTTCAATTCCTTGAAAATAATACAGCGGGTTCGGGCTGCCGGACTCAATTATCAAGTAGGATGTCAACTAGGAGAATCCGGCATCCTCTCTGCGGCGGGAAGAGCTCTGTGTGCCGCAAGTTCCGATGCCCTTTACTACGACGGGTCCTATGATGCCTTCTTGCTCAAAGAAAACCTTACAACCGAAAACGTGACTTTCGGCCATGGTGGGAAAGCAGTTCCCCTGAAAGGCCATGGACTTGGCATTAGGGTGATCCCGGAAAACCTCAACCGGTTTAGTGACGATCCGGTTACGATTCAAAGGTCATTGATTGGGTTAAGAGGCACTTGTCCCGAATAAGGAGGTCCTTGCCAGAAATGTCTTTGAAAATGAGTCATGAATACTCTGCCTGGAAAAAGGAACAAGCAGCGATATTGGCTAGCCTCAGAGGTAAGGATGTGTCCGTTCTGTTTTCAGGCGGCAAGGATTCCTCATTGTCGCTGCATTTTTTGTTTGCAGCCAGTGACGATTTTGGATTTACAATTAAAGTTTATGCCATCACCTTTCCCAAACACAGGTACGCACCGTGTGAGGTGGA
>CP070769.1:1444672-1451668 GCA_020347085.1 Desulfobacterales bacterium
CCGCATTAGTAAGTATGAGTACAAAATGTTCAGTTTAGAAGCTATGCCTGCTGAAGGTTACGGCATGCGAAATTGAAGAAGACAAAGACATGGCTTTACAGGTAAATATTTCTAAGAATCGAGACCTCCGCACGCTCAAAAAAAACTTGGATGTGTTCCTTCAAGAGCATTCAAGTCTTTTGCCTAAGTCTGCGCAAGCAAAAGTTCTTCTGAAGCCGAACTTTAATAGTAACATGAATGCCCTGACAGGCAATACCACGGATCTTAGGATCATTGCCAGCCTCGTTGAGCTTCTCCAAGCCAGAGGATACAAGAATATCATTCTCGGTGAAGGGACGAATAGCGGGTTTTACAGGAATCAGATCGATGTAGCTTCAAGGCTGAGGGCGAGGCGGCTTGCAGAAAAACTAGGTGTTAGATTCCTGGATCTCAATTACTGTCAGGGGCGGCAGATAACTTTTGCCAACAACAAGAAGGCCAAAGTCGCCATAGACTGCTTGGAGGCGGATTTGTTTATTAACCTGCCCAAGCTCAAGATGCACCATGAGGTGGGGATCTCGGTATGTCTTAAAAACATCATGGGCTGTTTGGTTGGCCAGGAAAACAAGAAAAAAACCCACCATAGCCTTGCTCGCAATATACTCCACCTGAACAGCTATGTGAAACCCCACCTTCACATTGTAGATGCCCTTATTGCCATGGAAGGAAATGGCCCGAGCGACGGGCTGCCGGTGAGGATGGACACCTTTATCGCAGGCACGGACCCGTATTTCATAGATATGGTCTGCGCCGAAATGGTTGGGATGCCGTATAGAGAGGTTACGTATCTGAAAGTAGCCGAAGCGTTGGGCTTGATTACGTCAGAGCACACAAAGGCACTTAGAAACCTGGATTTGGGAGATTTCAGACGAAATCTTCTCAAACCTGATGTTCCATTCATAGTAAGAGTTGTTTGCAACCCACATCTTCAGAAGTACTTTCAGGTGCTGCGCCAGGCTCCTGGACTTTACGAAGCCTGCAACACCAAATTCGTCGGTAACATGTTTTTATTACTTGGGATTCGGCAGGAGCATTTTATCCAAGAAGAGATGGATATCAAGCAAATTGTGCTGCACAGAGCGCAATGTCCAGCCGACTGCAGAGTGTGCAAAGATTATTGTCCGTTGGGTTTGGATGTCCCTGAAGTCTTAACCGACGTGGCTGATTCGAAGTGCGTCCGGTGTCTCTACTGTTACATGGTGTGTCCACACGGGGCCATAAAGCTTGAGGGAACTTTTGGCTTTCTCCAAGCCCAAATGGACAAGTATGATCCGCACATAAGAAAAATTGTGTGTCCCACCACGAAAAATGCTGGTTCCGTTCAGTAGTTTTCCCACATAAAAATAGGTCGTTTCCCCCACGAAAACCGTAATCCTACCCATTTGCATCCCCATATAATCGGTATAGACTTGTGTCACGAAATGCAAGCACAGAGCCATTCTTTTCAGGCGGGGTTTGGCCATTTGAAGGCCATATGACTAGTACTTTTGGCATGTTACGTACCCGTTAAACACGTATAGGTGGTTTTTCATCGGTTAGGGTGTGTCGTAAGTAAAACCCGGGGCCCTGTTACTTGTGGATGGCACAAAACATGTTCGTTCCGAAATCTGCTTGTATAGAATTCAAGTCACGGGCGTGGTGCGTCTAAGGCTCGTTTTTTATCATGTGGGACTGTTGCAATGGAAAGAAATGTTTGCAGCGGTTAGGGCAACGAAGTTGTTTGATGCATGGCGGGAGTGATCAAGTTTGACGGAGTGACGTGAGAGACTGCAAAATCATGCTGAAATCTCGGTTAACATTCGTAATTCTCTCAACAATGATTGCCTTCATTCTCGGAGGGTGCGTTTCCGCGCACCATGCAGTTGTAGAGAACATGCCGACTCCCCCTAGTCCAGCTACGGAGACTACTGTTGAAGTGGCTACGCAAAACCTCTCCATGGCAAAGAGATTGAAAAATCGTCCGACGACTGAATACGTTTTGGGACCGGAGGACACGGTAGAGATCTCGGTTTTTCGACACGATGAACTGAGGATGGAAACCACCATTAGCCCCATGGGGAAGATCTCATACTACTTTATTGACGATATACAGGCGGCCGGACTGACGCAATTTCAGCTCAGGGACAAAATCAGAGAAGAGCTTGCCAAGTTCATTAAAGACCCTGATGTGGTGGTGCGTATCACGGAGTATCGAAGCCACAAGGTGTTCGTTTTGGGCCAGGTCACAAATCCTGGTGTGTTCCACATGAGAAACGACTTCACACTGGTGGAGGCCATTTCAGAGGCAGGCGGAATAACCTCTGATGCTTACCTTGGTGGCGCCTATGTCGTAAGAGATGGCGAGATCTTGCTCGTCAACTTTTCCAAACTCATTGAAAAAGGAAATATGGAGGAAAATATTCCTCTGATGCGAAATGACGTGATCTATGTCCCCGACAACAAAGAACAAAGGATCTTTGTAATCGGGGAGGTAAACAGACAGTCGGCCATACCGACCGGGAATGGGCTAACCCTGCTGGAAGCCATCGCTGAGGCAGGTGGTTTTACACACGATGCGAATAAGGGAGCGATTTTAGTGATGAGGGGGAATCTGAGTGAGCCTCAGATTATGAGAATCAATGCCAAACAGATGGACCTCAACACCAACATTCCCTTGCAGCGAGGAGACATCATTTATGTCGCCAGCAGCGCCTTCGCCGACGTGGAGCGGACCGCGCTTCGCATCTCTCACATACTGCAACCCTTCCTTGACGTGGCGCGAGGTGTGATGTTGACCGATGCGGCTGTGGAAGTCTTAGGTGGGGCCGAGCCAAGATATATTCTTCAAGACTGAGCCGTCTTGGGCCCTTTGGGGCAAGGAAGTGGTCCTATAAAGGAGTCGATTCATGGAATTGACAAAGATCTGGGAAGTTATTCGACGAAGAAAGTGGATCATTCTGCAGGCCTTGATCGTCGTGACCCTTGTGACAGTCATGGGGAGTTATTTAATCAAACCATCTTACGAGGCCTCCTCCAAGGTCCTTGTTATGCCATTTAAGAAAGGCGCCGGCCTTGAGCTTGGGAAGGTTGGACTTCCCAGCCTCACTTCTATCATCACAACAATTACCGACTTAAGTGTTAATAAAGTGCTGGCCGTTTCTAGGCCTTACATGGAAAAGTTGGTGTCGAGACTTCAGCTTAGAGATCGAAAGGGTCAGTTGATCAGCTCTGATAAGCTCACACAGTCGGAGCCGGTTTTCAGCTTCAAGGAGATAATCTTCCCGCAGCCGCGTATTGGCATCAGGGAAAAGGAGGAAACAAACCTGTTAAATATCAGAGGGGTTTCTTCTAATTCGGAAGAAGCCATGATGATGGCCAATACCTTGGCCCAAATCATGGTGGATGAAAACCAAGAAAATGTTCGGGCTGAATATAGGCATGCGAGGATATTTATCGAGGGTCAAATAAGTGAAGTGAAAGAACAATATAACAAGGCTCTTCTCAAGCTCACCGAATTCAGGAAGAAAGAAGAGACCCTTGATTTAAGAATTGAGACCAGGCTTGCAGCTGAAAAGACGGCTGAACTGCTGAAAGAGAAGGAAGATAATATCATTGATCTCGCTGAAGCTCGTGCAAAACTTGGCCGCTTGAAAGAACAACTGGCCAAAGAGAAACCCGGGTTCCTCTCAGCCTCTACCTTGCAGGAAAACCCGCACATTGACGTGTTGAAAAAGAGGCTCACGGAACTCCGGCTTCAGCTCGCCCAGGCGAGATCTGATCTAACGGAAAGACATCCCCAGGTCTTGTCTCTGAACGAGCAGATCAAGATAGCTGAGGCAGAACTCGAAAAGGAGATCGAGGTATATCGCTCTTCAGCCCCCGAACTGACCCAGCTTGAGAGGCGGATCGCCTCCCTGGAGGCCCACCTGACAGGGGTCAACGCTGACATGGACAAGTATTTCGCGGCCTTTGGGGAGCTGCCTGACAAGGTATATAAACAGACGGGCCTCGATATGGAACTCAATGTCTCTCAACAGAGATACAGCGCTTTGCTTGACTCCTTGCATCGGGTCGAAATGGCAGAGGCAAGCACCCTTTCTGAAATCAGGGTCGTTGAGCCAGCAGTGAGGCCCATTTTTCCTGAGAGCCCCAACAAAACGAAGAATGGCTTGCTGGGTGTTTTTGTGGGATTGGCGTTTGGGTTAGGCCTTGCTTTTGTGGCTGAATATCAAGACGATAGGATCAGGACAACCGAGGATGCCAAGGAACTCAGGCACATTGCCCTCATGGGCTTGGTTCCGGTGTTTGAGCCAACAAAACAGCCTTTGATTTCGACCAAGGACCCCGACGATCCCCTTTGCGAATGTTATCGAAAGATTCGAAACTACCCGTCCATAGAAGACGGATCCGTAAAAAGCCTTCTGATCACCTCTCCCGGGCCAAATGAAGCAAAACCAACGACCGTGGTGAACCTTGGGATCTCCATTGCGCATGAGAGGAAGCAGGTTGTGCTCATTGATATGGACCTTCGCCGGCCGAGCCTCCATGCTTATTTCAATCTTCCCAACCACGTAGGCATGACCGATATACTTCAAGGAGAGAGCTCTCTGGATGAGGCCATTCAGGCTACTTCCGTGGAAGGCTTGAGCATCATTTCCAGTGGGCCACCTTTCCCCGATGCCGGGGTATTGATCGAGTCAGGGGAGGTCGGTTCGCTTCTATCAGAGCTGACGACTCGATTTGACATGGTGATCATGGACTCTGCCCCAGTGCTGGTAAAGAGTGATCCCCTGGTCCTAGCCAAACATGTTGACGGGTCTATTATTGTGATAGAGAGTGAAAGAACAACGCGTCGGGCCGCTCGCGAACTCGTAGATATCTTGGCCAACGCCCATATTAAGCCGTTGGGCTTCATCCTCAACAAGTTCTCCATGAAAAAGGGAAAGCAGCTCTATCATCAGTACTATTATGGCTATGGCGGCAGGGAACTACTTGTTAGTGAAAGAGGTTAAATAGAGAGTAACGGAAAGTGCTGTGAGAAAATCATTTGCCATTTGTGCCTTGATACTGTGCCTACTGGTTTCCGCCTGCACAACAGTCACGGAAGAAGATTTGACGGATCTTCAGAGCCCTAATGCCGTAGCAAAGAAGGAAGCACTTGACAGGATATCAAAGGGGCCGGGTTTTCCACTTGACTTGGTGGCCCCGGTGTTGAACAGGGACAACGAAGAAAAAGCGGTCACGATCATGCTGCGGTTGTTGCATAACGGGAGAGAGACCAAAGATATGCAATTGAGCGTCCTGAAAGCTTTAGGACAGTTGGGCGGAAAGACAAAGGTTCCGGCATCTCCTTTGATTGAGAAACTGAAAGACAAAAATCCTGATATTCGCCGAGGCGCCATAGAGGCCCTTGCCAAAACAAAGAGCCAAGAGGGATTACCAGCTCTGATGCAATTGCTAGATTCGAAGCGAGACAAGTATGGCGTCATTTGGGCTTTGGGAGAAATCGGAGATCCGGCAGCCATTCCCACGCTAGACCGATTTTTGGCGAGTGCCGACCCATACGAGAGATACAATGCCCAAAAAGCGCTTGCGAAGATAGGAAAAGGAAAACAAATGGGCGCGGGATCATCTGTGGCTGTGGCGGGGGGGTCAGGTGTTGGGCCAGTGCCCTCTCTCCCGTTTCAGGAACGTGAGGAGGTTTTGGCTGATAAGGCTTCTGATGGACGTGTTTCTGGTAAGGTCCTGGCAAGGGGCGCCAATAAAGCTATTCCGAAACGCCAAGATGCACGGGGCATGACGAGACAGACAGGGCAGGTAGGGCAGGTCCAAGTTCAGAAAGCCGGCAAAAATGATACGGAACGTGTGGACTCCTTAGCCCTGCAGAGAAGACAACTTCTGCAGACCTTAGCCACGCAGAGAAAATTTAAGAAAGAGACCGAGCCTGCGGGAGCGGATCTAACTAAAATTGTTCCCTCGGTGTCTCAAGACGCTGGGGCGCGTCAGGAAACGACGAGCCAGGTTTTGTCTCCGGACAGGGGGAAGAAGGAAAAGACAAGAAAAGCTCAGCAGAAACAAAGCATGCAGGAAAGGCCTCCCAGCACCACCGCGCCTCGGGCACTTGTCATGGCTCAACCTGCCCTAAATTCACAGAGCTTAGACGCGGGCATGAGGGGCTCGGACCAGGCCTCGCATTCTCAGCAGGGAAGTGAAGAGGAGACACAAAAGGGAGTGCAAGTTTCGGCGGGACAGGAAGCGCCCGATAAAGCCACTATATTGTATCGCGACGCCTTGGCCTACCACAGGGAGGGGTCTCTCCAGGAGGCTAAGGAGCTGTATGAAGCGGCCTTAGAGATCTCTCCTAATCTTGCCTCGGCCTGGAACAACCTGGGGACGATTTACATGAAAGAGCGAAATTATGGTGGGGCCCTCACAGTACTTCAAAGGGCCTTGCGCATCAAGCCGGATTGTGCTGATCCTTATTACAATCTGGCATGCCTTTATGCCTTACAGGAGAACGTGGCTGAAAGTCTGTCCTATCTTAAGAAAGCCGTCTCCGTAGATGGCGAGGCTCGAAAGTGGGCGCTGACTGATGCAGATTTGAAAAACCTGCACGGGCATTCCGAGTATGAAAAAATCATCCGAGAGGCAAAAGGTTTATACGAGTCTCCCGGGCTTATTATTGGTCAATCTGGGTTGGGCCCACAACACTCAAGGGCGGGCAAGAAAGCTTGGGACCAGGCCTCCCATTCTGAGCAGGAAGGGAGAGAAGAGGCACAACGGGTACCGCAAGTGCCGGGAGCACCCGATGAAGCCGCTATATTGTATCGCAACGCCGTAGCCTACCACAAAGAAGGATCTCTCGAGAAGGCTAAGGAGCTGTATGAAGCGGCCTTAGAGATCTCTCCTAATCTTGCCTCGGCCTGGAACAACCTGGGGACGATTTACATGAAAGAGCGAAATTATGGTGGGGCCCTC
>CP070769.1:1451768-1454892 GCA_020347085.1 Desulfobacterales bacterium
CTACGGCTACCAAGATATAAAGTCGTCTTCTCGCCTCTTGGACAGTATACTGTGTAATGAGAGGGGCCCTTTTATCAAATGGATGTCTCAAAGCCATCATGATTGCATTCAAAAGATCAGATTGTTTCACCGGCTTCACCAAATATCCCGATATCCCGAACTTGTCACATTGTGCTGCATCCCCTCTTCTTCCTACGGAGGTAAGCAAAATCATTTTCAGGTTTGCTCCATAACGACTCTCCTTTACCCTGTTTGCCACCTCAAATCCGTCCTTGCCAGCCAGCTGTGCGTCGAGTAAGAGGAGCCGATAGGGTTTTCCAGCTTCATCGGCCTTTTCCATCATAGCAAAGGCCTCGTTCTCATCTGCAGCCTCGGCAGACTCAAGACCCCACGAAGACATCATTTCCCTAAGGACCAACCGGTTAGTGGCCTTATCATCCAGAATAAGGACTGGTACGCCAGAGAGGTCTAAGTCTCTTATGGGTGAACCTTCTGTCGCCTCTGTCCGACCCAACTGAAAACGGGCTGTAAAATGAAAAGTGCTCCCTTTTCCCAGCTCACTCTCAACCCAGATCTTCCCACCCATCATTTCCACAAGCTGCGTCGAAATAGCCAAGCCTAATCCGGTACCCCCATATTTTCTTGTGGTAGAGCCATCTGCCTGTTTAAAAGTCTCAAAAATTTTGTCTATTCTGTCCGGGGGAATCCCTATGCCGGTGTCCGATACCATAAAATGCAAAAATACCGAAGAATCCTCTTCCATTTCCGTTTCTACCGAGATAGTTACCTCACCTTCTTGAGTGAACTTGATGGCATTAGATGTCAGGTTGACAATAATTTGGCGAAGCCTAGTAGGGTCTCCCGCCAACGCGGTAGGTACGCCTGGTTTCATATGGCAGGTGAGCTCAACGCCCCCTTCTTCCGCCTGCGCAGCCAGCATGTCCGTAACCCTGTCCAGTGTCGTGCGCAGATCGAAATAAATCTCGTCCAGTTCCAGCTGACTTGCCTCAATTTTCGAAAAATCAAGAATGTCATTCAAAAGGGTGAGTAGGGACTCAGACGATACTCTCACCGTCTCCAGATATTCTCGCTGTTCTTTGGTAAGTTCGGTGTCTAAAGTTAACTCCGTCATCCCAATAACAGCGTTCAAGGGAGTGCGGATCTCGTGGCTCATATTGGCCAAGAACTCGCCCTTAGCCAAGTTGGCAGCCTCGGCTGCTTGCTTGGCCTGGAGTAGTTGCTCTTCTGCCCGCTTGCGCTGGGTGATGTCAGTATGTATGCTGATGAATCCTACAATCTTTCCGGTTTCACCTCTAATCACATCGACACGAAGTGCAACCGCAACGGTGCGACCCTCATGGGTCCGCATCTCCGCTTCACCGCGCCAGGAATTGCCCCCTTGGATGGTATCGAACACTTCATACGCTAGCGCTGGATCGACATAGAGTATCAAGGGACCTCCAGCCTCGTTCAGTTCTTCAACCGTGTATCCAAAGAGTTCCAGGGATGCCCGGTTTTGGTAAATGGCTTGGCCTGATGGATCGACCATGACGGTCGCATCGCTTGTGCTTTCGACCGCCTTGGTGACTTGGATAAGTTTCTCCTGCGCTGTTGCCATTTCCCGTTCCACTCGGTCGACATACAACAACAAGAGTGCAAACAAAATACCCCCGACCCCCAGGCAGATCAGGCCAATCATGAGGAGAGTCGTGTGCAATTGCGCCATCGGATGCGTGACGTCCATCATAACGATCATGTCACCCACCCCTCGACCGCTAGCGTCATTTAGATGAATAAATCTACTTCGGTAGTGTCGATTATTGAATGACGTGTATACATCGGTCTTCATGGATGTGTGCTGCTCTTCAGCACAAAACCCGGCAAGGGGTTCGGGGAACTCCTCCAGTGTTTGGTCAACCATGACTACTCTAGGGAACCTATCCCATGTTGCGTCGCGGCCAAGCATTCGCATACCCGACTCCCAGTTCGCGCGATCAAGATATTTCTTTTCGATGACAACATAGATTTCGACACCGAGGACATGGCGCAGTTTGCGCGTGATGTGCTCGATCTCCTCGCCCATTTCCACGTAACCGATCAACTGCTGCCCATCGTACCAGGTTTCGACCACCCGCAGGGTAAACGTTCCTAATGGTCCCAGTTCAATTCCATGTGATACTTTTCCGGTCTTCTCAGCCTCCAGTGTGGTAAAACGATCAATTGTGTCACCGTACTTTTCTGGTTTGTGAACGCGGAGGATATTTAGGCGGTCTGGATCGGTGAAGTATAAATGAGTAATTCCATGCTCCCCATTCAACTGACCAAACAGGGTCAGAGTCTGGTTGAGTAATGCCGACCTGTTTTTCGCTTTCAGGGCAGCTTTGAGTTGTTCATCACGCAGGATCACATGCAGCGCAGCCCCCATCATGCTGGCGTCACTTTCCAGCTTTCCCTCGAACAATTGTTGCACTGACGCCAACTTGCTCTCCACCTGTCTCAACGTCTGTTTTTGCTGAAACCGATAGAGACTGAATACAAACACCCCAAGCAAGGCGGCTAAAGCTAAGCCCAGTGGAATCAGGATCCGACCTCTAAGGCTGAATGATTTCATGGATGCATCCCCCGAGAGATTTGAACAAGTAGCACATCATATTTTTTGATTGGTGTTTGTGTGTTGGTAAGGGATTTTTGCAACAATTTCTGCAACAATCGTGCCTAAAAAGTGTAAGAAGAAACAATTGGTTAAGGCTCTCGGTACATAGAGAGCCTTCGCCTACATCTTTGGAGTCTGGAGGGTTGCACGCATTGAGTCCGCGGTCCGCGCTTGCGTCAAAACACTGACCCCACTAGCCGGAGGCGAGGGGTTTCATCGATAGGGTGGGATCCTTTGCCATTCCCAGGCATCAAGACAGCTTCGTGGAAAAGATGTAAGAAAGGCTCAGAGCGTTCGGAAAGCTAAATATTTAGAAGCTATCTCAAAAATGCGTCTGACGCTCCATGGCGGCGTTGCGAGTCGGCTCAAAATGCTCACATACTACCGTGTATGCTGCGCTTTTTCGCCGCCCCGCGCCTTGCCCTGAACCCTGATCCACTTTTTTGAGATAGCTTCTAGTGTCATGTCTCA
>CP070769.1:1454992-1457820 GCA_020347085.1 Desulfobacterales bacterium
AATGCACGCGAACCAGGACCGGCTTATGAGAATCTATTTCCCCCCTGACAAGGGCAATATGCAACAAGTCGTCCACATCATTTTCGTACACAATAGTCTTGAATTCACCTGCAACATCCGTCGGAAGGACTGTGGTGGCGACGGGATGGACAAAACACTCGGTTCGGAGTCGATATTCAATCAGGTCCGCGATCGTGCAGATTCCGATCCCGTGCTCTTCCGAGAACTTTTCCAGGTCAGGCATCCTGGCCATGGTGCCGTCTTCCTTCATGACTTCACAGATTACCCCTGTCGGCTTCAGACCAGCAAGCCGGGCCAGGTCGACCGACCCTTCCGTCTGTCCGGACCGTACGATGACGCCCCCCTTTCGTGCGCGAATCGGAAATACATGGCCGGGACGAACCAAGTCAGACGGCTTGGCGTCATCAGCGACTGCGGTCTGAATCGTTGTGGCCCTGTCTGCAGCAGAGATGCCGGTAGTGACCCCATGTCGAGCCTCTATGGACACGGTAAAGGCCGTCTGGAAGCGTGAGGTATTGTCTTCCGCCATGGGAGGCAAGTTGAGGGCTTTTACTTTATCCGGAGTCAATGAAAGGCAGATCAGCCCCCTGCCATGCTTAGCCATGAAATTGATTGCCTCTGGTGTTACCTTTTCGGCGGCCAGGGTGAGGTCCCCTTCGTTTTCCCGGTCCTCGTCATCAGCAAGGATCACCATTTTGCCCTGTCTGATTTCTTCAATACCTTCTTCTATGGTTATGCGTGGCATACAAGTCTCCTGTCTCTGGTTTTATAGTTAAGATATTACATAAATCCCGTCTTTGTGAGCAGGTTTTCGTCAACGGACGAACCCACGTCCTTGGCCCGTGTCTCTACTTCAGAAAACGGCCGGGTAAAGCGCTCCACGTATTTTCCTATCATATCGGTTTCAATGTTCACTGGGTCTCCTACTTTCTTGAAGCCCATTGTAGTTATCTTGGCTGTGTGAGGAATGATACTCACTTCGAAAGAGATCCTGTTGCAGGTGTTCACTGTAAGGCTAATGCCGTCAACAGCAATGGACCCTTTTCGAACAATGCAGCGGGAAAGGGCTTCAGGCACCCCGAAGGTAAAGAGTATGGCATTGGCCACGGGTCGCTTGGCGTTCACTACACCAACGCCGTCAACGTGTCCGCTTACCAGGTGTCCCACCAGGCGATCGCCGAAACGCAATGCCTGCTCCAGGTTGACCCTGTACCCCACCTTTGCCTGGCCCAGTGTTGTTTTTGAGAGCGTCTCAGGGGCCACGTCAACCCCAAGGATATGGTTCTGAAAATCGACGATGGTCAGACAAGTCCCGCTCACGGCAATACTATCACCCATCTTGACTTGGTCCATGGGAAAATCTGGTTGAATACCCATCCGCCTCCCGCCTGCCGTGCGGGTGAGAGATTTAACCGTTCCAAGGCCTTCTATAATGCCGGTAAACACGGCGTGTTATCTCCCCAAGTATAAAGTGAAAGTGCCGTAAGCCAAAAAGACAAATCAAGATAATAAAATTATCAGACCTGGCTAGAACCTGTTGCTTTTTTCAGGTATCCTTCTATCATCACGTCTTCACCAAACCGATGAACGGATATGTCAGTGACCTGAATACTTTCTTCCATAAGATTTACGCCCGCGCCTCCACACACTGGAATGCCGCCACAGCAAATCTTAGGGGCATAAAACATGTACACCTTGTCTACAATGCCCGCCCTCAAGGCCGAAGCGTTAACGCGGCTGCCTCCTTCGATCAACAGACTGGTAACCCCCATCTCACCCAACTTACCTATCAGGGCTGTGAGGTCGATTTCCCCCATACTGTCCTTCAGGGCAAGAAAACGCACCCCGAGCCTTTCCAACGACTTCCTCTTTTCGGGTGGTGCTTTCCTACCCATCACCATTAAAGTATCAGAATCTGATGTAAGATGCAATAGCTGCGCGTCCAGGGGAATCGATAGACCGCTGTCAAGCACGATGCGCAGGGGATCCGATCCCTTACGGCTTTCAAGGCGGGTTGTAAGCTGGGGATTGTCCTGCAACACGGTCCCTATGCCGACCATGACCGCATCAACGGTATGACGGAGTTCGTGGACGAATTCTCTTGAAAGGGGATTGGTGATCCACTTGGAATCCCCTGTACGGGTTGCAATGCAACCGTCCAACGTAGCTGCACATTTTAGGATGACGTACGGGAGTGATGTGGTGACATATTTAATAAAAATTTCATTGAGGCGGCGACACGCATCTTCACACACCCCAACCGACACATTCAGGCCATGACGCTTCAGAAAATCCAGCCCCCCACCCCTGACCCTTGGATCGGGATCCTTCATTCCCGCTACGACCCGTTTGATCCCGCTTTTCAAGATTGCTTGCGTGCAGGGCGGCGTGCGGCCCGTGTGGTTGCATGGCTCTAAACTCACATAGAGCGTAGCTCCCCTGGCTTTCTCCCCGGCGTCATCAAGGGCGAGGATCTCGGCATGGGGCTTCCCCGCGGCTTGATGGAAACCTTTTCCCACAACCTGGCTGCCCTTAACAATGACTGCACCCACCATAGGGTTAGGGGACGTCCAACCACGACCCTTTTCAGCCAACTCAAGGGCCATTCTCATGTAGGTTTCGTCCACGATTATCAAAGACCTTGAACGTTTGCCCTTTACTTATCTACGGGCAAATCCGTTCTTTTCTTGGGAGCATCAAGCAGATCCTTCAGTTCGGACATAAAGTCGTTGATGTCTTTGAACTCTTGGTACACTGAAGCAAACCGGACATAGGCGACATCGTCTAACTCATGGAGTTTCGTCATG
>CP070769.1:1457920-1461249 GCA_020347085.1 Desulfobacterales bacterium
AAAGTCTTTTCCGAACGACATTGAGCATTTTCGGGCACGGAGTGAAGCTCTGCGCTATGAGATGCTGAGTGCAGCGTAAGAAATCATAAACTGTTTGAGGGCCTTAGGCCCGAGTTTAGCGCAAAGGTTGCGCCTGACGCCGGCATTTTAGTAAAGCTTTAGCGCTAATGGGGCAAAAGAGGGGGTTTTTGAAGCTCCATGCAGCAAGCTGCAGGGAATGCGCTCGCTGTTGCAGTTCAAAGGTCTCAGATTGTGTGTGTCTCGGATGTGGTCTAATTCCCACAGCAAGACAAACGAAAGTTGTTGCCAAAAAATGGCATTTTGTTTCTCATGGGTTGGTATTTTTTTGAAGCATGTTGGTTTTGCTTTTTTCTGTGTACGAGTTAACTATTGGAAAACTCACGAAATTTTATTTTATCCGTCTTGACAAGTCTGGCACGATGGTTGCTCACAGTCCTATGTATCAATATCCAGGTCAGTCGATCCGGGGTCACCATACTTGATAGACATCGGCAACAGGTTGCATATCTAGCAAGGAATCTCTAATGAGCGAAGGTAAAGATGAGACTGAACGGAGAAAACACAAGCGATACCGGGCCCACGATGGGGCATTTGCCGTGCTCGGGCCGCATTCTACGAAAATCGGTCAAATCATAGATGTAAGCGTGGGTGGGCTTGCGTTTAGTTATATTGCTGGCAAAGAGCCCTCAGACGCAACATTTGAATTAAGTATATTATTCGCCCAAGATAGTTTCCATTTGACAAAGATACCATTTAAAACTATTTCGGATCAAGAAGCCAAAGAAGTCCCTTCAAATACTTTAACCATGAGGCGTTCTGGTCTGCAATTCGGGGAGTTGACGCCCAGCCAGATATCTCAGCTGCAATATTTCATACGAAACTGCACCACAGGTGAGGTCTAGGTAACCCACCCTGCCCCAAGTCCAAACCCATCGTGAATCTCCACCGGACGTTCCAAAGGTCCCTCCACCCCACGCCCACGGATCACGGGCTCGCCACGGTTTGTGTAGCCATTATTAAGGTCCGTGTTAGCTCTTCAATCCCAAAAGACTTTTAGCCAAAATGTTCTACACCCATCCCTGCTTATGCAACACCCTAACAAGGTATAACTCCCTGAAGTGACAGGCAATGTTGTGCCCAGGGATGACTTCGCTGTTTTTTTTTGAGGGGAACAGCTTATTTTGTTTGTATTTTCTTGACAGTCCGCTGCTGACGGATTAACCATGCCCCCGCTCCCGCTCGTTCGACGCTGAGAACCCCCCGGTCAAACAGATCTGCATTGAACAGACTGGGTAGAGGGAGATTTCTTTGCCATTTTATACCCCCATAGTAGCATCTAATAGCAGATGCTGACCTATCAGGCCTCTGCCAGCATAGTGCGTTGGGTAAAACAGGTCACATCTTTGGCAAAAAATATCACCTAAAGAAAAGACCTGTGTCAAAAATCCCTTGACGAGGGGCAGCTACGGAGTCTATTTTAAAAAAGTTTGCGGCGATATTGGCAATCTACCGCAATACCGATGCCCACCTGAATGCGCCTACACTGCGCAACACATCACAGGAGAACAAACTGTGGAACAAGATACGGGAACGCCACGAAGAATTTTGGTTGTGGATAATGACGAAAAACTGCTGTTGGCTGTCCAAGAATGGCTGGAAGGCTATGATTATCAGGTCAAAACCGTTGCCACAGGCCTTGATGCGCTTCGACTGATGCGCTCAGAAACTTTCGATGTCCTTATCACAGACATCGTTATGCCCGACATCAGCGGCCTAGGCCTGATAGAAATCAGCCATAGAGAGTTTCCCGGGTTAATGACAATTGCTATCACAGGCTATGCCGAAAAGGTAAAAGATCTTACTCTAGAAAGGTCACCTGATTATTTTTTGGAAAAACCTTTTAAATCGCATGAGTTGTTAGAAGCTTTAGAATCTGTTTTGAGAAAAGGATAGGGAAAGAGCCGCCCCTCTGCACGAACATGGACATATGTGATCGCATTCTCATTGGAAACAGCGCTGCTATCCAAGGTGTTAAGGAGCTGACCCGCCATGTTGCCAAGAGCGACTTGAACGTTGTCATCTGCGGTGAAAGCGGTGTTGGCAAGGAACTGGTGGCTCAGGCGCTGCACCTTTCTTCCAATCGAAGAGACGGTCCTTTTGTCAAAGTCAATTGTGCCGCTATTCCCAAAGAGCTCCTTGAAAGCGAGCTTTTTGGTTATGAAAGGGGGGCTTTTACCGGAGCGGACAAGACGAAGAAGGGGAAGTTCGAACTAGGGCACAAGGGGACTGTTCTGTTAGACGAGATAGGCGACATGCCCCTTGCCTTGCAGTCCAAAATGCTTCAAGTCTTACAAGATTTTCAGTTTTCGCGCCTGGGCGCAAAAAAGGATGTCACTGTCGACTGTTGGGTCCTGGCGGCAAGCAACCAGGATCTTGAACAAGCCGTTTCATCAGGTCGATTTCGAGAAGATCTTTACTATCGGCTAAACATCATTAACATATTTATCCCCCCGCTCAGGGACCGGGTAGAAGACATCGACCCCCTCATCGATTTCTTCGCCGCACAATCTGCCCACAAGATAGAAAACGTAGCTTTTGAATTCACCGACAGTGTACGCGATTTCCTGCGCCAGTATTCCTGGCCCGGCAATATCAGGGAGCTGAAGAACACGGTGGAACGGCTGATGCTGTTAGGAGACTGGCAAACAGTGCAGCGATTGCTGCTGGCCAGGGAAACAAAATGGGTCGATGGCCACGAACCGGGCATCCAGCCTGCCCCTCTCGCACCAGATCCGGATAAGAAAGAGACTCGGCAACAAAAGTTTCCCCCTCTAAAGGAAGTTAAAAAGAAAGCCATCCTTAGGGCAGAAGGTGAGCTGATTAGCGAAGTCCTCACAGAGACTGGCTGGAATCGAAAACGTGCGGCCGAAATCCTGCAAATCAGCTACAAAGCGCTCCTTTACAAAATAAAACAGCTTAACCTTCGTCCCGAGGATTAATCTTAATTGTTCGTGGTTCGTGGGATGGAGTGGTATTTTGTTTCCGGGAGGAGTATTTTTTTGCCTATAGATAGGTAAAAGTTTTCTATTTTTGGGAAGGAGATTTCATTCAACCCGAATCATTTTGCCAGGGTATAGAAGTCCGTTTCCCATTTTATTCGCATGAATGCCACATTTTCCCATTATGCCCCCCAACTGTTCTATTGCCTTAGTATCATAAGGAATTCTTTACGTTACATGCCTACTTCCTCCGCCTTGCCCCCCGCTCCGCGTCTTGATTCGGTGTATACGAGGCACCACCCTCGATAT
>CP070769.1:1461349-1466860 GCA_020347085.1 Desulfobacterales bacterium
AGGCGATGGTCGATGCCCAAGAAAAACACTTTGTCATTGAAACATCCAGTCAAGAGAGCAAGGCCATCATCAGGATTCAAGACACTGGTTCCGGAATTCCTGAACAAGACCGTGGACAGATATACGATGTTTTCTTTACAACCAAGAAAGGCACCGGGCATGATGGCGAGGTTGAAGAACATGCAGGCCTCGGCCTCGCACTTGTATCTCTTTTACTCGATGACTACAATGGAACCATTGCGTGTGAGAGCGTTCCTGGGAAGACCACGTTTACCATCCAGATCCCCTGCCTAGCCGAGTCGTCGGTCGCATAGACATTGCCAGCGATCGGGTAAGCGAACAGCCATCAGCAAGCAGCATCGACCCGTTGTTGTTATGGGACCTTCGAAAAACGTCCCCTTTTGCCCGATTTCGGCGTTAGGCCCAGATTCTGCACGTAGTGAAGCCCGGCCGCAATCCTTAAAACAATAAATGTATACTTAGAGTAAACGACCACCCGCATAGTGGCTTTATTACGCGGCCAAAGGCCGTGAAATAAAGAGGAACGTCAGTTCCCACGTTTAAGTTTGGGACCGCGCGCGAAGCACGGGGTTTGTCTTCAAACAACAAACTATACGACATGCTGACTGAAAGCGGTTACCTCTTCATCGGACACTCAGAAACTCTGACCCGGATTAGGCATCACTTCAGGTACATCAGGCCAAGTGTCTATCAAAAGCTGTGAAAGAAGCAAAGGCTTGGTTTGCTGCTATCAGAGACTATGAAGGAAGAATTGCAGCACAGCTTTGCAGAAATGGGTGAAGCAATAGGCTGGGCATAGCAAGGAAAAGGGGTCAACTTTCCCCTCAACGGGCCGTTGCACAGACAGCATCCCTGTTCGGGCTTACAGAGAACGATCTACAGCACCGACCACTTCATTGCAGCGACTGGTGGAACAGCGGCTTCATAATCCACTTGAACTATGAAAAAATTTGGTTTATGAATCCTTTAAGCTGGTGTATGCGATTGTTGTGGTTGAGTTCGGTCTGGTTTGCTGTAACACAAAGTGACTATTCTCAAACCGTCAAGCAGACCCCTGCGCTAAGCCGTTTTTTAGACGCAACACGTCAAATTTAGCCCAAGGTCGCGCTTGACTGTCTAACCGGCTTGAGCACCGGACGCGAGGCGCTTCTATCAGGCAGAACGCCAGTCCCTTGGGTTCGAGTTAAGCGGAGTTGTCCAAAAAGTGTTTGTTTTTCTCACGGGGTCCACTTTGAAGCGCGGGGTTCCAAAGCGTGTGTCTTTGTTCTGGCTGCCGATGGAAGTTTTGTTCAGCCAGCCCTGTTGAATTCCGCGTCGCGGATCTCTGAAGGAGCATTCGACAAGGCAGGCTGCGGGGAATGTGGTCGTTGTTGCAGTTCACGAAAGCAAGAGCCCACACAAGCCAACACTGGGAAAATGACCATTATGACAAAACCAGTACATAAGATTCTTGTAGTGGATGATGATCCCGAGATTCTGGAGGTCATCGCTGACGTATTAAGGGAAGGGGGCTATGCGGTCGACACAGCCCCGGACGGCACAAAGGCGATAAAATCTATTGATGCCGAGTTTTACGATCTGATTGTCACCGATCTCAAGATGCCAAAGGTTGATGGTATGAAGGTCCTGAGGCATGTGGTTGATCAGTCGCCTGACACAATGTGCATCATCTTAACCGGTTACGGCACTATTGAAAGCGCCGTTGAAGCTATCAAGGCAGGGGCCTTTCATTACATCACCAAACCCATAAAGTCAGGTGAGATACTGATGGTCGTGGCAAAGGCCTTGAAGTACAAACTTTTAGAAAGAGAAAATATCCTTTTAAGGCAGCAGCTCAGGAAAAAGTATCGATTTGAAAACTTTGTTGGTGACAGCAGGCCTATTCAAGAGGTGTTTGAACTTATAGAAAAGGTGGCCGATACAGATAGCACGGTATTGGTTACCGGGGAAAGCGGAACCGGAAAAGAATTGATTGCCAAGGCCATCCACTACAATAGCTACCGAAGAGACAACCCCATGGTCGTTATTAATTGTGGGGCCATACCTGAAGAGCTTTTGGAAAGCGAGTTGTTCGGGCACGAAAAAGGAGCCTTCACAGGTGCGCACAAGTCTCGGATCGGCCGATTTGAACTCGCCAATGGAGGGACCATTTTTTTAGACGAGATCGGGGACATGAGTCCCAACCTCCAGGTAAAGCTATTGCGGGTGCTTCAGGAACAGAAGTTTGAACGGGTTGGAAGCACGAGAACCATTGCGGTAGATATTCGCATTATTGCTGCAACGAACCAGGACTTGTTGAGTGCAGTGAAAAAAGGGAAATTTAGAGAAGACCTTTACTACCGACTGAATGTTATCCCGATAAAGGTCCCTCCTCTGAGGCAAAGAAAATCAGATATTCCATTGCTTCTAGATTTCTTTGTGAAAAAATTTGGCCAAGAAAAACAAAAACATGTCAGGGGGTTTACGCCAAAAGCGATGGATATTATGCTCAAGTGCGAATGGCCAGGAAATGTCCGCGAACTCGAGAACTTCGTCGAGAGGGTCATTATCCTTGCAAATAGTGATGAGATTGGGTTGGACGACATCCCCGAATACATGAAAGGGGAAGCCGCAACAGTGGAGTCTTTTGGAGTCACCATCCCCAAGGGTGACATTCCTTTTGACCATGCTGTTGAAGAATATGAGAAGAAACTCATTCTCCAGGCCCTGAATGAGACGAACTGGGTCAAAACAAAGGCGGCAAAACTGCTCAAGATGAATCGAACCACACTCATTGAAAAGATGAAAAAGAAAAAAATTTACAGGCCAGCCGTTGGTTCGTAAGCCACACCCCTACAACCCTCCAGTCATTTTTCTTGCGATCATCTTCGTCAAAAGGCTGACAGAACCGTCTTTATAAAGGCCAGCCAACCCATCCGTCGTCATCCTCGCCTAAGGATCGTCCCAAATTAAGCGTTAAGTGTAAACGAAGGCCAAAACCTCTTGATTTTGTTATGTTTTACTTTACCGGCCCCCTCTTTTTTGTGATAGGCGGACTGAGAGGACTGCTTCCCACCGCACAAAGCGACAACGCAAAGGAAAACCCCAAAATTGTGGGCCTGGGCCATGGGAAACCATCCGAGATAGCGTTTCCCTTTGCCAAACGGATAGATAACGGCCTGATACAACACAGGTTCTTGGCACCGGTGTGCGGATTCCGAGTATCAAGTTGAATGAATATGGAAAAAAGACCCAGGCGCGACGACAAAGGCACACAAATTGCTATAACAGATAACGGTAATAATGATAACGGCAGAGAATAGATTCGCTATGGAAAGGGCAAACAGTACAAGAGAGCTGGTTCATCAGAACGCTCACGACCTAGACCGAGACAAAGGGGTCAAAATATGCTCTGTGGGGTCGCCTTTCCCCCGGGTTGTTGCTGTAACGAGCGGCAAGGGGGGTGTTGGAAAGACCAATATTGTTGGCAACTGAGCCATAGCGTTTAGAAGACTCGGAAAGCGTGTACTGATATTAGATGGGGATCTTGGGCTAGCAAATATCGATATTATCTTCGGCCTTATCCCCCCCGTCTATAATATCAGAGATGTGATCAACGGTGAAAAAGATCTCGCGGATGTGATTGTTGAAGGCCCTGAAGGAATCCTTATTATACCCGCGGGTTCTGGTGTACAGGAGTTGGCCCACCTGACGAATGGTCAGAAACTCAACTTGCTCAATGAATTCGATACATTGGACGAAGACTTTGACATTTTCCTGATCGACACAGGGGCCGGTATTTCTTCGAATACCATCTATTTTAACATAGCCGCACAGGAACGCATTGTGGTGGCCACATGCGAGCCGAGTTCCATTAGAGCCGCCGGTGCCTTGGTGGAGGTTATCTTCACCCAGCATGGCACTAGGCGTTTTAAATTGCTTGTCAATATGGTGAATGACGCAGACGAGGCGAGATCGGTCTTTGAGATCTTGAGTGACACAGTTCAGCGCTTTGAGAAGGATGTGTCTATAGAATATGTTGGGTTTATACCCAAAGATGACAACCTTCAAAGGGCGGCCAGGGAACAGTGTTCCGTGTTGGAACGTTACCCGGAGAGTGTGTCCAGTAAGGGCTTTTGTGAGTTAGCTGAGCGCATGTTAGCCAGTTCAGGGAATGGACCCTGTGACGGAAACATTAAGTTTTTCTGGAGAAAACTTATGAGCCTTCACTGATGCGACAGGACCGTGATAGCTCCTAGCCCCGTTGAGACAGGTGTGACAAAATGCCCAAGATTCAAGCGAGACATAGCTATAAGAAGGCCAATTTAGAGTCGTCAGGGCCCAGGGATGAGGCGGAGCGCACCGCCTTAATCACCAAATACGCCCCTTTGGTAAGATTCCTGGCAAACCGCGTAGCCATGCGTCTGCCCTCTAATGTATCGATAGATGACTTGATAAGCGCAGGGAGTCTCGGATTGTTGGATGCAATTGAAAAGTTTGATCCCCGTAGAGAGGCGCAGTTGAAGACCTATGCAGAATTCAGAATAAAGGGCGCAATCTTAGATGAACTCAGGAATATGGACTGCCTGCCTCGTTCAACAAGGAAAAGGATTCGCGAGATGGAACAGGCTACAAGCGCCGTTGAACAAAGACTAAACAGACCGGCCGAGGATTCGGAGATAGCTGTGCAGATGGGTGTTGATATAGACGCTTACTATGACATGCTTGATAAGGCCCAGGATGTTGAGCTTCTGAGCCTTGACGAGTATGTGGACGGTCATAGAGGGGAATCCTTCAAGAGGCTTTGCAATAACCTGATCCCTGAAGATGATAACCCTATTGACCACATGATGACCACCGAACTCAAAGAGGTCATTGCCGATGGAATCAAGGCCCTGCCAGAAAAGGAGCAAATAGTTGTTTCACTGTACTATTATGATGGATTGACTTTAAAGGAGATAGGGGAAATTATGGGGCTCACAGAGTCGAGAGTATCCCAGATTCATACCAAAATCATCATGAGATTGCGTACGAGGCTGACATCGTATTTCGAGACATAAGTCGTTTATTGAACTGCAACGGCCAGCACTAACCCGGCAGTTTGCTGAAGGAAGCTTTAATTCGTTTTCTCCCTTATGGAAAATTCGGAAGCCTTGTCTCTGGCATCCCCCAAAAAGCCTTTCAGTTCAGGAAAGCCTTACCGCCGCTAAGACCAAAAATACTAAAAATCAAGCCATTGACATGAAAATGCTGTAATATTATCCAGTTAAGGCCACCACAGAAAGCCCTCTTCATCTTCCTCAGTTCTGGTTTCTTGGACCCTCCTCCAACGCCCCCCCTGTGACACGTTCAGGACGCGAGCAAGAAAGCTTGACACCGTGTCACTTGGGTATTCCAAGCTCTCTAAAGTCAGTTCCAGGGTACGACGGTCTGAGGAAGTGCATAAAAAAACTTGATTTTTACAAGGGCAACCAATAAAGGAGAGGTTGAAATGCACCGCTTTGACAGGCG
>CP070769.1:1466960-1470240 GCA_020347085.1 Desulfobacterales bacterium
AAGCCCCGAGGCTTGCAGCGGGGCTTGCAAGCTCTTTTGCAGTGCCACAGAACCCGGGATTTGTCCGCAAATCTGCCTGTGGGATCTGATCACTTTCAACAAGCCTATTGCGAACCGAAAAGGGCCAGTAGAAATCTGTTCAACAGTATCGGGGGTTAAGGGATTAATCCCCTTTTCAATTTTGGGGGCATATTGAATGAGTACACACTTACTCAAGAAGGGCTACGAACCCAAGGAAGTGGAAAGACGCTGGTATGCATACTGGGAAAAGGAAGGCCTTTTTTCAGCGGAAGACATAAGCGGCAAAAGACCTTTCTCGATTGTGATCCCTCCCCCCAATGTGACCGGCGTGCTTCATATGGGCCACGCCCATAACAATACCCTGCAGGATATCCTCTGTCGCTACCGTCGCATGCAGGGTTACAATGTGTTGTGGATGCCGGGTACTGACCATGCAGGAATCGCTACCCAGAATGTGGTGGAGAACGAGCTGGCCAGACAAGGGAAAGATCGGCACAACCTTGGGCGTGAAGAATTTGTCAAACGGATCTGGCAGTGGAGGGAGGAATACGGCGGCCTGATCATCAAACAGTTAAAGCGCATAGGGGCTTCGTGTGACTGGGATCGGGAGCGTTTTACCATGGATGAGGGGCTGTCCAGGGCTGTGAAAACAGTGTTTGTCAAGCTGTACGAACAAGGCTTGATCTATCGGGGCGACTATATCATCAACTGGTGCCCTCGTTGCCAAACGGCCCTGTCAGACCTGGAAGTGGATCATGAGGACCACAATGGGCACCTGTATTACGTCAGGTATCCTTTTGAAGACGAAGAAGGCGGGGTTGTTGTGGCGACCACGCGTCCTGAGACCATGCTCGGGGATACGGCCGTGGCGGTGAACCCCTCTGATGACCGCTATCGCGGACTGGAAGGGAAAAGGGTGATACTTCCCCTGATGAACCGGAGGATTCCCATCATCCTTGACGAATATGTGGACGCGAGGTTTGGGACCGGTGCTTTGAAGATTACGCCTGCCCATGATCCGCATGACTTTGAAATAGGCGAGCGTCACGGCCTTGCCTCCGTCAAGGTGATAGGGGGCGATGGCCATATGAATGAACAGGCAGGCCGCTTTCAGGGTCAGGATCGGTTTGAATGTCGAGAGGAAGTCCTGGAGGCGCTTGGGGAGGAGGGCCTTCTGGAGAATACAGAACCGTACCAGCACAGTGTGGGACATTGCTACCGGTGTCGAACAACCGTGGATCCCTATCTGTCCAAGCAGTGGTTTGTTAAGGTCAAACCCCTGGCAGAAAAAGCCATTGCAGCGGTCGAGACTGGTGACACTCGGATCGTACCGGACACTTGGACGAAGACATACTTTGAGTGGATGAACAATATCAAGGACTGGTGCATCTCCAGGCAAATCTGGTGGGGACATCGTATCCCAGGCTGGACATGTGAACACTGCGGTGAGCTGATCGTGGCCATGGATCCCCCCACAGAATGCTCAGCCTGCAAGGGCAGCGCCCTTGTTCAAGAAACCGATGTCTTGGATACATGGTTCAGTTCTGCCTTATGGCCGTTTTCCACCATGGGTTGGCCGGAAGGGACCCAAACCTTGAAGACCTTTTACCCCACGTCGGTGCTGGTGACCGGCTTTGATATCCTGTTTTTCTGGGTCGCTCGAATGATGATGATGGGGCTCCATTTCATGAAGGACGTCCCGTTCAGGGATGTTTATATCCATGCCTTGGTCCGAGATGCTGAGGGCAAGAAAATGAGCAAGTCAAAGGGGAATGTGATTGATCCCCTGTATGTGATCGATGAGTATGGTGCAGACGCCTTTAGATTTACCCTGGCTGCCCTGGCAGCTCAAGGGCGGGATATCAAGCTGTCCGAAGATCGGATAGAGGGCTACCGTCACTTCATCAACAAGCTCTGGAATGCCGCTCGGTTTTCCCTGATGCATCTTTCAGACTTTGAGCCTGATCAGTTCCGGCAAGATGCCCAAGACCTTTCACTGCCTGACAGATGGATTCTGAGTCGGCTCAATGGTGTGGTGGACAACGTGATAAATGGGCTGGACCAGTACAAATTTAACGACGCGGCAAATGCCCTTTACCAGTTTGTTTGGCATGAGCTGTGTGATTGGTACCTTGAAATCATCAAGCCTGTGCTCTATGAGCCGTCAGGGCCGATAGCAGATCCTGATAAGGAAGCACATAAAGTTCCCCAATCTGCGCGTTACAAGACGACGCAATTTGTGCTTTGGTCTGTGCTAAACGAAACCCTGCGCCTCCTGCATCCCTTTATTCCATTTGTTGCTGAGGAGATATGGGATAAGCTTCCGGGCACAGAGGGCTCTATCATGCAAGCTGAATTTCCAAGTACGGACAAAACGAGGGATGACCGTGAGGCTGAAGATGCCATGAAGCTGCTCATGGGCGTGGTCAGCGGTATTCGGAATATCAGGGGTGAGATGAACGTTCCGCCTTCCTTGTCTGTAGAAGCCGTGGTTCAGAGCCCGGACAAGGGGGGGCGAGCGTTGATCGAGCAGCGCAGGGACATGATCGTCAACCTTTGCAGATTGAAAAACATAGAGGTGACAGCACCGGGTAAACGACCCGCTTCATCTGCAACATCTGTTTTTGGCAATTGCACCATATTTTTCTCTCTAAAGGGCATCATTGACTTTGAACTTGAGCAGGGGCGCCTCGAGAAAGGGGTTGGCAAGATCAATAAGGAGCTCGAAGGGGTTAACAAGAAGTTAAGCAACGAGGATTTCCTGCTAAAGGCTCCAGAAGAGGTGGTTCAAAAGGTGCGGGAAAAACGGGAGAAACTGGTGAAAAAGAGACAGAAGTTGCAGGATCAGTTAAGCACCGTGAGTCAGATATCCAGCGATGGGTAGTTCCGGACACTGATTTTGGGGTTTTGGCCATGGAGACACGAGACTTCGCGGAAGAAAATGAAGCACTGATTCGTCTGGCCCTTGAAGAAGACATTGGGCCAGGAGATGTCACCACCGACGCACTGATCGAACCGGACCGCGCAGCAACCGCAGGGATTTTTGCCAAAGAGCCCCTCATCCTGGCCGGGCTACATGTGGCTCAGAAGGTCTTTACCACCCTTGACCCTGCCGCGCTATTTGACACAACCTTTCAGGATGGCGACCGGGTCGAAAGCCGGGATGAAGTCCTGATCGTACGGGGTAAATTCCGGGCTCTGCTGACAGGGGAACGCACGGCGCTCAATTTTCTTCAGCGACTTTCGGGAATCTCAACCC
>CP070769.1:1470340-1474057 GCA_020347085.1 Desulfobacterales bacterium
CTAAAGGAGAAGCCTGTCTTGTCGATCGGTTTTTGGCCCCATCTTGTGAAAATTGGACTTAGTGTGGGCGACTACTATCAACGCAGCCTATTTGATCCAACCATCATGGCCCAGAAGCCGGTGGAGGTCCGAGTCGTAGGCCAGGAGGAGATAGTTTTGTACGGCATAAAGTGGGAATCTTACAAGGTTAAGACCACCTTTGCAGGTCTTGATGTCATTTCCTGGGTTGGGCCGAACGGGCAGCGGCTCAAGGAAGAAGGTCTCATGGGATTTCGGATGGTTAGGGCTACGGAGGATGAAGCCCGAATGGGGATCGGGTCTGATCCGGAGCTCGACATAGCGGAAGCGGTTTCGATTCCGTCTAATATGGTGTTGGCAGAACCGAGAAATTTGGTTTACTTGAGGGTTCGGTTGGATGGCATTGATCCGGGAGGACTTGACCTGGATTCAGGACGTCAGCGCCTTAAGGGCTCTATATTGGAAGTTGCGCTGGAGTCAAAGGAAGCCAGGTACACGGATAAAACGGTTCAACTGAAGCCCCATCTCAAGGCCAGCCTTCTTATCCAAAGTGACCACCCAACCATCAAGACTCTGGCTGGTAGTATCGTGGGCGAACTAAACCGGAAGGAGGCCAAGGCCCGGCGAATCCTGAACTGGGTTCACAGCTCACTCGACAAGCGGGCCACTGTTTCAGTTCCCAACGCCATAGATACACTTGAAGCCAAGGCTGGAGACTGCAACGAGCATGCGGTGCTCTTTGCTGCACTGGCCCGAGCTGCGGCGATTCCTGCAAAAGTGAGTGTCGGTCTGGTTTACGCGCGTGGCCGGTTCTACTATCATGCCTGGAATGAGGTCTTTCTGGGAGAATGGATTACTGCGGACGCCTTGATGGGACAAATGCCAGCCGATGTCACCCACATTAAGTTCGTTGAAGGGGATCTGGACCGCCAGGCTGAGATGGTGCGGGTCATCGGGCAAGTGAAGCTCACGGTTCTTGAGGCGCGATAATCTTCAATCCCTTGGCGCACAGCGCAAGGCGCCTGGCGTACAGCATTCTTGGCCTTAGCGCTCTGCCCCTCGAATAACGAAATGATTCGTTTAATACACCTGACAAAACGCTTTGGCAGGCTCTTGGCCGTCAATGATGTAACACTGGAGATTCCAGCTGGAGAAATCTTTGGCTTCTTGGGGCCGAACGGGGCTGGAAAGACCACAACGATTAAGATGATAGCTGGTATCCTGCAACCCACAGAGGGGACCATCATCATTGATGGCAAAGATTTGGCTGAAGATCCGGTCGGGGCCAAACAGGTGACGGGTTTTATCCCGGACCGCGGCTTCCTTTATGAAAAGCTCACTGGGGTTGAGTGTCTGCAGTTTGTGGCGTCTCTCTACAGCATGGACCAGGGCCGCATGGAAGAAAGAATAAGAGAACTCGTGGCCCTATTTGAGATGGAAGAGTGGGCCGGGGATTTGATTGAAAGTTATTCCCACGGCATGAGGCAACGGCTAGTCATGTCTGCGGCTCTTATACATGAGCCTAAAGTTATTGTGGTTGACGAACCCATGGTAGGATTGGATCCGAAAGGTGCAAGGCTGGTGAAGCGTATCTTCAGGTCCCTTGCAAGCAAGGGTGTAAGCGTTTTCATGTCCACCCACACCCTTGCCATTGCCGAGGAGATGTGTGATCGCATTGGGATTATACACGAAGGTTGTCTGATCGCCGTTGGAAGTGCATCCGAGCTCCGACAAAAAGCAGGTGCTGAGGAGCATAACCTTGAGGCCGTGTTCCTAAAACTGACCGAAGATCCTCGGGGCGCCGAAACAGGTGTGCGGTCCGGTTAGGCGGTTTGCCGTGCAGCTTGTGCCGGGCTGGGGGAGGGTGGGGGTGGTTTGCGAAGGTCTGGCTAAGTGGTTGAGGTCATGACTTGGTCGAGGCTTTTGTTTGAATGAAGCCGGTTTTCCTTTTCCAAGGAGATACGGACACCGTCTATGATGCCATTTATAAAGGCACCAGAGTCCTCGGTGCCGAACCTCTTTCCAATATCTACGGCCTCATTAATGGAAACCTTTGGTGGAATGTCATTGCAATAAAGCAGCTCATAAACAGCGATTCTCAGGACATTGCGATCGACCCGGGACATGCGGCTGAGCTTCCAGTTCTCTGAGAAACGCTCAATCAAAGAGTCGATCTCTTGTTGAAATTCTTTTACGCCCTCTACCAGTCGAAGGAAAAAAGGTTTTACATTTTTGGACACTCTGAAATGTTTACAAAACAAGTCAATAGCTTCTGTTGAGTGATCCGGGTTCATTTCGATTTGGAAAAGAGCCTGCATGGCAAGCTCTCTTGAGCGCCGACGATTTCCCATTTTCTGCTGTGTACCGTCTGTGGGTTTTTCTGCTCGCCCGGTCAAATAAGGGGATTTAAATACGCCAATACCTCATATTACATGCTGCATCCGACAGGGCTTGTCTATACTCTAAGCCTTCTCAACAGACTCCACCAGATTGGCCATTTCCATAGCGGCCACGGCTGCAGCCCAGCCTTTATTGCCAGCCTTTATACCAGCTCTTTCTATAGCTTGCTCTAAAGTGTCCGTTGTAACCACACCGAAGATAACCGGCACGCCTGATTCGAGCCCAACCATAGCGATACCTTTGGAAACCTCAGAGCTGACATATTCAAAATGGGGTGTGGAACCGCGGATCACAGCTCCCAGACAGATGACGGCATCATATTTTTCTTTTTCGACCATCTTCTTTGCCATAAGGGGAATTTCGAACGAGCCGGGCACCTTCACGATGTCGATGTCCTCATCACGCGCCCCGTGGCGATCGAGGGCGTCCAGGGCACCGGCCAGAAGTCTGTCACTGACAAAGTCATTAAAGCGGCTTACGACCAAAGCGAACCTTTTTCCATCAGCAGATATCTTTCCTTCATAAGTTGGCATGACGGCGTCTCCTTAGCGTTTGGCGTTGAGCTTGAGCAGGTGTCCCATTTTCAGTTTCTTGCAGCTAAGATATCCTTTGTTATATTCATTGGGCGTCATTTCAATAGGTACCTGTTCGACCATGCTTAGCCCATACCCTTCAAGTCCCACGATCTTTTTCGGATTGTTAGTCATAAGGCGCATCTTGCGTACACCCAGGTGCACCAGTATCTGAGCGCCAATGCCATAGTTCCTCAAATCGGGTTGGAACCCGAGAATCTCATTTGCCTCCACCGTATCATGCCCCTGATCCTGCAGTTCATAGGCTTTCATCTTGTTGAGAAGACCGATACCCCTGCCTTCCTGTCGAATATAAAGCAGAATTCCCGCGCCCTCTTGCTCGATCATCTTCATGGCAGCATGAAGTTGTTCTCCGCAGTCGCAACGCATGGACCCGAAGACGTCCCCGGTGAGACATTCCGAATGCACGCGAACCAGGACCGGCTTATGAGAATTGATTTCCCCCCTGACAAGGGCAATATGCAGCAAGTCGTCTACATCATTTTCGTACACAATGGTCTTGAATTCACCTGCTACCTCCGTTGGAAGGACTGTGGTGGCGACGGGATGGACAAAACACTCGGTTCGGAGTCGATATTCAATCAGGTCCGCTATCGTGCAGATTCCGATCCCGTGCTCTGCGGAGAACTTTTCCAGATCAGGCATCCTGGCCATGGTGCCGTCTTCCTTCATGACTTCACAGATTACCCCTGTCGGCTTCAGACCA
>CP070769.1:1474157-1477238 GCA_020347085.1 Desulfobacterales bacterium
CCCCTGATATCAAGATTGTCGCCGACGAGCGGACCAACGCCCTGATCATAGCGGCCAGCGAAGACGACACCCTGAGGGTTAAACAGCTTATTAACTTATTGGACAGAGAGATTCCTCCGGGGGAAGGGGATATTCGGGTTTACTATCTTCAAAATGCCAACGCCGAAGATTTGGCCCAGGTTCTAACAGCCCGTCCTTCCAAGGAGGCAAAACCCCCCAAGAAGGGAAAGGCTCCCGTGATTTCCAAGGAAGTCCAGATCGTAGCCGATAAGGCGACCAACTCGCTGGTCATTACGTCAAACAGGGACGACTACGTTATCCTCGAAGACGTCATCAAGAAATTAGATATTGCGCGACGCATGGTATACATCGAGGCCCTGATCATGGAAGTCAAGCTCGGTAAACGATTCGACCTTGGCGTGCAGTGGCAGGCCGGAGACGATATCGGGAGCTATGAGGGTAGAGAAATCGGCGGTTTTGCAGGCTCCACACCTCCGGAGGGTCTATTTCCAGGGGTTGATGCAACCGGGACGGTGGGTCTTCAGCCAGGATTTTCCTTAGGCGTTTTGGGTGAAGCCATTACCATTGGTGGGCTACAGTTTCCCACTATCGGAGCAATCATAAAGGCCTTCGAGAGCGATACCGAAGTGCATATCCTGTCGACCCCCCAGATTATGACCACAGACAATGAAGAGGCGGAGATCGTGGTTGGTGAGAATGTTCCCTTCCTGACCCGGCAGGAAACAACCGCAGCAGGGCTGGATTACAGCAACTACGAATTCAAGGATGTGGGGATAACACTCAAGATTACACCGCAGATCAACCAAGAAAGGTTTGTTCGTCTCAAGATTTTCCAGGAAGTGACCCAAGTGGTTGAGGAAAAGGAGATAGGGCTGCCAACCACGCTGAAGCGAACGGCAGAGACCACGGTGATTATCAAAGACAAGAATACTGTGGTGATTGGCGGCTTAATCGATGAAACGCTGAGCCAAACGGATTACCGCGTGCCTTGTCTTGGAAGTGTCCCTCTGCTTGGTCGGCTTTTCAGTTCAGAAGGGCGGGAAGAAGGTAAAACCAATCTTTTCATATTTTTAACGCCCCATATCATTGAAAACCCGGCAGAGGCCACAAAAATATACGAAGAAAAAAGGGAACACTTTGACACGATCCAAGAGGGTGTGATCAAAATGTATGAAAGACCAAAACGCGGGCGCGAAGAGTCCAAAGTTGAAGGGCGATAGACCACTGATATGAAACTAGTCGGAGAAATATTAAAAGAGGGCTGTGGTCTGTCGGAGGAAGCGCTTGCCGACGCCCTCAAGGTTCAAGAGGAAAAAGGGGGCTGGATCGGAGAAATTTTGGTCCAGCAGAACGCTGTTTCAGAACCAGATCTCTTGAAGGCCCTCAGCACCCAGTTGAACCTCCCTTTTCTGTCTGAACTGCCTACTGAAGATCTGCATACCGATTTTGCCGCAAAGGTACCCATCCAATTTCTCAAAAAATACAGGATGGTTCCAGTGGTTACCTCAAACGAGACCTTTATCGCTGTGAACGATCCCTTTGCATTTCAACCTCTGGACGACTTACGCCTGAGTTTAGGGTGGGATGGGGTAAAAGTGGTGCTTGCCCCTTATGCAGCAATCCTTTCGACGATCAATCTTACCTACGACATGAGCCAGGATTCTGCAGAACGCGTCATCCAGGACATGCATGAGGATGACAGCGACCAGATCCTCTCTGAACTCTCTGAAATAGAGAAAACCGGGGATCTGTTGGATGAGACGAGCGAAGCGCCCATTATCAAGCTCGTCAATTTGATGCTTTCACAGGCTGTGAAGGCCCGTGCCAGCGACATCCATATTGAACCGTATCAGGATAAGCTCAAGATTCGCTTCCGCGTGGACGGCATTCTTTACGACAAACTGGCCCCGCCAAAGCGTATTCAGTCGACACTGGTTTCTCGCGTCAAGGTTATGGCCAGACTGAACATCGCCGAAAAGAGACTGCCTCAAGATGGGCGGATTGAGATCAGGATCGCTGACAAGAATGTGGACATCCGCGTTTCTACCATCCCGACGGCCTTTGGCGAGCGTGTCGTTCTGAGACTGCTCGACAAATCGACTGTACTGCTAGAGCTTACCGACATTGGCATGACTGAAGAGAGGCTTAAACTTATTGACAGGCTCATCCGAACCCCCCACGGTATTATCTTGGTAACAGGCCCTACAGGGAGCGGCAAGACCACCACCCTTTATGCCGCCCTCACCACGATCAATCATCCGGACATAAACATCATCACCATAGAAGATCCTGTTGAATATCAGATTGAAGGAATTGGTCAGATACAGGTCAATCCGAAAATCGGGCTAACCTTTGCCAACGGGCTTCGCTCGATCGTTCGGCAGGACCCAGACGTTATCCTCGTGGGTGAGATTAGAGACCTGGAAACGGCGGAAATTGGCATCCAGTCTGCCCTGACGGGGCACCTTGTCTTCTCCACCCTTCATACAAACGACTCGGCAAGCGCAGTGACCCGGCTTATTGACATGGGGACAGAACCGTTTCTGGTCAGCTCTTCGGTGATTGCCATATTGGCCCAGCGACTGGTCCGTGTCATCTGTAACGATTGCAGAGAGGCCTATACACCCGACGAAGAATCGCTGGAGAGTATTGACATAACCCCTGAGATGGCTGCTGGCAGAAAGATATACCGTGGCAAGGGTTGCCCTTCGTGTCTCAATACCGGCTACAGAGGAAGAAGCGGCATCTTCGAGCTCATGATCCTGGATGATGCCCTTAAGAATCTGATCTTGAAGACCTCGGATGCCAATGCCATCAAGCGCGAAGCCGTTCAGCAAGGGATGATGTCGCTTCGCCGAGATGGAGCACAGAAGGTCCTGGACGGGGTTACAACCATCGAAGAGGTTTTTCGGGTGACCCAGCAGTAAAGTCCCGTGCTGTAATCACCTCACTCACTACCTGGAGGCCTCTGCAAAACGTTCAATTTTGTTCAAGGTCAAGGGCAATTCCGCAAAACAGCGGAATTGGACAGCCGCCAGGCTGCCCGGGAGGGCGAGGGGC
>CP070769.1:1477338-1481084 GCA_020347085.1 Desulfobacterales bacterium
CAGAACCACGCGACAGGTAAACTATGGCATGCCATTCCGTCCTGAGTACCGAGACAAAAGCAAAGCTGTTATCTTCCTCTTGTTGCCTTTTGGCTCCAGAATCCCCTAACCATACAGAACCCTTGACAGAAACTGTGCCTTCTCGGCCCTGTTTCACTACCATTAACAAACTACCGAATTTAAATAGGTATTTTATCCACAAAAATCGAGTGTTGCGTTTAGGATACCTCTGGTATTAATATAGATTTAATGTAATAGACAAACCGAATAACTCGTTTATTTCACAAAGTCTGGACAGTCGACGAAGTCTTGGAGGAGTCCAACATGTCTGAAACAGAGAAAAGACACACCGAAAGATACGGCTTGGAGTTCCCTGTGCATGTTAGGTGGAAAAATGCGTTAGGGCAGCTAAAACAAGAAATGGGAACAACAAGGGATATGAGTCGTTCGGGCATGTACATGACCTGCAGCAGCCCCATTGACGAAGGGTGCAAGATAGATCTTGAGATAGACCTTACCATCTGCGCGGGAGCAGGGACAAAGGGCAGTGTTTCGGTTGGGGGGAGGGTGGTTAGGAACATCCCTCCGACAGGCCCTGATAGAGGCTATGGACACGCCGTTGTATTTGACGAGAACAGGTTTGCGAAGCCTTAAGGGTGGTGAGAGGTCGTCAGCATCTGGCCAAGCACGCGTAAAAGACCAGTCCGGTCCGGAGGAATTTGCCTTATGGTGAGCAAGAAACAGCCGGTTGAGCGAAGGAAACACAAGCGGTTCAAGGTTCCAAAAGATGCCTTTGTTGTGCTCAGGTCTGGTTATCTGAAACTAGGTCAAATTGAACAGGTAAGCATGAATGGGCTTCAGTTTCGTTATGCTACCAGTGAAGGATCGCTGAACGAACCATTTGAGCTGGACATTTTCTTGGCAGGCACTGCTTTCTATTTGTATAAAGTGCCCTTCCAGACTGTCTCGGATTCCCAGACAACTAATAATACGCCTTTCCCTTCTTTACCCATGAGGCAATGTGCTGTGCAGTTTGGGGAGATGGCCCCCAACCAAAGATCTCAGCTGGAATACTTCATCCAGAACTACACAGCAGGTAACGTGTAGGCATACCATTTTGTCCTAAGTAGTAAGACAAAGGTGAGCCCTTCACAGCCATTGGCCCCAGCCGTCCAGTCTATTATAATCATTGACTAAAACCCTGTCTTATTGACAGCCCACCTTAATCCATTCTGCATTTTCTTTTGTTGACTTTAACCTTCCAACCGTGTTTTACTCCTTTCTGGGACAAAGGCTACCGTTGAAAACCCAGAATGAAGCTGTATAAACGCCACTGTGAAACACAACAGATAGCGCTAATTTCCTGCGGCTTGCTACGGGGAACTTCAACATCCATCTGCTTGTCCCATAGGTAATGACTGGGAAGAAAGGCGCCCGTATGAACCAAATCTTTAAACGAGCCAACTAGGGGTTTCCTCAAGAACTACTTAAATAGACCTGGGGTGCAGAACCAAAAGCTATGAGTGAAAAAGGAAGTTCAGATGCAGAGGCTGCAGAATGTCGATTGTTATACCAGATTACCGCCGACGATATTAGGTACGTCAGGCGCAAGCAGTGGGCGATAACATGCTATGCCTTGCTGTTAATCGCGGCCATTGTGGGATTCCATGACGTTCTGTTCCATCCCACTCCGCTCGAAAAACTGATCTTGGTACTCATAGCGTTCGTCATTGCTATTGCAGGTACATTATATTTAATTGCCTTGCAAAAAACGCTATCTAGATGCCAAGGCAAACTGACAACAATATCAAATCACTTTTCGGAATTTTCCAGGCAGGCTTTGCTGGACCCTCCCTGTGATTATAGCAGCTTCCGGTATTATTTCCTCACACTTATTTTACCATTTATACTAGTCATGTTTATAGGAGCATTTTTTGTAGCTTGGATTGTTTACAGATAAGGAGTTTTACATCTTCGTCCCATCCTCTCAAAGCCTGCAGCAGTTACAGGGCGTGTCAGGAAACCGCTCAAGGCAGACAAAAAATGGCCGGAGAATCTCTTGTCTAGTGAAGATGAAATAGAATGTCCTTCCTGTGGCACTGAAGCTGAGTTCATTATAACCTGCGCTGATTGTGGTCATGTCTTCTGCCCATGGTGTCTTGTTCTCCACGTGGACCCTTATAGAGTTGCAGTTCCGCAAGACATACATTGTTGCCCAAGATGCGGCTGTGACGAACCCGGCACCTGAAAGAAACAAGGACTACGATCCCTCAATCATATAACCCCAAGAGTTATTCTATCTCAAAGTGAACCTAACTGGTACCACAACCCACTGTTTTGTTTTCTTTCCATTTCTTGTGCCAGGAAAAAAGATCCAGCCGTTGACCGATCCCAAAGCAGCTTTGTCCAGCACCTCAAAACCTGAAGAAGTAGCAATCTCAATTCGCCCAACTTTGCCACTTTCGAGAACCTCCACCCGAAGAACCGTTCTCCCCTCATAACCTCTTCTCCTTGCAACCTTTGGATAGTGGGGCAACGGGTTTTCTTTATACTTGGGTCTCGCATCTACAATGATGTCGCGTCCTGGTTCCCCCACCGGAGGTGTTGCCACACCCCTTTCCCCGGCCGACCTGATTGATACGGTCCTGACAGGTAGGCTGCGGTCAGTCTCTTTGCTCCCATTTTCTTGCATCCGGTCAACAGAGCTCTCTTTAACAGTATCCTCCTGATTCTCCCCGCTTGATGCCAGTTCAGGTTTTGCAATCTCTTCAAGAGGATCTTTTTTTACAGCCGTCCTGTCTGCGGTAGAGGGCCTCTTGAAAGTAAGTTCGTCCTTTGAAATGACGGCCCACCTTCCGGACCCATGGCTCTTTGCCTCAGAACGAGGCTGTATCTGGGCTTCAACACAAACCTCTACTTGAGGCACAGCCGCAACAGCTTCTTCGGGATGGATGATAGATATGGAAATCGGTTCATGGATGGGTGCACGCGTGCCGCTCGTTAACTTGGACAGCGGAAGGGCAAAAAGGAGTGCGTGGATGGCAACCGCAAGCGTGCCCGATGCTAGAATACTCCTATTCATTACTTATGAGCCTTTTCTGGTCTCGCTTCCATGGAGACCTTTTTGAAACCTGCGAGCCTGACTTTATCCAGGACGTCAACAAAGGCCCTGTAGGGCGCATCCCCGTCCGCTGAAATAATCGCTGTTTTTTGGGGAAAAGCCGTCTGCTCCCTCTTCAGGCGACCTAGCAGTTGATTCCTATCAATAAACGCCTTGTCCACAAAAACATTCCCCTTTTTGTCAACCGTGATGAACACGGCTTGTTCCTTTTCGCTTTCAACCGTTTCAGCCTGTGGGAGCATGACGGGGATTCCCCTGTAAACCGCCATGGAAAGCATGGAATATATGAAGAACACGAGGAGCAAAAATATAATGTCCACCAGCGGAATCAATTCAATGCGGGCGTTTTTGCGCTCTAGTTTGAGTTTCATTTTTCTTGATCCCCACTGTGGATAATCTCGAGAGACGTGGCATACTTTTCCATGCGGATAGCCGCTTTTTCTACCTTTGACATGAAATAGTTGTACGGGAAAAGCGTAAAGATCGCTATCAGCAGACCAGTGGCCGTTGTAATCAGGGCCTGAGCTATGCCCGAGGTCACAGCCTGTGGGTCTTGGATGCCTGCCCGTCCCAGCATATCAAAAGAATGTATGATCCCGATAACCGTCCCGAGTATGCCCAAAAG
>CP070769.1:1481184-1485434 GCA_020347085.1 Desulfobacterales bacterium
AAAACGCTCAATGTCGTTCGGAAAAGGCTTTAAGCTGCCTAACGACTATTTTAACGTTCTTTTGAGACATGACACTAGTCTTTTCTTGTTAAAAAGCCATGAGCCATATGATATGAAACTGCATGTCTAGAACATTTTCGGAGTTTGCATTTATTACGCCTCGCCTAATAGGTAGCAAAACAACCCGGTTGGATCAAGAATAGATGTAAATAGAGTTGGCCATGAAGGACCCACAAGCCGAGTTGACCGTTCAGTACTTTGACTACCTGGCTAAGTGTTTTCCGGTCATGTGTGCCAGCGATGAATTCCACTTTCTCCCTCGAGCTGAGATGGCCAGCCAGTACTACGACCAACTGGACAACCTTGATCGACACCGCATCCACGAATGTCTCTCCACGCTAAAAGAATTCCAAAACCGATGTGACCTTATGGCAGCCCATGAAACTGATCTCGAGAAGCTCACGGATCTTGAACTGTTGAAGGCAAATGCTGCCGGTATTCTGATAGAGCTGGAAATGAAGGAATCCTGGCGTTACAACCCGTTGCTCTATCTGAAAATTGCTTTCATAGGCCTGGATCACGCTCTGACCAAGCCTGCCTCAGAAGCAGAAGAAAAAGAACATAGGGTACTGGCCCGGCTGCGAGCCATGCCCCGGCTACTCGAACAGGCCATGAACAATATTGACAGCGTTCCAAAGACTTATCATGAGGCCGCGCTTTCCATGTTAACTGACTGCAAGGACTATCTCACAGAAATCAGCAAGCGTGATGCTGATGCGAGTGACAGGCTTCTTTCAGAGGGGTTGCAACAGACCTGGTCGGCGCTGGACGCCTTTCGGAAATTCCTAGGCACGCTTTCTCCTGTTCCGGATCAGCAGTTTGTGGTTTCGGCCCTGGAAGCCACACTCAATGACCATTTCCGGTCTGTCCGAAGTCTACCTGAAGTGTTCCAAATTGCTGACGACGAATGGCGAGAAAATCTAGAACAATTAAAGAAGCTTCAGGCTAACATAGATCCTGGCAAATCGTGGAGGGAGTTGTATCACGCCTATTCCCCTTCGGATGTTGAAAAAAAGGACACCATTTCTCTATATCAACATGAAATAGAGCGATTAGGGCGCTTCTTCCGGGAGCACGGCTTCTGCAGCCTCGATTTGAACGCTTCGCTGGAACTCCGTGAAACACCAACTTATCTTCGATCTGTCCGCAGCTCGGCCTCTTTCAGCGCAGCTTTTAGCGCAGATGTCAGGGAAAAAGACTTCTTCTACATGACCACCCAGCTAGAAGAGCAGAGAGGCAAAGAAGCTGCCGAAAGCGTCAGGAAGCGTCTTCATCGCGAATACAAATTCCTCGCTGCCCACGAAACATTCCCCGGGCACCATTTGTTGGACACTGTTCGAAGGAAGCTTAAAAATCCCGTACGACGTCAAATCGAGTCACCCCTTTTTTACGAAGGTTGGGCCTACTATGCTGAATCACTCCTGTCTGAGTATGGTTACGTCAGCAATCCAATCGAATACTTGGTTGATTGCAAACGAAGGCTCTGGAGGGCCGCCCGATGTAAAATCGACGTGGGCTTAACCACTGATATGCTTGCCAGGAAAGACGCAGTAAGACTGGTCACATCCGCCGGATTTAGTCCGGAAGAGGCCGATTACCAGATAGATCACTTCCAGCTTAATCCGGGTTATCAATTGTGTTACAGCTTGGGCCGTTATGAAATCATGCAATTAAGAGAGACCTATGGTATGAAGATGGGGCTCGAACAGTTTCATAGACAACTTCTGGAAGGCGGAGAACTGCCGTTCCATTTTATTCAAAAACGATTCAAGGCCTTGAACCGAAGTGGAACAGAGTAGAATTAGGAGAAGCAATTGAAAGACTTTCTCGGATATCATTCCGAATGGAATCTTGGTAGCCCGGGCGGATGGGACTACCAGCGCATTACCCAAATCATCGGCAAGGGTGTCTGGCTAAAGCTCCACGAAATTCGTCCGATTCCTATCGACCTTGACTTTGATCATCCGTTGTTGTTTCCGGTGGATGGATTTGTGGAGATGCTGGTTGAAGCCCACCGAACGCGCGAGGGGAGAAACACGGGGCTGATTGCAGTGGTAGCTGAGGAAGAGACCTTGGAAAGCGTGACAGAAAACAGGAATTTGGCCGAACGCCTCAACACCATCAACGGCATTTCAGGGGCGTTAATGGCCCCTCACGAGCTAGAACTGAAAAACGGAAAAGTATGTTGGCAAGGCCAGCCCGTTTCAGTGATTTTCATGGATTTCAACACAGACGTGCTTTTGGCCCTGCACCGCAAGCAGGACTTGACTCCCCTCTTGCAGGCTGTTCGGGAAAAACGGGTCATCAACCCCCGGGGGACCGAGCCTATCAACGTTAAGAGCATGTTTGAGGTCATCACGGATCCCCGTCACAATCGCTTTGACGCCGATATCGTCCAGCGAACCCCTTGGACACGTCAGTTCTATCCACGCCGGACCATTGGACCCAAAGGCGAAAAGATCGACGATCTGATCGCGTGGACGCGCTCTCACTGGGACCACCTGGTCCTCAAGCCTGAAAGGGGGTATTCTGGTAAGGGTGTGCGGGTTGGACAGGTCAACAATGATGCTGATGAAGCCGTGACCCTATCGCTGAAGGAAGGAAACTACATCGTTCAGGAAAAGATTCCCCTCGAATTGTGGGGTGAGGATATTCCCACATTGAATCCGGAAAAAGGCGACGTCTCTCTAGAACGCTGCCAGACAGATTTCCGCTGCTTGTTGGGGCCCAGGGGCTTGTTCGGGTTCCTGAGCCGGTTTGGCGGGGTGCCCACAAACGTGGGAAGCGGCGGTGGAGTTCAGCCCTTGGGCGTGCTTCGCTCGGCCATGAGTGTGCGAGAGGCGGCAGATCGTATCAATGAGGGCATTTTAGGCATGCCGTACGGAGACCTCCTCCAAGTCGTGGAGATACAGAAGAAAATGGCCATGGAGCACAACTTCACATACTTGCTCGGTCCCATCAAGATCGCCTTGAGGCCCAGGGTGATCACCACCCACCAGCTCGACGCCCTTGAGCGCTACTGTCATGCCATGTGGTCGGACTGCTTGACTTTAGAGAAGATGTGGCTGTCCGGTGAACTGGATGATATCGTCAACATTGAGCAAGAAGAGCTTGAAATCGCCCGTTTGCAACCCTGGGGTGGCACACCCGCCATCCTGGCCTCAGACGGGCTGTTCAGTTTTGAAACCCCTCCGGAGGCACCATGAGCATCAAGGTAGACCCTGAGTGGTGGAAAACCATGTTCGATGATGTCTATCTCCTAACCGACGCCCGTTCGGTCTGCGACGAAGACATTACCCGTCGAGAGGTAGACCTTATCTGCGAACTCCTTCCAATCCGCCCCGGCCATAAGATCTTAGATCTATGTGGCGGTCATGGTCGTCATAGCTTGGAGTTATGCGCCCGGGGTATGCGCCATTGCACGCTACTGGACTATTCCCAACATCTAGTCGATTACGCTAGACAATGCGCAACTAAGTGCAATTATGACATGGACGTGGTCCGAGCAGACGCGAGAAGCACGGGACTCCCTTCCGAGAGCTTTGACCATGTACTCATCATGGGCAATTCCTTAGGCTACATTCAGGAACCCATTGCTGACAGGCAAATCCTGGCCGAGGCGAATCGTGTCCTGCGACCAAGGGGCTGGCTCTTGATTGACGTGACAGACGGCGCGGCAATCAAGAACTCGTTTAACCCGACTGCCTGGCATGAGATCGGCACCGATATCGTGGTCTGCCGTTACCGCGATTTGGAGGAGAATACCCTGTATTCCCGCGAAATGGTTGTCAGCAAAGAAAAGGGGTTAGTCCGCGACCGCACTTACTCTGTGCGCCTTTATGAGTCACAAACCGTTGGAGCCCTGCTGGAAGAGACTGGGTTCAAGCGGGTTAACGTGCATACCAACTTTTCCCCTCACCAGGGTACGGGCGACTATGGCTTCATGAACCGTCGCGTGTTTGGTGTGGGCCAAAAGCCCTGATGTCGGCTTTGTAAAAGATCCCTTGTCGCGCAATCCCTGCGTCATACCCTCAGCGCTATGCGGATCTCATAAGACGCTGTTTATTGAGATCCTCAGAATAATATTCCGTTATCCAAGTGGCCGACAGGCTCTAGTGGCTTCCGAACGAGTCTCTTTTTGACCATTTTGCAGAGCGATCTTGGTGAAGTGAAGCGTGAGAATGAAAGCT
>CP070769.1:1485534-1488521 GCA_020347085.1 Desulfobacterales bacterium
AGGCAGCAGCACATGATGCTTGAGCTTGTACTACTCCTTTTCTGCATTCTGGGCTCGGCCTTTGGCTCAGGTTCGGAGACCGCACTCGTATCGGCGAGTCGGACACGTATACAGCATCTAGCCTCGGAAGGGATGCAGAGCGCAAGGCTTGCCCTTGGAATCCTCAACCAAAGGGAACGGATCCTGGCAGCTACACTCATCGTAACCAACGTTTTTAATATTGCAGGTGGCGCGATTGCTACGGTTAGTTTCCAACGCTGGATTGGCTCACTGGCACCCATTGCGGCTACGGCGGTCATGACTTGCGTGCTTCTTGTAGTCAGCGAGATCGTCCCAAAGGCCTATTTCCGTCACCATGCCGACCAGATGCTTGTCAGGGGTGCAGCGGTTTGGAAGATGCTCTCTTGGATTCTATCACCAATCACCTTTCCCACCGAAGCATTGACCAACTTGATCTTTCGCCTCTTTGGGAGGCGCCCCAAAAGCCTTTACACGACCCGTGAGGAGATCAAGCTTGTCCTCGAGGAATCGGCTGAGATGGGCGGGCTCGGACGACATGAGCAGGAGATGTTGGAATCCACGCTCGATTACGCCACAACGATCGTCCGCGAGGTCATGGTCCCCATTTCGGAAGTAGCACTTCTTCTGGAAACTGCCCGTACCGAGGAGCTGATTTCACTGGTGCGTATGCAGCCATACACCCGAATGCCAGTCTACCGGGAAAGGGTCGATCAGATTGTTGGTCTGGTGAATGTGTTCGACGTGCTATACGACAAGCATAGGAAGACGTTCCTCCGGCCTTACGTGCGACCGGCCCGCCTCGTCCCCGACACGAAGGGTATCGACAAGCTCTTCCCCGAGATGCAACGGGCACGTGAGAATCTGGCGGTGGTTGTGAACGAGTTCGGGGCGTGCATCGGTATTGTGACGCTTGAAGACATCATCGAGGAGATATTCGGTGAGCTTGCTGACGAGCACGAAGACGCCACGCCGGAGATCCAGAAGATGGGGCCCGGCCACTTTAGAATCACCGCCAGAACCGATATTGATGACTTGAACGATGAAACTGGATTTGCAATTCCTAAAGAGGGATTCGAGACGGTGGGCGGATATGTCCTTCATCGTTTGGGTCGGATTCCTCGGAAGGGGGAGACCTTCACTGACAGAGGTCTCAGCGTGCATGTTGTTGAGGCAGATCGTTATGGCGTTAAGACGGTGGAGCTAATCCGGACCGAACCTGAAAACCCACCCGAAGAGGAAGGCTAAGGTCCAAGCGAAAACCTGGAAATTAATTGGAAGTCGTTCCTATTCCTTTGTCAGAATCTTCCCTATTTCACAAGACAGCTCTTTCATAGTGAAGGGCTTCTGAATGAAGCCATTACAGCCACGTTCCAAAATCTTGCCCGCTTCACCATCAATGCTGTAGCCACTTGAAAGCAGGACTTTTATCTCCGGGTTTGTCTCCTTCATATGGTCATAGGCCTCGCCACCACCCATACCAGGCATAACCATATCCAAAACGACAATGTCTATGTTATCCCGGTTTTTCTTATAAACCTTGATCGCCTCTTTTCCGTCTGTTGCCGTGAGTACTCGGTAACCCATGCCTTCTAACAATTCCCGGCCTACGTCCAGGATGATCTTCTCATCGTCTACCAGTAGTACCGTTCCAGTTCCTGTGATTAATCGCTCGGCACTCTCAACAGCTTTTCCGGCCTTTTCCTTTGATGCAGGCAAATAAATACTAAAGGTGGTTCCATGACCCCTCTTGGAATCGACATCAATATAACCGCCATGGCCCTTTATGATCCCATAAGCAGAAGCTAGGCCCAAACCGGTACCCCGGCCCATCTCCTTGGTGGTAAAGAACGGATCAAAAATCTGCTCCATGGTCTTTTTATACATACCTGTGCCTGTATCGGTCACGGTTAACAGCACATACCTGCCTCGCTTCGGTTCATACAGCTTACCCTTCATATCCTTGTGTGTAACATTTAAACTTTTTAGGATCAGGTTCCCACCACCTGGCATAGCATCTGCGGCATTCACATAAAGATTCAAGAGCACCTGCTCTATCTGCACAGGGTCCGCTTCTATGGCAAACAACTCTTTGGCAAGCTCGCGGTGAATCGCAATCTCCTTTTTTGTTCTGCCAAAGGTATCAGACGTCTCGTATACTAATTGGTTCAGGTCAAGGGGCTTTACCTCATATTTTCCCTTCCTGGCATACCCGAGGAGGTGTGAGGTCAGCCTGGCTCCACTTTGAACCTGTTTTTCAATGTTCTTTAACCGTTCATAATTGGGTTGATCTGAGTGTACGTCCATAAGCATCAAAGACACGTTTCCTTGAATCCCCATAAGCAGGTTGTTGAAGTCATGGGCAATGCCACCAGCTAATGTGCCAACAGCCTCTATCTTGTGGGTATATTGGAGTTGTGCTTCAAGCTTCTTCTGCAGCGTGATGTCCCTGAGAAAGCAAAGCACAGCCGGCCTCCCCTCCCAAGTAATAAGTACTGCATTGATCTGTGCCCATAACAGATCACCGGCTTTGTTTATGATTCTGAAAGAATACGTGGCCGGCACCTTCTCGCCCCGTAACCTTTTCTTATGTCTTTCCACGACCATGTCTCTGTCCACGGGTGCGATAAGACCAGCAAAAGGAGTGGAAGCCAAGTAGTCCGCAGAATATCCTATAATTTCTAACACTTTTGGATTGGAAAATTTTACCACGCCGTCCTGCACAATGAAAATGGCATCATTGGCGTTGTCCACCACGAGCCGATATTGTCTTTCGGACTCCAGGGCAGCCTCCTCCGCTCGCTTACGCTGGGTAATATCACGACTGACACCAACGAGACCTACCATCTTCCCATCACTATCCCGAAGTGGTGCCTTGACAGTGTCGAAGAAAGTTTCCCTCCCGTCCCCAGACGTGGCTTTTTCTTCAAAACGCACCGTCCTGCCGCTCTTCAGTACCTGTTCCTCAC
>CP070769.1:1488621-1492662 GCA_020347085.1 Desulfobacterales bacterium
CACGGCTTTTGACGGGTAATAAAGCTGTCCACTATGCGGGTCGTACTTTAATCACCATGGCCTAAGCAACGATTGACAACCCTTATGATTTCAGTTATGTGTACACAAAAATATTTGGTTAACAGGATTAGGGAGAAATACATATGGGCAAAGAACCTTTTGTCGTCCTTCTGGCCGAAGACGATGAGCACGATATTGTGGCCACCAAACGGGCATGGAAGAAGCATAACATTGCCAACCCACTCTATATTGTAAACGACGGTGAGGAGTGTCTGGACTTTCTCCATCGGCGAGGAGGGTATAGCGAACCCGAAAGCGCCCCCCGACCCGGCATCCTTCTCCTCGACATCAATATGCCGAAGATGGACGGCCTCGCCGTGCTGGAGCACATCAGAAAAGACAATGAGTTGCGCTACCTGCCGGTCATCATCCTCACCACATCAAAGGCTGAAGAGGATAGACTCAGAGGCTATGATCTGGGTGTCAACGCCTACATCGTGAAACCGGTCGGGTTTGAAAACTTTTCTGAGGCAGTAAAAACCATCAGTCTTTTCTGGCAATTGGTGGAGCTTCCTTCGGGAGATCTTGAGCCCGAATAGAACACCCTGTTTTATCCGGGACAATAGCATTAGAGCTTGAGATAGCTGCTTTTTGTCCTTCCCAATACCGAGGTCCTGTGTGTCATGAAGAGAGGCGAAACAAGAATATTGGGGCCGACACACCCCACTTTTTTTCAATTTTCCATAAGAAGGCGGGGTCAGACATGCCCGTGTCTCTTTCTCTAATATGTCCACACATTGTGGCCTCGATGTTTCCAGTAGAAGTAGGAGTATTGAAGCTCCCTGCAGTCCCGATAAATCGGGACAGGGAATGTTCTGCCTGACGGCAGTGCTTCGCACCCCGGTAAGGAAAACGGACATTTTTGTATAGCTCCCCTCGACCCCACCCTTCCGGGCGGGCCTTGGGGGAGCATGCCGGTCAATCGTAGCACATTCTTCAGAGCTACTCTAATTTTCGACTGACAGAAACAGACCCCAAAATGTTGTATTCGACACCTCGTTGCCCATAGCCCGCCATGAGTCCACACAAAGATAGTTAATTTCATTATGTATTTTATCCGAAAAAAAAAGAGTGTTTCATTTACAGGGTATTTTTGCATTTTATGCCACAAGAGTGACAAAATATTGAAACTCCCTGCAGTCCCGACAAGTCGGGACAGGGAATGCGCTCGCTGTTGCAGTTCACAGCCCGGATTCTTTGATGACAGAGTCCTGCTGGGTGCAATGAAGAAAATCGACTATGAAACCTACCAAGTTGGTCCTAACGAGACCCCTCTGGTTGGGCAGAGGAGGTGAAAAATGAGGGACAAAACTTCAAATCCCGTGATGATAACCGAAAGATTGGCATGGATGGGCATAGGGCTCGCTGTGTTTTTTTGGATTGTTGAATCTGCCATACATGTCTTCATATTTCAAGAACCTGGGTTTATCCAGCAGATATCCAGCCCTCCATCCCATGAAGCCTGGATGCGTATTGTTGTCGTAGTCATGTTCATTGGGTTTGGCATGTATGCCCAGTTCACTATCATCCAACGCAGGCGGGCCGAGGAGGCAGCCAGGGGAGCCCATGCAGAGCTGAATCAGATATTCGAGACCGCGGCAGATGGGATGCGCGTGATTGATAAAGACTTCAACGTGCTTCGAGTTAATCGGACCTTTTCGAGGCTGTCGGGTTTGAGGAAGAACGAAGCAATAGGGAAGAAGTGTTACGAGGTGTTTCGCGGCCACGTGTGTCATACATCTGGTTGTCCGGTAACCAGAATTCTTGGCGGTGAAGAGCGGGTTGAATATGATGCACAAAAGGAACGCAATGACCGAAGTACTGTCCCTTGTATCGTGACCGCCACGCCCTTTCGGGGGGCTGGTGGAGAACTTATTGGCATTGTAGAAGATTTCAAGGACATTGCTGAACGGAAGCAAGCAGAGAAAGCGCTTCAGGAATCGGAAGAAAAGTACAGCACCTTGGTTGAGAACTCCCTAACCGGCATCTTCATCCATCAAGACGGAAGGTATGTGTTCGTGAACGATAGATTTGCAGATATTCATGGTTACCAACCAGGCGAATTGCTGGGACAGGACCCGTTGACATTAATCCATCCTGATGAAAGGGAGGCCTTAAGAGAAGTATTATCAAGAAGACTTGAAGGAGAAAAGGCTCCTGAGCGGTATGAGGTCCGGAGACTTAAAAAGGATGGAAAGGTCATCTGGTGCGAAATGATGGCATCCCGCATCGAATATGCAGGAAGGTCCGCCATAATGGGAAACATTGTGGATATTACCGAGCGCAGGCGGGCCGAGCAGGCACTATTTCGAGCCAAAGAGGACTGGGAGAATACATTTGACGCCATGACCGATTTGGTTATGCTTCTGGACAACGAGCATCAGATTATTCGAGTAAACAAGGCTGCGGCAGAGGCCTTGAACACGACCAAAGAAAGTTTAGTAGGCAGGAAGTGTTATGAAGCAATACACGGGCGCAGTCGGCCCATACCGGGATGTCCTTTGGCGCTTACTAAGAAAGCATCAGGGGCCCATACCACAGAGATGACCGAACCCAACCTCGGTGGAGCCTTCTTATGCTCAACCTTTCCCATACTGGACCGTGAAGGGAGACTGACCAGTTATGTCCATACCCTCAAGAATGTCACCGGGTCGAAGCAACTTGAAGCCCAACTGCAACATGCCCAAAGGATGGAGGCAATAGGCACCCTGGCTGGCGGCATTGCCCACGATTTTAATAATGTCCTAATGGGCATCCAGGGACATACATCTTTGATGCTGCTTCATACTGAATCTGACCATCCCCATTTTGGGCATATAGCCGGAATAGAGGATATGGTTCATCGGGGGGCAGATCTTACAAGACAACTCTTAGGTTTTGCCAGAGGTGGCAAGTACGAGGTCAAACCGACTGATGTAAACGAGCTTATCGAGAAGAGTTGTGAGATGTTTAGCCGCACCAAGAAAGAAATACAGATCCACAAGAAATACGAACAGGCCATCTGGCCTGTCGAAGTAGATCAAGCTCAGATTGAGCAGGTGTTGTTAAACCTGTATGTAAATGCCTGGCAGGCCATGCTTCACGGGGGAGATCTCTCTATTAAAACGAGTAATGTTGTGCTTGACGAAAAGTACACTGTGCCGTTTGGTGTGAAAGCTGGCACTTATGTGAAGATCTCTGTCACCGATACTGGCATAGGTATGGATAAGGCTACGCAGCAAAGGATATTTGACCCGTTCTTTACCACCAAGGAGATGGCCCGTGGAACAGGCCTAGGGCTTTCCTCTGCTTACGGGATTATCAAGAACCATGGTGGCATCATCAATGTGTATAGTGAGAAGGGTAAGGGGAGCACCTTCAACATCTACCTGCCAGCCTCAAGAAACGAAGTTACATCAAAAGAAGAGAGGTTTGCCGAGGAGATGGTGAAGGGGAGGGAGACGATTCTTTTGGTGGATGATGAGAAAGAAATCCTCGATGTCGGCGAGGAGATGCTTGAAGCAATGGGCTACTCGGTTTTAGTGGCAAGAAGCGGAAAAGAAGCAGTGGAGGTTTACAAGAATCGCAAGGATGAGATTGATCTGGTTATTCTTGACATGATCATGCCGGGCATCGGCGGTAGCGAAACCTATGACAGAATCAAAGAGGAGAACCCCAAGGTGAAGGCTCTTCTTTCAAGCGGCTACAGCATAGATGGCCAGGCAACCGAGATCTTAGAAAAAGGCTGTGACGGTTTTATTCAGAAGCCTTTTACGATGATAAAGCTTTCTGAAAAAATAAGGGAGGTTCTAGAAAAAGGATAGGATTTGTTTCAAAGCGACGTTTGAGATAAAGGAATGCACAGCCGTTTCCCGATGAACTAGCTCCGCACGACTTGGCGGCACACATTTGCGGTCCGATATGATTACTTGACGACTCTCCGTGCAAGTAGTAATCCCTAAAAATATGAAAGGGACCGAGATTAGAATGAAATGCTTTTTC
>CP070769.1:1492762-1497780 GCA_020347085.1 Desulfobacterales bacterium
CAATAGTACAGGATGCCTACCTTGTTTTTAACAAAAAGGGGATAGACAATATATCGAAGACAAAGAAGGGTAAACTGATTGGAAAATTCCCGGTCCTGACACCAGCCTTTATTGATCCCCATAGCCATATCGGCATGGTTCGTGCGGGCGAGCCCCAGGATGAAGCGGAAGCCAATGATCGGCTGGACTCAATCCTTGCCCTTTCCGATGCACTCGATTCGGTGCAGATGGACGATCCGGCTTTTCGTGACGCTGTCGAGGTGGGGGTTTTGTACTCATGTGTCGTTCCTGGCAGCGCGAACATCATCGGGGGGCTTTCAGCCGTGATTCGTAACTATGCCAAAAACAGCACCGAGGCTTTGATTACCCGTGCAGGCGTGAAGGCCGCCTTTGGATATAATCCAATGTCGAAGCACAGCTGGAAAGGAACACGCCCGTCCACACGCATGGGCGCGGTAGCGGTGCTGAGAAAGAGGTTTGATGAGGTATTACAGAAAATGGAAAAGCACCGCAAGTCCAAAGGCAAGAAGAAAGAGGAAGTCACTTTTTCCGCAGAGGAGAGCGTGTTGCGGGACATACTGGCTGGAAAGATTACCCTGCGTGTTCACGTCCACAAAACTGACGACATCGCAGTACTGCTTCGCCTTGTGGACGACCACAATATCAGAGTCTCGGTGGAACACGCTATGGACGTGGATCAGCCCGAAATCTTCGGTGAACTAAAAAGGCGCAATATTTCCGTTACCTATGGACCAGTCGATGCTTTCCCGTACAAGGTTGAGTTGAAACACAAGAATTGGCGAAACATCCGGTACCTTATAGAGTCCAATATTGTATTTGGGCTTATGACAGACCATCCAGTGGTCCCGGCGCGGCAGCTCTTTGTTCAGACCCGGTGGTTTACCCGTTCAGGCCTTTCCAAACAACAGGCCATTGAAATTGTGTCTCGCGGGAACGCAGAGATCCTTGGGATCAACAAAATGCTCGGAACCCTTGAAAAAGGAAAGTGGGCATCGTTCATTTGCTGGAATGGGGACCCTTTCGACCTGACGAATTACCCGGTTGCTGTGTATGGGGAAGGGAAATTGGTCTTTTCCGACTGAGATAAGAGGGGATACGGACTGCTAAGGTTTGAAGACACCAACAAAAGAGGAGAAGGACTATGAAGAAGACAATCGTTGCGTTGTTACTCTTAGTTCTGATGCTGATGCCTGATTCGGCATCTTCACGAAAAGAAGCAAAGGGCGCCCAAGCTGGTGTCGACAAACTACAAGTTCTATATCTTAAGACCAAATTCAGAAACGTTAGGATAAATCTATCTAGGCTCAGAGAGGAGTTAGAGAGAATATCTACTTCCATGAGCGCTCACGAATCCATTCAATCTCACGTGATCAAGCGTTCCTGTGTAGCCATTGGGGGCACAGAAGCAATATGTGAGTATATGGAAAATATAACGGATGGATTGTCACATGTAGAAAAAGGTAAGCTATCCTATTACTGCTACCTGCAAAAATACGGTGTTGAGAAAATGAAAAGCCAATCGGATGAATACCTACACACTATAAAGGAAATGCATACACAGATATCAAATGCCATAGCCATGCAGTTAATTGACAAAGCACAAATGAATATTCGCTCATCGTCAGAGTTGATAAATAAAGTTGTCGAGACACTTCAACGATGCAGTGGGGAGGTGCACCATTAACAAGTGTAAAGATTGGAGGCACCGTGACGCTTCGCCGCCCTACAGAGCAGGGGTCCTGCTTTGCGGAGCACTGCGTGTGCGGGGAGCGGGCCAGTCAAAGGAAAATTTATGACAACTTTCAGAAGTTTTATTCTGTTTTCTGTTATATTCTTTATGTCTCAGAGGGTTGCATTTTCACGTGTGAGCGTGGATGATGCGGTTGTGGTAAAAGGCCAGGAGGTCATGCTCAGAGCTGAGACAAAAGGAAGGGTCTTTAGCAAAGGCGGTGAGCTTGTAGAGTTCTTTGTTGACGGGAAGTCTATTGGAAAAACTCTGTCAGGTGGAGACGGTGTTGCGTTCAAGCCATTTACTCCCGCAGAAACAGGACTGCATCAAGTGGGTGCGAATTCGGCTGGGGGGACAAGCACTGGATTGCTTCTTTGTCTAAAAAGAGGATCGTACATTGTCTTTATCGATGTCGAGGGAGGCCTATTGAAAGGTTTAATTTCAAGGAAGCCAAGAGAGGGAAGCCAAGAGGCAATAAAGGAGATCTACGAGCGATTTCCCGTTGTCTTCCTTAAAACAAGTATTGTAAGTGTAAAGGCTATTAAAACGTGGCTAGAAAAAAACAAATTCGTAGAGTCACCGGTAATTCCGTGGAGACGGGGGGCAATATTTGAGGAAATCGTTGAAGACGGTCTGAAGGTTAAAGCCGTCATTGGGGCCCCAAAGGTGATAGAATCTTCAAGGAAATATAAGCCGCTTTCATTCAGCTTCGGGCAACTAGACGACGTAGAGTGGGTTAGAGACTGGGAAGAAATCAGTAAAAAGCTAAAATAACGCAAGATGTATTTTAGTTTTGAAGATTCTTTTTTTTTATTATGAAACGCATCCCAGAACCAGAGTTGATGAATGATCCCGAGCAGGCTTTGGCCTATGCACGGGCCGATTTTGAAGAGCCCCATAATCAGTTTGTTGAATTGTTTAAGAACAGGTTTCCAGAAGAAAAGGTTGATAGCTATGTTCTGGACCTGGGCTGTGGCCCGGCCGATGTTACAATCCGATTTGCACGCGCTTATCCGAACTGCCTGATCCACGGAATCGACGGTGCTGAGAACATGCTCAGGCATGGCCGTGAAGCAATCGCTAATGAAGGGCTGGAGTCTCGCATAAATCTGTTTTGCGAGCGCCTTCCCGAAGCTACCCCCCCAAGATCATCTTATGATGTCATCATCTCAAATAGTCTGTTACACCATCTAAACGATCCAATGGTACTATGGAACGGCATTAAATTTTATGCTGCCGCAAAAGCAGTAATATTTGTCATGGATTTGTTCCGGCCCCAAAGTGAACATGAAGCAACTCAATTAGTGGAGCAATACGCAAGTAATGAGCCGACCGTGCTAAAAGAAGATTTTTTCCATTCTTTATGCGCGAGCTATCGTATAGACGAAGTCGAACAACAATTAGTGCGGGCAAAGCTTGGAAATTTATCCGCCGAAATGGTATCCGATCGCCATTTGATCGTGTATGGCAGACTTTGATAAAGTGAGGGCTGGGAATGTGATGTCATTTTCCGCCCTCTTGGTTTGGGAGGAAAAACAATGAAGCTCAGATCCAAGGCACCGGCCCTCAGAGAGTGGGAGGGAACCGCCCACGTCACTACCGATTCTTCCGTATCGCCCGGCGGTTCACCCATGTTGGTCATTGATGGACCGAACGGCGGTGCAATCGGACCCGTGGAAGCCTATGGGTATGGGTACGAAATTCTTGAGGCTACTGAGGAGGAGCTTGAGATGCTGCGCCAGGGCGGCTATGGCATACCGTATATAGGCAGATAGACTCACGGAATCAGCCCTTGATGTTGGAAGCAGCATTAAATATTATTTAAAACCTTACCTGCGGTTCTACTGAGCTTAAGAAAGGGAGGGGAAAAACGTCGGATCAAAGGGTCGTTAGAGCCAAAAACGCTCGAACGCACTCATATGAGAAAGTAGCAAATGGAAATATGTCGGTAGAATACGGGAAAACATGGATAAGGATGAGTTAAAAGAGTATCTCAACAAACCTGTGGTTGTGGATACCGCCACGCCCTTCATTTACATTGGAACGCTTTCCTGGATTGGAAACAGCTTCATCACGCTCAAGGATGTGGACGTGCGCCATGTAGACGGGGGAGGTGCCAGCAAAGAGAAGTATATACTGTCGGCCAGAAAGTTTGGAATAAAGAAGAACAGGTTTTCCACAAAGATAAGAATCGACGTCATGACATCCATATCCCATCTGGAAGATGTCGTCGAATATTGATTATAAAAGATCCTCACGCCCCGGGCGTTCCAAGGGGTTATGCAAAGGTCTCAGTGTTATATCTCCATTTATCGGTGAGAAGCGGCAGCCAGAGTGATGAGAGAGGAGGTTTTTTATGGAACCAAATGGGGATCATTGGGTGAGAAATTATCGGAACGTCACGGTTAAGATAAAAGACGGAACCATCATAAATGGGAAATTGAATATAGGAGAGTATGCGAGAGTATCTGACCCCTTAAGACTGTCTCAAGACCAGTATATTGTGCTGGCCGATGCAGAACACAGAGGTGGTACGGGAAAGGTTGTCATTATTAACAAAAACGAGATCATGTGGGCTGAACCACAAGAAGAATAACCTCCATCACTGACAGCAAGCGCATTCGCTGGACCGACGCGATTGAGCGAGTCGACCTGAACTCGTCGACTGGTGTTGCCAAAGTCTTGCCGCAGGGAGCTTCATTTCTTCCATAAAGAAGTCATTACAGTTCATTTGAACGATGCCAAGAGAAGAAACTCATGAAGAAAAGAGAGAAGCGCCGCAAAGCTTCCGCGAGATTCTCCAGTTTTACCTCATCGACTGCAAGACTGCCCTCGGTAAGCTAATTGACGTCTCCATCATCCTTTTGAACCTAATTATCTGCGCCATTCTTGTGATTGAAACATATCCAATTTCTGAGGCAACTACTCACTTGCTGTGGAAAACAGAAGTCATTATCGTTTTCTTCTTCATAGTTGAGTATGCAGCAAGGTTGTACGGCGCAAGAAGCAGGCTTAAGCAGTTGGTGGAAGTTTACAGCATGATTGATCTTGTCGCAATATTACCAACCCTTTCTCTGCTGTTCCTGCCGGTGTTTGGCGTAACCCTTGATCTGGGTTTTATAAAGGGGATCAGAATAGTTAGGGTAGCTAGGATATTCAGGTTTCTTAGATTTACTGCAGACCCCGACTTCTTTTTCGGCAGTATTACAATGCCTTTTCTGAAGGTCGTTCGGCTGTTTCTTACAATACTCATCATATTTTTTGTGTC
>CP070769.1:1497880-1501666 GCA_020347085.1 Desulfobacterales bacterium
GTAATCGGAAACGCTGGCGGTCAATGTTTCTGCCGAACATGGATCTAATGTAGGCATATGATACAGAATTGTTTGGCCGGATATCTCTTTTGCCAGGTCTCCATCGCCAACACCAGTCTTGCAGTTTCGCAATGGACTGCTGAGAACTACTAACAGACACCACCTATTTTTGAACCATAGTACAAATAATCAAACAAAACCAGGATTTTCGGGCCTAAAAGCCTGGCTCCTGAAAGCCAGACATGGTAGCTTAATGCGGCTTCTGAACTGCACAACCGAGCGTCAACTCCGCGGATAGCTGCAGGGAGCTTCAAACAAAACCGGTCTTACTTTCTTCGATTTCAGTTTTCAGATTCAGTGAGGCGTCGTGAAATGTTCCCGTCCCAAAAGGAAAGGGCTGCTGTTATGCCATGGGTGAACACCATGGGTTGGAGAGGCGGTTTCTCCCCTCATCCCATAGATAAAACTGGATGGCTTTGAAGTATACCGGGGCTTAATGGGCCTCCAATGGCATCATCAATAGCATTTGTGAGAGCTTGTATGGTAAAGGGTTTGGAGATAACGGAATCAAACGTGTCGCCTTCAAGAAGCCAAGGGGTTCCAGAAATACCTATGATTGGGGTGTAGCCTCTCTGAGACCCTCGAATGTGCTGGGCCACACCCTGCCCGTCAATGCCAGGCATGAGGATGTCGGTGATCACCAGATCATAGGTGCGGCTATCAAACATGAGAAGGCCCTCTTCGCCGTCGGGCGCAGCTTCTACATGGTGCCCGAGCCGGGTTAGTATTTGTTCGAGTACGTCTAAAACGGCACTCTCGTCGTCAACAAGCAGGATGTTGAGCATACTTCACCCTCCTGTGCATCATCGACATTTCCGCTATTAGATATCTTATTCCCCTCATCATGTCAACTAAATATTCTACTATTCATTAGTCTAGGACACTATATGTGGTGTTTTTGGGAAAAACGGGGGGCTTTCTTGGAGGGGCAGTGATTTTCACATGGGTACTTTTGGGGGCTTATTGACTGTTCGTAGCCACGGGCCTCTTACGGTATTGTCGTCGGTAGCGTTTTGTGGCGGGGCGCTGTCGCAACAGGACATAAGTGGCCCCGGTGCCCCCGTCACAGGCCCTGGCACTGGTGAACGCTATGACCCATTTACGCCAGGGGCCTGATGTGAGCCATTCTTTCACATTGGTCTTGAGCACGGGCTCTTCGCGTGACGAAAGGCCGCGGCCGTGTACGACCAACACAGCAGCTTTTCCGGATAGCAAGGCCTCCTTGAGAAACCGTTCAAACGCCTCCTTGGCATCCCCAACCCCAAGCCCGTGAAGGTCAATGTGGGCCTGGATTGAGAAATCACCCTGATGCAAACGCCTGGCCACGTCAGGATTGACGCCATATCCAATACCCTCCATATACTCTGGCGTGTCGGAAATAATGAACCCATCTCCACCTCTCACCAGGTCCTCCAGCTGGGCCAGCGCCTCAGCTTCAGGGTCCTGTTCAGAGACCCTGGCGGGACTGACTTGGCTTTTATCGGTTGAACCAATCTCCCGTGAAATGGGCTCAACGTCAACCATGGCGCCCTCAAAGAGTTGTTGTTCCGCCTCGGGACTCAGTATCTTATCATTATCGGCCTTTGCAGACCCCCCTACCTTACGACGAGAAGATAGCTGAAAAGTCTTCTTTTCAAGAAGCGCCTTGAGGTTTTTAAAAGGCCTATAGAGGGCTGAGGGCTTGGAAGGTTTCCTGTCCATGCTTACCAACACCCCCTTCGTGGTGCGAGACGCTATCTTAAGCATATCTCGGTGCGGGCCGTACTTTGACAACATATCCCAAAGATGCTAAGAAAATCAACCGTTGTATGAGTTCTCCAAGACCATACACCAGGAGGCGTGACATGAAAGTAAGTTGTGATAAATGCGAGTGCGACATGAAAATAACCTCCAGCTTCAGATACGTTTGCCCTGAATGTAAGAACGAGTTTGAGATGGCACACATTCAAGAGGCGAACAAAAAGTACCGTGACGAACATAAGAAAAACATTGAGTGGCTGAAAATCAGAGACCATCAGATCATCATTGTATCGTAGGCCGCGGCACCGATTCGAAGTCACGTAAGACCCCTCCCGGAATGTTGCGCATATTGGGCCTAACAAAGTCAAATCAGGACTAAAGGAAGTCGAGATGCTCATTGATCTGGTGCGAAACAATAGAAGTTATCGCAGGTTTCACCAAGAAGTCTCCATAGTAATTGAAACCTTGAAAGAACTTGTTGAACTCACACGCTATTGTGCTTCAGCCGCCAATCTCCAGCCTCTGAAATATGTCCTCTCCTGTGAACCTCAAAGAAATGCCGCGATATTCGAACATGTAAGTTGGGCAGGCTATTTGAAAGAGTGGCCAGGGCCGTCAGAAGGCGAAAGACCGGCTGCTTATATCATCGTGCTGGGCGATACCACGGTGGTCAAGTCGTTTGGCTGTGATCATGGCATCGTCGGGCAGACCATCCTGCTTGGTGCTGCCGAAAAGGGTCTCGGAGGATGCATGATAGGATCGGTCAGACGCAAAGAACTCCGCGAGGCCCTCACAATCCCGGTGCACCTTGATATTCTGCTCGTGATTGCACTTGGAAAGCCAAAAGAGAGGGTGGTCATTGAGACCGTGGAGCCTGACGGGGATATCAAGTACTGGCGCGATGACCAAGGTGTGCACCACGTTCCTAAACGATCCCTTGATGAGATCATAGTGGGTTGAACATAAGTCGATCGGAATACGGGCAAGGCGAGCAATAGAAAGGGTTCCGTGTCGACAAGGACAGCCTCTTCCGGCTCGCCCAGACCGAAAACGTGAAACATCAAGAGAGGCATTATGCCCCAAAGTCCACGGAGTAATGCACCTCCAATGGGGGTCAAAAACTACCCCGAACAATACGAGATACACACAACTACCAAGACCGGGCTCAACATTCTTATTCGACCGATCAGGGCCGAGGATGCGCCACGTCTGTCAGTGTTGTTTCATGCGTTGTCGCCAAGAAGCATTTATTTTCGATTTCTTATGCCCGTAAAGGCCCCTTCGGAGGAAATGCTGGCCAAGTTCACGCAAATTGATCATGATCGGCACGTGGTTTTGGCTGCAACTCAAAAAAGCGCAGCAGACGAAAAAATCTTGGGTGTGTTCAGACTGATGTGCAATCCTGAAGGCAATGATGGGGAGCTGGCTATCGTGGTGGGAGATCCCTGGCAAGGAAAAGGTGTCGGTGCAAAGCTTTTTGAACATGGCCTCTCCATAGCCAAAGAACGTGGAATCGAATCGCTCTTCGGCATGGTCCTGGCAGAAAACACGCAAGTGCTATCGCTTGCTCGAAGACTCGGTTTCACCATTAAATGGGACCCTGATGCCCGCGCGTACAACATAAGACTCGATCTGCAGTCAATGAGTCCGCAAAATATGTAGGATCGCCTCACAACAGAAATATTCCGCACCTCACTAACCTCCGCTCACCGAGAAAAGGAAAGCCCCGGACGCGTCAGAGAGACTGCGTCAGAGGCTTTTTTCTTGACATGTACTTTATCTTGTGGTTATAAATAATAGATACACGATATATAGATAGAACGTCAAATCAACAAGGAGGGAAAAAACTCGCCTTATTTGGCCCCCAACAAGATAAGATAGTCTTCATGGGTAGGCCTGGCATTCCGCACCACAAATCTCGGGAGGAGTTGGTGCCATGACGAACAGAAAAGAGTGGGGTGACCGAAGGAAACACGAGCGGTTCGA
>CP070769.1:1501766-1507301 GCA_020347085.1 Desulfobacterales bacterium
AGTCGTTTTTGGTTTTTTACTCTGCCTAAGCATTAGTGCTATGGCCGGGGACCTGACGGACATTCTGGAGAGGAAAGGCGTCCTTACTGAGGAGGAGGCCGCCGAAATCAAGAAACAAGACAAGGAATTTGAACTGCCCAAAGGCTTGAAGGGCGTGAAAGTGGGGGCGCTTTGGTACTTAGATTACTCAAACGGCCAGGAGCCTGTATCTGGTGACGCGTCGTCCAGTTACAACGAATTCAGAGTCACCCGGGGTTACCTGACGGTGAAAAAGGGGCTTCTTCCATGGTTTCACACGCGAATCACGATCGACACCCACCAGGACGACACAGGGGATTACAAGATGCGCCTCAAATACCTTTATGCTGAATTAAGGCCCCCTGATGCCGGGCTGTTTACCGACATGAAGTCTGAGATCGGTTTGGGGCATATCCCTTGGTTAGACTTGGAGGAGCACATTAACCCGTATCGGTGCCAGGGCACCATGGCCATCGAGCGAGCCGGAGTGTTTAATTCCGCTGATGCCGGCGTGAGTCTGCGTGGTTACCTTGGTGGCCAGTTGGAGGATGCAGAAGAGAAAACAGGAAACCACTACTACAATGGGCGTTACGGAAGCTGGCACGTCGGCATCTATAACGGGCCAGGTTACCACGAAAGCGAAAAAAACAATAATAAGGTGCTTGAGGGACGGCTTAGTTTGCGACCCCTGCCAGATGTCATACCTGGCCTTCAGTTAAGCTATTTTGGCCTATACGGCGAGGGGAATGACGAGGATAATCCTGCCGGGGAGTGGCCGGACTACGCGGTGAATCTAGGCATGCTGAGCTACGAGAATCCATGGGTGACCGTCACTGGCCAGTACCTCACAACCCAAGGCAATGCAAAAGGGACTTGGGTGGATGCATCCGGCGACGCCCTGGAGACTGCGGGTTATTCCTTCTTTGGGAATCTGAAGCTTTCTGTGCTTGATGGAAAGCTTTCCTTGTTTGCACGATACGATCACTTTGATCAAGACACCGATGAAAAGATCGGCAATCAGGCTGACTATGACCTGTACGTCGGGGGTCTTGCCTATGATATTTACAAAGGCAACTTGTTCTTACTGGCTTACGAAACAACGGACTATGGGAGTGATGCAGGCAAAAAAGGAAAAGTCCCTGTGGCAAACAACAGGCTCGGAGACGACCACAAAGTGCAGGCCGTTTTGCAGATCAAGTTCTAACGGCTTCGCAAAAAGTCCATCCGCGACGTTGCAGTTGTCTGCACACAGACTTAGATCAAAGGCGCTGACGTGCTTTTTTTGTTTCACGCCCTTGACCGCTCAATAAAACGACCCGCCTTGCGGGTAGTGGTTTACTCATCCCGTGCAAGGTGGTATAGGATGACAGACAGCCGGAGACGTTAAGGAAAAGCCATGCAAGATGACATCATTGGTGCATTGACCCAAGAGGTCAAAGAAGAAGTCATTGAGAACTACCTCCATGATCGACGGTTGATCGCAGAGCAGGTTAAGTACGTGAATGAACTGGCGGAACAGACAGCTGAATTGGAGGGGGAGTGCTCCAAGTGCTTTGCCCGCATCTGTAATTCACTCATGAAACCGCAATTCATGGATGAATTCAGGCAGGTACTTGGACTGAAGGAGGCTCCTTTTGGTGAGCGGTTTGGCAAGGATCCCGATGACCGCGAAAATATCGGCTGGACCAAACTCCGTGGCCTTACTTACCGAGCAAGATTCAAAAAGCTCCTAGTAGAATCTTATCGCGGGCTTTTCAAGTGGAATAGTCAATATAAAGAGGCCTATGAGGATCTTCAGGAAGAATGCAAAGCCGTAAACCATAACTTGAAGAAGTTCGAAAACGACTACGACTTGCTCATCCTTTTGAGATTCTTGAAAGACATGGATGTTGAATTCATGGAAAAGAAACATTGGTTGAGCGATAACTTCACCCCCGAGGAAATGGCTTCCGTAGAAACCAGCCTCTCCTTCAGGCCAATCCGGATGGAGCAGTTCAAACTCAACCCACCACCGAGTCTCCCCGGACCGAGTATGGTCCAAAAACGATTGAATGCCCTGGCAGATTGTGTATATGGCCAGTGCAGCGATAGCATAAAAACACTGGTCAAATAAGAACCCATCTCATGAATGGGTCTCAGTCTCCCCTCTATTTCCTCTGCCCCCACACAGCGTAAACCGGATCGGCAGTCGTCATTTCAGGATAATAGCGGTCCGTAACCGGACGCGGCCATCCGCGGGCTGAGTAAGTCTCCAGGTTCTTGTAGGCCCCAGAGCGGAAGAAATATTCAATGACTACCCCCATCCGCTCAAGCTCGCTTAATTCCTCATGGTTTCCGGGTGCTTGGAATATCCCTTCTTGCCCCGTGTCAATATGGCCCATAAAGCGTGCAGCTCGTAGTGTTCACCCAAAAGGTGATGGCGACACAACTTTTCTGGAGGAATGTCCCAAATTCTCATGGCAAAAAGTGCCTCTTAACCCGTCAGCACATGGCGCGGTAAGCACAGGATTTTTTAATGAATAAGATATGGCCTATTGACCGAAAGTAAAGGCCCTGTGGGGATTTCAGCATAGAATTCTGGTTCCCGGGGACTTCCTTGCCCTATGTTGCAGGCCTTTGGACGTTTGGTTGTGACAGGTTAAAGGTGAGGATTTTGTGAGGGAGGGAGAGCCAGGTCACATTTTACGCTACTTGCTCAAAGTAGGAATCTGTCAGTCCCTCCAATAATAGAAGGGACTCCACTTTAATTGAGATGACTTCAACATCAGGCTGGGAGGCAAACGCTCTCAGGTGTGGGTGTCTGTCCAGGAGTTTATCACGAATCACGTCTTTTTTTGTTTGATCCTTGACCTCCTGAAACACACCAGTAACCGTAAGGGCCCTTCCTTTTAACCGTGTCGGGCCGGTGTGCTCATCCCGGGTGTCGATCAGGAGGCTGGTTGCGGGGTTTTTCATGAGATTGCTGTACTTTTTTGTCACTTTGTCTGTAACCATGTAAATCTCCCGACATTCATCATCTGTGACGTAGGCCATAAGGGAGCAGTGAGGTTTGCTGCCGGAGACCGTAGCCAAAACGCAGATGTCCTTCTGTTTCATTAATGCCTTCATCTTGTCGAGCATCTTTTCCTCCTTGCAAGGCAGTAACCAAAGAAAGGGATGGCACCTTGATGAACGGATTGCGTCTCAGGAGCAGAGATCAGTCTTCCTTTACAACCTGTTCCAGGGCTGCCGTGATATCCGGATAGCGAAACGCGTATCCGTGCTTCGCGAGCTTGGCAGGGACAACTCTTTGACCTTCGAGGAGCACCAATCCAAACTCTCCGAGCACAAGTCTCAGCATAAAGCCAGGCGTCGTCAAAAAGGATGGCCTTCGCAGGACCCTTCCCAATGCCTTGGCTAAATCCCGGTTGCGAACAGGGTTTGGTGAGCAGAAATTAACGGGGCCCTTAATGTCCTCATTATCAAGGACAAATATGAATGCATTTAACAAGTCTTCCATGTGAATCCAGGAAAACCATTGGTTGCCACTGCCCAGCGGTCCTCCCACAAACTTCTTAAAAGCAGGAATCATTTGTCCCAGGGCCCCCCCGGTTTTACCCAGGACAATGCCGAATCGTGTGATAGCCACTCGAACGCCCTTGTCCTCTGCCTTACGGGCTTCGTTTTCCCAGTCGACGGCAAGACTGGCCAGAAAATCGTCTCCTGGGGCATCCTCTTCTGTCAGTTCTTCATCGCCCCGGAAACCATAGTATCCAACCGCCGATGTACTGCAGAGCAACTTCACTGTTTTTTTGGGCATGGCTTCGACCACATTGCGGGTCGTCAGAATCCGGCTGTCATAAATCAGCTTCTTGATCTCATCATTCCATCGTGTAAAGATCGAGGCTCCGGCCAGATTGATCACTGCATCTTGGTCTGCAATTTCCTCCTGCCATGCCCCCTGGACTGCGGTATCCCCAGACACATAAATGGCTTCCTCTGGCGTGTCGTCGCGGGGTTCAGGGCTGTGGTCAACAACGGTGACTTGATGTCCTTTTTCCAGGAGACGGACAGATAGCTGCGTGCCAACAAAGCCAAGACCGCCGGTGATAAGGACCTTCATGGCTACCTCCTTGTCCCTTATGACATGGCGCCAAGCAAAAACGCGATGACCGAATAGTTATGCTGCCACCTGTTCAACCTTCGAAGTTAATGCTTCGATAATTTTCCGATCCGCCCTTGAAAAGGCCACGTCGTTTAGTCGTTCGAGTCTTGTCCAACGCCAGTCTGAACAGCCATGGGCTTGCGGCTTGCCCGATTGGTACGCACATTGGAAGGCATGGAGTGTGATGCGAAGGTGGGTATACGCATGATTTACGGACGTAATCGATTTTCGGATTCGAATCCGGATTCCCACCTCCTCTCGAATCTTCCTTCGCAGGCACCTTTCCAGGGTTTCATCTGGCTGCTGGGCACCGCCGGGAAACTTCCACAGCCCTCCCAGCAAGCCATGGTTGGGCCGGCGGACGATGAGCACTTGTCCGCGCTTGTCTTGAATAACTCCTGCCGTTACATGCTGGTGTGGGATCGGACTGCGCTTTCTACTCACTGGTAAGACATACTGCAATCGGTGCTGATAGGCCCAGCAGCGTCCTCGGATCGGGCAATGGGTACAGTCTGGTTTCCGAGGTGTGCAGATATCTGACCCCAGGTCCATGAGTGCTTGGTTGAAGCGCCCAGCACCTTCAATCGGGACGAGACTTCTGGCCAGTTCGACGAGTTGCCGCACTGTTCGGCTTCGCTCAAGGGGTTGGTCGATACCAAAGAGCCTGCTTAGCACCCGTCGCACATTAGCGTCAATGGCTGGCGCTCGTTGTCCGAACGCTATGCTGAGGATAGCACCCGCTGTGTAGCTCCCGATCCCCGGCAGCTGGATGAGTCCGTCCCACGCGTTCGGGATCTTGCCCCCCAATCGCTCCATGACCTCTTTTGCTGCTATATGCAAATTACGCGCTCTGGCATAGTATCCCATATTTTCCCATGCTTTGAGCACGTCGTCTAAAGGTGCTGCAGCTAATGACTGCACAGTGGGGAATCGTGACAAAAACCGGTGGTAGTAAGAGATAACTGTCTCCATCTGGGTCTGCTGAAGCATGACCTCGGAGATCCAGATACAATAAGGATCACGGGTTTTTCGCCACGGTAAGTCGCGCTGATGACGAGCGTACCAGGCAAGGAGCGCGTCAGCGATAGGGAATGAGGCTTTTTTTGCCATAGTCGTGATGTGTCTTCCTCTCCGTCTTTGCCCTACCGGTCAAAAGGGCTTGATCGGAGGGGTAACATCCTAATCTGAAACGGAACATATCTTTGAGAACTGCTCTAGAGCGCTGAAGGCCAAAAAAAAGCACGGCAGCCTTTGAGAGTTTGTCTCACGGTATATGTTATGGACTGTGCGGCGCCTGGTGCGCCGAAGGGAGTTAAATCAGTTTGTGCTTTTCTATCAGTTCAATAACGCGCTTTGCGGCTTGTTGGGTATTC
>CP070769.1:1507401-1512342 GCA_020347085.1 Desulfobacterales bacterium
TGAGCCTCGGTCGCTCCCCCGGCTTGATTCGTTTCGGGGCTTTCCACTTTCGGCCTTTTAAATTTCTCAAAGCTTTCAGATATCAATGAGTAAGGCATGACGGCTTCCGATACTTTCGTCATGACCTCTTTTTCACCAACCCCCTGGTTGATGCCCTCACCGGGGGCTTTTTTATTCTGTCGAACACCAAGCAAGGACGCCAGGACATAGAAAACAACCCTGATTTCAGGTTTCCATCTGCGTATATAAGGCCATAGGTTCTTCCTACTTCCATTCTACAGGCACCCAAAAGAGAACCTGTGGCCTTGCCGTTTTCTTGCTCCCAACACGCTGTTATTAAAGCACAATCGTTTTGCTACAATTTTTTCGTACTGGTTGACGAATCTTATTATTTTGGTTAGAAACCTTTAACGAAGTCGCCAGGTTGGTGGGTATTCATATCGGCAAGTTACCTCTCGTTTTCGATTTCAGGAACCAGACACCATAGGTTGTGCTATGTTGAATGCACTGTGGGACTTTCCACAGACCCTCTTTTGAGGCTAATGAAAAAGCTGCACATAGTACTTGCTCCATCGCACTCTTGACCGGCTCGCTCCCCGGACACGCAGTGCTGCCGCAGGGCAGAAGCCCCGCCCTTTAGGGGGGGAGGCTTGACAATCGTGTTTGCTGCCCCATGTCTTGCGAGTTGGCTTATTTGTCACAAGCCAGAATTTAAAGGTAAAGTGATAGATGCAGAGGCTAAACAACCGATAGAAGGGGCAGTGGTGGTTGCCAAATACTTCAAGCATCCAATAATAACCGGTTCAGCTGGGGGAAGCGCATCTATCATACCTATTAAAATGCACAATTTCCTTGCTGGGAGCCTGTGTCCTTCAGGCCGGGAAGGTTGATAAAATTCCTTACATCTGAAGATTCCCTGTCTCACGAAAGCGATACCGCAAGGAGCTTCAATGCAGTGATTGGCTTTTAGAAAGGAGGTATCAAAGAAATGATTAAGCTAAAAATCTCCCTTGTTACGTTTCTCCTGATATGCCTGACAGCTTTGGCGGCCCTTGCAGCCGGGCAAAAAATGATGAGCGTTCAGGTGAAAAAAGGGGTAGTCCGTTTAACGCCCTCTTTTTTGAGCAGGATAGTTACCGAGCTTGCTTATGGAGACCGGGTCTATGTTCTTGAAGAAAAGGGGTCCTGGACAGGAGTGGGTTTATCTGGGAGTGCTGTTAAGGGATGGATTCACTCATCTGCCCTTACACCCAAGAAAATAGTGCTCAAAGCCGGATCTGAAAATGTTCAGGTTGCAGCCTCAAGCGAAGAGCTTGCCCTGGCTGGCAAGGGGTTCAATCAACAGGTTGAATCGGAATTCAGGGCCCAAAATTCAAATCTTGATTTTACCTGGATCGATAGAATGGAGAAGTTTGTCGTTTCCCAGAGACAGATGAAACAGTTCCTGAAAGAAGGAGAGTTGTCCCCCAAAGGAGGTTCCTGATGACGATCTTAAACAGACCACAGTTATGGAGTTTTGCCGGCAAATCTGCGGTTATTGGTCTGGGGGTTATGTTCCTCTTTGTCGTGTTTGTTTCCGGCTGTGCGACAACAGAAGCAATAATCGACATAGGTGTGTCATCCGGCTTAATTACGGAATCCCAAGGAGAATCAATCTCAAAAAGCACGAAGGCCGTTGCCCGGAGCTTTGAAGATTTTACACCAGAACAGGAATATTACGTGGGCCGTAGTGTTGGTGCTGTCATTCTCAATAAATACAAACCATATAACAGTAAAAAGGCAAACGATTATATAAACATTCTTGGCCAGATCCTATCCAAGGCCTCGGATATGCCTGAAACTTTTGGCGGCTACCACTTTTTGATACAAGATTCGGATGAGGTCAATGCTTTGGCCGCACCCGGTGGGCTCATCTTTGTTACACGTGGGATGCTAAGATGTTGCCAGCATGAAGACGCCGTTGCTGCGGTACTGGCCCATGAAATCGGTCACGTGCAGGCAAAGCATGGGCTGCAGGCCATTAAGAAATCACGAATAACATCTGCTTTGACTACCATAGGCATTGAGGGGGCCAAGACCTTTGGTGAAGAGGAACTGGCCGAACTCACAGAAACCTTTGAAAGCTCCATTTCAGACATCACCGCTACATTGGTCAATAATGGTTACTCCAGAAACTTTGAGCGTGACGCAGACAAAGCAGCAGTGACCATTCTAAAGCGTGTGGGATATGATCCCAACGGACTGGAGGACATGCTTAAGATAATGAGCAAGAAGCTTAAACCAGGAGGACTCGACTTTGCCAAAACACATCCTTCGCCAGCCAGCCGAATAGCCGATATCCAAAAGATTATCGGCAAAACCACAAGAGTAATAAAACCTAAAACAAGACAGGCAAGATTCATAGCCGCTTTAGGGAATGTTTAGAACATGTCAAAGCGATCAATCTTTGGTAAAAAGTCCATCCAAGGTCTGATCGTTGGGATAACAGGAGCTACCCTAGCCCTGTCACTCTGGGGCTTGGGCTTACTTGACATCTGGGAAGCAAAGACCTGGGATTGGCGGGCTTCAGTCATGGCCAAGCCGGGCAAGGCTACGGACGATATTCGACTTGTTATGCTAGATCAAAACAGTCTGGACTGGGCCGAGAAAGAAATGGGCTTAACCTGGCCCTGGCCCAGGGAAATTTACGGAGCCATCGTCAACTATTGCCAGAGAAACGGGGCCAAAGCCCTGGCTTTTGACGTGCTTTTTACCGAACCTTCCAGCTACGGTGTTGACGATGACGCAGCTCTTGGCAATGCTGCTTCAGAATTCGGCCGTTTGGCAGGAGCTGTTTTCTTGGGAAAACACAGCGGGAGCTTAACGCGCTGGCCGTCACAAATACCTTCACCGGATTTCAAAATCAACGGGCTGAAGAACTGGCTGAACCATACTCATTCAGATGACATGATATTTCCCCGGGCTACAATGGCTATTAATGAACTGGCACTGAATTCAGCCATACTCAGTAACGTTCGTCTTAATCCGGACCCTGACGGAATCTACCGAAGGGTTAAACTATTTGGCGTCTTTGATGACAAGGTCTTACCTTCATTGGGTCTGGGGGTTTACCTGGCAGCAAATCCCAAAGTCCAAATTCAGATAGAGCCAGGCAAACTTAGAATCGGCGGAAAAGTTGTTCACATAGACCGGCAAGGCAACGTTATTTTACGCTACCGCGGCCCGTCTGGTACACACAAGGCGTACAGCGCGGCCGCGATACTTCAATCCGAGATTCGTAGCATTTCAGGTGAAGATCCCACCATAAGTGACAAACAGGCTTTCAAGGACAAATATGTGCTCTTCGGGTTTTCAGCGCCTGGTCTGTACGACCTTCGTTCTGCGCCGGTCGGTGGCGTATATCCTGGAGTTGAAATTCAGGCTACCATGCTCGACAACTTTCTTTCTATAGACTTTATGTGCCAAGCCCCATTCATGTTGACTGTAATTTTGGTCATCGTTTTGGCGCTGGCGTGTGCAGCATCGGCCTGCTTCTTCAGAAGTGCCGTGGGAAGCGTGGCAGTGAGTGCAATGTTTGTTGTCGCACCAGTCTTTTTTGCCCTGGGATCATATGCAAATGGTTTCTGGCTGCCAATGGTAGTTCAGGAAACTGCTGTAGTTTTTTCAATTGCCATAGCACTTGTAGTCAACTACACGACAGAGGGGCGTCAAAAGCGTTTTATCAAAAGTGCTTTCAAGCAGTACCTCAGCCCGAATGTTATCGAACAGCTCATCCAGCACCCGGAGCGTTTGAAATTAGGTGGTGAACGCAGAATCCTGTCTATCTTCTTTTCGGATCTCGAAGGTTTTACTTCCATTTCCGAGGGTCTGGCTCCCGAGGAACTAACAGTACTTTTAAACGATTATCTATCAGCCATGACCAACATCATCCAGGAAGAAGGCGGAACCGTAGATAAGTACGAAGGCGACGCTATTATAGCCTTTTGGAACGCACCTCTGGAAGTGCCCGAACACGCCACGAAAGCCGTCCGTGCCGCACTTCGCTGCCAGGCTAATCTATCAAAGATGCGGATAGGATTTAAGAAACGGATCGGAAAGGACATGTTCATGCGAATAGGCATCAACACTGGCCCTGCAGTAGTCGGCAACTTGGGCTCACACACAAGGTTCGACTATACCATGCTGGGTGACGCCGTAAATCTTGCAGCACGTCTGGAGGGAGCAAACAAGCAGTTCGGCACATACACAATGATCTCACAATCGACACGCGACTTGCTTCAAGACGCCCTGGCTGTGAGGGAGCTTGCACGGGTTGCAGTTGTAGGCCGAAAAGAAGCGGTTACCGTGTACGAACCTATGTTTGCCGAAGAATACGAGGCTCGAAAGGATGCTTTAAAAACCTTTGCCAAAGGTTTGGCCTCTTTTTACAAAGGTGATTTTTCTAAGGCCCTGGAGATATTTTCCACCATCCGAAACCTGGACCCGGCTGCAGCCGCTTATGCCAATAAATGTCAGATGCTGATAGGAACCCAGCCAGAGAACTGGCTTGGAGTCTGGGTTATGACAAGCAAATAAAAGCCTGGAAGCTATCTCAAAAATGCGTCTGAGGCCCCATGGCGGCGTTGTCCCGCTGTAACGGGATTCAAAATGCTCACATACACTACCGTTGGTGTTTTCAATTAGTTAAATCTTTATTCTTAGTTTTGTTTTATAGGTCCGTAGATAAATGACGGGCGATTTCGTTATGCCGCTTTTGTTGTTGCATTCCCTTCATCGTATGCGTTAGGCTGCGAGGCGATGAAAAACACAGGAGGATGGAAGCATAAAGCCGTGGGCCTGTTCAGGAGGCGCAAAGATAGACGAAGCCGTAAGGGTCGACGGACACATATCGATCCCCGTTATAGGAGCTCGGTTTATCCCCAGTTTGTGGACAGGAGGAAA
>CP070769.1:1512442-1518201 GCA_020347085.1 Desulfobacterales bacterium
GCAGCCGAAGACGCTCGCTTTTTCAAACATGAAGGGATTGACCTTGTTAGCATCGCCCGAGCATTCTTAAAGAATATCGAAGCAGGCAGTATCATCCAGGGCGGTAGCACAATAACTCAGCAGGTTGCCAAGTCTTTCTTTCTGACTCCTGAGAAGAGCTATGCACGAAAGGTGCGTGAGGCGATCCTGGCTTACCGTATCGACAAGGCTTTCACCAAGGACGAGATTCTGTTCCTCTATCTGAACCAAATATACTTGGGCCACGGTGCTTATGGTGTTGAGGCAGCTGCCGAGAATTATTTTGGAAAATCATCGGTTGATCTTAATCTTGCCGAATGCGCTATGCTGGCAGGGCTGCCACAGGCGCCAACCCGTTATTCTCCGTTTCTTCATCCCGAAAAGGCCAAGCAGCGCCAGATCTATGTCCTGAATCGCATGATCGATGAAGAATACATTACAAATGTCGAAGCAACCGAAGCAATCAACACCCCGCTGGATATTAAGCCCAGACGCAACTGGTACATAGAGGAAGCTCCCTATTACACTGAACATGTGCGAAAGTATGTGGAGGAAAAATACGGCAGGGATGTCCTCTACAAGGAAGGCCTCACAATACAAACAGCTGTGAACATCGAGATGCAAAAGGCAGGTCAGATCGCCTTGAATCACGGGCTACAAGCGTTGGATAAAAGGCAGGGGTATCGAGGTCCGCTTAAACACTTAGAGCCGGAACAGCTTGAGGCCTTTTCTCAAGATATCCAAGAAACCCTTGAGAATCAACCGCTTGAACCGGAAAGAATCATCCAGGGAATCGTCATTGCAGTGAGCGATAGTGATCAACAAGCCACGGTTCGCATTGGCAGCGAGCAAGGAAACCTCCATCTTGACGACATGGGGTGGGCCCGGAAACCTGACCCAGAGGTAGCCCCTCACGAAGCCAGAGTAAGGAATGTCAGTGATGTTCTCGAGGTTGGCGATGTGATCCTGGTTAAAGTAAAGGATCAGCAGCAGGACACCGGGGGGTGGAATTTGGCCCTGGAACAGACACCCCTTGTAGAGGGGGCACTCATTTGCATGGAAGCTGAAACTGGCTATGTCAAGGCAATGATCGGCGGTCGAGATTTCAAGGTGAGTCAGTTCAATCGGGCTATACAAGCGAGGCGTCAGCCTGGCTCGGCTTTCAAACCGATTATTTACGCTGCTGCCCTTGATAAGGGTTATACGCCTGCAACGATTATCATAGACTCCCCAATCGTTTTTGAGGATACGGAACAGGACTTCATCTGGAAGCCCAAGAACTACGAAGAGAAATTTCATGGTCCCACGCTTTTCAGGACCGCATTAGCCCTGTCCCGAAACGTCGTTACCATCAAGATTTTTAAGGACATCGGCATAGATTACGTAATCGAATATGCGCAAAGACTGGGCGTCGAATCAAAGCTCACTCGGGACCTCTCCTTGGCACTCGGCTCATCGGGGCTCTCACTCCTTGAGTTGGTGCGGGCATATGCTATCTTCAACAATCAAGGATATCGGGTAAGGCCATGCTTTATTACCAAGATACTCGATCGAGATGGGAATGTCTTGGAGCAAAATCAGCCTGAAAGCGAAAAGGTTGTTGAAAAAAGTACAGCGTATATTATGACCAGTCTTCTCCAAGGAGTGGTTCAGCATGGAACGGGCTGGCGGGTCAAGGCCCTTAATCGGCCTGTTGCAGGCAAGACCGGGACAACGAACGATCTCCACGACGCTTGGTTCACAGGATACACGCCACGTTACGTGACAGGGGTTTGGGTGGGCTTTGATGAAGGGAAGCCACTGGGGGTTGACGAAACAGGGTCTAAGGCAGCCAGTCCCATTTGGGTAGAGTTTATGCAGGCAATCCTCAAGGACAAACCTGTGCAGGTTTTTCAGGTGCCGGACGGAGTCGTCTTCGCCAAGATAGATGCAGAGACCGGACTCTTGGCAATTCCTGAATCAAAGCAGACTATTTTTGAATGCTTTAAGGAGGGAACCGTTCCTACCGAATACACAAAAAAGCCCGGTTCCATCACCGACCGAGACCAATTTTTCAAATTCGATATGTAAGAGGCTTCAACAGCTCAAAGCTGAAGGCTGAAAGCTCAACGGCGAGAAATGGTTCCCGTCCTTTCAGCTTTGAGCTTTGCGCTTCCTGCTGCTAGGGAACCCGTACTCTTCGGTTTTCAACCTCGTCCAACAAATCTTCCGACGTGTAGAGCATCACAAACTTCTTCTCCAGCTCTTTCACCAGGATCCTGAGTTGGTCATCCGGCAGGGGACTGCTGCGTATGTATACATTCCGGCGTCCCGCCTCAGCCATTTCTCGCGTAGATAGAATGCTTACAATGCGCCCACCATACGAACGGATCACGTTAGCAGCCTCTCGGAGCGAACCCGGGCGATCCTCGAGACTAAAGGCAAATTGAATGCCCCCGGTATAGACACCGGCAATATTGATCAGGACCTTAAAAATGTCGGTCTGTGTAATAATGCCAACCAAGGCCCCCTTGTCGTTGATGACTGGAAGCGATGAGATCTTGTTTTCAAGCATGAGAATAGCGGCAAATTCCACGGTCTCATCGGGCCTGACATACACCAGATTGGTCGTCATCAGATCCTTGATTTTGATAGAAGAAAGAAGATAATTCAACTCATACACATCCAAGGTCGTTGCCTTGGATGGTGCGGCATCTCTCAGGTCCCTGTCACTGACAATGCCCACCAGTTCGTCTTTGGCATTGACCACAGGCAAACAGCGGATCTTCTTCTCTTTCATGATGATGGATGCCTTCATCATGGAGCTTTCCTCTTCTACGCTAATCACGTCGGTGGTCATCCATCCTTGGACAAGCATGATACTTTCCTCCTTTTGCGCTCGGTCAACGGGTTACAGAGACCCCCTCAAATCCCCCTGCCGTCGGCCTGCACGCAACAAAAAAGCCACCCATTTGCTGAGCAGCGGCTTTCTCTACGATGATTGTTCTCCGAAGGGAAACATTTGTCTCGGGAACATATCCATCCGGTTTATGTTCAAGCAACTATTTCACACTGTTGGACAAATTAATAGATGCTTTCGTCATTGTCAAGGATTACGTAGAAATAGGAATGGCCAATTGTTTCCGTTCTGAAATAGTCCGGTTCGGTTAAGCAGATCAGCGCCCTGTCATCATCTCGCGGGCGTGATCCAAGGTCTTCTCGGTCACCCTCACCCCTCCCAGCATTCGAGCCACCTCTTTCACGCGTTCATCTCCGTGCAAGGCCGTCATTGTGGTCTTGGTGCGCCCCCTGAAAACGCTTTTGGCAATCTTGAAATGATGCGTCCCAAACTTAGCGATCTGTGGCAGGTGTGTGATGCAGATCACCTGATGAAAATGGGCCAGGGCCTGGAGCTTTTTACCCACGACTTCGGCCACGCTACCGCCGATGCCTGCATCTACCTCATCGAAGATCAGTGTCTCCACAGACTCTTGTCTGGCCAAAATTCCCTTCAGCGCAAGGATGATCCGGGACAGCTCGCCGCCTGAGACAATCTGCGCGAGCGGCCTCAAATCCTCCCCCACGTTGGGGGCAATCAAGAAATCAGCACGGTCTGTGCCTGTAGCCTCTATGCCACTGTTGTCCAATAAAAGACGAGGGTCAACATCCTCACCAACCGGGTTCGGCTTGAATCGGAACTCAAACCGGGTTCCCGACATTTCTAGCATTTTCAACTCCTGCTGAACCTTGGCAGAGATTTTTTCGGCTGCTTTTCTCCTTTTCCTAGATAGCTTGCGGCACACTTCGCAGAGCCTCTCGTACAAGTCATCAAGCTCTCCCTCCACTTCGGCTATTTGTTCTGGCAGCATTGATAGGCGTTCCAGTCCCTCTTCAGCCTCCTTCCCATAGGCCAGGACCGACTCAAGAGAACCGCCGTATTTTCGCTTTAGTCTCTGCAGCAAATCGAGGCGCAGCTCTACTGCTTCTAGTCGTTCGTTATCAAATACAACGTCGTGGAGGTACCCGCGCAAATCATTGGCAACGTCTTCCAGTTGGAAAAAAGCTTCCTCAACCCTTTTCGCCACAGGAGCCAAGCTGCCGTCAATGCTACGAAGTGCTTGCAGCTCTCTTGCAACCTCGGTCACATGTTCAACCGCAGCGCCTTCTGCCCCATAAAGCCGTTCTACACACCTGGCGACAGTCTCGTACAGCTGGTGGGCATTTTTTAGGCGTTGTCGTTCCTCCTCCAGCTCCTTATCTTCCCAAGGAGTTATCGCTGCTTGGTGAATCTCCTGACACAGAAACCTGAGGAGTTCCAGGTGTTCGGTTTGCTCAATATGTTGACGCTTCAGACGCGCATATTTTTCGATCAACATGAGCATCTTTTGATGGTATTCTGCAACCTTGCCTCTCAGCTTGGTCAACCCTCCGAACTGATCAAGGACCAGAAGGTGTTGTTCCGCTCGAAGTAAACCCTGATGGGCATGCTGACCAGAGATGCTGGCAAGATGTTCGTTTATTGTAGAAAGCAGTTGCAAGGTCGCCAACTGGCCATTCATGTAGATCCTGTGGCGGCCATTTTTTTGGATGACGCGACGGATCAACAGCCCGTCCGACAGATCAAACCCCTGTCCTTCTGCAACCCTGGCCACCGGGCTCTCGGGAGGCACCTCAAATAGGGCTTCAAGCTCAGCTGTTTCTTTAGAGCTGCGGATCAGTTCGGGCGACGCCCGACCTCCCAAAATCAGGTTCACAGCATTGATGATGATTGATTTTCCGGCGCCTGTCTCTCCGGTCAATACGGTGAGGCCTTTTTCAAAGGTGATCGAAAGGTCATCAATGATAGCAAAATTCTTTATGGAGAGTTCCCGAAGCATCTCAAGGCAGGAGGCTTTGTGACGATAGCATCACTTCAAAGATCTCATTCAGCGCCTGAACTGACCTGGCATCATCTGGCAACTCCGCCGTAGGTCGTCCCTGGGTATCATAGCGAGAAATCAACGGGTCTTCTGGCACACAGCCTGCAAGGTTCAACTCGGCGGCGTCCGCTGCCTCTGCAACTTCTGCTGGCAACTCGCCATCCACTCGGTTGATGATCACGCAGTCTTTCTTGATATCCAGCTTTAGTTCTCGGGCAAGATCACGGATCCGCTTAGCTGCCAGGATCCCGCGCTGGGTTGCGTCAGACACAATGAGCAAGATGTCAGCACCACGGGCTACCAGCCGGCTAATATGCTCCATCCCTGCTTCATTATCCATAACCACAACCTGGTAGTTTTGGCACAGTCTTTCCATGTATCCAGAAAGCAGGGTGTTGGCATGACAATAACAGCCTGGGCCCTCTGGACGACCCATAACGATCAGGTCATAGCCCTGGCTCTCTATCAGCGCTTGCTCAACCTTATATTCCATATAGACATCCCTGGTCATACCGGTGGGTACCTCGTCCTTGATTCCCTCTCTAGCCTCACCAATCGTGGTCTCGACTTTAAGTCCAAGCACCTCATTCAAATTCGCATTGGCATCCGCATCCACGGCCAGGATCGGCTTGATTACCTTTTTTAGAAGAAATCTGATGAGAAGACCGGCAATCGTGGTCTTGCCGGTGCCGCCCTTGCCGGCCATGGCAATGGTCATTGTCATGAAGCTTTCCCCATCACACTTAGAGGAATTTTCAGAATTACGTCCGCATTGAAGTTCCCTGCAGTCCCGATAAATCGGGACAGGGAATGCGCTCGCTGTTGCAGTTCATAGGCTTCCTA
>CP070769.1:1518301-1523294 GCA_020347085.1 Desulfobacterales bacterium
CACCAGCCCGGTAACTCGCTTTAGCTACGGCCGAATCGATTACTATATCAGTTAAGATTGGGCAGGAATCAAATGGCAGACAATAGTACAAGAACATCGTGAACAAGTCGCGGTGTAACAAGTCAGGCGAACCCGGCGGATCATAAGAAGTCATTAGCATCAAATCCAGTCTATTCCGCACAAGGTGTTCAAAAAAATAATACTCATAGCCATCGGGGCAACCATCTGGTATAGCGTGCGACATGGCTAAAGTTGTTCCCTCAATACGTTTCTTATGCTTGTCCACGAAGGTTATAGGTTCCACGAGGGAAGTATTTATTAGATTAGAAAAAAACGATATTGTGGGGTGCGGCTGTCTTCTTAGACTCTCAGCTAATGCCCTAAAATCACCCCCCCGGTGTTCAGTCAAAATTTCGTCATAGGTCACCACGTAAACCGTGAGGTCGTGAAGTATTTCTCCAATCTCTTCTTTCTTCCACTGCCTTATTTTCGCAAGAAACTGGTCATAGTTCTTGGTTTCATGATAGCTTCTGGACACCCAACTTGCCGGAAACACAAAGCCTCTTGTTTCCATCCCAAAAACGTCAGGATCTTTTTCCCCCGCTGCTACCGTTTCAATGAATCTCTTGACTTCCTCGTACATGATCCGCCTCCTGTCGCGGCCTGGTTGTGAGTCCGGGGAAAGTGGCCCAGGAAAGCCACCTTGTCGGGGAGCTCACCCTATCCCCGGAATCGTGTCATTGGGTTGCTACCACTCTGCTACCATAACACCAAAAAACAGTACGAAAAACCAAGAAGCAAGGGGAACGTTAGTATTGACTTTTCCTTCATGTTTCTGTACTTTATTGAATATTGTTCCATTTTGTCAATGATTTCAACCAGTCTGACACGGTAGAGGTCACGAGTTCAAATCTCGTCGTGCCTACTCCAAGAGACCAGGGATACATACTGTATTTTGAGTCTGACGCCGGCACATGAGTGAAGGTTTAGCGCTAATTCGGCAAAAGAGAGTGTCTTTCAATGGTCTCTCCAATGAGGAGTGGGTGGAGGCCCGGGCAACGTCAGTTTTGATCATAATCTAAAAATGTCATGAATGTTACAGGTTTTCAGATAATGAATTCCACAAGGCTAGAGGGAGAAATTGGAGTAAGGCGTACTGGTCAGTATGTCGTCGAGAATTTCGACCGATAACGCAGTGAAATTGATTATCTGAAGTTCTATAGTAGGCATCTGGACAGATGATACTTCAGATGCCTTTCGTTCTTTCATGTGATTCTTCACATGCGTATTCTTTTGATTCATGCGGATAGATTTACGTTTCGTGTTACAGGCGAAACTTCGGTGGCCATGCCGAGTGAGTTGGAAAAGGCAAGCCGAGAGGGCGAGGTTTCTGAGTCCCTTGTGGTCTTTGTGGCCGCCGAAAAAGGAGATGATGCCAATGTTGACTCGGTGGTCATTCAGGTTATCAAAGAGGTTTCATCGCTTGCCGATCAGGTGGGCACTGATCAGATAGTCATTTATCCATATGCGCAGCTATCAAGCACCCTTTCTTCCCCCCGCGTGGCCGTGCGGTTATTGGATAAGATCTGCCAAGCGCTTCAAGCCACAAACCATTACAAGATCTTGAGGGCGCCCTTTGGTTATTACAAGTCCTTTGATATTGCTTGCAAAGGGCACCCCTTATCAGAGTTGGCAAAGACGATCACGTCGGCCAAGCCTTCAAAAGTGTCTGCCGAAGGCGAAGAAGAGTCTGAAGCCCTTAAGGCTGAAAAAGTCTTGAAGTCCCAATGGGTGGTCTTGACTTCTGATGGTGAGCAGGTATTGCCCGAAGATTTTTCATTTTCGACGCGCCCTAATCTAGAGCGGCTATATCGGTATGAGACGTCAGGGACCCGTGTGTCTGATCAAGCTCCCCCGCATATTGAATTAATGCGACGTATGGAGCTGGTCGACTACGAGCCAGGTGCAGATCCTGGAAATTTTCGGTGGTACCCTAAAGGCCAATTGATGAAGCGCCTCGCCGAAACTTATGTAAGCGGGCTGGTCGTTGATCACGGCGGTATGCAGGTGGAAACCCCTATCATGTACGATTATCAGCATCCCAAGCTCAGTCTCTATCTGCAGCGGTTTCCTGCCCGACAATACGTACTCCTTTCAGATCAGAAGGAATATTTTCTTCGTTTTGCAGCGTGCTTTGGTCAATATCTGATTCAGCACAACATGCAGATTTCTCACCACCACCTCCCATGCAAACTGTATGAGCTGACCCACTATTCATTTAGGCGCGAACAGTCTGGCGAACTGGCTGGTCTAAAACGTCTGAGGACTTTTACTATGCCGGACCTTCATACGCTGGCAAAGGATGTGGAACAGGCCAAAAAAGAATTCATAGAACAGACCTATTTGGCCATCCAGTGTATGGAAGGCTTTGAACTCGATTTTGAGGTCGCCATACGGTTCGTGCGGAGTTTTGCGGATGAAAACCCGTCTTTTGTCAGGGAGCTGGCCTCTTGCTGTGGCCGCCCAGCTTTGATTGAAACGTGGGACGAACGGTTTTTTTACTTTGTCGCAAAATTGGAATTCAATTTCATTGATGCTCTGGACAAGGCGGCGTGCCTGTCAACCGTTCTGATAGATGTGGAAAATACCGAAAGATTCGACATAACCTATGTAGACAACAAGGGAGAAAAACAATACCCTTTACTCTTGCATGCTTCAATCTCCGGCTCCATAGACAGGGTCCTCTATGCCATACTAGAGGCTCAGGCCATGCGGATGCGCAAAGGACAAAAGGCTGCATTTCCGTTTTGGTTGGCCCCCACACAGTTACGCCTTGTACCTGTGTCTGAAAAATTGGATGCTGCCTGCAGGGATGTTTTAGAAAAAGTGCCCTGTCGAATCGACTATGACGACCGGGATATCCCTATGGGCCGGAAAATACGAGATGCGGAAAGGGAATGGATTCCGTACATATTGGTTTTGGGTGCAAAAGAGGCCGCAGAACAATGTCTTAACGTAAGAACCAGGGACGGAAGTCAGAGAAAAATGGTCCTGCCCGAACTCCTGGCAGAAATTGAGCCACAGATGAAAGGAAAACCTTTTTTTGAACTGCCGTTGCCAAAACGGCTTTCTGGGCGCCCGATTTTTGTGGGATGACGCACTATAAACTCTTGCGCGAAGGCTATGTTTTATAGTATTAAATAAAGTTTAAGATTAGCCCAAAGCGAATTGTCCAGTGCGGATGGAGCAGGGTGTAAAGATGAGAAAAACGGCATGCGCTTTGCCTCATGCCCTCTGGACCATTCGCACAACGCTTCCCGAACTATCAAGGAGGTGAAGAATATAGCTAAACGCATCAATGTGAACCGAAGGATTCGGGCCAAAGAGGTTCGGTTGATAGACCCGGACGGCAAGCAGCTTGGGGTAGTGCCGCTCATGGAGGCCTTGGAAACAGCAGAATCCCACGGGTTGGATCTGGTTGAGGTTGCCCCCAACGTTAGCCCACCAGTTTGCCGAATCATGGACTACGGCCGATACAAGTACCAACAGAGCAAGAAACTTCAAGAGGCCAAGAAGCGGCAGTCAATCTTTCAAGTCAAAGAGATAAAACTGCGTCCCAGGACTGGAGAACACGACTTTCAGGTTAAGATGCGCCACGTGAAGCGCTTCTTGAATCATCGGGACAAAGTAAAGGTGACGGTCATCTTCAGAGGACGGGAGATGGCCCATACGAATCTCGGCGTAGCGCTCTTGCAACGTGTGGTTGAGGACACAGCAGAATTTGCCGTCGTAGAGCAGGAGGCCAGGAGAGAAGGTCGTATCATGGTCATGGTTCTTGCCCCGAAATAACTCCCCTGAAAATTCCCTTTTGAGAATTCGTAAATACATCGTAGGGGTCAGGCCTTGACATTGGACAACATAGGATTGAGTTGCACCGGCACCCGGAAGGATGAACAATGTCGTTGTCCAATGTCAAGACCTGACCCCTTACTTTAAGCATAAAGAGAGGAAAAGTACGATGCCCAAAATGAAGACGAACCGAGGTGCTGCAAAGCGTTTCAAGGTTACTGGTAAAGGAAAAGTGATGTATTCAAAGTCGAATGCAAGCCATATCCTGACTAAAAAGACATCAAAAAGAAAGCGCAAGCTTCGCAAATCTGATGTCATTGACAAAAGCAATAAGACGAGGGTGAAAAAACTGATTCCATACGCGTGAAAACTTAGCATTGGGCACACGGGAGGATTATACATGCGAGTCAAAAGAGGCATTAAAGCCAGAAAGAGGCGAAAGAAGGTATTGAAGCTTGCAAAGGGGTACCGCGGCGGCCGTAGCAAGCTTTACCGTACTGCTGCGGATGTCGTGGACAAGGCCTTGCGGTACGCATATAGGGATCGAAGGGCCCGCAAGCGAGATTTCAGAAGACTGTGGATCGCCCGCATCAATGCGGCAGCCCGCATGAACAACCTGTCATATAGTCGCTTCATACAAGGATTGAAGCGGACGGGCGTGGAACTGGACCGGAAGATATTGGCCGAACTGGCTGTCTCAGATCCATACGCTTTTTCTCAATTAGCGGCAATTGCTGGGGGCCGAGAATTGTAAATCGTAGGGGTCAAGTCTACACGGGCTGCTGCCCAAATAGCTGTCCAGACAACATTCAGGGAACCGCTAGGGTACATCCTTTTTGAGGCAGGTCAAACCTCATCCTGCTCGTCAGTGGCAAATGGTATCGAACGTCACGAACCAGGCACACGCAAACCTTGCATACAAGCTGAGAAGCCTATTATAAATGGGTGAAGCCTCCTCGCCCTAAAGGGCGGGGCTTCCCGGTAAGGAAGATCAACATTCTTGTATAGCTCCCCTTGACCCCGCCCTAAAGGACGGGGCTTGCGGGGAGCGAGCCGGTCAGGACTGTATGTCGAATATGGTGCCGTTGAGGGGCCTGTCAGGCCATATCAGTGACCTGACCTCAAAAAGGATGTCCCCTGGCGG
>CP070769.1:1523394-1526931 GCA_020347085.1 Desulfobacterales bacterium
ATTTGCCACTGACGAGCAGGATGAGGATTGACCTGCCTCAAAAAGGATGTCCCCTGGCGGTTCCCTGAATGTTGTCTGGACAACTATTTGGGCAACAGCCCGTTTAGATGCAATCAGGCTGGGCGAATAAAAATTTTTGGGGAAAGATGATAGGCCAAAGCTGAAATGAATGAGAACAAACTAGACCTGGTTGTTGTTATCATGGCAGGAGGGGCTGGAACAAGATTCTGGCCATTGAGCACGCAAGAAAGGCCCAAGCAGTTTCTTGACTTGTTCGGCGACCGGACCTTATTGCAGAAGAGCTTTGACCGTGTTTCGAGTCTCGTGCCGCCGGAGCGGATACTTGTCCTGACCAACGCAGCCTTTGTTTCAATCGTGAAAGACCAGATCCCCCAAATCCCGATAGAAAATATTATCGGGGAGCCCGTGAGACGCGATACAGCAGCTGCCGTGGCCCTTGCTGCAGCGCTGTGCCGCAAACGTTTTGGCAATCCCGTCATAGTAACCCTGACCGCGGATCATTTGATTGAACCTGTTGATCTATTCCAAAAAACCCTGCTTTCAGCAGCGCGCAGGGCAGCCAATGATAATGTCCTATACACCTTCGGCATTGAGCCAACCTACCCGGCCACAGGGTATGGGTATCTGGAACGGGGTATGCAGATTGCCGATGACAACGGAATTCAACATTTCCATCTCGTTCGCTTTAAGGAAAAGCCTGACCCGGAAACAGCCTGCCAGTATGTTGAGTCGGGCAGGTTTTACTGGAACTCCGGAATGTTTGTTTGGACTGCAGATGCCATTTTGAAAGAAATCGAAACCCACCTGCCGAAGCATGCCAAGGTCGTTTCCGATGCTGTTGCCTTTGATAAGACACCACAGTGGGATCATGCGCTCAAGACAGCGTTCGAGTCCATTCATGCCGTGTCAATTGACTTTGGGGTGATGGAGAAGTCGCACAACGTATGTTGCGTGGCCTCCAAGTTTTCCTGGCGTGATGTTGGAGGCTGGCTGGCGATAAAAAGCTGCCTGCCCAAGGATCAAAAAGGCAACTATTGTAGAGGGAAAGTTTTGACACTCGATGCAACGGATAACCTGGTATTCTGCGAAGACCCAGAAGACACCGTGATTTTGATAGGAGTCAAAGACCTGGTCATCGTGCGAGCAGGCCCTCTTACTCTTATAACCCATAAGGATCGCGCGGAGGACCTAAAAAAGCTTCTTCAGGCTACGGAAAATAACTAGCAAAGCCACCCGTTGTCATTGCGAAATGCTAAGTTTACAGGCTATTGTCCAAATTACTTCATGGACAGCTGACAAATGTGAACAGACGCTAAACGATGGCTGACAACCAGTAAAAGACTGCTCGCTTGTGCCTTGCAGCGACTTGGGTAACAACTTGTTAGAAGTTGATATTTTGAGCATAGATGTGATAAAGTATAGAATTGGGTGGCATTGAAAACTTATCTTGGGGATCGCTGTTAAAGGAGGAGACAAATGGCAAAAAGGATTTTGGTAGCGGTCGATGAGTCGAAGAATTCCATGAAGGCAGTAGATTATGTAGCAAGAAGCATGCAGCCGACCGGCACGGTCACATTATTTAGTGTCATACCTGATGCCACTGCAGCATGCGACTTGGACGGTCCCTCTCTAACACCCTTATTTCGGAAAAGTAGGAAGGCCTTTTGTGCTATAGAAGACACCAAGAAAGATCACTTGAAGGCATTCATGGAAAAGGCGAAGAAAGTTCTCGTGGAAGCCGGTTATCCTTCCAAGAATGTAACTATAAAGATTCGAAAGAAGAAGACGGGCATCGCGAGAGATATTTTGAAAGAGGCCCAGAGGGGAAAATACACCACTGTTGTCATCGGCAGAAGGGGTCTGTCTTCTGTAAAGCAATTTTTGTTTGGAAGTATTTCCAACAAAGTCGTTCAACTTGCAAAAGATGTTTCCGTCATAGTGGTGGATTGATTACACGGCTCTGTCTTCCCTAAATATCTCCGGAATGCGTATGCTTCCGGAGATTTGTTTTTCGGCGCTTTTTACAGGCATATGTTGGTGCAGTTTGTTTGACTCACCAGTATTTGGAGGTTCTGTTGGACGACCCCTCGTCGATAACCCTGCTAATACTCCTAGTTTTCCTGCTCATATTTTCTGGTTGCTTCTCGGGGACAGAGACAGCACTTTTTTCTTTGAACCGCATTGAGCGACGTCGTCTCAAAGATGACAAATCGTTTCGCTCACAGCTCATTGTAAGAGCGCTGCATAGGCCCCGTGAGTTGCTTTCGACGATCCTCTTTGGAACTACACTCGTTAACGTGGCCACATCGGCGACAGCCACACTTCTCTTTCAGAGGCTACTCATCGCACATAGTCTTGCAACAGCGATTGTTGTGGACTCACTTCTGGTGCTTTTCATTGGGGAAATCATCCCTAAAACCATCGCCGTAAATCAGCCCATGCCTTTGTCGCACGCGGCGATTAAGCCGCTCCATTTCTTTGCAAAGCTCGCCAGCCCCCTGGTGTGGGTATTTGACCGATCAGCCGAGGGGATTCTTCGGATGCTCAAAGTCCCCGAGGTGGCAGGTGGGGCACTCAGTGCCTCGGAGGTGGAGCTGCTTTTCGAGGAAGCAGGCCGGAAGGAAACAATTACCGCAGAGGAACGGCGCATTGCCCGTAACATCATGCGCTTCTCCGAGACGACAACCGGAGAGATCATGACCCCCCGCGTAGATGTTGTAGCTGCCCCACTCGACACCTCCCGTGAAGCGTTAGAGCAACTCATGATCGAAGTACGGCATTCCCGGATCCCTATCTACGAAGGAAGCGCTGATCACATCGTCGGCTTTGTAAGCACCAAGGAATTCTTCCTTAATCCCGACCGTGAGGTCCGTGAACTTCTCAAACCGGTTGCCATCTTTCCTGAGGGTTCAAGGATTCACCGTGTGTTCCGTCACATGCAGAAGAATTTGCTCAACATGGCAGTGATCGTCAACGAATACGGTGTAACGTCTGGAATTGCCACCATGGAGGACTTGGTCGAGGAGATTGTTGGGGAAATATATGACGAATACGAGAAGGCCGAGGACCTCATTCAGTCCGTTGGCCCGGATGAGTGGCTTGTCCTCTGTCGCGCCCCCATCGAGGACGTTAATAAGGCGTGCGGCCTGAGTCTTCCCGAGGGCGAATCCGTGACGCTAAACGGATATCTGTGTGACGAGTTTGGAGAGATCCCAGTCCCGGGACGGACCATTGAGCGAAATGGTGCGCGTTTTACTGTGGCGCAGTCTACGCGGAGGCGAATTGTGAGTTGTCGGGTCAAACGGCTTGTTGGGAAGGCGGCATCACATGATGCTTGAGCTTGTATTCCTCCTTTTCTGCATTCTGGGCTCAGCCTTTGGCTCAGGTTCGGAGACCGCACTTGTGTCGGCGAGTCGGACACGCGTACAGCACCTAGCCTCGGAAGGGGTGCAGAGTGCAAGGCTTGCTCTTGGAATCCTCAACCAAAGGGAACGGATCCTGGCAGCTACACTCATC
>CP070769.1:1527031-1533696 GCA_020347085.1 Desulfobacterales bacterium
AATCAGTTCTTGACCCCGTACGATATCCTTCGTCTCAAGCATGGGTTGAAACTCTCCTCCGGGGAGTTCCTGAAACGCTACACCACGCATCACATCGGTCCAGAGTCTGGTTTGCCAATTGTCACCCTTAAGATGCGACAGCATGAAAACCTGCGTTGTCCATTTGTGAACAAGGCGGGTTGTATGGTCTACTTGGACAGACCCGGTTCTTGTCGCATCTATCCCCTCGCTCGCATCATACAGAGAAGGCCAAATCAGTGTACCTCTGAGGAATTCCACGTCGTGATCAGGGAGTCACACTGTCTCGGGTTTGGAGAGTTTGAGACATGGACAGTCAAGCAGTGGAAGCAGAACCAGGGAGTCGAGCCCTATAACGAGATGAATGACCTGTTGATGGACATCATTTCCCTAAAGAACAGAAGCGGCATAAGGAGGCTTGCCCATAGGGAAAACCAGCTGTTTTATTTGGCCTGTTATGATCTTGATAGTTTCAGGGACTTTGTTTTTGGAAAAAGGCTTTGGGAGACCTATCCAGTTGAAGAGAACGTATTGAAATTTCTGGAAGATGATGACATAGCCCTGATGCAGTTTGGTATTGAATGGATCAAGCACCAGTTGTTCGGAAATTTCAGAGGGATTTGATGGCAGGTTCTACGGGTTAGGTTTGTGGGAGGCGTTTGATGGAACTCAAAGGAAGGGTGGCACTGGTATTGGGCGCTATCAAGGGTATTGGGAAAGGGATTGGGCTTGCCCTGGCCGCAGAAGGGGTCAAGGTGGTGCTAAACTATTACGACTGGGAAGAGTCTCTCGGGCAGATGAAGCAAGATTTTGAGCAGGCTGGTGCCGACTACCTGGTGGTCAGGACAAACCTGCTCGATACAGACAAGATTTCCTCCCTTGTTGAAAAGGTCACAGACAAGTTCGGTCGCCTAGACATCCTCGTCAACAACATAGAGCGTGGGGGGTGGCCTGTAGTGCATGGTGCGTATGTTCGTGAACAATGGGACCTGGAGATGGCTTCAACACTCCGGGCAAAATGGTGGGTTTACTCGTCAGCCCTTCCCCACTTGAAGGCCTCGGGCGATGGGGTCGTGGTCAATATCTCATCCATTGCCGGACACATTGGCAGAAGCGGCCCGGCAGGACGGGTCTTTAACGACGGATATGCGGCCGCAAATAGAGCCGTATCGTCTTTTACCGAGATCTGGGCCCGAGAAGCGGCACCGGAAGTTAGGGTCAACGAGCTGATGCTCGGGTTTTTTGAAACGCGGCATGGTCCGCAAACTCGGGGGTGGGGTCTGCTGACGGAAACACAGCGCGACGAGATCATGGATCATACCCTGCTTCGACGAATCGGGACGATTGAAGATATAACCAGGGCAGTGCTCTTTGTGATTCGGGATGCCCCGTTCATGACCGGCAGTGTGCTGCGGCTTGACGGCGGTTATCTTCTGGGTGGGGAGTATGTGGAGCCCGTGCCAAAAGGAGTGATTTAGTAGAACCCATCTCAAAAACGGGTCTAAGTCTCCATGGCGGCGTTGCAGGTCGGCTCAAAATGCTCACATACTGACGTGTATGCTCCGCTTTTTCGCCGCCCCGCGCCTTGCCCTGAGCCCTGATCCACTTTCTTGAGATAGCTTCTAGTGTCGCGTCTCAGAAGTGTCTTCAAAAAACATGGAGTCATCGTTAAGCCGTTTTCCTCACTCCGTGAGCTTTTTCGGGACGTCAGCTTCGTTCCGCTGAATCATGCACGCAGTGCTTCTGTTCAAGCCGTCAGGCGCAACCGGAGCGCTAAAACTCGGGCCAAGGCCCTCAAACAGTTTGTGATTCTCAACGCGTCACTCAGCTGCCATCTCATAGCGCAGAGCTTCACTCCGTGCCCAAAAACGCTCAATATCGTTCGGAAAAGGCTTTAAGCTGCCTAACGACTATTTTAACGTTCTTTTGAGACATGACACTAGACTCTGGCAAAGAAGTCTTGTAACTCTTTGATTACAGCAACTTTTGTTTCTAAAGATACATTATCTTCAAACAAGAATTCCAACAGAAATACCATCTTATAATCCACCGCCGAGGTCTTATATTCCTGGAAAGAGGTGACTTTGACGTCCCTCAGTTTCTCATAATCATTTGCCTTAAATAGATCCGTTTTTGTCAGAATCAGATTGATTGCCTCTTTGGCATCGTGAGGGTTCTCCAATACAATTTCAACCCCGTGCAACTTTTTTACGGCCTTAAGGATCTTTTCACTTTCGACCTTGACTTTCATTTCTTTGTTCCACACTCTCAAAGGCTGACAACTGGGTTTTCAGATACCTTGCCAAACGTGAAACCCACGAGGCAGGCAGTTCTTTTAGAGATTGCTAACTCTTATCATAAGATGTGTCAGACTATTTTGGAATAATTGATGCGCTCAGAAGCTGTTGTCAAAGGAGGAGACCGGAAATTCGGCCTGGAAACATTGGCGCAACGTTTGCCTGCAATCCGGTGTTCGTACAAAAAACAACGCCACTGGTCCGCATCAGGTACGGCGTTTTTCTCTCAGTTTTTGCTTACGGTGTCTATCAAAACCAAAGACTTAAGCCGAATCCGATGACGTGTGTCTTGTAAGTCATCTTAACATTGAGGTCAACCGGTGCTTCAAATTCGGTATAAGCAGCTTGGCGAAATTTGAACTCGGGTTCTGTTTGGAAGTAACGATACCCTAAGTCCAGCGACACAGTGTCCGTCAAATCGAAGCTGACACCCAGTAGAAATTGATATCCAAAAGCATCATCACTTAGATCACCTTGGTTGTTTACTCCGCTTGCGGTTCCTGGCCATGTAAATCCCGGTTCCAATATCAATCTCGCATTTTCTATGTCAAACCATGTCCAGCCTAATCCAAAGCCGGCGAAAGGATGAACACGCCCATATGGATGTCTTAAAAGAAAGTTTAGCATGATGTCTCTGACAAAAATATCTGTGGCAAAAGTTACGCTCGAACCAACAGGGTTAAACACGTAATTGGCACTCTTGGCATCCGTTTTCGTGATCATGGAGGCCTCGAGTTCTACCACTATGGGGGACATTTTATACCACATCTGCGGGGTGTAACCGAGCCTTACACCAAGCATAAGCGCATCTGATAGGTTCGCGTCAGGCAAGGAAGTATGGAAGAGAGTTCTCTCCGAGGATTCCAAGTCTTCGGGAAATGCTCCTCCAGCCGTAATACCAACATAATTCAGTTTGGTTGACTTTCCTTCCTGGGTCATCCCGGCGGACGGGAATAGGATCAGCCACCAAGTTAATGACACCACGACAAATGCCTTAATCATTTCACCTGCTCAGCTAAAAGTTTCAGGGGTTGAGGAACGAGAATAAACCCTATCAGCGAAAGTCATTTTCTCGACAAGCCTTAAAACTGTTACAGTTGGCCATTATTGCTTGTTTAGTCCCCCAGGCGTTTTGTTTATCAGGTCTTCTCGTCAGATTTCATCATCCCGAGAGTGATTTGAGGGCTTCGTCGACATCGGGGACGTGGAAGACGTACATTGCTGTTTGTACGTCCGAGATCCCAGAACCGTATACATAATTGATATTCATATTGGCATCGCCGAACTGCTTTGAGATTTTGGCCAGCGTGCCTGGTCTATTTTCCAGTTTCATGACCAGAACCTCCGAGGTGTTCACCCAGTAATTGGCCTGCTTCAAGATGTCCAGGGCCTTTTCCGCTTGGTCCACAACAACGCGTATCAGGGAATATTGTTTCGCTTCTTTGATGACTGATCCATAGCTTGCGGCCGAAGCGGTTCTTTTGATAGCCTTTCCGCGGGCTTCAAACATTTCCTGTATATAGTCGGCTGCATTTTGAATGAACATAGCCAGAATGTTGATGTTGGAACCTCCCATCAAGTCTGCAAATCGCCCCAGCTCGCCAGGAACATTTCTTAAGAATATTGAAAGCTGTTTATCCTTTGTCATGTCTTGTGGTCATCCTTTCATCTTACGCTTCTTCAATGCTTCGCTGCAGAAGTAAGGTATTACAGTTCTTCTCTAAATTCGGTTAAAGTTCAACATGTTCCAAGGTAACGACTGTTCTTAGTATGGCTTTGGCGATCTTTTGAAACTGGTCTGTTACATCTGACACGTAAAATTGGCAAGTCCCGTTTTTTTTGAGTCTGCTGTCAACATCGGGATTCTGGCGTAGAAACTCCGTGACTGAATTGGACAGTGCCTCTGATGAGTCGATGACCTTCACGCGTTTGCCAATTTTTGCCTGTATGATCTCCTTTAACAAGGGATAGTGCGTACAGCCCAGGATAAGGATATCGATCTGTTTACTTTTAAGAGGGTGCAGGTATTTCTTGACAATTTTTCTGGTTTCTCCCTTCTTGAGCCAGCCCTCCTCTACCAGGGGCACCAGCAGGGGACAGGGTTCTCCATAGACCTTCATTTCTGGCCGAACGGCCTTGATCTTATCTTCGTATACCCCGCTGTTCACAGTGGCCCTCGTTCCGATCACCCCTACACGCCTCCTTTTGGGGTCTGAAACTGCCATCTTGACAGCGGGTGATATGACCTCAAGGATGGGCACATCGAACCGCTCCTTCAGGGTTTTGGTGGCTATGCTGGAAGCCGTGTTGCATGCTACGACCAGCATCTGGGCCCCTTTCTGAAGAAGGAGTTCTGCGTCCTCGATAGCATACCGGATGACGGTCTCCCGACTTTTTGTGCCATAAGGGGTGCGTGCCGTATCTCCGAAATAGAGGATATCGTAGTCGGGCAAATGATGCTTTACGGCCCTAACCACCGTAAGACCGCCAATACCGGAATCAAACACACCGATCAAGATGGGGCTCCTTCATGCATTGTCAGTAGGGACCTTTGCATAACCCCTTCTCACTTAGTTACATGAGCTTTTTGACCCATCTACGGGCTTGCTCACTAAATCCTAGCACGTAGTGCCTCTCTTCAAGCCGTCAGGCGCAACCTTTGCGCTAAACTCGGCCTAACGGCCTCAAACAGTTTAGGATTTGCCCACTGACGTGGGCCGTTCACTTCGCCCGGATGGGTACCCCAAAAACCTCACGAGGGGCGTTCCAAGCAGTTATGCAAAGGTCTCCCTGTCAGTAGTTAGTGGTTGAGAGGGTAGCGGCGGGTAGCGGACAAAAGACAACAGGTAACCAGGTCAGTCTACAGCCGCGCAAGGTATAAACGCCCTCTATGCCTTAGGATGCTCTGAGAGAACCATCCTGACGCACTCGACAAGATCATCCAGGTTGCCATTTTCACGAATCCCAGGACACATTGACTTAATAACAGCCCAGTTTGACGTATCCACTAAAATGCTCTCAATAAAGGGCCAAACCTTGCACATGCGAGGTTTAACTTCGTGGATGGTGCACAGCTCGTCCCAAAAGATGCAATAACCCGACTCTGCAGTTTTGATCATGGGCCGCTGCCCTGAACAATCGCAGTAATCTGATAGGAAACGCTCTGTATCTATGCTCAGGTAATGCGAGATGCGCTCAACTTGATGATCATTTACAAATGCACCCCCATACCCTTTGCAGCACTCGCCGCATTTTTGGCATTCAAAGAAATCCGAAGGCTTTGGCACCTCAGATACTTTCTCTCCTTTCCATGGCACGCCTTAGCGTGACTTCATCCAGGTATTTCAGGTCACCCCCTACGGGGACGCCTGTGGCTATTCGGGTTACCAGCACGGGATATCCCTTCAGGACCTGGGCCAAATAGGATGCTGTGGCTTCTCCTTCCACATTGGTGTTGGTGGCGAGAGCCACTTCTTTAATGTCATCCTGCGTAATACGCCCAACGAGTTCCTTGATCCTCAAGTCATCCGGTCCGATGCCATTCATTGGTGAGAGGGCTCCGTGCAGTACATGATACACCCCTTTAAAGGCACCTGACTTCTCCAGGGCGACTAAATCGCTGGGCTGTTCAACCACGCACACGATGGTATGGTCCCGATTCTTGTTCAGACAGATCCTGCAGGGGTCTGTCTCACAAAGGCCAAAACATTTTGAGCAAAACCTTATCTTCTCTTTGACCTCAAGAATGTTCCGAGATAACGTTTTGGCATCTTCATCTGATGAGCGAAGGATGTGCAGGGCCAGACGTGCTGCGGTCTTCTCGCCGACACCGGGAAGCTTTGATAGATGCTTGATCAGGCTAACGAGGGATCGGGGATAGAACTCCATTGTCATGTTATACCCGGGATCTTGAACCCGCCGGTGAGTTTTGTCATTTCTTCGGAGACCATCTCTTGTGCCTTTTTCAGCACATCATTGACAGCAGCCACGATCAAATCCTCCAGCATCTGTACATCATTTGGATCAACCACTTCGGGGTCTATCTTGATGGACAACAACTCCTGTTTGCCGCTGGCAACAGCCCTGATCATACCGCCGCCGACTGTCGTCTCCACTGTCCTCTCAGCCAACTCCTCCTGCAGTTTAAAGATCTTGGACTGCAGTTTTTGCGCCTGCTTCATCATGTTACCCATGCCTTTTGCCATGTTCTACCTCCGCATTTGTGAATCGTTCGTCTTGCCAGTTAAGTTATATGTAACCCGATATCTCTTATCGTATCATTTACGAAAACATGCCAGAATGCCCCGCCCCTTGGGGCGGGGATGAATGGCATCCTTATTGATTCCTCTC
>CP070769.1:1533796-1536412 GCA_020347085.1 Desulfobacterales bacterium
AAATACCCGACACCGATTTCCTCATGAGGCCTCAGGATAGTGCATTCCTCTGGTTAAGCTATTTCTTCTGAAGACCACAAACCATCATCGCTTATAGTGATTGTCAGAACAATGTTCCGTTATCCAAGTAAGAGCCATATCAATCGGAACGTATTTCTGAGAACTGCTTTATGTCTCGGAACAGACGGCTCTTACATAATAGTAGCAACTGAAGTCCTGCCAGGAAACATATCCCATGTCTACACTCACATACCAGGCTGCTACAAATGAGCGTCGGTCCGAACTCCAGAGCCACCTCTCATTCTGATCAAATACTGGTTCGATGCAAAGATCGCCAACTCGGGGTACATCCGTGAGTAGTGACATAAGTTCACTGATTGTGGGAAGCCTCCAGTTCGCGCGCCCGGCAAAGCGCTTTTGGTTCAGCTGTTGAACGTCGTCGCGGGCCTCATACCAGGTCATAGGATGATCCGAACCTGCCTGCTGCCAGATTAGTCCAGTGGCTTTATCAGCAACGGTACCATTTTCGTTTACCTGGAAATCATTCGTGACATACTGGGCAGGGCGCCAACGAGCGTCTGTCCCAAACACCTCTCGCGCACGGCGGGGCCTGACCTTGATGCTTTCGCTTCGAAGTATGCGTCTGGGAACTGCCCTGTCAGTCTTCTTTGACAAACCCGTGGTGGGCATTTGACATACCTTTTCCTTCTTTGCTTCCCACGCGATTTCTATCTCATAAAGCGCTTTGAGCATCTCTTTAGCACTGGCAAACCGGCTCTCTCTGTCCTTGGCTATTGCCTTGAGAAGAAAGCCGTCCCAATCTGCATCAAGGTCCGGATTACATTCGCTTAGCCTTCTGAACGAATTAATGGGAAGTGCACCAGTTAACATACGGTAGAGCATGGTCCCCACGGGGTAGATGTCCGCCCTGACGTCCACTTGATTCGGGTCTTCTTCCTGCTCAGGGGCTGCGTAATAGGGCGAACCGACCATCAAGTTGCGGGGCCCCTGAAAGGTTTCACCTCGGAGTTGGGACAGTCCAAAGTCGGTGATCTTGATTGTATCCTGATCGGTCACCAGAATGTTGTAAGGCTTTATGTCCCGGTGGATGATTCCGGCTTGGTGAAGACGAGAAAGCCCTTCCAGGATCTGGCGAGTATAGTGGATTGCTTTGTCAACACGGACTATGCGGCAAGGCTCTTCCACGTGGTAGGTTTCGCCCATGATCACACCCAGGTTGTTGCAGAAGTATTCCATGACAAAATAGGTGAGGTCTTCGGACTCATGAAAGTCCCAGATGGCTACAATGTTGGGGTGCCGCAACCTTGCCATGGTGACCGCTTCAGTGACAAAGAGCCTTCTCAGTTCCTCTTCACCCAGAAGGGCAACAAGGTTCGGGTGGGGCGACAAGAGTTTCAGCGCCACCATCTTGCCAACTACCGGCATACGGACCTTGTATACTATGCCCATGCCACCCTTGCCGAGCAAACCGCAAACTTCATATTTATCAATCTTTTTCACATCAAATCCCTATGGGCATAGATTACCATAAACGTCTCGCGTTATACTCTGGAAAACCAAGTTCCAAAATCTTCCTTGCTGTAGTGGCGATGTCGTATGGAATGAACCTCACCTCAATACTTGCCGAGGTCGTATCCCAGATCACATATTTGGCGTTGTTATTACCATCCCTAGGCTGACCCACACTCCCCACGTTGATGATGTAATGATGCTCTTGTCCAAGCGTAAAGACGCCTTCTTGCAGCGGCAAGCCCGCGACCTCTTGTCCATCAAAAACGATAATTTGCGGGAAATGTGTGTGCCCCACAAAGCAAACCTTTTCTTTCATGCCCTGAAACAGCTCTCTGAATTGGGTCCTTGAAAGTTCAAACAGATACTTAGTAATAGAGTCGGGTGGGCAGCCGTGCACGCATAAGCTTTCGTGAATGGTCATGAAGGGCCTTAACGTGTCAATATAATCTACAGTGTCCGGGGAAAGGAGATGTCTTGTCAGTACCAGCGACTGCCTGGCTGAAGGATTCATCCAGTCCAGATACCTGGTGTCCGAAACAGCCAGCTCGTGGTTTCCCATGACAGAGGGGATGTTGTGTTTGCGGATTAGCTGGACGACTTCCTCGGGCTCAGGCCCGTAGCCGATATTGTCGCCCAGAGAGGCTATCTCGTCCACTTTGGACTGATCGATGTCAGCCAGCACTTCCTTGAAGGCTTCAAGGTTGCCGTGACTATCCGAGATAATGGCCAGCCTCATCGGCTTTTTCCGTTAATATACCTTTGCAGGTGCCGCGCTGTGTAAGACCCCTTCGTCTGAGTAAGGAGTTCCGGGGGCGAGCCCTTTGCCACTATTTGCCCCCCCCCATCCCCGCCCTCGGGACCGAGATCGATGATGTAATCTGCTTCTTTGATGATCTCCATGTTGTGTTCAATGACAGCTACGGTGTTTCCCTGGTCTGCCAAACCCTGCAATACCGTAGCAAGCTTGGAAATATCAGCCAGGTGCAGACCGGTCGTAGGTTCATCCAGAACATAGAAAGTGCGTCCTCTTGAGGGTTTCGCCAGTTCTTGGGCCAGCTTGATTCGCTGGGCCTCGCCGCCGGA
>CP070769.1:1536512-1545963 GCA_020347085.1 Desulfobacterales bacterium
CCAGAGGGTCACGGCTGACAGAAGTGTCAAATACCGCCCTGCCTTCCAATTTTCCGGTATAGTGAACCTTAACTGTATCGCCGTTTTTTGCCTCTGGCATGGTTTTCCCCTTTTTGCTTCTCAGGTATCTGATAATGCACCTTCATAGACAAAAAGGGCATCTCCCCTTAGCTCGATGAGATGCTTTTCATGTTAGAACAGTTACGGACTGAAGCTTGCAGACGTTCTTTGCCGAGGGCCCCTTGGTACCCTGTTCTGCGTCAAAAGTCACCCGGTCACCCTCATCAAGTGTCTTAAATCCGGATCCGCTAACACCTGAGTAGTGAACAAATATGTCTTGAACGTCTTCCTGCTTAATGAAGCCTTATCTCTTTCGGTCATTAAACCACTTTACGATTCCTTCTGCCATAGCGACTGTCTTCCCTTCTTTACTATTTCGTACAGCTTGTCAGGCGTTACTCTGGAAGACGCTTCAAAACCGCATCCCTATGGCGAAAAATCGATTTTTAACGGATTCTAAAACAGAGATCCCAATTCGCGTACGCGATCCGTCTCCCTCACACAAAAAATCACGCGAAGGCGATGTTGGATCATATTTTTCAGCGTAAGGTAGGGATTTTTCCCTGTCAAGGAAAAAACTCTGAGAAGATGGGTGGGTCGGGCTATTGTTACTGTTAGAACGTTGGCCCATCGCAAGTGCAAGGAGAGCCTTTGAAGCGGCGGTAAAACGAGCTGACCCCAGAGACTTCAGGTTCCACGATTGAGGCATACCTTTGCAAGTCAGATGATAATGAAAGGGGCAAATCTCAAAGAGGTCCAAAAAATCCTGGTTCACAAGAGCATGACCATCGGGTACGCACATCTCAGTCAAGAGCACAAGAAAAGGCTGTCTACCTGCTAAACGGATTGACGACACCCGATGATGGTGATAGCGAAGAGGCAGGAGTTATATGTCACGAAACTGTCACATGTTCGGAAGCTGGCTTGTAATGCCTGGTAATGGTTACAGAAGACGACAAGGGACACTTGAGTCGATGCCCGGTGCTGTATGGAGGGAACGGGTGAGAGATATCGTCTAGACATGAAACAGACGGATAGATCAAACAACATTGTGCTCAGGGTGGAAGGGCTGAAAAAGCACTTCCCCGTGCGGAGGGGTTTCCTTCAGAGGGTTGTTGGATGGATTCAGGCTGTTGACGACGTGGGTTTTGATATTGCCACCGGAACAACCCTGGGTCTTGTGGGTGAAAGCGGATGCGGTAAGTCTACGGTTAGCAGGCTTATCCTAAAGCTGCTTGAACCCGATGAAGGAAGGATTGTCTTTCGAGGTCAGGACATTAGCGGGTTTTCACAAAACCAGATGCAGCCTCTTCGGGAAGAAATGCAGATCGTTTTCCAAGACCCTTACGGCTCGCTGAATCCCCGAATGACCATAGGAAAAACCGTTGAAGAAGGCCTTCTGGCAAAAGGTATGGCAGATCGGGCAGAGCGGAAAGCCCGGGTCGAGGAGCTTCTAGGGCTTGTTGGCATATCTCCTGCGGCAGCTGATCGCTATCCCCACGAATTCAGCGGGGGCCAGCGTCAGAGAGTCGGCATTGCGCGCGCCCTCAGCGTGGACCCATCCCTCATTGTATGCGACGAACCGGTGTCAGCGCTTGATGTTTCTATTCAGGCACAGATCATCAATCTCTTGAAAGATCTGCAAACCCAGCTAAGCCTGAGCTACCTCTTTATTGCTCACGACTTGCATGTGGTGGGGTACATTAGTGATACAGTGGCTGTCATGTACCTGGGACACATCATGGAATATGCGCCTGCGGATGAGCTTTATGATGATCCCCTCCATCCATACACGTTGGCATTGCTCTCAGCAGCCCCCGTTCCTGAACCAGATCAAAGACGTGAACTGAAAGTCCTTTCTGGTGATGTACCAAGCCCTTTAAACCCGCTTCCCGGGTGCAGATTCCAAGGGAGATGTCCACTTATCGAAGACCGATGCCAAAAAGAGGAAATCAAGTTCTACAACGCAAGTGAAAGTCACAGGGTACGTTGCTGGAAGGTGCTCGGCAGGTGATTTCCTGATAGTAAGCGGACAAAGGGACCGTTACTCAGGCTTTGAAGAAATTGAAAGGGCGGTGGTGCAGGGGCTGCGACAAATGCCATGCGACCTACAATTCAGGTTTCGGCGATTGCCCCTTCTGCCGTGTGAGTAAAGATAGCAGAATCATATTATAAGATTTTGAGGATGGGCCAAAGCAAAGATACTATGGCATACGTTCAATTTTTATTATGGGCAGATGGGAGAATGTGAATTGTACTCAGTGTTCGTCAGGTGGTTCCGAACAGCACAAAAGAGCGAGAAAGACTATGCCTACTGAAAAGGCCATCAATAAGTAAACTAGTGACATCGCCAGCACCTCCCTTCGTTATGATTGCACGAGCAACATGATCAGAAACATTAACAAAAGCGTTAGAAACCCAGAGAGTGGCATGGCAATTACGGGACCTCCTTACTCCCTGTTGCTAGATCTTGTGGTTGCCCCAAATGTAAAACCCCGCAAGCCCAGCAAGCAATACGACAGAAGTTACGACGCCTGTAGGACTTGGGTGTCTGAGCATGAGAAGAGCGTAAACTATTATGCCCGGCGCCATCACCAGAGCCCAGTTACGCACCTGTAGCTTCTTCTCAGTTTTAGTCCACGGGGGGTATTCATTGGAATGTCCGCAACGCGGGCACTTTTCGACCTCTTTTATCAAAGCCTTGGAGCATTCTGGACATATTTCAAGTCCCATTGCTTGTGACCTCGGAGTGCGGCCATTCAACTGGAAGTTACGAGGGAAAAGTTGCAAAACCCATGCCATGGAGAGAGATCAAAGGGGAGTCCTGTCCTGTTCAGGGGGTAGGGGGCAAAATCACTGTGACCTGCCCTTTCGTGACCGCACGGTCAAGGTTGTAGGAATTTTCGGAGAATGAAATTTCTGTCGCAGTTTTGGCAATTTCAGGTTTGCCAAATAGTTAGGGGAAAAAAAGAACCTCAAGATGTGCTCAAAAACCGTCGGAAAACGACCCAAAAGGCAACAAAATTCGGACGGAAATTCTCTTATGCGATAGCAATCAGACCTGGACTAAAGATAACAGAGTCATATGGCAAGATTTTGAGGATGGGCCAAAGCAAAGATACTATGGCAAAATCTTGATGATAGTCTTACTCCTGGCTAATAACGGATACGTCAACCCACTTGACCGATCGTATTGGCCACCTCACCTTCAAAGAACCGATGAAATGCATTTGGCAATGAACGAAAATCCACACTATTAGCAACTGAAGAAAGGTCCACTGAGTTGAAGGTATTCCAAAAGAGTATTGGCTTACTGTCCGACTCAGTTTTTAGGTAGTCCAACAACGCCGCAAAAGCTTTAGCAGTGTACGTTAGGTCCAGTGTGATGCCTTCGGCCTCAGCCATCAGCCGAAGTGAGGCTCGTCCAGCATCCGTGAGATGACCATAGCCTTGACCATAGTGTGACCGGTCCACGGGTACATCTTCGAAAGTAAGTTCCAACTCTGGCACAGACCTGTCATGATGGCGTATTAGGCTCGAAGCCTTGTTTGTCAAACGGAGCACAGTCTTCGGAGATGAAAAGGCACGCGGCGCTACTTGTACTCCAATCACCCGTGTTCTGAGCCCTGCCAATCGCAAGCCGAGTACCAGACCGGCCATCGTACCGGAAGTCCCAACAGCCAAAAAGATGGCGGCTGGTAGCGGCATTTCGTTACGCTCTACCTGCATTGCAAGCTCCAATCCAGCATCGACATATCCAAGAACACCTTGTGGGCTGGAGCCGCCAGGGTCAATGAAGTAGGCACCGCGCCGACGTATTCTTTCGGTCACGTAATACCGAAATACTGCTCTAAGTAAAGAGCCTATATACGCCATCTCTGCCCCGTATGCCTGGAACAGGAGTAAGTTCTTCCGAACGTGAGCCGTTACAGGTTGGGGAAACAGCCCCAACAACACGCGGAAGTTCATTTGCTGTACAAAGATAGCTGTAGCCAGACCGTGGTTAGTTCCGAGTCCACCACCCGTGACTATTTTCCTTCCGCCATGAGCCAAAGCGTCCCCTAAGATGAACTCCAGCTTCCGAGGCTTGTTTCCACCGTAGTGAAGAGATGTTTTGTCATCCCTTTTTATCCATACGTCTCTACCGAGCCGTGTACTTACATGCTCCAATTGGTGCACCGGAGAGGGGGCATTGACTATAGGCGTCCACGGTATCCGCTGTCTCAGTTGAGGAAAGGCCTCAAAGAGCCATGGCCTGATTCGTCCCCCTGGAGTCTTAATAGCCGTCTTGTTTGCTTTCCTGCTCATTTTGGCCCCAAGGGCATGCCCAATTGGGATTGGAACTGCCTCCTGCCACAATGTTGGGTGTCTTGAGTCGACCTTATTTTCCGTTATCACAGATTCAACAATTGTTGCAATATCAAAAGGATATGTTAAACGAGGTGCTCTTGTCAGGCAGCCAAGGAGATCACCCTTACCGGGATTATTAAGTTAATTTGGTTCTCGTGGAACTTCCAAGACATTTGGGCAGGCGTTAGGCGGGTTAGAGGTATGAAAAACATATCTTCGAATTTTGGGGATGCTCTGAGTTGGAGATACTATGGCAATATCTTGAACTGGGCCTTATTGAAGCTCCCTGCAGCAAGCTCCAGGGAATGCGCTCGCTGTTGCAGTTCAAGATAATAGGAGAAACAGTAAGTGTAAGGACAGAATGTCTGATGGGCTATCTAAAACTGTATCTGGATGCGCTTGTCATTTCCCCCTTCGTCCTTTATGGAGAGGAAAGCTTTCCCCAGGCATTCACACCAGGTCCACACATCTTTCTCAAAGGTTAGGCAGTCTCCCAAAACTTCCAACACGTCACCCGGTCACATGTCCGGGGCATGGACAGCAATCTTTAGAACAGGCTGGGGACACTTCAGGCCGAGCGTGTCCAAAACTTTCACCGCCATGCTTAGTTCTCGTTACTTGAACTTCCGTGGTGCATTGACTTTTACCAACTTCTCCATATTCCCACCCTGTAGCTACAATAGGCAATATGCGATTCATCGAGGTGATAGCTCAAACCCCCAAAGAACCGACAAAGTCCTTTCAGGAGCTGTGTCGGCCTACCCTATTCAACGTTCTCTGAACAGTGATGATTATATTGCGCGCAGTCCGTTGAAATTCGTTATCCGGGAATCACTGTTCGTTATGCGATTCATGATTTCCAACATCCCCTACGGGAAGAGTCACGGTAAAGGTGGTCCCAGTCTGTTTACCATCTTGTTTGGTTTGGCTTTTGATTTGTATATCCCCTCCGAACTTTTTTACAGTCCCGTAGCTCACAGAAAGGCCCAAGCCTGTCCCTTCTCCTACCTTCTTGGTGGTGAAGAATGGTTCAAATATCTTGTCCATATGCTTCGGGGATATACCGTGGCCTGTGTCCTTGAAGCTAATGCTCACCATATCATCAGACCGGCGTGCCAGAATAGTGAGGGTTCCGCCGCCGTCCATGGCTGCCACGGCATTGTTAATAATATTCAAGAATACCTGTTCTATCTGTTGACTATCGCCTCTGACCTTTGGGAGGTTTTCTTCTATGTTGGTGTGAGGGACTACTTTCTTAGTCAGCAGAGTATTTTGGACCATGTTCACCACTTTTTGTAGACTGGCAACTATATCTGTCACTGAAGTGATCTTGTGAGGAATCCTGGTAAAGGTAAGAAGATTTTCAACGATGCTCTTGCAGTTCACTGCCTGTCTTTCAATGGTCTCGAGCATCATAAATTCCTTCGAATCCTCAGGAAACCTTTCCATCAACAATTCGGTGAAACCAAGGACAATGGCAATCGGGTTGTTTACTTCGTGGGCTATACCAGCTGCCATCTCACCAATACTCGACATCTTGTCAGCTTGAACCAGCTGTGCCTCCTTGGTCACACTTTCAGTAATATCTACGGTTGTCGCGACAATAATGCTTTTTCCGCCGTGTTTCGCTTGGCAGGCATACACATTTACGTAGAAGGCGTGACCATCTTTTCTGCGATGCTCAACCTTATGGTATTCACTGCACAGAATTGAGGACGCTATCTTCGCCTGGGACAAAACGCCCTCGAGGTATTTGTCGGTGCCCAGGTCCATAAAAGACTTCCCAACCAATTCCTCTTTTTTGTAACCATAGACCTCCAAACCCCGGACGTTCACATTTAAGATTTTGAAGGTTTCTAACTCCAGCACAAAGATCGAGTTAGGATCGTAGTCAAATAGAGCTCTGTACTGTTCTTGGCTTTCCCGCAACGCCGCCTCGGCCCGCTTACGCTCGGTAATGTCTCGTAAAATGTGGACACTGCCTTCCGGAGTGCCTTCGCGACTCAAATGGGTGGCCGCGCTTATACTAACGTCGAGAATGCTTCCGTCTTTGGTATATCGACGGCTTTCAATACGTGAGAAACTTTTTCCCATCTGCACCATATCAATGATCATTTGGGTCTCAGGCCAGTTCTCCTCAGGGACATAATCCAATTGCTTGCCAATCAGCTCTTCAGAGATCCACCCGAAAATTGTGGTAAATGCCGGGTTTACATAAGTACAGTTGCCTCCTGTATCGTAGACCACAATGGCGTCTGGAGAGGCTTCCAGGACAGCGCGATATCTCTCCTCGCTTTTCCGCAACGCCGCCTCAGTCAACGTGCGATGGGTTATTTCTTGGGATACACTCTCAATCATCTGATTTGTTACTTTCTTTAGGGATTCCAACAGCTCTACTTGGGAAATTCCACTTACTCGGGAATCCAATTGACCTTGAGAAACCCTATGCAACACATCGAAGTGCTCAGCAAGGCCTATGGCAAACTCATGAGACAGATTAACGATCCCTGCCAAGTTTATGGCGGTCAGGTTGACCATATGCTTTAGTTTAGTAATCAATTCGAGCTCAGATGTCTCGGGTATTCTGATTTCAGGGTCTCCCGAAGACAACTGTCTTAATGCTCCAAAGACCTCGGATAAGCCAAGGGCCAGCTCCATGCTGGTCTCTTCCAGCTCTGTATCTCGTTCTTCAACCATCCCCCTGAATTCTGTGAACTGCCTATTTACGACTGTTAGTGTCTGTTCCATCGAATCGACATCAATGTTTGCTTTAAAGACTTCGCATCTAATGCACATCTCTATCTTTTCTATGAATTTCCCTTGGATCTCATTTCGACAATGCGTCTCCGAAACAAGCCAACAGCCAAGCTCCCCTGATTTGTATACCGGGCATTCCTGCTCGTCGCAGTTAAAAAACTCCCAGCATTTTATCTTCCCTCTCACTTCCATTGTTACTCACTCGAGATCACACGTTTGACATCCTTATATTTGGCTTGCGTTGCCACCTGGATTCAAAGAGGTACCGTTTGTAGTTCCTTAACAATGTGTTTCAGTTCTTTGTAGGTAGGCTTTTCAGCCATCGATAGGTCGTTCAATCGTCAAAAAAGCCAAAAAAACCTAACAACCACGGACCTAGTTTGTGTTTCCTTGTCACCAAAAGAGCTATGCAACAAGCAGTACAGACTGCCTGTACGAAGACAATAAACTTTGATGAGAATTGGTCGCCGCCGAAGGAAGTGAGCTAGAATAGCAGGAGCAGTGAGCTCATCAACACTAACCGCCTAGAATGTGAGCTTGGGTTTGAACTGGCCAGTATGTATGTCGTTTGATCATACCGGTCGTCTAATTACCAAGTTGTTGCCATTTTATCAATATCTTTGAGCGAAGGGCAACAGTTCCCTGTCATCCGACCCAATTAGATTAACACACTAAATGTGGGGATAAGTTCTCGAAGTTTGGAAATAGAGTGTTCTTGCCATATCCTTGGATATTTGAAGCCAAGAGTTTTTCGACCTTACTTCCCATTATCATAACTTAGGTAATACTTGCAATATCAAACGGATATCTTAAGCATGAGACTAAACAGTCCTCAACGCAGAGCGTCTTGCCGGCACGCTGAGGGCTTTCTTTGTGTAAGGGGAGTGTGAGGGTCAGAATCGTGACATGTCTGAGCACAGTCTGATCGGAATCATTTCGTTGTCATGTAAGCCTCTCCCCATTGTCAAGACAAAAATAGAGGCTGTTTAAGGTGCAGTATATCTGGCATCTGGTATGCTTTGGGTTGTTGGTTGAAATACACCTCCTGTGGGGTACGATAATCAAGCGATGAATGAGGACGCTCGGTATTGTAGAAGCGGAAGTATCGAGCGAGGCCATCGTGTGCTTGCCTTACCGTCTGGTAGTCGTGCAAATAGACCTCCTCGTACTTGACGGTTCTCCAGAGGCGTTCGACAAAAATATTGTCGAAGACTCTGCCGCGACCATCCATGCTGATACGGATGCCTGAACACTGCAACCGCTTGATGAAAGCATCACTGGTAAACTGGCTTCCTTGATCCGTATTGAAGATCTCGGGCTGTGAAAACATCAGAGCTTTTTCCAAAGCAACCAGGCAGAATGCTGTCTCCAGGCTGATCGAGACCTCCCAGGAAAGTACGTAACGGGAAAACCAATCCATGACGGCTACCAGATAGACGAAGCCAAAGGCCAGCCTGACATATGTTATGTCTGCACTCCAAACGTAATCCGGACGATCAATGGAAAGCCTGCTGAGTAAATATGGATAAGTCATGTGCTGTTTTTCTCTCTGGCTGAGCCTGGGCTTGGGATAGATCGCTTCAAGGCCCATTGTGCGCATCAAGCGCCGGATCCTTTTCTGGTTGATCCGGTAGCCTTGCCTTTTTAGCCAAGCCGTCATTCGTGGTACCCCATAAAAGGGCGTTTGCGTATACTGCTCATCAATGAGTCGCATCAACAACATATTGAAAGTGCTCTCCGGTTTAGCCACATAATAATATGTTGACCTGGAAAGCTCCAGCAATTCGCACTGACGGACAATACTTATGCTAAGATGCCCTGGCTCAACACAGGCCCTTTTGAGCTCAACCGAGCTGTTCAGACTTTTTTTTAAGCCACTCCAGCTCAACCTTCAGTTGGCCAATTTGCCGGTAAAGCTCTGCCTCAAGTTCGGCCGAGTCTTGCTGAGCTTTCTTTCGCTTGTCCGAAAAAATGCCCGGCAACTCTTCAACAAGGCGCTTCTTCCACTGCCTGATCTGGTTGCCGTGAACGCCAAATTCACTGGACAGTTCGGCGATGGTCTTTTCGCCCTTTACCGCTTCCAAGGCAACTTTCGCTTTAAATGCGTCACTGTGCCGTCTGCGCATACTGTGCATTGTGCCTGCCTCCTTTCTGGCTATGGCAGACCTTACATGCACCTTAATGACCTGTCCAGTTTTTGGGGAGTATTATAATCTTCCTTTATGATGGCACAGCCACTACCCAACTAACAAACAACAGTTATGAGGAAAGGAGTCCACAGATC
>CP070769.1:1546063-1554051 GCA_020347085.1 Desulfobacterales bacterium
ACTGGACTTCATAATCTCCCGGGTATTGACCGTGGTGAAGAAGTTGAAGTAGTCTTTCCGGGTATTAATGGCCATGACCAGCTCCTCTAAGGAGGCATTCCCCGCCCTTTCCCCAAGGCCGTTCATCGTACACTCGACTTGCCTTGCTCCGTTTTCTATGGCGGCTAAGGTATTGGCCGTAGCCAAGCCTAGGTCATTATGGCAGTGAACACTGAGCACGATTCTGTCGATATCTGAAACATTTTCCTTCAGATAAGCGATGAGTTGGCCAAACTGTTCGGGGACGGCATAACCAACCGTGTCCGGGATGTTAACGACGGTAGCACCAGCAGCAACGACCTGTTCTACGACCTTAACCAGATATTCCGGATCAGTCCTGGAGGCGTCCTCAGGAGAGTACTCTATCTCAGGACATAGAGATTTGGCGTACTTTAAGGCCTCAAGTCCTCGCTCTAATTGCTTTTTTCGATCCGTACCAAACTTCTTCTGGATATGAATGTCTGACGATGGCAGGAACACGTGAATCCGTGCTTTTTCAGCACCTTTTATGGCATTCCAGGCTGCGTCAATATCTTCGCGAACAGCGCGCGCCAATGCTACGATGGTAGGGCCTTTCACCTTCTCGGCAATCGCCTTCACAGCCTCAAAGTCACCCGGAGATGAAATCGGGAACCCGGCCTCAATGGCATCCACGCCCAAACGGGCTAATTGCAAGGCGACCTCCAGCTTCTCTCGCGGGTTAAGGCATGCCCCTGGAATCTGTTCACCATCTCTCAACGTCGTGTCAAAAATAAAGATCTTTTCCATGGGTTCCTCCGTGTGGTCTTCTTTTTCTTTCAAACTATGGTTGTTTGCAAGCTTGCCAAGATCACCTTCGTCTTCATCAAGATCGAGCCCCATTCGCCTCACCTCCCCACTGGATCGCACGATAGGTTATATGGCTTAGAGTTAACCGTCCCAACAAGGACCCTGTGACCAAAAAAAAGCCGCAGGTTTTTCTGCCTGCGGCCCGTCATCATCTGAATTGTGCGTGAATTACCGCAGGCAGATCCCTCCCTGAAGAAGCCCAAGAAGAAGCAAAAGGCCAAGCAGCAATAAACGCATGACAGATCCTCACATAAAGACTTATTTATAAACTTGTGAATACTAAAATCACAATATTCACTGCATGTCAACAAACTTTTTCTTGGAACTTGCCGCCGGCTGCCCATTTTGAACTGCAACAGCGAGCGCCTTCCCTCTTCCTATTTAGTGCCCATCCATAAATAACGTGACAAGTGTTGGGTGCAGCGTAAGTTTCCAATTCATAAATGTGGAGTTTTTTTGATGGGCAAGGCCGCACAAGGGTTTTCGTTGAGGCGTACAGATGGTACTCCGCAGGCGCAAACCCGCGGTGAACGCCGCTCATCGGAAAAAGGGCCATTTATGGATGGAAACCATTTAGCTTATCGCGACTGCGCACAGCTTCAATCCTATAGGCCCGGAGGCTGGGAGGGTGGCGCGTGCAGGGTACATACTGGTCAAATGGATCCGCCTGGAACAAATACCATTGCTTTTTTGTACTCTTTTGGGTTATATAAGTAAACTTGTACTGCCTCTTTTCTCTTGCCGGGTTCTTTTTCAACTTGCCTGCGCTGGTTTGCTGAACGAGAAAGGGCCGCACCATAAGGGGCTGGGCAAGTGAGAGGTCTGAGCAAGATAAGGAAAATGCCGTGATGTCCGAGTCTGGGGAAAGAAGATCTGAAACCAGAACCACAGTAGATGAATATTATAGCGTCGAATTCGCAATATCCGGTGCTGAGTACATATATCAGTTCAGAATTTGGAACCTATCGGCACAGGGCATGTGTGTTGTGGTTAGAGAGGATTCCGATCTGTTGAAGCATTTGAAGGTCGGTGATGTCATCAACCTGAAATACCGTCCGGCTGACCTAAAAAATCCAACAGCAAACCTAAGAACACAAATCAGGCATATTACCAATCAGGAACAGGGGCACTTCAAAGGGCATGTACTCGTTGGTTTGGAAATCTTGGAAGAACGAGCTGCTGATGCGTGAAAATCGCTTGCAGAGGGGGGAAACGAGCAAGAAGGCCACAGTTTTAAAAAGGGGAACTACATCTGCCGGATTAGCACATAGTCGGCTAGCTGCTCCAGAAGCTTTCGGGGTTGTGAAGGGCCAAACATATCAAGACACGTCTTTGCTTGTTCGATGTGCTCCTGGGCACGCTTTCTGGTGTATACGATACCGCCGTACTTCTTGATAAGCTTCAACACGGTCTCAAAATCCGCTTCCATCATGTCCATATCTCGAATGGCGATTTCCAGGCGTCTGCGGTCCTCCCCAGTAGCTTGATTTAACGCATAGATGACGGGTAATGTCAGCTTCCCCTCCCTGAGATCTGTTCCTATAGGCTTTCCGAGTATTCTGGTGTCCGCAGTATAATCAAGTATATCATCTGCCATTTGAAAGGCAATTCCCAGCTGATATCCATAGTCGCGTAGTGCCTCCACCTGTTTCTCTGGCGCCCCGGCAAGCAAAGCTCCCACTTGGCACGCTGCCTGAATCAGACAGGCCGTCTTTCGCCTGATCACTTCCGTGTAATCTGCCTCGTCTACAGCGAGATCTCCCCTGTGCAACAACTGCTGTATTTCTCCCTCGGACATTTGGGCTGTCGTGTGGGCGAGGATGTCAATAATGGGAACAGAATCTGTTTTTGCTGCAATAGCGATGGAGCGAGCGAGCAGGAAGTCTCCCACTAGAACCGTAGCCGGGTTTCCCCAAATGGAATGGGCCACAGGGTTGCCGCGTCGCACAGCAGCATCGTCCACCACGTCATCATGAAGCAACGTGGCAGCATGAAGGTACTCAAACACAACTGACAAGGTCTTGTCATAGTTTCCCTTGTACCCGCAAAGTCTTGCTGAAAGTACCATAAGAAGTGGGCGTATCCTTTTCCCACCGCTAAACATAATGTATTTGGCTACATGGGACACCATCGAAAGATAAGGCTCGAGGTTCTCGGTCAGGGCCACCTCAATTTCCGCCAGGTCTTGCTGCACCGATTCCAGGATCTGTTCCTTCAGACCCTTCATACAATCGCTCCTCTCAGGTCATATTCGTAGGCCTCAGCAATTCGTACATGGGTGAAAGTTCCAGGTTCGGCGGATCCTTCATGGATATACACCAAACCATCAATTTCCGGCGCTTGAAAGTAGGTTCTTCCTTTCAGCAGGGAGTCCGTCCCCTCTGCGGGGCCCTCTACAAGGACCTGGAGTGTTTTGCCAACGTATTTCTGGTTGTTTTCCTTGGAAATCTCAGCTTGCCGTGACATAAGCCGATCAAAACGTTCCTGCTTCACTGTATCGGGCACATGGTTTTTCAAGACGTTTGATGGAAGGTCTGTTTCATTAGAATAGACAAAAGCACCCAGATGATCAAAGCGGACCCTTTCAACCAGATCGAGCAGGGATTCGAAGTCATGGTCGGACTCCCCCGGAAAACCCACCATTAATGTGGTGCGCAGCGCAGCGTCAGGTATTTTCCTGCGAATGCCTTCAAACAGCTCGAATATGGCTGCACTGTTGTTACGCCGTCCCATCCTTTTTAGGATCGGCTGACTGATATGCTGGATAGGAATATCAAAATATGAACAGAGCTCGTCGTGCGAAGCGATTACCTCTATGAGCGATTCTGTAACATGGTCTGGGTGACCATAGAGGATGCGTACCCACGCCAACCTTGAGATGTGTGTCAGCCTTTCCAAGAGGTGCTCCAGCCCATAACCAAGGCCCAGGTCCTTGCCATAGGCCGTGGTGGTCTGGGCCACAAGTATGAGGTCCTTATCGCCTGACTCCACAATGATGGTGGCTTCGGAAAGCACCTGTGCCATAGGCCGACTTTGGTGGGGGCCTCTCAGCTTCGGAATGATGCAGTAGGTACATCGGTTAGAGCACCCCTCGGCAATCTTCAGATAAGCTGTGTGCGGGGCGGTCGTGTAAAACCTTGGAAGAGATGAATCTTGGATGGGAACTTGACCGGGATCCGGCAGTACGATTCGCCTCCCGTTCAATGAGCCCTCAGCCGCTCCAACGATTCGTTCAAAGGCCCCCGTCCCGAGGAAGACATCCACCTCCGGCATGGCCTTGGCCAGATCCACGCCGTAACGTTGCGGAAGACAACCCACCACAATAAGTCTGCGCCCCTCACATTGCTGTTTCCACGCCCCCATTTCAAGCATGACATCTATTGACTCAGTCACAGCTGGCTCAATGAAGCTGCATGTGTTTACCGCAACACAGTCTGCTTCTGACTCCTCAGGCACAATCGTGTGGCCCGCCTCAAGGAGTCGGCCAAGCATTATTTCGGTGTCCACTAGATTCCTCGGACAACCTAAACTGATGAAATGTACCTTCATGCTTCGTAAATCGGGAACCGGTTAGGCGGCTCGTTACGGTACCCGTCTCCCATCGCACCTAACGGCCTGCCATTTACCGCTGGCGCTAGGCGAATAAGGAATAACGGGCCAAAAATCAAAGAGCAAGGCAATGTTGCTGCCTTGCTCCTCATTGCCGTTGCCTGTTTTTCTCAAGATTTTAGCTTTTTCAATTCAGCTATGATAGCTGGAACCACCTCAAAGAGGTCTCCCACAATACCGTAATCAGCCTTGTTGAAGATTGGTGCTTCTGGATCTTTGTTTATAGCTACAATATACTTTGAAGCTCCCATGCCAGCCAGATGCTGGATGGCCCCGGAGATCCCACAAGCAATGTAAAGGTTTGGGGAGACCACCTTGCCTGTCTGGCCCACCTGATCAGAATGAGGGCGCCACCCTTCGTCTACTGCTGATCTCGACGCTCCCACCGTACCGCCCAGAATCTCGGCCAGTTCTTCAACGAGGCTAAAGTCAGGGCCTCCCATCCCGCGGCCGGCTGACACAACGACGTCGGCTTCGCTTAGATCTGCCTTTGAGGCAGCCTCCAGTCTCTTTTCTACCACCCGTGTGCTGACGGCACCTGGGTTCACTTCAATCCGTTCCATATCCCCTGCCTTTACTGCCTCCGTGATCTCCATCACGTTCGGACGGATGGCTGACATCTGCGGTACACCATCTATGGCAACCTGGGCAAGGATCTTCCCCCCGTACATAGGCTTGGTGGCAATCAGCTTTTCTTCGTCTAGGCCCAACGCGATGCAATCCATCGCAAGACCTACTCCCAAACGCGCTGCCAGCCGCCCAGACAGGTCTTTTCCTTGACATGTAGCGCCCAATACCAAGGCCCTGGGGTCGTTGTTCTTGACAATGTCGAAAAGCACATTGGTGTAAGCGTCTGTGGTGTAGTCCTCCAGAGCTGGGTCATCCCCCACCAGAATCTTGTCCGCCCCGTATTTTCCGAGTTCTCCGGCCATGCCGTCCACACCATAGCCGAGCACGATTGCTGTGACCGTTTCTCCAAGGATGTCAGCCAGCCGCCTCCCTTCGCTCACGGCTTCAAAGGCAACCTTCCGAAAAGTTGTGTCAACCTGTTCTGCAAATACCAAAACGCCCTGTGCCATATTCGTTTCTCCTCTTTATTCAAAATATGGTTATTCGTTGTAGAGCAAGGTTGCGCTCATCATGGAATGTTGGAGTACTGGAGTATTGGGACATAACACCAGAAGCCCGCAAAGTTCAAATGACTTTGGCCTCTTCAGCAAGCAATCTCACCAGCTCGGCTGCCTTGGCTTCAACTGTTTCCCCCTCTATGATCCTTCCGGGGGACCTTTCTGGTGGGAAGGCCAGATGCGTGACGCGACATTTCGCGTGCGCTTCTCCTACATCGCTCGGGTCTATTCCAAGATCACTCAGCGTCCTGGTGGCCAAAGGCTTCTTTTTTGCCTTCATAATGCCTGGCAATGAGGCATATCGTGGTTCATTGATACCTCTTTGTGTAGTAAAAAGGGCAGGCAGGTCAGCCTCGACCACCACAGTGCCTCCCTCAACGGTGCGCTCACACCTGATCTTCCCGTCAGTGATCTCTTCCTTAATGACCATGGAAACTTGGGCGATCCCAAGAAGTTCTGCAACGGCCGCGGGGACCTGGTAGCCATCGACATCTACAGCCCTTTGACCGGCTATAATAACATCGTAGTCCATCTGTTTTAAGGCTGCAGCCAGCACCTTGGCCGTACCGAGTGCATCGCTCCCTTGGGTGGCTGGGTCGTCGATCAACACCCCTTCTTCTGCCCCCATGGCTAACGCCGTCCGGATAGACTGGACGGCTCGTTCGGGTCCCACAGAAAGGATGGTTACCTTTCCACCATGCTTTTCTTTGATCCGGAGCCCTTCTTCAACAGCAAATTCGTCATACGGATTAATGACCCATTTAACATCTTCTGTTCTGATGGAGGCTTTGTCTTCAGCAATTTGGATCAAAGTCTCGGTATCAGGCACTTGCTTGAGTAAGACGACGACATCCACCTTGTAACTCCTTTGCTGTACATCGGTTCGGTCAGTTTATCTGATCCGGATTCGTCAATGCTCGACTGTCATACCAGCCTTAATGTGCGGTTGCCGTTCGGTGATCTAGCACAGGATGCACCCTGTTTTCGTTTCACGCACGTAACACAGAAAATATAGAAGAGTCAAGATAATCGGCATCAATGACTACAGCTATAGCGGGCAGCTATCGGGGTTATGACCGGCATGCTCCCTGCAAGCCCCGCCCGGAAGGGCGGGGAGGCTTCACTTCAAATCAGAGCTTGGCTTGAGATGACAATACACAACATCCCCTGCCACAACGCTGTGAAGGCAGTCCGTTCTGTCGCGAACCAGGAGGGTGCCATCCGAGCCCAATGCTTCGGCTACACCCACGAGTCTTTTTTCGGGGAGGAATACCTCAACCTCCCTTCCAAGGGTGGTGTCAAATTCACACCAGGTCTCAAGGATGGTTGCAAAGAGCCCTGTTTGAAACGACTCGTACCATTGCTCTATCTGTTGCAGTAGAGTTTGAATGAGATGGATCCGTGAGAGTGGTTCGCCAAGGCCGAGTCTAAGAGATCCGGCCAGGTTTCGGATAGAGATGGGAAGCTCGTTCCGTTCCATATTCACGTTCACCCCAATGCCAAGGATAGCGAAGTCGATTCGCCTCCTGTCAAATACGGCTTCCGTTAAGATACCTCCCACCTTCCGATCAGCGATCAGGATGTCATTTGGCCATTTGAGCTGAGGCGTTAGTCCAGTTTGGCGGATAGTAGAAGCTACAGCAACGCCAGCGGTTAATGTAAGCTTGGGAAGCCAGTCCGCAGGGCAGTCAGGCCTTAGTATGATGGAAAGATATAGTCCGGTCCCCGGAGGAGAAACCCAGGAACGCCCCAGACGGCCCCGCCCCTTCGTTTGAGCGTCAGCAACTATCAATGTCCCTTCCGGAGCCCCTTCTCGAGCCAGCCGCCTCGCCTCGGTGTTGGTCGATGCGACCACGTCAAAGTACTGGATGACGTGCTGGCCAAGCCATCGAGTCGTAAGGCTTTTCTTGATGATATCCTCGGACAGTTTGTCTATCGATGTTTGATCGAGGGATATACTCATGACCTCTCAACGCCTTGTGCAGCCTGCCTAGTTATCCATTTCCTACCCGAGAAACATAATACTCAAAATCCGAAGCGGGCAATCCGAAACAAGTTCAAGCTTCCCGCAGCAAGACTTCGACGAGCTGAGTCGAGCCGTTGCGAGGAATCCGCTCGCTGTTACCGTTCAACAGGGCTTACTCCAGGGAGCTTCAATTTTGGATTTGTTTGACGCAAGGTTGCGCCTAACACCTTGAGAAGCAGCACTTCGTGTCGAATTTGCGCCTTGAGAACAGTATAACATTCGCGTTTCGAATGTGTTCAATAGTAAACGGGCTGTTGCCCAAACCCTTCTCTTGAAGATGTTGCTAGTGTTGCGCAGCTTTCTTGCCGCAAGGGACATCCTTTTTGAGGTCAGGTCACTGATATGGCCTGACAGGCCCC
>CP070769.1:1554151-1557700 GCA_020347085.1 Desulfobacterales bacterium
CTTTTACCGCAAAATGAACACCGAAGACCGTTTACGTTAGCACTTCTTCGTTTGGTCATGTGTTCCTCCCAACTTCTGCTTTATGGTGCCCTCCAGGCAAGGGTTCCTCCCGTACCTACCACGCTTAACACTAATATTATAAGACTGTTTACCCAAAACGCAATCCAAAAATCACTTCCCGCGAATTTCTGAATTTTAATGCAAATACTAGACCAGCTTATCCCCGAATCCTGATATTCTTATTTCTTCTTCTCATCTTCTGAAGTCGGTTCAACTTCACGCTGGGTAATCACATGATCCACAATGCCGTACTTCTTGGCTTCCTGGCCGCTCATGAAGAAATCGCGGTCTGTATCCTTTCTAATTCTTTCAATATCCTGGTGTGTATGCAACGCAAGGATCTTGTTTAGAGTCTCTCGCATCCGCAAGATTTCTTTCGCCTGGATGGCCACATCTGAGGCTTGGCCTTGAAACGCTCCCATGGGTTGATGAATAAGGATTCTGGCATTTGGAAGGGCATATCGTTTCCCCTCGGTTCCTGCAGCTAACAGCACGGCACCCATGCTGGCCGCCTGACCCATGCACAGGGTCCATATGTCGGGTTTGACGTAACGCAAGGTATCATAGACTGCCAGGCCAGCACTCACCATACCACCAGGAGAATTAACATAGAAGTTAATGTCTTTGTCTGGATCTTCGGCTTCCAGGAAGAGTAACTGGGCAATGAGAAGATTTGCCACATCATCGGTCAGGGGTGTTCCCAGAAAAACAATGCGATCCTTGAGCAGTCTGGAATAAATGTCATAGGCCCGTTCCCCCCGACTCGTCTGCTCGATAACCATTGGAATAAGCGGCATCACTCGCCTCCTTCGTCAATCTGGTCTGGCTTTGTTTCAGGTTCCGATTCCGAGATTTCTGGTTGCGGCTCTTGTGCCTCTGCACGCTCAGCCTCTATCACTTTAATTGAACTATTCTTAATAATCGATTTGATGGCCTGTTTCTCAAGGGCCCTTTGCTCAAAAACTTCATACGCTTCTTTATAGGCATTATGGAATTGCTTGATCATGTCCACGGGCTGGTTCATTGCCTCAGCCAATTCGTTGTATGCCTCCTCCAGGATTTCGTCTGTCAGGGTGATCCCCTCCTGCTCAACCACCTTCTGCAATAGCAGATACTCCCGCACCTTCCTTTCTGCCCTTGGATAGTATACCTTAGACAGGGCCTCATCCGTGCGACCTGTGTCCTTTAGGGACATCCCTCTATAGGACAACGCATCCTGGGCCTCCTTGACCAAAGCAGAAAGCTCATGTTTGACCAAGACCTCCGGAAGTTCAAAGTCCTGCTGCTCAATCAACAGGTCAAAGATACCCTGCCGGAGTTCCATTTCGGATTGGGCCTCGCGCGTTCGTTCCACTTCCTCTCTAATGCTTTGCTTAAGCTCGGCTAACGTCTTATGTTTCCCCAAATCCTTTGCAAACTCATCGTCAATCTCTGGCAAGATCTCTTCTTTAATCTCCTTTAGGGTGACCTTAAAGGAAATGTCGAGATCGGCCAAATCCTTGTTGAAATAATCGGACGGAAAATGCACGGAGAATTCTTTGCTTGTATTAGGGCGCATCCCTATAAGTTGATCGTCAAATTCCTTTAATATTCGCCCCGAGCCAACCTCGACCCCAAAGTTTTCAGTTTTGCCAGCCAGTGCAAAGGGTTTGCCGTCTTTGAACCCCTCATAATCTATCAGGACATGGTCGCCCTTCTGAACCGGTCGGTCTTGCTCAATGCTCTTGAGCTGAGCCTGGCCTTTCTGGAGTATCTTAAGCTGTTTGTCAACGTCTTCGTCAGCAACCTTGTATACTTTCTTCTTGAGCTTTAACCCCTTGAGGTTTAAGTCCTCAATGGGAGGCCGTACCTCTATTGTAGCAGAATAATGATATGGCTTGCCCTTTTCGAGCTCTGGAGGGTCAACAACAGGTTCACCAAGGGGCACGAGTTCGGTCTCTCGAAGTGCCTCAACGTATGAATTCTGGATCAACTGACCTGAAACCTCTGCATGAACATCCTTCCTGAAACGTCGCTCCAAAATAGAAAGCGGGACCTTCCCGGGGCGAAATCCTTTGATCTTGGCGTTCTTTCTGAGGGTCCTATACGACTTGTCCAGTTCCCGGGTCACCTCATCTTCCGGAATTTCCACATTCAGCGTCTTCTTTACAGTGCTGATATCTTGAACATCTATCTTCATCAAATTCCTTTCCCACGCGGCTGAGTTGGTGCGAGAGGGGGGATTTGAACCCCCAATCCCTTAGCGGGAGCTGGATCCTAAGTCCAGTGCGTATGCCAATTTCGCCACTCTCGCATGAAGGATATTGATTTTTTGCTAAAGTGATATTAGTTGTTACATATAAACAACCGGCATTTCTGTGTGAAAGATACAAAACCGTACCAGGCACTTAAAATTACTGTCAAGCTCAAATCCTGTCAAGGGGAATTGAGCCAAAATTCTGCCGTAAACGTCAATGAGTTACAGATATTCTGGCATATTCGACTATCGGAGTGCAGCCTCACACCTGGCCTGGCTTGTTTTGTTGGTTTTGGCGTGTGTCCCCACGACTGCTTACCCCGCTCAACCCACATTGGTCGAAGAGCCGGTGCTAGTCCGAAAAGTCATCGTCGTAGACCCTGGGCACGGGGGCCATGATCTGGGTGCTGTTGGGCCGTCCGGGCTGACGGAAAAAGTTGTCACGCTATCGATAGCCAGAAAAATAAGGGACATCCTTTCCGTGAGCCACGAAGTGCACCTGACCCGTGACGATGATTACAGCGTGGCTGTCGAGCGTCGGACCGAACTGGCAAACCACTACCGCGCCGATATTTTTATCTCCATTCATGCAGGCGGAGCCTTTGGACACCAAGGCCGCGGCACGGTCATATTTTATCATCGTCATCGCAACACTGATTCAGGTTTCACACCCTATCGACAATACAAGAACTCGTGGGAAATTGCAGAAAAACCGATTCTTTGGGACGACATTCAGGGCAAGCATACAGCCAAGAGTCAGCGCCTGGCAAGACTTGTGCACAGGCATCTACTGGGCAGACTTAGCCCCGACGATAAAGGGGTTCGTGAGGCACCTTTGTTGGTTCTCCAGGGTGCTGACGTCCCGGCCATTTTGCTGGAGATTGCTCATCTGAGCCATCCTGCCGAGGAGGCAGAACTCAGGAAGCCCGAAGTTATGTCCGCTGCCGCCGAAGCCATATGTGAAGCGATAAGGGAGTATTTCAACGAATATCCCTGACCCATAAATGCACCAGTTACGGACAACCTTGCTTTAAGGCCTAAAGCCTTAAGCCTGTCTTGGACAGACGGGCCTCTGACCTACAAGGAAAGAGACAATCTGTTACCTTAATCGAGCGTAAACAAAATGAAGAAACATTGTATCATATTGGTAATATACTACATGTTAAGCTCTATTCACGGTTTTGTATCTCTTGTGTCGTGGAATATGATACTTCTTCTAGATCTTCATTTTATTTACCCTTTGGAAAAGCCGA
>CP070769.1:1557800-1566144 GCA_020347085.1 Desulfobacterales bacterium
GATGAGATTTGACCTGCCTCAAAAAGAGATCTCCCTTGCTGGCTGACAAACAATCTATGCACTGTTGCAAACAATGCTATGCTCCCTTTAGTACCTCAATAAAGAATGAAATCCAGACCTTTTATCATTCCTATTTTTATCCCCAACATGGGCTGTCCGCATCGGTGTGTATTCTGTAACCAGACTTCGATTACCGGTTACCGCAGTGGGAGAATTTCATCTGAACAGGTCCGAGAGCGGATATCCGCATTTCTCAATCTTAAAACGAAGCATCGGGGCGCAAGAGAGGTGGCCTTTTATGGGGGAAATTTCTTCGGGCTTCCAGCATCATACAGAGAGTCACTTCTGGACGAAGCCCAAAGGTTCGTCAAGCAGGGTCTTGTGGAGGGGATCCGTTTTTCTACGCGACCCGACACGGTCACCCACGACGCCCTGGAGGCCTTAAACGCCTATACGGTGTGCGTGGTTGAGGTAGGGGCCCAGTCCATGAATGACACGGTCCTTTCCCTGAGCAGACGCGATCACACAGCAGAAGACACAACAAGGGCGATCAGACTGCTGAAAGAACACGGCCTGAAAACGGGAATTCAGATCATGCCAGGTCTTCCGGGAGACACGATCGAATCGATTTTAGAGACTGGTCGAACCGTGGCTGAACTCAACCCCAATCTTGTCCGTATTTACCCGACTGTGGTGGTGAAAAACACGGTCCTTGAAGACTGGTATAGGTCAGGTCGGTTCAGACCCCTTTCTCTGGCGGATGCCGTCGAGATGACTAAGAGCCTCTATCATCTTTTTGACGCCCAGGCGATATCGGTAATCAGGATGGGACTGCAGGCCACCGCGAGCCTCTCGGAACCAGGTGTCGTGGTCGCAGGTCCATTTCATCCGGCCTTTGGACACCTGGTCCATTCGGCCATCTTTCTTGACCGTGCAGTCCGCGAACTCGAGATGCAAGACAGGCCATCCAAGAGGGTTGCCCTGCATGTTCATCCGCATGACGTGCCAAAGCTCAGAGGGTTGAGGAGCAACAACATAAATAAGCTCATCCAACGATACCACCTAGAAGAACTTCAGGTACTCCCGGATCCTGCCCTTCCCGAGAATGCCTTGAGGGTAACAACGCTATCTTGAGAAAAAAAGGTCCCATTTGACGCCCATAAGGCCCTACCGATTCATCTGTCCGGAGAGCAGGCCCTTGAATGCCACTCCAAATCCAGTTGACAGTCGGGGGGTGGCCATTATTTTCCAATAGTTTCCTAAGAGAACTGTGAATCAAGGAACATAAGGTCAAAAAGATCGCAAGATCTCTGTTGGTGCTCGCCCTCTCGGGGATCGTGGTGAACGATTCCCTGATACTGATCGATTTTATTAACCGGGCCATTCGAGACGGCAGGCCTCTTGAAGAGGCGGTAGAGGCCTCAGGCAAATCTCGGTTCAGGCCTGTGATTCTCACTTCTATGACCACGATCGCGGGCCTTATGCCGCTTATGCTTGAACGAAACTTTCAAGCCCAGTTTCTCATTCCCATGGCCGTCAGCATCACATTTGGGCTTCTTGTGGGCATCGTCCTGACCCTTCTGTTGGTTCCGGTTCTTTATATGATCATTGAGGATTTGACCCGTATTTCCGCAAGGCTCTTTGGCCGAGTCTAAGTTTCTTCAAGCGTCACAATTGGGACTTGCTAGTCAAGAAAGATCGTGCTATTATGTATGATATCATTATAATTATCAATACGGGCGGAATTTCCAAAACTCTCAATCAGGAGTCGGCCTAATTAAGCTTTATGGACAAACAGGTGGGCTGAAAGCAAGCCAGATCCGCCGCCTAAACAATCTCTACCGCCGCAGAACCCCACCGGCCTTTGTCATCTCGCCAGAACTTTCCAAGGTAATCACCCAGCTCTCTTATGAGATCCGCCGTCAGGTCGGCCTCCTGATCGACCGCCGAGGCTGGATAACCCATGTCGTGGTTGGCAACCATCAGGCGATTGTCATCCCGAACATCGAAAAGTATCGATCTGGCGGGGGACGCCTGAGAGGCCTCCGCTGTGTGCACACGCATCTTCAGCATGAACCCCTCACACAGGATGACCTCATGGACCTGGCGCTGCTCAAGCTTGATCTGATGGCTGCCGTGACCATGGATAAAGAAGGCCGGCCCGATTATGTTCACGCAGCCCACCTCCTCCCAGTGGGAATAGACGGGCAAAATTGGCAGATACTTCCCCCCTTGCGCCCGTGGGATCCTGACATTGACTGTCAGGCCCTTATTCAATCGTTGGAATCGGAGTTTAGCCGCAAAACCCGGTCTCAGAAAGTAAAAAGGATATGGGAACGGGCGCTTCTGGTGAGTGTGACTACAGCGTCGAAGCGGGTGGCCGAGGATTCCATGATTGAGCTTCGTGAGCTTGCTGAATCCTGCAATATTGCCGTCATGGACACGGTCATTCAGCACCGGCAGAAAATAGACCCCCGCTTCTTAATGGGGGAGGGTAAATTGAGCCAACTGGTCATCATGGCTCTCCAGAAGGGGGCAGACCTTCTCATATTCGACCAGGAACTGAACCCTTCCCAGGTTCGCTCCATCACCGATCTTACGGATGTAAGGGTCATAGACCGAACTCAGCTAATCCTGGACATTTTTGCCCAGAGAGCCCGCAGTCGCGAAGGAAAAATTCAGGTAGAGCTCGCCCAGCTCAAATACCTCCTTCCTCGGCTTGTGGGCAAGGGCACGGCGATGTCTCGACTTGCTGGTGGCATTGGTGGCAGGGGTCCTGGTGAGACAAAACTTGAAATCGACCGACGTCGCGTCAGGGATCGCATCGGCCACCTTGAGAAGTTGCTTCAGGGAATCCAGAAGCAGCGAGGACAACGCAGGGCTAGGCGGAACAAGAGGGGGTTACCCGTCATATCGATCATTGGATACACAAATGCAGGCAAGTCGACCCTTCTCAATACCCTGACCAAGAGCTCTGTGCTGGCCGAAAGTCGTCTCTTTGCCACATTGGATCCGACCAGCAAGCGAAAAAAATTTCCAAAAGACGTGGAAGTAATCATTACCGATACGGTCGGCTTTATTCGACAGCTCCCAGAAGAGTTGATCACTGCCTTCCGTGCCACTTTAGAAGAACTCGAGGACGCCGATTTGCTGTTACATGTCATAGACATTAGTAATCCAAGATTTGAAGATCAGATTCAGTCCGTGGAACGGATTCTTGAAAGCCTGCACTTGGATCGAATCCCTATACTAAGCGTCCTGAACAAGCAGGACTGTGTTGACCGTGTCACCGTGAAAAAGCTTGCCCGTACCTTGGATGCTGTGGCCATTTCTGCCAATGATGAGTGGACACTGACTCCTCTCCTGGGTAAAATGGAATTGCACATAGAGCGTGTAAAGAGACGCAACAATTACGTTAGTACGACAAAGCCGCTTGCGGCCGTATCGTGAAGCGTGAGGCGATTTTGGTGACATCCTAAGAGAGGCTTGACAGGGAATGAGGGCTCTGTTATAAATTATATCAACACCTTGAACCCTTGCCTTTTGGTAAGGGTTTTTCCATAAAGGGACACAAAAGGGACATACAAGGCGCGATTCTTGCATTGTATCGAACACTATTGGCGATTGAGGACAATGGAGAGGAAATCATTGTGAATCTCTACCTGAAGGCAACTGTTCTGATTCTCATTGTTTATGGGGCTGCCGGATGTTTGCCGTACCAGCAAGTCGTCTTGTCTCGAGACGATCTGGAACAGGCATCCGGCGCTGTTCCGGAAGATGCAGTGTACCAACCAGGTGCGGAGCAAACTCCCCCTGCCAGTGGGATTGGGATCGATACTGAGAGTATGAGTGGACAAACCGTGGATCGCAAATCCCCAACAAAGACAAGGCCCCGTAAGGAGCTATCAGCCCGGATTGAGGAAACTGAGATTAAAGAACCGAAGAATGCCCAGCGGATCCTGGACGAGGCGTTGGAGTTCTGTCAGACATCTCAGGATTTTTGGGGCCAGGGGGACTTTGAAAATGCGGTTTCTGCCTTGGATCAGGCGTACAACTTAATCCTGGGCGTAGGTACCAACGATGACCCCAAGCTGATCCAACAAAAGGAAGACATTCGCTTCATGATCTGTAAGCGCATGTTAGAGATTTATGCGTCGCGACACATTGTGGCCACAGGCAACCATAATGCGATCCCCATGGTCATGAACCGGTATGTTGAAAGAGAAATCAAGCTGTTTCAGGGTCTGGAGCGCAAATTCTTTGTGAACGCTTACGGGCGCTCAGGCAGATATCGAGCAGAGATTATCATGGCCCTGGAAGAAGCCGGACTCCCCAAGGAGCTCTCGTGGCTCCCGCTCATCGAAAGCGGGTTCAAGGTGAGGGCACTCTCACGTGCTCGGGCCCTTGGGTTGTGGCAATTCATCCCGTCGACAGGATATAAGTTCGGTCTGAAGAGGGATGAATGGATCGATGAAAGAATGGACGTCACCAAGTCTACTCGCGCGGCCATTGACTATCTCAAAGAACTCCATAACATATTTGGTGACTGGACGACTGTGATGGCAGGCTACAACTGCGGAGAGGCGAGGGTTCTCAGAGTGATACGGAATCAGAATATTAATTACCTGGATAACTTCTGGGATCTTTTTGAAAAGCTTCCTTATGAAACAGCCCGTTATGTCCCGCGCTTCTTGGCGGCGCTTCATATCATAACCGATCCGCAGAAATATGGGTTTGACCTGAAATGTGTCGACCCTCCTGAGGTCTACGAAAGGGTCGCCGTGTCAAAGGGTATGCGTCTAAAGGACATAGCAAAGGCTATCGGTGTTTCTGATAAGACCCTTGAGGGTTTGAACCCTGAACTCCGGCACAAGGCAACGCCCCCTGGTTCTTATCAGTTAAAGGTGCCGAAGGACAAAGGGCCTCTTTTGGTGGCAAAACTGGATACGGTTTCTGCGTGGACCCCACCCAAGAGACTGTATGCCTATCACCGGGTCCGGCGGGGCGAGACGCTGTCTCATCTGGCCACACGTTACCGGACTAGTGCCAGGGCCATCGCCAGGGCCAATAACATCAGTACGCGGAGCATCATCAGGGTAGGGCAGAGGCTCAAGATACCTTCGAGGGGGAGTCCACGTGTCTATGCGAAGGCTAGCAAGCCAGTCTATTCTAAAGTTTCAGGGCCGATTCGGTACCGCGTCAGAAGAGGGGACTCTCTCTGGCTACTGGCCCGGCGCTATAATACAAACATCAAGGAGATCATGCGTCTGAACAACTTGAAGACCACCCGTTTGCACATCGGACAGCACCTGGTTATCCGTGGAGGCACAGAGGCGGTCGAAACGGGTGCGGATACCAAGAGATACCGGGTCAGGCGTGGTGATAGTCCCTATAAGATAGCCCGCGCGCACAACATGAAACTGGAACGACTGCTGCGTATCAACAACCTAACCCCGCGGAGCAAGATATACCCCGGGCAATTGCTCTCAGTGGAAATTAGATAGGCAAGCCCTTCGTGGCTCAGGGGATAAGTTCAGACGATTCTTAGTCCGAAAACGGGCATTTTCGAAAGCCGATGATTTCAGCTATGTAACTGATCTCATTGGCTTTTTTGTGCCCAAGAAATTGGGAAATGGGTAAAGCCCTATTACATAGCTGAGAACACGCGCAAGACGTATAAATGTTTGGAACGGGCCTTAGTTTTAGATCCCGGGTATTTAGAAGCATTGGTATTTAAGGGTGACATTAGTTATGATCAGGGCAAAAGAACAGACTCGGGAAGTCGAAGAAGAAAATACGAGGCGTTAGCCCTGGAGGCCTACCGGACAGCAGCAGACAGTAGTCGAGACAAAAACTTTCAGGCCATGATGTACTTCAAGACCGGGAATGTGTACGCTGACCTCTCCAACGACAGGCAAAGAGCAACAGAATACTGGCAAAGGTCTGTTTCGACCGCTCCCAACAGCAAGGCAGCACGATTAGCTGGTGAAAGACTGTAAGCAGCTGCGTTACGGGAATACGGGAACTTGTGTAAGCGCCCTGCAGTTCTTCCTTCCTCAGACCTAAACCTGTTTTGGTCTCCCTATGCTCGGCTGACTGATAACGGTGGTTACCACCGAGTTCGAATTGAAGATGTGAGAACCAAACATAAAAGTTCTTATGGTAGCGTGTTCTTTAGAAAAATGGCAGAAAGTGCAACCTTAGGACCCATTGCTAAGACCACCACATGGAGTGCACCAGTCTATCCGTCCATGACTGGCGATAGCTTGCTCCCAATCAAGAGCCGCAAGATATTAGGCTTTCATCGAGGAGGACGCAAATAAAAACTCGACTATGAACTTGCCTCATTCACAGGGATGAAAGTCATACGGTTCGCCTCACGTTCAAACGAACTTTTCGCCCCGTGGACTTACGTGCCTATGTCGAACACATCAAGAATTGTTCGCGTAGCCTCATAAAGGCGAATTACTTTTCCCTCAACCTTTACGAGCACGGTACCCTCCGGTGCTGGCGGAAGCCTTTTGGTGAGTTCAACGGGAAGACGCTTAGCCTGCTGGTATACCTCAAGGTCAAGAACTTCGCCCCTGGCAATTTTCTTCTGCCATCCTGGCGGAAGATCGCAACCCCTGGCCAATTTCTTTTGCAATCCTGGAGGCAATTTCTTGGGCTTTGCGACTTTGTGTCCCTTTAAATCCGCCTGTGGATCGCCTCGGAAATACCTCTTTATCGTCTCTTGCTGTGAAGTGGTTATTTCAACATTCAACCAATCATCACCAAGTTTTGGAGAGGTTTCCATCACCATCTTGGGGATTGTTTCTGCCGATGCCTGTTTCTTTTCCTTAGAATAAGCGGCGGTTGGTAAGATCACCAAAAAAGCGATTAACATGAGCAATTTTTTCATAGCAACTCTCCTTTGGATAACGGTCAACATCAGTAAAGTGGAATATATGTAAGCGGTATACAGCCCCCTGCGGCCTGCAAGATAAGAACAGAACCGCTTTGAGTGATGCGTGAAAAAAATCCGGGGTCAGGGTCGTTATTCTCCTCTCAAACTTTTTGTTTTGTGTGCAGAGAGAAAATTTTTCGCCACTGACCCCAGACCTTTGAACAGAAACACAACACAGGCCAAGAGAGTAATGACACCTAGCTGTGATAATGATGATAAAAACGTACTTACGTTTTGAATCACTGTTTCTACCAACTTGACAAAACCTCCATTGGTGGTTGCCAATGATGTGTGACGGCTAACAAATACGAGAGGATGCAAAACTTGTGCCCTGTTGGGCAGGCAAATGGGGGGATTCTGTCGCACTCAGGCAGGGCGTGGACGGTACAAAGAGCCTCCGTGCGGGTCCCGTTACCGGCGGCTTGGACAGGATACGAGGAAGGCCGGTTGGGATGTCAGCCTCTTGACAGCGTCATTTTGATGTACGGCGTTGCCTTCTAGACCCCTCAAGTCGTGGTGTGATTTTCGATGAAATATTTTAGTTCAGATATCTGGTTAGGCGACAGCTCCCCAAACTGCACCCCACATTGCCTCTTAGTAGTGGAAGTCAAAGGGCTTTCGTAGGTTCTCCTATGCCAAACGGTTTGACACGGTACCTTATAAAAACGAAAGTCACTATTGGTCGTGAATATGTCCAGTTCAGTTGCTTCGCCGGATGACGTTTGGCCAGCAACATATTCAAACCTAAGACCACCCATGCTGATATGTGTGAGTCGTCCGGCTCCGGTATCAGAAGGCTTGAGTGTGACAAATGCACCCATTGGAACCTGGAATCGTTTGTGTTTCCTTCGCTCAACCATCTGTCTGCTGCCGGTCAAAGGCTTTCCCTTATTTCATTGATACCGGAAATTCTCAGTCAAGACAATTGGGGAAAATACGCGTTTTGTTGCGGGGAAATACAGACGGAAACGCAACAGTCTTAGATTGAAAGGGGGCAAAACCCCAAAGAAAGGGTTTTATCTAAATGGGAGTAACTGGGGAAAAGAATAAAGAGAGGGCCCGATAAGGTTAAACGCTTTGATAAGCCATGGAAAACGACTTGCAAGAAAGCCGGTATCGATGTAAAATTGTTTCGTGGTTTCAGACGGACAGCGGTCCGAAACATGGTGAGATCGGGTATACCGGAACGGGCGGCTATGGCATCATCAGGCCATAAAACCCGCTCATCTTTCGATCGATATAACATTGTGAGTGACACAGTCTTGAGGCTTGCAGCGCTGAGGCAAAAAGAATACCTGAAATCCCCAACGGGCCCAGTGGCCGAATTTGGATAAAACGAGCAATCGCTAAGTAGTTGATTTGAAAATTTAAGCCCCCGTAGCTCAGTGGATAGAGCAA
>CP070769.1:1566244-1569056 GCA_020347085.1 Desulfobacterales bacterium
CACCGCAACCTACCAGACCCGAGGCTCCGATCACATAGGTGTCCGGCAGAAACTCGGCTGCAGTCTGAATCAACATCGCCTTGGCTTCGGCACTATCAAAGCACTCGACAATCACATCAGCTGCGCCAAAGATTTTGGCAATATTGTTCCTCTCCAGTACCACCTGATGGGTCTCAATCTGAATGTATGGGTTGATGCTTCCCAGAATCTGTACCATGGCATCGGTTTTTGCCATCCCTATGTGTTCAATATAGTACTGCTGGCGATTCAGGTTACTCGGCTCTACCACGTCGAAATCGGCAAGGATCAATCTTCCTGTGCCCATGCGGGCTAGGGCGATGGCCACGGCAGATCCCAAGCCTCCCAGCCCCGCAATCCCTACCGTGGACTTGTTCATACGTTCATGGACACCAGGCGTATGCCGGGCCACCATGAGGGCCTCTAATTCATCCGCCCGTGGAATCTCTCCCCGCTGGATGAAAACCACCTGGTCCCCCTTTTTTAGAGGGCTATCAGCTGCGCTCGGGAAGCCATTCACCACCAACACATCAGCACCGGGCTTCACCTGGTCACGCAGTTCTCCGACGGTGAGGCCATCAGGGACTGTCTGGGTTTGTTCGTTCACCAGTATGGTGATCGTGGGGGCGCTCACAAATTATCCTCCAGCCATTGGCGGAAATACATGGAGGACATCACCCTCCTTCAAGACATTCTCCCTTTTGGCATTGCGGCCGTTAATGAGAAGGACCCTAACTTCGTCATCAGGAAGACCCACCATTTTCAGAACCTGCTGTACAGTAGCACCTTCGTCTATGTCCCATTTGTGCCTATCCAGACGCCTTTCGGACTTCGGTATATAGTGGCAGAGGGAGGAGAAGACTTTCACTTCTATAATCATACAACCTACCTCCTTTTAGGCTCGTGATCGCTTAAAGGTGCCCCCTGTTTTGTGCAACTCAAACCGCCTTTCTTTCTATATGCTCTTGGTAATTGGTATATGATTCTTTGATTATCTGAAGCGGATGAAGTATCTCATAATTTGTTAGTTGATTCAACTGGATCCTGCAACTCAGGCAATCCGTAGCAATCACCTCGGGACCCAGCGCCTTTATCCTCGATATCAACCTGCTGGCAATCTTAATCGAAGAACGGTGGAACTCCTGTTTAAATCCCATAATGCCTGCGTTGCCGCAGCAATAGTCTCCGCCGATCGTTTGGACCGATAATTCCGGTATAAGACTCAACAAATACTGATATGGCGTTCCTATGTTTTGCTCTCTCAGGTGGCACGGAGGATAATATGCGACCCTCATGCCAACAGGGCCTAACTTTGTGTCAAATTCACCCCGCATATGCAACATTCTGAAAAATTCCCCCAGATCAAAAGTGTTGTCAGCCACCATCCTGCGCGTCTTCGGATTGATAGCGGAGAAGTACCCGTTGTCCCTGAGGAGGGTCTCCAAAAGGGTATCCGGGACCTCTATGAAAGGTCCGTATACAGAAGACAATGAGCCTTCAACTGGTATCTTCACGAAAACAGTAGTTGATCTTATGGACGCTCTATATGCGGCAGGATCATGAGCCCCTATCTTCAGGACGTTCTTGAGCATGAATCCACATGTTGGGCATGAACAAACGATGTGGTACCCATCTTCCACAGCCTCAGCTAGACGGGCCACATTGGCCGAGGCAAACTCCAAAGTCAGCTTCCTGTCACCCTCAAGCAGCGAGGGCATGCCACAGCATTGCTGCCCGAGATAAAATACCTCAACGCCATTTCTCTCCAGAATTTCAATCACTGCCTCAGGGATCTCAGGAAAGAGGTACCTGGCAGTGCACCCAGAGAAATAAGCCACCTTTCTGTTATGCCTTGAAGTCGGCCCCACATGTTTGTTCTGTCTTCTGCTGAGCCACTCTGCAAAATTCTCTTTGGGAAAGCTCGGAAACTTTCGTTCTCTATGAACACCCAATGCCTTTTTGATCAAACCTCCGGTCACCTTGTTTTGCAGCAGGAAGTTCGTCACTGGCGGCAGTGCGCCACCCCATTTTCCTATACGGTCGACGTTTTCTAGAGCCCGTATCCTAAAGCCAAGGCCATATTGGTCCATATACTCGGTCTTAGCGTCAATAATAGCTGCCCTTATGTCCAAGCATGGGCATGCAGCGCAGAAATTGCACAGCCCAACCAGATGTATCAACTGGTTGGTGCTGATCTGCTTTCCTGACTCTCTCTCTTGATCAACCAATTTGAACATTTCACGAAATGCCGGGCATGAGAAATCAAGCAGGCTCTCGCATGCCTGACAATTTCGACATTTGTTGATCTCATCTCGGAGCTTGTCCTCAGCACGCATCATCTCTCTCCCACAGGAGCTTTGTCATTTGGACAGCCGTCTGAAGTAGCAGTTTCGGGGTAGTAGGTATCATAGAATCGCCGATAGGACACGCCTCGATTCATACGTCCATGTGAAGCCTCCCCGCCCTAAAGGACGGGGGTTCTGCCCTGCGGCAGCACTCCGTGTCGGGGGAGCGAGCCGGTCAAAATGACTTAATATGGTCGTTTTATATGGTAATAACATAAGCACTGTTTAGGTCCGGATCAAACACAAAGGGAAGTTTCCGATTGCTTGCCCAGGCTGTGGCGAAACCCAGGGTCAAGGTGACGGGCTCATTTTAGCCTGCGGGAACCATCAAGATATTTTCAACATTGGTTATATGTGATTGGAAAAGCGGTCTGGAAGTTTTTTCAAAACGCTTGACGTTTTCCCATGTTTATTACAGTGTATATCGCCAGACATGGTAAACAAAATCG
>CP070769.1:1569156-1572053 GCA_020347085.1 Desulfobacterales bacterium
ACCCGCGGAGAACGCCGCTCATCGGGCGCGAAGCGTTGCTCGGCAATAAAAGGGCCATTTATGGATGGAAACTAGCTAGTTGGAGGCAGAATCAGAGTTGAAGCCATCGAGATTTATGGTTTAAATCGGGGGAGAAGAACCATGAAAAAACGAAGGGGAAGCATCTTGGGTCGGGGTGTCATCTCATCTCAACAATTCTTTTTAGGTGTAGAGAGATTCTTTACGCCACTGATCCGAGACTTCCCCATTAGTCCCCTTATCGTCACATCGGAGAAAATTTTCAACGCAAAAGATTCGAGTAGAAGAGATCATAACGCCTTGCAGTTCAGACGAAAAAGGCAGGGTCACACATGAACCCTGCCTATCTGACACATGAGGCGTGTTTAAGTTTCGTTAAACCAACTATCCTTCACGACGGTAAACGCGAACCACCTTCGTAGGTTGCCCAATGATGGCCTTTAATGGCCTCCGCCCGCCATAGCCTCCTTGGCACACTTTGGATTTGCCTCTGCTTTTTTGAGAATCTCAGCAACCTTTGCTTCAGGCAACCAATTAACCTTGCCAGTACCGACATCGTAGATGGCACCAACTACCTTGGCCTTGCCGCTCTTCACGATGTCTCTCGTGGCAGGACTTTCTATGAAAAGCTCTTCGATTCCCTGCCACACGTTTTGTTCGATCGCATACGGAATGATGTCAGCGCCCTTTACATTCGGGTGGCTGGCCATAGCAGCACGCACAGCAGGCTCTATGTTGTCAACCAAAGGGGGAATATTGCGTTCCAGGGCATGTCCTTTCCCTAAAACGGCGTGAGTTACTGCAGTCACCGCACCGCACTGGGTGTGACCCAGGACGACGAGAACCGGCGTATGCACATGGGCCAAACCATATTCGATCGATCCACGCTCGTCCACATCGCAGACATTGCCTGCAACCCTAATCACAAAAATGTCCATAACACCTGCATCAAAGACGCGCTCTACAGGGACACGGGAGTCAGAGCAGGTAATGACCGTGGCATAAGCATGATCTCCCTGATTCTCAGTCCCAGCTTGGTGGAGACGAGCCGCATTGGTATTGGGGTGCTGACACTTTCCCTCAATAAACCTCGCGTTCCCCGCCTTGAGCATGGCGACGGCCTCGTCGGGACTAGGCTTCTTGGCAGCAGCCTTTTCGCTGGCAGCAGCAGACAACACGGTCAATGCCAGCACACAACACCCAATGACAAATACGCTAAAGATTCGTTTCATGACATCCTCCTTTCACGAATTGTGTTAACCTTCTTAGTCCCAAACCTAAAGTTCCAGAGCCGATTTTGTCGTTTCAAACTTTAGATAGACCTTGGCTGCCTCGGTCTTTAAAGGGCCGGGCAAAATAACACACCTTTATCCCGACCAGCTTCTCGTAAACTCCTACCGTTTATGTTGAAAATTTAGTAAGTTAGAAATACTTCAAGGTAGGGATGAATCAAAACGAGGATTGCGCACGGCTACCACTTTTCGGCCCCGTTGTCAATGGATTTGTTCTGGAATGCATACGTGGGTCTATACAAATTCATCTTCTCCTAAACACGGGATTGTGGTAGCAGAAACCATGTCTGTTGAAGCGGCCTACATAGAAGTGGCAGTCAGCCTGCCCGTTTTCAATACCTTTACCTACGAGGTGCCAGAGTCGCTTCGTCCGTCGGCCATGGTGGGAAAACGCGTACTGGCTCCTTTCAAAAGCACCCAGGTCACCGCGTACATCCTCAAACTCCTTCAATCAACGGATCAGGCAGGTACTAAGAAAATCCTAGATGTCCTGGATGATATCCCGATGTTTCCTCGCTCTATGGTCCCGTTTTACGGGTGGATAGCGGGCTATTATCGCTATCCCATTGGAGAAGTCATCAAAGGGGCGCTCCCCGGAGGTCTGAACATTAGCCACGTTGAAACCGTGAGCATGACAGATAAAGGGCGTTCTATGCTCTCGGATTCGTCCCTGAAGTCGCTTGAACGGACTGTGCTGGAAACACTGCAGGAGCGAGGGCCCTTGCGATTGCGCACGCTTTACAAAGAATGTAAAGAAGAACCCTCCCCAAGAGCGCTGCACGCCCTCGAGCGAGTCGGCTGGATCACAAGGAAGCGAGAGCTCAAGCCAGGCAGGGTCCAGCCAAAGATGGAAAAATACATAAGGGCTCAGACGGAAAGGCCCTCTGCTGAATCGCTTTCAAAGGTTCGGCGCCATATCCTAAAAATCGTCGAAGACCAAGGTGAAATCTCTTTAAAGGCTTTAAATGCTGAGGTCCCCTCGGCTAGACGACTTGTCAAGAAGATGGCCGAAGACGGCTTCTTGTCAGTGGTTGAAAGATGTGTCTACAGAGACCCCTTTGGGGATCCCATCACCCCGGACGGTGGCGGACTCACTTTGACCGAGGAGCAGAACCGCGTTGTTGAGACGCTATTGAAAGGCCTGGGCACGGACTTTCAAACCTATCTTCTTGACGGCATCACTGGCAGCGGTAAAACAGAGGTCTACATGCGGGCTGCAGCAGCTGCCCTTGAGAAGAACCAGGAAGCTCTCATACTGGTTCCTGAAATTGCGCTGATTTCCCAGATGGAACGCCTCTTTCGGGCACGCTTTGGTGAGTGCATCGCCCTGCTGCATAGCGGCCTTAGCCCGGGTGAGCGATTTGACCAATGGATGAGGATCCTTCGAAAAGAGGCCAAGGTCGCGATCGGCGCTCGTTCCGCAATCTTTGCTCCCTTCGAAAACTTGGGCCTAATCGTCGTGGATGAAGAACACGATGATTCGTACAAGCAGGAAAGTAAGCTCCGATATCACGCCCGCGACCTAGCAGTCGTTCGAGCCAAGCTTCAGGGTGCTGTGGCCCTGCTCGGATCTGCCACGCCATCGGT
>CP070769.1:1572153-1576692 GCA_020347085.1 Desulfobacterales bacterium
CCTCCCCGCGGCAAGCCGCGGGGCATCCTCATATTTCCTCCCCCTTGATGGGGGAGGACCGAGGTGGGGGTGAAGAACTAGTCAATCTTCCCCCTCGCCTTTTTCCCCTCCTTCCAGGGGAGAGGAATCAATAAGGCTGCCATTCATCCCCGCCCAAAGGGGCGGGGGGCATTCTGGCATGTTTTCGTAAAGTCGATGAAAGGCAAAGGTCATATAACGCCTGCTATTTACCTTGGCCAGACCACATTCCGGCAACTTGGTACGAAATCGCTATTTTTCCACTATCGTCTCGTCAATCTTTACCCCGAAATGCCTCCCTGCTTCCTCCACATAGGAAAGCACGCGGTCACCGGCTTTCAGATGGGTAATGGAGACTGGTTCGCCGCCGGGCTTAGTCAACCGGATGGTCTCCGCATTCTGCATCACCAGCGACAGGGGTTTGCCCTTGTAGGTCGCCTCCACCAGCATCATGGGCCTCTTCTCCACCTTTGCCCGGCCCACGAAACCAACCTCGCTCCTACCCCTGTAGTCAGTGATCAAGACCGGGTCGCCGATGCTAACATCGGCCAGGTACGCAGTTTTTCCATCCGGCACGCGCACGTAAGCATGGACTGCACCAGCGTTGACTCTGAAAGGGCGCGTCGCGCAATAGGGCGTTTCCACATTTTCGGCATGTACGAGGAACATGCCTGAGCTGGAATTCCCAACCAGCTTGCCCTGGCCCGGCTCCATGTTGGTGATCGTATCAACGCAGACCCGGTCTCCCATACCCAGGGGCCGAATAGACTTGATAGTCGCTCTAACCAGATGCAGCTTCTCTGCCTGCTCGCGAACCACGGCAGCAGTCCGCTTAATCTCGGAAAGATCACTTGAGGTAAGAACGACCCCGTCAACCCCACGCTCCATGATCTTCAATGCAATCTTAGCCTCCTCTGCGCTACGCACCCAGGCCAGCAAGCCTTTGCCTCTCTTAGCGATCAGGTTTTCAAGCGGGATCACTTTCCAGTCGCTGGTCTTGATGAGCAGCAGCTTCTCGGCTGGGACCTTGAGCGCCTTGGCCTCGTCCTTTTCCGAGGAAATCGTCACTTCGACCACGTCCTCACCGAATTTTAAGTCGCCATCCGGCGACACCGTCTGGATAAGACCAAGATCGCGGACCTTTTTGGACTGGCCTCTAGAAACAATCACAGCATCGGCACCACTCTCCAGCGCAGTGGTGACAACTTTCTTGTTGTAGGGCCTAGCATTCACCCAAAACAGCCTATTCATGATACACTCCTTTGTTGTTTTTTGGCATAGGTATACTAAACGCGATCAGTTCGGTCCAGAAGCACAAAGTGAGATAAAGTGAACTAGCGTGCCTAAAGTTGTGGAGTGGGCATTTCAGCGCAATCAATTCTGTCAATGGACTTTGCCGAAGGCACTTCCCACAGCTCTAGCTCATTTCAGGCACTTCGGACTTCAGGCACTTCTCAGATTCTCCGCCAGGCAGAGCCAATGTACGTTTGTGACACAGAATACGTTGCCGACCTTATGCCTTTCCCTCAAGAATCTTCATTGCCTCTTTTGCAGTCTTCCCCTCTTGCACAATGGCGCAGGCGGCAGACACCAAGCGGACCGGATGCTCGTGTTGGAAAGCATTCCGGCCCATTGAAAGTCCCGAAGCTCCGGCTTTCATGGCGCCCTCCACCATCTTTAGCGTCTCCTCGTCGGAAAGCTTAGACCCTCCGGCTATGACCACAGGAACAGGACATCCCTCGACCACATCCTTGAAGGTTTTAGGAGATCCGGTGTAGGGGACCTTGACGATGTCCGCCCCGAGCTCGGCACCTACGCGGGCCGCGATCTTTACGTTTTCGACGTCTTTCTCATTGGCGACCTTGGGCCCGCGCGGATAAACCATGGCAAGAAGCGGTATGCCCCAGTAATCGGCACCTTCGGCAACCTCGCCGAAAGCTTCCAGCATCTCACCCTCGTTCTCCGCACCTATGTTCACGTGTATACTCACAGCATCCGCCCCAGTTCGAACTGCGCGCTCCACCGAGCACACCAACACTTTGCGGTTCGGATCCGGGGACAGGGTCGTACTTCCCGAAAGATGAACGATCAAGCCTATGTCACGCCCGTAACGGCGATGCCCCTGGCCTACCATGCCCACATGTTCCACCACCGCATTCGCACCGCCCTCGGCCACCATGTCCACGGTCTTGGGCAGATCGATCAGACCCCTGATCGGGCCCACCGTCACACCGTGGTCCATCGGAACGATGACGGTCTTGCCGGTTTCCCGGTTCATGATACGTTCTTTACGAACCTCTTTCCCAATACCCATTTTCTCGTCCTCCCTTCTTAACAATCATGTGAGTCAGCCGTGCTGAAATGGTAATACACGAGCCTGTGTAGACTGTTTCACACCGCGGGCTGGATCTCAACCCGTCTGTGAGACTCTCTTAATTTTACGGAAGTCCCGTACTGCTGCATAACTCGTCTTCTCTACCGCCGAATGGTGACCCTCTTCATCACCACGGGCTCGATAGGATTGTCCATCGGACCTGTTTCTACAGAACCAATCTTTTTCACCACGTCCATGCCATTTACCACTTTTCCAAATACCGTGTGTCTTCCATCCAAATGCGGTGTCGCGGCAAGGGTAATAAAGAACTGGCTTCCGTTGGTGCCCGGCCCAGCATTCGCCATGGAAAGAACACCATCACTATCATGCTTCAAGGATGGATCAAATTCGTCGGCGAACCGATATCCAGGTCCGCCTGTTCCGTTTCCGATAGGGCAGCCCCCCTGAATGACAAAGTCTTCAATCACCCGATGGAAAGTCAGACCGTCATAAAAATGCCCTCCCCGTTCGGTCTCCTGTTTTCCTTCTGCAAGGTTGGCAAAGTTCCACACCGTCTCAGGACACTCTTTGGCGTAAAGTTCAGCTTCAAAAGTCCCAAGACTGGTCTCAAAAATAGCGGTGACACGTTCAACATCTTCCCTGTAATCATTTTTTACTCCGAGCATAGATGTCTCCTTGATGTGTTCTTGAAACTCCCTGCAATGCGCTTGCTGTTGCAGTTCAACAAAGCAGGCTGCAGGGAATCTTCGACTGAAGCGTAGACGTGACCCTGTCCTCTCATAAGAAATTTATCCATACAGGACAGACTGTCATAATGCAAGACATGACACTGATTTCAGGCTGAACCAGATTTAGAAAGAACATCGCCCAATGTCAAGGGCTTGCCCCCGGTCTTTTTGTCGCACTGAGACCTTTGAAAAAGTCTCCCTAATTTTCACGCCAACAGCATGGTACCCTTGAAAATGTCTTGATAAGAATGTGCGTTCATGGCACTCTCTACACGAAGTCCAATATGATCTGTTGATCCCAACGAAAGGAATGGCATGAACTTAACCCCAGGACTCCTTTCTATGAAGACAGCGGGGAGCCTGGTTTTGAATAGCCAAAAAGGTAATCGACAACCATAGCTGATCAGGGACTGCCAGTACTGGCCAACCCCTAAACAAGCTTACCGGCCACACTGGCTGGCCCCCGTCACCTTCTCAGACCGCTCAACTTGAGTAAAAGGAGGTTCGATATGCCTGAGCCGGTTGATTCCTCGGGGAGCACCATCCTCGTCGTAGACGATAGCCGCCTCAGTATTTCAACTCTTGTTGGCATGCTTGAAAAGAGTGGCTATCGCACCTTAAGCGCAATGAACGGGCCAGAATGTATGCAACTGGCAAAGACGTCAAAACCGGATGTGATACTCCTCGACATCATTATGCCGGGCATGAGCGGCATCGAAGTTTGCAGGGCCTTGACTCAGGACGAGGAAACCAATCATATACCGATTATCTTTGTAACCGGCAATACAGATGACAAGATCTTAGAAGAGGCATTCGAAGCCGGGGGAACAGATTATGTGCGCAAGCCTGTGGGCAGAATAGAACTGATAGCGAGGATCAAATCAGCCCTGACTCACAAAATGTTGCTCAAGCAGCAATTAGAGGAAGAGAAACTGAAAGGGGTCCTTGAAATGGCGGGGGCAATCTGTCACGAGATGAACCAACCCCTGCAAGTCATTTACGGATATTCCAACTTGTTGAGGACGCATATGTCTGAAAATCATCCCCAGTATAATTATATCAGCGAAATTCAGGAACATGTAACGAGAATGGGAGAGATAACAAATAAACTCATGAACATTACGAGATACGAGACTCAGGACTACATTGAAGGCCAAAAGATCGTTGACATTGATAAGGCATCAGATACCGATGAATAAATGATTGAAGCTCCGTGCGGTCCCGCCTTGGAGGGACAGTCCCGCTTGGCGGGTTTCGACTGTAAGGAATTGGTAGCACTTTTAGAGCAGCTCCTTACCTGCCTCAGGAATCATCCGCGTCACATACACGCTTGGTCTCGCCATGCAATTCCTCTTTTGGATGTCTCAGTGCTTGCTCATGAAGGCAGCGTGCCATGCCCATGCGCTTTGCAGAATCAGCTGTCTCTCTTTGTTCCAGTATATGTAAATGCCTTGCCTA
>CP070769.1:1576792-1583195 GCA_020347085.1 Desulfobacterales bacterium
ACACCCATCAAGCAGTATCAGACCGGTTATTTTCTCCACAAGCTTTTGCCCCAAAGGCTTCAGGAAGATGACGTGTGTTATCTGGCTATCACCATGGTTGACCTTTATCATAATGAGCACTGGAATTTTGTATTCTGAAATGCATCACTTTCCGACAGGGTTGGCGTGTACAGCATGGCGCGGTATTTTCCTGCGCCCCACACCCTAGCGCTCAGGAGGAGCTGCAAAGTGCTCGCCCACGAAGTGGGTCACGTCTTTGGGTTAGCACACTGCACAACCTACCAATGTGCGATGAATGGAAGCAATTCCCTTGAGGAGTCCGATCGCCGCCCTCTGTACTTGTGCCCCATATGTCTAAAGAAACTACAGTGGAACCGTGGTATAGACACAATCCTGCGGTATAAAAAACTGCAGGCGTTTTACGACAAACATTATTTGAAAGAGGAAGCAGTTTGGATCGGCAAGAGGTTGGAGCATATTATGCCATAGGTACCGCCTTGCATGAGAAAGGAATTTCTTTTAAAAGCTGCGATTGTATGTATCTTTTTTGATTGAACTTTGTTGTGAAACCTCCCCGCCCTAAAGGGCGGGGCTTCTGCCCTGCGGCAGCACTGCGTGTCCGGGGAGCGTGCCGGTCAAGCGCACGGTATCACGGGTTTTTGAGCCCCCGCCTACATGGCCGGGGTTCCGGGTGGGGAAAAATGTCCATCTTGTATTGTATCGTTTTCCTTGGCCCTTCATTGCAGCCAGCTAAAAAGGGAAGCGGCCTAGCCGAAAAACTCTCTCACGATTCATATGGAAGTAACCATGTATTCTTTCGGTTGGTCTATTTCTTCAAATGAAAGGAAGCCCCCCCATTGGAACGCGTTATTCTGGTCTCAACACCTTGGCCCCTCTATAGCAGGCCTTCCATTCAGCTTGGTGCCCTCAAAGCCTACCTGAAACAGGAGGCTCCAGAGTTAAAGGTTCATGCCTTTCACGCATATCTTAAGGTGGCAGAACACATTGGGTACAAGCTCTATCGTTCCATCTCAGAAAGGACCTGGCTGGCAGAAACCGTGTATGCCGCCCTGCTATTTCCTGAACGTACAAAAGAAATTGAAAGGGTATTTTTCCGGGAAATCAAGGGAAAGCCCGAGCTTCGTAAAGTCGATTTCAAGGCGCTTAAATCCCAAGTTAAAGGCGTCTCTGACGGTTTGATTAACAGCGTGAACTGGGAGCGCTGCGGGCTTGTGGGTTTTTCAATATGCCTTTGCCAACTCACCTCTTCTCTATACTTTATTAAATGCATCAAGCAAGCCTTTCCAAAGGTAGCCATCGTGGTGGGCGGTTCTATGTTTTCCGGTCACACGATCCACGGGCTGCTTAAGATGTTTCCCGAGGTCGATTTTGCCATCAATGGTGAGGGCGAGCTACCGCTGAGCCAACTGGTCCGTCATCTCAGCCGTTGGCATAGCCATAAGGACCTTCCCCCGATTCCAGGGCTCGTCAGACGTAATTCGAAGAAAAATGAAATGCCCGTCTCCCTGTGCCAAATGGAAACCTTGAGTAATCTTCCACCCCCTGACTACGATGATTACTTTCGCCTGCTAAGAACCTTCGGCCCGGAGAAGACTTTTTTTCCAACCCTTCCAGCGGAAATTTCACGGGGGTGCTGGTGGCGCCGGTCGCAGCGTCCTGGCAAAACCGCAGGATGTGCCTTTTGTAATCTCAATCTCCAATGGGACGGCTACAGGTCAAAGACCCCGCATCAGGTGGTCTCCGAGGTCGATCACCTGACCACAAAGCACAAAACACTCTCTGTGGCGTTCATGGACAACCTGCTCCCGGCGAGGGAGTCCAGGGAGATCTTTGGTCAGCTGGGCAACCTCAAAAAGGACTTTCGTCTATTCGCCGAGATTCGGGCCTCCACACCGAGGCATGTCCTGGAGGGCATGCAGGTTGCGGGCATGCACGAAGTCCAGGTCGGTATTGAGGCCCTCAGCACACGGCTGCTTAAAAAATTGAACAAGGGCACCACGGCCATCCAGAATCTGGAGATCATGAAGCATTGCGAAGAGTTCGGTATTGCAAATGTTTCGAACCTGATTCTCCAGTTCCCCCGAAGCGACGACCAAGATGTCCAGGAGACTTTGCGAAGCTTGGAGTTCGCTCTACCATTCCGCCCCCTCAGAGCTGTCCATTTCTGGCTTGGCCTTGGAAGCCCTGTGTGGCAAGATCCCTCGGCCTTCGGGCTCAGGGCGGTCTTCAACCATCCCAATTATGCGGCCATATTCCCGCCAGACATTTTCCGTTCCATGCGTTTCATGATCCAGGCGTACCGGGGGGACCTTGGGTATCAAAGAAAACACTGGCAACCGGTCAAGAAAAAAGTCAGGGCCTGGAAAAAGGTTTACGCACAGATCCATAAGAGTGGTTTGCATGCGCCGATCCTCAGCTTTCGCGACGGACGAGACTTTTTGATCATACGCCAAAAGCGGCTTAACGCTGAGCCATTCACACATCGCCTTGTCGGAACCTCTAGAACAATCTACCTTTTCTGTCAGAGTCATCGTTCGCTCAGAACTATCCTTGGGCATTTTCCGGCGACCGCAGAAGACAAGATCGTGCCGTTCTTGCAGATGATGGTGGACAAAAAATTGATGTTTGAAGAGAACGGAAAATACCTGAGCCTGGCCGTGCCGCTGAGGCCAAGAAAACTGTGAGGAAGACCGATGAGCAAGCACATTCAACTGACCGTTCGGATCCTGCCTTATTACAAGAAGGGATTGAACGACGTCTATCCTGCGGTTGCCCGTCGCTTCGGGTATCTGGATAAAGCGTGGGTGGAGAAAAATCCTTCGCTTTTTGAGATCGTGGGCAGGTTAGATAAACTCCTCTACCAGCTCGAAATAGATCCTCCTTTCAGAGAACTCCTTCTCCAGCATCGGCCCGCCCTCCACAAACGCTATGAGCAGATAGAGGAATATATTGCCGAATGGCAGCTCGCAAAGGCTGATCGGCTCTTGTATGAAATAGAGGATATTTTTGATGAAATAGAAGGGGAGCTGGGCAGGATGAAATTATAACTCTCAAAGAGGCATTGAAAGTCTCTTCCTCATATATTTACGGACCTATAAACAAAACTAAGGATAAACATTTAACCACCGCATACAGGCAATCCGATTCTAAACCGGCTCAAACTCGCGCATAAGTGGGCTTAAAAAAAGACCGGCACCTGTCGTTTGAACAATACCAACAAGGTGGGCGCTCTCTTGGGTGCGTGGGCACGATCTATCAAGTCCCTGTTCTTTCTCAACGCTCACTAATACGCTCAAACAGTGACCCAGTTTAGAATCGGATTCCCTGTATGCTCACACGGACGCGTTTCACACCCCCAAACGGATGGGGCTGCGACCACAACCGCCACTATGGTCTTAACATTGTTTATAGATCCGTATACTTGTGAGCCCAGGTTGCCGAGTTGGTATTAGATATAGACCATTCAATTATAATGAGGAAACAATCTGGATGTTACGATCTTCATTTTCGCCAGGCGAAATGTGAGAGCTGTCAACAAACAACCAAAACCGTACGTAATGCTTCGGTGAAGGTTGATGGATGACGCTTCGGCGAAATATTTTGTAGGACAACTCACCTCCGCGACCGTGTGACCAAGCCACACAATCTGCGCAAGGATCTGATTATCAAACACAAAATCGTCAGAATTCACCTCGAACGGCAACTTTTCCAGCAGTTTGCGTGAAAAAGCCCGGTATCCCGTATGGTATTCGGAAAGCTTGGCCCCAAGAAGAACGTTTTCTACCAATGTGAGAAATCGGTTTGCGATATATTTCCAAACAGGCATTCCGCCTTTCAGGGCATACCCCCCAAGAATCCTGGAGCCAAGTACACATTCATAAAGACCGTTGCCGATCATGGAGACCATAGCGGGCATCAATTTGGGCGTATACTGATAATCAGCGTGGATCATAACGACGATATCGTCATCCTCTTCAAGGGCCAGCCTGTAACATGATTTTTGGTTGGCACCGTAGCCTCGATTTTTTTCATGGACATACACTACTGTATTCGCCAGAGTCTTAGCAATCGACACGGTTTCGTCATGACTCCCGTCATCCACCACAATGACTAGATCCACAACATCCTGAGCCATGACCTCATCATAGGTTCTACGCAGGGTCTTTGCCGCATTGTAGGCTGGCATGACAACAACGACTTTGTTGCCTTTAAACAAATCGGTCTCCTAAATGACCTCAAGAGTCATATGGATAGTTTGCACCGGCATGACCCCCCGGGTGGGCAGGGCCGTCGCCTGAATTGTCATGGACCGGTTCGATGGGTCGGTTCAGGAAGGCCAGCCATTCACGTCCTACTGTTTGCATCTCTACCCTGGGGAGCAGAAAGGTTGGTCACTCCGTCTTTATTTCGATCTGCTTTTTCTTTGCCTTTTCGGCTTTGGGAAGCGTGATGGTCAAGACACCATCTTTGAAAGTGGCCCGGACTTTATCGCCTTGCACGCCTACAGGAAGCCGGAATGAACGCTGAAAAGAGCCAGAGTATCTTTCACAACAATGATAGTGTTCGTCCTTTTTTTTCTCCTCCTTCTTCTCGCCTTTGATGGTTAGCACGTCTCCTGACATACTCACGTCGATGTCTTTGGTCTCCAGACCAGGGAGCTCAGCCCTGACAACCACGTTGTCCCTTGTCTCTGAAACGTCCACAGAGGGCATCCAGTCCCGTGAAAAAGCCTGTCTAAAAGGCGTGTTTCCAAAAAAGCGATTCCAAAGATCATCCATCTCCTTGCGAAACGCGCTCAGTTCTCTAACGGGTCTCCAAGGGGTTATTTCCATACAAGCCACCTCCTTTACCTGGTGTGTGCTCTGCCCAGGATAGAAGCAAACCAGAAACCTCTCGGGCTCGATCTGCCTGGAGTCGTTAGATTAGGACGGATGATTTGACCTATCAGTGATGAAACTATAGATAACAAGGCCAGGCAAACCAATGCTTATCGGTCTGGGTCGGCGATGGTGCTGTTCCCGCGCAACATAAACCGTGGGCCCTGGTTGCCATCCGCCGCGTTGCCAACCATCTCAACGACCTTGGCGCCGTCTACGATGACGAACGCCGGCCCCTTGGCTCCCTTCACCTTGTTGCGGTTCACCTTCAGAGCGGTGGAGCAATTGACCGCAATGCCGGGGGCGGCCGTGCCTGACACGATGTTGTCCTCAATGATACCGACAGCTCCTTGGGAAAGGCCGATACCCACGTTGTCCGTGTCATAGACGAAATTACCAACGAAACGAACGGGCATCTCCGCGGATCCACCCCCGCCAGCGGATATCGCCGGCCCCAGGTCTCCGTTGCCGTACAAGACGTTCTTCACGACGGTCGGGTGCGTTGGGCGATCCACCCCATGGACACCTTGGGGTTCGCCCACCCCGCACAGGATTCCTCCACCGGGATTGTCGTGGACAATATTACCGATGATCGTGGGCGCCGCGCCGTGCTTAGCTCCCATCCCTGGTGAGGGCTTTTGGCCGAGCTCCGCATCGCTGTTAAAAAAGATCTCGTTGCCAAGGATGTTCGGCGCAGAAAAATGGTTGCACCCAGCGCCCAATCCCAGGTTGCCACGGATAATGTTGTGGTAGATCACCCCCTCGGCCCTGTGCTTTATGTTTGCCCAGCGAAAGTCGCGCCTTGCAATCTCAAGCTCCTGGTCCGCATATACGACGTGGTTTCCTATGCCCGTGCTCCCATTGTTCCGCACGTAGCAATTTACGATGACCGGGCTGGCACCGCGCACATTTAGGCCGTGGGCGTGTCCAGGGATGTGGTGGTCCTGCTTTGGGAGATTCTGAATCGTAAAGCCGTCGACGATGGTGTTTCGGCCAAGACCTGGATTAAAATCAAACATGCCCTGACGCGATGGCTTTGCTTTTGAACCGTCTATGATCGTACGCAGTGTTCGGCGACGAAGTTTCAAGCGTGCGCCATCCACGACCACTAGATCATCGCCACGCTCCCCCGAATGTGAGACCAGTTTCACACCGTCCTTCATGACGATCTGTTCAAAGTATGTGCCGGGTTTGACGACCACGACATCGCCCCGATTGGCAGCGTCAATAGCACGTTGGATCGTCTCAAAATCATCTGGAACAACCAGACGCCTCCCCTTGTGGAAGGTTGTATCGATGAGCGGGCGTGCAGCCTCTTCCGCCGCCTTGAGGGCGATATCGATGGCGGCATCAATAGAAGGCGGTTCCACCTCCTCGAGGCTTTGAAGTTTGAGGATCTTTTCCGGCATCCCACCGATTCTGTCCTGCTTCTCACGCCTAAGGGTCTCAGGACCCTTTCGTTGCTGGGCTTGGCCGGCTACAACCAGAACGGCCACCAGCGCTAT
>CP070769.1:1583295-1588544 GCA_020347085.1 Desulfobacterales bacterium
ACAAGTCAAAGGATTGACCAGGAAGCAGACCGGACTGAATGAGTTCTTGCGCACGCTCGCAGAATCTGTCGCGGTGTTCGGGTTTTTCGAGTCCATCTATGCGAATATGGACGACAATCCGTGTTGAATCCTCCAGCCAATTCACTGCGCTCCACATAGGTTTGGGGAACTTCCCCCCTTCGGATTCCCGGACTTTTCGGCGAATTTGTTCTATCTGCGTGGCAGAGACCCGGGGAACGTCTATCTGCGTGGCAGAGATCCCGGGTACGGATTCGTCCGTTGATTGTTCGGCCGGCGAACACGCTGATAAACTTACCACCAGCGACACAACTAACGAGATACCGTATGAGAATAGTCTTTCATGCAACTGCCTCATATATTTCTCCTTTTGATATACAGCCCTGTTAGGAACTTCTAACTCAAACAGGAAGATTCGTCAAACCCTTCTGGCTAATCATAGCGAACTGATGTCATGAAGGGCTATCGTAAGGGCAAGAGGAAAATGTGCATTCTTAGGTGTCTTTACATTTGCTTGAACTGCAACAGCGAGCGCATTCCCTGTAGCTTGCTGCAGGGTTGGCGAGCGAATCTAAAAATGGCACCCTTCCTTACAGTCGCTGCGAAGCACTGCCGTCAGGCAGAACATTCCCTGTCCCGATTTGTCGGGACTGCAGGGAGCTTCAATTCCGCGTCGCGAACTTCCGGAGGAGAATTGAAAAATGCAAGCTGCACGGAATGCACGCCCTATTTCAGTTCAAACACGGTGCTGGATGCAGTTACAATGTTTATGGCAGAATGAGTGAGATCAGATTTGCGAATACCCGTCGAGGGTTTACGGCTTGACACGAGGTCCTCTCTCCTATATTTCATCCACCAAAACCCCATTTGGTAAAAAGCGTTCGAACAACGGGTATTACGAAGTTCAACAGTCTGATAGACGGGGTGTCCGTGAGAGCTTTTCTGACTTGCATTTCGCGCTTTGGCGGCACCGCTGCGATGCACTTGCTGTGCGTATTCTCAGTTCCAAAAAATAACGACTTCCCACCAAGTATCTTGTGAACACCAAGACTTTGAATGACATTGGCGAAGGTGGCATCATCCAGCTCATCCAGGAAAAAGGGCTCTCCAGGCTTCCATCCCGTGTTAAGAAGGGGATTGGCGACGATTGCGCGGTTCTGGAGACGGCTGGAGACACGCTGCTTCTGGTCACCACGGACACCCTGATCGAAGAGATTCACTTCACCGCCAAGACGCTTCCCCCGGAAGCCCTTGGTTGGAAGGCCCTTGCCGTCAATATTAGCGACATCGCTGCCATGGGTGGCACCCCACAGACGGCGTTTCTCTCCATTGGAATAAAGCCTGAAACAGAGGTTAGCTTCATAGATTCATTCATGGCGGGATTTCAGGCCCTCGCCCGAAAGACTGACATTGTGCTGGCTGGAGGCGACACGGTGGAAAGCCCATCTTCGGCGGTCATCGCCATAACGCTGCTAGGAGATTGTCTTCCAGAACGCCTTGTCTACCGCTCCGGGGCTAGAGTCGGAGATAACATATGGGTGACCGGGCCGTTAGGCAATGCGGCCGCAGGTCTATTTCTCCTTCTGAACAAAAAGGCTTCTGAACTTTCCGGGTATGAATCCCTGATAGCAGCACACCAAAAACCGATACCTCGCCTTAAGGCAGGAAAGGCTTTGGGGAAGAGCGGTCTCGCCCACGCCATGATAGATGTCTCGGATGGTATCGCCAAAGACCTTGGCCATATCTGTGAGGAGAGCCGCACCGGGGCATTGCTTCAGGCCACATCCATACCCATGTCAGATGAGCTACTCAGACTGGGGCCTCAAGTGGAAAAGAGCCCTCTAGAGTGGGCTCTGCGCGGCGGTGAGGACTACGAGTTGCTTTTTACAGCATCCCCGGCAAACGAAGAAAAGGTAGTGTCTCTTACCACTAAGGTCTCTGGTCGCCCTGCCTCAAAGATAGGCACAATCACTCAGGAGGACGGCATCTGGCTTGACACAGACAAAGGTAAGGAACCTCTTGAGCCCGGCGGTTACGTGCACTTTTCAAACTAGGTCTGCTTTCCGAGCATAGCTCCGTACACCGGAATTTTGCTTGACGCAGCCTGCGTGCTTTCCTAATAATAGGTCCCACTTTTTTGCTTCCGCAGATTCTTTTGCGCAAGGAGTGTTAATATGGACTGCATCTTCTGTAAAATCGTTAACAATGAAATTCCATCAATAAAAGTTTATGAGGACGATAGGGTTTTTGCCTTTATGGATATCAACCCCCTCAATGAGGGCCATCTTCTGGTCATTCCCAAGGCCCATGCTGCGACCATCCACGAAATCAGTGAAGCCGATTTTGTGGCAGTGACGTCCGCCACACACAAGCTGGCAACTGCTGTCAAGAAAGCCCTGAATCCCAAAGGGATTAATTTGATGCAACTTAACGGCAAAGCGGCCAATCAAGTGGTACCTCACCTACATGTGCACATCGTCCCCCGGTGGTCTGGCGACGGACTGACCATCTGCAAGTGGGAGTTGACTGCAGGCGACATGGAAAAGATCAAAGCTGTGGGGCGGCAGATTGAAAACGCCCTGACGTAAGAAGATTTTGAAGGGGATACCGTCTATCGGCTACGCAGCTCGTTTGGCGCGAAGGTTGCGCCTTGCGGCTTGAAAACATCACACTTTATGTGGTCAGCCGTCAGCGGTTAAACGTAACCAGCCGCGAATAACAACTAACAGATCATGGGTTCAATCTTAGATACCATCGGTCACACACCACTGGTTGAAATCAAGCGACTCAATCCCAACCAGAAGGTCACCATGTTGGCCAAGTTGGAGTATTTCAACCCAGGCGGTTCTGTAAAAGATCGTATTGCCAAGGCCATGATCGAGGCAGGTGAAGCTTCAGGAGCCCTGACACATGACAAGATCGTGATAGAGGCAACTAGCGGTAATACAGGGATTGGACTGGCCCTAGTTTGTGCAATCAAGGGGTATCGGCTTCTTTTGACCATGTCTGAGTCTGCCAGTATAGAACGACGTGAGATCCTCCAGGCCATGGGAGCGGAAATCCGGCTCACCCCAGACTTTCTTGGAACCGACGGCGCCATAGAGGAGGCATATCGCCTGGCCCGCGAACATCCTGAAACCTATTTCCTGACGGATCAATTCAACAACGAAGCTAACTGGCGTGCCCACTACGACGGCACCGGTCCAGAAATCTGGGAACAAACATCTGGAAAAGTGACTGTACTGGTTGCAACCATAGGGACCACCGGAACCCTCATGGGAACCTCTAGGCGTTTGAAGGAATACAATCCAAAAATACAGATCGTTGGTGTTGAACCTTATCTAGGGCACAAAATTCAGGGGCTCAAGAATATGAAGGAGTCTTATCAGCCCGAAATATATGAAAAGGAACGCCTGGATAAGAAGATCAACATAGATGATGAGGCCGCTTTTGAGATGACCCGGCGCCTGGCTCGAGAAGAAGGCATCTTTGCGGGAATGAGTGCGGGAGCCGCCATGGCTGTTGCAGCAGAAGAAGTCAAATCTCTGTCAGAGGGTGTGATGGTAGTGATTTTGCCTGACGGCGGAGAGCGGTATCTGAGCACACACCTCTTTGCCATACAAGAGGAGACCAACCTCAGATTCTACAATACCCTTACACACGCCAAAGAACCCTTCGTGCCACTCCAACGCGGCAAGGTATCAATCTATTCGTGTGGACCCACGGTTCACGATCGAATGCACGTCGGGGAATGGCGGCGTTTTGTCTTGGCTGACCTTGTTCGACGCTACCTGGAATTCAAGAGATACGCGGTGACACATATCGTGAATATCTCTGATCTGAACGACAAAACCATCTCAGGAGCTGAAAAGGCCGGCATGCCGTTAAAACCCTTCACGGATACTAACCTGCAAGCCTTCACAGAGGACATGGAGATTCTGGGTATCAAACCGGCAACACAGTATCCGAGGGCCAGTGAACATGTTGAAGACATGGTAACGCTGACCGGACGACTTGTGGAAAAAGGTTTTGCTTATGAAAAGCTCCGGTCGGTCTATTTTGATATCTCCAGATATCCGGACTATGGCAAGCTTTCCGGGATAAATCTTGATAAGATCAGGCTCGGGGCCACGGTTGATATGGACGAATACGTAAAAGAAAACCCCAGGGATTTCGCACTCTTAAAGCGAGCAAAGCTTTCTGAACTCAAACGCGGAATCTACACAAAAACCGAATGGGGTCAGGTAAGACCCAGCTGGCATATAGAGTCTTGTGCAATAGCTATGAAATACCTTGGGGAGGCATTTGACATGTACACCAGTAGCCGCGATTTGATCTTCCCTCACCATGAAAATGAGATGGCCGTCAGTGGCGCTTTGACCGGAAAACCCTTGGCACGGAACTGGATACATAGTGAACTTGTGCTGTCGGGAGGAAAGAAGGCAGATCGTGATGCTGCCATCCCTAATATCCAAGACCTGTTGGAACGCGGATACACCGGCAGGATGATTCGATACTGGCTTCTTTCCAATCATTATCGGAAACCCCTGAATCTAACCTATGAAGCATTGGACCAAGCCGGCCGAGCCATCCGCCGACTTGATGAATCCATTTTGGGCCTAAATAGTGTAGAAGACGGACGTCCCTATCCTGATTTAGACCAGCTCCTCTATGATTTGAAAACAGGCTTTACAGATGCCATGGACGATGACCTGAATGTATCATCTGCCACGGCGACGATCTTCCGGGTGGTCAGAAAAGTAAATGGTCTCATTATGAACAAAGATCTGGATAAGGCCGGAGCAAGGCGAATCATTGATGCCTTCAAGACGGTTGACTCGGTGCTAAACATCTTTGATTTTGAAGAACAGATAGCGGACCCCGAGGTTGAAAAGCTCCTGCGTGAGCGCGAAGAGGCTAGGAGCAGGAGGGACTGGAAGCTGGCAGACCAGCTTAGAGAGCACCTTGTGGCCATGGGGGCGGAGGTCAGAGACAAGAAGATTTCGTGATATGAAATCCACAATCCACGATCCGCAATCCGCAGTCTTATCGGCTGTCTATTTTCCTTTTACCTTTATATCCCCCTCGTTGGTAGAGGCGACGTCGGTCTGTTTCGACCGGTTGGTGGTCTACCAGCCACCCTTCGGCAAGCATCCTCAAGTCCTTCAGCCTTGGGTCGACACGGGCTTTTTAGAGCTACGCAGCCCTTTGGAAAAGTCTATCGACAAGAA
>CP070769.1:1588644-1592104 GCA_020347085.1 Desulfobacterales bacterium
CGAGTAGGCGGCCAACCCTTCCATTTCCATCGAGGAAGGGATGTATCGCCTCAAATTGATAATGTATGAGTGACAATCGTATCAAGGGCGGCAAGTCTGACTTGGCGTGAAGGTACTTCTCAAATCTATCCAGGGCGTTACGCATTTCATCTATCGGAGGAGGAACATAGGTTGCGTCCATCAAAGTGCATCCCGGAGGTCCAATCCAGTTTTGTGAACGTCTGAATTCTCCGGGAGTTTGACGTTGCCCGCGCACTCTTTCGAGCAGTATTCCGTGAATCTCTCTTATCAGCCGGAGGCTGAGAGGCAGATCTTTTAATCTATTTAGTCCATATTCCAAGGCCTTTACAGAGTTTGAAACCTCTCTTACATCTGGAATTTCCTTTTCTCTTAGTTTAGCAGATTCGAAAAAAAGGAGGTCGGAAAAAGAAGCCTGGGTACCTTCAATGCGGCTGGACAGGACAGCCTCTCGGCGCACGAAAGGACCGATGAGAAGGTGAGGGTTTGGCAGTGTTCGGGCAATCCCAACAAGTTCGCTCAAAGCGCGATCGGCATCTGACAATTCACTGACAACATCAATTGTAATATCGATGGCAGGGGGCAAAGGGCTCGGTACGTAAGCCCAGTACCCATGAGGCCCTTCAAGTAGCCTGCCGTACTTATCCTGCGTGAAATCAGAAGGCTGCATCTTGTTATACCCTAATACTGTAGTCGCAGTGTTATTATACTTTCCTGGCCTTATGTATAACAAGGTCGCGCCGTTGTCAACCGGATTCTTGTCAAACCTATCAGTTAACCGCCTATAAACAACCTTCAATGATAAAGGCTGAGACCGGACTCGAGCCGGGGATTGCGGATAACGCACCATTATAGAAATGGATCAAGGCGTGGATAACGACCTGCCATATCAGTTACTTATGAAAGCAGGACTTTTGATGATCGTGGCTAGTTTTAGGGTCTCTTCGGACAGGCCGAAGATAGAAGCGAGAACATCTGTGGGCCGGACGCTGTTTCCTGGCTTCTCCTCCAGGATAATCTTTGCTGTTTCGGGTGATAGGAGGGTCAGTTCTTTTACAACCAACTTTAAATCAATCGTTTTGGCTCGTCCTTTTCGATTCGTCTCCAGAAATGGCCATGCCTCTTTGCCCAAAAAGACATTGAGGTTCGCTTCTGAGAAGCGACCCCCTTTTAAGGTTACCGTGTACGGAACGGGTTTCTGTGCAAATTCTGACGGGCGCTGCTCGACCCAGTTGCAACCAGTGATAATAAGGCCCTCTGGAAGTTCCTGGTTGACGCGCTCCACGATTGTTTCACGTGAAACATTGAGTGGCACCTGGATGGTGCACTGCTCCGCCAGGCTCTCAGTTCCCACAGGAAGGGCAGATTCAAAGGAAATTTTCGGAGACGGGTGAAACCCTTTTGAAAACCGCAAGGGTACCCGGGCACGTTTGAACGCCCGCATAAAGATCCTCACCAGCTCCAGGTGTCCAAAGTACCGGGCCGGGCCTCGCTTTGCGTAAGAGACCCGAAGCTTCTTGAATGGCCCCTCGTCCTTCCTTGTGGGTGTCCCTCCGGCAGCTTGGACAGCCGCATCTGCTTCAAATGTCACAGGTTTTACGGTCTCAAAGTCGCACACGCCGCACAGGTGACACTCTCCATCTCGGCAATCTGGCGTCTCGGTCCGGCCAAGAGCCTTTTCCCACTCCAGCCTCAGGAACTCCTTGGATACCCCGGTCTCAATATGATCCCAGGGTAGTGGTTCAGAAAGGTCACGAGCCCGCGATGTGTAAAAGCCAATATCCACCCCGCACGCCTCAATGGCCTCTTCCCATCGCTTGAACTGAAAATGTTCGCTCCACCCATCAAAACGGCAACCCAGCTCATAGGCCTTGACCAGCAGGCGGCTCAACCGTCTGTCACCTCTCGCCCAGAGCCCCTCAAGGATGCTCATCTCGGGGTTTTGCCACTTAAATCGAAGGCCGCGCCCTTTTACCTTGCTCCGAAGCATACGAATCTTGCTCCGACTCTCATCCAGCGACATCTGGGCACACCACTGGAAGGGTGTATGGGCTTTTGGAATAAACGTGGAGACACTGACGGTCATATTGCCACCACGCCTGCTCCGAGGGCAGGCTTTCTGAAGCCGCCGTACGAGTGCGACAATGGCCTCTATGTCGGCTTCTGTTTCCGTGGGAAGACCGTTCATAAAGTAGAACTTCATGAGCTGCCACCCGAGCCCAAAGGCGTTTTGCACGGTCTCCTCCAGGTCTTGTTCAGCGATATTCTTGTTGATCACCTCACGGAGCCTCTGGCTCCCTGCCTCCGGGGCTATGGTAAAACCTGTCTTCCTAACCCGCTTGATCTGCGTCATGAGCGATTCGGTGAGACTTCCGACCCTCAGGGAGGGAAGCGAAACGGCAATCTTTTCCGGCTCGCATCGGTTCATCAGGCCTTCAATCAGAACCTGTATGGCGCTGTAATCACCTGCACTCAGGGAAAGCAGTGATACTTCTTCGTAGCCAGTCCACGCCAAGGCCCGTTCTGCCAAGGAAAGAACTGCATCTGGCGCTCTTTCCCGGACAGGACGATAGATGACCCCAGCCTGGCAGAACCGGCAGCCTCTTGTACAACCCCGGCAAATCTCAACATTCAGGCGGTCGTGGATAGGGTTGCCGAAAGGAACCACCGGGCAATCCGGATAAGGTACGCGATTAAGGTCGGATACAAGCGCCTTTGCCACGGTCCTATATTCGGAAGAGCCGGGTTTGAGGACCTGAAGCCCTCGGGAGTCGAAATCTACACCAAAGAAAGAGGGCACGTAAACGCCATGTATCCGGGACCACCTCTTGAGGAGCGCTTGGCGGTCACCCCCTGCATCTTTCCATTCCAGCCACGTATCTGCCAGCTCAAGAACCACCTCCTCGCCGTCGCCTATGACCATGGCGTCGAAAAAATCTGTCAAAGGCTCCGGATTGAACGTGCAAGGCCCTCCCGCAATGACAAGCGGATGGGAGGGATTCCGGTCTCTAGAATAAAACGGCATGCCGGACAGTTCTAACATGGTCAACATATTAGTAAAATTAAGCTCATACAACAAGCTGAAACCGATGATTCCAAAATCCGACAGGGGGGTCCCACTTTCAAGCGAACAAAGGGGAATTCTCTTTTTACGCAACTTGGCCTCAAGGTCGACTCGTGGCGCAAATACCCTTTCTGCAGCAATCTGTTCACGCGCATTTAGAATGTGATAAAGAATCTGGATACCCACGTGGCTCATCCCCACCTCATAGAGATCTGGAAAGGCCAATGCAAAACGGAGTCGGACAGCTTCAGGCGCCTTTCGAATTACATTAACCTCGTTCCCCAGATAGTGGCTTGGGTGTCTAACCAGCGGGTATATTTCTTGCAAGAATTGACGGAACATGGCTTCCTTGTTATGAATTATGCCTCTTGCTTATTA
>CP070769.1:1592204-1597027 GCA_020347085.1 Desulfobacterales bacterium
TCGTTCACCTTCCCCCCACACCGGTTGAGGTGTTGCAAGAGGCCGAGCATGTGGCCTTAAAAGCGGGGCTTCACTATGTTTATATCGGAAACGTTCCAGGGTTGGGTGACGAGACCCGGTGTCCCAACTGCAGACAGACTGTGGTTAAGAGAAGAGGATATACCCTCCTGTCCAACTATGTGAACAAGGGGAAATGCAAGTTCTGCAGTACGCAAATCAGCGGCAGGTGGGAGGAATGAAAAATTTATATGTGATTGTTCTCTCAATCATTTTGATCTTGAGTTGTGTGCATGCCCACTTGTCGGTCGCGGATGACAGCCCTGAAGGGGTGCGCCCTGCTGCAGTCGCCGGCATGTTCTACCCCGGTAGATCTGATGAGCTACGCCAGATGGTTGGGACCTTTCTCAATGACGCATCAGGTGCGAAAGTTCCAGGAAAGATCCGGGGCTTAGTCTCTCCCCATGCAGGATACATTTACTCAGGTATTGTAGCCGCAGCTGGATTCAGACAGATGGACCCCACCGTGAAGACCGTTATCCTGATAGGCCCCAGCCATCGCGTCCGACTGAGCGATGCCTCCATGCCCGCAGTTGATGCCTACCGAACTCCTTTGGGCGATGTTCGCCTGGCTGGACTTGCTTCGACCCTTCGCAGGTTGCCCGGCTTTAAGTCTGTTCCTGAAGCCCATCTTAAAGAACATGCCCTTGAGGTTCAAATTCCCTTTCTCCAAGTATTACTCAAAGACTTTGAGATCGTCCCAATCCTGACAAATAGCTCAGACCCCAAAGCGCTTGCCATAACCCTCGCTCCTTACATTGGTGAGGATACCCTTGTGGTGGCAAGCTCTGATCTTTCTCACTTTTACTCCTACAGCACAGCCGTAACGTTGGATCGCATTTGCACAACCGCCATCTCCAACTGCAAAATCAGTGACATGACTTTATGTGAGGCCTGCGGTAAGCAAGCCGCCCTGACACTGATGCATATCGCTCAAATCAAAGGCTGGAAAGGTATGTTGGTCGACTACAGGAACTCCGGCGACACTGCGGGCAACAAGAACCGTGTCGTGGGTTATGCAAGTATTGCCTTTGTGCATGGAAAGGAGATGACAAAGACAATGAAAGAGACGCTTTCTGCTCAGGATAGGGGATGTCTTCTGAGGCTTGCCCGCACGGCTATTGAGGCCAGACTGATAGAAGGAGCCAAGGTGGAAAGGCCGACTCAGGCTTCTTCTATCTTGAATGAGGTGCGAGGCTGCTTTGTCACCCTGCACAAACACGGCCAACTGCGTGGCTGCATCGGCACCATTGAGCCCACATGCTCCCTTTTGGAATGTGTGGAGAATAATGCTAAAAACGCCGCTTTTGGGGATCCGAGATTTCCACCCCTCGGTGCGGACGAACTTCAGGAGATAGACATCGAAATCAGCGTCCTCTCCGTACCAGAAGCTGTGGGGTTTAGTGACGGAGAGGATCTCAAGCGCAAGCTCGAACCCAATGTCCATGGCGTCATCCTGTCTAGCGGCATGAACCGCTCAACCTTTCTTCCACAGGTCTGGAAGCAGCTCCCTGATAAAGAGAAGTTCCTTGAACACCTCTGTCTAAAAGGGGGGATGCCGGCAAAGGCGTGGCAGGAGCCGGAGACCAAGGTAGAGGTGTACGAAGCCGAAGTATTTGGTGAAAGTGACCTCAAATGAACAGGCATCTTTTGTTGTTTCGATACACTTTCAAGATTCCCTGCGGTTTGCTGCACGGAATCTTTAATGCTGACTCATTTCACGAGTGCTGTGCAAGAGGGTTCAAATGATGGAACAGAACAAAATACTTAACGTGGCTATAGTGGGTGGAGGTCCAGGGTGCAAGGCCATCATGGATATGATATTTGCCGAAAGGCTTCGTGAGCTTCATATGCACCTTATTGGAGTCGCTGATACCAATCCTGAGGCTGTGGGTTGCCGTCATGCCCGAGAAAAAGGGATCTACACCACGACCGACTACCGCGACCTTTACAGCCTCGAAGACCTTAATATGATCATAGAGCTTACAGGCCGTGAAGACATAGCCACTGAAATCGCAGCAACCAAGCCCAGCCATGTCCGACTGATGGATCATTTGGCTGCGCGCCTGTTCTGGGACGTCTTTCAAATAGAAGAAAAAAGAACTACCGAGCGCAAGCATACAGAAGACATGTTGAGAAGGAGCGAAAAAGAGAAACAAGGCATCCTGGACAGCATCTCAGAAGCCGTGGTTTATTTGGACAGGGAAAACAGGATTGTCTGGACCAACAAAGTGGCAAAAGAATGGCATGGGCTGGTCTCTCAAGACGTGGCGGGATATCGTTGCTACGAGCTATGGCACAAGCGCAGCAAGCCCTGTCCGGGCTGCCCTGTTGTGAAAACTTTCGAAACAGGTCGACCACAGGATGCAGAGATGAATAGTCCGGATGGCCGAGTATGGTTTGTACGAGGCTATCCAGTACTGGATGAGAATGACGATATTGCGGGTGCCGTTGAAGTCACCCTGGAAATCACCCAGCGTAAGCGGGCTGAGCAGGTATTGAGAGAGAGCGAAGAGAAATACCGCACGGTTCTCGAGGCGTGTCGGGACCCTATTGTTGTTTACGACATGGAGGGCAGAGGTATGTATTTAAACCCGGCATTCACCCAGGTTTTCGGGTGGACACTTGAGGAGTTTTTTGGGAAAAAACTTGATTACGTCCCTGATGAGAACTGGCCTGAGACCCAAATGATGATCGATATGGTGAAAGGAGCAGAAACTTTCTCTGATATTGAAAGCCGTCGGTACAACAAAGAAGGAGACATTCTTGATGTCAGTATAACCACAGGTATCTATTTTTATAGCGATGGAATTCCGGTGGGCAGTGTCAATATCGTGAGAGACATTACCGACCGGAAGCGGATTGAGGCGGCTTTGCGGGAAAGCGAACAGAGACACCGTGCGGTTCTGGAAGCGTGTCCGGACCCTATTGTTGTATACGATACGGAGGGCAGATGCATTAAGATAAACCCGGCATTTACCGCGGTTTTCGAGTGGACACCAGAGGAGCGCTTAGGCAAGAAATTAGATTACGTCCCTGATGAGAACTGGCCTGAGACCCAAATGATGATCGATATGGTGAAAGCAGGAAAAAGTTTCTCTGATGTTGAAAGCCGTCGTTACACCAAAGATGGAAAAATTATTGACGTGAGTGTGAGCGCGGGGATCTATTTGGATAGCGATGGGACTCCCGTAGGCAGCGTCCACATTCTGCGAGACATTACCAGACGCAAGCGGGCGGAGGAAAAGCTGAAAGAAATCATGGCAGAGTTGCAACGCTCTAATGCTGAACTACAGCAATTCGCTTATATCGCTTCACACGATCTGCAAGAGCCACTACGCAAGATTCTAGCGTTTGGCGACCGGCTGAAGGCCAGATATGCCGAGAGGCTGGACGAACGCGGGGCCGACTACCTGAATCGGATGCTGAACGCAGCAAGACGAATGCAGACACTTATTAATAACCTGCTGACGCTTTCCCGGATTACAACGAGGGCCCAGCCTTTCGTCTCAATCAACCTGGCGGATGTGGCGCAAAAGGTGGTGTCAGATTTAGAATTGCATATCGAACGGGCAGGCGGGCGTGTGAAAACGGGCGAAATGCCGACGATTGACGCCGACCCCACTCAGATGCGTCAGTTGCTTCAGAACCTCATCAACAATGGGCTTAAATTCCATTACCCGGACAAGAAGCCTGTCGTAAAGGTCTACGGCCAGCTGCTGAACGACGTTTGTAAAATCACTGTGGAAGATAACGGCATCGGGTTTGAGGAAAAGTATCTCGACCGCATCTTCGGCGTTTTCCAGCGGCTGCATGGTCGCGGCCAGTACGATGGAACAGGCGTCGGACTGGCGATTTGCCAGAAGATTGTTGAGCGCCACGGTGGAAGCATCACGGCGAAGAGCTCCCCTGGACAGGGCGCGACTTTTATTGTGACGTTGCCAGTAAAACAACCAAGAAAAGGAGAGGTAAACAATGAGTGAAAGCAAGAGGGATGACATCATCATCCTGTATGCTGAGGATGACCCAGAGGACCGGATGTTGGTGGAAGATGCCATGGAGGAGAGCCGATTGGCCAACGAAATGCACTTTGTGGAAGATGGAGAGGAGCTGATGGACTATCTATACCATCGCGGCAAATACGCCGAGCTTGGTAATCTACCTCTGCCGGGTCTGATTTTGCTCGATCTCAACATGCCCAAGAAAGATGGACGTGAGGCTCTCCAGGAGATTAAGGCTGACTCAAATTTGAGACGAATTCCGATCGTCGTATTAACAACGTCAAAAGCAGAAGAAGATATCCTTTCCACATATGATTTAGGCGTGAGCGGTTTTATCATAAAGCCGGTAACCTTTGATTCTTTGGTCTCCATTCTAAAGACCGTGAGCAAATACTGGTTTGAAATTGTCGAACCGCCACCCCAACGCACTGGAGGATAGCATGGACACATCCCCGACCAGGGTGTTACTTGTTGATGACGATCATGATGACTATGTGATTCTGCGCGACTTGTTCCTGGAAATCGAGGTAGGGACATTCCGAGTGGAATGGGTAGAAAGCTATGACGCTGCCATAGAAAGAATGGTGCGCAATGAATACGATGTTTGTCTTGTCGACTACCTTCTTGGTGAACGCAATGGGCTGGAGCTATTGAATGAAGCTGTTAAGAATGGCTGCAATACGCCAATAATTTTGCTCACCGGCAAGGGCGCTCGCGAAGTGGACCTGGCAGCGATGAGGGCAGGGGCTTCGGATTATCTCGACA
>CP070769.1:1597127-1599735 GCA_020347085.1 Desulfobacterales bacterium
ACAGTTTAAAGATCTTGTGGGACACTGTAGGCCGACATTTTCAGCCTTTGCCCGGGCTTGAAATATGGGCTACCGACATGAATCCCGTCTATCTTACCAAAGCCCGGGCGGGTGTCTATCCGCGGAGCAGTCTGAAAGAGCTACCAGAGGCATTGCGAGCCCACTATTTCAGCCTTGGGGCAAAAGAAAAGCATTATATGGTGACGGAACCGTTAAAGCAGGGAATCGTATGGCTGAATCACAACCTATTGTTCGATCGTCCAAGGACTAAGTTTCAACTCGTCTTCTTGAGAAACAGCCTGTTGACTTATTATGAGAACAGGCTTAAAGCGACCGCTTTTCAGAAGGTGCTCGATGGTCTAGCGGAGAGCGGATTTCTGATTATTGGGACCCACGAGAGAATACCACCAGACGTCCGAGGGCTTTTACCCCTTGGACAGCATTCATACATCTTTCGAAAAGAGACCTCATACGACCTGAAATGACAGCTCAGAATATGTTTGTAACCGGCCCACCTCGATGCGGCAAATCTACCTTTATCGAAAACCTCATTCTACAAATCGAAAAGCCAACGACAGGTTTTTTTACCCGTGAGATAAGAGAACAGGGCCGGAGAACCGGATTCTTGATTAACACACTAGATGGCAATCGGGGCGTACTTGCCCACGAAAACATGAAAAGCAAGTTTAGAGTGGGCAAATACGGTGTGAACCTTCCGGACATTGATCAAATTGCGGTTCCGTCCATGTTACCCACCAAGCCGGACCAGATTGTGGTGCTTGATGAAGTCGGCAAGATGGAGTGTTTCTCTTCGCTATTTAGAAGGACCTTGATGAAGATTCTCGATTCAGACCATCACGTGATTGTTTCCGTTGCGCGGAAAGGAGATCCATTCATCCAGAAAATCAAGGCTCGGGACGATGTTTTGTTGGTCAATCTGTCCAAAGAAAACAGAGATGCTCCAGAGCTCTTTTCTCGATTATTGTCTGCACTTGATTAGGTCGCATCCAGTTGAGCAACTACGAATAGACCCTCCACTAGGCTGTTGTTCCTCAAATCATCCTCAGAACATGTATTCTACTTTGCTTCCCGGGAACCTGCCAACAAGAAGGAAAGTATTTCGACACCGCTTTACCCAGCACGAAACAGGCCGGCAGATTTCTAGGCGAATCGGTTCGCCTAGTTAGGTAGTTTCTATCAACTTGTTTAACGCAACCCTGAATGACTCTTGTGTTGACAAAGTCCAGGTTCGTGATAGAAGATCAACAACCACGAAGGCTATTGGTAGGCGGTAGAAGAATAACACAAGGATTTCCAAAAGATTACTATATAGAGTACCGATGAATACACGAGTCCAATGGAGTTTCATTGAGTCGTATCTCTTAGGCTTCCTCGAACGCTCGGAAAAGCTATCATACTATGCCCAGTCCAGGGGATGGGGCTTTGTCATGACATGGGCCCACCGGATAGCTGGGCTTATGCTGGTTCTTTACATGCTTTTTCATATCTTTACCCTCTCGGCGCTTTATGACCCTGCGGCCTTTGCCTCAAAGATGAAACTTTTCGACAACTTTATTTTCAGCTTTCTTGAGTGGGCGTTGGCTGTTCCCGTGATATTTCACGCTTTGAACGGCACCAGATTGATTCTCTATGAAGCCTTTCGCGTAAGGCAGGATGCAGTCATGATTCGCTGGGTCTTTGTACTGACCAGCATCTATATCCTGACACTAGCCCTCTTCATGCTGATGGGCAATCAGGAGGTATCTGCCGGCTTCTTCTGGCTCGTAGCAGCAATAGCCAGTGCCATCTTAAGTACCGTTCTATATAAAAAGCTCTGGCGCACGCATAACGCCGTGTTGTGGAAGCTTCAAAGGATGTCAGGGGCCTTTCTGCTCCCCTTAGTTTCTGGACACATGTTTTTTATGCATTTGAACTATAAGGCGGGCCACGATGTGGATACCATACTGGCAAGGATCTCTGCGCCGGGTATGAAGGCCTTGGACATTGCCTTTGTGAGCTTCGTCTTTTTCCACGCCGGCTTCGGCCTTCACACCGTTGTTGGCGATTACGTAGAAGACAGGCTCATCAGGGGCGGGCTGACCGTCTTGATGAGCTTTATCTTGGGTGTCTTTGCCTATGCAGGGATTAAGATTATCCTGAGTGTCTAAGGGATACGAAGTTGGGAAAAAGACTTCAGATTGATTCGATACTAAGACCTGAGGTGCTGGTGATCGGCGCGGGTGGGGCAGGCCTCAGGTGCGTGGCTGAAATATGCGAAAGGCGTCCGGGCACAAGTGTCGTCGTGGTGACTAAGGTGTATAGTCCTCAAAAGTCTCATACCGCGGCGGCCCAGGGCGGGATGGCTGCAGTTGACCCGAACGATCCGGTGGACAAAGTCGTATACCACATGTTCGATACCTGGAAGGGCTCAGATTGCTCTTCAGATCAGAATATCATCAAGAAGGTCTGCGAATCGGCTTGGGAGCAGGTTCTTTGGCTGGAAAGGCACGGGATGCATTTTAGCCGTACTGAAGAGGGCCGCATTGCCAAAAGGCCCTTTGGCGGCCATATGCTTAATTTTGGCGAGGTCAAGGCATTTCGTGCGTGC
>CP070769.1:1599835-1605153 GCA_020347085.1 Desulfobacterales bacterium
ATTGTGAGGTCTGATGCTAGGGCTTTTCTGATCAGTGCCCTTGTGACGTTTTTTATTTGTGGGTGTGGCGGCCAAGAAGAGAAGACTCCGCTTGCCTCCCACACTGCTCCCGACTTTGCACTCAGAGATCTCAGTGGAAGTGTCTATCGCTTGTCCGACCTTAGAGGTCGTGTCGTGGTCCTGAACTTCTTTGCGACCTGGTGTAATCCGTGTCTCCAAGAAATTCCTGAATTTGTTCGACTTCACCGGAAATTCAAAGATAAGGGACTTGAGATCATAGGGGTGTCCCTCGATCCAGAAGGCAATACTGTCCTGAGGCCTTTTATTATGCGCTACGGGATTACTTACCCCATTGTGCTGGGGACCAGGGAGATGGTTCTCGATTATGGTGGCATCCAGGGAATTCCAACGACTTTCATCATAGACCACACGGGTGCGATTAGCGATTATTTTGTCGGATTACGGCCAGGTTATGTGATAGAGGCGTCTGTGACAAAGCTCCTAAAGCAGACAGGCTGATTCGAAGATCCTGATAAACTTCGAACTCAATTGCTTCTTATATGGGACAAGACCAAGAGAAGACGAAAAGAAGAGATGAAATCTGACAGTCAAAGCTCCAAGGGGCATGTCCCGTTTGATCCCGGGGTGCCTTACAAGATGGGTCAGGACCCGATCAGGGATGCCTGGTACACCACCTTCTTCATAGAAAATCACCTCGATTACTATGCCTATCCGGACCATGTAGACTCTCCTGAGCAGGTTCGTTTTATGGTCTATATTGATGAAAACGAGCGGTATTACCCGTGTTCTGATCATATGTTCGGTACAATCATGAGACGGGTAAAGTCGCAGTTTTTACAAGAGAAATATAAAGACGTTCTCCAGAGGATACTCGATTTGATTGATCGGCAGATAGAGGATGAATGGGACAAGACCTTCCTGAAATCTCTTGTGACGACGAAGTACGAACACGAAACTCGGGATGGATTGATGATTCCCTCCCGGCTCGAAAAACGCCTGTTGAAGATCTACATTGATCGCACCCAGATTGAGGACCCCAATTTATTCGAAAAAACTGACCGAAACAGGCGGGCCTTTCAGGTGCTCAACTCAGAGGCGTTTCAGGCGGCATTAAACCATGTTGACGATGCTGTCCTCCTGTCATCTCCAATGAGCCTCCATGATATCAGGTGGCGTGTAGACTATCTGAAGCTTCGTCGCCTATTTACCCTTTCGATCGAAAACGGGCTCTGGGAGACTGATGACATCTTGCGATACACGGTGAAGGATTATCTAGGGCTTTTTAGCCGTCCCCTTCATGGAGATGGAGCCGAGCCCTTATGGGAATTCTTGCAAGTTAAGAAGGAAGAAGGTCCATCAAGTGTTCAGCAGTCCAAAAAGATCCTGTGGCTGGCTGATGAAGCAGGCGAAGTGGTTGTTGACTTAGCTATCATACGATATTTGGCGCAGCTGGGCCACAAAATCATCGTTGCATTCAAAGATGGGCCCTTGTTCACAAAGGTTGCCTTTTACGATGCCCAGGAAGAAGAGACGCTCAGCCAGGAATTGGAGGGAGCCCTTCTCATCAAAGACAAGGGTCTTGGCAAGAAGCAGCTGGTTGGCATTCTGAAGAGCGACAAGAATGTCATGGCGATTTCTGATGGAACCCGTGAGAATTTCAACCTCCTGCTGACTTCAACAACCTTTGCGCGGGTTTTCAAGGAGGTGGACGGTGTCATCTCCAAGGGGCCGGATCAACGGCGGCGCTTTTTTGATACGCACTTCCGGTTTACCCAGGACGTTTACAGCATTTCAAAGGATGCAAACGGCGCAGCCTCTATCTGGTACAAGGCCAGGCATCCTGCCGTTATTAAGTTCTCCCACGAGGATCTCGAAAAGAAGGCACGAGCTGTTATCTCACAGATGGTAGAAGCCAAACAGAAAAACATGACCGTCATATTTTACAGCGGAATCATCGGTTCTGTACCGGGCAAGGAGGCCATGGCAAAAAAAATAATGTCCGCTTATACGCACTATTTTAAAGACCAGTCCGCGAGTACCTTCATTATCAATCCTTCAGAGTACTACGAACCAGGGCTGGATGCAGATGATTTAATGTACATGTGGGAAATTGTTCAGCGAAGTGGTCTCATCGACATATGGCGGTTCCAGACGTATGATGACATCGTGAAAGCATTCCAAATAATGGAGACCAAGGTTCCCCCCGAGTGGGTTGGCAAGGATGCTACATTCAGTACGGGTTGCACAAAGGAGATGAAGATTGCCCTTGAGGTCCAAAAGGAACACCCTGAAATGCAGATCATTGGACCGTCCCAGGAAAAGTTTCTAAGGCGTCAAGATTATGGAGTCGGGAAGATGTATGACCGCCGGCTAGACGAAATCTGTGCAGTATAAGTCTCCCCAGGGTCCTTTGTATAGGGGCAAAGCATGATACTATGTTGTTAGAGGGATGTCGAAACGGGTTAATGACCCCATAATAGACTGTTATGGATCCAACCGACGTCACCGTCTGCGTGCTGGACCTTAAACCACGTTTTCCGTCTTTCCAGAAGCCGGAAGCTTACCCCCTTTTCAGCCTGAAATAGAACCTTGAACTCTGTTCCAGGGCCCTTTCGAACGTTGACGATGCTTCCCTTAACGATAACGGCAGGGATCTTTTTGAGCAGGGACCGGTGAATCCATCCCATGTCCCCTTCAAAGTCACGAATTTGGTGCCACTTTCCAGATGACTTGATGATGTCCACTGGATAATACTTTCCAACGGACCACAAGGTTTCGTGATTTGTCCCTGGACCTGAACGCACATTGGCCCGGTTCGCGGAAACACTTAACCTCTTGGCACTGGCTGTGCCAACGAACAACACGAATACGAATAACGTGAAGATAAGAATCTTTTTCATCAACTTAACATAACCGTTTCACAGGTCCCTTCCAGGGCGTTGCAGAAGCGCCTGGCGTCGTCTGCAGAACCCACAATGGCATCGTAGTGCATGGGAATGACGAGCTTGGGCTTAATCATCTTGGCGGCTTCTGCGGCTTCTTCAGCGGTCATCACGTAGGTCCCGGATACCGGGAGTAGTGCAATGTCTACATGGAACGAATTCATCTCCGGTATGAGATCCGTGTCACCTGCATGGTAGATCCTCACGCCCTCCACTGTCACGATAAACCCCAGCCAAGCGTTTTGTTTGGGATGAAAATTCTTATTTGTGTTGTAAGACGGCACAGCCTCAATCGGGATCCCCGAAACCGTCAGCTTGTCACCAGGTTTCACTACCCGCACATCTCCAGAAAGCTTGGCGGCTGAATTGGCCTCAGTGACGATCACCGTCGATTCCTTCTGGAACTTCTTGATATCTTCCGGTGAGCAGTGATCGTAGTGCTCATGGGTTACCAAGATAATATCGGCTGGCTCAGATTCCTTCACCTGAAAAGGGTCAATGACGATGGCTTTGCCATCTCCTTTGATGAGAAATCCATCATGTCCCAACCAAGTGATGTTTTTGACGACATCGTTTACTCCCACAACCCGTTCCTCCTACCCTATTCTGCACTGTGATTTTCATCGCTGGCCAACATGCTCGATTATACGCTATAAAACTTCACGGCCGGCAATTCAACGCAAGTTAGTTTATTACCGTATACGGCACCGGTGTCAATACCAATCTTGTTGTGGAAAACCAGTGGCTTGCGGAAAGGTGTGTGGCCAAAGATGACACGCTTTCCAAAATCGAAATCAGAGTATATGAATTCGTCCCGTATCCACAACATATCCCATTCATCTTGTTCCTCAATAGGTATATCCGACTTCAGGCCAGCATGGACAAAGATGTACTGGTCGGTTTCATAATATAAACGGAGGTTGTCAAAGAAGTCGAGGTGCGCACCCGGTATTGGGTTGGCTTCGGCAGCGGAAACGTATTTCGAGTAGCTGCTTAAGGTTGCATATCCGCCGTTGGCCAGAAAGCTCAACCTGTCAGCCCCACTTAGGTAAAGATCAAGCATTTGCTCATGATTTCCTTTCAGAAAGATCACACGGCTATGCCGCTTGACCAGGTCAATGAGATAGTCCACTACCTCCTTTGACTGTGGGCCTCGGTCTATATAGTCCCCTATGAAGACCAGGGTATCCTTTTTGGGGTTCATATCGACGATGCCCATCAAAGAGACCAACTTGTCGAGGCAACCATGTATGTCACCTATAGCAAGTATTCTTTCCATTATAGCTTAATTGAGCGAAAGTCGATGATGTCCCAGATCCAAGGCATCAAGGGTGAAGCCGTAGTATGCTACTGCGAACCCTTGACAACACCGGAGATGGGGTATTATCGGCTTTTCCGAAGGGTAAACAAAATGAAGATCCAAAAAGACTATCATATTTCACTGAAAGAAGAAATACAGGGGCTCGCAACCGATCTAAGAATGTAGTGTAATCCCAATATGACCCAATGTTCCTTAATTTTGTTTACGCTGGATTAAGGTTACATCCAGCGCAGTACAAAGGTCCGTCTCCGCTCATCAAGCCGGGTGATCCCCTCTTCGTGGGCCACAGTAACTGCCTCTTGATATTCTTCGTCTGTGATAGAGCGCCTGAGTGCCTTTACCTCAGAGGCTCGACCGCAAGGTCTATATTGTGGCATAATATTCACGTAGCTGTTAGGTGAGACTTCCCTGGCCAAGAAACGCATGACCTCACGGGTCCCGGCCATTCCTTCGGGAAGTACCAGATGACGGATCAGAAGACCTCTCTGGGCAATCTCTTCCTCGTTTACTACGAGATCTCCTACCTGACGGTGCATCTCTTTCACGGCCTCTCGTGCTGCTTCGGGATAATCTGGCGCATCACAGAACCCCTCGGCTATTTTGGGTTCCCAGAACTTAAAGTCCGGCATGTAGATATCAAAAACACCGTCGAGGATGGTCAAAGTCTCACGCCTGTCATACCCGCTCGAGTTATACACCAGGGGGACCCGGAGACCCATTTCAATGGCTTTGTCAAGGGCAGCTAAGATCTGCGCTACCACGTGAGAAGGCGTCACAAAGTTGATATTGTGACAACCTCGATTTTGGAGCCACAGCATCGCCTTGGCAAGCTCTTCCGAGGAGAAGGGCACGCCTTCGCCTTCATGGCTGATCTCGTAGTTCTGGCAGAAAAGGCATAGGAGGTTGCATCGGGCAAAGAATATAGTGCCCGAGCCGTGGTTTCCGACCAAAGGACTCTCCTCCCCAAAGTGCGGATTATAACTTGACACTATGGCATGTTCGCCTGTCTGGCAAATCCCTATTTCCCCGGAGAG
>CP070769.1:1605253-1612284 GCA_020347085.1 Desulfobacterales bacterium
CGCGCTTGGTTGTCAGGCAGAATTCGGTCGAGGTTCTGGGAGGGACGTTGCAGACATTGGAGTTCGAGACGTTTGAAAAGCTCGATCAGGACTGGGCCCACCGGAGTTACTTTGAGCAGACGCAACCCGCCACGCAATCACTGGTACCATTGACGAATTTTGTTAAACTGTGAATTACCACATCTGCCCCTAGACGTAAGGGCGAAATGATCATTGGACTAAACGTATTGTCAACAACCAGCTTGATTCCATATTTATTTGCAATCTTGCCTAATTTAGGAACATCAGCAACCTCCATCAGCGGATTACTTATTGATTCGCAAAAAATCAGTCTCGTGCGTTTGGAGATAGCGCGCTTGATTGCATGGGTATCTGACATGTTGACAAAGTGTACCTTTATGCCGAGTCTTGGCAGGAAATTCTTGAAAAGGGCATAGGTACCGCCGTAGATGGTGCGACTTGAGATTATTTCATCGCCCCTCCCACATATTTGTAAGACGGTGCTACTTATGGCGGCCATACCAGACGCAGTCACAAGTGCTGAGTCACTGCACTCAAGTGCCGCCAGCGCAGCGGAAAGATATTTGTTTATCGGGTTCCAATGCCGCGAGTAGAGGAAGCATCCTTCAATTTCATGATCGAATACTTCCTTCATGGTTTCCGGACTCATAAACGTGTAAGTCGAGGAGTCAGTGATTGAAGGGTTGACACCACCAAACTCGCCGAACATCAGCAGATCCTGAATATTACTGCTTGGATCGAACCCCATCGTCGTTATCCTTTCTATGACGGTATTGTTATTAGAACAAACATCTGGCCTGATACCCCAGCTAACGTACGGGGGCCCCGCAAAACCGTTTGTTTAGGACCCATCTCAAAAATGTGGATCAGGGCTCAGGGCAAGGCCCGGGGCGGAGCGCAGTCCCGCCACAGGCGGGGCCATGGGGACTTAGACGCATGTTTGAGATGGGCTCCACGCTCAATCAAGGTTCCCGTTTACGCATCAGACAAATCCAGGCTCTGGGTGGCTCTGGATTATTTGAATCAAAATGGGTGGAGTTGAGTGAAAGAATTTCAAAATACGGCTCCACGGCAACAACGATATCTCGTGCAGAACGCTGTGGTGGCCCAACATCGCGGGGCGGGCCATCTGTGCTGCCAATGAGGCTCAACCACAACCCATCTCTTTCCAAATGGGAAGCCACATTTTCTGCAAATTGCTTCCGTTCTTCATCAGAATCAAAAGAATGAAAACACCCCCGATCGAACACAAAGCCAAAAGGAGCGTCAGGTACTTTGTCATTTAGGAAGTCACTCAGAAGAAAAGTGCACTCGACACCGGCACCAGAGGCTCGTTCTCTGGCCTTGTCTATGGCAACTTCGGAAACATCAGTCGCTGTTACTGAGAAATTGTGCTGGGCAAGCCACACGGCATTGGAGCCGGTCCCACAGCCGATTTCCAAGACCTTGCAAGGTGGAATCAGCCTCTTAATCACCATGTCGGTGAGATTAGAATCCGGCCTGTCTAGGTCCCAAGGCGTGGACCCGGTTTTGTATCGCTCTTCCCAGTGATTTGGATCGGACATTCTGCCTCATCTTAACAAAACGGCAACTGGCTTGGAATCGGGGCAAGGTTTTTTGAACGGAGAGTATAGGAAAAATCAAAGGAAATCAAGGAAATAAGTTACTTCATTTGTCCAAGAAAAATCTGGCTCCCGTCCCACGGGGATCAGCCTTTGAATGACAGAAAGACTCCCTTAGCCTCTCCGTCGATTTCTGGTTTATCGTCTTTCCACTCATAGATGCTGCACCAATCTGTTTCCTCTGATGGGAGTGAACAGCCGATGAAAGGCATGATGGGGTCGCCGGCAACTGATTTGTAGTTCAGCATCATGGCTCGCTGTTCAGGAAATCCCTCAAATTCTACAAGCTGAACAAAAAATATGGAACAATCCCCCTGAAAAAAGTCCCTGGATTGCCTCAACGAAATGATTCTTTCCTTAAACATACTGACAGCGGTTTCGGCATTATCCGCTTCCACGATCAAGTTGAACTCACCGTGCCTTCTGTCGGCTTCTAAGGTTGCTTGTTGGTCGGTGAGGTGAAAAAAGTGTCCCACGTAGACCATATTCTCCTCCTTCCTATTTCTATGGTATGTCCTCGATATCTGAAAACGACGGAGATGGCCCCTGTCCGCGTTCTCTATCCACCGTTTGGATCTGTTTGACGGAGATCGAACCACTTCTGATCTGCCAGAACCACGGAGGTTTCGACCTGGCGTTCCGGGATTGACCAGTATTTTCGCAGCAATCGGGTCTTCTCTTCAGGGGTGACCAGCCGAAAACCATGTCTCTCATAGAAACGAACAGCCCAGAACGCATCTGCCCAAGTACCCATGAGGAGCGGACGCGTCGTCTTCTTACGGAGCCCTGATAGGAGCCTTCCCCCGATGCCCTGATTTTGTCTGGCTGTCCGCACATAGGCGTGTCTGACAAGTGTCACGTCCATAACGTCTTGAATGCCCATGACACCGATCAATGTGCCATCTTCTTCATATCCCAAAAATACCACACCCGCGTCGATTTCGTGCTGAAGCTCCTCTCTATCCATATAAGGCACTTTCCAGCGGTCCTCGGGGATAACACCCCTGTATGCTTCAGCGGCCTCATTGATAATCGAATAAATGGTCTCAAAGTCGTTGTTGCTGCATTGACGAATCATGCCTTACCCCCTCTCATCAAACATCAACCTGTTACCGCCTCTGCACGACGGAGTCAAGCCTGCTCTAAGATTGGGACATTCAGATCGTACATATTGAAGCGTTCTGTGCCGTGAAATAAAATCAAAAATCGTAGAAATCAGTCGGACTTAAGGACATAGCCGAACATGAGCCAAGAGCAGACTTCACCCCTCTAAAGCGTTTCATACTGCATGGACTGCGTGAGTCAGGGCAAAAGCACTAAAATGCCGGGCAAGATTAAGCAGAGCCCGAAGATGATTAGGAGCACACCACAGAAATAGGCCAGTCCTCGCCAAGTCATCTTAAACGAACCAATGCCTTGGTAACTGGCTTCGGCACGGAACTTCCTGGTAAGTAAAAAGCCACAACTCGCAATAAGAAGACTTGCTGCAAGACAAAGCAATCCAACAGTTTTGGCACCCATACCCAGTTCTCTTTCGTGTGGCGGTCAGGTCTGAACAATTAACACAACCGTTGTTGAGACCTGACCTCCCACTTCATGACACATGCTTTCTTAGAAGCCCCATTTTGATGTCGAAATTGCCGTTCTAAGGCAAAAACAAGGAGTGAACAGGGGACGGGCATGATCAAATAACTAACTGTCACGAGCTGATTATTATTTATATTTTTGTGCCTCTCCACTATTTTGCTGTTTTACACAGGCTGATGTCAAGATACGGTTTGCAAATTGAAAGAAATCTGGAGACGCTCATTTCCTGGATGCTATGGCAAAGTGTTTACTTCTGGCGGGAACAACGACACCAAAATATATAGACATTCTAACAAAAAAAGCGGGGCTATAATCGCCCCGCCTTCACTTTTCGAAATGCCGCTAATGCTCCATTACTTGTCCCCATAGGTTCCTTGGTCGGTCGCCTTCGCCCTTTCCTCTTGAGATATCCCTGCTAGTCGTTCCACCTCCTTGATGCTCAGCTTTAGCCCTTTGGCAACCCGGCGACCGTAATCGGGATCAGCCTTGTAAAAAATTGCTGTCTGACGCATCTGGATCCGTTTTTTTGCACCACTAAGGTGGTCTACAATATTGCCGATTAGATGACTTCGATCCTTAGCGGTCATGACCCTTCGATAAAGCTCGCCGGCTTGGAAAAAGTCGTCGTTTGGATGGGTGTAAGCCTTGCGTGAGGCTATCCCGATAATCTCAAAGGGCGGTTCTCCGGCCGAAGGCTTAGGTGCTGGCCCACCGAAACTGTTGGGGTAGTAGTTCGGACTGCCGCCGCCATTGTCATCAAAGCGCATGAATCCGTCCCGCTGATAGTTTTGCGTAGGACAAGCCCTGGCACGATTTACCGGCAGGAGGTGGTAGTTTGGTCCGAGCCGATGGCGATGCGTGTCATGGTAACTGAACAAACGCCCCTGGAGCATCTTGTCTGGTGATGCTGCAATACCGGGAACGAAGTTGGCAGGAGAAAAGGCGGCCTGCTCAACATCGGCAAAATAGTTCTCCGGATTGCGGTTGAGAACAATTTTCCCTATTGGAATCAGCGGAAAATCATCATGAAACCACACCTTGGTAATATCAAAGGGATCAAAGCGATATTCGTTCGCCTGCTCGTCCGTCATGATCTGGACGTACACAGTCCAGGACGGATACTCGCCCCGCTCAATCGCCTGGAACAGGTCACGGGTGGCATGATCCGGGTCCTCGCCCTTCAGTCGCGTGGCCTCCTGTCGCGTGAGGTGTTGAATCCCCTGATCGGTCTCGATCTGGTAGTTCATCCAGAAGTACTCACCCTTTTTGTTGTACCACTTGAAGGTGTGACTGCTGTAGCCATTCATGTGACGGTAGCTTTTGGGCGTCCCCCAATCGGAAAAGAGTATCGTGACCTGGTGGATGGATTCGGGTGTCAGGGAGAGGAAGTCCCAAAACATTTCTGGATCCTTTAGGTTGGTTTCAGGATTTCGCTTCTGTGTGTGGATAAAATCAGCGAACTTCAGCGGGTCACGGATGAAGAACACGGGGGTGTTATTGCCTACCATGTCATAGTTGCCTTCCTCGGTATAAAACTTAATAGCGAATCCCCGAGGATCACGCTCTGCATCTGCCGATCCTTTCTCCCCACCCACAGTCGAAAAACGAATAAATAGTTCGGTCCGTTTGCCAATCTTAGAAAGGAACTTTGCCTTGGTGTACTTGGTCACATCATGGGTGATTTCGAAGTAGTTATACGCACCTGCTCCTTTGGCGTGGACTACACGCTCTGGGATGCGTTCGCGGTCGAAATGGGCCAACTTCTCAAGCAGGTGTACGTCTTGCATGAGTACGGGCCCGGGATCGCCCGCATTCATACTGTTTTGGTCGTCATCAACCGGTGCGCCGAAGTTGTTGGTCAGTGTCTTTCCTTTCTTTGCCATTTTCGTTCTCCTTTCTCTATGGTCCTCCTATCTTAGCCGTAAGACAATTCTACCCACAGTTTTCACTGGGACTACTCCATTTATGCCATTAAAAGTCGAACGGTGGCACGAAACAATGGGGTAAACACTGTATTTTTCAGTAATGAAGACCCTATATTGGGCTACGAGAGTTGGGACGGTGAAGGTTGCAGTGAGTTACCTATATAGTGCTTGGCTCCAGACTATCAAAACTAGGGCTTTCTTGCCAAAACCTCAGATATTTGAAGGCCGGAATTTTTAGATGTTACTTCCCAAGCGTATAACCAACCAACCGGGCGGTTCTGTCAAAAATTTCTAACCCAAAGGATGAAATTCGTCGGACTGTCGGGGCAGATCCTGAGAAGCGGGGGCTGTACGACCAAAAATTTTGATTGGAACCGCTGTTTGTGGCCCTTGGTGGACCACTCATTGTGAGGCCGTATTTAGAGGTAGCAGTTGGAAATGGTAAGTTTTTCGGCCTCTATTTTTGAGACCTTGTATGGCATTACTATAAGCGTAGACCTTCACAAGGCTGCCACAAGATGTGGGCAGAAAAAAAGCAGGGCCGGTACGGCCATGCCTCCGTTGTTTGACAATCCAGCACTGACGCAGTTCTTAAAAACCTATACCTCACCCACGGTGTGGTTCTTGATGAAGTGTTCCAGCTGCAACATCTGGCTTTGCGTCAACTCACCAAATCGCACAGCGCATTGCCTCATTGTTATGGCCCTTGAACCGGCATGGACTTTGTAAATTTCCCAATCCCTCTGGCTTTCACAAGGTACCTTTTCCAAATGAAAATCTCTATCGAGCAAGATTATGTCAAGCTCAGATAATTCCTTCAATGGCTCTTTGCTGCCTATATCCGAATAACGAAACGTAAGGCCTCCCATACCTATGTCCACAATTGAAGCCACTTTAATACTGTGGGGTCTGAACACAATAAGCGCATTTTCATCGGCCCGGAACCGCTTGTGCTTCCTTAGTTCGATCGGTTCTTCCCAGTTGGTCATGACGGAGTCCCCTTACTTATGCCAGCTCCCCCAGTCTGTTGGTGCCCATGTGTCATCTATCAGTGGGTCCCTATATAGGCTGCGAGAGGATGAGTAATCACCACTTGTTACAATTTCAGTATGTGCCTTTATGGGCGAACGTGAAGTTACAATGTATCCTAATCTCTGGAGAAGCTGTTCCACGCTGATATATTTGTTAGGTTCAAAACCTGGAACTCTGTCCCTATATCCAATACCTACTCCAAAGTCGCCCTGCTCGAGCCATTCCCACCTACCGTCAGGCTGCTGCGCTTGAGCTTGGACATGCATCCCCAAGTCCGAAGGACCAATGGCTATTCTGACCGGCCAGCCGGTGAGCTCGTTAAAGCTGATAGCTTGATATAGCGCCCTGTGACTGGATAACGGCTCGACAGCCGTGGCACAGGCCTGGAGCGACCCAAACAAGAAAATTAGTGCGGCAAAGAGACAATCGGACCTTTGCACTCTCTCCCGATAGCGGAGGCTTTGTCGCAATCAAAGCCCTTTCAATCGCCTACGATATAGTGCGTCACATTCTCCATTGCGGCCACTTCGTAGACTTTTTCGGGTGTTCTCGGATGGATTAGAACCCATAACATACTCTCTTACGACATTTTTTACGGGTGATACCAATTTCGGCCCGGTCCACTTTAATATCGTACACCCGCAAGTGTAGCCATCGGTGACAGTAGGTACAAGGTCTGCCGTGTAATAATAGGTGTTTGGATGTATATCGATTATTATACTTAATACCAGAGACAGGCTCAAGGGCAAGGCTAATAAATTGTCAGGTAAATGACAGGTAAAAACTGATGTTAAAAAACGGTTAACAGGTAGGTCCCAAGGTTTACTTGTCGGTTCTTCAAACC
>CP070769.1:1612384-1622394 GCA_020347085.1 Desulfobacterales bacterium
ACGTAGCCGTCACTATCGCCATCCCAGTAGTGGAGTGTACAGCCCGCGCCCTCGTCTGTGCTTCCATCGCAGTCATTATCCTTACCGTCGCATAGTTCAGTAGCCCCGGGGTAGATGGTGTTATCGGTATCATCGCAGTCATCGGAATTGGCTACATACCCTGATGGCGGAGTAGTATCTACCACAGAGTCAGCCGGGTCCCCATAGTTGTCGCCATCAGCATACCGATAATAGGACGTACAACCCTCATCAATGTTGCCGTCACAGTTGTCATCAACGCTATTGCAAACCTCGGTGGCGCCGGGATTGATACTGGCATTGTTATCATTGCAGTCATGATCGTTGGAGACATAGCCTGCTGGCTGACTCATGGCTGTAATCCACGTGTTCGGATCGCCATAGCCATCACTATCCAAGTCTCGATAATAGGTCACGCACCCTTCATCAATGGTCCCATCGCAGTTGTCATCCACGCCATTGCAGATTTCGGTCTCGCCCGGATTTACATTGGCATTGCCATCGTCGCAATCACCAGCATTAGGCACATAGCCAGACTGCGGCACGGTTGTGGAATCACTCGGATCACCATATCCATCGCCGTCTGCATCCCGATAGTGGAGTGCGCACCCTTCATCGACCGTACCATCGCAGTCGTCATCCCACCCATTGCATGATTCAGAAGCACCCGGGTAGGTAGCAGCATCGGCGTCGTCACAATCGCCTGCATTGGCCACATACCCGGCTGGTGGGCTGGTGGCTGTGACGGAGTCGCCGGGATCGCCATAGCCGTCACCATCGGCATCCCGATAATAGGTCACGCAGCCTTCATCTATATCTCCGTCGCAGTTGTCATCTATGCCATTACATATCTCCATGGCGCCGGGATTGACATCGGGATCGCTGTCGTCGCAGTCGCTGTCTGCAGGATATCCATCATTGTCATTGTCAACACAAGACTGGTAAGTGATCTGACTGACATAAAGATGATACTTGGGTGCAGCTCTTGCGATAATCCGTTCGATACAACCAACGCCGGTGAGGTCAGGGAGTTCCGAAAAAACCACGTATGCCGTGTCACTATCCGTATAGTGCAGGTAGGATACAACATCACTAATCTGCAAGGCCGTTCCTGAAAACGGTGTCACCCATAAGTCGAGGGGTATAATATCTCCACCAGCGTACACCTTAATCGCGTTAAACCACATGGTGATTGACTGCGCGCTTACGCCTGCAGGAAAATCGAGCACAAGCGATTCATAGCTGCCTATTCCCCATCCAGAAATCCTTTTGGAGGAGTTTCCAATGTCCCCCCAGCGAACTCCAGCACCATCTGTCTGGTGCAAAAATACTATTCCGGGGATTCCAGTTGGATACCCGGTGGCGTTCCCTGAAGTGAGGGCAGACAACGTTAACTCAGGCGAGACTGTTACGGACGGTTCGTAGTTGCCCTCTGGCAAACCCAATCCATTACCGGTCAGGTCGTACGTCACCGCATGAGCATTCGAAATGTGCAACGCACTTGTGAGAATGAACAGTAGGCAAAGCAAGCCGCCTAACGGAATGCTTCCCTTATGACTCACGCTGAAAACCTTGGGCATTCTTTTGTCTCTCCCCTCTTCCCCTTAAGGTTAAGCTATAGAAAGTGTGAGAAGAAAATGTGTTTACGTCAATACCTGTCGTTGCCATAGCCACCACCAGCACGCAAGACAATCCTCTCTCTGGCATCCCCCGCCAATGAATTAGGCTGGAAGCCTCAGACATTGGCTCGTCACCCCCGTTTTCTGCTTAACGACGGGCTATTTGAGGATGTTAGAAGAAAAGTTCCTGCATTCTGGGATGCTACAGGTCCCCTTTGACCGCAAGAAAGAAGTAATCCCGGCGGCGTGCGGGTACCTTGACTATTGCGTTAGCAACCCAAGCATATAGGGAGTGGCAGTGTTTTATTGCTTCCCCTCGCCACGTTTAGTCAGGTGGTGAAGTGAACTGCTATGTTTTGAGTTATCAATAATCCGTTTCTTACAAAATCAGATCAAGATCTTCGTGCTCACAGTCGACAAGGAGATATCGATCAGTGAGTCCCGGTGCCTGCAAGGACCACAAAAACCGTCTTGAGCAATATTTTGAGGTCAAACAGTAACGAACGATGCCTGATATAATGTATGTCGTATTTGAGCCTCTCTTGCATAGATCTGGTTCCGCGACATGAAATCTGCTGCAAACCCGTGAGTCCCGGCTTCACTTGGAGTCGTCTCTTGTGTTCTTCACCGTACAGCTCTACGACGTTCATGGCCTCTGGCCGTGGCCCCACCAAGGTCATATCGCCTTTCAAGATGTTGAACAGCTGGGGCAGCTCATCCAGGCTGGTCTTCCTCAGGACTTTTCCTACACGGGTGACCCTCGGATCATCATCCAGTTTGAAAACGGGTTCACTCAGGGCGCCCAGGTCAACGAGGCAAGGCAACATAGCCTCGGCCTCCTTAACCATGGACCGGAATTTATACATGGTAAAGGGTCTGCCACCGAGGTTACCGTTCCGCCTGTCAATTGTCTCGTGGTCTCCTCGCACGCCGTAACCATTACCCCGTCGTCTGTTCATGCCGACTCTTTTCTGCCTGAAAATGGCCGGGCCAGGAGACTCCAGTCTGATCAAGACGGCCACCAAGGCCAACACGGGTAGGCTTAGGACCACCAAAAGACTAGAAACGACAATATCCGAGATCCTTTTTGCATACATGCTGTAATCATTCCTCTTGCGTATTGATGGGGAACGAATCTAGCCTGTTCCCCGGGCTGTTCCAAGGCCCTTTCGCCCATCGCCTCGTCCTTCCGCATAGAGAATTTACATGCCCCCACCATCAGGCCAAGACTCAAGGAAAGGGCGCGCACAAAAAGAAGGAAAGGGGAAAAGAGGGCTATAACGGGATCTTTTCTGAATGCCCCGAGAACAAATGGCAAACTCGTTACCAAGAAACCAATAAGCGAAAACAGAGCGCCAAAAAGAAGGGCGTCTTTCCATAGCGACGCCAAGAGAGAAATAAGAAGCAGCGTGGCGAAGACCATCTCCAGCTTCAAGGTCTGAGGCGTGTGGGAATCCCTGGCAATCTTTCTCGGATGCCTCTTCAGTACCAGAGCCTTCCAAAAGCCGATGCGAAACTTCTTCTTGGCGTAATTCCAGAGCGTGCTTGAGTGGGTATGGTAAACCCTCGCCTCTGGGTTGAATACCATCCGGTAGCCCTGTCCCCACATGCGAAAGGAGAATTCCTGGTCTTCAACCGAAGCTGTTGGGAATCTTGTGTCGTACTTTCCTACTCTCCGGAAATCTTCTATCTTGAAACCGGCAGCATAGGTGTCAATGAAGTCAATGTACCGGTCCTTTTTCATTCTTTCGTACTTGCTTTCGTACTCTATTTGGACGAAACGGGCCACAATCTGCTTCTGCTTCGTCAGGTAGGAACCCTTTACAGCAGAGATTGCGGGGTCTTCCAGATAACGCACCATTTCCTCTATCCAGTCCTCGTGGGGTTCACAATCGGCGTCCGTGAAAAGAACGATCCTGCCTTGTGCGTTTGCTACCCCAAGATTCCTGGCAGCTGCCGGCCCTTGGTTTGCCTGCTTAAAGACTCTGAAGCCATCTTCCTTGACTTTCTGAAGCCCCCCGTCCGTGGATCCATCGTCAACGATGATGAGTTCGTAGGGCCTCGACGTCCTCTGCCGCTTTAAGGCGCTGATGCACTTCTGTAGTTTGTCGCCCCCGTTATAGACCGGTATGATGACCGAAATTTCCATAATATGAGATATCCTTCAGTACAGAAGTTCTACTAGTGACATGCCTCCCCGACGTTTGCTCCAGGCTTCGCCTGCGGACATGCACATGAAGATTCAGCTTCAGGAAAAGTTCCCCTGAGCAAGTACTTGAAAAACGTTTTCATGGATTTGGCGGTCCTCTTGAGTTCCGAGGGATGGCGCAACACTTGCATAGATTTTGAGATAAAGTATTTGGGCCGCAGATAGAATTCTCGCCTGGCCCTGTCACAGAACGCCACCAAGTCAGCATTCGACAGACCGGGTAGCTCCACGACACAGTTGTGAAGTCCCTCTTCAGTCACCCATTTAGAAAAATCCTCAGTGAGAATGAGATTCTCTCCCTTGGCCCAGTTGTATGCCTCTGTGCCCGGGTAAACCATCAGAGGAAAGAATTGAGCTGTATCTGGATTCAGCGCCTTGGAAAAATCGAGTGTCTCTTCCAACGTCCGTCGGTTCTCTCCTCGGTTCCCAACCAGGAAACATCCGTGCACAAGGACCCCAGCCTTTTTGGCATCCTCGAAAAACTTTGTAATTCGCTTCAGAGACAGTCCCTTCTTGATATTGTTCAATATACTTTGATTGCCGCTCTCCACCCCAACGCACAAAAGCCTGCACCCGGCTGCTTTCATCATCCTTAGCGTTTCCAAATCCACGTCGGCCCGGGCATTGGCCGTCCAGCTGATCTTGTTTTTTGCTTCTATGAGCATTTCACAGATCTGCCGGCAGCGCCTTCTATCCACAGTAAACGTGTCATCTTCAATGAAGACTTCTTTGACAAAAGGGAAGTTCTCGGCGATATATTGAAACTCATCAACCACGTTTTCCGCACTCCTCGCCCGGTATCGCCTGCCCTGAAAAACCTGTGGATAGACACAATAGGTGCATCTATGGGGACATCCACGGCCCGTGATGATGGTGACCTCGGGATACTGACAAATGGCATAGAAGTAGTCGCGGACGTTTAAATGCTTGTGATATACCCGACTGACAAGGGGTAATTTGTCCAAGTCGTCTATGTGAGGCCGGTCTGGTGTGCGAAGAACGTGTCCATTTCGTCTGAAGGAGATCCCCTCAACTTGGTCAAAGTCCCGGCCTCTTTCCACGGCCCGAGCCAGGTCTCTGACCGTGTAGTCATATTCTCCTCTGGCAATGACATTGATGGCTGGGTCAAGCTTCAAGGTTTCTTCGGGAAGGGCTGAGACGTGGGGGCCAACAAGTGTCGTGATACAGCTCGGCAGGATTTCTTTGAGCCTTGCCGCAACTTTCACATCGTTGTGTATGCTCGGTGTGCTCGTATCAAGGACCACCAGGTCAGGGCCGAAGTACTTGACGAATTGCATGATATCTTGGATGCCCTGGCCTTGAGCTGGCGCATCCACCAGCTTTACATCAAACCCGTCCTCCTCCAAAACCCCCGTTGCATAGGACAACCACATTGGATAATAAAGGGTACCGCTTTTGGTCACGGCAGGGCTGCGCTGCTCTCTTGAGAACTTTGGCAAAAATGGAGGATTGAGAGTGAGTACCTTCATTCTGTGAACCTGCGATGCTTATCTTGTGCCATTTTCTTTTCTTGCCTCACAGAGGCCAACTGTCACAGGCATTTTGTAGAACCCGCGCATTATGACGGCTTAGGGATAGAAACGGTCAAACATGATTCCGAGTTCATAGCCTTCGTGCGGATCGCTCACGCTTTCATTTCTGACAACCTTTCCCCGGGCTGACATGCGGCTCCCCCTCGTTCCTTCGAGGACGATAGGCAGTTCGATCTTGAGCTCAACCTCCGCCCCTTGTTCAATGCAACTCTCACACATCAAACAAACACCGGACGAACTGATATCTTTTGTAAACCCTACTCGCTCCTCGAGGCTACCTGAGGCGTCCTCCCACGTGATATGAACAGGGAGTTCCAAGCCATATCTTTCCCAGCGCCTCTTTTCGATTTGCGACACTTCAGACAGCCTCAAAGACGTCACTAGAACCGCTAGCGCCTTTCCCATCATAATGAAACTGCCAGATCACTGGGACCAACAAAAACCTGCTACGTGCCCGTGACCTTGACCCCCGCCTTTTTGTAGTAATGCTGCTTTTCTTGCAGAAATTCTTGCCTCGTCAACGTCATCTTTATCGACTGTTCGACTTCATCAAGCGGTCTCATTTCACCCCCCTTCTTGTCCATGAGCTTGATAATTTCATACCCTGCTTCTGTCTTGATGACGTCGCTGATTTCACCTTTCTCCAAAGAAAAGGCCACCTTTTCTACGGCCGGGTCTCTTTCTCCTTTAGGGAACCAGCCTATTTCCCCTGCCCTGCTCGATGCATGGGGATGAAGCGATTTCTCTTGAGCCAAAAGACCAAATGACGCGCCCCCCTTGAGCCGTTTCAAGATGTCCTCAGCCTCTTGCCGTGTCTTGACCAGGATGGATTTGGCTCGAACCTTTTCCGGCACTCTGAATAGCTCGGGGTTGGACTCATAATGGCCGGCTATGTCACTGTCAGTGACTTGGAACTTGCCAGTGATAAACCGTTTTCGAAATGCCTGGGCCAAGACTTTTTCGGTCCTTCTCCGGATTTCTCTGGCTACCTCAGGATCACTCTCGAGACCCACCTTTCTGGCCTCCTTTGAAAAGACCTTGGTTTCTATGAAATAATCAATCCATCTAAGCTTTGCCTTGTCCTTGTTCTTTTCCGAAACTTTCGCCAAAATTGGGGCAAGGGTTTCTTCTGTGATGAGTTCCTCGCCTATTTTCACAAGCACGCCAGGTTCCGTGGGATGGGTGTTTACCGCAGCTGCTTCATAGTACTTATCGATAAGCTCCCTCTTTTTGTTCCAAAACAACCTTTGCTTTATCTTGAATCTGGCGTCTTCAAACGAGAATAGTTTCTGGTCTCGCGTATCCAAGACCTTGACAATCTGATAACTTTTCTGTGTCTTTATGACATCGCTCAGCGAGTCCTTCTCGAGAGCGAAAGCCGCCTTCTCCAGTTCTGGATCCATCCTTCCTTTGTAAAACCAGGTGGGCTTGCCCTGTTTTCCAGATTTCGCAATCGACTCATCCTTCGCTAAGGCATCAAAAGAAATGCCGGCCTGCAGGGACTTCAAGGCCCCTTTTGCCTTTTGCTCGTCTTTAAACACAATCTGCTGAAGCAGCACCGAATCAGGCACCACAAAAAGATCCTGATTGTCCGTGTAATACTTCTTCATCGCCGATTCAGACGGTTCTGCTTCTGCGTCAATGCGCTTTTTGACAAAGAAACGAGCCAATTCCTCATTCGTCACCTTCTCTACAGCCTCTTTTACCTGCGGATCCTTGTGAAGCCCCTCTTTTCTTGCCTCCTCAGCAAAGACCCTGGCCTCGATCAGATTGTCAAGGACCTTTGCCCTGAGCGCCTCACGCTTTCTAACCGGTAACTTCTGTAAAACTGTCTCAAGATCTTCCGTCGTAATTGCTTCACCTCTAACCATGGCTACAACGTTTGACTCCGACGTCTTTGCCTCGCCCTGATTTCCCACGGCCTCATCATTACAGCCTCCATTGACCAAGGCCACACCAGCTAACCACAGAAAAAGCATCAATCTAAGAAACAATGTCTTCAGCACTTGAGAAACCCCCTAATCAGTGAGCACAGACACACTCCGAGCCCTCTGTTTCATCCAGTCACAGCCATCGTCCATTCATTCTCGGGATACTCACCAGTTTTTCGCTCTTTGGATCTCGGTTTTCTCCACATCAAAACTTATGTATTATTCTTTAAAACTATGTATTTCCGGGTGCTGTGCATTTTTTACTCTAGACTAGATATGGCCGCAATTAGGAGAACTACGCATCTTGCCTCTTGAAATACCGGATTTTTCCAAGGGAATAATATCAACTCCGCCCGACGAGAGAGCCGACTGGAGCAATAAATCTCCTTAAAATCCTGGTCAGTTATGAATGACAAGCCCGTCAGGCCATTTCAGGCTGCTGCTCCGGCGTTTTACTCATCAATTTTTGGGAGTATTTGTGTAAGAAGAGGTATTTGACTAATCAGGCGAGGATAAGAAAGGCAGTAAAGGCAATTAAAGGCCGGGACATCCGGGTAAACAGGCTATTTGCAGCCAAAAAATGGGTGTATAGAAGATCACATGGATAGGGATATTTACCTACAACTGAGCTAAGTATATTTCCTCCTCCCGAATGTGAACTCTGATATTGGTGGCGTCTTCCCAACTTCCTCCACACGACCCGGGAAAGTATTTCGGTTAAACGTGGTATCTGTAATACGCCGCGCACGTGCCTTCACTCGACACCATGCAGGGGCCAACAGGATTGTCCTGGGTACAAAGTTTTCGAAACAGCTTACAATCTATCGGTGTTGAGACCCCACGAAGGACTTCGCCGCACTTGCACCCGGGCGGCTCAGAAGAATCCGGCACGTCGACGTCGAATAGCGCGTCTGCATCAAAGGCCCGATATGCTTCCCGCAGGGCAAGCCCACTTTTTGGAATCACTCCAAGGCCACGCCACGGGGCATCACAAGGCTCAAAAACCCGAAACATGGTGTTCATTGCGTTTTGATTTCCTTCAGGTGAAACCGACCGTGTGTACTGGATTTCCACTTTGGCTTCCCCTGCCTCTATCTGACTGGCCAGCATATAGATGCCCTGCAAGATATCGAGGGGTTCAAAACCCACGACCACGCAAGGGGTTTTATACTGGGAGACTACCACTTCATAGGGTGCCGTACCAATTACGGTGCTCACATGCCCTGGGCAGATAAACCCGCTAACATCAAGCTCTCCGCCGGAAAGGAGGGCGTCCATGGCAGGTGGAAGGAGTTTATGAGAGGAAAGCACCAAAAAATTCTGTATTCCCTCGGCTTCGGCCGCCACCACGGCGGCTGCAATGGTGGGCGCAGTTGTTTCAAATCCTATCCCCAGAAATACCACCTTTTTGTCCGGGTTCTGTCTGGCCACTTCAAGGGCATCCATGGTGGAATAGACCATACGCACGTCCGCACCCAGACTTTTCTCATGCTTCAATGAAGACTCGGACCCGGGCACTCGAATCATGTCCCCAAAAGTGGTCACAATCACATCAGGGATTCGGGCTATTTTGATTGCTTTGTCAATGTCACGGTTAGCCGTCACGCACACGGGACAACCGGGGCCCGAGACCAATTCGATATGTTGAGGCAAAACTTTGCGGATACCGTTCTTGAATATAGCCACGGTGTGCGTGCCACAGATCTCCATGAACCGGGCCGGTTTTTTCGAAATACCTCTGATCCGGTCTGCCATTTTCAAAGCGAGTGAACTGTCCCTGTATTCACTCAGGTACTTCATCGATCACCCCCATCTCTTTCCAAAGTCCCAGTGTGATCTTGGCTTCCTCAGGGTCGATACGGTGGAGTGCAAACCCGGCATGTATGATCACGTAGTCCCCAAGCTCCGGCCTCTGGTCTATGACGTCGAGGCGGGCATCCTTGGTCACGCCTCCAAGTTCGGCCCGGATGTTGTCTCCGTCGATCTCAATAACTTTCATAGGAGCTGCCACGCACATGAATCAATTCCTCCTCAATAGGTGATGCCGTTGTCTGATCGCGAATTTGCCTTTTTTTTCAGCAGCTTTTTCGATGACAGACGACCTTTCGCTTGCCACCCTGCTTGATGACTCGTTGATCAACCAGTCAGACAGCGCAAAAATTAGTATAATATCTATAATCAATTTCATAACGACGAAATTGCAGGAAGTACCTATTTTCTTGTTGAAAACCGCTTATTTTCACCCCGGAGAACTACTAACGCAAGTTTCGCACCCCTGAAGGAAGCATGTAACGCGTATGCTGGGGATTTTCGTCCAAAACAGAATCATAGGCAGGTAAGGAATTTCGCTAAACGAAGGTCTACAGCCATTTCCAGCGACAACATATTGCAAGGATAGTCAAGGCATTGGAGGCCGCAGTGAAGCGAATTTCCTTACCTGCCTCCGGTTAGTGTAAAAGCCGACAGTCATCATTGTCGCCTATTGAAGAGGACATTTCTCAATTTTTGTCGTCAGTTCAAATAGAGAAGCTTCCCCGCCGTTCCGGGCGGGGGTTCTGCCTTGCAGCAGCACTGCGTGTCCGGGGGAGCATGCCGGTCAAAAAGGGACCGAAATTTGCGTATTGATTCACCAGACGGCACCGGTTCCAAAGTGCACCTTTTCCAACTGATATCGTAAAGT
>CP070769.1:1622494-1627667 GCA_020347085.1 Desulfobacterales bacterium
AAACTCGGGCTAAAGCCCTCAAACAGTTTGTGATTCTCGACGCGTCACTCAGCTGCCATCTCATTCCAAAAACGCTCAATGTTGTTCGGACAAGGCTTTAAGCTGCCTAAAGACTATTTAAACTTTTTTTGAGACATGACACTAGTTACAGAACAACTCGTCCTTTCAATTGAAGCTAAGAATAATGTGTATAGGCCTTGTGTGACCCGTAGTCTGGTATGTGGTTTTTGGGGGCACGTCTAGGTGCGTGAGGGCTATCTCCTGTCACACACCGTAGAAGGCATCCTCATGAAAATCGGAGTGATCTCAGACACGCATTTAAAGAAACCAACTCCCGAGCTTTGTCAACTACAGCACACGGTTTTTGCTGATGTCTCCATGATTCTCCACGCAGGCGATCTCACCGAGCTTGAAGTGCTGGAGGCGTTTTCGGGCAAAGAGGTGATTGCCGTTCAAGGAAACATGGACTCTCGGACTGTCAGGAATGAGCTCCCGTCCAAGAAAGTCGTAGAGATAGAAGGCTTTCGAATCGGGGTCCTCCATGGTCTGGGCAACCCGTTTGGGTTACCAAGGAGGCTTGCAGGAACGTTTCATGAGGTAGATGTAATCGTTTACGGACACACGCATCGGTCGGATAATAAGGTCAGAGACGGGGTTATCTTTTTCAACCCAGGGTCCTTTTCGGGCGGCTTTCCCTTTTTTGGCAAGCGATCGGTGGGCATTTTGACAATCGAGGAGGGGGTTACAGGCCAGATCATCAGGCTTTAATGTGGAATCATTTCTATGCTTGTGACTGCCTCCTCACCACCGATTCCACCTTAGCCTTTGCTGATGCCTCTTTGTCACGCCTATCGTCAATCTTGATGCTCGTGACGACTCGGAGGGCCCCCGCTTCGAACGGCACTTCGTGCATCTTCAATATAACCTTAAAGAGCGCTTCGAGATCCCCCTCAATGATAGTCCCCATACCGTGCACTTCGTGGGTGAGCCCTGAGTCCTGTAAAACCTTAAGGCATGCCGCAACATAGCTGCTCAGACTGGTGGACTTTGTTCCGATCGGAACGATGCTAAGCTCTACAATCGCCACAAGGTTTCCCTGTCCTTTCTTTTTGATCCCATCAACGTAAACCGACTGCGGTTTGAAGGATATATTTGTCATAGAATGTGCGTCAAGGGAAAAGACTCACGCCTATGCACATATGGCAATTTGGGTTGACGTTAGTTCTGTCCCGAGGCAAAATTATAGATTGTTCAGAAATTAAACGGATGAGTGGGGTCATCGAGGCATGTCTTTAGACAAGATCGCCGTGCGCGGTGCACGCCAGCATAACCTGAAGAATATTGATGTCGACATCCCTCGAAATCGATTCGTTGTCATAACGGGCATTTCAGGCTCCGGCAAATCGACACTGGCCTTTGACACCCTTTACGCTGAGGGACAGAGGCGATACGTTGAGTCGCTTTCGGCATATGCTCGCCAGTTTTTGGAGCAGATGGACAATCCGGATGTTGACAGCATCGAAGGCCTTGCTCCAGCCATTGCTATCGAACAAAAAACGATTACGAAGAATCCTCGCTCGACAGTCGGCACGGTCACCGAGATCTACGATTATCTTCGACTCCTGTTTGCCCGTATCGGCAAGCCACATTGCCACAGGTGCGGACAACCCGTTACAGCCCAGACCAGTCAAGAGATCGTAGATAACCTCATGGCCCTGGAGCCGGGCACCAAGGTCGTCATCATGTCTCCCGTAATTACTGACGAGAAGGGGACCCATCAAAGGCTGTTTCAAAGACTGCAAAAGGATGGGTTTGCACGCGTCAGGGTAGACGGCAGGATGTTTGATCTGGATCAACCGATTTCACTGAATAAAAACAGAAAGCACACCATAGAAGTCGTGGTTGACCGCCTGATTGTTAAAGAACTGGCACGTAATCGTCTGGCCGATTCTATCGAGCTTGCCATGGGGCTGTCAGGAGGCGTGATCACTGTCGACCAATTACAGGGCGCGTCACTCATCTTCAGCGAAAAGGCAGCCTGCACGCTCTGCGGTATCAGCTATCCCCCCTTCACGCCGGCTCGTTTCTCTTTTAACAGCCCCCAGGGAGCCTGCCCGGCATGTGATGGCCTTGGCTCCATGATTGTCTTCGACCCCGACCTGATCGTACCAGATCCTGCCCTTTCACTGAGGCATGGTGCAATTGCCCCGTGGGAACATCGACATTCGGTTTACTTCTATCAGGTATTAGACGCCATCACGAAACACTTTCACGTGAACGTCTATACACCGTTCAATGAATTTCCTGAAGCCCTGAAAGATCTCCTCCTGCATGGGTCCAAGGGTAAAGCTATTCCCTTTTATCTTGAACGGGACGGCAGACGCTATACGTATTCCCGGCCTTTTGAAGGAGTTATTCCGAACCTTGAACGGCGTTATAGGGAGACCAGATCACACCAGGTCCGAGAAGGGATTGAGCGGTTTATGAATGTGCGACCCTGCCCCCAGTGTCATGGCGCAAGGCTCAAACCAGAAAGCCTTGCAGTAAAGGTTGGTGGCGAGTCCATCCACCAGGTGTGCAGACATTCAGTCACCGATCTTCTTGACCTTTTTGGAGCGATGTCTCTCAGCTCACGAGACAGGGTTATCGCAAGCCCTATCGTTAAGGAGATTGCCGACAGGCTCCTTTTCCTGACCCAAGTCGGGCTGGGCTACCTGACGCTGGATAGGGCTTCGGCCACGCTTTCTGCAGGAGAGGGACACCGGATTCGCTTAGCCACCCAAATCGGCTCCAAGCTCACCGGGGTACTCTATGTCCTGGACGAACCAAGTATTGGACTACACCAGCGCGACAACCAAAGGCTACTCAGCACACTCAAACAGATGCGTGATCTGGGAAATACGGTGCTCGTGGTGGAGCACGACGCAGAATCAATCCTTTCGGCTGAGCATGTGATTGATATGGGGCCGGGAGCTGGGGTCGATGGAGGTCATCTGGTATTTGATGGGCCACCGGAGGGTTTATTACAGCACAAGACCTCTGTTACGGGTCAATATCTGTCGGGCCGCAGAACCATACCGGTGCCTCCAAAGCGCCGCCAGTTGAAAAACGGCTATATAGTGGTAGAGGGGACATCTACCAACAACCTCAAAAACATCACCGTTCGGTTCCCCTTGGGATGTTTCGTTTGCGTCACCGGCGTGTCGGGTTCTGGCAAATCGAGTCTGGTCGTTGAGACGCTGTATTCATCTCTGGCGCGCCGCCTCCACCATTCTGGGAGAGCCGTAGGCAAATATAAGAGGCTGACCGGCCTTGAGAAGATAGATAGCGTCGTCAACGTAGATCAGTCTCCAATCGGACGAACCCCGCGTTCCAACCCAGCCACCTACACGGGTGTATTTTTAGATATTCGGGACTTGTTTGCAAAAACGCCGGAGGCCAGGATGCGGGGATATAGACCAGGTCGCTTCAGCTTCAATGTAAAAGGAGGGCGGTGCGAGGTTTGTCGCGGGGACGGAATCATGAAGATCGAGATGCACTTTCTTCCTGATGTTCATGTGACATGCAATGTGTTCCGAGGGAAACGATATAACCGGGAGACCCTTGATGTCAGATATAAGGGGAAGAACATTTCAGCCGTGCTCGATATGACTGTAGATCAAGCCCTCGACTTCTTTGGCAAGATCAAGAAGATAAGAACCAAGCTTCAGACTTTGGCAGATGTGGGCTTGGGCTACATCCGCCTCGGACAATCCGCAACCACCCTTTCCGGGGGTGAGGCCCAGCGGGTCAAACTGTCAAGAGAACTCGGCAAGCGCGCAACAGGGAGAACCGTCTACTTCTTAGATGAGCCGACGACAGGACTCCATTTTGCCGACATCCAAAGGCTCCTGGATGTGCTAGATCGGCTCACGGACGCCGGCAATACCATCATCATAATCGAGCACAATATGGACGTCATCAAGTCAGCCGATTTCATTATCGACCTCGGACCCGAAGGAGGAGCCGACGGGGGGCACTGCGTGGGGTGCGGCACACCTGAGGAGATCGCGCAACTTCCGGAATCCCACACTGGCAGGTTTCTGAGAAATGTGCTGCATGGTTGATTGTTTGAAGATCGTGCGTTAAAGTGATTCTCAAGATGATGTTCCGTTATCGAAGTGGTGGCAAGGCTCTTACAGCTTCCGAAGGAGCCTCCTTTTGACCATTTTTCAAAAATCGTTCTTGGTAAAGCATAGCGAGAAAATTGAAACTGTCCGAGGGCGTTCTATCCTGAGTTTTTGAAGCCCCCTATGGGCTTCCTGGTAAGGAAGGGGCGCCATTTTGGCATGGCTTCCCCTTGACTCTGTCTGGACGGATGGGTGTTCAGCCTCACGGCAGAACTTCGTCCGCGGGGAGCAGGCCGGTCAGTATAAGCCGGGCAATCCCAACCTTGTCGGGATCAAAATGGGCATACGAACGAGGGCAAAAGCCTTAAGGTCTATATCAATCGGAACGTGTTTGTGAGAACGGCTCTATAAGCCGCGAGCAGGGGGAGCGCCCTATCAAAAGGAAATAACGGGAAAGAAAAAAGAAGAGCAAGGGTTGCCTATCTAAGGCATGCCTGCACCGGGCTATTTGGGAGCAATTACTGAGCCAGGTTTTATGCGGCTGCGGTGCCGTCGTGACCTTGATGGGGTGAGCCTATAATAGAGAACCTCCAACCTGAGGCTAAAATCTACGTTTTCGACAAAGACGTGGGCCGGGCAATGAAGCTGGATGGGTGCAAAATTGAGAATGCCGCGAACGCCAGCTCTGACCAGCATGTCAGCAACCTTCTGAGCCCATTCCGGCTTTACGGCAATCACGCCGATTTCAACACCCGTTGTCTTGACCAGATGATTCATGGCTTCTATGGGTGAGACCTCTACGTCTCCAATTCTGACGCCTATTCTCTTCGGCTTTCTGTCGAACGCAGCTACAAAGGTGTAACTCCCGTCGACGAACTGGGCATGTCTTAGGAGGGCCGAGCCTAAATTTCCTACCCCCACGAGGCCCAAACGCCATTTCTTATCCAGGCCAAGGATCTTTCTTATCTCCAACAAGAGTTCTTTGACATAATAGCCTACGCCCCTAACCCCGAACTGACCAAAGTAGGCAAGATCTTTCCGGATCTGCGCCGGATTGATACCAC
>CP070769.1:1627767-1631063 GCA_020347085.1 Desulfobacterales bacterium
CGACAGGCAAAACGGTTACTATGAGACCCCGGTTTTTTCTACAAAGATCGTCGACAGGGTTGGCGCGGGCGACGCATATCTGTCCATATCATCTCTGTGCGTCGCAGCGGGCTTTCCAGCGCAGTTGGTAGGGCTCATCGGAAATGCGGTGGGTGCGTTGGCAGTTCAAGTGGTGTGTAACCGTGAATCGATTGAGCCTGTTCCGCTCTATAAGTTCTTGGCCACACTCCTCAAGTAGCTGAAAGGAAACAAGCCACCAAGTGAAACAATTCATAACCCGATACTTTGACGCGTTGGAGACGTGTTTGAGAGACGTTCAGGTGACTGACCAGAACGACCAGGTGTTAAAGGCCGAAGGTGGTATAGAGCGCGCAGCCGTACTTATTGAGGCCCAGACATCCGCAGGGCACAAAATCATTTTTATTGGAAACGGCGCTAGTGCTGCCATCTCCAGCCATCAGGCAACCGACTACTGGAAGAACGGAAGGATGCGAGCAATCGCATTTAACGACGCTGCCCTTCTCACCTGTGTCAGCAATGATTTCTGTTATGATGATGTCTTTGAAAAGCCCATTGAAATGTTTGCTGACAAAGGAGATGTTTTGGTCTCCATAAGCAGTTCCGGACAATCGGAAAATATCCTTCGGGGCGTGGGGGCTGCTAAGAAAAGAGAATGCGAGGTTCTCACGTTATCCGGGTTTGCGGCGAACAATCCACTCCGGGGAAAAGGCTTCCTTAATTTTTATGTTTCCTCGGGTTCATATGGTCATGTTGAGGTTGTTCATCATGCCATTTTTCACTGTATACTGGATACGATCATAGAACATTATAGGAATGACTAGATGTCTAAGATTCGGATCGACGCCCACAAACTGATGTTCCATGTAGACACGGTTAATAAGTGGCTGAAGGGGGAAAGGTTTTTTCCGATCTATGTTGAAGTGGGCCCCTCAGGGACATGTAACCACCGATGTATTTTTTGTGCTCTTGAATATCTTGGGTATAAGGCCAGGTATATTGATAGTGAAATTTTCAAAAAGAGAATTCAGGAGATGGCAAAAGGCGGTGTCAAAAGCATTATGTATGCAGGCGAGGGGGAGCCCCTTCTGCATAAAGACATCGAAGCGTTGATCGGTTATACAAAGGGCTGTGGAATCGATGTGGCGGTTACAACCAACGGCGTTCTTATCAACAATCGCATCGGTCGAGAGAGTCTGAAAGCATTGTCTTGGATCAGAGTGAGCCTTAACGCAGCTACTAGAGAAACCTATGCCCACGTTCATGGAACACACGCAGACGATTTTAACAAAGTTCTGCACAATCTAGAACAAGTGGTATCGACAAAGAGGCGCTATAACTATGGGTGCACGATTGGCGTACAATTGCTCATGATTCCGGAAAACTATCAGGAGACGGAACAACTGGCAAACATATTGAAGGAAATTGGGGTGGATTATTTCACGATCAAACCCTTCTCAAAACATCCGCTAAGTAGCCATTGTTTGGACAAGAACTTTGACTATATGCAGATGTTGTCGTTTCAAGAAGGGCTTAATGAGCTGGCAAGTGAGAACTTCAGCATACTGTTCCGGGATCGTACAATGATGAAGTTGAAGAAGAAAAGGGGGTATGGTTGTTGTTTGGGGCTTCCTTTTTGGGCATACATATCCTCAGACGGAGGCGTTTGGGCATGCAGCGCCTTCTTGGGAAAAGAGGAGTTTTTTTATGGCAACCTTTACGAAGAAAGGTTTTCTGAAATATGGGAGGGACCAAGACGGAAGAAGGTTTTGGATATGGTAGAGAATCAGCTGGACGTTTCCAAATGTAGAGATGTGTGCAGACTGGATGAAATCAACAGGTACCTGTGGGAACTCAAAAACCCCCATCCTCATGTAAACTTCATTTAGGGTGAGAGTTTAGCTTTTTGCAAAAAGGCCCGATTTTGCTCACTTCCGTGAGCCATGTTGGGATTCTTGAATGGCTCCACTAAATCGCAGCGCGGAGTGAAGCCTGGCGCTAAACTCGGGCTATCGCCCTCAAACAGTTTGTGATTTTGACGTTCCGCTATTCATGAATCTTTTTCTCCCGCCACGGCGGGACTCAATGTCGTTCGCAAAGGGCTCTTTTGCACATATTTATTTTGGGAACGGAATAAAGCACATCACTTCTGATATGAAAAGAGAGACACCGGGGTTGTCGGACATTCCGAAAAGGACATTGATCAAGTTGTACAAATTGATGTTAGCGATCAGACGCTTTGAGGAGAAGATCGTGCGTGTCTATTGTGATCAGGACATGAAAACGCCAGTCCACCTGTACATAGGCCAGGAAGCTATAGCTGCGGGGGTGTGTGCTAACTTGCGCAAGGAAGACTACGTCTTCAGCACTCACCGAAGCCATGGGCATTACCTGGCCAAGGGGGGCGACATGAAGCGGCTTATGGCAGAACTCTATGGCCGGAAGACTGGGTGCTCACGAGGGAAGGGCGGCTCAATGCATGTGGTTGATCCTGAGGTGGGCGTGTGTGGATCTACGGCCATAGTGGGTGGCAATATCCCGTTGTCGGTGGGAGCGGCCCTGTCATCTGTGATGCAGAAAAGGAAACAGGTGGCCGTCTCCTTTTTTGGTGACGGTGCTGTTGAGGAAGGGGCCTTCCACGAGAGCCTTAATTTTGCTGCTCTCAAGGATCTTCCGGCCGTTTTTGTATGTGAGAACAATTTCTATGCTACACATTCCCATCAGTCAAAAAGACAGCCGCATGATCATATTTACAAGTTGGCCAAGCATTATCTTATGCCCGGCTTTCGGGTTGATGGCAATGATGTGTTGAGGGTTTTTGGAGTTGCCCGGGAAGCTGTCAATAGGGCAAGAAGAGGGGATGGGCCAACTTTGATGGAGTGCAGGACATACCGCTGGAAGGGGCATGTAGGGCCGGAGTGTGATATCAAATTGGGTTACAGAATGCAGAAAGAACTAAATAGTTGGATGAAGAGATGTCCCATCAAGCGTTTTGAAAAAAGACTCGTGAATGAAGGTGTCATGAAAAAAACGACTATTGATAAAATTACCAGAGAGATTGATCGCCAGATTGATGATGCCTATCGCTTCGGCAAAGGAAGCCCTCATCCTGATGAGAATGAACTCTTAGAAGATGTCTGGAACCTCAATTAAGGTGGAAATAAGCATGCCGTGGACCAAATTACAAGCCGATGCCATTGGGCGTGAAGACCATCTACTATATCACGAGGGCGACAGGCGTCTTACGTATCGGGAGGCCATCAGGGAGGCTCAGTATC
>CP070769.1:1631163-1641206 GCA_020347085.1 Desulfobacterales bacterium
ATCGACCACCTTGACCTTGCCAAGAAAAGGGCTAAAGATCAGTGTGAACTGTCTGCCGTCCTCTGCCCCAAGGTGGATGACCGATGGCTCCATATACCCTTGCTTGGTAAAGAGAATGGCTATACTCCCGGCCGTCTCCTTACCCTTGCCCTTGCGCCAAACATCTAGTATACGAACTCCCTTTGGGAGCGTAATAGCCTTTTCGTGTGCCACTGTTCGTTCTTCGGCGGTTATGTCTGCCGAATCTATCCAAAACTGATTAGATTCAAGATCAAAATTTAGTGCATAGAATTTCTGCTCCCGGATGGCCTCATTTCTCAACGTTCTGACGGTCCCCACCATCCGGCGTACTGTGCCTCTTAAGTCATCGGTCAAGGTCGCGTAACGAAGTCTGGGGACGGATAGAAGCAGTGTCAGCCCGATGAGTGAGATGACAACAATCAACTCGATGAGTGTAAAACCCTTTTTTTGAGGGTTCAACGCAGGTTGGACTCCTTAGGTTTTATTGTTTGGAAGCAAACCCCGTGCTTCGCGTGGGGTCCCAAACTTTAACGTGGGAACTGACGCTCCTTTACTCAAGTTCCCAGCTATTTATATCTGCATCATCACCCTCTCCTCCGGGTTCTGCGTCGGGACCGTAGGAGGAAAGGTCGTAATCGTCGTAAACGCCCGGGGCAAGATAGACGAATTCATTTCCCCACGGATCATTGGGGACCTTGCCTTTTTCCATATATCCCCCGTCCCGCCAGGCTCTCGGAAGCTGCCCTACTGTGGGGGCTTCAACCAGGGCCTGGAGACCTTGCTCCGTTGTGGGATAAAAGCCGTTATCAAGTTTGTATAGCTTCAGGGCAGTTTCTATGCTTTGGATCTGAACCCTGGCCTGTACGCGTCTGGCCTGTTCTGGTCTGCCCATGATTCGGGGAACAATCAGGGTGGCCAGAATCCCCAGAATGACCATCACAACCATGATTTCAATCAGGGTAAGGCCACACTCGTTGCCAAATTGCTCTCTTTTCATAGCACCTCCAAATTACCCCCGAGTATTAGAAGGACCCCTTGGTCCATGTTTCTATTCAATCACGCTGTCGCTTCATGACTCCCTATCTGGTTCTTAGCGGATCATCTGGTTCATTTCAAAAATAGGTAGTAAAATGGATATAACGATAAAAAGGATGACCAAACCCATGAGCAAGATCATGACCGGCTCCAGCATGGAAGTCATGGCCATAATCTGAGATTCCACATCCCTCTCGTAGGTGTCTGCAATCTTACTCAACATCGTCTCCAGTTCCCCGCTTTGCTCGCCTACAAATATCATCTGCACCACAATGGAAGGGAACCATCGGCTCTGGGCAAGGGGGCTGGCAAGGCCTTTACCCGCCTGTATCTCTTCTACGGCATTGTCAATCACGTCAGCAAGGATAACATTGTTGACAATGTTTCGGACGATCTGAAGCGCTGATATGAGTGGCACACCAGCCTGCAACAGGCTGCCGAGCGTCCTTCCAAACCGGGATATGGCGATCTTTCTGTTGATGGGCCCCATAATGGGGATACGGAGTTTGGCCTCATCCCAAACGTAATGACCCCTTGGGGTCTTTTTCAACTGCCTTATTATTAGAAGACTCATGGATAGACCCAACAGGATCAGCCACCAAAAAGACTTCAGGAAATTGCTCACATTAATCAAAACGATGGTCGGAACGGGGAGGGCTTGCTGCATCTCAGTGAAGATCTGGGTAATATTCGGCACAATAAAAGTAATGAGGAAGAAGAGGACCAGCGTTCCGATAATGGACATAAAGATCGGATAGGTCAACGCCGCCTTCAGGCGACCTCTCAAAGCCTGCTGGTGTTCGCCCAAATCGGCCAGACGATCCAAAACCACGTCAAGAGACCCAGACGCTTCGCCTGCACGCACCATATTCACATAGACATTTGAAAATGCTTTGGGGTGTTGGGATAGGGCGAAGGCCAGGCTGTTCCCTTCATTCACGGATTCCTTTACCTGAGCCATGATCTTCTTAACGAGCGGATTGGTAAGCTGGGAGAGCAGTGCATCCAAAGATCCAACCAAGGGCACCCCTGCACTCAATAAGATCGACAGTTGACGTGTGGCAATGGAAATCTCGGCTGGTTTGATTCGCTTGAGGATGCCTGATACCGATACCGGGCCAGAACGGATATCCTTGGGTTTCGAGGATGTCTCTTTTACATCGACTGGAAAAATGCCAGAGCCCCTGAGTTTCTGACGGGCTGCCAGCAGGCTGTCAGCATCAATGATGCCATTTACACTTTTTCCAGACTTATTAAGGGCTGTATATTCGTAAACAGGCATAACGCACCGGCTTTTTTCTCCCTCCCCGTCGGTCCAGGGACGAAGTTTTGCTCAAGAGTCGAGGACTCTAATACGAGGCTATCCCAAACATGTTAACAATAATCACTGTTAAGTGTCAACTGTATGGGCCTCTGTATGGGCCTCTCGAACATCCGGTATCTGGCGTCGTATCCAACATATTACGTTACGGATCTTTTCCTGCTGGGCACATGTGCTTAAGCTTTGGAAAAAGACCCTACATCAGCCCCTGGTTCCGGCGGTTATGGCCATAAAGTGGGGTAGCGATTCCTTCAGTTGAAAAAGACTTGATTCAACCGTAAACGGGCGGCAAGAAAGCTGCGCAACACTAGCAACATCTTCAAGAGAGCGGTTTGGGCAACAGCCCGTAAAAACGTGACTTATGAGACCTTGCACAACCCCTTCCTAGTTGTTCCTATGGACTTTTTGACCCATCCATGAGCTTGCTCACTCCATCCTGGCACGTGGTGCCTCTTTTGGCGCAAGCTTCACTTTGTGTCAAGCCGTCAGGCGCAACCCTGGCGCCAACTCGGCCTAACAGCCTAAAACAGTTCAGGATTTGCCCACTGAAGCGGGCAGGTTCGTTTCCCCCGGATGGGTGCACAAAAAGCTCATGATGGTCGCTGAACTGGTTATGCAAAGGTCTTTTATGATCCCGCCCAATCTAAAACCACATCATATAGTATGTCAACAAAAATACTGCATAAAATGTTGTGTTTAGCAGCCAATGACCGTCCCATCTATCGACTTTTTGCTCCGTATTCTTTTCGAAAAGTCTCTTCCCATAACGTATTTGTTTCCTCATTCTTATATTTCTGCGCTATTTCAATTCGTTAAACAGGAAAGGAACCAAGAACCCCTAGACTTCAGAGCTTTTATGTTTGAACTGCAACAGCGAGCACTAACCTCCCAGCAACGCGACCTGAGCTCGCCGAAGACGGGCTGCAGGAAGCTTCAACTTGAGACAATGCATGGGATGATAGGCGGAGAGAAACGAAATCAGTCGTAGGTGCCCAGAGATGTTAAAATGACATTTGGTACGATAGTAAAACGGTGGTGTCGTGCCGCGGTCCGGCCAGGGAAATCTTGATTCTCGAATGCTCTTCCAAGTACCTCAAAAAGCGATTTCTCTCATGCCGGTTGTACTTATGTGCGCTGTTAACCGCACTGTAGATGTTGCCCGAATAGAAACCAACTTCAAATAAGGTAACGATGACACCAAGGGCATTCTGATCATGATCAAAGGCCTCATAAGCGGCAAAGATCAATGCGCCGTTGACCAAGAACGAGACCAATGCATCTCTGTATCTTTCGCAGTACAGGTGGCCTGCCCCAGGCACAATAGCAAACAGGCCAGCCGCTGCGGGATTCTTACGCTTGAGCTGTGTTTTTTTGTCGAGTTCTTGTAAGAACTGCTCGAGTTTGTATTTCTCTCGATTTTGAGGAGAAATCTTATTGAAGCAAACTTGCGCATTGTCCCATAACCCCTTTTCCAGATAAACCCAGCCACACTGATAATAGGCTTCATCTTTGACGTCTTGGTTAGGAGCAATGGTTATTAGATTCTCAAGATTAATGATCGCCGCATCATAGCGCCTGAGTTTGACATATGCCTGGCTTACTCCGAGATAAGACTCAAGAGTATACCTCGAGGTGGGATATTTTTCTGTGAAGTCCCTGAAGGCCTCAATGGCTTCTTCATACCGTTCTCCTCTAAGATAGGCCGACCCGATTCTGTGCCTGGCAAGCTCAACTTCCTCAGACTCTGGAAAAAAATGTATGAACCGCTCGTATTCTCCGATGGCCCTGTAGTATTCCCCTTTGTGAAAATATTGTTCGGCAAACTGAAATTGACGGTCGGGATCCAGCAGAACAGCCGAGCTAGGGTACGAATAGACAGGAAAAAGACAAATGCAAATGGCAAAGGCGGCTACAAGCCATCCTGTCCGCAAAATGGTAGCATCAGCGCTCACGGTGCCACCAGAAATCATTATTTTCCAGGGGATCATAAAACCTTTCTCCCCCATTGCTGTAAACGACCGGCGCCGCGCGCATTTCATCCGCCTCATGGAGTAGCCGATCACAAGTCATTACCCATCCCATGATAAGCCCATGTTTTTCAAAACAGAGCCGACTGTATGCCGAACAGCTCGGATACATGGGGCATTCCTTGCCATCGACGGGGGAGATGTACTTCGCGTAGACCTTAACCAGGGTAAGAAGCGGGTTGTACCCATTTGGCGCTCGCTCGCAAGAGGCCTCGTTAGCACGCTCTTCCTCCCACGGTCCCTTGAACGGCTCAGCGGATACGCCCCTGACGAAGCTACCAGCAAGAAACAACACGAATATACACGGGTAAAGAATGCGCGTTCTCATGGTAAAGTAACAACCCATGCTGTGCTCCAAGCACGTTGTCAGAGAGACCTCCTTGTCCCAAAGCGAAGAAGCAGCGCCAGAAACGATTAGGCTTGAGAGCGTAAGGTCTGTGACACCTCACGAGTCATCTCAAGCACCTTAATTGCGTGATCCAGGTTCAGGGAACCCGTGCCACAACTTGGCGTAATGAGAGACTGTGCCAGGATCTTTGCGTGCTCTATGCCTTGGGATTCCAGCTGACTGGCCTGTGATTTCCATTTTGCTACAAGGCTTGAGGCCGTTTCGTTTTCAATGTCCCTGCTATCTGAGGTCGGGACAATTCCCCACGCCAGGATTCGGCCTTGCTCCAGAAAGGTTCTGAGGGATGATTCGTAGAGGGCTAGCCGGTCAAAGTAGCCGTACGCATCAAAGCTGAGTATATCTGCCGAGGAATCGAGGATCAAGGACCAATCCGTATTGGCGCATACGTGGACGCCGGCAAGGCCCCCTGCCTGATGTATGGCGTCAATGACTTCTGAAAGAACCCGGGCAATGTCTTCCCGAGATATACTAATAAAGGTGGAAGTCCCAAAGCCGGCCAGGCCTGGTTCATCTATGAAGATGATGGCAGGGATGCCCCATTGTGACAATTTTTCCACCTGCCAGCGTGCCTTTATGGCAAGGATTTTAACCACCACATCTATGAGCCGGTCATCATAGAACAGGGCTCGCTTGTTTTGGTCCGTCAATCCTGTTGCTAGGGTTACAGGCCCGGTGATCTGGCCATTGAGAGCTGCGGGGAGCTGTGGAGCTGATTTCATGCAGTCGAGCAGGGTGAAGAATCCTGTTGCAGTCTCAGGGGTTAGGACAAATCGCGTGCCGTCCAGAGGGGAGCCGCCCTCGGTTATCGCAAGGTAGTCCTCATAGAACTTGAGCAAGTCGTCCTCAAAAGTCGATCCTGAAGAATCAACCAAGACTCGGTCTTGGCTAAGCACAAGGCCGGGAATGCCAGGTGAGAATTGGGCCATCATACTCTCTTCTGGGTGAACCGGCAGCTGAACCCATAAAGGAATATCGGGTGTGTATTTGAAGACTATGTCATTAGCCTGGTGATGGTCGCTGATTGGAAGGCTTCCAATCAACAGCGCCAGCGCATTCCCTTTGAATCGCGTCATAACAGGTCCTTTTTTCCAATGATGTGATTCGTGATCGGTTACTGAGGGGAGCATGACATTGTTTGCAGTAAATAAGGCAGAAACCGTCCGGTCTCCGACTGCTTGGGCAACAGCCTGTTTCGATTAAACTATCAAATCTTTCCCTCAGTCACACGCCTAACATAATCGGCCCCTTCGGGCAAGGAGGTTATTGTCCTTGACTCGATCGCCTAGATGGTAGATAATTCTTCATGAAATGGATGAGAAACACAAGGGCAAGTTTCATAAGGTACTCGGGGCCGGTATAGGCTGGATTATGGGAGGGCCGGTTGGGGCCGCCCTCGGTCTTCTCGTAGGACACACCCTCCACGAGAATGCCGAACTGCTGGAAAAAGGAACATTTGGCACGGGGCTTAGAGAGGAATATGGCGTGCTTCAAGTCCCCTACGATGCCGGACCGGAGCAAATCAAGGCCGCCTATAAAAGACTTGCCCAGAAGTATCATCCTGACAGATTTGCAGACACAGATCCTGTAATTCGGGAATTGGCTAAAGAGAAGATGGCTGACATTAACGCGGCATATGCGAAGATTATGGGACGTGTGAGAGATGACACAACCCAGCAGTGATTGACACACTCAGGTTTTGGTGTTATCTTCGAATCCACACTGAGATTTTATCATCGACAAGGAATATGAACCTTTTGAAGCTCCCTGCAGTCTCGATGAATCGGGACAGGGAATTCGCTCGGTGTTGCAGTTCAGAGGGATAGGAAGCAAAGGGGGAGACTAAATGTTCGGCATCGGCATGCCAGAATTAATTATCATTCTGGTTATTATCCTGATCATTTTTGGGGCGGGCAAACTGCCTGAGATCGGAAGCGGTATTGGCAGAGTGATCCAAAACTTCAAGAAAGCCACCAAAGAGACCTCAGGGGAGTTAGAAGAAAAACCTGAGTCCAGCGAGTCCAAGGAGTCGAATAAACTGGACGAGGAGCATCAAGCTTAGGACAGTTCCATAGTCTTTCCCAGACGAATCCAGCTTAAGACTTCATACCAAGTTCGTATTGCCGGTGGCCGCCTGCAAAAGCCCTCTTTTGCCCAACCCCGTTTTCTCACGCAAAGCTCATTCAAAGGGCGTACCTGCGCTAAAGGCTTCGCGCTATGCACTCGCGGGTCCTCAACGCGGAAACCTGGTCTTCGCCTTCGCGTTTGGAGGTCAGGGTTTTGATCTCGAGCAAAAACTTAACTTTTGGAAAATGCCTCGTCTTGGGACAGGCTAAAACGGGATGTCGTCCTCAGTTGGGCCGCTGGATGTTTTTGCAGGCCCAGGGCTGGAGCTTTCATCCGAAAGTGGTTCGCCTGGCGTCCGGGAGCCAAGCATTTGCATGGTCAAGGCGACAATAGCTTTGTTTTGTCGTTTGTTCCCTTCCTGATCTTCCCATTCGTTGGTCTGGATACGACCCTCAATATAGACTTGCTTTCCCTTGGAAAGGTATTCGCCGCATATTTCACCCAGTCGGCCCCATGCCACGATTCGGTGCCACTCCGTCCGTGACTCCCTCTCACCGTCTCTATTGGTCCAGTTCTCTGTGGTGGCAATGCTGAAATTCGCTACTGCTGTTCCACTGGGCGTGTAGCGTACCTCCGGGTCTCTTCCAAGGTTGCCAATGAGGATCACTTTGTTAATACTGGCCATGGGTCCTCCTCTCACAAATGCAAGATGGCGCGAAATTGCCTGATAGCCTGTAACAGCTCAGGTGACGAAAGTAGTCAACTATTACAGTGACGTGTACCAGGAATTGGCAATAGCCCAAAAGACGGCTGGCAGGATCAAAACACTTTCCATCTCATAGTGGATGACAGGAATGAAATCAAGAAAAATCAAAGCAGGATTTTTCGACAAAAGGACACCCGTTTTCCTCTTGATTAGAAGGTATCTTTCAATGTAAATAGATATTTATCAACCTTCCTCACGGTGATGGAGAAGTGGCGAAAGAGCGTTACTGTTTCGTCAAGGGGCAATAAACGACCATTAACGGACGATACCAAATTTTGTTGAGTCGGGTACAAATACCCCATGGGATACGTTTTCGACTACAACGCAGCTCGGCAGTACGACGACTGGTATCAGCATCCTAAAAACCGGTTCGTTGCTGAACTTGAAGATGAGCTTGTCTTGAGGCTCCTCGAACCCGTGCGGGGCGAGCGGGTTTTAGACATTGGATGCGGCACAGGGAGACATCTGCTCATGTTTTCGGAGCTAGGCCTCGACATAACAGGCCTTGACGCATCGCCTCACATGCTTGGCATTGCACAAAGAAAACTCGGACATCGCGTTGAGCTGCACGAGGGATTGGCCGAGGATCTACCTTTCGAGGACAATAGCTTTGATATGGCTACCTTGATTACGACCTTGGAATTTGTGGACGATGTTCAAAAGGCCATTCAAGAAGCATGTCGTGTGGCAGAGAACCGCATTTTTTTTGGTGTTCTAAATCGTTATGCGATTAAAGGGCTTGAGCGAAGGATTAGGGGTATCTTTTCAGAAAGCATATACAATCGGGCCAGGTTTTTCAGTGTGTGGCAGGTCAAACGGCATGTTCAGGAGGTGCTGGGAAAAACGCCGCTCAGGTGGGGTACAGTTCTCCATCTGCCCGACAGCTTCAGGAAATATACCCAACATCTGGAGAGATGGCATCTTGTTCAGAGGTTCCCGTTTGGGTGCTATATAGGTATGGTGGTTACTCTCGTGCCACGATATCGGACCCAGAACGTACCCATTGGGTATGTGGAGCAGCAAACGCGGGCTGCTCCCGGATTGATGAAAACGCCGACAATATATAGACGAGGGGCCTGAGGATGACGGAAGCCTATCTGTATGAACACTCAGAAGATAAGAAGGTCCGGTGCAACCTGTGCAATCACCGTTGCCTTATCAAGGCGGGGAAACGCGGCATATGCGCTGTTCGCAAAAACGAGGGTGGGATCCTAAAAACCCTTGTTTATGGGAAGCTGATTGCCCAGCATGTTGACCCCATTGAGAAAAAACCGCTTTATCATGTCTTGCCCGGTTCTCTTTCATATTCCATTGCCACGGTTGGATGTAATTTCAAGTGCCGTTTTTGTCAGAACGCAGATATTGCCCAACTCCCTGCGGACCGAAAAGGGATGATTCTGGGTGATCGTTTCAGGCCAGAAGACGTGGTGAGCGCTGCAGAGAAGGCAAACTGTCGCAGCATAGCCTATACCTACACCGAACCGACCGTATTCTTTGAATTCGCATATGATACTGCCAAGCTGGCACACGAGAAGGGTATCTTGAATGTATTTGTGACGAACGGGTACATGACCTCCGAGGCCTTGCACATGATCCAACCCTACCTGGATGCAGCCAATGTAGATTTGAAGGCCTTTAATGATGATTTTTATAAAGAGCAATGCAGCGCCAAGCGAAAGCACGTGATGCAGACCCTGAAGTTGATGAAGTCTCTTGGAATCTTTGTGGAGGTTACCAAACTGCTTATTCCCGGACTCAATGATGATAGGGGAGAGCTTCAACAGCTAGCTTCGTTTATGGTGGACGCCCTCGGCCCTGAGACCCCATGGCACATCAGCCGTTTTCATCCAACCTACAAGCTTACAGACCGTCCACCCACACCGGCGGAGAGTATTCACCGGGCCCGTCAGATCGGGCTTGAGGCAGGACTCCGTCACGTTTATAGCGGCAATCTACCCGGAGACGAAGGGGAAAACACCATGTGTTACAGTTGCCGCCAGCCCTTGATCGAGCGGTGGGGTTATCACATATCCAAGAACGTGATTACAGATGGCAAGTGCCCGAAATGTGAAGCTAGTCTTGATGGCATTGGGCTTTAGACTTCGCGGTCTGAGACTTGCACGGACAATCACTGTCCTGATGCTTACACTGTGTCTTCTATACCCATCCCGTTGAAGGCCGCACTATAGGGATGGGTGGGTGGCAGTTCGTAAGCTAGGTATGAACGTCAAGTCGTAACATTTCTGAGGCAGCCCCGGTTATAGGAAACCTTTGCATAACTACTTTGAACGACCATTATGAGCTTTTTGGGTACCCATCCGGACGTAGCAAACGTGCCCACCTCGGTGGGCAAATCCTGAACTGTTTGAGGCCGTTAGGCCGAGTTTTCAGGATATAGTG
>CP070769.1:1641306-1643862 GCA_020347085.1 Desulfobacterales bacterium
CCTGAGTGGATCAATTTCATGACGCCTTCTGCCAGATTCACCGTCCACGTGGGTGACATGATCTGATCCTGTACCACCTTCAAAAGCTCTTTCTCTTTGGCTAGGTGTAAAATCGTATACACAAAATTCTGGCCTTTTTTGCCATACAGAGAACTGGTGCGGATAAGATAGAAGCGGTCCAGGATGGACTGGACAAAGACCTCTCCCGCCCACTTGGATGCTCCGTAAACGCTGATCGGATTCGGTAGGTCGTCGGGCTGGTAAGGTCGCGTGCTATTGCCGTCAAACACATAGTCGGTGCTGAAATGACAAAGAACACTTCCGAATTCCTTACAGGCAACAGCCACATGCTGCACCCCGTTTCCATTGACACGAAACGCTGCCTCGCGATCCGTCTCGGCCTGGTCCACCTGATTGTAAGCCGCGCAATTGATAACAAGGTCTGGTTTCATAGTGCCAATAACATCAAGAACACGCTTTTTGTCGGTGATGTCTACCTGACCTTGATCAAAGGGGAAGGTCGCATGCGCCTCTGTTAACGCTATGATTAAATCTCGAGCCAACATGCCCTTGGAGCCCAGAACAATGATCTTCATGATTCAGTCCAGAAGCCTTTGCTTTCATGCGTGAGCCTTTTTTTGAGGGGCCTCCACCACCAGTCATTTGCGTTATACCAGACCACGGTTACTTCGATCCCCTCTTGAAAAGCGACTGTAGGTTTCCAGCCCAATTCATCCTTAATTTTCTTATTGTTCAGAGCATAGCGCAAGTCGTGGCCCGGACGGTCCGCAACAAACGTGAGATAAGATTCGTCCTTGCCAAACATAGCCAAGACTTCTCGAGCTACATCAATGTTTCGCTTTTCGGTTTCTCCGCCGACATTGTATGCTTCACCTGGCTTTCCCTGATGCAAGATCAAATCAACTGCCCGGCAGGCGTCCAAAACAAAGATCCAGTCCCGGACATTGAGACCTTTTCCATAAACCGGCACAGGTTGGTCTTCTGTGAGGTTGGTAATCATGAGAGGGATGAATTTTTCAGGAAATTGATAGGGGCCATAGTTATTGGACGGCCTAGCGATCACGGTTGGCAGCCCGTAGGTCTCAAAATAAGCCCGCACCAGATGATCTGCAGCTGCCTTGGTAGCAGCGTAAGGGGAGTTAGGACGAAAAGGGCTTTCTTCAGAAAAGAGGCCGTCTTCTCCCAGGGTTCCGTAGATTTCGTCTGTAGATATATGAACAAACCGGAAAAAGGGGTCCCTTGACAGGGTATCTATCCAGTATTGTCTGGCGCTATCGAGGAGTACTTGCGTGCCGACAATATTGGTTTGTACAAAAGCGCTTGCTTCTAATATGGATCGGTCCACATGGGATTCTGCCGCAAAATGCACCACAGCCTGAATGGGGTTTTCGTCAAACACAGAACGAACCAGGTGCCCATCTGTGATGTCGCCATGAACAAAACGATAGTTTGGATCATCCTTCAAAGCCTTCAGATTGTCAGGGTTGCCAGAATAGGAAAGCTTGTCCAAGTTGATGAGCGCAAGCTCGGGATGGGTCTTGCGCATGTGGTGTATGAAATTGGAGCCGATAAAACCGCAGCCGCCGGTTATCAGTACTGCTGTTTTCAACTGTTGACTCTCCTTTCACATAAATCCGAAATCCGAATATCGAAATTGAAGCTCCCTCCAGTCCCGACAAGTCGGGACAGGGAATGCGCTCGCTATTGCAGTTCACGGCCTTTGGCCGCGTAATAAAGCCACCCGCTATGCGGGTGGTGGTTTACTCAGGTCTGCGAGGAATCGAAGAACTTCGCTGTGACACTATTCTCTATACTTCCACCACGTTGTTGTCTCCGATGAGGAGGCGCAGGGCGCGGCTATGGTTTTTCGGGTGGACCACCCTGGCTTCTCGACCAATCAGGCTGTCCTCGAGCCTGGCTATATTTTCAATGTGACACTTGTCGAGGATGACCGAATGCTCGATGGCTGAATTAATGATGCGTGTGCCATGGCCGATCGTCGTATGAGGCCCGATGAAAGAATCTACGATTTCGCACTTCTTTCCAATAACAATAGGCCCCCGGAGCCTACTATTGATCACCTTGGCTGACTTTTCGATCTGGACACGTCCTGTGATGTTGCTCTTACGGTCCACCTTGCCTTGTATGTGGCGTTTGATGTAGTCATCTAGCACAATTGTATTGGCTGCCAGGAAATCATCCTTTTTTCCCGTATCAAGCCACCAATCCTCAAGGACCTCTCCTCTTACTGATCTACCCGAGCGCATCAACTCCTGAATGGCATCCGTGATCTCAAATTCTCCTCGAGCAGAAGGTTTGATCCGCTCAATAGCCTCGTGGATGCTGGGTGAAAAGAAGTACACCCCTACCAGGGCCAGATTGGACGGCGGTTTCTTGGGTTTTTCAACAAGCTTTGTGACTTGTCCCCTCTTGTTCAATGCAGCGACGCCAAAGGCGCGGGGATTATCTACCGCTTTAAGAAATATGAGCGCGTCCAGGTTCTCTGAATGAAATGTCTCCATAAACTCTTTAATC
>CP070769.1:1643962-1650942 GCA_020347085.1 Desulfobacterales bacterium
ACCAGGAGATAGTCATAGATGCCAAGTGCGTGTATGAAAAGTTAAAAGACATCAAGGATGACGAAGACCTGAGCCGGTACATTCTATGACAATTGTAGATTGACGATTGACGGGCTGTTGCCCAAATAGCTGTCCAGACGACATTCAGGGAACCGCCAGGGGGACATCCTTTTTGAGGCAGGTCAATCCTCATCCTGCTCGTCAGTGGCAAATGGTATCGAACCTCACGAACCAGGCACACGCAAACGTTGCATACAAGCTGAGAAGCCTATTGTAAATGCTTCAGGACCGTATGTCGAATATGGTGCCGTTGAGGGGCCTGTCAGGCCATATCAGTGACCTGACCTCAAAAAGGATGTCCCTCTGGCGGCAAGAAAGCTGCGCAACACTAGCAACATCTTCAAGAGAGTGGTTTGGGCAACAGCCCGTTTGAGGATTGACTGTAGAGAAGTGAGCTAAGGTGCGATGCTCAAAAAAAATACCAAATAACAAATGAGAAATACCAAATACCAAATAACAGATAACAAATGCCAAATAACCTGTATCCAATGACTAGCACCGTTGCCGACATATTAATTGAAGCCCTTCCGTATATCCGTCGTTTTTACGGAAGGACCATCGTGATCAAGTATGGCGGAAGCGCCATGGTGGAGGAGGACCTGAAGGAAGGGTTTGCCCGTGACATCACGCTGATGAAATTCATAGGCCTTAACCCTGTGGTGGTCCACGGCGGAGGCCCGCAGATCGGATCGGTGTTAAAGAAAATGGGGATAGACTCTGAATTCGTGGACGGCATGCGCGTCACCGATGGGCCGACCATGGACGTGGTGGAGATGGTCCTCGTTGGGAAAGTCAACAAGGAGATCGTGGCACAGATTAGCCAACAGGGCGGCAAGGCGGTTGGCTTGAGTGGGAAAGATGGGCGGTTCATTCTTGCCAAGAAGCTCCATCTTGTGCGCTCACAGGCGGAAGACAAGCCCCCGGAAATCATAGATATAGGCATGGTGGGTGAGGTTGAGGCCGTGAATCCGGCGATTATTCAGACCTTGGAGGACGCAGGCTTTATCCCGATTATTGCTCCGGTTGGCGTCGGCGAGTCGGGTGAGACGTATAACATCAACGCGGACTGGGTTGCCAGTAAGGTGGCTGTGGCCCTTAACGCCATGAGGCTAATCCTGCTCACGGATGTGAAAGGCCTCTTGGACCGTGAGGGCTCTCTCATATCCTCCATTAAGGCGGACGTTATTCAGGCAATGTTGAAAGATGGCACGATTTCCGAGGGGATGATTCCGAAGATGCAGTGCACCATGGAGGCCGTCCGACATGGCGTGGAAAGGGTTCACATCATCGATGGCCGCACGCCGCATGCCGTGCTCCTCGAGCTTTTTACAGACAAGGGCGTTGGAACAGAAATTGTGTCGGAGTAACTAGCGAGCTATGAGCTCAAAATAACTAATGACTAATAAAAAATGACAAACGAGTTCATAGAAAAGGCAGAAAAAGTCATAGCAGCCACCTATAAGCGATTCCCCATTGTTCTGACCCAAGGTGAGGGGTGCACGCTGTTCGATTCAGAGGGCGGCACGTACATGGATTTTGTGGATGGGATTGCAGTGTGCAATCTGGGGCACGCCCACCCGGGTATTGCGGAGGCTGTGGCAAACCAGGCACGCCAGTTGGTGCATGTATCAAATCTCTATTATACTACGCCACAAATAGTCTTGGCCGAGTGGCTCGTGGAGCATTCCTTTGCAGACCGGGTTTTCTTTTGCAATAGCGGTGCGGAGGCGAATGAGGCGGCCATCAAGCTGGCACGAAAGTATTTTAAGGATCGAGGGACCCCGGAACGCTTCAGGATAATTACCATGGAAGGATCTTTTCATGGCCGCACTATGGCTACATTGAGTGCTACCGGCCAAGCAAAGATACACAAAGGCTTCGAACCCCTTGTGGACGGTTTTGACTTCGTCCCTTTCAACGATCTGGAGGCGGTTCAAAAAGCCGTCACAGGGGAGACTTGCGCTGTCATACTGGAACCGATTCAGGGTGAAGGGGGTGTCCAATATCCTGGCCCCGGATACTTGGAAGACTTGAGGAAACTGTGCGACCAACAAGGATTACTCCTCATCTTTGATGAAGTGCAGACCGGAATGGGTCGGACGGGGAAGCTCTTTGCATACGAACATTTTGCAATGACACCTGATATCATGACACTGGCCAAAGCCTTGGCCAACGGGCTTCCTATGGGGGCGATGCTGGCCAGGGAAGAGGTTGCTGCGTCGTTTACGGCCGGATCTCACGCCTCCACATTTGGCGGAACCCCGCTGGTTGCAGCAGCAGCCCTCACCGTGGTGAAGGCACTTGTGGAGGAGGGAGTCCTTCAGAACTGCGAGAGAGTTGGGGCGTATTTTAAGGATCGGCTCCTTGAACTCAAGGCAAAGTATGCCTTTATTCAGGAGGTGCGAGGCCAAGGGCTTCTGCTCGGCCTCGATCTTTCTCTTGACGGCGCCTCCGTTGTGAAGGCATGCATGGAACGAGGCTTCTTGATTAACTGCACACAGGAACATGTTCTGCGGTTTATCCCGCCGCTGATTATTCAAGAGGCACAGATAGACGCACTCATTGCGTGTTTGGATAGCATATTTGAAGAGATGACAGATGAAGCATCATGAAAAAGGACCTTTTAACGCTCAGAGATTTAACTGCGGATGATTGTGAAGCGCTGTTTGAGCGGTCGTTTGAGCTAAAAAAACGAGATGCTGATGGCAGCTCCGATCGGACGCTTCAGGGTAAGACCTTGGGACTTATTTTTGACAAGCCCTCTACCCGGACGCGCGTCTCCTTTGAGGCAGCTATGGCCCAGCTTGGCGGGACCCCTCTTTTTTTGAATGCCCAGGACACGCAACTGATCCGAAACGAGCCGATTGCTGATACGGCGCGCGCGCTGTCGAGGTATCTGGACGCCTTGGCTGTAAGGACCTATTCTCAGGACTTGCTTAACGAGCTTGCGGCGGCGGCATCGATTCCTATCATCAATGGCTTGACCGATCTCTATCATCCCTGTCAGGTCTTGAGTGATCTCATGACCATTCTAGAGAAAAAGGGAGAGCTGGAGAACCTTAAGATTGTTTGGATTGGGGACGGAAACAATGTGGCTCATTCCTGGCTGAATGCAGCGGCCATTTTACCGCTGCACTTGGTTGTGTCGTGTCCCAAAGGATATCAGCCCGATGAGGCCATTCTTGTGGCCGCTGTGAGCGATACAAAAGGTAAAATCCATGTCATTAGTGATCCCAAAGAAGCTGTTCGGGATGCGGATGTGATTTACACAGATGTCTGGGCTAGCATGGGACAAGAGAGCGAACACGGGCTTCGAAAGAAGTTCTTTCAACCCTATCAAGTGAACCAACGCCTTGTGGCTAAAGCCAAACCGGATGTCATCGTCATGCACTGTCTGCCAGCCCACAGGGGTGAGGAGATTTCTGCTGATGTTCTTGAGGGGGCCCATTCTGTCGTGTGGGATCAGGCAGAAAACAAGCTTCACATGCACAAAGGGATACTGGAAAAGTTTATCATGGGTTAATCCGGAATGCGGAATGCAGAATGCAGTAACTCGTGACCCGCAACCCGTAACTCGCAACCCGCAACGCATAACTCGTAACCCGTAACCAACTAACCGGAGGCTCTTTTGTCAGGAGACATCAAGAAAATAGTCTTGGCTTATTCAGGTGGACTTGACACATCTGTCATCCTGAAGTGGCTCATCGAGATCTACAACTGCCAGGTAATCGCCTTTGTGGCTGACATGGGCCAAAAGGAAGATCTGGATGGTATAAGGGAGAAGGCCCTGGATACGGGTGCTGCCAAAGTCGTCGTAGAGGACCTAAAAGAAGGCTTTGTTGGGGACTACGTATTTCCAGCCTTTCGTGCCAATGCCCTATATGAAGGCCATTATCTCCTGGGCACTTCCCTGGCACGCCCGCTGATTGCCAAACGTCAGGTGGAGGTGGCGCACACAGAGGGAGCAGATGGGGTCAGTCATCGAGCCACAGGCAAGGGGAATGACCAGGTGAGATTTGAGCTGGCTTACCAAGCCTTAGCGCCTAAATTGAAGATCATTGCGCCCTGGCGCGAGTGGCATTTAGGCGCGCGTCAGTCGCTTATCGATTATGCGCGAGAACACGGTATTCAAGTGGCGGCGACCCAAGAAAAGCCTTATAGCATCGATCGCAACATGCTGCATGCCAGCTATGAGGGGGGTATCCTTGAAGATCCTTGGGAAAGCCCCCCGGAGGGCATGTTTACAATGACCGTGTCTCCCGTTGAAGCGCCAGACGCACCAGAGGTTGTTGAGGTGTTGTTTGAACACGGAGACCCTGTGGCAGTAAACGGCGAAAGGCTTTCTCCTGCCCAACTCCTTGCCAAGCTGAATACGCTTGGAGGTCGAAACGGCATTGGGCGCGTTGATCTGGTTGAGAACCGGTTTGTGGGGATGAAATCTCGAGGTGTGTATGAGACCCCGGGCGGAACAATCCTAAGAGTCGCCCACATGGCCCTGGAATCGATCACCATGGACCGGGAGGTCATGCACCTGCGGGATTCATTGGTTCCTAAATACGCAGAACTCGTGTACTACGGGTTCTGGTTCTCACCGGAGATGAAGGTATTGCAGGCCATGATGGATGAAACGCAGGAAACGGTTTCAGGCACAGTGCGGTTGGAGCTTTACAAGGGAAACTGCCGTGTGTTGGGCCGCAAGTCGGAAATGTCTCTCTACCAACGCGATTTTGCGACGTTTGAAGCAGATCAGGTCTATCGCCAGCAAGATGCGGAAGGCTTTATCCGGCTCAATGCCTTAAGGCTTCGGATCCAGGCCTTGTTGAAGCAAGGGCAGGGGGGTAAGGAGTAGGCAGTAAGCGCCCCGAACCTTTAGCCCTTAGCCTATAACCCAGAGCCCAATATAAAGACGAGGTGTCCCATGTCAAAAAAGCCGTGGGATGGCAGGTTTTCTGAAAAGACAGATCGAACAGTGGAGTCTTTTACGTCTTCAATTGCATTTGACAGGCGGCTCTACCTTTATGACATTGAGGGGAGTATAGCGCACTGCCGCATGCTGGCCGAACAGTCGATCATTACGCAAGAAGATGCCTCCCAAATCATAGAAGGCCTTGGCAGGATTGCGCGAGACATTGAGCGTGGCGAATTTGAGCTGGATGAGTCATTTGAAGATATCCACATGAATATCGAGGCCCGGCTCACGGCTGAAATCGGAAAGGTTGCCCAAAAACTCCACACGGCAAGAAGCCGAAACGATCAGGTGGTGCTGGACGTGCGAATGTATCTACGCGATGAGGTGACACGCATACTGGAAGGGCTGACAGGCTTGTGTCAGGTCCTCGTGGACCTGGCAGAGAGCCATGTGGATGTTATTATGCCTGGATACACGCACCTTCAGCCGGCTCAGCCAGTGCTCTTTTCCCACCACCTTATGGCCTATTATGAGATGTTTAAGAGGGACCGGGCCCGGTTCAAGGGGACGCTCCAGCGGATCAATGTGATGCCGCTTGGCAGTGCAGCTTTGGCTGGAACAACATATCCGATTGACGTGGAGCATACGGCCAAGCTCCTCGCGTTTCCAGAAGTTTCCGCCAACAGCCTGGACGCTGTAAGCAGTCGGGACTTTATCATGGAGTTTCTGGCCACGGCCAGCATCTGCATGGTTCATATGAGTCGCCTTTCAGAAGAGCTCGTCCTGTGGTCGTCTGCTGAGTTTGGCTTTGTGGAGATACCTGACGCTTTTGCCACCGGAAGCAGTATTATGCCTCAAAAGAAGAATCCTGATGTGCCGGAGTTGGTGCGGGGCAAGGCAGGGCGCGTATTTGGAAACTTGATCGCGTTGCTCACGGTGATGAAGGGGCTTCCGCTGAGCTACAACCGGGATATGCAGGAAGACAAGGAACCCTTGTTTGACACGGTGGACACCCTGAAAGGGTGCATTGACGTGTATGCAAAACTTCTCCCGCAGTTGCAGGTAAACCGGACGGCCATGCAAGAAGCTGCTTCAAAGGGCTATTTGAATGCCACGGACATGGCGGACTATTTGGTAACCAAGGGCACGGCCTTTCGAGATGCGCACCACTGCGTGGGGGAAGTAGTACGGTATGCCATGGATCAAAATAAAGAGCTGCAGGCGCTTTCTTTGAATGAGCTGAAGAAGTTTTCCCAGGCATTTGAAAAAGACGTCTTTGAGATTCTCACGATAGAACAGGTGATCAACAGGCGGGTGTCTGCAGGCGGGACCGCCAAGAAGAACGTGGTCGCGGCTATCAAAGAAGCAAAGAAGACCCTTAAGGTTGAAGCAGCTGAGAACGAGCCTGATGAGGGGAAAGAGAATACACCATCGTAGCTTTGTTTTTCTATTTTTGGCGGGATTTCTGCTCCTTTGCCTAGGCTGCGGTAAGAAGGGGCCCCCTGTGCCGCCCAAACCCACCATTCCCCCTGCAATAACAGATCTTAAGGCAGAGGTCATTGGGGATAAAGTGCAGTTGACTTGGTCAGTGCCCAAGAAAGACAACGCATTCTTTGAGGGGTTGGAATACTTTAGAGTTCAAAAACACATGGCCCGTAGCTCAGTGGAACTATGTCCGGGGTGCCCGATTCCGTTTGAAGATCTGCTTGACATCAAGCTCAAAGCCCCTGCACCGGCGCGCGTGGAAGGGGGCCGTGTAATCTTCCAAGACACCGTAGAGACGGACCATCGCTATGCGTACAAGGTGGTGGTCTATCATGAGAGCGGTGGCGTGAGCAAAGATTCCAATATCGTAGAGTTTGTTACACCCTAATTGAGCGTAAACAAAACAAACAAACATTGGATCATATTCAGGTTAAACGACATTCTTGGCGGCAGGTCAGGAATTCCGGTGAACAGAGGCCTGCAGCCATTTCAAGCCACGACATATGCACGGCTGTTTAAGGCATTG
>CP070769.1:1651042-1655896 GCA_020347085.1 Desulfobacterales bacterium
GCTATTGGGAGCAGGCATACTATTCCCCTTGCGCCATGCAGCTTAGCCATACGCCATCCCCTATCTTCTTGCTGAGTCATTAAACAATTGAAGATTCGCTGTAGGAAGCTACAGGGAATGCGCTCGCTATTGCAGTTCAAGACATAATTTCGAGAAGCCTTCATCGGGTTGGATTGGATATTTACCATCAAAACAGGCTAAACAAAAGCCGTTTTGTTCAAGTCTTGTAGCCTCAACCATACCGGAGAGGCTCAAATAGCATAGGCTGTCAAGGCCAATGAAGTTTTTCACCTCTTCCACGGTGTGGTGGCAGGCAATCAGTTCCCCCCTGGTTGAAAAGTCAATACCATAGTAACAGGCGTATCGATGAGGAGGACAACTGACCACCATGTGGATTTCTTTGGCCCCTGCTTCCCGTAAGGTCTTGATGCGCATCTTGCTTGTGGTACCCCTTATAATTGAGTCCTCAACAATCACGACACGTTTCTGATCCAGAATCTCTCGGACCGGGTTGAGTTTGACTTTTACCCCAAAGTCGCGCATGGACTGGGCGGGCTCAATGAAAGTTCGTCCAACGTAATGGTTCCGTATGACACCCATTTCTAGGGGGATACCCGACCCATGACAGAAACCGATAGCAGCGTAGTTACCGGAATCTGGAAACGGCATGGCAAAGTCGGCCTCAAGAGGATATTCTTCTGCCAGCTTTCTGCCCAGCCTCTTCCGTACAGCGTATACATTCTGGCCAAAAATATTGCTATCGGGTCTAGCAAAATAGATGAATTCAAAGATACAGAAGGTCTTCCTTCGTTCGGCAAAGGGCTTTATGGACTTCAAACCTTCTTCACTAATGATCAGTATCTCCCCGGGATCAATATCCCTGATATACTGTGCGTCTATCAGATCTAGAGCACACGTCTCAGAAGCAACAATGTATCCTGCGTTGAGCATTCCCAGGCAGAGGGGCCGGAAACCATTGGGGTCCCGCAAGGCGATGAGCTTATCTTCGGTCATTAAGACACAGCAATAGGCCCCTTCGATATCCGACACCGCCCTTACTATGGCTTCTTCCAACCCCCCGTGTAAGTTCCGCGCCAAGAGGTGGACAATGACCTCGCTGTCCATGGTCGTCTGAAAAATGGATCCCCTTTTCTCCAGGTTGTTCCTGAGCAGTCTGGCATTGGTCAGGTTTCCATTGTGGCCAATGGCCAGGGTTTTGCGCGCGTAGGAGGCCACAAAGGGTTGTGCGTTCTTTGCAGTTGAAGATCCGGTTGTGGAGTACCTCACATGCCCGATGGCCATATGACCATGGAGTCCACTCAAGATGGATTCATTAAAAATCTCTGGAACGAGCCCCATCCCCTTGTATTCGTGGATCGACTTCCCCGTGGAGGTCACGATACCGGCACTCTCCTGCCCCCGGTGCTGCAATGCATATAGCCCGAAGTAGGTCAACTTCGCAGCATCATCATGTCCAAACACACCAAAGATACCACATGCTTCTCTGGGCCGTTGAAAAAGCTCCATGGTTCACCCCACCTTCTTAAACGACATCGTGGCTGCACCGTTTCCGCTGTTAGACCCGTCTCCAAGTCCTTTCGCCGCCCCTTGACCACACGCTTTGTGAAAATCTTGAAGTGACCGGACCGTCAGCTTCTTCTTTTTCATGGCTTCAATCCCTGAGGCCATGGCATAGGCACCAGCAAGCGTCGTCGTATAGGGGAGACCATACCGGAGCACGGTGCGACGGATGATGCGGGTGCTCTCCGCATGCTCTTTGCCTGAGGGCGTGTTTATCACTAACTGAATTTCTTTGTTTTTGATGCGATCAATGACATTGGGCCGTCCCTCGGCAATCTTTTTTACCGTCCGGTTTGGAATACCGGCATGTTTCAGGTAATGAGACGTACCCCGCGTGGCCAAAATATTGAAACCCATGTGATATAGTTGATGGGCCACATGGTAGACCCCATCCTTGTCCGCATCCTTGACGCTAACAAAGACAGCGCCATCAGATGGCAGGTGCTGCCCGGCTGCCAGTTGAGACTTGGCAAATGCCCTGCCAAAGTCGCTGTCTATGCCCATGACCTCACCAGTGGATTTCATCTCAGGCCCTAAAAGAATGTCCACGTCTGGAAATCGATCAAAAGGCATCACTGCTTCCTTGACTGAGACATGCGTCGTTTCTACCTCGCGGGTGAATCCCAATTCCTCTAGCGTGTGCCCTAGCATCACTTTTGTAGCCAGCTTGGCCAGAGGGACGCCCGCGGCCTTACTCACAAAGGGGATGGTTCGTGATGCCCTTGGATTGACTTCTAGGACAAAGATCTCTTCATCCTTGATAGCAAATTGAATGTTTATTAAACCCACTACACGGAGTTCACGAGCTAGCGCACGGGCACACCCCTTGATCTGTTCCAAAAGGAACGGTGCCAATCCCTGGGGCGGGAGCACACAGGCGCTGTCCCCAGAATGGATGCCAGCCTCTTCAATGTGCTCCATAATCCCGCCGATAGTGGTCGTCTGTCCGTCGGAAATAGCATCCACATCAATTTCAATGGCATCAGCAAGGAATGCATCAATAAGGACAGGGTGTTCCGGAGAGGCAAGCAGGGCCCTGCGTGTAAAAGCCTCCAGAGTCGGTCTGTCATATACAATCTTCATGGCCCGGCCGCCAAGGACATAAGACGGCCGCACGATCAGGGGATACCCGATCGTCTCTGCTGCGGCAATAGCTTCTGTCACACTCATGGCGGTCCTATTCTCTGGTTGTCTCAACCCGAGTTTTCGGAGCAAGTTCTTGAAAAGCTCCCGGTCTTCGGCCAAGGCAATGCTTTCGGGCGACGTGCCAAGAATGGGGACCCCGGCTTCGGAAAGAGCAGCCGAGAGATTGAGCGGTGTTTGGCCTCCAAACTGCACAATAACCCCTGAAGGCTTTTCAGCTTCCACGATATTGAGCACATCTTCGTTGGTAAGAGGCTCAAAGTAGAGCTTGTCAGACGTGTCATAGTCGGTGCTCACGGTCTCTGGGTTGCTGTTGACCATAATGCTCTCAATGCCCTCTTCCTTCAGGGCAAAGGATGCCTGGACACAGCAATAATCAAATTCGATGCCCTGTCCGATTCGATTGGGCCCTCCACCCAAGATCATGACCTTTGGTCTCGTGGATATTCGCGCCTCGTTCTCCTTTTCATGGGTAGAATAATAATAGGGTGTCCGGGCCTCAAATTCTGCTGCACACGTGTCTACCAGTTTGTAGACAGGTTGAATCCCAAGCCTCTTCCGCAGGGCTCGGATTCCATCCTCATCTTTGTTCGTAAGCGAGGCCAACTGAACATCTGAAAACCCGTATGCTTTGCTAGTGCGGGTCAAGTCTTCCGACAACCCATGACCAGCCTTGAGGATCTCCCCTTCGACTTCGACGATTTGGGTCATCTGATGCAGGAACCAAGGATCGATGCCGGTCAACCCATGGATTGTTTCCACATCCATTCCGGCCTTGATACCGTATCGGATGTAAAAGAGCCGCTGGGAATTGGGATTAACGAGCTTCTCCTTGATCTCCTCCAACGAAGGGAGTTTTCCGTCCTGCTCCAACCTACCCTTGCCATCCGCCCCAAGACCAAATCGTCCGATCTCCAAAGAGCGTATGCCTTTTTGAAGGGCCTCCTTAAACGTTCGGCCAATGGCCATGGTCTCACCCACGGATTTCATGGAGGTGGTCAGATAGTCGGCGGCATCCGGAAATTTCTCAAAGGTCCATCGGGGAATTTTGACCACGCAGTAGTCAATCGTCGGTTCAAATGAAGCCACGGTCTCTCCGGTGATGTCGTTCGGAAGCTCGTCCAAAGCATAGCCCACAGCCAACTTGGCAGCAATCTTGGCAATTGGAAAGCCGGTGGCCTTGGAGGCAAGGGCCGAACTCCTCGAGACTCTGGGATTCATCTCTATGATGACCATCTCTCCATTTTCTGGATTGACGGCGAACTGGATGTTCGACCCGCCCGTATCGACTCCAATTTCACGGATCACGGCAATGGCGGCATCCCGCATCACTTGATATTCCCTATCGGTCAGGGTCTGAGCCGGTGCCACGGTAATGCTGTCACCCGTGTGGATGCCCATGGGGTCCAGGTTCTCAATAGAACAGATGATCACCACATTGTCTTTTCCATCCCGCATGACCTCGAGTTCAAATTCCTTCCACCCAATCACGGATTCCTCAAGCATGATTTCATGAATCAGGCTGGCATCCAATCCCCACGAAGCCCATTTTTCAAGCTCCACTGGATTGTAGGCAACTCCACCGCCTGTACCGCCAAGGGTGAAGCTGGGACGGACAATAATCGGATAACCGATCCGCCCTGCAATTTTTCGGGCGCTCTTTATGTCGCCGGAAATGCCGCTTTTGGGAACGCGCAGTCCAATGCGCTCCATAGCACCCCGAAAAAGGTCCCTGTCTTCCGCCTTCTTAATGACCTCAGCAGAGGCTCCGATCATTTCTACGTTGAACTTTTCTAGGATCCCCATCTCAGCCATCTGTACAGCTGTGTTCAGCCCGGTTTGCCCTCCGAGCGTTGGTAGGATTGCCTCGGGTCTTTCCTTCTCGATGATCATAGCTACTATCTCAGGGGTGATCGGCTCGACGTACGTATGATCGGCTACCTCAGGATCCGTCATAATGGTTGCAGGGTTGCTGTTCACCAGCACAACCTCATACCCCTCTTCCTTCAAGGCCTTGCAAGCCTGGGTCCCGGAGTAGTCAAACTCACAGGCCTGGCTGATAATAATCGGCCCGGAACCGATGATCATGATCCTGGATATGTCCGTCCGTTTTGGCATAGATTACTTCTA
>CP070769.1:1655996-1660894 GCA_020347085.1 Desulfobacterales bacterium
AAGCCCCGTCCTTTAGGGCGAGGAGGCTTCACGCATTTACAATAGGCTTCTCAGCTTGTATGCAACGTTTGCGTGTGCCTGGTTCGTGAGGTTCGATACCAGTTGCCACTGACGAGCAGGATGAGGATTGACCTGCCTCAAAAAGGATGTCCCGTGGCGTTTCCCTGAATGTTGTCTGGACAGCTATTTGGGCAACCGCCCGTTGAGTTGTAAGTTGTTGCTTGGGTAGACTTTTGCATGCTCATTATCCCAGCAGTTGACATAAAAGAAGGCCGGTGTGTCCGGCTCCTTCAGGGGCGCGAAGAGTCTGAAACAGTATTCTCCGATGATCCCTCTGCCATGGCAGCGAGATGGGAAGAAGAGGGTGCGGAATTGCTTCATGTTGTCGATCTGGACGGCGCCTTTAGGAAGAGTCCCCAAAACATTGAAGCGGTCAGACGCATTCTGAACAGGGTCCGCATACCTGTGCAGCTGGGTGGTGGAATAAGGAATATGGAAACCATTTCTAGATTACTCGATCTGGGCATCAGCCGGGTTATCCTTGGAACCGAGGCAATTAAGAATCCTCGTCTGGTTGAACAAGCCTGTCAGGTCTTTCCAGATAAGATAATGGCAGGCATTGATGCCCGCAAGGGAATGGTAGCCATAGAAGGATGGACTGAAACGACTCAGCAACGGGCCATTGACGTAGCCAGAGGTTTTGAGGGACTTAGGCTTGGGGGGATCATCTTTACGGACATTCACAGAGACGGCATGCAGACAGGGCCCAATATCGAAGAGACAAAAGGAATGGCTGAATCTGTGTCGACACCCATTATCGCCTCGGGAGGGGTTGGCGATATCGATGATATCAGGGCGCTTGCGGAGCTAGAGCGTTTGGGTGTCGTGGGAGTCATAACCGGCAGGGCGTTATATGATGGCAGGCTCGATCTAAAGGAGGCCTTGGAGGCGGGCCAGGGGCAAAGCCGATAGCGTCATTTTTTGCTTGACAACTTTTATGAAAGTAATTAAATTATAGGATTCGAAAAATTTAGGATTGAGTTACATCAACATAACCAGACCTTTTCGTGGAGTAGACTATCCGAACGTCTCCTATCTTTTTCCACGTGGCGTATCCTTTGTTTAAACCAAGACTCCAGGCACTTGTTGTTTCGTCTTGTTTCTGCCAACGTGCTCTTATACGAATTAAAACGGACACTTGCGTTTAAGAACACCATGTCTCTGAAGGAAACTATCTTAGAACAGCAAAATGCAGCAACAAAACTAAGGGATGTGGTGCAGATCAATACCCTACGCATGTTGCGCGCTGCTATCAAAAACCGGGAGATTGAATTGCGGGCCGAACTTGACGACCGGGAGATTCTCCGGGTGATTCGTACCCAAATCAAGCAACACAAGGACTCCATTCATCAATACAAAGAGGGTGGCAGACACGATCTCGCAAAGAAAGAAGAGCAGGAACTAACCATACTTGGGTCATTCATGCCTGAACAGCTTTCTGAAGAGGCCATAACCCATATTGTGAGACGGGTTATCCAAGAACTCGATGCCAAAGACATGAAGGACATGGGCAGGGTCATGAAGACGCTTATGATGAAGTTGGCTGATTCTGCCGACGGCAAAGTCGTGAGTGACATAGTAAGGAAAGAGCTCGCCTCTTAAGGTTTAGAGGTGTCACATCTTGGCTGATTTCATACCCGAAGACATACTTGCCCACGTGAGAGATGCAACAAGTATTGTTGATGTGATTTCGGAATATGTTGCGCTCAAAAAAACTGGCAAAAATTTCATGGGGTTATGCCCATTTCATGCGGACAAAAACCCCTCCTTTACGGTAAGCGAGGAGAAGCAGATATTTCACTGTTTTGGGTGTGGGCAGGGTGGCAATGTTTTTACTTTCCTCATGCAATACAATAATGTGAGCTTCCCGGAAGCTGCACGGTTCTTGGCACAAAAAAGCGGAATCGTGATACCGACCAGGAAGATGTCCCCCACTCAAAGGAAAGAGTTCGAAGAAAGGGAACGGTTGCTCAAGGTTAACAAGGAGGCTGCTGATTATTTTAGAATAATGTTGTCCGATCCCTCTTCAGGCCAACGCGCGAGGGATTATTTGAGCAAGCGGCAGATGATACCTGAAGTCAGGGATCAGTTTATGCTGGGGTATGCACCACAGTCGTGGACTGGCCTGACACAACACTTTTCCAGAAGGGGCGTTCCGCTTGATGATCTTCAAAAAGCAGGACTGGTGGTTGCAAAAAATGGGAGACATTATGATCGATTTCGTGACCGGGTCATTTTTCCCATCCTTGATATTCATCAGAGAGTCCTGGGTTTTGGTGGACGGAGCTTGGATGATAGCCTCCCCAAGTATCTTAACTCGCCTGACACACCAGTGTATCACAAGAGGCGGACTTTATACGGACTACACATTGGCAAAGATGCTTGCCGGCAGAGCGGTTGTGCGTTTGTGGTAGAAGGCTATTTTGATTTGCTAGCTTTACACTGTCACGGCATCCAAAACGTCGTGGCAACTCTCGGAACGGCCCTGACGCGGCAGCAGGTGCGGATCATGAAAGGCCACGCCCGGCAGATGATCCTTGTTTTTGATTCAGATGAAGCTGGCATAAAGGCTGCTGAACGGAGTATGCCCTTGTTCCAAGAAGAAAAAGTTGAAGCCCGAATACTAATTCTTCCCGAGGGACAGGATCCGGATGCTTACATCTTTGCAGTTGGTGCCGATGGGTTTCTCAAAGCAGCTGAGAAGGCTTTAGGTTTTATGCCCTTTCTCATAGCGTCTGCGATCAGAAAACATGGCCTTTCACTAGAAGGCAGGGTCCGCATTATTGAAACGTTAAAAGGCCCTCTAGGGTCTTTACTCGACGGCGTGAGCCGTTCGGTCTATATAAGGGATTTGGCCGAGCGCCTGGACATCGATGAGTCGGCCATCTTAGAACAAGTGCGGGTTTCAGCAGCAAAGGACAAAAAGGCTATCTCTTTAATTGAGCCACGACACGGCTCAAAACTTGAAAAGGCTCTTATTGCAATCATATTGCAATGCCCAGAAGGCGTGTGCAGTTTCAATCTTCAAGAGATCATAGAGGGATTTGAAACAGTCGAGCTTAAGAAAATAGGGCGGATGATCTTGGAAAAATCCGGTTCCAGGACTCCTGTCACAGGAGCTGATCTGATTGCACAGACCGATGATCCCCAGATCAGGAACTTGATATCTTCACTGTTAATGGAAAAGATTCATGTGGATCCTAACAGTTGTCACAAGATTGTAAGACAGTACCAAGCCCACCTTAAGAAGCGACAGATCAGACTACTATCAAAGAAAATCAAAGAAGCCGAGAGGACAAACAACCAGGAGTTGTTGAATCGGCTCCTTGCTGAGAAACAAGAATGGGCTCAAGAGCACTTGGAAGTCCCATCATAACAACTGCTTATTAGGTTTGGAAGGAGATTCTTATGGCCGACACGACCAAGGTTGAGAATCTGAAGCAACTGATAACCAAAGGTAAAAAGCAGGGCTACCTCACCTATGAAGAGCTCAACGATGCCCTGCCAGAGGGCATGGTTTCCCCCGACCAGATTGATCAAATGATAATGGTGTTTGACGAACTGGATATAGAGGTCGTCGATGGAACCAAAATCAAGTTATTTGAGCCAGATATTCAAAAGAAAGTCCGAGAGGAGGCAGTGCCACCGCCTGAACCTGAGCGCGATGTATTTGGCAGGGTCACGGATCCGGTCAAAATGTACCTGCGCGAGATGGGGCTAGTATCCCTTCTGAGTCGGGAAGACGAGGTGGAGATCGCTAAGCAGATTGAAGCAGGGGAACAGGAAGTCCTGAAGGCTCTCGTGCAGTCTGCGACGGGTGTCGAGAGGATTATCGGACTTGCTGATCCACTTTCTAAAGGAGAAATTCGGTTGAGGGATGTTTTGCGGGACGTGGATGAGATCGATACCTTTGTCGAAGAATCGGTGCATACGGAAAAAATTTGCAAGATTATTGATGATATTCGAGAAATTCACAAGGAAAACGCGCGCTATCGAAAATCCCTCTGCGACAACAAAATGGACCCCGGTGCGCGTCGGAGAGCAAGGCGTTGTATTAATCGCAGGAGCCAGAAGATCTTGGAACTCATAAAGGATTGGAGATTGGATGCCAGGTTGATCAGTTCTATTGTAAATACAATTGAAGATCATATCATTCGATTTGACGACCTGGAGAGGGAGGTTGCACAATGCGCCTCACAGTTAGGGGTCACATTGACGGAGTTGCGTGAGGGGTGTAATCGCAAAACAAAATTTGTGGCAGAGTTGGCAAAACGGAGCCATCTGAAAAAAACTCAAGTCTCGGCCATGGTCAAACAGGCCAGCCAGGTCATAGAAACCATCCGTCAAGAAGAGCTCCGACTAAAAATGAACAGTCAAGCTCTAAAGCGGGTGTTAACCCGAATTGAGCAAGGTCAGTACAATACCAGAATTGCTAAAGGAAAAATGATTAATGCCAACCTGAGGTTGGTAGTGAGCATTGCAAAAAAGTATACCAACAGAGGGCTTCAGTTTCTGGATCTGATTCAGGAAGGCAACATCGGCCTTATGAAGGCTGTCGACAAGTTTGAATACCGCAGGGGCTATAAGTTCAGCACATACGCCACCTGGTGGATCAGACAGGCTATCACCAGGGCGATTGCCGATCAGGCCCGAACCATCCGAATCCCAGTCCACATGATTGAGACGATCAACAAGCTAATTCGAACATCTCGCTATTTGGTGCAGGAGTTGGGCAGGGAGCCAACGCCAGAGGAAATCGCTGAAAAAATGGAATTTCCCCTGGAAAAAGTCCGCAAAGTCTTAAAGATTGCAAAGGAGCCCATATCCCTTGAGACGCC
>CP070769.1:1660994-1665371 GCA_020347085.1 Desulfobacterales bacterium
AACATCACATTAAGCGCCCGAACCGGATTGCCTAGATCCACCAGAATGAACAACAAACACATGCTCACAGCACCGATAGCCATGAACTCTGCCAAAATGGTAATGCGGCCAAAGGCTTTGTAGTGATGGATATAGTACGGCAGCACAACCATAACTCCTGCGGCTGCCACACCAACAAGGTATGTAAATTGGCCTATGTAAAAACCCCACGAAACGTCCCTGCTCATACCTGTGATCCCCAAGCCAACTCGAAACTGCCAGAGCCACATAATAAAGCCTAGCCCGATCACAGCAAGCAAACATGCAATCCATATCCAGTATCTATGCCCTCCAACAAACGCCTTCTCAAGCATAACTCACCTCACACCATATAATAGACATTTGGATTCGTACCAAGCTCCGGTTTGCGCCGAAGGGTGTAATGCGACCGCAACAATTCCCTCACTTTCGAGTCAGGGTCTTCCAGATCACCAAATACGAGAGCCGGCTCCTTACCTTTCTCTTTAGCGGCTTCCTGGCAGACCTCCACGCACGCTGGAATCTGGCCTTTGGCGAGGCGTTCTGCACAGAAATTGCACTTTTCCACTACCCCTTTCACCCTTGTGGGAAATTCGGGGTTTGGCGGCTCCTTACCCTTACGAAACCTCGGTAACGTCCCCGCGCTTTCCCGAGGCCAGGGGATTATCCAGTTGAAGCTTCTTGCCCCAAAAGGACACGCCGCCATACAAAACCGGCAGCCAATACAGCGATGCATGTCCATCAGGACGATGCCGTCTTGCTTTCTCTTAAACGTGGCCTTTGTAGGACACACCCGTACGCAGGCGGGGTTCTCGCAGTGGTTGCACATCACGAGGAAGGGTGCGTGCTGATACTTCTCTCCGATATGTTCATGTTTCTGGCCGGGAAAGACATGTTTATACTCCGCATGCCAGATCCACTTAATTTCATGCCTTGCATTGTCGATTTTAGGCACATTGTGCACGCGATGACAGACCTCCATGCAGGCCTCTGCTATTTCCTCATCCAGCCCTTTCACATTCACGACCATAACCCATCTTTGTCCAGTCAGGGCCTCCCCGGGTTCATATCCGACTGGCCTGTGAAGTAGGTGCAAGAGTGTTTCAAAAGGCGTGAAACCGCCCAGCTTCTCGTTCACCCACTCGATCGGATTGACCGCTCCAAGGGCATTGCTGGCAGGTGCGGCGGCTGCCCCCAATGTAGACATTCCGGCGATCTTCAAGAATTTCCTTCTGTTTACGCCCATCAGTGCTTCTCCTCTGCCTGTGGTTTCTCCTCAGGTTCGATATGGCAATCCCAACAGTATGGCACTACTCCCGTATAGTTGTGACATCTGTCGCAAAACTCTGACTTTTTTGCATGGCAATCTGCACTTATGCACGTGTTTTGCAAACTCATGTCATACTTCTTGCCGTTGAAGGCAAGATAAGACCTATTACCCACTCGAACAACCGAATCTCTCCACAGGTCTATCAGCTGCATGTGCTTGGTCTTCATGTACGCCCTCGGCTCAACGCACTCCTTCGTCTTCTCGGGGAGTTTGACTTCCGGTCTTGGCGGAGCCGTCCCGTGCGTATACCAGATAGGGAATGTCAGAAAAATAAGACCGATAATAATGCCGGCAACGATTTTTCCTCCATCATACATCACTCGTCTTCCTCCCTTCCCGGAAGAGGCTCACCACGCAAATCAAGAGTCCTCTTTTTCTCTCCCTCTAAAATAATAGCATTGGCCACCATCTCGTGAACGCCGCTGACATCCACCTCGGGCACATAATATTCCACCAGGTTTGGCAGCACGGCCCGATCAATGGCACAGACACAGGCAAGCCTGTTCACGCCGTATTTCTCATGCACGTATTTCACGGCATTGGCCCTAGGCAGGCCTCCGCGCATCCTCAGCTCCATGTCTTCCCCTGCATTTAGGCCGGACCCGCCTCCACAACAGAAAGTCTGCTCCCGGATGGCATTGGCGGGCATGTCATAGAAGTTGTTGCATACGTTCTTGATGACGTAGCGGGGTTCCTCAAAAAGCCCCATGCCCCGTGAGGTATTGCACGAGTCATGGAAGGTCACTGTCAGGTGATCATTTCTACTTGGATCTAGCTTCAGTTTGCCATGCTTCATGCAGTCTGCTGTAAATTCTGTGATGTGAACCATCTTTGTTAATTTTGCATTTTCAAACTTGGTGCCTGTAAGCGGATTGACGGGTTCCTCCATCCTGCTCCCCTCTGCAAGCTCTTGGTTCATGGTACTCATGTACTGATTGATCACCCGCCACATGTGGCCGCATTCCCCGCCCAGGATCCATTTCACCCCCAGGCGCTTGGCCTCGGCATACATCTTGGCGTTGAGCTTCTTCATGATCTCATTCGAGGTGAACAGACCGAAGTTCCCGCCCTCAGAGGCGTATGTACTCCAGGTGTAGTCGAGTCCGAGTGCCTCGAACAGAATGATGTAGCCCATGGCCGTGTACGTGCCCGGATCGCTAAAAATATCACCGGATGGCGTGATAAAGAGGATCTCAGCTCCCTTTCTATTGAAGGTCGGTTCTATGCGGACGCCTGTTACGGCCTCAATTTCATCCAGGAAGAAGTCGATCATCTCCCTAAATGCATGCGGCATAATCCCCATGTGATTGCCCGTCCTGTTACAATTGGCCACAGGCCCTGCAATCCAGTCGATGTTCAGACCCAGAAGATTGGTCAGTTCCCGACCCATCATGGTGATCTCGGCCGTGTCAATGCCGTATGGGCAGAAGACCGAGCAGCGCCGGCATTCCGTGCACTGATACAGATAGTACCACCACTCTTTCAGCACATCATAGGTCAGGTCTCTTGCGCCGGCGATCGGCCCCAGGATCTTCCCTGCATTTGTGAAGTTCTTCCGATAAACGGACCGCAAGAGCTCCGCCCTCAGAACCGGCATATTCTTGGGATCTCCAGAGCCGATGAAGTAGTGGCATTTGTCAGCACACGCACCGCATCTGACACAGATATCCATAAATAGCTTGAAAGAACGGAACTTGTCGAGCCTGTCCTTAAACCCATCCAGGACAATCTCTTTCCAGTTATCGGGCAGTTTCCAGTCATCGTCCATTGCAGACCAGTCCCTGGGATTGGGCATGCCCACGGCTTTAAGATTCTTTGGCAGGGCAGCATAACAATGCATACCCGCTTTGATATCAACCGGGAGTTCCCGCATCCACCCCTTTTCCAAGCCCAGGGTGTAGCGTTTGTGATCGACGTCCTTGACTATCTCCTCGGGGGGCGAAAGCTTCCAGGCCGGTGGCGGCTTAGCTTTCCAACTTTCTGGTATGTCACCTTTTGGTATGTCAGCCATGATCACTCCTTTTGCAGGTTTATTCCTTATTCTTCTGCCGCTGCCGCCGGTTCCTCCTCTGCCGCGGGTTCCTCCTCTTTGGGTTTGGGCGGCGGTTCTTTTTCTACAGGCAAGCCAACGTCTACCATGTGATCCCTGAATTCGTCTTCATATGCCTCGTATGTGTGATACTTGACATCCGGATTCCAAGGATTGATGTGCCTGTTGATACGTGAATCGTTGGGCAGGTTCCGCGTAGGGCTCAGAAAGACACCGCCCATGTGCATGAGCTTGCTGAAAGGAAAGTACATGAAAAGCACGCTCACAAGGAAAATGTGGATATAGAAGAGCACACTGATCCCCTCGGGGATCGTGGGCTGTAAGGTGATCAATCCCATGGTCAGCTCCTTGATGCTCACCACGTCCGCCTTGAACACGTAGCGCATGAGGATGCCCGTCTTGGCGATGGCCAGAATCAGAAATAGCGGAAAATAGTCGGCGGGCAGAGATACGTAGCGCACCTTGGGATCAAGGAGCCTTCTCAAAAGGAGAAACGTTAAAGCCGCCCCGAGCAAGAGCCCGCTTTGATACACAACGGGAAGATAGAACTGAAAAAACCCATCGACTTTTTCAATGATGGGAACGAAAAATGGCATGGGCTCGGTGAAGAATCTGAGGTGTCTCAGGATGACGACGAGAAAGGTGTAATGAAACACGATGGCTGCCAGCCACAACCACCTCGCCGGTTTGTACCTGATATTTGCCCCTGTCCCGTATTCCATCCTTGTGTTTCTGAACAAGGAGCGGAAACAGAAGATCTCCAGAATCATTCTGCCGATAACGCCGGCCTTACTGACCGGGTTATCCAGCTTTTCCGCATAACCGTACTTAAACCACGGCAGGGACTTTTGCTGTGCGCACGTAGAGGGGATGCGGAAGGGGACAGGGGATTTGCCCCATTGCACTACCCGGTACACGATGCCTACAAAGAATATGATCACAGCAAAATATGGAATAACGACCCCAAAGAGCCACTCAA
>CP070769.1:1665471-1668934 GCA_020347085.1 Desulfobacterales bacterium
GAAGTGTTTCATGGCTTGCGGTCGCATGACCAAAGTCAGGTTAGGTCGTCATGCCGGGCTCCGACTGGAAGGACCCGAATACGAGACCATCTATGCCTTTGGGGGGCTTTGTCTAATCGATAACATTGAGGAGATTATCTATCTCAATGACATCTGTGACCGGCTCGGGATGGACACAATTACTGCAGGAAACCTTTGTGGACTCACCATTGAAGCGGCCCGCCGAGGAAGGATTCATGATGCGATCGACTATGGAGAGGTCGATGCCATTGCTGCACTATTGAAAAAGATCGCGTTTCGCCAAGGTATCGGAGAGCTTTTGGCCCGGGGAATCAAGGCCGCTTCTCAGGAATGGGGCCTTGAAGATATGGCGGTGCATGTCAAAGGGCTGGAACCTGCTGGTTACGACCCGAGAGTGCTTAAGGGTGTGGGGCTGGGGTATGCGACCTCTGACCGGGGTGCGTGTCATCTAAGGGCTACCTTTTACAAACCAGAGCTCTCCGGCATGATTGAGCCAGATACCGTAGTGGGCAAGGCAGCAATATTCGTGGACTTTGAGGATCGCCTCACCTTATTTGATGCTTTGATCCTTTGTCGTTTTTATCGGGACCTCTATCCCTGGGAGGTCTTGTGTGAAATGGTCCAGGGCCTCACGGGCCTCGAAGCAAGCACAACTAGGCTGAAGGACATTAGTGCCAATATCTCGAACATGGTAAGGACATTCAATATACAGGAGGGACTGACGCCGGAGGATGATCGGCTTCCGAGTCGACTTCATAAAGAGGCCCTCAAGAGCGGCCACCAGATCAGCGAAACCGAACTTGAGAAGATGGTGGCCGATTACTACCGCCTCAGGGGCTGGGATGAACACGGGGAGCCGAAGGCCGATCATGTCCTGTAAAAGGGCACACAAAAAAGGCCCATATCACCTTCCTTTGCTTTCATCCCATAGTTCACAGAAAGCTGCCTTCTCCACGGGAAGGCAGGTTCTGGTAACCGCCCATTTCAAAGAAATGGGCGCCATGAGCGTGGTTACAAAACCCATTAAAACCAAGCCTGAAAACTGCTCCTGCGTTAGTAAAGGTTCGACCACGACCTCCGACGCCATTAACTCATTGCTTAGCTTCAGTATCACGCTGGCCACGACCAGCTCAACCGCGCCACGACCATTCATGCCAAAACCAATCACAGAAGACTCCCAGATATTATATCTGAAGACGGCTGCACCCAATCCGCATCCTAACAGTTTACCCGCAATAGAAACAAGGATGAGGACTGTAACAAAGAAGATAAAGGACCAGCTCCAGGAAATGTGCAGATGGAAAGACAGAGAAGCAAAAAAAATCGGAACCAGGAATCCGTAACTTATTCCAAAAAAGCCATCCTGTAAGGCTTTATATACCTCCTGATCCATAATCTCTTTTCTGACAAAATGCCCCGCTAGAAAGGCCCCGATGATCAGGTGAAGCCCGGCCAACTCCGCAAAGTAGGCCATCAACAGGGCTAATGCCATGGCAAACGTAAAGGCTTTTCCCCCTTGACTAGTCAAGCGTTTGGTAAATCTTGGCATGATCAGGTAACCCACGATAATTGTGACACCGAAAAAGATCACGACTTTGAGCAGGATGAGCAAAACCTCCAAGATTTGAAGCGTTCCGGTTCTTGCCACGCCCAGTAAGGTAGATAAGGCAATCAAGGCCAGAATGTCATCAGCTATGGCAGCCCCTATAATGATGTGACCAAGTTCGCCCTCATTAATTCTCATCGAAGTAAGAATAATGGCTTGAACAGCAATGGCGGTAATCGAGACACCCAGACCCACAAACAGAGATTGATAGTGTGAGCCACCAAAGGCAAGAGCTGTCAGATATCCCAGTAAAAAAGGAAGGACAAACCCTCCTAAAGCAACCGTAAGAGATGCCCGGATATGCCCGAGAAGTTCTTTGGGATCCATTTCCATGCCTGTATGAAACATCACAAAAAAAATGCCCAATTCAGCGAGCATCTCAATGGACGGCGACACGGCGACAATACCTAATAAGGGAGGCCCAAGAATGAGTCCTGCCAGCAGCTGCCCCAGCATCAGGGGCAAACCAAACCTGGAGAAAACGATCCCCAATACCCAGGAGACGGTCAGGATGAGCAGAAGGCTTACGACGAGTTGATGAGTGATTATCGCATACGCTTATTTATGTCTCAAGCAATGGATGGCTTTGGCTGACACCGCTTGTGACAACCACCATATGAAAGCAATATCAAGGCGTCATGGGTGAAGCCCCACCGCCCAATGATAGAAACTACAAATTGTCAGTTTCTTGGCCTGCTATTTTGCGGCTGTGATAGCATGATCCTTGATGTTCAGCTAAATGCCTTGCACACTTTCTATGTCCAATCAAATCACTATGACATAGGACTTCGCTTACTTTACTTCACCTTTCGGAAAAGCTTTTATTAAAGCCTGTTGGACGAGCAAACTCGCAGAATATGACCATTGCTCGGGATTCTCTTTCAGAAACTTCGAAACAACAGCAGCAAGTTGATCTCTCGTGGCACTCCTGGGGATAGCGTATTTGGACAAGGTCGCATCATGGATACCCATGATGTACCCTATAAATGCAGAGGCCTTAACTTCTCCTACACCAGGGTCCCCTCTTTCGTATTTATCATGTTCCTGCATCCATTTGACCAATTCATTGCCTGTCATCAAAAATGTCTGTGCTTGAACTTCATGTTCGCTGATAGTGACACATGTCAATAATAAGGGAAGTAATATCCACTTAAGATTTCTACTTTTCATGACTTGATGTTTCCTTTCTATTGAAGCTCCCTGCAGTGCCGACAAGTCGGGACAGGGAATGTTCTGCCTAACGGCTGTGCTTCGCAGCGACGTAAGGAAGGGTACCATTTTTAGATTCGCTGGCTAAAACCCTGCAGCGACTCGACTGCCTTCGACAAGCTCAGGCCCCGAGCACGTCGAGGGGAGCTCGTCGAAGTGAAGCCTCCCCGCCATTCCGGGCGGGGCTTGCGGGGAGCATGCCGGTCAAGCTACAGGGAATGCGCTCGCTATTGCAGTTCACAAGTTATCAAACGTCGAATAGAGACATCCATGAGCAAAATCAAAAAGATGATGCCGAAGATAGCAATTACCTTTGCAGGAGTTGGCAGGTCCATTTACCCTACCAAATTTGATCGCCATCAAGAAAGCGATTTCATACGAGATTTCTAACTGATGCCGTCAGGTTTGTCAAATGCCTGTAGAAAACCGGTGTCGTTGGAGACCCTTTTTTGGAGAGAGACCCCAAATCCAGGCTGGAAACATTGGCCTTGCCCTTTGTGGGCTGCTTATTTTGAAGTCGGATTTGAAGCCCCCTGCTGTCCCGACAAGTCGGGACAGGGAATGCGCTCGCTGTTGCCGTTCAATAAATGTGAAGCTCCCCGCCCACAGGGCGGGGTTTGCGGGGCA
>CP070769.1:1669034-1678017 GCA_020347085.1 Desulfobacterales bacterium
AAGGGAAGATCCGGGTCCTGGTGAGTATCTTTGGAAGGGCTACACCTGTGGAACTCGAATTTGTTCAGGTAACCAAGGTATGACCTTGATTGGGTTAAAATATTCGAGTAGTCCAGTAGTTGAGTGGTTATATTGAAGACGACTCAACCACGCAACGACTTGACGACTCAACCACGCATCATCACTAAGGAGTAGATGGCATGGCTAAGAAGGTTATAGGCTCAATTAAACTGCAGGTTCCAGCTGGGCAAGCCAATCCTTCACCGCCTATCGGTCCAGCCCTGGGTCAGCAAGGCGTTAATATTATGGAGTTTTGCAAGGCCTTCAATGCCAAAACAGCAGGCCAGGAGGGGATGATAATACCTGTAGTCATCACTGTCTATCAGGATCGATCTTTCTCTTTTGTTACCAAGACTCCCCCCGCCTCGGTCTTGCTTAAGAAAGCAGCCAAAATTGCTAAAGGTTCTGGTGACCCCAAGCGCGAGAAGGTTGGAAAGGTGACACGAGCCCAGATTGAGGAGATTGCGAAAATCAAAATGGTCGATCTGAATGCCTATGATGTAGAGAGCGCCAGCAAGATCATAGAAGGGACTGCTCGGAACATGGGCATCGAAGTCGTTTTGTCTCAGACGGGCTTACAGGAGGATCCACGAGAAGATGTCAAATAGAGGGAAAAAGCACGCAGCAGCCAGACAGAAGATTGATCCCAAGAAAAGATACGATTTCCCGGAAGCCTTAAGGTTGGCCTTGGACACGTCCTTTAGAAAATTCGATGAGAGCGTGGATGTGGCCGTGCGCTTGGGAGTCGATCCGCGGCATGCCGATCAGATGGTTCGAGGCTCAGTGGTCTTGCCCAATGGCACAGGCAAAGATGTGAGGGTGTTGGTGTTTGCCAAAGGGGAAAAGGAGAAAGAAGCTCAAGAGGCTGGGGCAGATTTTGTCGGAAATGATGAGCTCCTCGAAAAAATCAAGGGTGGCTGGTTCGGATTTGACAAAGCGGTTGCAACGCCGGACATGATGGGTTCTGTCGGGCGTATCGGCAAGATCCTGGGGCCCAGAGGGCTGATGCCAAACGCAAAAACTGGAACAGTTACCTTTGATGTGGCCCGGGCTGTCAAGGAGTTGAAGGCAGGCAAGATCGATTTCCGGGTAGAGCGCGCTGGCATTGTGCATGCGCCCATGGGGAGAGTCTCTTTTGGGGTGGAGAGGCTTCTGGAAAACCTGACGTCGTTTTTCGAGACCATCGTTCGTCTCAAACCGGCCAGCAGCAAAGGGACATATCTGAAGAGCATAGCGATTTCAACAAGCATGGGAGTGGGGATAAGGATTGACCCGGTATATGTTAAGGCTATGTTGAAATAGGGTTTGCGTAATGCAGGTTTTGGCAGACAAGAAAGGAGGGGTAACGGACTTTTGAAGCGAACCGAAAAAGAAAAAGTTGTTCAAGCCTTGCATGGAAAGTTTTCAAGGGCAAGAGCCGTTTTGCTCACTGACTTCAGGGGTCTGAACATGTCGGCTATGAGTGAGCTGCGGAGTCAACTCAGGGAAGCATCCGTTGAATATTGCGTGGTCAAGAATTCCCTCATGACAAGAGCTGCAGATGGAACCGACATGGCCGTGTTGAAGGAACATTTCATTGGACCGTGTGCGGTGGCCCTGAGCTATGAAGACTCAGTGGCTCCGGCCAAGATTCTCATGAAATTTAGCGAAGATAACGCTGCCTTGGAGGTCAAGGTTGGAATCGTAGAAGGCAAAGTTGTTGATCTTGCCGGTATTAAGAAACTCTCGAAGCTTCCTTCCCGTGAAGTCTTGTTAACGCAGCTACTTTCGCTGATGAATGCTCCTGTCACCGGCTTGGTGACGGTTATAGGTGGTGTGCTGAGGGATTTCATGGGTGTCCTGGAGGCCATCAAGCGACAAAAAGAAGAACCCAAGGCTAACGAGTGAAATTGAATTGACGAGGAGGATGCACAGAATGGCTAACGTTACCAAAGAACAGGTCATTGAATACATTTCGAGTATGTCCGTACTTGAGCTTTCGGAATTGGTGAAGGAGTTGGAGGAAAAATTCGGGGTTTCGGCAGCAGTCCCGGTTGCTGCGGCAGCGGCGTCCGGTGCACCAGTTGCCCAGGCTGAGGCTGAGGAGAAGACCGAGTTTGATGCTATCCTGAGTGCAATCGGGGACAAAAAGATTCAAGTCATCAAGGCGATCAGGGCAATTACCGGCCTTGGCCTGAAGGAAGCCAAGGCTTTGGTGGATGAGGCCCCTAAGCCGGTGAAAGAAGGAATCTCGAAAGAGGAAGCTGAAGATATCAAGAAACAGTTAGAAGAAGCAGGGGCCACTGTTGAGATCAAATAGTTGTGTAATCGTGAACTGTAAAAGCGAGCGCATTCCCCGTCCCCATTTAACGGGACTGCGAAGTTAGCGAGCAGATCTAAAAATGGTATGATTCTTTACAGTCCCGATATATCGGGATTTATCGGGACTGCGGGGAGCTTCAATCGGTTAACGATTTAGCCCAAAGCTTCACTACGTGTCCCAACAACCAAAAACGACGACGGAGATCTCATGCCCAAAAGACTATTAACAAGGGAACGGATAAGAAGAAACTTTGGCAAGATTCCGAAAATTGTTGCATTTCCTAATTTGGTGGAGATGCAAAAGGAATCGTATGCCCGGTTTTTGCAGAGCCATATTTCGCCGGAAAAGAGAAAAGACGAAGGACTTCAGGGGGCTTTCAAGAGTGTTTTTTCCATAAGAGATTTTACTGGGACGGCCTCTTTGGAGTTTGTGTCCTACAGCTTCGGCGAGGTCAAGTATGACGAATCCGAATGCATCGACAAAGGGATGACCTATGAGATACCGATTCGCATCACGGTTCGGCTGGTGGTATACGAAACAGACAGAGAGACCGAAGTCCAGAATATTCGGGACATCAAGGAACAGGAGATCTATTTCGGTACCATCCCGCTTATGACCAAAAGGGGTACATTCATCATCAATGGAACTGAGCGAGTCGTCGTAAGTCAACTTCACAGGTCACCCGGCGTGTTCTTCGACCATGACAAGGGCAGGACACATTCTAGTGGCAAAGTACTTTATACGGCTAGGATTATCCCGGTGCGGGGATCCTGGATTGATTTGGAAATAGATCCCAAAGATGTCGTACATGTTCGCATCGACCGCCGGCGCAAATTCCCCGTCACTTTGCTTCTGAAGGCCTTGGGGTATTCAGGAGAAGACATTTTGTCCTATTTCTACCGTACGGAAAGAATCCATGTAGCGGGCAAACGTCTGTACAAGTCGATCGATAAGGACCTACTTGTGGGTCAGCGCGTGTCAAAATCGATAAAACACCCACAGACAGGTAAGACGTTGGTCAGAAAAGGGCACCGTTTTTCGAAAAAGACTATTAAACAGCTTTTGGATGCAAAAGTCGAACGTATATCAGTTGGGTTTGAAGACATCGAAAACAAGATCTTGGCCCACACGTTGTCGGACCCAAAGAGTGGGGAGGTAGTCGCCACTTATAATGAACCCATTGATGAAAGCGTCTTTGAGAAGATATTGGCTGCACAAGTATCTGCGTTCGACATACTCTATATTGACAACATTACGACCAGTGATTCCATTAGCAAAACCTTACTCCTTGACAAGGTGGAGACCCAGGAGGACGCCCTGCTTGAAATCTACCGCAGGCTCCGACCAAGTAATCCACCGACCATAGAGGTGGCCCAGCAGCTTTGTCATCAGCTCCTTTTTGACCCATCCCATTACGACCTTTCCCCGGTAGGGCGCCTCAAAACGAATGCTCGGCTGGGATTGTCCCACGAGGAAGTACCCCTCCATATACGCACGCTCCGGAAAGACGATGTCATGCTCACCACCAAGATCCTGGTAGATTTGAAGGACAGCCAAGGCCCGGTTGATGATATCGATCATCTCGGGAACCGGCGGGTGCGGGCCGTGGGGGAGCTCTTGGAAAACCAATACCGTATTGGGCTGGTGAGAATGGAACGTGCCATCAGGGAACGGATGAGCCTTCAGGAAATTGAGGCGCTGATGCCCCATGACCTGATCAATTCTAAGCCAGTTTCTGCCGTCATAAAAGAGTTCTTTGGCACCAGCCAACTTTCCCAGTTCATGGACCAAACAAACCCGCTCTCCGAAATCACCCATAAACGTCGACTAAGTGCTTTGGGCCCTGGCGGGCTCACACGGGAACGTGCAGGTTTTGAGGTCCGGGACGTGCATCCGACTCACTATGGACGTATTTGCCCTATTGAGACCCCAGAGGGACCTAACATTGGCTTGATCGTCTCGCTGAGCACCTATGCACGCGTGAACGAGTACAGCTTTATTGAAACACCTTACCGAGTTGTCAGAAACGGACAGGTCACGGACGAGGTGAATTTCTTAACTGCTTTGGATGAAGAAAAACATCCGATTGCTCAAGCCAATGCGCCCCTGGATCAAGAAAACCGATTTGTGAACCCTCTGGTCTCAGCACGCATTGTTGGTGAATTTTTGATGGTAAAGCGCGAAGAAATTGAGCTTATGGACATCTCTCCTCATCAGTTGGTGAGTGTTGCGGCATCCCTGATTCCCTTTCTGGAAAATGACGACGCCAACAGGGCTCTCATGGGCTCTAACATGCAGCGTCAAGCTGTACCACTTCTTGTGAGCGACGCCCCGCTTGTCGCTACAGGCGTGGAAGGCGTGGTGGCTAGAGATTCAGGGGTTACCGTTATAGCTGACAGCCAGGGTGAAGTGGTAAATCTAGACGCGAAGCGCATCGTGGTCAAGAACAGAGGGAACGGTGACAATTCCGACAAGCAGGTAAGCATCTATAATCTGACAAAGTTCTCTCGTTCAAACCAGAATACCTGTTTTAATCATCGGCCTACTGTCAAGAAAGGCGACCTCGTCATGAAAGGGGATGTCATCGCTGACGGCCCAGCCACGGAAAGGGGAGAACTTGCGCTGGGCAAGAATGTGATGGTCGCCTTTATGCCTTGGGGAGGATACAACTTCGAAGATTCTATTCTGGTGAGTGAGCGTCTGGTGCGAGATGGGGTTTTCACATCTATTCATATTGAACAATTTGATACCGTGGCCCGTGACACCAAGCTGGGTAAAGAGGAAATTACCCGTGACATACCGAACGTAGGAGAGGAGGCATTAAGGAACCTGGACGAAAGCGGTATCATTCGGCTGGGGGCTGAGGTCAAGCCGGGAGACATCCTGGTGGGGAAGATTACCCCCAAGGGTGAAATCCAACTGTCCCCGGAGGAAAAGTTGCTAAGGGCTATTTTTGGAGAGAAAGCAGGTGAGGTGAAGGACACCTCTCTCCGGGTGCCACCTGGTGTAAATGGTGTTGTGATTGATGCTAAGGTCTTTTCAAGGAAAGGCGTCGACAAAGATGCACGTGCCCTGAGCATTGAAGAACATGAGATTGAGGCTATGAAGAGGGATCGACATGATGAGCTTGCTATCATCGAGGAAGTTACGAGAGAAAACCTCACAGGACTTTTGGTAGGAAAAACTTGCGCGGCCCCTCTCAAGAAAGGAAAGACGCAACTTCTCAAGAAGGGCGCCAGTATCTCCGCTGAGGTCCTCTCGAAGATTCCGTTGTCCCACATCGTCCGCATTGAACTCAAGAATGCCACGGTAGCAACCCAGATGAGTGAAATATGGGAGCGATACCAGCAGCAGTGCGATCAGGTTCGTAAACGTTTTGAGCATCAGGTAGGTCGATACGAGAGGGGCGATGATCTCCCGCCAGGGATCGTCAAGATGGTCAAGGTCTATGTGGCCATGAAACGAAGGCTTTCGGTGGGCGACAAGATGGCAGGGCGACATGGCAACAAAGGAGTTGTTTCTTGTATCTTGCCGGAGGAGGATATGCCCTATTTTGAAGATGGTACACCGCTAGATATTGTGTTGAACCCCCTTGGTGTGCCATCCCGTATGAATGTGGGACAGATCCTAGAAACCCATTTAGGTTGGGCGGCAAAAGGACTCGGAGACCAAATCAATGAACTGATCCGTTCTGAAAATTACAAGGCTTTGAGGAAAAAACTGAAGTCGGCATTTCCTTCGACTAAACAAAAACAACAAATCAAGGAATTAAATGACCAAGAGTTGGCGGATTTTGCCAAGCGTTACCGGAATGGGGTCTGTATGCTTACCCCGGTCTTTGATGGAGCCAAGGAAACTGAGATAAAGGAGTTACTATCCGAAGCCGGCTATCCCATGAGGGGCCAGGCTGCGCTTTACGACGGGCGTACCGGAGAACCCTTTGCCAACAAGGTTACAGTCGGTATCATGTACATGATGAAACTTCACCACCTGGTGGACGATAAGATCCACGCCCGTTCTATAGGCCCTTATTCGTTGGTGACGCAACAGCCACTCGGAGGAAAGGCCCAGTTTGGTGGGCAGCGACTTGGCGAGATGGAAGTGTGGGCCACGGAGGCCTATGGCGCAGCCTATGCCCTGCAGGAGTTCTTGACGGTCAAGTCGGACGACATGGCCGGCAGGACTCGGATGTACGAAAAAATAGTAAAGGGGGAAAATATACTTGAGGCCGGACTTCCCGAATCATTCAATGTGCTAGTTAAGGAATTAGAGGGTTTGGGTTTGGATATCGAACTTCTGGAAAAGAAAAAGGAAAAAGAAACATAGCAAAAGGAGAGCGCCTTGGAAGACTTATATAGTTTCTTTGCCAGACCTAAGGACCCGCTGAACTACACGGCGGTTCGTATCTCTCTGGCGTCGCCCGAGAAGATTAGAGAGTGGTCCCACGGAGAGATAAAAAAGCCTGAAACGATAAACTACCGAACCTTTAAGCCGGAGAGGGACGGGCTTTTTTGTGCAAAGATCTTCGGCCCTACCAAGGATTACGAATGCAACTGCGGCAAATATAAGAGGATGAAACACAGGGGTGTGGTTTGTGAGAAGTGTGGCGTCGAAGTCATTCAGTCTAAGGTCCGTCGAGAACGGATGGGCCACATTCAACTGGCCACACCGGTAGCCCATATTTGGTTTTTGAGAAGCCTGCCAGGCAAAATTGGAAACCTACTCGACCTGAGTCTGAAGGAGCTTGAAAAGGTCTTGTACTTTGATGCTTATATTGTTGTCGATCCGAAGGAGACGGGTCTTGCTCCGAAGCAGCTCCTTTCTGAGGACAGCTATAGGGAGGCCTTAGAAAAATACGGCAATACGTTCGAGGTTGGGATCGGAGCCAAAGCCATCAAGGCCCTTCTCGAAGGGCTGGATTTGAATGAGGAATACAAGAGACTGCGGGCTGAGATCCTGGGAACCGGCTCAGAGACAAAGCGTAAAAAGCTGTCTAAGCAGCTGAAGATCGTTGAGGCGTTCCGGAATTCTGGAAATCAGCCCGAGTGGATGATTATGGACGTCATTCCTGTGTTGCCTCCCGACGTGCGACCCCTCGTCCCCCTGGAAGGGGGTCGATTTGCTACCTCTGATCTGAATGATCTCTATCGAAGGGTGATCAATCGCAACAACCGCTTGAAGCGGCTTGTGGACTTGCGGGCCCCTGACCTTATTATACGAAACGAAAAAAGGATGCTGCAAGAGGCCGTGGATGTGCTATTTGACAACGGCCGATATGGCCGGGTTGTTACAGGGCCGAACAGGCGACCCCTCAAGTCTTTGAGTGATGCCTTGCGGGGAAAACAGGGCCGTTTCCGCCAAAACTTGCTGGGCAAGCGGGTTGACTACTCAGGGCGCACTGTCATTGTCATCGGGCCAGAATTGCGTCTGCATCAATGTGGTCTTCCCAAGAAGATGGCCCTGGAACTATTCAAACCTTTTGTTTTTTACAGGCTTGAAGAGAAGGGGCTGGTTACCACGGTCAAGAGTGCCAAGAAGCTTGTTGAACGGGAAACCCCTGAGGTGTGGGACACATTGGACGAAGTGGTGAAAGAGTATCCGGTCATTCTGAACCGAGCTCCCACATTGCACCGGCTGGGGTTGCAGGCCTTTGAACCGACCCTGATTGAAGGGAAGGCAATCCAACTTCATCCCTTGGTTTGCACTGCTTTTAACGCGGATTTTGATGGGGACCAAATGGCCGTTCATGTCCCGCTTTCTATAGAATCTCAAATAGAAGCGCGAGTACTTATGTTGTCTTCCAACAACATCCTGTCCCCTGCTCACGGTGATCCTATCATTGTACCGACACAGGATATTGTATTGGGAATCTATTACATGACCCGCCCGGTTCCTGGTGCAAAGGGAGAGGGCAAGATTTTTGCCAACCCCGAAGAAGTGCGCTGTGCCTTCGATGCAAACGAAGTAGACCTTCATGCCAGCATTGTGGTTCGCATGGATGATCAACGTGTAGAGACCACGGTGGGACGTATGATCCTTCGAGAAATTCTGCCTCACGAGCCCGTTCTGGACCTGTCTCATATTATGGTCTCTTCGGAAAAGGAGGCCTCAAACGCTCTTGCTGATTTGAAGGATGGCAAGGATTTTGCCCAGATTGCACAGGCGATCTCCAAGAGCAGGGATCGCGCTCAGGACGGGAACATGGGGTTGGTGCAGCGTGAGAAACTTGAGGAGGTTTACGGGATCAGTCCATCCGACATAGAGGCAGTTTTCTCCCTTGAGGTTGGTGGGTTCAGTGATGTCATCAAGGCCAATGGGAGCTATCACATATTCAAAGTAAATGAAAAGACCATGGAGCTTCCTTTTTGGCTGATCAACAAGGTGATGGACAAAAAGGCCCTGGGTGTGCTGATCCGTTCCTGTTATCGAATATTGGGGGGTAAAGACACGGTCATTCTTTCAGACCGCCTAAAGGACATTGGGTATCGATATGCCACTCAGGCAGGCATTTCTATATCTGTGGATGACATGGTCATCCCTCGCAAGAAATGGAACATCATCAAGGGGGCGGAAAAGGAGGTTGCCCAGATCAACGAGCAGTATGCAGAAGGGTTGATAACT
>CP070769.1:1678117-1683250 GCA_020347085.1 Desulfobacterales bacterium
CAAGTAACATCGATGAGATTCTAATTGATTTACAGGATGATATCGTCAAATTGTTCGAGGCTGTGAGTCTCACTATCTACGTGGTGGACGGAATCAAGAAGGACCTGGTATCCCGCGTTAAGTCAGGAGATGAAATCAGCGAGATTCGTGTGCCCATATCCACCAACAGTCTTGCGGGTTACTCAGCATATAAGGGACAGTTGATCAATATCAAGAACGTATACCATGAAAAAGAATTGGCCGCCATCGATCCGAAGTTGAGTTTTGACAAGTCTTGGGATGAAAAGACCGGGTTTCGGACACGGCAAGTGCTCGTCGCCCCGGTAAGCTTCCAAAAGTATCTCATGGGTGCTATTCAGCTCGTGAATCGCAGGGATGGCACAGCCTTTACCGAGCGGGACGAAGGAGCTGTCCAGGAACTAGCGCAGACCCTTGGAATCGCCCTGTTCAATCAAAAGAGGATGGCAAAGGCCCGTCCTGGCAAATTTGATTATCTCATAGAAAACGGGCTTTTGACACAAAAAGAGCTTGACAAGGCAGTACTGGAGGCGCGGAAGACCAGACAGGACATTGAAGACCTGCTGATGAAATCCTACAAGATCTCCAAGCAGGACATTGGGCAGGCCTTGAGTCATTACTATAGAGCACCCTTTGTTGAGTATAATGAACGGGTTCCAATTCCGGGTGAGCTTTTGTCCGGTCTAAAGGTACCGTTCATGAAGAAGAATAACTGGGTTCCCATCGGACAAGATCAAGATGGCAAAAAAGTTATTATTGCCATTGACAACCCATACCATCTCCAAAAAGTGGATATGATCAAGCCGCTCTTTCCTGATAAAGAGATTATATTCCATGTAGCACTTAAAGAAGATATCGAGAAATTTCTCACTCTCTTCTACCAGGACGAAAAGGAGCTGAGCTCCATTGAAGACATCCTTGGGCAGTTGGAAGCAGAGGAGGACGAAATTGAGGAGGCAGAAAGGGGTGTGACCGAAGAGGACAGCGCCATTGTCCAAATGGTTAACAAGATGATTCTGGATGCCTACGAGCGGAATGCCTCAGATATACACATAGAACCGTACCCTGGAAAGAAGCACACGGAGGTTCGCTTTAGAATTGACGGCGCATGCCAGCTGTATCAGACTGTTCCGTACAATTATCGTGCTGCGGTCGTCTCCCGCCTCAAGATCATGTCCCAATTGGACATTGCTGAGCGACGCAAGCCCCAGGATGGCAAGATAAATTTCAAAAAGTATGGAGGAAAGGACATTGAGCTCCGTGTTGCCACTGTACCGACAGCAGGCGGCATGGAAGACGTGGTGCTGCGTCTCTTGCAGGCAGGTGAACCTATACCGCTTCATAAGATGGGATTCTCAAAAAGGAATTATGAAAACTTCATAGGCGTCATTACGACGCCATACGGGCTTATCTTTGTGTGCGGGCCTACCGGATCTGGAAAGACCACCACACTCCACTCAGCCCTTGCTTACATCAACAAACCCGACGTCAAGATCTGGACGGCTGAAGACCCTGTAGAGATCACTCAGGCGGGTCTGCGGCAGGTTCAGACGCAGCACAAGATAGGTTTTGATTTTGCCACGGCAATGAGAGCGTTCTTGAGGGCGGACCCGGACGTGATTATGGTTGGTGAGATGCGCGACAAAGAGACCACACATATCGGTATTGAGGCCTCACTAACCGGCCACCTCGTCTTTTCAACGCTGCATACAAACAGCGCCCCTGAGAGCATCACACGACTGCTGGATATGGGCATGGATCCTTTCAATTTTGCAGACGCAATATTGTGTATCCTCGCCCAACGGCTGGTTCGAACGCTTTGTAAAGACTGCAAGAAAGAGTATAACCCATCTCGAGAAGAATATGATGAGCTCGTGCGGGAATATGGCCCAAGAGAATTTGAAGAACTCAACCTTCCCTATTCAGACGACCTCGTGCTGTATAAGGGCATGGGTTGTCAGGCATGCAGCAATACGGGGTATCGGGGCCGTATGGCTCTTCATGAACTTTTGATGGGAACCGACGAGATGAAAAGGCTGATCCAGCAACAGGCCCAGATGGAATTCATTCGGGAGCAGGCTGTCACTGATGGGATGTCGACTCTGAATCAGGACGGTATTGAGAAGGTCTTTAGTGGCTACACCGATCTGAAAGAGGTCAGGAAAGTTTGTATTAAGTAAGAAAGGTGAAAGCTCAAAGGTGAAAGCTGAAAGCAAGAACGGCACAATGCTTTCTTGCATTTTTTTGCTTTGACCTTTGAGCTTTGAGCTTGTTTTCATATGTCCGCCTTTAAACTGATTTCGGGCTTTTCGCCTAAAGGCGACCAGCCAAGGGCCATAGAGGCGTTAAGTCATGGGGTCCGAAAGGGCCTCCGCCATCAGGTGCTCCTAGGTGTGACCGGTTCCGGCAAGACCTTCACTATGGCCCACGTGATCGCCCTGTTGAACAAACCCACCCTTGTAATCGCCCCAAACAAAACGTTAGCTGCCCAACTCTACGAGGAGTTCAAGACCTTCTTTCCGGAGAATGCTGTCGAGTATTTTGTCAGCTACTATGACTATTACCAGCCTGAGGCCTACCTGCCAGTCACCGACACCTACATTGAAAAGGATGCCTCGATCAATGAAATGATTGACAGATTACGCCATTCGGCCACCCGGTCGGTCATGTCCCGGAGAGACGTGATTGTGGTGGCGAGCGTATCGTGCATCTTTGGTTTGGGTGCTCCTGAAGATTACTTAGAGATGTGTCTAGAGCTCAAGCAAGGCACCGACTTTGTGCGGGATGCCATGCTACGGCGTCTGGTAGCCATGCAGTATTCCCGAAACGACTATGACTTCCACCGAGATACCTTCCGGGTCAGAGGGGATCGAGTGGAGATTTTCCCGGCCTATGAGGACGACAAGGCCATCCGCGTGGAGTTCTTTGGTGACACTATTGAGGGCATCTATGAAATCGACCCATTACTGGGTAAGGTGGTGAGGCCTCTTAAGCGGGTGATTATCTATCCGGCCACACATTACGTCACCACAAAGGTCACCCTGAATCATGCTGTCAAATCGATAAAGGAAGAGCTCAAAGAGCGTATCCCGTACTTTAGAGATGCCAAGAAATGGATTGAGGCCCAGCGGATAGAAGAACGGACCGGTTTTGATCTGGAGATGATGCGGGAGCTGGGGTACTGCCACGGAATCGAAAACTATTCGCGCCATCTGACGGGCAGGAGGCCGGGTGAACCGCCTCCGACGTTACTCGATTATTTTCCAGAGGATTTCCTCCTCGTTATTGATGAAAGCCATATTGCGATTCCCCAATTGCGGGGCATGTACCGCGGGGATCGGTCTCGAAAGGAGACACTGGTCGAGTATGGATTCAGGCTTCCTTCAGCTATGGATAACAGGCCCCTGGCCTTTGAGGAGTTTACAAAGAAGATATTCCGGGTGATCTATGTGTCGGCCACGCCGGGTGACTACGAAATTGAGATGGCCCAAGGACGGGTCGTTGAGCAGATCATCCGTCCCACAGGGCTTATCGACCCGAGAGTTATGGTGAAGCCTGCCGGGGACCAGGTGGATGACCTCCTCGAGGAGATCAGGGTCCGCGAAGAGCGCAAAGAGAGGGTGCTTGTGACAACCCTGACTAAACGTATGGCAGAGGATCTGACCGACTATTACGGGGATCTGGGGGTCAAGGTCCGCTACCTTCATTCTGATATTACGACCATGGAACGGGTGGAAATCATCCGGGATCTGCGTCTGGGGGTTTTTGACGTACTGATCGGGATCAACCTGCTCAGGGAGGGCTTGGATCTGCCCGAGGTCAGCTTGGTAGCCATCTTGGATGCTGACAAAGAGGGGTTTCTTCGCTCGGAACGCTCTTTGATCCAGACGTGCGGCCGGGCAGCCAGGAATGTCTTGGGAACGGTGATCCTTTATGCGGATCATATGACGCGGTCCATACAGAGGGCTGTTGATGAGACGAATCGGCGGCGAAGGCTTCAGGCGGCATATAACAAGAAGAACGGCATCACCCCTGAGACCATACAAAAGGAGATCACGAACATACTCACTTCAGTGTATGAGGCCGACTATGTGACCGTGTCGGCGGTTTCAGAACCGGCTGCTGAGTTCGGGTCAGTGGATGATATGGAAAGTTTCATTCAGGAACTTGAGTCTGAAATGAAAGAGGCCGTCCGGGCGTTGGCTTTTGAGAGGGCCGCAGAGTTAAGGGACCAGATCAAAGAGCTTCGAGAGCTCGATTTGGATTTGAGATGAAAGTTGACCGGCATGCTCCCCGCAAGCCCCGCCCGGAAGGGCGGGGAGGCTTCACTATCCACTCCAAATGTCAATATTTCACCGGCGTCCCCTCTTTCCCACAATAGACTAGTGTGATAGGGTTGCCTTGGATGAAAACAAATCAGACGAAAAAACATAGTAGTTCCCAAACAGTTCATGTGAGACAAGACAGTTCAGCGACCGTCATTTGCCCGCATTGCGGAATTCGCTACACCGTGAATGCCGGGAAGGTGACAACTCGTGGACGCAGGTCCAAGTTAAGGTGTAAATGCGGGCAAAGTTTTTCCGTTTTTTTTGAATTTAGGGAGAACCCCCGCAGAGAGCTTTATGTTGACGGTTACTACCGCCCAATCAGAGAAGTTTATGTTAGAGGTACCGTCCATACAGTCCCTACATCCGAAGGCTTCCTCCGGGTGCTGGTGCAAAACATCTCCCGAACCGGGATTGGATTTGTTGTTCCAACCGGACACGAGCTCAAGGTTGACGATAGGGTTGAAATAATGTTCACATTGGACGATGCAGAGCGAAGTCGGATCGAAAGAACCGCCGTTGTGCGAAGGCTAGCCGAAGGGAACTACCTCGGCTGTGAATTCACGGATTTCGGTCACGTTGACAAGGATACGGGATTTTACGTAATGACTTAGCCCTGATTGAGCCCTTGAACTGCAACAGCGAGCGCATTCCCTGCAGCTTGCTGCAGGGAGCTTCAAAAGGAGAAGCTTTCTCTGAATCAGGCGAGCGAAGGAAAGGGGAGAGAGACTGGCGTCAGAAAATCACCTGTTTCTCGACGTCGAAACAAACGCATAAAATCATAGGCGTC
>CP070769.1:1683350-1689661 GCA_020347085.1 Desulfobacterales bacterium
AGCTTCACTTTGTGTCAAGCCTTCAGGCGCAACCCTTGCGCCAAACTCGACCCGCTTCGCGGGACTCAAACAGTTCAGGATTTGCCCACCAAGGCGGGCACGTTCGCTTCGCCCGGATGGGTGCCCCAAAAAGCTCATAATGGTCGCTCAAAGTGGTTATGCAGAGGTCTCAGATAACTACACCTTGACACCGGAAAACGTTCTCAGGGAAGAATTCCCTTAAGAACCTTCGTCCAAGGAAAAAAGATTTTCACAGAAAAGAGACGCGATGAACGGTTAACCGCTTAACCATCATTGACAAGCCAGAGGATCTGGCCACTGTCGAGTTAGGTACTGTTCACGGCAAACTGTCACACTAGATTGTGTTCTTGCAACTTGTTAATCTATGGAAGACCGAAAGAGAAGTCGATCGGGAATGGTCACCAAAAAGGTGCTGAGTGGTTTGTTGAATCTGCCTGACCCGGTGGATGAAAAAACAGTCCGGTTGAGATCCTACTGTTCCCTGCACGACCCTGCATTTTACAGGTCACACAGGATGCTTTCTCAAGGCTTCTTCGATTACTTTGATCAACTCATCCGGATCGATCGGTTTTTCAATGTAGCCGTCCGGTATAGTATATTTTGTTAGCCCTGTGGTTTCAACGAATTTTTTCTCATCCCGCAGGGGTTGCTTATACATGAAATGTCTGAAATCAACGCCCGTCACCTCAGAGACCCCTGTTACCACGACTACGGGAATATGGGTCAAATCAGGGTCGCTTCTCAACTCCTGGAACATACTAATACCGCTCTTCTTTGGCATCATGAGGTCGAGCAATACCAGGTCTGGCTTTTCCTTACGCAGGAGTTCTAGCCCCTCAACCCCGTCTTTTGCACCCACACTTGCATAGCCGTTCTCTTCGAGGACCGTGCTAAGGAAGGTCCTCTGATCAGCTTCGTCGTCCACGATCAATATCTTCTTAGGCATGTTTCCACTCCTTTCGATTGAGACCTCTGCAAAACCTCCTTTTTTGCTCAATCTCTGCGTCAGACTCATTCCGCAGCGCAGGAGTCAAAATACTGATAGCGTTCCGATGGTTAAGCTCTTCGCTTTTTTTGACCTTGAGCAAAATCGGTCGTTTTTCAAAGTTCTCGATTCCAAGTGAAAAGAAACCATATGATATGACACTGGTTTGTTACCCAAGCAAATACATTAGAGGCCCATAAGCGCTCCTATCTCAGGATGTTTCGAGATCACCTTGAGAAACTGTTGGGAGCGCCGTTCCAAGCGGTTTTCTAAGATCCTTGCGGCCTTCTGCATGACCAGGTATCCCATGGTATGATCACCATCAAGGAGTTCCAAAAGCTTGACTCCGGGCACCAGATAGATATCGGACGGTTCGGCGCAAACAGCATACGTGGCGTAAGAGGCTGGCGGGCGCAGAGCAGACCAGCCAAATGAGTAGCCCGGCTTGATAGAACCCAAAGAGATAATCACGGCTGGTGCCAGTTCTGCCTCAAGTAGCACCTTGCCTCTCTTGAGTGAATAGAATCGGTCGGCCGGGTTGCCTACTTCGTAAATCATCTGTCTTTCGTCAAACGACTCGGCTTGAACCAGGGGAGCCAACTTATCAAGCATCCCGTCTGTCAAGTCTTCAAACAGCGCAATCCCCTTCAAGTCTTTTGCAGAAACCATAATGTATATGTCTCCTCTCCGTGCCCGAATCCTTATTCCCTAAGCTTAATACATCATGATAAGAGGAAAACAACAACTAAGAAAATGGTGGCAAGGGCCGCAGTAATTCCCGCTGGTGAACTGCCCGTGGCAAGGGCCGCACGAGCCTTCGCCTTCTTATCTCGAAGCTTTTCTGCCGTGATACCGGTTACACTCCATAGAGGAATAAGGGTCCCGAGTGCTAGAATCTCTGGGCCGCGTCTAGACACACGGCCAAGAGCCCCAGCCAATCCACCCACAAAGACCCTGTCCGAGAGTCTGTTTATACCATTTAAGCCTTTGTCCATAATATAGTAAAATAGGCGCCCCCCTTTGCGGTAGAACCAATCAGTGTCAATGGAGATGGTCTCTGTTCGCTTGAGGAGCTTAAGAAACAAGAAAAAGACCAAGGCCGAGAGCATGAGGAGTTGCAGCTGTGCAATTACATGATTGAACGTGTAAGCCTGGTAGTGAACTTCATAGGGCAAAACATTATAGAGCGGCTGCGGATAAAGGCCGAGGAAGATACACAGAAAAGACATGAAAGCCATGGCAATGAGCATCGGTTTATTCGTTTCCCCAGGCCTCAGGCCTTTATCTTTGGCGAAAAAGACAAAATAGGGAAACTTGATCCCCGCATGGAGGAAGACACCTGCCGATGCAATCTCCAGCACAAGCCACGCCCACATCAAGTGTTCATGAACCGCCCCATCTATGATAAGGGATTTGCTGGTAAATCCGCTTGTTGCAGGGAATGACGAGATGGAAAGGGCTCCAATCCCACCAAAAATCAGGGTCAATGGCATGGTTTTGTATAGCCCTCCAAGGTCGGTGCATTTACTTTTTCCGACCATATACAGAACAGAGCCAGCCGACATCCAGAGGAGGGCCTTGTATATGATGTGACAGAAGGCATGGGCTACGGTGCCATTTAACGACATCATTGTCCCGATACCTACCCCGCAAACCATGAATCCAACTTGATTGATAATGCTATAGCCCAGGATTCGCCGCATGTCGTTTTCCAGAAGGGCGTAAATGATACCATATATGGTCATGATGCACCCGACCACGATGAGTATCTCCCAGCCGGGAAAACCTCGTACCAGGGTGTAAACTGCGGTCTTTGTGGTATAGGCGCTAAGGATTACCCCTCCGGTCACAGTGGCCTCAGGATATGCGTCGGGGAGCCAGGCATGCAAGGGGGGTGCTGCCGCGTTAACCAAAATTCCGATCAGGATAAGATAAGTCCCCAGATTTCGGTCGGTCATTGCATTGAAGGCAATCGATCCGGTCTGTGTTATATAGATCACCATGCCGGCCAGCAGACAGAGCCCACCAAAGATATGCACCATAATGTAGCGCATGCCGGCTGCCTGGGCCTTTTTGGTCTTTCGTGCCAGGATGAGAAAGGTAGAGGCAACAGCCATAACCTCCCAGAAGAAGTAGAGTGAGACGAGGTCACCAGCAAAGACAACGCCAAGGGAGCTGCCTATGTAGATAAGTGCGGCCATGTGCTGGGTGCTGTCTTTCAGATAAAAGGCATAGACAAATGCCGCAACCGCGTTCAGGGTGAAGATATACCCGAAGACCTTGCTCAGTTTGTCCACCCGCAAAAAAGTAAGGTCAAAGCCAAAGAAATGAACTTGCCACGAAGAACCAACCTGAAGCTGGGAGATCAAATAAAAAGCGACAGCAGGAAGGAGGATCACATACCAGTTTCTGGCGTTACCTTTGAAGAAAGGAACCAGCAAGGCGCCAATGATTAGAAGTGCTGCGGGTGGAAAATCACTTATCATAGTGGTCCTCTTTTGCTTTCAGCACAAGACCGACCAATTTGGAAAAGAGTATAAGAACCGCACATGAGACAAATCCGAGAAGCGCATAGAACCCAAGAAAACCATCAAACCCAAAGTACGCATGCCTGTGGGTAAAGAAGTCTGGCACCACCAACAGCCCACAAACAACGTAAAGCATGACCCACAATTTTTTTATGGATTCAGGCCTGTCAAACCAGTCGAATTCCTTTTCTTGCTTCATGTCCTCTCTCCTCTTACCCGCCTATGGCGAGTTTTGCCAAATTGAGAAAGAGTGTCGGATAGAAAAACAGTACAATAGAGCCGACCGCGGTCACCACAAGTGGGGCCACGCACCACACGGGAGCCTCTTGTATTGTGTTTTCAAACATAGACTCCTCGGGCGTGCAGAAAAAGGCCCTATAGACGATGGGCAGAAAGTATGCAGCGTTGAGGAGCGAACTTCCAAGAAGGACAATTAACATAGGCATTTGATCGGCCTGGAGGGTTCCCAAAACGAGATACCACTTGCTGAAAAATCCGCCAGTGGGCGGAAGCCCAATCACGCTTAGGGAGCCTATGAAAAATGCAACCATGGTGACCGGCATTCTTTTGCCTATGCCTACCATTTCGCTGATGTACTTCTTACCCGTGGCCACAGCGATAGCGCCAGCACAAAAGAAGAGGGTGATCTTGCCAAAGGCATGCATGGCGATATGGGTCATTCCGCCTATCATCCCCTTGGGAGAAAGGAGGGCAACACCAAGCACAATGTAAGAGAGCTGGCCAATGGTTGAAAAGGCAAGACGCCGCTTCAGCCCGTCCTGGGTAAGGGCAATGAGTGAGGCCACGATGACGGTAAAGGCGGCAATATAGCAGACGACGGTACCGAGGTGTAAATTTGTCAACAGGTTTACGCCGAATACACCTGTCAGCACTCGAAGAACGCTAAAGGCGCCAACCTTGACGACTGCCACCGCGTGCAAGAGGGCACTGACGGGCGTGGGCGCGACCATAGCTGCTGGAAGCCACGAGTGAAGCGGCATAATCGCTACCTTGGCAAACCCGAGCACGAGCATAAGAAGAAGCACTGTGATTGTGGCCTTGTGTTCGGTTCCAGCGAAAATACCCTGCATGGAGAACTCAAGGGTTCCTGTCATATTGTAGCAGATCAGCATTGCTGGAAGAACGATTCCGATTGAAGTGCCTACAATGTATAACAAATATTTTCGCCCCGAGCTGCGCGCCTCGTGATCCTGATGGTGTGTGACGAGAGGATAGGTGGCAAAGGAAAGCATCTCATAAAAGAGATAAAGGGTTAGCAAGTTAGCTGAAAAGGCCACACCAACGGTTGCTGAAAGGGCTAAGGCAAAGAAGACAAAATACCTGGTCTGACTGTGTTCTTTTAACCCTCGCATGTAACCTATGGAATAGGCTGAGGTTACAATCCACAGCGATGAGGAGACAAGGGCAAAGAGCATTCCGAGGGCATCAACTCTGAACTTGATTGCAACCCCCGGGACGACTTCGGCAACCGTATACACGATTTCCGCGCCTTTCAAGACCGCCGGAACCATGGAAGCAACGATCAGAACCTTGGCGACTGCTGCTACAAAGGTCCATGCTTCGCGGACATTTGGTGCTCTGCTCGAAGCGAGAATAGGTGTAACCAACAATGAAACCAAGACGGCCAGCAAGGGCTTTATTGATACGATCGTTTCCATATGGTCCTTATTTTATCTGCGTTATACGAGGCCTTTCGGTATGGCAAATTCGATAATGTGGTTCACAATATCACCGGTATAAAGACCGACCAGCACCAAGATCGCGGCAATAATAAAAAGTGGAACCAGCATGGTAACAGGGGCCTCATCGATCGGTTCGGGATGATGATCGTGCCCATGCCCGTGGTGATCGCTAAAGGGCTCATAGTAGCAAATCTCAAAGACCCTGAAAAATAGAACCACATTCACCAGACTGCTAAACAGAAGTGCGACCATAAAACCATATTGGCCGGCTTGAATGGCACCGGAGATCAGGTACCACTTGCTGAAAAACCCGCAGGTGGGAGGAACCCCAATCATGGACATGGCCCCGACGACAAAGGCCCCCATGGTGAAAGGCATCTTACGGAATAGGCCTTGAAGGTTTTCAAAATCAGCTCCCTTCACTTTGTAAATAATGTTTCCTACAGCCAGAAAGACACACAGGGTCATCAGGGCATCATTGGCAATGTGAAGGATCGCTCCGGTCATGCCGACACGGTTTCCAAGCCACGCGCCGCCAACCATGTAACCCACTTCCGCAATGATGATGAACGTTAACATCTTCTTCAGATTGCGTTCTGACAGGGCAAGGATGGCACCCATGAAAATGGCAATAGCGGAAAGCCAGACAACAGGCTTGCTGACTGCCAGGATGTTGAAGCTAAATTCTGGGGTAAAGATGGTCAGAATGAGTCGGATCATGACATAGATCATCACCTTGGTCACCAGAGGGGCAATCAAACTGCTGGACGCAGATGGGGCGTATGTGTAAGCGTTAGGCAACCAGGCATGCAGGGGGAAGAAGGCCATCTTAAGCCACACCCCGACCATACAGATAATAAAGGCGGCCATCACAGCCTTGGACTGATAAAGGTCGGGCAATATCCTGGCAATATCCACCATATTCAACGAGCCGGTCATAATATAAAGATAGCCGATGCCTAACAAATAGAAGCATGCGCCGATGGTCCCCATGTATAGATAGTTCAGAGCCGACAGTGGCCCACGCCCACCCCCCATGGCAATCAAGCCGTAGCCTGTCAGCGCCGCAATCTC
>CP070769.1:1689761-1692644 GCA_020347085.1 Desulfobacterales bacterium
AGGGCTTTAGCCCGAGTTTAGCGCACAACTTTACTTCGTGCTATGATTTAGCGGAACGAAGCTGACGTCCCGAAAATGGTCACGGAGCAAGGAAAATGGCTTGATGGCAAAGACATATTTTTTGAACTAACTTGTGAGACTCAACACTAGAAAGATCCAATATTCCTCGATCAACCGATGCCTGCCTTGACGTCATTCGACACTATTTTCAGTGACGGACTCCAAGTATTCTTCCCACTCGATCGGTAGCATATACTTCTTCTTGTTGTTGCATACCTTGCATGCAGGCACGACATTCCCTTTGGTGGATTTGCCGCCTCTAGACAGGGGAACGATGTGGTCCATGGTGAGGGTTTTGGGTGGATAAGACTTACCGCAATAGTGGCATCGGCCCTGGGCGAGCTGACGCTTCCACCATTGAGAGCCTCTCAATTCCCTGGCCTTTTGCCGCTCGCGGCTGAGAGAGGCTTCGTCTATGTTATTCATGAAATGATTCAACGCGTTATATCGTAGCCCGTACTTCCAAATCCGAGCATAACCGGGCACTTTCCCCATTTCAAGCAAAAAAGGACTAACGCCAGTGCAGTCTTTGCCTTGAAAATACGCCCAACGTCATCTATATTGCAGATTTGTAAGGAGCCACATGAAGTCCCTGGACACGAAAACCGAAGACGTCCTGTTTACGGAATTTGACCTTCCGCCAGAGGTCTTAAGAGGCATAGACTCGGCAGGCTTCACACACTGCACACCGATTCAGGCCATGGCCCTCCCTATCACACTGAAAGGGAACGACATTGCTGCCCAAGCCCAGACCGGAACCGGCAAGACAGCCACCTTTCTCATCACGATATTTGATCACCTCATCAGAAAACGCAGAGCGAAAGACGCTGGCCCCCGCGCCCTGATTATTGCACCCACCCGAGAACTTACGGTTCAAATCTGCGAGGAGGCCAAACTTTTAGGAAGTCATACAGACTATAGAGTGCTGCCGGTCTTCGGCGGCATTGACTACGTGAAGCAACAGAAGGCCCTTCGCAGCGGTACAGATATCGTTGTTGCCACGCCAGGTCGTCTTATTGACTACATGAAGCAAAAGGTCTTCAACCCCAAGAATGTGCGTATTCTGGTTATTGACGAAGCAGATCGTCTCTTTGACATGGGCTTTATCCAGGACCTTCGGTTTATTCTCAGACGGTTACCTCGTTATACGATACGGCAGTCCATGCTTTTTTCTGCCACCCTTTCATACGCGGTTATGGAACTTGCGTATGCATACATGAACAACCCGGAAGAAGTTTCTGCGGACCCTCAAAAGATTACCGTGGAAGAGATTGACCAGGTTCTGTACCACGTGGGCAACAATGTGAAGCTGAACCTTCTGCTCGGTCTTTTGAATCGCGAAAGATGGAATCGCCTCCTTATCTTCGCCAATACACGAATCGGTGTTGAGATGCTTACACGCAAGCTGAAGGACAACGGGTTTGCAGCGGTCGGGATCACTGGCACGGTCGACCAGAAAAAGCGCTTGAAAATCATGCAACGGTTCAAGGCGGGGGAGGTGAAGATCTTGGTTGCTACGGACGTGGCCTCTCGGGGCATCCACGTAGAAGACATCGACATTGTCATCAATTACGATGTCCCCCAGGACCCTGAAGACTATGTCCACCGCATCGGACGAACGGGTCGACTAGGTAAAAGCGGAAAGGCTATCACACTTGCCTGTGAGCGTTACGTATATCATTTGGAAGCGGCAGAAAAACTTATCGGAGAAAAGATCAATGTTGCATGGGCCGAAGACGGTTGGTACGAGAAAGACCGAGCGAGACTCCCTCGTCCACGGCGGAAAAGGAGAAAATCACGTCGCGCCGCGCCGTCTTCTATGTCCACGAGACGGAAAAGAGTTGCAAAAGGGGCGCCTCACACCAAGAGTTGAAGATCCCCCCAACAAGCCGGGGGATTAAGGCTCGCTTTTGCGGTTCAAAGGCTTAGACCTACGCTTTTCAGCCAGGCTCTCACCGCCTTGTCAACGAGCTCATAGTAATTCAGCGACCCCCCCAAGCCTCGTCTGCCAAAAAAATAGTTGATTTCAAGGAACAGCGGCGAGGGGGCTTTTGCCTCGTGGGAAAAGAGGAGATCAAAGCCCGCAAGATTGACACCGGTCTTCGCACAGAACGCTTTTACAGCATCCCTGCCTATCTGCTGAAGCTCGGGGGCTGCTTCATGTTCAAGGAAGGCTCCGGCTTTTAAGCTGCTTAGAAACTGTGAAGGATCTTGCTGGATACGCCAGTAACTGAACAGTTGATCTCCAATGACCGCAACCCGTAGGCTCTGACCCTCGGATGGAATGTATTCCTGAAGTAAAAACCCTTTCCGTCCACTTTGCTCATCGTCACGGGCCCTTGCCAGAGCCTGTTCCAGATCCCCGGACGCCCTAATCAGAAGGACACCTTCCCCCTCGCCGCCCCAGTCGGATTTAAAAACGCAGGGAAACCCAATGGGGCCATGGGCTTCTTCCCCAAAATGTTCATCGTACTCAGAGACGGTCTCAAAGGGGAAGGTGCGGGGAAAAGCAACTCCCAGCTTCTGAAATAGCCGGGCCTGGCCGAGTTTACCTGGGAAATCAAAGCGGGCGTCATAGTTTGGAAAGACATGACGGCAATGCTTGCGGCTCATTCTGTAAAGGTCCCCACTGCACCCCTGGGGCAGAATGACGGCCTGGGCCCGGCAAATAGCGGCCCGATCCTCCTCATTTGGGAGGCGGCCTGCACAAAGGATGTTCTTGTGGCCCACGATATTCGGATGGAATGACAAAACCATTTGAGAATCTGTCCTTTTTTGTCTCTCACAGAGCCTGGCATGTATATCTATCGCCAGATATGCTAT
>CP070769.1:1692744-1698190 GCA_020347085.1 Desulfobacterales bacterium
AGACCATATGCCACAGAGAAATTGATGGAACCGGCTAACCTCCTGACAACGCGGTTCCTGCCTCTGTCATTCTTATAAAGCCCCACCTCTGTTTGGTTGCCACTCATTTTTGAAGGCCCGTTGACGATGGCACGCTTTGGTGCTAATAGAAAAAAGCCCATTGGCGATGGGAAATTATTTGTGCCGGGAGGTATTTTGTATTGAGCAATACTGAAATCCGTATTCCGCATTTCGCATGCACTAAGTGAGGTCATTATGCTTTCTTTGATGAGAAAACACGCCCAGTCCTGGCTGATCAAAGTGGCCTTGGGGGCTATTATTGTAGTTTTCGTTTTCTGGTACGGGTGGAACTATCGGGCTCAGAGAGGTAACCGAATCGCGGTTGTCAATGGAGCACCTATTGTTCTTGAAGAATTCCGAGGCGCTTATGATCAGATGATGCAAGCTTACCGAAAACAGTTTGGCAATGCCTTGGACGAAAAACTCATGCAAAGTCTTAATCTCAGAAAACAGGCGTTGAATCAACTTATCGACCGCCAGCTTCTTTTGCAGGAAGCGACCCGGCTCAACTTCCGCGTGACCGACGGGGAATTACTCCAGGCGATCCAGCAGGTGCCGGCCTTCAAGAGGGAAGGTCGCTTTCACCCACAGTTATATGAATGGGTCCTGCGGAACAACCGGATGACACCTGAGATGTATGAGGAAAACAAGAGATATGAATTGCTTATGGAAAAACTTGAAAGTTGCATCCTCGGGAGTATCAAGGTATCAGAGGGCGAGGCCCTCGAGGCTCATAAGTGGCTTAAAGAGGAAACGAGCGTCAAGTATGTGGTTTTCAAACCTTCCTCTTACAACAACGTCGAGGTGACCTCAGAAGAGACGGAGGCCTATTATTCCGAACACGAAAAGGCATATGAGATACCTCCCCAAGTAAAGATCCAGTACCTGCTTCTCGATTTCGAGGCGTTTGAAGATAAGGCAAAGGTTGCTGAGGAAGAAGTCGACACCTATTTTGAACTCAACAAGCAAGAGTATGCCACGCCTAAGAAAGTCAGAGCACGCCACATCCTGTTCAACCTGGGGTCGAATGCCGAGCCAAAATCGATCAAAGAGGCTCGGAACAAGGCACTGAATGTCTTAAAAGAGGCTAGGTCTGGCACAGACTTTGGCGAGCTGGCCAGGAAGTACTCTGATGATCCGGGGAGCCGAAACAACGGAGGCGATCTGGGATTTTTTACAAGAGACCGCATGGTAAAACCCTTCTCGGATGCTGCCTTTGCCATGAAGGTGGGTAAGATCAGTGAACCTATCAGAAGCCCTTTTGGCTGGCATATTATCAAGGTGGAGGCGATTGAAGAAGCCAAAGAGCCCGCCCTGGCGGAGGTCGCTGACCAGATTCGCAACAAACTCGTGAAAGATGCAGCCAGAACACTTGCCTTTGACCGAGCAGAGGAGATCTTCGAGGCTTGTTATGGGGCTGGCAATATATCAGGCGTGGCCAAAACCAATCAACTCAAGGTCCATGAGACCGAATTCTTTTCTGAAAAAGGGCCCATTAAAGGAATCGTAGAGGCCAGAAAGTTCGCCAAAACAGCCTTTGCTCTCGATGAGAACGAGGTCAGTGAGCCCCTTGAACTCTCAGACGGTTACTACATACTTCAGCTGATCGCCAAGCAGCCAGCCATAATTCCAGAGCTGAAGAGCGTTGAAAAAGAGGTCAGACAAGACCTGATCCAGGAAAAAAGAAATGATCTGGCCAAAGAGGAGGCTGAGGAGTTTTTGAATGACCTTAAAGACGGGGTAGCGTTTGTAACGGCCGCTGCGAGCCGAAAGCTGAAGGCAGAGACGACGGGTTTTTTCAAGCGGTCCGGAGCGATACCCGAGATAGGAGTGGAGCCGGATTTTCAGGAGACGGCCTTCGCACTGAGTCAATCAAAACCCCTTCCAGATGATGTGATCAAGGGGAGGCGAGGATATTATGTGCTGCAGATTGAGGCTCGAAAGGAGGCAGATCTAAAGGAATTCGAGGGGGAGAAATCGGGAATCATGACCAGCCTTCTGTTCGAGAAACGTCAAAGGGTCATGGCGGCATTCCTGGACACGGTTCGTAAGAACAGTGCAATCAGCATTCAGGAGGGATTCCTGGATTAATGCATGAACTGGCTGTTGCTGAGAGCCTTCTCAATATTGTCGAGAACGTTGACCGGCGCGCTCCCCGGACACGCAGTGCTGCCGCAAGGCAGAACCCCCGACCTTTAGCGGGGAGGCTTCACAAAAAGCACGGGCTTTTCAGGATCAGTGAAAAGCTTTCCACGCTGGGAAGCTCTCCACGCTGGTGCCTGAGGCACTCTCTTTTTCTTTTGAGGTGATTGTCCAAGGCTCCTTGGTAGAAGGGGCAGATGCGGTGAGCGGCGGTGGCGTTTGCCCCGGGAACGGAACGTGAGATCGTCGACATTCAGGGAAAATAGAGGGAACGGCCCCGCACTTTATGGGAACTTGCCGACATTGTGAAAAATCTGCTCAAACTATCTCGGATGTTATTGGATTCTGTGCCGACTGCATCCGCCATCACTTCTCTGAAATCGCGCCGGAGATTGCCAAGGTCCACGCCAAGAGCCGCTCGCGCTATGGCATTCCCACCAAACCTCCCCGTAACGACAGCGGACGGCCCTGTCCGTTATGTCACCATCAGTGTCAAATCTCTGATGGCCAAACCGGCTTTTGCGGTGTACGCCATGTCAGGCACGGAAAGTTAGGCGGCGGAAGGCCCCACGAGGGAAAGCTCTCTTATTACTATGACTCACTGCCAACCAATTGCGTAGCTGATTTTGTCTGTCCAGCCGGCACGGGCTGCGGTTATCCACGCTACGCCAATGTAAAAGGCCCTGAATACGGATACAAGAATCTGGCGGTATTTTATCATGCGTGTTCGTTCAATTGTTTGTATTGCCAGAATTACCATTTCAAAGAAGCAACCTTTGCCCCTGGCAAGCTCCACGCAAAGGCGCTTGCATCCGCTGTTGACGACACAACCAGCTGCATCTGTTACTTCGGAGGAGATCCTGGCTCGCAAATCCTGCATGCATTAAAGGCATCAAGGCTTGCAATGAAGAGAAACCCTGATCGTATTCTCAGGATATGCTGGGAAACTAATGGAGCCCTCCAGGAGCGTTATCTGAACATGATGGCAGGGGTCTCTTTAAGATCTGGCGGGTGCGTAAAGTTCGACCTTAAAGCTTGGGATAATAGGCTACACACGGCGCTATGTGGTGTTTCAAATGAAAAGACCTTGGAAAATTTCAAGCAATTGAGTGAATGGATACCAGGGCGGCCTGATCCCCCTTTCTTGATCGCCAGCACCCTGTTAGTCCCTGGTTATATAGATAAGCAAGAGGTACACGCCATAGCCCAGTATATCAGCAGTCTAAACCCGGAGATTCCATACAGCCTGCTGGCTTTCTATCCCAGTTTTTATCTACGAGATCTGCCCACGACCTCTCGAAAACACGCCCTGCGTTGCCAGGAGACGGCAAAAAACGCTGGTATCCGCCGGGTCCGCATAGGAAACATTCATTTGTTAAGCGAAGACTATTAATACGACGTTGAGGTGTGCATGAAATACCCTAAGATGAGGCCTGTTAATGCATGTCCTGTCATGTATTCGGGTAAAAGGATGATCTGTTTGAAGGATACAACCGGTCTTGCCGAAAATACAGTTGTCATACCAGAGCAAGTCTTCTTCATCGCATCTATGCTAAACGGCAAAAACTCTGTTCGGGATATCCAAACCGCCTATATGCGCAGATTTGGAGACCTCCTCTTTTCAGAGCGCATACAAGAAGTGATTCACGACCTGGACAGAAACCTCTTGTTGGAAGGAGAGCGATTTGAGGCCCATGTCCAAAAACTGATGACCGAGTTCAAACGGGCTGCTACACGTCCCTTCCCGCACAAGGGCGACACACCGCAGTACGAACCCACCCACCTCAGACGCGAGATCGCCTCGTACTACAGACTGCCTGACGGCCCGGGGGATGTGCCTCTAGAAATTTCCCCTGGAAGCATCAAAGGTGTCATGCTCCCCCATATTGATTACATGAGAGGCGGGCCGTGTTACGCGTGGGGATACAGGGCTATAGAAGCCCTTGATGACGCAGCCACCTTTGTCGTTCTAGGCGTCAACCATATGGCCGGCGAACCTTTTTTTTCTGTCACACCCAAAACGTTTGAAACGCCACTGGGATTGATGGATACGGATAGGGATTTTGTTTAGGCATTAATTGAACATTGCGACCAAGACCTGCTTGCTGGGGAGTTTTATCATCGCAATGAGCATTCCGTCGAACTTCAGACAATATGGCTGAAATATTTGTATCCAGACAACGACGTGAAGATTGTACCCTTACTGTGTGGCGGTTTTGAACGGTTCATCGCTCAGGGAATCACACCTATTCAAGATGCCAGGGTTCGTGATTTCATCAACGGCGTAAAGAAGACTATCGCGACCTCAAGCAGGCAGGTATGTTTGATGGCAAGCGTTGATCTTTCCCATATTGGGCCCCAGTTTGGCGCTGAGCGCCATGTCTCACCTGGTGACTTGACCGACATACGAACTGCTGATCTAGAGACTTTAAAGTCTATTGAGGCCCTTGACATGGAAGGTTTCTGGCAAAGTATTGCAAAGGACGGAAACCAGCGGAATATCTGCGGGCTTTCTGCCATTTATACCTTGCTCGGCATTGTAACAGCCAGGGAAGGACGGCTCTTGAAGTATTCTCAGTGGCGTGATGAGCAGGGATGGGGTTGCGTCACTTTTGCCAGCATGGTCTTTTCTGAGTAAGAGAAACGGGCAGCATATTGGTCAGACCTCCCCTTCTCCCTGAGGGTCGCGGGCTGGTCAGGCGCTGATAGGGAGTAATCCATGCACGGGTTTTATGGCCGCATCTTATTCGTAGACCTCACGCACAAACGCTTTCGTGTTGAAATCCCTGACAGGAAGGTCCTCAGTGGAGTTCTGGGCGGAAAGGGCCTGGCATCCCATCTCCTCCTCACCCTGAACCCGCCTATGGTTGACCCCTTCAGCCCAGAGAATCACTTGATCTTTTCCACCGGACCTGCCTGTGGCAGCCTGGTTTGGGGTTCGTCCAGATATGGCGTTTTTTCAAAGTCTCCCCAGACCGGCTTCTATGCTGAATCGTATGCAGGAGGGCGAGTCCCCGAGGCCATGGATGCCGCAGGCTATGATGCAGTCGTCATCAGGGGAAAGTGCAATGCTCCTGCGGTCTTGGTGGTTGACCCCCAAGGCGTGACTTTTCATGAAGCAGTTGGCCTGTGGGGGATGGATACCCATCAGAGTGAAGATGAAGCGGTTAAGAGGTTCGCCAGGAAAAAGAGCGATAAGCGGTTTCGGGCGGGGGCTGTGGTCATAGGGCCGGCAGGAGAGCAT
>CP070769.1:1698290-1700953 GCA_020347085.1 Desulfobacterales bacterium
GGCCAACTTGTTGATGGGGCAGGTCGCCATACCGTGGATGCGCCCTTCCATGGCCCAGTCAATACCCTGAGTAACGTATGACATCATAACGCGGCCGGTTTCTTGGGTAGGATGGCCGTATTGCAAGTTACTGCAGTCGAGGTCAGAGAGCCCTATGACGTCGATATGACCTGATTGGTAGAGTCCAGCCTCAGGAACATCCACTGAGCGAATCGCAAGCCCCGTTTTCAGCCACTTGTTTGTGGTTGCCATCACCCCCACATCACCAAGAACCAATGGACGGCAGGTCTCATAAAGCGACCCTTCTATAAGGGTTTTTGAGATGATTTCTGGCCCGATTCCAACAGGATCCCCCATAGTGATCCCTATGATGGGTCGTTTGTCTATCTTTTTCATCGCTGGTTTACTACATCGCGTGTTGGAGAAACGGAATACCGGAGTGATGGCTTGAGAGCACCTGGCGTAGAGCCCAAGGCGCAAGGCGTTCACAGAAGAACGTTTTTGCCATGTACCCTATGCCCTGCACGTAGCGCGGTTTTTCAGAGACACCTTTGACGCGAGACCATCTTTATATATCCAGCATCCCAGATGGATAGGGACTAGCTATAAGCTTCGCCTGCAAAAGTCAAATATGTCCGGTTCCAGGGATTTGGCGTGTTGTTCAATGCCCGAAATACCGCTCAAAAAATTTTTATTCCGGTAAAAACAAAGCGTTACGCAGTAAACTCGGACCTCCAGTATAATTTCGAGAAAATAGAAAAAAAACGGAGAAAAAATGAGCTACGTTGAGAAAGGAGGGGTGTTGAAAAATGTCAGTGAAATCTGCCAAGACTTTAGAATACTGGAATAAAATCGTGATTTTGGGAAAGGTTGAATTGTAGGGCCTTTTAGAAAACCGTTGTCTATAGTATAATGATATTGGCTTGTTATAAGATGTTGAAAAGTATTTCACGAACTGTGCAAGACTCCAGCCCTTTCGATTTGACAAGCCCTGAGCGATGTTTTAGATCCTGCATACCTTATGGAATAGAGAAAGATATTTCTCTCATATCTGGTCAAAATCCAACAAAATTGCACTTTTTCGCCGAACCTTACCTTGCTAAGGGGCCTGCGTAGATTGGTAGAATCTATGTCCTATTTCGAACTCTTGTCTGGCAGCCTGTGGCCTTGTGTTGTGCCACAGGGTCTCTTAAGGTAGCCTCATGAAATCTGCCTGGAACCAGGTCAAAACCCAAATCCACAAGAAGCTACCACACCATACCTTTATGGTCTGGATTGAACCTTTGGAGTTGATAGACCTTCGGGATGATGAGGTTGTCTTGGGTTGCCCCAACACCTTTGCCAGGAAGTGGGTCATGAATCATTATATCGACCTGATCAAGGCAGAGGTTAAAAGGGTCTGGGAGATCAGTTGCCGGATTACCTTAGAGGTCTTGGAATGGCATAGTGATTATGGTGGTTATCATCAAGACGAAGAGCAACTTCCTCTTCCCCGCGTTTCAAAGGGGCAACACGCGCCAACGCTTTTTCACAAAGACTTTACCTTTGAGCAATTTGTTGTGGGCTCGTGCAACAGTTTTGCCTATGAAGCGGCTTTGGCTACAGCTTGCGGAGGGGATGGTTACCGGGACAGCCTGTTTCTTTTGTCACAGACGGGCCTCGGCAAGAGTCATCTTTCTCAGGCCATCGGGAATCATGTCCTGAATGAGAATTCCACCTTGCGCGTTTGCTACGTGACGGCCGAGGATTTTACCAATGGCATGGTTCAAGCGCTCCGGCAGGACAACATTGAGCAATTCAAGGAGAGGTATCGGAGGCAGTGCGATGTGTTGCTTCTAGAAGACGTCCAGTTCCTGAGTGGCAAAGAGAAAACTCAGTGCGAGCTAGGTTATACCCTTGACGCCTTACTTACGGCAGGCAAAAAGCTTATTTTTACAAGCAGCCATCTGCCTGATGACATTCCAAAGCTGGACGGAAAGCTTGCGTCGCGGCTGTCTTCCGGTATCATATCGACTATAGAGTCACCCGATTATGAGACTCGAGTGCGCATTATCGGGAAGAAGGCCGCCTCAAAATCGCTTAAGATCCCAAAAGACGTCGTTGAGTATCTTGCGGCCGCGCTCACCCAGAATGTAAGACAACTCGAAAGCGGGTTAATCGGCGTTGCGGCCAAGGCTTCGCTTCTCAAGCTGCCCATAGACGTTAAGCTGGCTGAAAGCGTTGTGAGGAATATTGCACGAAGGTCTCAGGAGATCACTATAGCGAGCATTCAAAAGCTCGTGTGCAAGTATTACAAGATGAGCATGGAGGAACTCCTGTCCCGTTCCCGTCAACGGAGCATTGCCCAGCCAAGACAAATTGCCATGTACTTGTCGCGGCGTTACACAGGCAAGTCTCTTCAGACGATTGGCCGAAGCTTTAATCGCTATCATGCCACGACCCTTCATGCCGTCGGTGCTGTGGAAAGGCTCATTCGAGAGCAGGGACCCGTGCAGAAGCAGGTAGAGTTTCTTTCTAGAAGACTGGAGTCAGTTAATCTTTAACTTCTTGACGGGCTGTTGCCCAAATAGTTGTCCAGACAACATTCAGGGAACCGCCAGGGGACATCCTTTTTGAGGCAGGTCAATCCTCATCCTGCTCGTCAGTGGCAAATGGTATCGAAC
>CP070769.1:1701053-1707195 GCA_020347085.1 Desulfobacterales bacterium
CTAAAAACTTTGGCAAAAGTGCGACCGGCAGGTTATCCACACAGAAAAACCCCACGTCCTCCAGTGCCTTTATAGCCGTACTCTTTCCGGAACCGGAAAGCCCGGTAATGATGACAATCTTTCCTCGTTTCAACGATGTCAGTAGGGCCCCCTGTAAATAGTGTCTCGTCCCACGAATAAGTTTAATTACTTATGCTGAAGCCGAAAGCCTTTTCCGAGCGACATTGAGCATTTTCGGAATGAGGCGTCAGTTGAGTGCAGCGTAAGAAATCATAAACTGTTTGAGGGCCTTAGGCCCGAGTTTTTATGATTTAGCGGAACGAAGCTGACGTCCCGAAAATGCTCACGGAGCAAGGAAAATGGCTTGATGGCAAAACCATATTTTTGTAACGAACTCGTGGGACACCACACTAGCTGGAAGGCGAGACCTTCTCAAAAAAAACACTTTTGCCTAATCTCCTTGCCAAACTCAGATTCCCGCAGACTGCCTCATCTCAAGCTGGTATAGGCCATCTTCAACGCCAAACTTTCCCCTTGGTTCGCACCATCCATTCCCGTCGGCTCTGTGGACGGCCTGGTTCTTCGCTGCTGCGGAATGGTCCTTGATCTTGACGAAAACCGGACCTTAATCGAGCGAGAGTGAAGGACGCTCCAGATCCAAGGCGTCAGGGTTGGATTCCCGCCAACATACGCGGGACGAATTCTTGACAACGCGGGAGATGGGGTATCACCCCGCCAAAAGCGGGAAGGGTAAACAAAATGAAGATCCAACAGAAGAATCATATTCCACTGGTCCAGGAGGTACAAAATTCGAAACAGAGCCGGAAATCTAGCTTAATTTCAATACGTTCCAATGTTTCTTCATTTTGCTTACGCTTAATTAAGGTTGGACGTTTCGCAAAGGTCCCAACGCATGGCTCATTCATCTGGAAGACGCATTCAGACCGATCCAGCCCACCTTCAAAATTCATTGTCTTCGTCGGCGATTACCATGTAGAGCTTACGTCGGTCAGCAGCAGTCATCAGCCGCTGCCTAAAGCTGCTGTCTTTGAGTAAGCGGGATATCCTGGCAAGCATACGCAGGTGAGCGCCTGTCGAATTTTCGGGGGCCATCAACAGGAAAAAGAGGTGGGCAGGTTTGCCGTCGATGGCTTCAAAGTCAACGCCCTTGTGGCTTCTTCCAAAGCCAACCAACAACGACTCGAGAGACTTCAGCTTTCCGTGGGGGATAGCGATGCCATCCCCAATGCCGGTGCTGCCAAGACGCTCACGCTCCATAAGTACGCGAACCATTTCCTCCTGGTTCACCCCTGAGGTCTGTGCCACGGGGGCCGTGAGCTCTTCCAAAACACCTTTCTTGTCGGTGGCATGCAGTTCAGAAATGATGGTCTCTTCTTTCAGAATGTCTAATATTCTCATGTTAAATATCCGGTTTGTTGGTTTTACTCCGCCGCTTCAGTTCACAGAGTCCTCAGCCCAACAAACGTCAGAAAATCAGTAAATCCAAGAAGCTGTTTATTTCATAAACGACTCAATCCTGCCAAGAGTGAAGTTCCCCCGCTCTGAAGGGCGGGGCTTCTACCTAACGGCAGCGCTTCGCGTCCGGGAAGCGACCCGGTCAACCCGTTTATGAACTAGGCCTAATCAATCCGTAATTGCCGTCTTTAAGACGGTACAACACATTGACTTCTTCGCTCTGGGCATTGGTAAAGACCAAAAAACTGTCCTTGACCAGGTCCATCTGCAAAACCGCTTCATCAACGTCCATTGGCTTATAATCGATGTTCTTGATTCTTACAACGCGAGACGGCGTCTCTTGACCCAGATCCCCGGGTGCCATTGCCTCTGCCTCTTGATATCGTAACATCTTAGACCTTGCAGCTGTTGAGCGACGTTTCTTAAATTTCTTCTTATTTTTTATAATCTGCTTTTCAAGCTTGTCCAAGGCCATATCTATGGCCGAATACATGTCAGAGGTTTCCTCATGACCATTTACAACGAAACCATCCGCGCTAATGTTGATGTCAGCAACATGACGAAATTTCTCCACGGTTAGTACCACGTTTGCTTTAGCAGGATTCTCTACGTACTTGTCAAATCGATCCAACTTCTCACATGCATATGTTTTCAATGTCTCTGAGGGATCGAGGTTGATGAAAGTCACCGACGTTTGCATGCTGATTGGCCTCCCTGTACCTTTTTACGTTTGTTAGACGGCAGAACGCCGAGCATCTCCCGGTATTTGGCAACCGTCCTGCGCGCTATATTGATGTTTGAAGACTTCAAAATGTCAACCATCTTCTTGTCACTATAAGGTTTCTCGGGGTCTTCAGATTCAATAATCTGCCGTATCTTTTCCTTAACGCTTGCTGAAGCAACCGCCTGTCCGTCAAATCGATAAATAGAACTATTGAAAAAGAACTTCAGTTCAAAAATGCCTTGCGGGGTATGAACATACTTGTTCGTGGTAACTCGACTCACTGTCGATTCATGCATCCCAATGTCTGCAGCCACATCCCTCAGTACCATCGGCTTCAAACGGGCAATCCCCTTTTCCAGAAAATCGCGCTGAAAAAGGATAATACTTTCCACTACCTTGTAAATGGTCCTCTGACGTTGGTGAATGCTACGAATCAACCACACCGCAGACCGGAGCTTATTGTGGATGTAGTCTCTTGTATGACTCGGGAACTCCTGTGCTCTATTATATAAAGCTTCCCTGTAAAAAGAGCTGATACGAAGCTTTGGCATACCATCCTCGTTCAGGACAATTACAAATTCATCGCCCACCTTGTACACAAACACATCCGGACTAATGTATTGGGGCTCTTCATCGCTGAATTCCCGGCCTGGCTTCGGCTCCAATCTGGTAATAATCTCGACAGCGGACAGGACATCATCAAGCCCGACACGCAGTGCCCGGGCAATCGCCTTGTAGTTTTTATTCTCCACATGCTTAAGGTGATTTTGGACAATCTGAAACACAATGAAGTCTTCCAACCCCAGCTGTCTCATCTGAATCAGTAGACACTCTCCCAGATCTCGAGCACACACACCCACGGGGTCATAAGACTGCATTTTACTCAAGACGCTTTCCACCTCTGTTGGGTCTGTTTCAGTCAGGTTTGCAATCTCATCAACAGTAGCCCGAAGATAACCATCCTTGTTAAGGTTTCCAATAATCGCACTACCAATCTTTTCCTCTTTACTGCTTGGAAGGGAAAGCAAAAGCTGCCACCTGAGGTGTTCATTCAGGGACTCTCGCCGGGCCAGAAAATTCTCATATTCTGGAAGTTCCCGTTCCTCGGCTTCAAAATAGACGGGCCCAGGGGCATTGTATTCCTCCAAATAGGTGGACCAGTCGATATCTGTTCGAGCCGTTTCCTCCACGGTAACTGGTTTTAACGGAGGCGGCTCTGGGGGCTCGGCTGTCGCCTCAGCACGCGCATCATCCTCAACAGGCATTTCTCCTGGCACATCCTCAAGAACCGGATTCTCTTCCATTTCCTGGTGGATGACCTCCAACAATTCAAGCCGAGACAATTGCAGAAGCTTGATGGCCTGCTGAAGCTGGGGTGTCATGACCAGCTGCTGGGTTAGGCGAAGTTGTTGTCTGAGCTCTAAAGCCATTGCACATTCACAGTGTCGATATTTCCATTTTTACCTAAAGCTAACCATCTTGTCGCCACAGACCGTGTGATGGCCGCAAAAACAAAAATAGTCCGGTATCCGTTCCGCCCGAAAGGCTCCGAGCTCCCGACCTATAGCCTGAAGCCCTCTCCCAGATAGACCTCTCGAGCCAGGCTGCTTGAGGTGATAGCCTCTGGGGGTCCTGATTCAATCAAAACCCCCTCGTTCAAAATATACGCCCTGTCACAGACCCCCAGGGTCTCCCTTACGTTGTGGTCTGATATGACGACTCCGATCCCTCTCGCTTTAAGCTGTGCGATCACCTTTTGTATGTCAGCCACGGCAATAGGGTCAATGCCGGCAAAAGGTTCATCAAGGAGAATAAATAAGGGCGTGGTTACAAGGGCTCGCGTGATCTCCACACGGCGCCGTTCTCCACCCGACAGGGTATAAGCCTTTTGTCCTGCTAAGTGCCCGATATTCAATTCTTCAAGGAGTTCCCGAAGTCTATTGTGTCGCTCAAGGCGTGTCAGAGGAAGTGTTTCCAAAATCGCCAAGATGTTGTCTTCCACAGTCAACTTTCGAAACACCGAAGCCTCTTGCGGAAGGTATCCAACCCCCTTGCGTGCCCTAAGGTACATAGGGAAGGAAGTCATGTCCTCCCCATCGAGGAAGACTTTTCCGCTGTCGGCCCTAATGAGTCCAACGATCATATAAAAAGTTGTGGTCTTTCCAGCCCCATTGGGGCCAAGGAGTCCCACAACATGCCCGCTTTCTACTTCAAGCGTCACCGAGTCAACCACACGTTTGCCTCGGTAAATCTTGACTAAATCCTCAGCCAGTAATCTTGCCATTACTTAGTCAAGCCACCCCCTTTTTTCACATAGAGGGTAGCCTCCACCTGGTCTTCGCCGGCTCCTTCCACCAGACTTCGATTTTCAGCTTGAAACAGCGTGATCTTTTTCCCCCGGACTATGTTCTTCCCAGACCATACCCTCGGGTCGCCTCCGCTCAGTTCCAACACCTTTTGGTCAGCCAAATAAACCGCCTTGTCCGCCACAGCTGTTTTGGTCTCATTATCAAAAACAATCTTGACATTGCCTTCAGAGACAATCTTCTCGATCGTACCCGCCCGTGGCGACATATCTCCACCAGACTTATAGAAAACCTTCATGCGATCAGCCGTGATAACAACATCATCCTCTGTAGCCGTGACGTTTCCTGAAAACTCCACGAGGCTCATCTTATGGTCTGATTCCAGCCTATCCGCAGTAATGCGTATGGCAGTCTCAGCTTTCCCATCTTGTTCGGAACCTGTCATCTGGGATTCGGCTAGGACAAGTGCAGACGGAAACAGGAGGCACAGAAAAACAATCAGCACACCTCGTTTCATGTCGTCCAGCCTCTTCATAACAAAGCCCCTGATTCTGCTAAGCCAATCCATGTCCTGCACGATTAAAGGGTGAATCTTTCAAACACAGCCTTCACTCTTCCCCACACCACAACTTGCTCTGTTTGAAGATCAAAAGCCATGCGGTCTCCTATAATCTCCATGCCATTCCCCTTTATAATAACCGGTGACTCCGTGAACATGGTGTGGCTCTCGTATTTGTAACACAGCTTGTCAGTATTCAGCTCATATGGCCCGCTTCGTGCGACCACATCCCCCCAGACTTCCATATCCTTGGTATCGGTTAAAAGGACCCCATCTCGACTGCTAAGACGAATGGTGTTGCCATCCTCAAGAAAAAAAGTGGCAAGAATATCTTTGAACACGGTCTTATTGTTTGTTTTGTGGTACTGTGCCGACTCAGCATCAAGCGTCCATTCCTTAACGCCGTCTCGCGTTGCCACATGGTGAACACGATTCAGGCTCACATCACAGTCTTTTGGCAAGACCGAATGCAAGGCCTCGGGCTCCTCACCGAGACGAAGATAACCCGCTAACCCAATCCCGATCCCAGCAACTGTCAGCACTAACAAACAATAAACGACTGTCTTGGCTCTTGACATTTACAACTCTCTACGCAGGCTACTACTCGGATGGCAATACGTTGCGTATGGCCTTCAGCTTCCTTAGAAGCGGCCTCACGCCATCCAACGATACGGAGTTGGGACCATCACAAAGGGCACATTCTGGATCCTTGTGAACCTCAATGAAAATCCCGTCTACACCGCCAGCCACAGCAGCACGCGCCATTAGGGGCACAAATTCCCTTTGTCCGCCTGAAGTTTTTCCTGCGCCTCCCGGAAGCTGAACGCTGTGGGTTGCGTCAAATATGATCGGCCATCCACAATCCTGCAGGATTGCCAGGCCCCGGAAGTCAACCACCAGATTGTTGTAACCAAAACTTATACCCCGTTCGGTCACCAGGACCTTACGATTACCCGTAGAAATTACTTTTTCTATAACATGCTCCACGTCCCACGGTGCCAAAAACTGCCCCTTCTTGATGTTGACGGGCTTTCCGGCTTCAGAAACAGCTATGATGAAATCGGTTTGCCGACACAA
>CP070769.1:1707295-1711065 GCA_020347085.1 Desulfobacterales bacterium
CAGACTTTAGGATCGCCGCTTTCAGACAGTTCTTGTCAATGAATGGTGTGACTTTGCAAACAAAACCCATCAGAACATTGTTGGCGACAACAACCCTGAAATTCTCACGAGCAATCTGCGTTGCCGGCATTTTAAAAACCTTGACAGTCTTGGGGAGGTTCTCGAGCAGATGAAGATCGACCATCGACTCATCTGCCACGATTGTACCCTTGCTGTTGATAAGCACCTTGCCGTCGCGCTCCTTGGCGACAATGTCGGACATCATCAGAAGAAGATCCGGAATCCCCACAAAGGGATAATCAATCGGCTGAGAGGAAAGGAGCACGTCCGTCACACAGCTTCCCCCCTTCATCTCAGGGCCGTATCGCTTCGTCAGGGTGCTGCTCAGCTTGGGGTCCATATTCATAGCCGCCAGGATCAGGGTTTTTCCGCCCTGGACGATCCCTTGACCGCCGGTCCCCTCCATCCTAATCTGCATATATTTGATACCACTATCTCTGGATGTGAATTTTATGTTGAATTTCTTGGCAGCGGCCTTTTTTGTCGACTTGACCAGACTCAATTGCGGCCTTTCTCGGACAGGGGCGTCTCTAAAGATGCCCAAGCTGATCCGCTTCATGAAGTCGCTCTGGTCGATGTCCTCTTTACTCAGGGTCTCTTTGATCTGGGCCTTCTCCAGAAACAGGGCCTCAAGGGACTTGATCTTGTTGCGCCTTTCATACAGCATGCAAGGTACCAGTATCTCAATAAAACTCGGGCCCCTGTTTTTCATGGCCGAGACCATGCAATCGATGAGGTGATATGGGTGGCCTGACGTAGAACGCGCTACAAAGGTATACCCGGCTGCCAGGGCCACAGCCACAGGATTAACCGGTGAGTAAGGATTACCACCCGATGTGGTAACGGTACGTGCCCCGAGTGGCGTGGTGGGGCCGTGCTGAAAACCTGTCATGCTGTATCCGTAATTGTTCATACAATATACGTTTACGTCGTGACCATGTCGGCCCAGGGCTAGAAAATGATTCCCACCAATGCCGAGGATATCTCCATCGCCCCCCATCACACATACCTTTAGTTCAGGATTCGCCAGCTTAACCCCAAGGGCCGTGGGAATGGCGCGGCCGTGGGTAGCGTGAATGGTGTCGAGGTTCAGGTAGCCTGCGATGCGTGAGGAACACCCGATACCAGACACCACTGAACACTTGTCCGGGTCGTATCCGAGCTGTTGAATAGCCTCTATGAAGGTATTCTTGATCCTTCCTATCCTGCAGCCCGAACACCAAATGTTGGGCATCATCTCTTTTCTGAGGATATCACCATAAGGGTGCTGGTCGATCTCCATCTTTGACTCCTCTATTCGGTCAGTGGTCATTGGTTATTCGTCATTCGTTATTGGTTATTGGTCGGTTGTCCGTTGCTTCAGATAGTCGCAAAGAGTCCTCTCCTAATGGCGAGCGACCAATGACTCAACCCTAACGTTGCAAAAGTCGAGGATGCCGGAGATCCAAGGCGCCAAAGGTGAAGCCATAGTATGCTATTGCGAACCTTTGGCAACACAGGAGATGCGGTATCATCGGCTTTCCCGAAGGGTAAACAACAGGCCGATTGAAACAATGTGCAATGATATCACCAGAAGTGATTCTCTCGATAAACTTCAAAACCGGCATAACTGGATAGCATCATTGTTTATTTTATAGTCTCGGCGTGTTGTTTATGCAACGTTAGGGTAAATAGCCTCCAAGACCTCGCCAGGCGTATGGATTCTGCCCCCCATCAGGTTTAAACCCTGAACCGTCCCTTTCTTAACGTAGCGTTCAACTTCTATTTTCATCTGCCCGGCATTGATCTCAGCCACAAGAAATACCCTTTTCTTCGTATCCAGCTTTCGAATGAAATCCACAGGGAACGGCCAGGCTGCAATGAGTCGAACCATGGCAACCTTCACCTTCTTTCTCCGTGCCTTCTTGACAGCTGCCCTCACCGATCTTGATTCGGAACCGTAACAAATGATGATGACTTCAGCATCCTTGATCGCCCCGAAAGTTTCATACCTGACAAGCTTTCGCGCGTCCTTCTTGACCTTATCGAGTAAGTATCGAACCAGTTTTTCTTGGCTATCAGGATTAATCCTTGGAAGATGCCTTTCGAGGTCGTGGGTAAGACCGGTCCGATGGAACCGGTGCCCTTGGCCCATGATCTGAATATCCGGATCCTGCGGCACAGGCGGAAGTTCAGGGATAGTGATCGGTTCTTCCATATGCCCTATGATCTCATCCAGCATCAAGACCACTGGGACCAGATACTTCTGAGAAAGCTTGCAGGCATCATAAGTAAGGAGCAAGGTCTCCTGAACAGAGTTCGGAACCAAGACGATCACAGGTCTGTCTCCGTGGGTGCCCCATCTTGCCTGCATCATATCCCCTTGTCCCATCCATGTTGGCATACCCGTGGAAGGACCTCCCCGTTGGACATTGATACAAATTACGGGCGACTCAATCATGGCCGCAAAGCCGAAGCCCTCAGACATCAAGCTGAAACCAGGGCCTGACGTAGCCGTAACTGCAATGGCGCCGGCAAGCCCGGCACCTGCGACCGCCTGTATCGACCCAATTTCATCTTCCATCTGTATAAAGGCACCTCCGCGCCTGGGAACAATCACAGAGGCCCGGGTGGCGATCTCAGATGCCGGTGTAATTGGATAGCCTGCATATACGATTCGTCTCTTGTCACCAGCAGCACAACACAGGCCCTCAACCACAGCATCGTTTCCGGTCATCAGTCTTCTCTGGGTAGCGGTACTCATTTAGAAAGCTCCAACAAAGCCAAAAATGTCGTTTGATCTTAATATGATCCAATGTTTCTTCATTTTGTTTACGCTCAATTGAGGTTACACCTCACCTGTGGTGTGATTCTGGATGAAATATTTGAGCCGAGCTTTCTGGCTTTCTGTCAGCTCTCCGAATTTCACACCACATCGCTTCCTGTGTAAAGAAGTCGGGTGTTTTTCATAGACTGACAGCTCCCAAATGCTTAGACACGGTACGTCGTACAGAGTAAAAGAACAACCTGTCTGGCATATGTCCACTTTAGTTGCTTGGACTGGTAGCACTTGGCTTGTAACCCAATCAAACGTGAGTCCGCCCATGCTGATATCTATTAGTAGACCCGTACCAACATCAGGGCTCCTGAATATGACAACCGCATCGCCCCGGACTCGATACCGCTTACATTGTCTTTGCTCAACTCGTTCTTTCTTGCTGTCCATGACACAACCTTCTTACCAGGTTCTTGGTATAGAACGCCAGAAATTCTTCTAAGGACAACACGCTTTCTTGCGCATAGAATATGGGGAAAAATAGAGGCTCACCAAACGTGAAACTGGTCAACCACATAAGTTCTTATAAAAAATATAACCCAAATGATAAGTTTTCGCAAGGTATCGCGCCAAATTTTGGCAAGCTGGCATTGAAGGTAATGTCATCATAGGAAGAGACCGAAAATTTGGGCTGGAATCATTGACCTTGGAGTTGGTGGCGCAATCATGCTGAAGCTGCCTTTTAAAGGTCGCAGTTGGAAATGGTAAGTCTCTCGGCCTCTAATTTTGAGACCCCTTATGGCAGTATCTTGAACCTGACCTGATGCTTGATAGATAGACAGTAATATCCACTTTTGACCGGGTCAATGGAACCACAAGATATCATTTGACACCCACATAACGGCCAAATCAAGCCGTGTTCTCAGGGCCGCTCAAATGCAGATGTTATCTTAGC
>CP070769.1:1711165-1716035 GCA_020347085.1 Desulfobacterales bacterium
CCCTGGCGGTTCCCTGAATGTTGTCTGGACAGCTATTTGGGCAACAGCCCGTAAACGTATGACCGCTACCGAAGCGACTAAACCGAGGACCTGTTTGCCTCACGCTCAGAAGGGTTAGAAGCCTGATATTTCCTTGACATTGTAAGACACTAAGTTATATTTACCACATATATCATAACTTATTAGGCTGTTCCAGGCTTCTGCATAAAGAGGATGACTAGATGTCCAACACCGATTACTACAAGATTCTGGGTGTTGATAATAAAGCCAGCGACAGTGAGATCAAGAAGGCCTATCGCAAGCTTGCCATGAAATACCATCCTGATCGCACTAAAGGCGATAAGTCTGCAGAGGAAATGTTCAAGAAGGTCAGCGAGGCCTATGCTGTGTTAAGTGACAAAGAGAAACGGAAGCAGTATGATACTTTTGGTGCTTCTGGTTTCCGCCAGCGTTACTCCCAGGAGGATATATTCCAGGGCTTCAACTTCGGCGATATTTTCAAGGAGTTTGGTTTCGACGACGGTAGCTTTGCAAACATATTTATGGGCAGTGGCGGTGCTGGTCGAAGATTCGGATTTAGTTTTGGGGGAGACCCCTTTAGAACCTATACCACAGGCCAAAGGGCTCAAGTCAAAGGATCGGATTTGGTGTATGAACTGCCGCTAACCCTCCAAGAGGTGCTCCACGGCACCACCAAGACGATAGCACTGGAGGAAGGGGGCCAACGGAAAAAGATCAATGTTAAGCTTCCCAAGGGGATGGTGAGCGGGAAAAAGCTTCGGCTGGCCGGGAAGGGACAGCCAGGGACACTTGGTGGGCCGCCGGGAGACCTCTACATTCAGGCCAAGGTACTTGATGATCCCGTCTTCAGTGTCGTCGGCCATCACGTTTATATTGATAGAGAAGTCAAATTGACCGAAGCTCTCTTGGGGACACAAATACAGGTTCCAACGATAGATGGTAAGCACTTGAACCTGAAAATACCTCCCGGGACACAGCATCAAGCGAAATTTCGCATGAAGGGATACGGCCTTCCTGAAATGAAAACGGGCCAAAGGGGAGATCTATATGCGCGCATCCTGGTCAAGATCCCTAAACGCTTGACGAAGAAACAGAAGAACCTCATTCAGGACCTCTCAGAGGCTGGCGTCTAGGTTTAATCAATGCCGGAAGAATTAGTCCCCGTATTGTCCAGGGATGAAATCGCACAAAAGGTCAAAAGCCTTGCACGCGAGATATCAAAGGACTATGCTGGAAAGGATCTTTGCATCATCGGCGTCCTAAACGGGGTTTTTGTTTTCTTGGCCGACCTCGTGCGAGAGCTAACTGTTTCGGTCCAGGTTGACTTTGTGCGTCTGGCCAGTTATGGCTCTGAAACGGTATCTTCTGGAAACGTCCAGACCACGAAAGAGATCGAACTCGACCTGAAAGATCGGGATGTCCTTGTCATTGAAGACATTGTCGACTCTGGTTTGACCATTGACTTCTTGCTGAAGTATCTGAAGCAATTCCATCCAAAATCCATCAAGGTGTGTACCTTTATCGACAAAATTGAACGTCGTCAGGTGCAAGTACCCATAGACTATGTCGGGCATGTGGTTGAGGGTGGATTCTTGGTGGGGTACGGTCTTGACTTTGATCAAAAATATCGGGGGTTACCGGAAATCTACCGTCTAAAACCGTAAACGAAAGGGGCCTGCCATGATCGTAACCTGTGAAAAATGCAATACTGCCTTCGACCTTGACGATGAGCTGATCCAGGAATCAGGCTCTGAGGTCAAATGTTCCGAGTGCCAAAATGTATTTACCGTGCATAAGTCTACCCCAGTTGAAGGGCCGCAGCCTTCGTCGGAACTGGAAGAAGATGCTGTCGAAATCTCAGCGGCCGAAGAACCGGCTGAAGAAGAATTTGACATTGAAGCACTAGGCCTTGAAGAGGAACTTGAGGCTGAAGCACCCGCGGAGATAGAAGGGGAAGCTGCCGAAGAAGAAACTCCAGAACCTGTGGAAGAAGCCCCTTCAGAAGAACTTGATCTCGAAGCACTAGACCTTGAAGAGGAACTTGAGGCTGAAGCACCCGCGGAGATAGAAGGGGAAGCTGCCGAAGAAGAAACTCCAGAACCTGTGGAAGAAGCCCCTTCAGAAGAACTTGATCTCGAAGCAATCAGCCGTGCTGTAGAGGAAGCTGCTGAAGAACCTGAGGCGATTTCAGAAGAAGCCCCTGAAGAAGAAGTTCTCGATTTTGACCTCCTGGGGGCTGAAGAACCAGCTGCTGAGAGACCGGCTGAAGAAGCCATGGAGTTTGAAGAGCTTAGCGTTGACGAAGAGCCTGATGCTGAAGAACCCGCCCTGGTAGACGAAGTGCCTGCTGTTGAGGAGGCACCTAAACCGGTGAGGGAAGAAGCGGTGGTTGAGGAAGCTGAGGCCGAGGAAGAGCCCGAGGTGGAGCCGGTCGAGGAAAAACCCATGCCCCCTCCGGTGGCCGAGAAAGCGCTACCAACAAAAAAGCGCCTAAGCGCACCGGTCATGATTCTCTTAGTATTCGGCCTTGTGGCTGGAGGGGCTTTTGGCGCATACGTTCTTTTAAAGGACAAAGTACCGTTTCTTCAATCCCTCACGGGTGCGCCGCAGACTGTGGCCATTGATCCCGGCAACCTCCACATAACCATTATTGACGAGCAAATCACGACTGAATTTGTTGAAAACAGCAAGGCCGGTCGTGTGTTTGTCATAAGAGGAATGGCCAGGAACGACTATCCTGAAGCCCGGAACTTCATTCGGGTAAAAGGGATTCTCTATTCACAGGACGGAAAGGCTGTTCACGAGAAGCTTTCCTACTGTGGCAATGCTTTGTCCGACAAAGGGCTGCAAACCCTAGACAAGGCTACCATGGACAGTAAGTTCCAGAACAGAATGGGCGATAACAGATCTAACTTCGAGATCCCGGCGGGCAAAACGGTTCCTTTTATGGTTCTATTTTCTGATCTGGCTCTGGATTTTGTAGAATACAGCGTTCAAGTGGTGAGTTCTGCTCAGGCAAAATAGAATCGAGAAAGATTGAACTGCAACAGCGAGCGCATTCCCCGTCCCGATTGATCGGGACGGGGGGCGTTTCAATTTCATGTTGCCGACCTGCGCGGTAGGAGTGAAGCCTCCCCGCCCTTCCGGGCGGGGCTTGCCGGGAGCATGACGGTCAACAAGGTAAGCCGCATGGTTAGTGTTTTTTTTTGCAGTTCAATAGCTGAAGGCCCCTATCTTTAAATCCAGTCCCCGTCAAACCCATCACCCTGGCACTCTATTACTTGCTCGAACCGGGATGGCCCCCAACCCTTCTTGTAAATGAATTTCATAGCGGGTTCGACAGTGAAAAATGTATTGAATTTTATGAAGCATCCCTATATTCTCGCGCAAATGGAGGTAGATCTTGGACCGAACCACCTACCTTGTCATCGGCATCCTGGTTTTTGTCCTAATGCTCCTGGGTGGCGCCGTCGGATACATGACCATAGAGGGTTGGCCATTCGCAGATTCCCTCTACATGACCGTTATCACCCTGAGCACCGTCGGATACGCTGAGGTTCAAAGACTTTCCCCGGCTGGTCGCACCTTTACCATGGTCTTCATTGCCGTGGGGGTCGCTTTTGCCTTTTATCTTGGAGGAAGCATCATCCGCTTCATGGTGGAGGGTCGCATCAGAGAAATCTTGGGGAGGCGTAAATTGGAAAAGAAGATCAGTGCACAGAGAGATCATTACATTATTTGTGGGTATGGGCGTGTGGGTAGCGCGGTCTGCGATACCCTTCTCTTGAAACACCTCGATATTGTTGTGATAGAGCGAGACGCGGCCAGGGTCTCCAAATTGCATGAACAAAACATTCTCCACATCGCAGGTGAAGCCACGGAAGAAGAGAATCTGATCACAGCGGGGGTTGAACGCGCACGAGGATTAGTCGCTGCGTTGAAGACGGACAGCGACAACGTTTACGTGACGCTGAGCGCCCGGCAGCTTAATCGTGAACTGTTTATCATGGCCCGGGCAGGAGAAGAGCAGGCAGAAAGGAAGATGCTCGCAGCCGGTGCCAGCAAGGTCGTTTGTCCATATCGCATGGGAGCTCACCGAATGGCCCAAACCATACTAAGTCCCACGGTTACCGACTTTCTCGAGCTGACTCTGATGGATGCCAGCCGCGACATTCAAATGGAGGAAATGCCTGTTGATCGTTCGTCAAAGTTGACTGATGTTGCTTTACAGGACTCTGGGATCCGTCAAGAACTCGACCTGATTATTGTGGCAGTGAAAAAAGCCGCGGGAGATATGCTCTTCAACCCTTCTTCGCAAACAAAACTTCAGGCAGGCGACACAGTTATCAGCATTGGGGAAACGGACAACTTAGAGCGGCTCAGAAGACTGCTGAATCCGCGCAACCAAAAGGCCTGATCTGCTTGAAGAAAACGGGACCCTCCCAACTATTCGGGACAAGGAAAACCGCTTATTCTGTGCCCACAATACCTTTCACCCAAACCCTTGACGGCTCGCCTTGAAGGGCAGACAGGCAGCTGTTTAGGAAACACCCCACAATCAGATCTTATAGATAATGCGCTTTTCAGTGATGATGATGTCCGTGTAGCGGTCGTGGGGTTCCATGGGGATCTGGGGGACTATTTGACATTCAAAGGCGAGGGCTACTTTTCTTGTCGTGATATCAAGCCGGGGTATGAGCCTGTCATAGAAGCCCGTGCCGTAGCCAATACGACAACCGCGTTAGTCAAAGGCTATGACCGCGATGATAGCCAGATTGATATGTATCACTGGAACCTGATTGCATCGAAGGCGGATTGGTTCACGGATTCCCCCATAACCGGGCACGGC
>CP070769.1:1716135-1722410 GCA_020347085.1 Desulfobacterales bacterium
AACCTCGGCCTCCCTCCCAAACCCCAAAACCCAGCTCATGACCTCACGAAGGCCCCCAACCTCCATGGTCATGAGCAGACTGCCGTCTTTGTCTTTCTTGAAGACCTGTGACGGGTGCCAGATGTTTTCCTTGAGGTATCTTTCGAGCGAAGGGTCAAACTTGATGACTACCTGTTCCACATCGCTACGAATGACCCCGAATGCGTCCCTCATGTATTCGTCCAGATCAAAATCATCAGGCGGGATGAATCGCTCATTTATCACATGGAGAAGCCGTATGCGGTCGAGCACGAACATCCGGATTTCATCGTGGACATGGCACCAGCCGATCAGATAGAGCGTTCCATTAAAGAACCAAACTTTGTAGGGGTCCACTTTGCGTGTAGTCTCACGCTTTGAGGACAGTGAGTAATAGCGTATTTCGATGATTCTACATTGCACCACGGCCCCGTTGATCTGCTTGATGACTTCCTTAAACCTGGAATAGTCCTTGAAAGGCTTGAACCCGATGTGGAACGTCTGCTCGATCCGCCTCAGATAAGAGAGGCTCTCAGGAGGCAGGGTGGACTTGACTTTGCGGAAAAGCTCATCCAGGGATTCGTAAAAGACAGTATCTTTGAAGATGCTTAGGATGTCCCGGTAGAAGTAGAGACTCATCAACTCCGTGACGGTGAAGGGAACCGGCAGGTGAAACTTGTAGCCCTCGACAAAGCAGTAGCGGCTTTTGGAGCCGTCCTTTTCGGAGTATAGGGGAAAACCAGCTGCCTGGATCGCAGCCAAGTCGCGCCAGATGGTCCTGGTGTGGCAGTCTTCTTCCTCGGCAAGCTCAGCCACGCTGGCGCCCTGTTTCCGTGACTCAATGGTCCTCAAAATTCGCCATTGCCTGGCAAGCTGGTCGCCTCTCACGTAGCCCCCCTGTGACCGGCGTTAGGTGAGGATGGCTTTCAACCATGAATGATGATCTTAAAGTTCCCTTTAACACAATAGGGTCTCATTGTAAAACCTAGATCCACTAACGGATATGCTATCTTCCATATGACATACACATCTGACAGATCCGGTCACACCATGAATTCTCTCAGGCCAAGTGAAGAACTCGTCAATCTTCCCCCTCCCCTTATTCCCCTCCCTCCAGGGGAGAGGAATCAATAAGGATGCCATTCATCCCCGCCCAAGGGGCGGAGGCATTCTGGCATGTTTTAGTAAAGGGTGAGGCAATCCCATGAAAACATACCAGCGCATCTTAACTAAGGGCTTTACACCGTTTGATCCTGTGGCATTAGCAGAAGAGACTGAAAAAAAGGTCACCAGACAAGGTGCAGAGGGACTGGAAAGAAAATACACAGGCGTCTATTCGGCGCCAGTGTATGGAGGCATAGCAAGTGGATATGCTGTAGGCTGTTGCTTGCGTTGTATCTATTGCTGGGTTGATTGGTCCAGGGATTTTCCAGAAAGATTCGGCACATTTTACTCACCTAAAAAGGTTGCGAAGGCGCTATTCAATGCAGCAAAAAGGGGGATAACCTCTCCTGGATGGAAGCGCTTTAAGGGCATTAAGATCAACAAGCTTCGACTTTCTGGATGCGAGCCAACGCTTGCAAAGGCGCATCTGATCCCAATCTTGGAACACGTGGCTGAATCCAAGTACCGACTCTTTATCCTGGAGACGAATGGTATCCTTCTGGGCGCTGACAGAGATTACGTAAGACAACTATCTCCATTTGCAGATAAGTTGTATGTTCGCGTTTCCTTCAAAGCAGCAACCCCTGAAAGTTTCACAGAGAGAACGGGTGCTCTGGGTACTTTTGTCGAGTTGCCATTTAATGCAATGCAATACCTGCTAGAGGAAGGTATTTATAGCAGAGCTGCTGCCATGACTGACCCGAAGGTGATGCCAACAGAAGAACGGGAAATTTTGATAGAAAAACTCAGCAAGATCGATCCAGAGCTATCCATCGACCTTGAAGAGGAACAGATGGACTCTTATGAAACAACGATGTGTCGGATTAAAGCCTTTCACGATGCAAAATTTTCAAGGGAATTAGAAAAAACGATACTTGAAAGAAAATGAAAAGATTGCCTGTACCGGAGCCAATTTCTGGGGGCGTTATTCTTTCCTACAGGTGTACCGCTCAATGTAGTCATTGCATGTATGGATGTTCTCCGAGGTGGCGTGCTGACTGGATGAGTGAAATGGACGTAGAGAAAATCTTGGTTCAGCTTTCTGATAAACTTCGAAAAAGGTATCCCTCTCATTCAAAAAGGATCGGCGTCAACTACGGTATCCATTTTACAGGTGGTGAGCCATTCCTGAATTTTGACCTCCTGCTGAAAGCTGCCAAAAAAGCCCATGAACTTGATGTTCCGTCCACATTTGTTGAAACCAATTGTTTTTGGTGCACTCGTGACGAAACAACCCTGGAGAAGTTCAAAAAACTAAAGAATGCGGGACTCAGGGGTATACTCATCAGTGTAAATCCCTTCCTGCTGGAATGGGTGCCTTTTGAACGCACACAAAGAGGAATTGAGAAAAGCAGAAAAGTCTTTGGCAGAAAGAACGTCATTGTGTATCAGGAATTCTTTCATGACCAATTCAATAAACTGAAAATCAAACGGACCCTTCCTTTTGAAGAATACTTGGAGGTCATGTACCGAACAAATGCGCGCGGTCTTTACGAAAGCTTGGCGTATTCCTCTGTCATTCCCATGGGCAGAGCCGTGTATGATCTGAGGAGATTTAATAAAAAGTACGCTTCAGCGCATTTTTTTGGGGCGTCGTGCCGGGAAGAATTAACAAGACCCTGGCACATTCACATCGACAATTATTGCAATTACATGTCAGGTTATTGCGGAGGCATTTCTCTGGGAGACGCCAGAGATATTGACGCAATCTGTCAGGGAATAGATCTGGAACGCCACCCCATCCTGAACGCTTTGACAAGTGATATACGAAGCCTTTACGAATTCGCTGTTTCCGAATGGGGATACAAGGTGCGTGATGAAGGATATATCTCTAAATGTCTCCTTTGTGTTGATATAAGAAAACATATTGTGTCAGAAACAGATAGTTTTAGAGAGCTAAATCCCAGGGAGTTTTACGATCATTTGGCGTAGGTTGAAAAAAATGACAGCCAAGTATAAATTCTTGAAAATTGGAAATACTTGGTAAATTAGGAGTGAAGCTTCCCCGCCCTAAAGGTGGGGGGTTAGCACTGCGTGTCCGGCGAGCGAGCCGGTCAGGTGTTGACCCGGAATGACATACTTCCGATTCCATGAGTCACAGGCGAAAAAATGTGTAAGAGCGCTTAAGCCATACGGACAGGAAAGATGGATTCCCATATACATGGAGATGCGTGGAGGCTGAAGAATGATCATAGGGGTTCCTAAAGAAATCAAGGATAATGAGTACCGGGTGGCCATGATGCCAGGCGGGGTTCGACAGATGGTTGAGGGAGGACATCAGGTCCTCGTGCAGTCTGGGGCGGGAAAAGAAAGCGGTTTTGGGGATCATGAATATGAGAGGGCTGGGGCCCATGTAGTTCCCACGGACGCTGATGCCTGGGATGCGGATTTGGTTGTCAAGGTGAAAGAACCTCAGCCGTCGGAATATGACTTTATGCGCTCCGGTTTGGTGTTGTTTGCCTTCTTGCATCTGGCTGCAGAAAGAGATCTGACGCTAGAAATGCTGGAGCGTGACATCATCGGGATTGCCTATGAGACAGTAGAGTGTCCAGACGGCAGCTTGCCATTGCTTATTCCGATGAGTGAAGTGGCTGGACGCATGGCGGTGCAGGTAGGGGCTCAATTGTTGGAGAAGACACAAGGTGGACGGGGAAAACTCCTAGGCGGAGTCCCTGGAGTGCGGCCCGCAGATGTGAGCATCCTTGGCGGAGGCGTGGTAGGGACCAATGCAGCCCAGATAGCTCTTGGCATGGGGGCCCACGTCATTCTCCTGGACGTAGATGCGGACCGGATGCGCTATTTGGAGCAAGTCTTGCATGGTCGGCTCACTACCCTGCGTGCGACGCCATTGAATATCGCCGAGGCTGTCAAAAGAGCCGATCTGTTCATCGGTGCTGTCCTGGTGAAAGGTGCCAGGGCACCGACGCTGGTGACTCGGGAGATGGTCCAGACAATGGAGCCCGGCAGCGTGATTGTGGACGTTGCCGTGGATCAGGGTGGATGCGTCGAGACGAGTCGGCCCGGTACTCATTCGGATCCGATACATGTGGTCGACGGCATCCTTCACTACGGGGTCACAAATATGCCGGGTGCCGTGCCTCGGACTAGCACCTATGCTCTGTCGAATGCTACTCTCCAGTATGTCATGAAACTGGCGGAAGAAGGCGTGCTCAACGCAATCCGCAACGATCCCGCATTGGCTAAAGGCGTAAATGTCTACCGCGGAAAAATCACATACGAGGCTGTGGCAGAGGCTCTGGAGCTCGAATACACGTCTCTTGAGACGATGATTTAAGTTTTTTGTAAGAATCGAAAACAGCCGCAAAAGCAGGAGGCGCGGAGATGATCGATCTAGTAAAACGGTTTTTCAACAAGGGCAGGGAGGAAGGTCTGTCGGTCCGAGAGGCTGGAACCTCTCATGACATCCGAGTAGCCACCTGCGCTCTTTTTTTGGAAATGTCTCATATTGACGGCGAGTTCAGTGAGTCAGAAAGGGAATATATCATGTCTATCCTGAAAAAGGATTATGGTCTATCTGGCGAATATACCGCAGCGCTTCTTGAAGCTGCGCATGAAGAGCTGAAAGGTAGCATAGACTTGTGGCAATTCACTAATCTGATCAATCAGAACTATTCCGTGGCAGAGAAGCTTCAGATCATTGAAACCATTTGGAGGATTGCATATACGGACGGAAAACTGGACAAACATGAAGATTATCTACTTCACAAACTGGCTAAGCTGCTCCGTCTCACGCACAAACAACTTATTGAAGCCAAATTGAAGGCGAAAAAACCACTATCGGATCATTAGCACAAAAGTCATCTCTTGGTGTAATTGTCATGTCGCGTTCTTTGCCCTGGTCCCTTTAACCCTTACATCCGAACAGCACGGAGGTTTTTTGCATCATCAGAGAGAAAGGCAAGTTCCTATGACACCATATGTCCAAGTAGTTACGACAACCGAAAACAAGGAAGACGCCAACAAGATCGCAAAGGTATTGGTGGAGAGAAGATTGGCCGCATGCGTTCAGTTGGTTGGTCCCATTCAGAGCACGTTCTGGTGGAAGGACAGTATTGAGACTGCACAAGAATGGCTTTGCTTTATGAAGACGGACAAGAACCTCTATGGCGAACTTGAAAAAGCCATCAAAGCCATTCATCCTTATGAGACGCCAGAAATCGTGGCCATGCCTGTTGTTGCAGGGAGTGATGACTATCTGGCATGGCTTGGCTCTGAAGTCAAAAAGCCCTAAGGATGTCTGATGCACCAACGGTACGCTCGACGTGCTGGGAGTTTCTTCGTCTGCTGGATATTGATAAAATGATGACTAGTAAAAATGTGAGGATGGGAGTTTTGGTTTGGGTGGTATGTGTCTTGGGCGGCCAGCTATGTGGCTGTCTTGGCGCCCAACGCGCTCCTACATATCCTCATAATATATGTGAAATCTTTCGGGAAAATCGGGCATGGTATAAAAGTGCATATGCCTCCTACCAGAAGTGGGGCATCCCCATTCCGGTCATGATGGCTATCATGTATCAAGAATCTAGGTTCGAGGCTAAAGTGAAACCTCCCCGCACCACGTGTCTTTGCATTTTTCCGGGACCTCGACCCTCCTCAGCGTATGGCTACTCGCAGGCACTGGATACGACGTGGGACAAATATAAACGGTCCACAGGCAACAGGGGAGCTGACAGGGATGATTTTGGCGATGCCATAGATTTCATCGGCTGGTATTCTTACCTGAGTTACAGTCGATGTAAGATTGCAAAGAATGATGCATACAATCTGTATCTGGCTTACCATGAGGGTCAAGGAGGATTTTTTCGCAAGAGCTATGGAAAGAAGGCGTGGTTGCGGCGAGTTGCCACCGAGGTTGCAAGCAGAGCAACAACCTACAAAAAACAACTCGCTGCATGTGAAAGAGAATTTCAAGAACGCAGAGGTTGTTGTCTTTGGCCGTTTTAGGGTTCGCTGAGGAAACGGCAGGAAGAAAGATGGGAAGGAATTTGAATCAACAAGGGAAAAAGAACATGATGATTATGGGGCATCGTGGAGCTGCGGCTTTGGAGCCTGAGAATACCTTGCGTTCTATT
>CP070769.1:1722510-1728488 GCA_020347085.1 Desulfobacterales bacterium
AAACCAAGGGCATGCCCATCTACGCAATCTTCAATAATTTGGACCTCTCCCCTCATGAAAGGCCGGTCCTGCCGGTTGGACAGTAGGGTGATTTGGATTACGTGGAGACAGAACTTCTCACCAAATACTGTTTTGTGACCCTTTGTGGTGTTAAATGGCAAAGAATCACACTTTTTTTTTATTAACAGCCTGCCTCAAGATGAAATTTGAACCACTTGTTATGGGTTTGTTAAAAAATTAGTTTAGGAGATGGCTGAAATATTCATATTCCTTGGCACCTTACTTTTTACGAACAGCAGCAAAATGAGATCTAATGCCAAGAAAGGAGTGAATGCCTTGAAGTCACTAAAATTGTGTGCTTGGGTGGTTGCATCTTTGTTCGTGTTCACGCTTGCTGCGTGTGGTGGCGCCAGCGGATCCAGTTCAAGCGGCACGGGGACGCTGTCATTGATGCTGACGGATATGCCTAGAGAAGAATACTGTGAGGTAAACGTTAAGATAAAGGAGGTACATATCCATAAGGCCTCTAATAATGACAGTGAAGAGGGTAGCTGGATAGTCCATACAATCGGAGATACCGGAGAAACCGAAAAAACGTATAATCTGAAAAAGCTTGTCGACGGTGTATTAGAATAATTGGCTATCATTCCGCTGGATCCGGGACTCTATACACAAATGAGGCTGATAATTGCAGATGAGGACGGGGAAAATTATCTTGTTGTGTGTGACAAGTGCAAGCCAAAAGAAGATTGTCACAACCACGACCTGATAATCCCTAGTGGATTTCAGATGGGCGTCAAGTTAGTGCATCCGTTTACAATCCAACCAGGCGATACAACTGAGCTGATCTTGGATTTTGAAGTTGCCAAATCTATTGTCGAAGCAGATGACAAATACTTACTAAAACCTACCATCAAAGTCATGGGCACACATGCTGTGGTGCAGAGAACAGTTAAAGATGAATTCGGAAACCCTTTGGATGGTGCCACAGTCTCTGCGCAGACCTTCACAGATGCAGATCATGTTGTTGTCCATTCAACAACATCCACCACGAATGGTAGCTATGCAATGCATTTACCACCCGGTCCTTATTGTATTGTGGCCTATAAAGGTAACGACTGCGACTACACTGATGTATACGGTCCTAGCTGTCAGACAATTGTTGCTGAATCTGATACGGTGCACACTGTGGATTTTACGTCGCTCTCATCACACCTCGTCTTAACCCCTGCAATCAGTACCGGCAAACTCACAGGCCATGTCACGAGTGCCGAGGTTGTTACCCTTAGCTTCAGACAATCGGGGTGTGTCCAAGTGGATGCGATTGGATTAAGGTTGCATCCGTACTTTCCGGCGGCACAGATCCTTATTGTATTGTTTTGCCACCAGGAACAAGCTATCGTGTAGCTGCCTTCACTGATTGCGAGACGAAACTCACAGTCGCAGCCAATGTCACGGCCTATACTGAGACTACACTGAGCCCGTTTGAGTTTTCACCTTCACCTTGTCTGTAGGGTCACAGGCAAAGTCAGCATGAGTTAGACGGGAGCTATTGTTCGGGAGAAGTAACGAGATTCAATAGTGCTTGGTATGAAGAACAATGAAAGGCAGGGTTCAGAAATGACCCTGCCTTTTTGGTTTGAATTTAGGCTACACTCGCCTTGGCGTAGTCGGCAAGACGGGGGAACTGATAGATATTTGAAAAAGGAAGTGTTCGGATCAACTTGCCCTTCCACCCCACCGTAGCCGGTTTCAGGCTCCCAGCAGCCCTTGGCCAAGACACTATGAAATGCGCACAATGGTTCCTACCGATTGCCAAAGATCACTCGAGCGCATCCCTATCAGATATGTGCTGGCCACGAGGCAGAAGGCATCATGTTGTTTTAGAAAATATGACTCACCTTTTGGCCGGCTGTCAACATGTTATTAAAGTTATGTGCGGCTCTACTTGACCGGCTCACTCCCCGGACACGCAATGCTGCCGAAGGGCAGAACCCCCGTCCTTTAGGGCGGGAAGGCTTCACTTCTGTACTTTTTGTTTTCCTCCCAAATCAAGCTTTAACCCCATCCTTTTCATCTACTCTGGGACCATTGCTGATTGTACTATCAGGGCAACTGCCCCCTCTAGTTGTTGCTCAGGTAGCTTTACTTAAGGCCCCCCCGACTTTGTACAAGGCATCCATTAAATGACCCAACCGTGCACGCAATTCCTTATATCCATCTGCCGTCAGTTCCCCTTCACAAAATTCAACGGCTTGAATGGCTTCTTCTATCTTCTCAAGTGCTGCTGCATGTTTTTCCGATTTTGCACAGGTCACATTTTCTTTTTTTTCCAAGCTATTTCCTTTCCTCTGTCCTGAAGCCATGATTCCAATACTTAAGTCTTGTCATTGGTGGTCAAAGGTGAAAAACTTGACTTAAACTATGGATACAGAAACTACCTGTCATTAAATTGTCTATTATGCACAATAACGGAAATCTGTTCTGCATGCAACCACCAATCCTCTTCAATGGAACTGCGTCCGCATCCTCCATCCCCGTGGATGTAGATTTCCTCGATCGGGCCGAACCTGGTAGAAAGAAACTGCATCATTGTTCAGAGCATGGGCTATGATCGGTCTCCCATCTTTTATCTAACCATCGGGTTCAGTATCACTTTATCTCGTTATGGTCTCTTAATTCTCCCATTTTCCGATAGAGAGGTCTCTTGCAGTAAATGTAGATAAGTCCACAAGCAAAAAGCCCTTGGTGTATATGCACACACCAAGGGCATTGTCTTCAAAAATCAAAAAGGACTGTATCCCCGTAGTTTTTTCTTATTTTAAAGCGAAGCAGTTACCGCATTACGCTGCCACATAAATTCCCCTGGCAGCTCTCTTGATTTTGCCCTGCTTGGACGCTCTCATCAGGATATTCCTGATCTTCTTGTCTTCAAACCCGGTCTTTTTCATCAGTGTGGGAGCATCAACGCCTTTTTTCGTCCTCTTGATAATCTTGAGTACTTGATCAGTAGCCGTCAACGCAGCGCCTTTTCTTGAAGCGGCTTTCTTGGGAGCGGCTTTCTTAAGAACGGCTTTTTTACGAACAGCTTTTTTGGCAACAGCTCTTTTTGCAGGAGCCTTTTTTCTGACTTTGGCCTTGGCCTTGGGTTTGCGCTTTGGAGCAGCCTTAGCCTTTTCAAGCTTGTCAACAGCCTTCATGACTTTTTCTGTCTTCTTCGCAAGTGCCTTGAGTTCCTTAGTTACAACCCGCAGATCGTTTTTTAGGCTTTTCATTTACGCTTTCCTCCTTTTTGGGGTTTATCCGATATCTACCATCTCTTTTAGTTGCTTCCCACACTTGAAAAATGGCAGCTTTTTCTCTGGCACTGCGGTTGGCTCACCTGTTTTTGGATTTCTGCCCATGTAGCCCTTATACTTCTTAACATAGATACTGCAAAACCCCCTGATTTCGATGCGGTCACTGCTGGCAAGAGCCTTGGACATTTCATCAAGGAACAGCTCAACGACATCCTTGGCTTTCGTTCTGGAAAGGCCAGTCTCTTTTCTAACAGCCTCTATGAGTCCCGCCTTGTTCATATGGACCCCCTGCAATGTCAGTTAAAGAGATATCATAAAGGATTAGTCAAAAAAGTCAATGAATATTCATCGATTTCCCATTTTTTTCAGACTACTGTCATACATTTTGCTGATTATTTGTCTTATAGAACAACTTATTCCCTTTGTCAATTGCCGGGTCAAGGTTTTTCTTCTATGGGCTAACTGTCTCTCCTGTATAGTGAGCTATTGGATGATCGGCAGAAGAATTGATAAAACTTTTCATGGGAGAGCACAGGAGATTCTGGGTCAAAGATGTGGAATATCTAAACGGGACCCAAATACTGTGGCCCTCATAAGCTCCATGTTGAGAGTATATGAACGTTCTGATAAAGGCATATACCGTATGGAACAATAAATCGGACAGGGAAGCCTATTTGTGTCTGTAGAAGATTTTGGAGGTCAGTATAGACGCACGTGCCCCGCACACATTTTCTCCCGAGCCATCTTACCCGAAAAGAACCAACTCGGGCCCGACATATTTTTTTGTACCAGGGTACAAGAGTTGCCTCCGGTGGAAGATGATCGTTGTCTTCGTAACCTCGGTTTTCGTGAAAATTTCATTGAGCACATTTTGTGTCATTAAGAGGTCGTGGGCCTTACGGGCGGATTAAAAGAATCGGGGTTGGTGGATTTTCACACGAAGCAGAAGCACCCGATACTTACTCACAGCCAAAAGCATTATCACATAATGGGCCCACTTGTGATAGGGCCTGAGGACATCTCGATTGGAGATCTATATGGAAAGTGTCAAGACTTTTTGACGGATGATCTTCGACTTGGAAGGACATCAAGGCAGACGTCAGCCTCCTCCAGCATATGACGGGCTACTTCGAGAAAGGACTTTCCTCTCATAAAAAACAGGAGTTACTGGAGACCATTAGTGAAGCCTCCCCGCCCTTCCGGGCGGGGGTTCTGCCCTGCGGCAGCACTGCGTGTCCGGGGAGCATGCCGGTCAATATTACCAAGTTTATCTACCTCTACTTGTGCCTATCACTCTCATGAATGATTACGTCCGCAAATACGGCCGACTTTATCTCAAAGACAAGTGCTACTTTTAAACCAACGCCATAGAACTACAGTCAAGAAGTTATGTCTTGGAAAATAACCAGCGTTTCTGATTGAAGCCCCTTCAGCAAGCCGTGTGGAATGTATTCGCTGCTGCAGTTTAAGCCAATGGAGCCAATTATTCTAAGGAGCCGGTTGGATACCCCGATCCCATTCTGGACGAACGATGTTGACAAACTCTTTAGAATGACGGGGTCTTTGACAGAGGGTCATGTCTCTCATTTGGAATCCACAGGAAATCAGAAAGGAGATTCCGTGAGAAAAATACGTTCAGTCTTGACTCGAACCACCAGCTGTGACAAATAACCTAACACCGACACACCCCCAAGGGTGGACCCAGCACCATCAGGGCCCGTGGTCGAAACATTTGTACGCTACCGGATAGAATTGCCGCATTACGCTATATGCAGACAACATGAAAATCAAGCGTTATAGGCTGGCAGGTCTGATAGTCATTTGCATACTTGCTGGAGGACTCATCGCATACGGGTACAGGGTTTTGTTGTCTCCGGGGCAGGAGGCGAGGCATGAACCCATAAGGAAAAAGTTACTCCCAAAACTGGCTAAAGTGAGGACACACCTCTATTTCTTGGATGAGCACTATCGATTTCTCAAGGCCGAAGAACGCACGCTAGCGAGACAAGACAATGTGGTTGAACATGCCAGAAGCATCATCCGCGCTCTAATTGATGGGCCAGAGGGAAAACTCGTCCCCACCGTTCCGACAGAAACAAAGCTTCTGTCTCTTTTTTTGAGTGAAGACGGTATTGCCTATGCCGATTTTGATAGGGCTGTCAGGGACAAGCATCCCGGGGGTAGCTTATCCGAGCTGTTTACGATATTTTCTCTTGTCAACACCTTGGCTCTCAATATCCCCGAGGTAGAAGCGGTGAAGATCCTGATCGAGGGGCGTGAGGCGGAAACACTGGCAGGTCACATTGATACTCGGTTTCCCTTTCGGCCAGACATCTTTATGATCAAGTAATGGTGTGCACACCTGCAGATGGTAAATTCTATAACTACAAAACATTGCACCCGAAGTTTTCCTTCAACAGCACGCACCTATATACTTTAAGACCCAACAATGAAGGACTAATGGTAAAAAGTTTACCCATAAGTGAAATCCGAAACATCGGCATAATAGCCCACATTGACGCAGGTAAGACTACCATTACTGAGCGTATACTTTACTATACGGGTCGATCCTACAAGATGGGCGAGGTCCACAACGGTGAGGCGGTCATGGTTTGGATGCCGTATGAACAAGAGCGCGGAATCACCATCACATCGGCCGTGACAACTTGCCATTGGAAG
>CP070769.1:1728588-1737877 GCA_020347085.1 Desulfobacterales bacterium
AGCAACGGTGTTTTCAGAAAGCCCCTTTTCCACAACCAGGTAATTGATGAACTGGTCTGCCAGGTGATCTAGGGAATTCATCTTGTCGGGCCTCGATCAATACAAAGACTAACGATGCCGTGACCGGCTCGCTCCCGGCGCACGAAGTAATACCGTATGGCAGAATGTCCGTCCCTCAGGCCAGGGAGGGTTCACTCCTTGAAGATGCACTTTCCGTATCTTAAAGGGGATGCCTGTTTAAAACCATCGCCCCATCTTCCACCACAATGACCATATTCTCCAGCCGAACACCCCCCCATCCGGGTATGTAGATGCCGGGTTCAACCGTGGTGACCATTCCTGCTTCCAGAGTCATCGGCCGTAGTGGACTCAAGCGAGGCTTTTCATGGGTTGCTAATCCCACGCCATGACCCAAGGCGTGGCCGAAGTATTCCTTGAATCCCTTAGCAGCAATGTGATCCCTTGCAATTTTGTCCACGGCTTGAGTACTCATCCCGGGCTTCATGGCTTCGATGGCCATAAACTGCGCATCTTTCACGACCTGATAAATCTTATGAAAGGTATCGTCAGGTGAGCCAAGCACCAGCGTGCGGGAAATATCCGAACAGTAACCGTTCAGGCGTCCACCCCAGTCAAACAGGAGAGGTTCTCCCTGTCCTGTGGGTCGATCTGTAGGGACAGCATGCGGAAGGGCGGCGTTTGGACCTGAAGCTACAATGGGAGGAAAAGAAACCGAATCTGCACCTGCCTCTCGCAGTCCCTTTTCTATGGCCCAGGCAAGCTCTTTTTCAGTGGTTCCAACACGCAGGGTATTAACAACCGTTTCAAATACTGATTCGGATAGGGCGAGCGAGTCCTTTATAGCTTCTATTTCTTGAGGTTCCTTTATCATACGGAGTTCTTCGGTCAGGTTCTCCGTGGGTACAAGAGACACCATTGATGCTGCCTTCTGTAACTGCTCCTGGAACTTCTGGAATTGCAGGTACGAAAGGCGCACACTTTCAAAACCGAGGCACTCGGTTCCCAGCATCCTCAGGATTTCAGGCAACGATGAAGCCAGGCTCTCCTGATCGCGATAGATCTCGAAATCAGGGGCTTCAATCTGTGCCTGGGTTTCATATCGAGAATCAGTGGCAAGCAACTGCTGTTCTGACGTAACAAAAAGGGCACCTGCAGATTCGTCAAACTGACCATCCTCACCAGTAAACCCACTCAAATAGCGACGGTTCTCCTGCTGTAACACCAGCAAGGTATCAAAGGCCTGCTCTTGCAGGCGGCCCCTTAGTTTTGACAGGCGATTACTTGTTTTCTCGTCCAAAACCCCGTATCCTCGTGCAGTACATTTTGAACTGCAAAACTGAGTGCTTTCCCCGTGCTGGTCTATCAGACTGGGGGTTAGCAAGCAAGTCGAGCAATGGCGAACTTCTTTACGGTAGATGGTTCCCTGCAGCACGCCTCAGGGCTGCGAAAGCTATAAAGACAAACAAGCTGCCGGGTGCACAGGAGACACGCCGGGGCACCAACAGGGTGCAATATGAAAGCCCTAAAGAAGACTTGGAAGCAAAACGGGCTGAGCCAAGTGAGTCAATGGCTAACAGAACTAAGGGGACCGTGTCAAGGCGAACTAGCAAAACACCTTGACAACAGGGCGATCTTTCATAGTAAGGTGCTCCAGCGGCCATCCCTGTTCTGACTTGTACCCGTCGTCAGTTACCAAGGGCAGGCAGACTCGGCAGAATATAGAAACCGTGCGAAAGGGAACCCTGGATGCCTTAACAACAAGAAAAGAAAATGGAACAGCTACTTCAAAAAGGGGTGGTGATACCTAACCCTCAAAGTGTGCAGATTGGAAATGAAGTCGTGTTAGATGGCATTTCTGGTGATGGGGTGGTTATCTATGGGGGGTGCAGGATCTTTGGTGAAAAAACGTTGATCATGCCCGGGGTGAAGCTTGGCCATGAGGGACCCGTGACGGTCGAAGATTGCCAGATCGGGCCAGATGTGGAATTGAAGGGCGGTTTTTTTCGGAGGTCTGCATTTCTTGAAAAGGCGAATATGGGCTCCGGGGCCCATGTTCGAGATGGCTCCATCCTCGAAGAACAAGCCAACGGCGCCCATGCAGTAGGCCTCAAACACACCATTCTGTTTCCTTTTGTGACATTGGGGAGCCTCATCAATTTTTGTGACTGCTTGATGGCAGGCGGTACCAGCCGCAAGAATCACAGTGAGGTGGGTAGCTCTTACATCCATTTCAATTACACGCCCAACCAGGATAAGGCCACCCCTTCCTTGATCGGTGATGTGCCGCGAGGTGTGATGCTCAACCAGCCCCCCATCTTTTTAGGAGGTCAAGGGGGCTTGGTCGGGCCGGTACGGATAGAATACGGCACAGTCATAGCTGCGGGCGTGGTATATCGAAAAGACGTTCTTGAGGGAGGCAAACTCCTGCTGGGCCATAGGCCCATTGAGAGGGATCCCAATTATTATCCAGCCCTATACTGGTATGTGAAAGAGCCTGTCGTCAATAACACGAATTACATTGCTAATCTCATTGCCCTCAAGCGGTGGTACCTGGACGTCCGCTCCCAGTTCTTTAAGGGCGATGTGATGAGCCAGATGTTGTATGAAGGCGTACTAGAGAAGTTGGACATGGCCGTCAAAGAGCGAATCGATCGCTTCAAAGCGCTATCTCAGAAGATGCCTGAATCTGCCAAGAAATACCGGGCGGTTATGAAGGATGAAGCAAGCGAAAACCTCTTGAAACAAGAACAAGAGTTTTTTGAACGATGGCAAGAGATCGAAGATATGGTCTATGTGAACCAGGATAACTCAGGAGACGCTGCTATACGAGAGCCCTTCTTGGAAGAGCTCGGCAGACATATTAAAGAAAGAGGTTCTGATTACGTTGCAGTCATCCAGGAGTTGGATGCGTCCTGCTCTGCCAAGGGAACCGAGTGGCTCCAGAGCATCGTTGATGGGATCAACCAGCAAGTGCTTCAGCTCATACCTTCTTTTATGGACGTAGGGGCCACGTATGGGTAAGTTATTTGGTACGGATGGCATCAGAGGCGTTGCCAATGAATACCCAATGACCTCGGAGATGGCTTTAAGAATTGGGCGGGCAATAGCTCGTGGGTTCAAACGTGACCATGACACGCCTCAGATTCTTATCGGGAAAGATACTAGGATCTCAGGCGACATGCTTGAGCATGCGTTGGTTACTGGCATTTGTTCTGCGGGGGGTGATGCCCTTTTGGCAGGACCCTTGCCAACGCCAGGAGTGTCCTATGTAACGAGAAGCATGGGCCTTGATGCGGGAGTTGTGATTTCAGCTTCACACAACCCCTTTGCAGACAATGGAATAAAGATCTTTAAGGGAGATGGGTTCAAGCTCTCAGATGAAATGGAGCTTGAGATTGAACAGCTGATTTTTGAAAATAACACGCTTGCTGGGTCTGACGAACCTCAAACTCCTGGTAGAGCCCGTGTCGTCGCGGATGCCCCCGGTCGTTATATAACGTTCTTGAAGGACGTGGCTTCGAAAGACAGGGCCTTTGAAGGGCTCAACATTGTCTTGGATTGCTCCAACGGGGCTACGTATCAGGTGGCGCCTACCACCTTTAAGGAATTGGGTGCTACAGTGAAAGCGCTCTTTGTCGATCCTAATGGTAGGAATATTAATCTAAACTGCGGATCTGAGCACCCCAAAAGCCTGTCTGAGGAAGTCGTAAAAAACAGGGCAGATGTTGGATTTGCTTTTGATGGCGATGGGGACCGTGTAACCGCTGTGGACGAAACCGGTGGGGTGCTTACAGGCGGGCAAATGTTGGTTATCTGCGCCAAGGTCATGAAACACGAAGACCGGCTATCCAACAACCTGGTTGTAAGCACCGTAATGAGTAATATTGGCCTCGGGCTTGCCCTGAGGCAATTTGGCGTTGAGCTTGTGACGACCCAAGTGGGTGACCGGTATGTCATGCGGGAAATGCTGGCAAGGGGGGCAAGAATCGGTGGAGAAGACTCTGGGCATATGATATTTTTAGACCACCACAACGCTGGAGACGGGATCATAACAGCCATTAAGCTGATGAGTGCTATGAAAACCACAGGCAAGCGCATTTCAGAGCTAGCCAAACTCATGAAGGTCTTTCCGCAAAGCTTGATCAATGTGAAAGTGAAGGATAAACGGCCTATTGAGGCAGTGCCCGAGATCATCGCTGCTGTTAAGAATGTGGAAAGGCTATTAGGAGATGGGGGCAGGGTGCTGGTCCGCTATTCTGGTACACAGCCCATGTGTCGCGTGATGGTGGAGGGGCCTACCCATGAGGAGACTGAGAGATACTGTAATGAGATTGCCGAGGTAGTCAGACAACAATTCGGTTAAAAGCGGTTTCAAAATTGTCTTACGAGTGGTTTCAAAACCCTTTTTCTCGCTTGTTTGACCATTTTGATCCCGATTTATCGAGAGAGTTTTCCGATGTTAGCGGAGCGAAGCTGACGCCCCGAAAATGGTCACGGAGCAAGGAAAATGGCTTGATAGCGAAACCATATTTTTGGAAGGAACTCGTGGGACACAACACGAGTCTTTAAGGGTTGTCGGTTAGACTGCTTCGGAGCGGCTGTTTATAAGTGCAGTCCTTGTTATAACACCTCAGATGCGGCCCGTCCCTTTTGGTCGAACGCTCCAAAACAAAAGGCGTTCCGCACGCCGGGCAGGATTGAGGCACAGGCTTGTCCCAAACGGCAAAGGTGCACTTTGGATAGCGGGTGCAACCATAGAAGAGCCTGCCTCGCTTTGATCTTTTTCCAACAAGCTCCCCATCGCATCCTTTCTCCAGACACTTCACACCAGTAAACTCGGTTTTGGAGATTCCCTTTTGTTTCAAGGAGCGGGTGTTCTTACAGGCAGGATAGGACGAGCAGGCAAGGAACGGGCCAAATCGTCCCTGTTTTTGCACCATGGGGCTTCCGCATTTTTCGCATACTTCATCGGTAGGCTGGTCTGGGGCTGGCTGTTCGATCTCAATCTGTCCGGTTCCGTTGCGGGTGTAATTGCGTGTAAAGTTACACGCAGGGTAGCCCGAACAGGCGAGGAATGGTCCACCCTTTCCAACCTTGATCATGAGGGGTTGATCGCATGACGGGCAGTTGAGATCAACAGCTAAACCATTGCCCTTGACGCTGTGCATCTCTTTTGCCGCACGCTCCAGCTCCTTCTTAAACGAGTCATAAAAGTTTTCCAGGACGGCAACCGCATCGATTTCGCCCTCCTTGATTCTGTCCAGGTCGTCTTCCATGCGTGCCGTAAAATCAACGTTTAAGATGTCTGGGAAACTCTCTATCAGGAGATCATTAACGATAAAGCCTAGCTCAGTCGGCTTGAAGTGCCTCTTGACCAGATCTACGTATCCCTTACCTCTGATGGTGGTTATGATCGTCGCATAGGTGCTTGGTCTCCCAATACCCTTTTCTTCAAGCTCTTTAACGAGTGAAGCTTCGGAAAACCGCGGGGGCGGCTGAGTAAAATGCTGTTTGGGTTCGAGTCGATGGCATTTTAAGCGCATCCCTTCTGACAGACGCGGCAGGGTCTCGTTGTTCTCTGGTTGACTCTCCTTATCATTTGACGAGGTATAAAGCGCCATAAACCCGGGGAAACGCATCAATGAACCCGAGGCCTGAAAAGTGTAAGGCGAAGCCGAGATGGTCACCGAGGTCCTGTCAAAAAGGGCCGACTTCATCTGAGAGGCCACAAAACGCTGCCAGATCAACTCGTAGAGAGCCGACTGATCCTTGGATAGGAACCGTGCGATACGTTCTGGCTTGTGAGCCACCGACGTAGGGCGTATGGCCTCATGGGCATCCTGGGCTTTTTTCTTGTTCTTAAAAATACGGGGGTTAGGCGGCAGGTACTCGGGGCCAAATTCGTCCTTGATCAGGTGCCGGGCTTCATGCATGGCCTCCTCGGCAACGCGTGTCGAGTCGGTTCGCATGTAGGTGATTAGACCTACTGGCTCTCCAGGGCCGAGTTCAACACCTTCGTAAAGCTGCTGGGCGACGATCATGGTCTTCCTGGCGGAAAACCCCAGCCTGCGAATCGCCTCCTGCTGCAGTTTGCTGGTGGTAAACGGCGGGAAAGGATTTTTCTTCTGCGTCTTCTGGACAACCTTTTCTACCCTGAAGTCGGCTTTTTCAAGGTCTTTGATGACGGCCTGGGCTGCCTTTTCGTCTGAAACGCCAAATTTCTTGTCATGTTTTTTGACGAGCTTGGCAAGAAAAGGTGGGGGTGATTCGCCTTCAAGCTGTGCGGTGATGCTCCAGTACTCCTCCGGCAGAAAGGCGTGAATTTGCTTTTCACGTTCACAGATCATGCGAACAGCTACCGACTGCACACGGCCCGCGCTCAAGCCCCGTTGAACCTTTTGCCACAGGATCGGCGAAATCAGATAACCCACCAGGCGATCTAAGATCCTCCTGGCCTGCTGGGACGCAAACTTGGGCTTGTCAAGCTGTTGAGGGGATGCCATTGCAGCCCGTATAGCGTTTTGCGTCAGCTCATGAAACAGAACGCGGTGAAACCGGCGTCCCTTTTTCTTAAGTATCTCGGCTGTGTGCCATGCGATGGCTTCACCTTCTCGGTCAGGGTCTGGTGCCAAGTAGACATCATTAAGGTGACCGGCTGCCTTTTTCAGGGCACGAACGACCTTTTCTTTACCCTGGACCATTGTATATTGGGGCTTGAAACCGTCTTCAATAGAAATCCCGAGTTTCTTCACCGGGAGATCCTTAATATGGCCTACCGTAGCGGCCACATCAAACTCAGGGCCCAGGTATTTCTTTAGGGTTCTGATCTTGGTGGGGGATTCAACAACAACAAGTGATTTACTCAAGGCATATCCTTCCTTAGAAACATTTTATATTTCACTTCTGGCAAAGAACTTGCCGGGGCTTTGCGTCACCAGCCCCTTCAACTCCAACTGCAACAGAAGGCCCGAAACCCGTCCTGCTGAAAGGGACAACCGTCGGACCAACTTATCTATATGCACCGGATATGGACTTAGTTCGTCTAAGATCTCTTTCTCCTCCGGTGTCAATCGTATTGTCAGTTCTTCCTTGACATGCACGGATGGTGCGGGTTGGGCCATGTTCAACTCCTCGACGATATCATCCGCATGCTCCACAAGCTTTGCACCCTGTTTAATCAAGCGATGGGTGCCCATACTCTTAAAGGAACTAATGCTACCAGGGACGGCAAATACCTCCCGTCCCTGTTCGGCTGCGAGACGCGCTGTTATAAGGCTGCCGCTCTGATTGGTTGCTTCGACAATGACGGCGCCGAGTGACATGCCGCTTATGATCCGGTTTCGTACCGGAAAGTTGTGAGCTTCAGGTGACGTCAAAAAGGGGAATTCCGAGACAACTGCACCATTCTCGGCAATTCGATGAAACAGCCTCTTGTTTTCGGCAGGGTATACGGTCCCTAAACCACATCCCAGCACAGCAACCGTTTTACCCCCAGCAGCCAACGCACCGATGTGGGCAGCAGAGTCAATGCCTCGCGCCATTCCGCTTACCACAATAAAGCCGCGACGAACGAGGTCACCACTCAAGTGTTCGGTTACAGTGCGACCATAAGGCGTTGCATTTCGCGACCCAACAATTGCAATGTTCAAACTGTCTGGGTAAAGCCTGCCGTATACATAAAGAACGGGAGGCGGATCATGTATGTGGCGCAGGAGAGGCGGGTACTCACGATCTGAAAAAGTGATGATCCTGACTCCGTTCTTCCGGGAAAGGAGTAAATCCTCTTCAACCTCTTTGGGAATCTTATAGCCTTGAATGGCAGATACGAGACGATCATTAACCCCTTCTACTTGTAAGAGCGCTTCTCTTGAAGCCGAGAAAACCTTGTCGGCTTCTCCGAAGTGTTGAATAAGGTTTAGAAACAGGCGATTACCGACGCCAGGAGCGGTCTTTAGGCCCAACCACTGAATACACGAATCCATGCGTTCACAGACTCCGCCGCGAGATGGGGGTTGCAAGTCACGCGTTGTTCGATGCTTGATATTGGATGCTTGATACTGGATGCTGGTTCGCATTCAAAAATTGCCCAGATGGGACGCATATTTACAATCCACTATCCAGACATGAAGTGCATATTCTCAAACCGTCAGGCGCAACCTTGCGCAAAAGCAGTAACCAGTAAATTTCTGAGCATGGCCTCTATACGAACAAGCAGATGACTCTGTCAAGGGCTTTCAGTGGAAGGGAAGTGAGGGACACACAGGAAATCGAGGCAAAAAAGGTTCACAAGTTCCTCCTTTCGTTTCGTACTTCCTTTGCCATCTGCTGCGTTAAAGGGGTCGTTTTTAATCACTTATTTCGCCGATGTTTTCTCCTTGTTTTACTGCTGGATTTTCTCACGGTTTCCTGCCAAACAATCAGAAAAGGGCTTGCTACATAAACAGAGGAGTAAGTGCCCACAATGACGCCGATAATCAGCGCAAAGGCAAAATCATGAATAATGCCTCCTCCTAAAACAAAAAGGGCTGCGACCACCATCAAGGTGGTCAAGGACGTGAGCAGCGTGCGACTCAATGTTTCGTTGATACTGCGGTTAATGATAAATTCATAAGGTTGTCGGTGATATTTACGGGAGTTTTCACGGATACGGTCAAACACAATGATCGTGTCATTGAGGGAATAGCCTATGATCGTCAAAAAGGCCGCAATTATTGGGAGGGTAAATTCTTTATTAGTCAGAGAGAACACACCTACGGTAATAATGACATCGTGTATCAACGCGACAATAGCTCCCATGGCGAATTTCAGCTTCAGATAAAAACTCAATATCAGAGTGACAAGGACTGCGATCAAAATCAGAATCGGGATGCTGACATCAAATTTAGAAAGTGTGTAGAGGGTAAAAAAGAGGCATGAAGCCATAATAATACTCAGCATCCACTTAAGCTCAAACCGGCCCGAGATATAGACCACGATAAAGAGGATGGCGGAAAACATGGCAAAAAGCGCCTTCTCCCGAAGGTCTTTTCCTACCTTGGGGCCCACCATCTCGACGCGACGCACTTCCACCTTGTTATCCGGATATGCAGACTCAAGCCTCTGTCTGACCTTGGAGGCCAGACTCTCTAAGCCCTCGGTCGACTCGGCCGCCCTGATCAGGAACTCATGCTCTTTCTTTTCTCCAAACCCCTGAACCGAAGTGATACCCAGATCCATTCCTTGCAAAGTCTTCTTTATAGCCCCGGGTTCTATTTCTCTTGTGAACTTG
>CP070769.1:1737977-1742256 GCA_020347085.1 Desulfobacterales bacterium
CGTTGCCTCCGCTAATCACCAAGACTACCTTACTCCCTTTGGGAATCGACACTGATGGATCAAGGAGGGCCCCCACGGGGACAGCGCCGGCACCTTCCGCCAAGATGTTCTTTCGTTCGAGGAGGGTTAGAACTGCATATGCGATCTGCTCCTCTTCCACCAGAACAATCTCATCAACTTTTTCTTGAATAATCTGGAAGGTCAACTCGCCAGGCTGTTTCACTGCAATTCCATCAGCAACCGTCCGTCGCGCTTGAACATGAACGACCCTTCTCAACTCTCGAGACTGATATACCGATGGACAGGCCTCAGCCTGAACGCCAATGATTCGTGTTTGAGGCTTCATGCTCTTTACGGCTGTTGCGATTCCTCCAATCAAACCTCCCCCACCGACAGGCACGAGAATGAAGTCCGGGTCCGGCAATTCACTCAGGACCTCCAGAGCAATGGTGCCTTGTCCTGCAATGACTTCGGGATCATCAAAGGGATGAATCAGGGTCATTCCGGTCTGAACCAATTTCTCGGCCTCTCGAATACTCTCGGCCAGGCTTTGGCCCTTTAATAGGACTTGACCTCCATATCCCCGAGTTGCTTCTTGTTTGGTGATTGAGGCCCATTCTGGCATGACAATGGTTGCCGGAATCCCTGCTTCGCGGGCGGCAAGCGCCACTCCCTGAGCATGGTTTCCGGCAGAGGCTGCCACAACACCGTGCGGACCAATCGAATGCAAGTGGGTCTGTATTTCATGTGTGGCACCTCTCAGCTTGAAAGACCCCGTCTTTTGGAGATTTTCGAGCTTGAGATAAACCTCCCCTTCAATCTGTTTACTAAAATACGGACTGTACACCAGGGGCGTGCGCAGAACTTTCCCGTCAAGGATTCTGTTTGCTTTCTGGATGTCGTCTAGAGAAACCAATGTGATCCTCTCCTTGAATGCATCTCAGTCGAACAATTTGACGCCATCATGATTTGAGGACATCAAATCACTTTTATTTAACTGTCCAGGTTTGAACGATTTTCTTTCTGGCCGAAGACCATAACCAGGGCATCATCGGTTTCATAGTAATTTGGAATTCTTCCGACTATTATCATCCCCAATCTTTTGTAAAATTCTATCGCAGGGCTGTTCTTTGATCTCACCTCGAGCCATAATTTCGTCTTAGCATACTTTAAAGCATGCATGAACAACATCTTCCCAAAGCCCTTTCTTCTGTATGTGGGTTTGACAGCAGTGGAATGGATATGACCGCCCATATCAAAGATGATGTACCCCACAACATTTCTACCGATTTCTACGACAACGAAGGTATCCGCGAAATTTTTTGCATAGTTTAGAAAAACTTCTTTTGAGTAAGATGTCTTCGGAAATGCCTGTTGCTCAATATCAAGTATCTCATCAATATCTTCTATCTTAAATTCTCTGATTCTGGAAAGCGGTCTTTCAGCCATTTATCAATACGGAAAAGCAAAAGCGGGAGCATTCGCCGTCCCGATTCATCTGGACGGCGGGGTTAGCCAGCGCCTAAAAAACTATCTGTGCAGCAGGTGGCTTTGTTGAGCGGCTGAAAGCCGCAAAACAAAGAAGCACGAAGTCCCATTGTTTAAGTTTGGATGTCCGTAAGGAGCGTGGCGGTCGAAATGTTACTGACATTTCCCGTTCCATGCCTATCCCCGTATCGAAAGTCTTCTTAGGTCGTCTGAGTCACAGACAACTAGCGCAGATCGGCGATTTTCCACCTGAAGTCTCATGGACCATATGCGGACAGTGCAAACAAAAAAAGGCGAAGCCGTTTTCGGCCCCGCCTCCTCTCTTTGACAATCGAACATAGACTCAGCTCTTAAAGCTGTACCTCGCCCATGGTGTGGTTCTCGATGAAATACTTGAGCTGAGATCTCTGGTCACGCCCCAGCCTCTTAAATCGCACACCACTTTGCCTCATGGCTTCCGAATTGACGGGAAGTTCATTAGGTATTTCAAAATCCCAAACCGTCTTAAACCGAACCTCTCGCAAACAGAAACCGTTTTCCACACAGAACACATGTAATTCAGATGACCTCTTTAACGGCTTTTGGCCGTCAATATAGCCAAACGCAAGCCCACCCAAACTAATGTCTACAATTTTACCCACTATCGCACCACGCGGACAGAGCTCCACAAATGCACCTGATGGGACTTGGAACCGCCTATGCTTCCTTCGCTCAACTCCATCTTTCCTTTTGGTCATCACGCAAATTCCTCCTCGGATTTATGGCGTTGAATACGAAAACTTTCCTTGCAGATAAATCAGAATCAGTGGGGGCAAACTAGGAAGTCCTTTTATGTTGCTCTCAAGATTTGAACTGCAACAGCGAGCGCATTCCCTGTAGCTCGCTGGGGAGAGAATTCATTTTCGTGTTCGAACCATATATGGTATCTTATGCTGCACATAACCACGACATAAGGTACGTGTCAAGCAAAAAAAGCCTCAGGGGTGTTGTCTGTGGTCTCTGAGAGGTGTTGTTTCTCTCCGTGGCGGGTATCGTCTGGAAATTAGTAGGTTGGTTTACTTCCATCGGGTCTGAAAGGCCTGGTCATTGAAGCTGGAGTAGAAACTGCTCACCACCTCAAGTTTTTGCACTTTTCAACGTCTTCCGCCGATAACACAAATGAGGACCTCGGCAGTCCGGGGTTCAGATACAACGGGCGGGCTACACGAACAATACCCCAATGGTTAATTTCCCCTTGTTCGAGAGATGGAAGAACATGGCCGCTGGCCATTCCAGTGCGCCAAAATCGTAGGTTCCTGCCCAAAAATACGTGTTTCCCCTGAGTAGAATAGGGGCTTCTCCTGATAAAAATATCCGCCCAATATTCCTATACTGTACCTATGACAAAAGCCGAGATCGAACTACCTAGACACCGGAAGATCGGCATGTGCCAACAACTGTCAAGAGGCCAGAAGGCCCAACTCCACGCGACAGCCCTGTACCTGATTCGGTCAATTGTGGAGAAATATGGCGGAACCGTAGAGATGGACTTGGCAACAGATACAATAAACATCAATGTGCCAGAGAAGGAACGGGCTGCGTGTGCTCGGCACATAGAGGAGCAGTTCGGTCCCATCCCGAAAATTCTCGGAAGGAGCAAAGACGATGAATCCTCTAGTATGTTCTCTCTGCGGAGAGGTGATGAGTGAGGAAAACACCAAGGAATTTGGCATAGAAGTTCCGGAAATCGGCAAAAAACTGACTTTCAGGGCTTGTGTATTTTGCCAAGAAAGAGCCGAGTCGAACAACCTGCACATCTGTCTCCGCTGTAAATCCATCAGCTGGTATCCGTCGGGGAATCCTTGTAGAAGCGGCGTCCAGTACTATGTTAAGTTTCAGTGCAACAGGTGCGCCACGAAAGTTGCATTGGACGATTTTGTGCGCATGGGAGCGCGGATATGAGAGTCATTGCCATTTTAATTTTACTGATTTGGGACCATGTTAAGTCTGCAATCAGAAGCTTTTACTGGCGGTTAAGCGATTGGTATTATCGTCGCCAAGTCAGCGGCTGATCAGCTACTGTCATATCTATGCTCTAAACCGGGTGTGACGGATCAGTATCCTGCCCCCTGGGCCGCAAAAGCGAGCGAATCCAAAAACGGCCAACTTCCTTACGGTCGAAGATTCCCTGCAGCTTGATACAGGGAATCTTCAAATTAAATAGTCCTTTGCCTCAACATATGGTCCGCCATCACCAGCCGCACCATGGCCTCGCAAACCGGAACAATCCTGGGCACAGCGGACACGTCGTGTCTTCCCTTGACCGAGATTGTTGTCGGTTGCATGTTTTGGTCCACCGTGCGCTGCTCCTTTTCAATGGAGGAGATGGGCTTTATGGCCGCCCTCACCACAATCTCGTCCCCATTTGAGATGCCGGCCAGGATGCCGCCGGAGCGGTTTGTCGCAAACCCCTCGGGCGTGATCTCGTCGTTGCATTCAGAGCCGAGGAGCCGGGCAGCTGCCAGGCCCACACCAATTTCCACGGCCTTTACCGCGCCGATACTCATCACCGCCCTTGCAAGCTCTGCATCGAGTTTGTCAAAAACAGGCTCTCCCAGTCCGGCCGGACAGCCCTGAACCCGCACTTCGACGATGCCTCCGGCTGAATCGCCGGCCTCCTTGATCTCCGAAACCCTGTTGTGCATTTTATCTGCTGCATCCAGGTCCGGGGCAAAGAACGGATTCCTGTCTATGACGTCCAGGTCCACCTGTTCCGCCCTGACCCCGGCGAGTTCCAGGGTGTAAGCCCTGA
>CP070769.1:1742356-1745936 GCA_020347085.1 Desulfobacterales bacterium
CCTCCAGGAAATCCTTTTTCAACACATCCTTGAGCAGGGGGCCGACCTGGATTCCCGTCGCGTGCAGTTCCACATTGCTCACTGCTACATCCCGCCGTACGTCCAAAGCCCCCTTAGACGATACATCACCGTCGTAAAGCTGAAGCGTGAAGGGGTCTATATTGAAACGACCATCTTTTCCGGAGATCTTCATATAAATATCGTGAATTTTTGCACCTTGTGCTTTGAACTTTCCCACCTTGATAGTACCTGCCAGGATGAGTCGTCGAAGAGGCGTGTAGTCGATCTTCTTTTGCTCAGGCGCAGGGGCCTCAGCCGTTTTTTCCTCTTCATCGGCTTTTTTCTGGCTGGGCGGGGGCAAGTATCGATCCAGGTCGATCTCGTCCAGGTTGACATCAAAGGCCACGTCGGGTCTTGAAAAATCCTTTAACTTGACGGAAAAAGCTATTTTTGATTGGTCTAAATATAGTGCCCCATGAGTGACCGACACATTCTGCGGATCCCCTTTCACCTTGGCTTCGAGGGCCACGTGATCCAAGGCCTTGGCATCAGCCGTCTCAACCGGAAAGGCTTGTCCCAGGGCAGCCATCAACTTGCGAGGCGAAAATGAAGACAATGCAAGGTCAAGATCAAACTGCGGGCGCGTGGCTGGGTCGACAATCTTTCCCTGCAGGTTCACTTCCAATTGCGTCAAGGCCTTAACTGCCAGGACCAAAGGAATGGTGCCCTTACCCGGCTCCTTTCCCACTGGGCCCACATTGCCCTCCAGTGACAGGGGCCTGCCGTCCAGTTTGGCCGAAAGGGTAAGTTGAATGGGGCGATCCAAGGAGACGTCCTCAAGACGGAGGGTCAAATCCGAGATCTCTTTTCGCTCCCCCTTCACGTGGTCGATCCAAAGGACAGAACCATCCGTGATGGCGAACTCACCCACCTCAAGCGTCTTAATCGGCAGCCCTCCGGCAGGTCCGGTCTCCGGGACTCTTTTTTTCTCCTGTGGAGGTTTGGGAGAGATTTGGTCTGACGGTTTTCCTATGCCTTCCCAGTTTCCTCGGCCGTTTTTGTCTCTTTCAAGAACGATCTGAGGTCCTTCCAATATGAAGCGCTTGACCTGAACATCCTTGAACAGGAGCGGTACGAGCTTCACCCTCACCTCAAAGGATCTTACCGTCAGAAGGTCCTCTTTGTCGAAACCGGGCAGACTCCCCAGGTGAAGGTCAGAAAGTGATACGCCGGCCCAAGGAAAGAGGGAGAGAGTCAGATCTCCGCCCAGCCTGAAGGGGCGTCCTGTGACCTCGGAGACTTGTTTTTCAATCTGAGGTTTGTACCTTTGGAGGTCTACGAATCTTGGTATGATTAAAAGGGCTGCGAGTATAAGGACAGCCAAGCCTCCTACTACAATCAAGACCCATTTGATCACTTTCTTCATGGAACACCTCCTTGGACAAGCACGGAGCTTTGGAAACAGAGAAGTTGGCTCTCTAACTTTTTCTTGGACGCTTTGTTGAGAACCTGTTTCTTATTTAATCCCGATAGAAACGACGCAGGCGACCTGGCTTCTTGACCCGGCTTTACAACCAGCTTCATATATTGAAGTTCCCTGTGGCAAGTTGCAGGGAATGGGCTCCCTGTTGAACGTTCAATAGGGACTGAGTAAAAAAAGCCCCCGAAGGGATATAAAACCCTTCAGAGGCTATGCGACGCCACCCTACGGAGATTCCTTTTCATTGCTTCCTCGAACGAAAAGGCATAGATTCTGTTGCTGGTTAGTTCAAGTTTCAATAAGTAGAGATGGCATTGCGCTTGGTATTTGTCAACATATTTTGTGAGAATGCGTAACGTCAATCAGGTGAATACTGTATTTCGTGGCAAAAAAACTGTATATTTAATGGTTCTCATTATATGGCCGGAAGTAACGCAGGCAGAATCCATAGGCAAAATGGTTTCCGTTTAAGCCATCTTGTCGGGGTTTCGTGAGAGAGATAGCATACGACTCCACAGCTGAGAATTATACACTCTGAGGCGGGTAATTTCCAGGCGACCCAAAAACTGCTGAGGTCGTTTGCGCGGATTCTTGGTCTGAACAAAGAGCCCCATAGAGAATCGGAGCTATGTCATGATGTGGGGAGGCTGACCTTACTAATACGAAATAGATACTATTTAAGCATCGGGGTAATGGGTTCGACGCAACAAAGTAGGGGAAGATTTTGACTTCATAACTACGCAGAGCGGTTACTTGTCATTGTTGACTTTCTTAACTCTTTAATCACGGCAAAAAGGTCATTGATTTTGTTTGCCAGATTTTTGATTTCAGGAGCATCCTTCTTTCTGAGTCTTAAGTATTGCACATCCTCTCCTTGGACTACATCATCTATGGTTCGTTGTATAAGGTAGAGGGGGCCTACCACTCGGTGGGAAATGACAACAGAGAAACCGATTATAACAAGCACTGTTGGAATAAGAAACAAGACTGTTCTGACAAAGATCTGATGCCTGACATGCTCTATGAGTTGGTCGGAAATATACGCCGAAGCAACCGGCCATATTGTAATATACACCTCGAATCCAATGAACAGAGCAAAAAAGATGATGATTCCCGTGAACCCGAGTTGCATCCTTTTGTTTACGAGATAACGAACTCTTCTTATTCTCATCTGTACACCCACCTATCCATTCTTGCTGTTACTGCTTAGAAACATGCCCCTCTTCATCAACCTGATAAACACCCGCTACGTTTGGATGGGTAGCGGTCATATTCAAGCTCTCCACGCTCCCATCAACAACAGTAAGGTTAACATTTTTACTGGCCCTAAAACCATATGACCAGAGAGTATCCAAGGTGGCCGTCCCATTCGGATGTTCCATATGATATTGGACTGACGCCTTGTACGCTGATCCCAGGTCAGATGTTAAGGTAGCCACACCAGCTTTCTCCTTAAAACTCAGCAAGACCATAATGGCAATCGTAGCCAATATGCCGATAATCACGGTCACGACTAATAATTCTAAGACGGTAAAACCTTTTCTGTTTTTCTTAGAGGGAAAGGCCCTGTGATGTGGCCTAGGCTGGGACATGGTCTTATTCTTGTGAGCTGATATGAAAGTTTTGAAAAGAATTGATTCTAAATTGATCTCGTGTAAAACAAAGGGGGTTATATGTCAAGCGAAAACTTTGCATGACTCATGCTCCCTTATTACTAGCCAATGGCAACAATCGTAACAAACCGCACGCACACCCAAGGGGCACACAGGGGAACAAACTGGTCGTATGACTAGGTCAGGAGGGTAGCGGGACATGGTGCCCTAGTTCAACTTCTCAGGCCGTATCGGTGACGTGGCCTCAACAAAGATATCTCGTAACAGCTTGTAATTGATATTACTAGCAGCAATATCTTCCTTTAGGTTACTTTGGGCAACAGCCTGTTGATATGTAAACCTGCCTCGTGGGCGAGAGACTTGGCAGCAAAAGGGTTCTCAAATTGCCCCCGAGACCATGATGCCCTAATTCCCGCCACCTTGATATCATATTGATTTCAAACCATATTTAGAGGTACTAAACATGTGCTCTTTTTACAGTTTCTCC
>CP070769.1:1746036-1748722 GCA_020347085.1 Desulfobacterales bacterium
GGATTGATAGGGTAATGATTTACGGGGCTCCCGAGGAGACTAGAAGGTTGTGTGCTTGTCTCCGGTGTTGTGCATGGGTCCAGGACTCATTTCCCGAAATGCAACACCGGGCGCTTCAATACGAAACCCCGCGGATAAACAGGCATTAAAATCAACAGGCTGGAGAATTGCCCAAACATTTAGGTTATGGATAGCGATACCATAGCTGCGGTTGCGACCCCTCCGGGAGCTGGCGGTATCGGCGTTGTGAAGATTTCCGGGCCCCGAGCGGTCCCTATAGCGCTTCCATTATTATACCCCGCTAAAGAGCTGTCGCGCGTCAGATCCCACCACCTCTATCATGGGTCTATCATCGATCCAGAAACTGAAAGGGTGCTGGATGAAGTCCTCTTTGGAGTCATGAAGGCGCCCCATACTTACACCAGAGAAGATGTCATAGAGATCCAGGCTCACGGAAGCAGATGTGGCCTGGGGGCGATCTTGGAACTGGTACTAAAACGGGGAGCGCGCCTCGCGGAACCCGGGGAGTTCACTAAGCGCGCTTTCCTAAATGGCCGCATTGATCTGAGCCAGGCGGAAGCCGTCATTGAAGTGGTGACCGCTCAGACCAAGGAAGGTCTGGAGCTTGCTGCAAGGCAGTTGGAGGGTCACCTTTTCGAAGCCATCGAGGCGATTCGGGGGCCAATCGAGACCATGCTTGTTGAGATAGAGGCGGCTATAGATTTTCCAGAAGACGTTGAGGATATCATACGCCCAGGCGTGTTTGTCCGGAGCATGACACAGGATGTCATCGCTCCGCTGGGGGCATTGATAGATGACTACGATGAAGGACATGTCTACCGAGAAGGCGTGGCAGCTACGATCATCGGGCGACCCAACGTGGGAAAGTCCAGCCTGATGAACAGGCTGCTGGAAAAAGAGCGTGCCATAGTTACGGCTGTTCCGGGGACGACTCGGGATTTCATCGAGGAGACGGTCAATATTAAGGGGATTCCCTTGCGGCTTATCGATACGGCAGGCCTGCATGACACAGATAATCCTTTGGAGGCCGAGGGCGTTAAGTTCACAAGGCGGCGGCTGGACGAAGCAAACCTGGTTCTTTTCATGGTGGATTGCAGTGTGCCCTTGAACGACGAAGATATGAAGATTTATGATCTCGTGCATAACAGGGAGACGATCCTGGTGATCAACAAAATAGATCTCGGAGACGAGGACGCTGTCAGGAAGATTCTTGATCGCCTTGGTGGACTTTCATGGGTCAAGGTTTCAGCACTGTATAATCAGGGGATTGAGAGACTGAAAGCAGGGATGTTTGAACAAGTGACGCATCAAAGTGGAGCGGCCGATGTTCCTTCCATTGTGCCAAACCTGCGGCACAAGGTAGCGCTCGAAAGGGCGCTGGGGGCCTCAAAGGATGTAGTGGAAGGGTTAAAGACGCGGCGACCGGCTGAGTTAGTTGCTGTCGATCTCAAGGAGGCCCTTGATGCTCTGGGCGAAATTATCGGAGTGGTCACGACGGAGGAGATCCTTGATCAGATCTTCAGTCGCTTCTGTATTGGGAAATAGCCCAGAATTTGAACGGCAATCCCGATAAATCGGGACAGGGAGCTTTCAATGTTTCACGTGAAACATTGGCGTGCAGAGCCTCTTATCGTTTCACTTGGTATGCGTATTCTATGGCTTCCCTCTTGAGGATGTCGTAGTAAGTCAGGATGTTTTGAACGTGGAATACGGGCTCTGTTCCGCGGCAATAGCCAAACTTGCTGTTCTTATAGTACTTACGTTGTCGCAGCAGCGGCAGGGTTCTTTCCAACGAGATCCACTTGTTCGGGTCAAGGTTCATCTTTAAGGCCAGGTTCCGGGCATCAAAGACGTGGCCTTTCCCCACATTATAAGCTGCTAGGGCAATAAGGGTTCTGTCCGGCTCATATGCCTTATCATAGAGGTCGTGGAGTTGTCTTAAGTATTGGACACCTCCCATGATACTTTGCCGCGGGTTCAGACGGTTTTGAATCCCCATTTCCGCGGCAGTCGGCAACGTTAGTTGCATGAGCCCTCTCACCCCGGAGAAGCTTCTAGCCCAGGGGTTGAATTGAGACTCCTGGTATATGAGGGCTGCTATCAACCTCCAATCAAAGCCGTAGAGCTCGGCAGCTTGCTTAATCGCTTTTTCATACCTGGGAAGGCGGGTCCCCATCCTTTCCTGAAATCTCTTGATATCGAGATGGTCGAAGGTTTCCACATAGGCGTAGTAGCGTTTGTATATTTCGTTAAAGGTGCCATCTTGTTCAATTTTTTCAAAAAACTCATTGATCTTGGATAGAAGGGCCCTTTCTCCTTTTTTCACGGCCCAGGCCAAGGACTGGGGTTTGCTAACAGGAAAAGCGATGCGGATGTCCGGGTAATAACGACGATTCAAAAGGGCCACATTTGAGTCAGCTACGGTGACCTGGATGTCGCCTTTCTCCACTGCTTCAATGAGTTCTTCCGTTAGAATGTCCTCGTAGACCCTGATCCTGATATCAAGACCAGCTTGCTTCACTGTTCGCAGCCTTTCTTCATAAGATGTTCCTTGGCGGATATGGATGCTTTTCTCCTCCAGATCATCGATGCTTTTGATTTCTGAATTATTCTTATGGGTGATGACAAACTGCTGAACAGAGATATATTCCTTTGAAAAGTCTAC
>CP070769.1:1748822-1755251 GCA_020347085.1 Desulfobacterales bacterium
ATTTGTTATCGTAGATCATAATTGCTTTGTGTAGTAGAAATGCTTCCGGGCAACTCAAGTGCCCTTAACAGAGTCAAGTGTCTATTTGACCGGCTCGCTCCCCGCAAGTCCCGTCCTTTAGGGCGGGGAGGCTTCACTCTTTTTATGGTTTTTGACGTAGCGCTTCCAATCCCAGCCTGGCGCATTTCCCTTCTGGGGACACCTTCCATCCAAGCATTTTTGTCGTCGCTTTACATTCTGTAAAAAGACCTGACAGGTATTTGTCATGGTGCGCACTTAGGCCTCGGGACATCTTTTATAACCCCCGTTGTTTCAACTACTTACCAAGGCGCTGGGCGACCACCGCTCCTGGCACGCTTTGTGCTTTTTCTCGAGGGTGCAGGCCGTGCATCCGGGCCAGGGGCCAATTGGGGCAAAGTCCCCAAGTTCTAAGCTTTTTCCCGTTGCCACTTGGAGGGCAGTTAAAATAGAGACGCAAACCTTTTATATCCGGTCGCTGACAGTTCAAAATGTCATCATGAGCCTTATCACGGCAGTCATTGTGGGGCTCCTGGTCCGTTCCATCTGGAAACAGAAGCATCACCATGCGATTGCTGTGGTCATTTGGGGGCTGATTGCCTTGTGGTTCTTCAACGGCCCTTTGTGGGGGTTTAGTGCGGTAACAGTAAGTCCAGAGGGCCTGAAAGTGCATTATGGCTTCTTGTCCGTCTTCAGGAACACGTCTTTGCCGGTGGATACGCACTGGAAAATCTATACGTATCTGGGTGGCATTAGGAGACTCAAAACACTCTACTTTTTTGAACTAGCTAACCACCAGTGCCTGAAGGTGCAGGGGCAGGACCAGCTTGAAGTTTTGGGGGCACTTGGGACGGCCATTGACAGCATAAATGGGAGACCTATGGGCAGCGTGGAAGAGCGCCCTGTGAACAAGTAATCAGACTTATAGCCAGGTGGTCTAAAAAATCAATATTGAGGACTTTGGGTTTTCTCGGGAACAAGCACTTGGCCAGCGTGCTCCCCGCGCACGAAGTGCTGCCGTAAGGGAGAACGCCCGTCCTTTAGGGTGGGGAGGCTTCACAAAAACATGAGATGGCCTTTTGACTCGCTTAGGGTATTAGGTTAGAAAGGGCTGCCAGCTTTGATAAAGAGCAAAAACAAGACGATCCTTCTTGTCATCTTCTTGTCGATGTTTTCTCTTCTATTTTTGTCTTGCCAAGGGGATCCCCAGCGAAAAGACCGGACCAGATCTTCTGGCGTAACCGACACAGAAATCCTCATTGGATCCTCCTGTGCACTCACTGGACACGCCAGCTTCCTGGGAACCAGCTATATTCATGGCGCCCTGTGCTATATCAATCATATCAACGAAAAAGGGGGCGTTCACGGGCGTAAGATCAGGGTTATCGTCTACGACGATGGTTACGACCCACCACGCTGTGTCTTTAACACGCAAAAACTCATCAACGATGATAAGGTTTTTGCTCTTTCTTGCTATGTGGGCACACCCACCTCGGTGGAGATCATCCCCATCGTGGAGGAGGCGAGGATCCCGCTTTTGGGGCTATTCACGGGGGCCAATGCCCTGCGAAATCCCTTCAGGAAGTATATCTTTAATGTGCGTGCGTCTTACTATCAGGAGATTGCCGCCATGGTGAGACACCTCGTAGAGGACAGAGGATTAAGCAAGTTTGGTGTCTTTTACCAGTATGATGCCTACGGCTTTGATGGGCTCACAGGGGCAGAGCTGGCTCTAAAAAAATATCACCTTGAACCTATAGCTCGGGGCAGCTATGTGCGCGGTACAATGGATGTGGAGGAGACGCTTGAAAAGATCATGGCCTCGGGTGCCCAGGTGGTTATCATGGTAGGGACCTATGACCCGTGTGCCAAATTTATCAGGCTGGCACGCGACAGAGGGTTTAACCCTATCTTCTATAATGTCTCTTTTGTCGGTGGTGATGAACTTGCGAGAAAACTGGGGGCAGACGGCGAAGGTGTCATCGTTACCCAAGTTGTCCCATCACCTGGTGTGCGGGCCCTGATGGAAACGGTCGACCAATACTGGCGCTTGCTTGAGAAGTACTATCCTGAAGGTCAGCCCAGCTATGTCGGTCTAGAAGGCTTTAGCAATGCCATAGTACTCGTAAAGGGTCTGCAACTTGCCGGAAGAGATCTTGACAGGGAAGGATTGATTGAGGCCATAGAATCCTTGAAAGGATATTCCCTTGGCATTGGCCGCCCACTCAATTTTGGCAAGGAAGATCACCAGGGCCTTGATGCCGTATACTTTAGCCAAATAAGGGAAGGGAAACTTGTTCTGGTGACGGAATGGGACGTCTCTCCTTAGTTGACTTTTTCCACACCTTGAGTATTCGACGAAAGGTGCTTTACAGCACCATCGTCATATTCGTCTTGATCGGGCTTGTCAGTAGCCTCGCCCACTGGTTTATCGCCATTCCGTCGGTCATCAAAAATATCCACCTCCACAGCTTGAGGGTCGGTTACTCCTTGGTTAGCCGATGCCGCCCACACATACTTGCCAACGACCGTGCTGTTCTCACTGGCATCCTGTTTCAAAAAAAGGGGATCGAAGAGGACCTTTCCTACATCTTCATCGTCGACAGCAACGACCACTTACTAGCCCATACCTTTATCGGCAGCATTCCGGAAGGGATTGATATGGCCAACCCGTTGGAGCCAGAGGAAGAGGAGAAAATCAAGCTCATAAATGTTGGTGATGAATCGGTCTACGATGCCGCCGTATTCGTGAAGGAGGGTCTCGCGAATATCGGCACTGTTCACATTGGTGTGGGCAAGAACCCGGTTGATGCACTTACCCTGAACATAGGGATCATCTTCATAGTCGTCATGGTAGGCATCATCCTGGTAGCCGCCCTCCTTAGCAACCTGATCGCTGCCTATATTTCTAAGCCCCTGTCCAGACTCACAGAGGCTATGAATGATCTATGCCTGGGCAGGACCGATCAGCTCCCCCGCATATCGCAGAGTGTAAAATGCTGGGATATCCTGAACTGTAAGCAAGACAAATGCCCGGCATTCAAGGCTGAGGATCGAGTTTGCTGGTTAACGGACAGCACTCTGTGCAATAGCCGGCAGCCGGATAGGTTCCCGGAGAAGATGAAAGAATGTTACGATTGCGAAGTTTACAAAAAGCCGGGAGGGGATGAAATCGTGCAGCTTTCCAATTCCTTCAACAATATTATTTACACCATGCAACTTAAGACTAAGGAATTAAAACTGTCGGAAGAGAAATATCGCCTTTTGTTTAATTACGATCCGAATCCTCTCTTTATGGTCGATGTGGAATCGGCCAAGATCCTGGATGCAAATAATCCGGCAAGCGTCGTGTATCAATATGACCGCGAAGAACTGTTGGAGATGTCCTTTCTCGATCTGTTCGATCCTGAGGACGCAGATCGACTCTGGAAAGAACTTCAGTCCTTTGCCAGGGATGAATATGTCTTCATAGCCAAGCTATGGGCTAGGAAAAGAGACGGTCATCACTTCTTTGTCGATTTCCATACCCGGATTGGGAAATTTCGAGAACTGAAAAACGGGGCATTTGGTCTTTCCTATATTATCAGGACTGTTGACATTACTCGACGTCTTGAACGGGAGGCCGAGCTGACCCAGGCGAGCAAAATGGCCACCCTCGGGGAGATGGCAACCGGGATTGCACATGAGCTTAATCAGCCCTTGAACGTCATTAGGGTGGGGGCCGATTTTTTTGCCAAGATGACAAAGCGGGGGGAGAGGATCTCCGAAGAACAGCTATTCAAGGTAAGCCGCAACATGAGCGGGCAGGTGGAGCGGGCCTCTAACATAATCGACCATCTGAGGGAGTTTGGCCGAAGGACCGATTTCAAATCAGGCCCGATAGATATCAACGAACCGATCCGAGATGTATTTACTATCTTGGGCCAGCAGCTCGGATTGCGGGACATCGAGGTAAACCTAAAGCTGGCGGAAGCCCTGCCCAAGATCCTAGCCGACAAAAACCGCCTGGAGCAAATCTTTCTCAACCTGGTAACCAACGCCAGAGACGCTATGGAGGCAAAGGGGCCGGGAGCGATCAAGAAGCTTACCATTACCACAACATATGAGAAAGATGGCAGGGTGGTGGCCCTGGTCTCTGATACCGGCACAGGCATATCAAAACAAGACCGTGAAAAAATATTTGAGCCTTTTTTTACCACAAAAGAGGTGGGACAAGGAACCGGATTAGGACTCTCGATTACGTACAGGCTAGTTGAGGATTTTGGAGGTGATATCGATGTAAAATCCAGCTCGGACAAGGGCACGACATTCAGGATTAGCTTTCCTATTTACGCAGACGAAGGTTCATATCGATGACTAGACTTCTACTCATTGACGACGAACGCCCTATCTTGGAGACATTGGAGACTTCCCTTACCAGCGAAGGATATGATGTGATGACTGCTGAAACCAGTAAAGAGGGGCTACGAATCTTCGAGGAAGAAGGCATCAAGCTTATACTAACGGACATTAAGATGCCTGGAATAGACGGAATAGAGGTGCTCAAAAAAGTAAAAGCCATAGACGAAGAAGCCGAAGTCATCGTTATCACCGGACATGGAGATATGGACACAGCTATAGCGGCGCTCCAGTATGGAGCCTCAGATTTCATCACCAAGCCCATACGAGATGAGGTGCTGCTGCTTGCCCTCGAAAGGGCCAAGAAAACGCTAGCTATGAGCCAGCAATTGAGGAGTTATACCGAACATTTGGAACAGAAAGTCGAAGAGCATAGGCTGGAGTTGAGACAGGCACAGGAGGAATTGATAAGAAATGAACGCCTTGCGACCATCGGAGAGACAGTGGCAGGGTTGGCCCATTATATCAAGAACGTCGTGACCGCACTGCAAGGCGGCATGCACATGGTCGAGCGAGGGATGCCCAGACATAGACCGCAAATGTTCGAGGAAGGCTGGGCCATGGTTCAGCGCCACGTTGGGAAGGTCTCAGACCTTGCTCTCGCTCTTTTGAGATATTCCAAGGAGAGGACACCTGAACGAAGCATATGCAGACCCAACGATATAGTCTCAGAGGTCGTGGAACTCTTCAAGGATACGGCTGAGGAACACAATGTAAAGCTGAAAACGGTCCTTGATCCTAATCTGACAGAAGCCTACCTAGACCGGGATGGCATCCACCGGGTCCTGGTGAACCTGGTCTCTAACGGCATCGACGGTTGCATCTATGATACAGATACGTCCAAGGGCTGGAGTGTCATAGTAAAGACCAGGATAGAAACTAATACTGAATCCGCTGAAACCATTGTCTTTGAAGTAACCGATAACGGATGTGGGATGACCGATGAAGTCAAGCAAAAACTCTTCTCCAGGTTCTTCAGTACCAAGGCAGGGCGGGGCACAGGACTTGGCCTGCTGATTACACAGAAGATCATTCACGAACATGGCGGAGAGATTTCTGTGAAGTCAAAGGCTGGGCGGGGAACCACATTTTCAGTTCGGTTCAATCATTATATGCCCAACGTTTCTCCACGAGCTATTTGCTATGCTTCAGAAAAGGAGCATCGCTTGAGGGCCCAAATGGAAAAGGCTCTACCTCGCGCGTTACAAACTTTACAATCTGTAAAGAAAACTGACAGCAATGCGTAGGCGAAAAGGGTCGAAGGGTACACCTGTAATTGATAATATACTGTGTTTTCAATTTCTTGGCTTAATGTGCGTCGGTGCTGTATGTTGGCACGACCGTGGCACTTGTCTCTTGGAAGCAAAAGAATAGAGGGCATAGCATGAATAAGATTGTTATTCTAACCAGCCAGACAAAGCCTGACAACTTTCTAATTACATTGCTTAACATGGTGTTCCCTGATTGCGAGGTACATGTCGTTTACAGCATCAATGAGGCCCCTCAGGAAGTTACCCTCGGCCCCTCTGCCAAGCATAGGCTGACTTCTCAGAAGAGGAAATGACCATGGCCAATATTCTGATTATAGATGACCAGCCATGTGTTCGCCAACTCATTTCCGAAGAATTGATCCTCGAGGGGTACCAGGTGCACGGTGTAGGTGACGTCGAATCGGTCAGGGAACACCTCCAATTTTTGCAACTAGCCCCGGTCTTTTTGGATTTATATCTGGAGGGGTCGGAGAGATTCGGGTTGTTGGAGGAGATGAAGCGTGAATGTCCGCATCTCCCCGTTATTATCGTAAGTGCTTATGACAGCTTTCTGGATGATCCTCGGGTGTCTCTGGCTGACGGTTACGTCATTAAGAGCATTCATCTTTATACACTCAAAGAGAATATAGCTTGTGTGCTCATCCAGCAAAACGGCTACCGAGGGCCAGCGGAAGCAGGGTTTCGTCATTCCGAACTTTGCGTTTCCTGCGGATTTTGACCGCCATGCTCCCCGGACACGCAG
>CP070769.1:1755351-1758302 GCA_020347085.1 Desulfobacterales bacterium
AGAAGGGACCAGATTTTATTGATGCGGGGTGGCTGGCCCTAGGGGCCAGCCGTCCCTGTCATAATCTGGACACCTTCTTGATGCCTGCCAACCAGATTCTCCTTTCCTTTACCCGCCAAATGCCCCTGAGTGATATCGCTGTGGTCGAGGGTAACCGGGGACTTTACGACGGGATCGACCTTGAAGGGAGCACGAGTACCTCGGAGCTTGCCAAGCTCCTGACGGCCCCCGTGGTTCTTATCGTAGATTGTACCAAGAGCACCCGCACGGTGGCCGCCATGGTCTCAGGCTGTCTCCAGTTCGACCTCGAGGTCAACATCTGCGGCGTTATCCTGAACCGCGTGGCAGGCTCCCGCCACGAGTCGATTCTCCGTAAGACGGTCGAGGCATATTGCGCCCTTCCCGTTTTTGGAGCCATACCCAAGATCAAAGGGGAGGCCTTTCCGGAAAGGCATATGGGGCTTGTCCCCACGCCGGAGCATGACTGGGCAGACGCGTCGATCGAAAAAGCGGCCGACATGGCCGCGAAATATCTGGATCTCGACAGACTCCTTGCCGTGGCCAGAGAAGCGCCTGACCTGACAGCAAAATCCGAAACACTGAACGAACAAAGAACCGTGGATTCTGAAACAAAGGGACCACTGCCTCGAATTGGGGTAATCAGGGATGCTGCATTCCAATTCTACTATCCTGAAAACCTCGAGGCCCTTGAGGCCGCCGGGGCCGAGATCGTCACGGTCAGCGCCTTGGCAGACGCCGGGCTTCCGAGCCTAAACGGGCTGTACATCGGAGGCGGCTTTCCGGAAACCCACGCCCAGGCCCTAACAGAGAACAAAGGGTTCCGGCAGGAAGTGCGACACCTGGCCGAAAAGGGACTTCCCATCTATGCTGAATGCGGCGGGCTGATGTATTTAGGCGAGAGTCTTGTTTTGGACGGCGTGACCTATCCCATGGTCGGGGTGTTTCCGGTGACTTTCGGGTTTTCCAAGAGGCCGGAGGGGCATGGCTACACGATTTTTGAGGTGGAAAGGCCCAATCCTTATTTTGAGCCAGGTTTCCAGGTTCGGGGGCATGAGTTTCATTACTCGAATGTGGTGAGCTGGAAAGGAAAAACAGATGATCTGGCGTTTCGGGTGACGCGGGGCGTCGGATTTGCCGGCAAGCGCGACGGTCTCTGCTACAAAAACACCCTGGCTACGTATTCCCACGTGCATGCCCTGGGGACGCCTTCCTGGGCTAAGGCGATGGTTGAGGCAAGCGCTTCATATCGAGAAAACCAGGCGCAAGGCATAAGGCTTAAGAACAAGAATATGTCCCTGGGGCGTTAAGCCCTGTCCCCTTCACAACGCACTGCAAAAAAATAGGGTAAGGTGAAAGAACACGCTTACCCTATTTTCTTAATTTTGCCTCTATTTACTACTTTGCGGCAGGCGCGGCTGGCTTAGGATGGCATTCCTTGCACGTCGTGGGACCGGTTGGCTTGGCCTCTTTCTTCAATGCTTTGTGACAGCCCGCACAATTTTCATGAATCGCTGAATAGTAGTACTTCTTAATCTTTTCCGCCTTGCTAAGCTTGGGCTCGCCTTCCTTTTCCTTTGGTGCCTTGGCCTCTTTGTGACACGCATCGCACTTCTTGACGTCGTCACCCTCTTTCCACACATTCTTGCCTTCCTTGATCACATGGTGACAATCAGTGCAGGCAATCTTGTAATCCACATTGTGCTTCTTGTGGGTAAAGGTAACCAGAGTCTTCTTGTGCTTCGGGAACAGTTTCGATTCCATGGTCATGGTATCAGCCGCCTGCTGTGTTGCATAGACCCCCGCAAACAGAAACACTACACCCAAGGCTGCAGCCGTTAACACAAACAACGATCGCTTCTTCATAACCCGCTTTCACCCCCTTTCCAGATATGCATTAAGTATAAAAAAAAGCATGTTTCAGCAGGTGATTTGCCTACCAAAATTTTGATGAAGTGTCAAGGAGAAAACCTCCTATCCGGCACTTTCCTGGGTTTCTTTGATATCTGTTTTTGCCTCCTTTTTTCCGAACACTTTTGCACCCAAAATACTCACCTCATAGAGCAAGATCAAAGGCCCCGCCATCATGATCTGAGTGATGACATCCGGCGGGGTCAGGATGGATGCAAAGACGAAAAAAAGCAGGATGGCGTATTTGCGCTGGGCCCTCAAAAACTTGACATTCACAATGCCAAGCTTTGCCAAAAAAGTCACAAAAAGAGGCAGTTCAAACACGACACCAAAGGCAAAGAGGAGTTTGGCTGAAAAACCCAGGTATTCTTTCATGGATGGCAGGGGTTTGACAAAGTCAGATGCAAAACCCATGAAGAATTTGAATCCAAAAGGGAAGACCACAAAGTAACCAAAAAGGGCGCCACCCAAAAAGAAGACGGATGACAGGAACACGATGGGAAAAACCCAACGCTTCTCCTTGTCGTAAAGCCCCGGGGCTATGAACATCCAGAGCTGATACATAATGACAGGCACGGACAAGAGAACCCCTGCAAGGAAGGCGACTTTCAGATACGTGAAAAAGGCCTCAGGGAGCCCAGTGTAGATGAGTTTTTCTTCCGGAGGCATGGCTGCCAACAAGGGCAGCATAAGGAGTTCGAAGAGTTCTTTCGAAAACACATAACAGATAACAAAACAAACACCAATAGCGATGAAGCAGATGATTAGTCGCTTGCGCAGCTCCTCGAGATGCGTAGTGAAGGGGAGTTTCTCATCCTCAACCATGTTTGGGAGGCTCCTTTAAGGGGGTTTCTTGCGCAGGCTTTTCTTCAGCAGACGCTTCCGAGCCTCCCTCCTCGGCGGGCTCCTCCAAGGTATCTTCAAGCTCGTCTTCCTCGTCTTCTGATACGCTTTTGGCCGCCGGTGGGGTGGGGGGGGTAGTCATGGATTTTCGCACGGTATTTTCAAAGTCCCGCTTAACC
>CP070769.1:1758402-1764171 GCA_020347085.1 Desulfobacterales bacterium
AACTGAAACTCCTGGATTAGCCGGACTAAGGATTCCGATTTCGGCCAATTGCCCCCGCCACGCACTATGTCTAAAAGAGTTTCAAGGTTATGAGCAGCTAGAATTTCCTGTAGCTCGGCCAGTGGCGTATTTGAAAGCGCAGCTCGTGTGATGTCCAGCGTGCCAATTTCATCAAGAATCTCTTTACAGCCGGGTAATAGAGGCGCCTTGAGCATGGACTGATGAGATAAACTGTGGAATCCTTCCCAACGGAGGTCAAATTCGTTTTGGTTGAAAGGGCGACTTATCACTTGCTCTTGGATTATGCGTATTTTACTCCCCCGGTCGATGCCAGTGAGTTTAAGATATAAGTCGGCAATACGCTTCTGCACTATAGGATCATCAGTAAAGGCCCGTGCCATGGCCTGAGCATTAGCCAAATTCGAATCGATTAAAACCCCGTTAACGTCAAATATGCACAACTTAACTTTCACAAAGCTCATGAATACACCTCTGCCTAGTCAGGAACTAGAATCTGGCTTTTCAGTCTCATCTCCACCAGCCTCTTTCACGATCCCTGCTGGGCATGCGTCACATTCTGTTCTGCTGAGGACACAAGTACTGCACGCCTCCCCAGTCAAAGTCGACTCTGCCTCTTCAGGTCCACGGGTCTTTCTGACCCACGACTTGTAGGCAGCCAAAGCAATTCCAATGGCGAAAAACAGGCCGACGACGACGAGAACGGCCAACGTGCCAAGGGCTAGTTTTGTTAATGCTGGATACATACGGTTCTCTCTTTCCCCTTTTTATCTATTGATGGACTTATCCCTTCCTCACGTACCCGCTCACCTAGCAAACTCCACAACAACCATCCATAGCTTCACCCGTGGTTCGGCGCCCTACATTGCCTCAGCAAATTCCGGCCGATACCTGACCAGCCCCGAGACACCTTGCATGACTGACTCATTGAGTACCAATATCATGAACGCATTATCTGGCACGTCCCACTCGCTTTGGATGCCGAAACAACTTGCGGGCTCAAAGCCAAATCGTGGGTAATACGCAGCATGCCCAAGAACGATCACAAAAGGACAACCCGTGCTATCCAGTCTTGTGATCCCCGTTCTAATCAGCTCCGCCCCAACGCCCTGTCGTTGATAGTCCGGCAGCACCGCCATGGGTCCCAGGCCCATTCCCTGTGTGGTTCCACCTTCACGCTCAATGGTGGCCGGACTGAAAAGAATATGGCCAATAACTTCATTGTCCGCCACGGCCACCAGGGATAACATATCATGGCAGTTCCGCCGCACCTTGTCCACCAAGTCGGCTTCTTGAGGCTGCCCGAAGGCCCGTTTATTTACCTCACGGATTACCGGGATGTCCTTAGATCGTTCTTGGCGAATACAAATCATCTTGTTCATGACATTTCGATCAGTGTTGAAAGTCTCGAAATTTGGCCTCTATGGCACCAATTTCTTCAATACGGATCAGCGCGTCAAAAAAATCTTGCCCATCCAGTTTTTCCAGATGAATTAAGTGGTTTCCGACTTCCTTGACAAGGCCGGACAGGGTTTTTCCGGAATCAAGGGTTACATATACCTTCTTGCCGACCAGCGATTTTAAGTTGTCCCCCAGTGAGAAACCAACATTATAGCTCATTCCTTCAATGGCTACGACTTTCGCTCCCGCAACCGCCTCAGCCGGAAGCATCAGAAATACCAAGGAGCACACAATGGCCAGGAGGATCCCCACTGAACTCTGCATCTTTGCTTTTTTCATCAACATTTACCCTACTTTTTCTGGTTTGATTTTTTTCTCCCAGGACAAGAATACCTGGACCTTCCACCTCAATTCACACAGCCAACCCACGCAATAGTCTGCGGCACGGATTCCGCAGTCCACGTTGACACATGGTCACGCAAGAAGTTCCCTGTGTCAAGGGCTGCCTCCAGTTTTACTGTTCGAAATTCCGGAGGCGCTCCTCGGTCATGGGATGGGTTGACAGGTAGTTCAACCATTTCCCCCCAGGGGCTTTTGATTGCTGTGCCATCTTCTGATCAATTCGGCGCATGAGTCTGGCAAAATGTATGGGCGATATGCCGTGAGACCGGAGATAGTCCAGGGCATATTGGTCTGCCTCGCGCTCGAATTGCCTGGAATAGGCCAGTTCCGTGAGTAAAACCGGTAGCCCCAGAAACAGCTCCGATGAGCCGGAAACGTCCCCGGTGATCGCCAGGAGGGCAAAGCCCAAAAGCGAGTCTTGTATAGCCCTGCGCATGGCGTGACGGTGCACGGTATGGCCAATTTCATGTGTCAGAACAGCCAACAGTTCGTCGTCATGTTCCGCCAACTTTACCATTTCGTCTGTGAAGACAATGGTCCCACCAGGAATGGCGAAGGCGTTGGGACCTATCGGACCGCCCTTTCGGAACAAGGTCCTCAGCTTGTAAACCTGGTGTTCCTCCATAACCGGCTCAAAGTGTGCCATCAGGCGGGTCTGGACGGCCTTATCCAGTTCTGAGGGCCTGAACACAGATCGGTCCAGAACATCAAGCGTATGCCGGCCAGCCATGCCGTGGATAGAGGGAGAAAGTCGAAAGGCGATCAGCTTGGCGGCCGCAGGGACGCCGTATTTCATACTTCCCCACATGAAAAGGAGCAGGCTTGCCAGCGCGAGTGCGATGTAGCGCCTGCGGCTTTCCAGCCGGTAGACGATTCTCAGCCAGGAACGGCGCTTAAACTGGGTCATCACCTGGTCCACGGCGTCGTTGTCTTTGGTTTCGAATTTTTCTCCGGCGGGGAAGTAGAGGCGGCGCGGAGTATCAGCCAATCGGGGGGAGGCTTTGATGTCGAACCGGGGCAGCAACACAAGGGGTTCGCCATCCTCCAGCCGCTCGACTCGGACGGCGCCATTGTCGTAGATAAGGCATCCGGCATCCACCTGGGCGGAGGTTTTGCTGTCGTACCATTTGCCCGTGATAGAAGTCATAGGCCGAAGTCGAAATCGAGAAAGTCACTCATCTCTTCACCCACTGAACTGACCTCTTTCTGCTCTTTGGCGACGAAGCTGTCAAGATTTCCCGACGCGACCAGCGTGAGATGTTCGAGTTTATAGCGCGTCGTCCGAACCTTTGCCCAAGGATGAAAGAGACCCAGGGTTAATGCTGTGGCGATCGAGTTGGTCAAAACGAGGAGCATGTATTCCTTGATTTTCAGGGTCGCTTTCAGCCGGTGGACCGTGAGTCGGCTGGAGTTGTAAAGGAGGTTGGTGGTCTTGACTGAGAAAAAGGCAAAGAGATACAGATATACGACCAGGCCCATCAAAAAAGCAGCGGGCGGGAAAACGGAGCTGGATGCTGCAACGATGGCGATGCCGAGGACAATCGGGATTAGGGCACTGAAAACGAGCCCGTAATATTCCCTGGCCGAGGCCGTGAATGTAAATCTCGTCCTGCCGTAGCTGCTGTTTTCAATAATAAACTTTTTCTGGCGGAAATAGACGTATGGGAAGAGTATGCCAAAAGTCAATGCTGCCAGGATGGGCCACAAGACATACACCTTAGCGGCTTCCCCTATGGTCCCGTCAAAACCGAACCGGATGTTTCTCGCGGCACTGTTGCGGGCGTTGAAGGCCAGGGAGCGTACCAGCAGCCAGGGGAAGATCACTACGATCGCCAGGCTTAGAATGGACCCAGCAATGGGGACCACCTTTGACACAGTGGAGTGAGCGATCAGCAGGCCGACAACAATGGCGCGGCCCTTGAGGATCTTTACAGGGTTGGCCAGATATTCGAAACCGGCGCCTTGCACGTGGGTGCTGCCATAAAAGTACTGCTTTCGCCGAACCTTGGCCCAAGGAGAATAAATCCCGAGGGTAATGATCGATAGGATGACATTGACGAGCCATATTTTAAAATACTCTGATCCTGTGCCATGGAATTCAAAGGGGATTCTCGAAGACGATGTGGCGGCAATGGGTGCCGAAGCCGCCGCTTCTCTCATGAACGGTTTTTCGGGTGGTTGCACGGCTTCTTTGGCTTCTTGTTCAGGGGTTGACGCCTTGAAAACGGCGCGGATTTCGCGGTTCGAATTTAACATCCTGAGAACTCAAAAACGATCATATAGTCTGACTGCCTTCTTCAACTTGCTTATGGATCATGATACTTGCGGCGATCCGCGTCCGTTCGATTCAACCATCCATAACACTTCTCGATGGTTTGCTTTCCAATACCAGCCGCCGTATTTCCCAATCGGACCGGTCCCGTCAACCTATTCTTCGAATAGCCTCAATTCTTTTCAAAACCGGTGGATGGCTGTAGCTTAAGAATACTTTAAGCGGGTGCGGTGTTAGATTTGAGAGATTATCCACGGTCAGCTTTTTCAATGCTGAAATCATTGATTCTGGTTTTCCATATGTCGAAACTGCATAGGCATCGGCTTCATATTCATATTTTCGGGAGAGGGTGTTACTGAAGATCGAGACAACCGTATTGATTGGCGCATAGAGGAACGCAAAGAAGAATAGACTGGCGTATATTGAAGTATTTTCCATTTTGAAGGCTGAAAACAGCCCCTCGTTATTGATGAACAAGGAAAGTACAAAGAAGATGAGGCCGGTAGTCATGACTAAAATGAGTATCGATTTGAGGATGTGTCTTTTCTTGTAATGTCCCATTTCATGGGCGAGAACAGAAACAAGCTCATCGACATTGTGCCTCTCTGCCAGCGTATCAAATAGCACGATCCTTCGGAATCTTCCAAAGCCTGTGAAGAAGGCATTGGACTTGGTAGAGCGTTTGGAGGCATCCATTTTGAAAACGCCCCTCATCTTGAAGTTTTGCGATTTGGCGTAGTCTTCAATGGCCGTCTTGAGTTCTCCGTGTTCTATGGGATAGAACTTATTGAACAACGGCAGTATGACGACCGGAGCAAGAAAGATAAGGACTATTTGAAAAAGGACCACCACAACCCAACAGTAGGCCCAAGCCCACATTCCAGCTTTTTCAAAAAGCCACAAAACGACCCCAAAGACAAGCCCGCCAATTACGACGGCCAGCAGCCAGCTTTTCAGTATGTCTAGAATAAACGTTTTTGCGGTCGTTCGATTGAAGCCGTACTTTTCTTCAATGACAAAGGTGCTGTAAATGGAAAAGGGAATCGAAATCATTTGGGAGGCGAGCAATAGAATCCCAGCAAAAAAAAGGCCGGTGGGAATGGGACCAAGGCCAAAACTTCTCGCAAACTGATCAACGAAATTGAACCCCCCGATCAGAATGAAGCCTATCATCATCGGTGTCGTGATTGTATGGGTGATTAATTCAAAGCGCGTATTTTCCATGAGATAGTTTTGCGCCGTTTTGTATCGCTCAGCATCGTAGTAACCTTGATATTCTTCAGGCAAATCGGTCTTTGCGTGCCTTATATTGACCGTCTCGACTACGACGTCTAATAGATAATTCCCAACAATAACAAAGAGGATGATGACTAAGTAAATGTTCATAGATGTAACTAGAGTAATTGTCAAAAGTATGTTCCGTTTGCTCCAAAGTCGTTGATGATTGAAAATATTGTTTTGCGAACGACATTGTGCAATTTTGGAGAAGATTTTTGAATGTGACTGGCGCTGCAAATCGCAAGCTGTTTGAGGGCTCTGCCCGAGTTGTTGCGCTCCGCTTCACTGCGTGCGCGATTTAGCCAGGAGAATTCAAAAATCCCAAAATTGGACACTCGGGAGTGAGCCAAATAGTATTTTGAAGATTCCTGTAGTCCCGTCAAGTTGTGACAGGGAAT
>CP070769.1:1764271-1767716 GCA_020347085.1 Desulfobacterales bacterium
AAAATCATTGGGGCATCCTGGACTTTCGCTCAATGAAGGAGGTATCCATCTCTCACGGGCATGGGGCTTTCAGAATTTGCGATGAAAATCATCCTTGTTATTCTGGACGGAATCGGCGACCGGTCCTATAGGGTCTTAAACCACCGTACCCCTCTTCAGGCGGCAGCTACTCCAAATCTAGATCAATTGGCTCTTTTGGGGAGTAATGGACTTTTTCATGCAGCCTCTCCTGGCCAATGTCTGCCGAGCGAGACAGCCCACTACCTGCTTTTTGGATACGCGCTAGAGAACTTCCCTGGCCGGGGGCTTCTGGAAGCGGTGGGCGACGGCATCGTCTTTGATGATAGTGACGTGCTGTGCCTGGCCCACCTTTCGAGCGTGGCCTGGAAAGACGGTGAGCCAATCCTCGCCGAGAAGCGTCCCGACATGGAGCAGGCAGAACTGGACAAGCTGTTTTCCGCGATCAGCACTTTTGAGATGCAGGGTATCCGCTTCAAGCTCCAACAGACTGGCCCCAATAACGCCATTCTGATCATGAGCGGCCAAGCCTCACCCTACGTATCTGATTCTGATCCCATGGTCCCTGGTCGCGCCATGGCCTGCATTTTACCTCTTTCCCAGAATTCTGAGCCAGAGCAAGCTGCGCTGACCGCCAAGGCGTTAAATGATTATCTGATTTACTGCCACGGGGTGCTCACCAGCCACGAAGTAAACCGCCAACGTCAGGCCAGAAATCTGCCAGCAGCCAACTTTTTGGCCACGCAACGTTGTGGCCGCCGCATTGTGCAGGAGGCCTTTAATCACCGTTGGGGACTAACCGGCATGATGATTGCTTCAGGGTCTGTCTATGAAGGCCTTGCCAAAGAGATAGGCCTTGAATTTGTGCGGGTAAAAGATAGTTCAGACCCGGGTGAAGACCTCAAGGAACGCATCGGCTTGGCCCTTGCCGACCCTTCCCATGACTTTATCCACGTCCACACAAAGGTTCCGGATGAAGCGGGCCACACAGGAGACCCCCGACAAAAGGAGGCCGCCATAACAGCCGTGGATCGGGGGTTAGATGAGCTGGTCAAAGCAGTAGAAACGAAGGATGACTTGTTGGTTGCGGTCACTGCTGACCACTCTACCCCCAGCATATCGCCACTGATCCACTCTGGTGAGCCTGTGCCTGTTGCCCTGGTCGGTCCAACTATTCGGCGCGACGAGGTTGATGCCTTTGATGAGGTGCGTGCAGCGGTTGGTTGTTTGGGGCTTTTGCGAGGGCAAGAGTTGATGCTGACGATTCTGAATCATGCTGATCGCTCTGCCTTACTGGGGCATCGCCTTGGCAATACAGACAGACCTTATGTTCCCACCACCTACAAGTCATTCAAGCCTACGGAATAACAGTGCTATTTGGGTAGAAGCCTGTCGACGCGGCCCTGGGGTCGTTTTTGTCTCATTGTTTCCTGTAGACTTCAAGAATCACCGTACCGCCACCGGTGATCTCGCATGGGTCAAGGCATTGTACGTAAGCACAATCCGGTTGTGTGCCGGAAAGTCCCAAGTCTTTTGGATGAACCCCCTTGGAGAGTGCCACATAATACGGCATAAGGGAGGCCAGTGAATGCATGCAAACAGGAGAGCTGCGCGTTGTGTCCAAGACATAGCCTTTTTTGATCACAAAGGTATCACCTGACTTATAGACCGGACAGATTCCCTTTATCTCCTTGACTTTAACGATAAGATCCATGGCCTGACCCTCCCTTCACTTGGCAAACTCCAATGAAGACATATCACAAAATGGGAATACTGAGGAATGGTTGATAAAAAGAATGAGGGTAAGCGTATCTCAACAAAATTGTTATAATTCCCTTTACAGAGGGAAACCTTTTGGTATAGCTATTCCAGCACCGTGACACTAAGGCACGTTCTGTTGACCGGCTCGCTCCCCGGACACGCAGTGCTGCCGCAGGGCAGAAGCCCCGCCCTTTAGGGCGGGGAGGCTTCATACATCTTATGCGTGAGGAAAAGGCCGAACATGAGCAAAGATGACAGAGAAAGCCCTAGAATAGATTTTCACCACCAAGTGATGATAATGGGTCAGCAAGGACTGCATAATATAAAGGATTTCAGCCTAAGCGGTTTGTTTATACAGGTGCAAGACCCTTCTCAGTTTAAAGAAGGAGATGAAATCCATCTTGTCATTAAGCTTCCCCACGAAGACGAAGATATACGATTAAAGGCCCGGATCATACGTGTGACCACGGAAGGTATCGGTGTCGAATTCGAGGACCTGCAGCCTCAGCATGCGATGGCCCTGGAGTATTGTTTTCATATTTTCAAACATACCGTGCCAATTCCCGGTAGCTGACAGAAAGGGTTACTGCGAAAAGCGTCGTGATGTTTCCCATAGAACCCCGATTTCTTCTGGAGAATGACTTTGCAATCTTTGTTGAGAATACCGGCAACGGCAGAGCGTAACCTCCCCTGCAAATCTAATGAAACGATACATCATCAAAGAGGGACCCCTCCGGCCTACAGAGAAAACCTTTTCTATTCCCTATAAGAAAGGCCTGAATCCTGCCCAATACGAGGCTGTGACCACCTTGCAAGGGCCCCTGCTGGTCATTGCAGGGGCTGGAAGTGGCAAGACTCGGACCCTCACGTACCGGGTTGCTCGACTGGTTGAGGCAAGTGTCCCGCCGCCAGCCATCCTGCTTCTGACCTTTACGCGCAAGGCAGCCCAGGAGATGCTGCGAAGAGCTGCGACACTTCTGGACCATCGTTGCGAAAGGGTCGCTGGCGGAACGTTCCACTCATTTGCCAACTTGATCCTGCGAAGATATGCGGAAAAGTTAGGCTTTGAATCAGGGTTTAACATCCTGGATCGGGCCGATTCAGAGGACGTGATCAACCTTCTCCGCACAAGGATGGGACTGAATCTCAAAGAGCGCCGATTTCCGCGAAAAAAGACCATTGCTACCATTTACAGCAGGGCCGTGAACAAAGCGATTCCCATCGAGGAGGTCCTCCTCGGAGACTATCCCCACTTTTTGAAGGAGACTCTGGATCTTGTGCGCCTCAATAAGGCCTACCAGACCCATAAGCGGAAGAATCTCCTCATGGATTACGATGACCTTCTCATCTACCTTCGGATCCTGCTCGAGGAGAATCCGGATGTGCAGGAGACTCTTTCTCAAACCTATCGCTACATCATGGTGGACGAATACCAGGACACGAATACGATTCAGGCTGACATTGTCAGGCTACTTGCCGCCACCCACAACAACGTTATGGTCGTGGGAGACGATTCCCAAAGCATATATGCCTTCCGAGGGGCAAATTTCCGGAACATCATGGATTTTCCCGCAATGTTTCAAGGTACAAAGATCATTAAGCTGGAGGAGAACTACCGGAGCACTGAGCCCATATTGAACGTTGCCAATGTCATTATTGACCGGGC
>CP070769.1:1767816-1773545 GCA_020347085.1 Desulfobacterales bacterium
GCGAAACACCACGGATCAGGTGGCTCAAGCCTTGAACCTTGTGGGTCTGTCACCTGCCAGATTTGGCCAGCGCTCGTGGCACGAGCTTTCTGGCGGAGAGGCCCAACGCGTGGCCCTTGCCGCCAGGCTGATTCTGCGGCCCGAGGTATTGCTCCTGGATGAGGCCACCGCGAACCTGGATGCAGAAAGCACGAAACAGATCAAAGAGGCCTCCCTTGCTGCCAGAAAAGACTGGGGGGCCACCCTGGTATTGGTAAGCCATGACATGAATTGGCTCCGGTCCATATGCGATAAGATCCTCACCCTCTCTGAAGGTCTCCTCACCGGCAACAATTGACCACATATTCCTTGCCTAAAAACCCCCAAGGGGGATTGTCCGACACGAACAGGTCCGTTTAAGCCGCCTCTGAGATACTGACACTCAGCATCCCCAACGCAAGTAACACCTCTTGACCAGATTCCTGGACAGATTAAGCGTCCTAGAAATGGACCCGGTAGACCGAGAGGACCACGCAAGCGCTTAATCTTAAATAAAGTTCTGTGGGCGATCCTCTTTACCAAAAGCTCAAGAAACGAGGAATCGGACTTGTCTGCTCACAGCGCAAAAAGAGAAAAGACCCAAAGGCCCAAAATGGGAAAAAACCCAGAACATAACGAAAGCGATGGAAGATCGACCGCACCTTCCCGTGGACAGGCGAGTTCCGAAGACTCCTTGTCTGCCATGAACGACGCATAAATGTGTACCGGGTTCTTCCATGTCAGATGTCTATACATTTCACTAGGAGAATTTTGAAAGAGCCCATGCACATTTACTAGGCTAAAATTTCACACATTTACTAGACGAAAATACAGATTTGTGCCGATTGTTTTTCAATGGGTGGTGTAGTTAAAAGCATAATACTGAACCATAACAAAGTGTTATGTCATCGTTGGCATAATCCTTTGTGGGGACTTACGTATGCTGCGCATTCTATGCGTATGCTTGACTTGTCTACGCACGTGTCTTTACGTGCGGAGTTCCCGGAGGATCGTATTAGAGATTTGCTGCGTTGGTGTCGGACTTTTGACGTTACGACCCAAGGGGGGGACAATGCAGTACAAGTTTCTTGTTTGAGTGCAGGGCCCAGAGCCCAGAACATGTGTCACTGGTCGAAGCTTGCATAATTGAATCGCAGGCCCCAAAGACGTGGACTGTGTTTTGCCCAAGCCGCCAGTTGCGTGCCACCTTGCCTTGACACCTCCAACTGAACGACTAGGCCAGCCTGTATCACGCCTTTCTTGAAGTAAGGGGTTGACTGAACCCAGGGCGGTTTTGGAACAGACCGCACAGAGAAAGTTGGGTAACGACTTTAGCTGGGGTTAAGTCTTACTTTACATCAAGCTCGTCTTATCAGTACCACTAATCAAAACTGGACAAAATATCAACGTGCCCCGAGAGTTATGATGAGCCTGTGCAAAGATTGGAAGGGATATTCTAATGGGATGGTAACCCGTTGGCCCCTTATGGCCCTCTTTCAATTTTCTTTTGGCTCAGGTCTTAGGGGGCTAGCAGAGCATGTGCAGTACTGCAAGAATTGCCTTCGAGTAGAGTACTCTCACTCTCTGTTCCCTCCCCTTCCAATCTTTGGACGGGCACAACAGGCACATTGGATGTTCAGAAACAATCAACTACTAATAATGAAAGGAGGGATATGATTACACATTGGGTAAGTTTTAGCTCGCGGTTGAGCAAAAGTATTGCAAGATTGTTAGAAAGGAAAGGAGGAGTACCTTATGAATGTCAGTAGGCGAGACTTTTTAAAGATTTCCGGCGCTGCCACCGCTGGCCTGATGATGGGCAGTCTCTTCGATCTGGCACCCATCAAGGCGTACGCAGTGAAAAATCCCCCGCAATGGGATCAGGTGAAGACCAGCATCTGCTGCTATTGCGCAGTGGGGTGCGGCCTCCTGGTGGGCACCAGCAGCACCGACCCCGATGCGGTCTACGTGCAGGGGGACCCTGATCATCCCATCAACCGGGGGTCGCTCTGCAGCAAGGGGCAGGCCATGGGACAGCTCCATACGGTAGACGGGGCGGTAAATCCCAGGCGGTTGCTCACGCCAATGAAGCGGAGCGCGTATGGAACTGCTTGGGTGCCCATTTCTTGGAGTCAGGCTCTGAACGAAATTACCTGGCTTATCAAGAACACCAGGGATACGTACACGGTTACGGAAGAGTTGATTGATGGGGACCTGACCCCGGTTAACCGGTGTGAGGCGATTGCCAGTTTCGGTGGCGCTGCCCATGACAACGAAGAATGCTATCTGCTCGTTAAGCTCCTGAGGGCCCTGGGGCTCGTTTATATCGAGCATCAGGCCCGCATCTGACACTCCTCGACTGTAGCGGCTCTGGGAGAGACGTACGGACGAGGGGCAATGACGAATCACTGGATCGACATCAAAAACTCGGATGTGATCATGATCATCGGCAGCAATGCGGCTGATAACCACCCTATTACCTTTAAATGGGTGCAAAAGGCCATCGACAAGGGGGCGAAACTCATTGTGGTGGATCCCCGTTACACAAGGGGCGCATCCAAGGCATCGGTCGTAGACGGCGTGCAGCTTTACTCCCAAATGCGTTCCGGAACTGACATTGCGTTCATGATGGGCATGATGAAATGGGCAATGGACAACAACAGAATCAACACGGAATACGTAAAAAGCTGCACCAATGCCAGCTTTCTAATCAACAGCGCTTTCGAGACGTGCCGGGACACCAGTGTCATTCCTGGTGGCACGGGAACAGGAACATTCTCAGGCTTGGTGGCGTCGGGCGCTGCGCACAAGCAGTATGCGTATAACACAGGAACCTGGCAATATCAGTATGCAGATTCTCCAACCAACCTCCAACCAGTGGTGGACACCTCGCTTACTCATGGCGATAGCGTGTGGAAGCTGTTGGAGCACCAGCTCGGTGCCTATGACCTGGCTACTGTTTCCAGCATCACAGGCGCAGACCAGACGGTGTTGGCGAAGATCTATGACGTCTATACGTCCACGTACGAAGACGCCAAGTCCGCCTGCATCATGTACGCCATGGGGAGCACGCAGCACACATACGGGACTCAGAACGTGAGGACCTATGCCATGATGCAGCTTCTTCTGGGCAATGTGGGTGTGGCCGGCGGCGGCATCAATGCCCTCAGGGGCGAGTCCAACGTGCAGGGCTCAACAGACATGTGCCTGCTGTGGCACATCCTTCCCGGGTATTTGGCCGCAACCAACACCAGTATAGCGCACAAGGATCGTGCGGGGTACAAGAACACGTACTCCAGCGGGAAGTCTGCCCAGGATATCACCCCCGGCGGCGGCACCGGTAACCCGATCAGCCTTGCCTGGTGGAGATTTGGGGGCAAGTACCTTGACAGCCTGCTTCAGGCCTGGTGGCCCTTGGAGCATACAGGCCATGCGAATCTTGACACCGCCTATGGCTATCTTCCCAAGGCGACCGCGGGCCAGGCATACAGCCACATCGATATTTTCGAGGCCATGGATGCCGGCGAGATCAAGGGACTCATGTGCTGGGGTCAAAATCCCGCGGTAGGCGGACCCAATGTGGGTTTTGAGAGACAGGCCCTTGAAAAGCTTGAGTGGCTGGTCTCCGTTGACTTGTGGGAGACCGAGACCGCGGCCTTCTGGAAGAGACCCGGGGCGACGCCCGGAACCATCCCTACCGTGGTCTACCAGCTTCCGGCAGCGGCATCGTATGAAAAGGAAGGCTCTGTCACCAACAGTGGCCGATGGAGCCAGTGGCGCTACAAGGCGCTCAACCCTCCAGGTAACGCCATAGATGACTTGAGCATCATCAATGAGCTTGGCAAGAGGCTCATTGCAGCCTATGCACCAGGGGGCACACCTTTGGCTGATCCAGTGGCCAATCTCTGGTGGGGGCCCTATTGTGATCCCACGGGAGCTGCAGGTGCGGGCCTGTGGAACGATGCTCACGGTGCAGATGGAAGGATGTATGACGATGGATCCACCGTACATCCCAATGATGATGGGGCGGGAATACTAGAAGCTGATCCACACAAGGTATCCTGGGAGATCAATGGATACTTCTGTCCAACTCACCCAACCGCGGCGGTTGGTACCCGCGTGGATGGTTTCTGGGGCCCCGGCGCTGTCACAAATACTCTACAAGAAAATGGGCAAACCACTTCGGGCAACTGGCTCTACTGCTCCCATTACGTGAACCCGGGGGATCCCATTAACTGCTTTGATACCAGTTCCACGACCACCACTGGCAACCGGCAGGAAAACAGAGATCCTAACGAGAAATTCAGGGGAGACGGCAAGTACATCGGACTTTACAGCAACTGGTCTGTTTGCTGGCCCTTGAACCGGAGGATCATCTACAACGGGGCATCGGTCTACCAGACGGGCCACACCAAAGTGGGAGAGCCGCTGGCACCAAACAAGTGGGTGCTCGATTTTGGGGTCGGCGGCACCGGTGGTACTGGCCCCAATGTCAATGGCAGTGATGTGTCGGACGGCTTTACCGCCCCGGGCGGCTCGGCTCCCAGGTATCCGTTCATCATGCACAGGGAAGGCCATGCGCATCTGTTCGGTGCAGGCCGGGCGGACGGTCCATTCCCGGAGCACTATGAGCCCTTTGACACGCCGCTGACCACCAACCCGCTGGGTACAGACGTACTGACCTCACCAACGCTGCATGCTCATGCGCGGGCCTGGACTAATGAACAAGCTACCCCCGGTAGCACAGCATTCCCGATTGTTGCTACCACGTACAGGCTGACGGAGCACTGGCAGGCAGGTCAGATGACCAGGAACAACCCCTGGCTGTGCCAACTGATGCCTGAGGGCTTTGTGGAGTTGAGTGAAGAACTGGCCGCCATTCTGGGCATCCAGAACGGCGACAGGGTGGAAGTCAAGACCCAACGCACGGAGGCTTATGGCCCGCGCATGACGGCCGTGGCCTGCGTGACCAAGCGGTTCAAGCCGTACAATGTTGGCGGTAAGGTGATTCATCACATAGGCACCGTCTGGCACTTTGGCTACACGGGCTGTTGCACGGATGACAGCGGCAACCTGTTGACGCCGCATGTGGGTGACCCCAACACGGGGATCCCGGAATCCAAGGCCTTTACTTGCAACATTAGGAAACTCAATGGTGGGTCGTTTCTATAGAAAGGAGGTGGTTCTAGATGGCAGAGAGAAGAATTTTGATTGATTCGTCAAAGTGCATTGGTTGCAGGGCGTGCCAGATTGCCTGCCAGCAATGGCACCAGATGCCGGCAGAGGACACCTCCTTTACAGGGAGCTACCAGAATCCCGAGGATCTGTCCGCTGCCAACCTCACGATCACAAAATTCTTTGAGGCGCATAATAATGGCGATCTGAGGTGGCTTTTCTTCAAGGATCAGTGTCGGCATTGCAAGGACCCGCAGTGCAAGCCGGCATGTCCGCTTAGGGCTATTAAGGTGCTCAAGAAAGGACCTGTAGTAGGGGCCGTTGTGATCAAGGACACGTGTGACCCTGCGGCTTGCAGTACCGACGAGATAAAACCGTGCCAGGTGGCCTGTCCCTTCAGGACAAAGGAGTGGAGCACCATGGGCATACCTCGGTATCGAAAAAACGACGGTACACTCCTTGTCACCGGAACTAGTCCTATGGACGGGAAGGCGAACAAATGCGATTTTTGCTATGACAGGTGGCGCCATGCCGAC
>CP070769.1:1773645-1779926 GCA_020347085.1 Desulfobacterales bacterium
CCTTGACTTCGGCGAGCTCAGTCGAGTCGCTGCAGGGTTAGCGAGCGAATCTAAAAATGGTACCCCTCCTTACAGTCGCTGCGAAGCACTGCCGTCAGGCAGAACATTCCCTGCAGATTGCTGCAGGGAGCTTCAATTTTGAAAATTTGGCTATTGTTTCGAATTAGCGCAAAGCTTCACTTCGTGCCGATATTCGAATTTCGGGTCTTTCTGTTGTTCACCCAGCAAACACTTCATGGTGAGGCTGCTAAGAAACCAGGAAGGCTCCCCTGAAAATATTGAGGCTCCTTCACAGTCCTACTTCATCCAAAATAGCGGGTATTTTGCTTTCCCAGCCAAGGGCCATGATATGAACACCGTGGCAAAGATCCTTCATCCCTTTGATCAAGCGAACAGCTATCTCCCTGCTGGCCTGGGCCTTGTCCTCGGCGGCCTTTATCTCCTGTATTAGAGGTTCCGGAACAAAAACACCCGACACATTCTTGTTCATGAATCGAGCCATACCGACTGATTTGAGAAGAATAATACCTCCCAAAATTTTAGCGTCAAATCCCTCGATTCGCTTCATGAACTTCTCAAAAGCGTCCAGGTCATAGACTCCCTGCGTCTGAAAAAACTTGGCACCCGCTTCGATTTTTGTCTCCATCTTCATGATCTGGAGATCCAAGGCAGCCTCGTTATCGGCTCCGGGGTTGACAACTGCGCCGGCGAGAAAGTCGGGAGACCCTTTCAGTTCATTTCCAACCATGTCAACGCCGGAATTCAGCTTGCCAATGACGTCCAGAAGCGAGACAGAGTCAAGCTCGAAAACCGGTCTGGCCTTGGGGTGATCGCCCAGGACAGGATGGTCTCCGGTCAGGGCAAGGACATTTTTAATCCCAAGGGCCCAAGCACTGAGCAAGTCGGACTGCAGGGCAAGGCAATTCCGATCTCTGCAAGTGACCTGGTAGACAGGGTCTATCCCCATCTCCGTGAGAAAATGGGAAAAGGCCATGGAACCCAGGCGCATGACAGAACTCTGCAAGTCCGTGACGTTCACGGCGTCAACACGATCCTTGATGACGGCCGCGTCTTCCAGCAAATGCTCTACGTCGGTTCCTTTCCCGGGTGCCACCTCGGCGGTGACCACGAATTTCCCTGATTCCAAGGCTTCTCTTAAACTCATAGTGACACCTCTAAAAAGTGACGATTTTCGATTGAAGATTGACTATTTCAAAAAAGTAGCTGTCGTGCCTTAAATATTCAATCGTCAATCAGCAATGTTCAATCCCCTGTTGTGGCCTCGCCTTCCCGCAGATCTTCTCTCACCACTTTGCCGGGGTGAATAGGCCATTCCTTCACCTGCGGTTCCTGCTTCAGATAATGGAGCTGGTTTAGACGTTTCAGGGCGTGGTATATCTCCTGCCAGGCACAAAGACGGTCCTTGGAAACTTCACAGTTTCCCTCAGATGCACCGCCGCACGCCCCATTCACCAGGCTCTTCGCACATCGGGTCACAGGACACACGCCGCCGGTCCGCCACAAAATACAGTCGCCGCAGGCCATGCAGTTCTCGGTCCAAATACCGGGTTCCTTTTCGACTCCTATGAACTGCGTGTTCAGAGCAGGCAAGACAGGCTTGTCTCTAAACCGACTGGCGACGGCCTGGACGCCGTTGCCACAGGCCGTGGAAAGAATAGCTTCACAGTCACCGATCTTGCTTTCCAAACGGTCGATAAACTTCTCGGCGCACTGTCGCGGGGTCGTGGTCTTCTCTATGATTATGTCCTTATTCTCCGAAAGGAGTGCATCTGCAAGTTTATCCACCTCCTTAGGTCCACCAGCAGAGCAAAATGCCACGCAGGTTCCACATCCGGCCAGCAGGATCTTGCGATATGGGGCAACCATGCCCGGTATCTCTGTTAATTTTTTCTGTTCGGCAATGATCATGTTGCACCTCCAAAACTCTAATAGCCCACGGGCATCGAGACGACGAACGTCGCCCCTTTTCCCACCTCGCTTTCCACGTGGATTGAACTATTATGGGCCTCAGCAATTCCCTTTACTATCGACAATCCAAGCCCTGAGCCTGATATACTTCTCGTTTCGTCCGTTTTGATCCGATAGAATTTCTCAAAGATCTGGTCAATATCCTCCTCTGGAATCCCTATGCCGGTATCCGTCACCTTGAACTCGACATCTTTTCCAGCTTTTTTCAGGCTCACATTTACCGTTCCTCCCTTGGGAGTGTACTTGATGGCATTGCTGATCAGGTTGACAAAGATCGCCTCCATGCCGCCCCTATCACCATTGAACGATGGCAGTCCTTCCGCTATTTCGCATGTCATGCTTATGCCCTTTTCGTCAGCTGACATGTGCATGAGGTCAACAGTCCGCTGCAGGATTTCCCCTAGATTCAAGGCTTCGGCTTTCTGGATCGACTTTCCCTCTTGGATACGACGGTAGTCGAGAATGTCATTGACGAGGGTGATCATCCCCTTGGTCTTTTCCTTGGCCTTGCCGAGCAGGTCCGTCTGCTTGGGAGTGAGTTCTCCGGCTAGCCCGTCAACAACGACGGAGATCTGCATCAGCAGGGAACTGAGAGGCGACTTGAGTTCGTGGGAAACCATGGAGAGAAAATCGGCTCTGAGCTGATCCATGGCATCAACCCTTGTAACATCGTGAAACAAGGCTACGGCACCGATAACGGCTCCGGCCTTATTCTTGACAGGATCAAGGTGAACTCGAAGCGTCTTGTCTCCTGTCTTGATGACAGGTTCTTCCCCCGACATCAAGGTCGAAAGAGCACCGTCTGATTTCATGGCGCGTAAAAAGAACGATAATAACTCATCCGATTCGATGCAGATAGAGACAGGCCGCCCAATCGCTTTTTCCTCAGTCAGGTTAAACAGGCTAGCAGCACTCTCGTTGAACAAGACAATGTTTGTTTGCCAATCGGTGACCACAAGGGCATCGGTGAAGCTGTTCAGGACAGACAGGAATGTCTGTCCATCCTGCTGCACCCTGGTTAAAGCGGCCTGTCTCTGCCGTGTGAGAATGTCCAGCTGACGCCTGAGCCTGAAGGCCTCTATGGCCCTATTCATCTTCGTCCAGAAGCGATCCGTCGTAAAGGTCTTGCGGATGCAATCATAGGCTCCGGCGTGTATTGCTTCTATCGCCTCCTCACCGCAGTTGGCCGACATCACCATGATGAGAATTTCACTCCTGGTTCTTTGAAGGGTATTGATAAGGGTCATGCCACCCCAACCGGGAAGCTCAAGGGAGAGAAGCATGATGTCCACATCTCCCGGATGCTTCTGCGCGATATTCAGGGCCTCTTGAACAGACTCCGCTGTGCGCACTCTGTGTCCTTCGTTTAGGAGAAGTTCCCGGCACTTCTGCAAAATGGTGATGTCATTTTCGACCACCAATATATTTATGCTGGGCTTTATCAACATTTTTCGGCTAATCCTTGTTGAGCAAATCCTCCACGCGTTTGACCAGTTCTGTCGATTCGACCGGCTTGGCAATATAATCGTCCGCTTCGGTCATGAGACCCATATGCTGCGTATAGTGCGTTCTGAATATTTCCTGGTCCACGGCCGTGAGAAGAATGGTCGGAATCTTCTTCAGCTCCGGGTCTGCCTTAAGGACAACACACACGTCATATCCGTTCATCTCGGGCATCATCACATCCAGGATAACCAGGTCGGGTTTCTCAGCCCGAATCTTCTCGAGCCCTTCCCTTCCTCCATAGGCTAAAATAACCTCGAAGTCCTTGCTTTCCAAAAGGAGCTTTGTTGCCTCACAGAAATCGACATCGTCGTCTACCAGTAATACCTTTTTCATAGCTACACCTATAATTCCTTACTTTTGCTTTCCTATTCTACTCATGATCTTGCCGACCCTTTCCAGCAAGACACTGCTTTCAATGGGTTTCTCCACGTAATCGTCCACGTCCATCTGCACGCCGGTCTCCAGTTCATACCGGCGCTGGCTGACCCCCTCCTGAACTGAGCTGAGTATGATGATCGGCATGTTACCATATTTGGCGTATCGAGGATCTTTCAGGGCCTTGCACACTTCAAAACCGTCCATTCTCGGCATGAGGAGATCGAGGATGAGTAAGTCGGGCTTCTCTTCTTTCAACTTCACCAAACACTGCTCACCATCCTCGGCCATGACCACCCTGTACCCGCCAGACTCCAATATCATCTGCAAAGCATCGCGCATGTCCGGGTCATCATCCACGACCAAGATCTTGGCACTTGTTTCCACGCTGCACCCCCCCCTTTTGTGTCACTAGTCACTATTCATTGCTTATCTGTCAGAACTTGGCTTGCCCCGCTCACAATTGGAGTATTGGAGTGATGTAGTACTGGAGTGCTGGGCTTAAAGGAATAAAAGAATGATTGTTCTTCCGCTTTTACTACCCACTACTCCAGTACTCCAATGCTCCATCACTCCATTCCCAAAGTACTACACCACCGGTCTGGGCATCAAACCCGCCTCCTCCACAATACGAGGGACGATATCCTCCCAGGCCACCGCCATGATATGAACGCCATGTACGCCTTCAACCTCCGTGAGCTGCTCAATGGCCTCAACACAGATCTTCACGCCCTCTTCCTTGGGATCCTTGGAATCAGCCATCTGGTCAACAAGCTCCTTGGGCACGCTCAAACCGGGGACATTGTTGCGCATGTAACGAGCCATTCCAACGGACTTCATTGGTATCAGTCCTGCAATGATATGGGTCTTCTGGTGAAGTCCTCTGTCTCTGACCATCTCCATCCATCTGACAAACTTGGGTACGTCAAAGATACCCTGGGTCTGAATGAAATCTGCACCGGCGTTCACCTTCTTGGCCAGCCGGGTAACCCTAAACTCAAATGGATCGGCAAAGGGGTTGGCTGCTGCTCCGATAAAGAACGGGGCATCTCCTGAGATCTCTTCACCATTGATGAACTGGTGCTCATCACGCATGGCTTTGACCATCTGGATAAACTGGATGGAATCAATATCGTAGACCCCTTTGGCCGTTGGATGGTTGCCGAACCTCTGATGATCGCCGGAAAGGCAGAGCACATTGCGAATCCCCAAAGCCGCTGCTCCCAGGAGGTCACTCTGCAAACCAAGACGGTTGCGATCCCTGACGACCATCTGCAGGACAGGTTCGACGCCTTGCTCTTTTAACAGAACGCAGCCGCTAATACTCGACATTCTCACAATGGCGGTCTGGTTGTCTGTCACATTCAAGGCATCGCAGCAAAGCTTAAGAAGCTCCCCTTTTCTTTGGATGACTTTGGGCGAAGTTCCTTTTGGAGGCCCGGCTTCAGCTGTCACAGCGAACTGGCCGCTTTCCAAAATCCTTTCCAAATTACTTCCAGACTTCATGATTTGAGATCCTCTCTGACCATCTTTCTGGGCCCCCCATGTCCAGCCGGCGTCCAGTCTTTCACTGGAAAAATCTCTTCCAGCATCTCCAGCCGATTTAGACGTGTCAGGCGATCAATGATCATTTGCCAGACGCAATCGACCTCTTTGCTTATCTCGCATTTCCCATTCATTGATCCGCCGCATGGGCCATTGAGAAGTTGTTTGGAACACCTGGCAATAGGGCACAGACCAGCCGTTTTGTCTAGTATGCAGTTCCCGCAGCCAGCACAGCGTTCTGACCATACCCCCAATTCCTCGGTCACACCCAAAAAACTCGTATTACACCCTGGCAAGACCACCTTATCAGGGAAGCGTTCGGCCAAGAGCTGGACTCCGGCGCCACATGCCAAAGAAAGTACAGCATCGCATTCAGACACCTTGTCTCCGATCAAATCAACAAACTCAGGTTCACACTGCCGGGCGATGGAATCTTCCACGACCTCGCCTTTGTCTTCTGATTGCTTTCTCCCAACGCGAATCGCAGAGGCAAGTTCTGCAACCTGCCGCTGTCCACCAGCAAAAGACATGGCAGCACACGTCTCACAACCCAGCACCAGAAGGCGGCGGCAGCCTTTGGTCATCTTCTCAATCTCTTCAAGTTTCTTCTCTTCTAATGTGATCATATACCTGTTCCTTTAGGCTGAGCGGGCTTGGCCTGAATTGCCCATTCTCTGAATCATCTCCGCAACCGATTCCTCTTCAACAAGTCCTTCCTGTGGCATATTCAAAATCTCAAGACGCCCTCCGTCTATGCCTAATGCCTCAAGCAGGCTCCTGGCATGAGCTGTGCGCTGTTTAACCCTCTCTGTTTCCTTTGGGAACGGATCTCTATCAGGCTGGCATGCGGCAAGAAACACGCCATC
>CP070769.1:1780026-1783287 GCA_020347085.1 Desulfobacterales bacterium
AAACCCCCCTTCTATCTCAACATATGCTTGCGGGCAGTTATCAACAATGCGCTGACCAGCGGGACAGAACACCTTACCTGGACCCGCCGTAGATTTATACCAGGACCAACGCCCATCACGAAATCGAGGGCCGCCGACCCGAACAACCAGTGCTCGCCGCAGTGACTTCATGTTACGGTGCTCCTCGCTACAGTCTTTGAGGATCTATTTCCTGCATCACCTCAGTTCGTACCGTACCAAAGCAATCCTCAAATTTCGGATGCAAGCGTCCCAGACACCGGCGGAGCGTTTCCACTTCGAGACGCAATGCATCCGTCTCCGCCCGTTGAATGCGCTTTAGGGACTCCAACTCCTCACCAGCCAGGGCGATCTCCTGCTGGAGTCTCTTGAATTGGTTTTCGATCTCTCCTTCTCTCAAGTTGTCCTCCTAGGTTGTGCTTGTTCTCCTCAGATATCATCTGACCCGTTTCAGACAGACACTATAGGATCAAAAAACATATTTATTCCGTGTCTGACTTACACAACGCGTGATACGGACAGGAAGGGCGGAACAAACAGCACACCCCTTGCAATACCCCCTCTTAAGAAACCAGACTATGAAAGCTTTTCGATGAATGTCTTTAAAACATTGTCCTCCTTGTGCAAGTCTTCTTTCCACTCCACTCATGTTTTTCTGCCTTCACGATCTTCTTCTCGCAGGTTAGGGCAGCAAAACCTATGCCAAGATGAGGCATTGCTACGAGTGGGGATAACAGATTGAAAACACAATACTTATTAGAGCACAGCCGGTGAGAATCTCCTTTTCTGCAGGCCATGGCTGTTGGTATTCTTTACAGGTTGTAAAGCGGCGCTTGATCTCAAGTCGACTTATGAGGCGTCCCGGAGGCACAATGTGTCTTCGTGCGGCAGATGATGACGTCCGACGAGTCCTGTAGGCAATGAGGCCTTGGGTCACGTGATGTGGGGGTGGATGGGGCCACCCACATGCCTGTATGTATCGCTGCGCTTGGCTCTTTGCCAATCCATCCATTTGTAGGTCTCGGTGACTATAAAAATGGGTCCCGCCACGACACATATTAAAACCCAGTCCGCCAATCTTAACGGCACCGTGTGTAGGACTTTTTGAAGGAAGGGCACATAAACCGCGCACACCTGAAGGCCTGCATTAAAGGTCCAAGCGATCAACACCCAAGGGTTGGAAAAATAACCAATCTTCGACAGCGGTTCGTGAAGCGCACGAAAGTTAAACACATTCATCTTTTCCAGGATGATAATGCCGGTGAAAGCCACCGTTTGCGCGACAAACACCGCATTCTCCCGGCCACTTGTCAGATAGTGGTGGAACAGCCACAGGGTGGCAAAGCCAATGTAACTGCCAAGAAGAAGAGTCCAGATGATACCGTGGCGATTCAGGATGCGTTCCTTTGGATCACGTGGCAGACGTTGCATGATGCCTTTTTCTGCAGGCTCCACCCCCAAAGCAACCGCTGTCATGCCATCGGTCAGGAGGTTCATCCACAGAATCTGTACCGGCAGCAGGATGAGCGGTCCGCCCAATAGGATGTTAAAAAAGATGGCCACGACCTCGCCTGCGTTGGATGACAGCAAGTAGCGCACAAACTTCTGGATATTCTCATACTGTCGTCTTCCTTCCTTCACAGCGCCGATAATGGAAGCGAAGTTGTCATCAGTGAGGATCATATCCGACGCCCCTTTGGCCACGTCAGTGCCGCGCAAACCCATGGCAATCCCGATATCGGCCTGCTTCAGGGCCGGAGCGTCGTTCACACCATCGCCGGTCATGCCCACAACATGCCCCATGTCCTGAAGCAATTTCACGACGCGGAGCTTATGCTCCGGGCTGGTTCGTGCGAAGAGCACGTCCTGGTTCAAGGCGCTTTTAAGTTTCCCATCGTCCATGTCGGCAAGTTCTGTTCCCGTAACAGTGCGCCGGACAGGCAAGCCGATACGCTGGGCAATAGCAGACGCCGTGGCCGGGGCATCACCCGTGATCATGATGACCCGCATCCCTGCGCTGTGAGCGAGTTGTATGGCATTTGTGACCTCGGGCCGTGGCGGATCAATGATTCCTACGATGCCAAGCAGCGTCAAGTGCCGCTCTACGTGCTCCTCATCCAGGCAAATACCATTCGGAAGGATACGCCGTGCCATCGCCAGGGTGCGCAAGCCATCCTGTGCAAGAGACTGATAGGCGGCGTTGACCATCTGCCGATCTGCATCGGTCATGTCCCGTTCACAAGCACCCTCCAAGATGCGGGTGCAACGCTCCAAGATAATCTCTGGCGCTCCCTTGACATGGGCGATTAGGCCCTCAGGCTGGTCCTCAATGACAGTCATACGTTTACGAAGGGAATTGAAAGAAAACTCACTGACCATACGGGGATGTTCCGCGGGTAAAAGGTCCGCTTTACAGGCAGCCACCACAAGAGCTGCCTCGGTGGGCTCTCCAATCTCTCGCCATTCCTGATCCTCCTTACAGACCCGTGCGTGGTTGCAGCGCAAACCGGTTTCCAGAAGCGCCAACAGGTCTGGACGTTCCCGGTAGGCGATAGCCTGACCGTTACTCTCAAAACTGCCTTTCGGCTCATAGCCTACCCCCGTCACATGAATTTCTCCTGCAGGGAGCCAGATGCGTTGAACGGTCATCTCGTTTTGCGTGAGCGTTCCGGTCTTGTCAGTACAAATCACGGTCGCAGCACCCAGGGTTTCAGCCGCCTGCAGGCGGCGCAGGAGAGCCCGGCGGCGCACCATGGCACGTATCCCAAGGGCCAGGGTAATGGTTACTACGGCTGGAAGACCCTCAGGTACCACTGCCACAGCGAGCGACACACCGGTCAGGAACATCTCCAGCAACCGTTTTCCCATCAGTAATCCAACCATCGCCACAACAATGGAAATCCCAACAGAGAATATCCCCAACTGTTTGCCCAGCACAGCCAGCTTTCGCTGCAGAGGGGTGGTTTCCTGGCCTACAGTCTGCGTGAGTCGGGCAATTCGCCCGAATTCAGTATCCATCCCGGTTGCCACGACCACGGCGATAGCGCGCCCGTTGGTGACCACGGTGCCCATCCAGGCCATCGAAGCTCGTTCGGGAAGAGGTGTATCAGGATTTACGGGAGTCACATCTTTACTGATCGATACCGACTCCCCGGTAAGTGAAGATTCGTCCAGCTTGATGTTCACAGCCTCAACAAGGCGTAAATCGGCCGGCACATGATCGCCGATATCCAGCAGTACCAT
>CP070769.1:1783387-1786244 GCA_020347085.1 Desulfobacterales bacterium
CAAAAAATGCTCGCACAGCAGATCAATGTCTTGTTTGCGCTCCCTTAGAGGCGGCATGTAAATAGAGACCACGTTGATGCGGAAGAATAGGTCTGACCTAAACCGGCCCTCGCGAACCATTTCATTCAGATTGGCGTTGGTAGCCACAAGGACCCGGGTATCCACTCTGGTATTGGCAACGCTGCCCAGTGACGAAACTTCGTTGTCCTGAAGAACCTGGAGGAGTTTCGCCTGCATGGGGGGCGGAAGGTCACTGATTTCGTCCAAAAGAATGGTGCCTGAGTGGGCTAGTGCGAACTTTCCGGGCTTTCTTTGAAAAGCGCCTGTGAAGGCCCCTTTTTCAAAACCGAACAACTCACTCTCCAGTAGTGTGGGGGGCAGGGCCGCGCAATTGACCTTGATGAAGGGCTTCGTGGCCCGGGGCGAGAGTTGGTGGATGGCCCGAGCCACCAGTTCTTTGCCTGTGCCACTTTCACCGCCGATCAAAACCGTCACATCGGACTTGCTCAAGCGAGCAACATGTCTCTTAATCTTCACCATAGCCGGGGTCTGCCCAACAATGGTCCTGTCCAGTAGTTGATGATCCCAGCTCCCCAATGCTCCGGCAAGTTCTTTGATGGCCTGTTTCAAGTCAGCGGTATTAAAGTGGGGGGGAAGAGACGAAATATTAGACGTTGGTGGAAAGTCCACGTCTTTTTCAGTGCTTGAGCCGTCCCGAATGAAAAGGATGGGGGTTCCGCTCCTTTCACCCTCCACAACTTCGGCAAAAGCTCTAACGTGTCCCAGGTGATGGCTTGAACCCAGGAGCACTACATCTGGGTCAAAGCGATGGAACGCGTCGACAAACTGCTTTTTTGCCTCCACAGTGTGGGCCTGATAGCCTATGATCTGAACTAATTCGGCGAGATAATCCCGCGTAGCGGGGGCATTCTCCACAATGAGTACCTTGATTGCGTCCATGCTGGCCTGCCTTTCGACCTTAATCAGCGCTCAAACCCTCGTACTATGAACTGCAACAGCGAGCGCATTCCCTGTAGCTTGCTATAGGGTTAGCGAGCGAATCTAAAAATTGGTACTCTTCCTTACAGTCGAAGATTCCCTGCAGCTTGCTGCAGGGAGCTTCAATTTCCAATGGAACAAAGGCTCCTTATAGTGCAAAGCCTTCAATGGGACGTTCCCATCCCTTTGATGGCTTTGTGCTTTATGGTAATGACAAAGCCCGCATGATGAGGGGAGGCCGGACAGCGACAGGTTTACAAAGATACGGGGATGGATGACCCTTAGGGAGGTTTAAATGAAAAGAGCAGCTCGGTTTCTTATTGTAGCACTGATCGTTGGTGGTTTTGCGGGCAAGAGTCTGGCGCAAGACAAAGAGAATCTATTTGATGGTTTCTGGAAGACTGGAAGAGGATCTATCATAAAGATAGATGGAGACCAGGGCATTTTCGTCTATACACCCCTCCAATCTTGGAAAGGCTATGTTGACAAAGTTGTAATAAGAGATATCCGCCAACAAGGTAACAAATGGCTAGCTAATGAATATATCGCACCCAAGGGAAAAGGTTTTTGGGCGGAAGTTGAATGGGAGCTTCAGGGAGACAGAATTATTAGGCGGTTACTGTTTCAAGGGAAAACCGTTTCATCTTATTATGAGAGGTTAAGTACGGTTTCCTCGAATCCTGGACATTCCTCGAACCCTGGACATTCCTCGAATCCTGGACATTCCTCGAATCCTGGAGAGCATACCTCGAACCCTGGAACGCATTCCTCTGGAAATCCCACCCGGGATATTGAAGGGAGGTTTGGTGTGGGAGCGAGAGTAGCCTATGTCGATTATGCAGATGACGGTTACCCTTTTATGAATAGGGAAGTTGATACCGAGCCTGATGATGCTATCTTTGGGTCGTACGGCGCCAACCTTACATATTTTGTTCACAGATATTTTTCTCTAGAATTGGGTGTTGATTATGTCGAGACGGATGTTGAATTATGCTACCTCGGTGTATCTGGGAATGGAGGTGAGCTTGAACAGATTCCAGTCCTCTTGACTGCACGCACCCATTTTTCCACCAATCCCAGGGTGAACCCTTATTTAGGGGTGGGGGTAGGATACTATTTCAATGACTTCGATTCTAAGGGTGACTCTTTTAGGCCAGTTGATGTGGACGACAGCTTTGGGTTCCATGCTGGCGGAGGCATTGAAATTTTTGTTTTAGACAATATTGCTTTCAATGTAGACCTTAAGTATATATGGAATGAGGTTGAGGCTGAGCTTGCTGGTGTTTCTGATGAGGAATTTGACCTGAATGCATTCGTTACCGGGATGGGTTTCAAATATTACTTCTAGACATTAATAGTAGACATCTTTAGCTGTACATACCCAATACGTCGAAGGCGGACTCAACACTGGCCCTGCCTTTTTTTGTCGAAACTCCATTTGTACAGGGTGGCGGGCAATCGGCCAGGGGTTGAAGATGTGAGCTATGAACCCTTAAAAATGAAGGGCCACAACTTGGATTTGCGGGCCGTATACTCACCTCTGTTGTCTACAGCTTTATCATAGTCTCCCCTTCCAGCCTGAAGTGGAACTTTCCATGGATAGGAGTTTTTCAGAATACCATTGCATCAGGAATTTGCCCAACAAATTGACAGGAGGTGAACATGCGTTAAATGCGCGACACGAGTGATGTCGCTTCGGAGTCTCCGGGCAATGAAATAACCTTTAACCAGCGTATCTTGTGCTTCTCTTTTGCTTGACATATGAAACCTATTTCCTATAACCTTAATTCAGCATAAACAAAAGGAAGAAACATTGGATCATATTAAGATCAAACGACATTTTGGGGTTTGTTGAAGA
>CP070769.1:1786344-1791400 GCA_020347085.1 Desulfobacterales bacterium
ATAGCAGCTGTTACAATCCTCGTCAGAGACGTTCCTCATATGTAACTTGCAAAAGTCGGAGCTGTAGCCTCTAAACTTGCATGTTTCACACTTTGGTTTCTTTTGCCCCATAATGCCCTCGCTTCACACCAATTGCAGCAATAGAGTAATGGATCAAAAGTAGCTGGCTCAGGCCCAGAGCGCATGGCGTACGGGAAAAACCATCTTGTCTCGTGCCTTGCTTGCGCTTTATACCGCTTTTGATACCCACTACTTCAGCACTCCATTACCCTAACACTCCGTGAATGGTTATAGACCACCTACCCTCAATCAAAAAAACAGACACAAATAACTAACATATACACTCGAAACAGACAGGAACAGGAACATAACCGGAATTCCGATTTCTGCAAACTGCTCAAAGGTTATTGTGTCCCCAGCGGAAAGGTTCAACCGATTCCGATTCCGTAAACTAAAATTCTCCACCAGTGTGGCAGATACAGGGCCAGCAGTTGCCCCGACAATGGTAGCGGAAGAGCCGGCCAGAACGCCCAGTGAAAGTGCCCACCAGATGATATGGTGAGGCGGCATCAGACCGAATCCCAAAACAACCGGCAAGAACAGGGTTGTTGTGGGGCCCGCGTTCAAAAAAGCGGTCAAGAACGCAGCAGACCACATCAAGATCAGACACAGAAGCCACGATTTACCTGAGGAAAGAGCCATAATACACTTGGAGACGTGTTGTAACAGGCCTGAGGCCTCCAGGCCTCCCACCACGATAAATAACCCTGTGAAGAAAAGAATATCTTTAAAGCCTACCCTGTTGACCAGGGTCCTTCGGTCAATCCCGCAGAACGTAAAGAGCGACAACCCCCCAAACAGGGCGACTGTTGCTGGGTTCAAAGATATCTTTTCAGATATGATGAAGAGGAATATGACGTGGCATGACACAAAGGCCGCCCTTCTTAAGGCCTTGCGCTCCCTGTAGGTAAACGTGGGGCGCCGAATCTGGCTTTGAATGGCATGTTGCTTGTCAGGCACGGCAAAAGCACCGATTTTCAACTTAAGAAATATCAGCAACACGCCCAAGAGAATCAAGCAGATCGGCATCATGAAAATGACAAACTCATTGAACCCGATTCCGGTTTCCGAAGCGATCAACATATTGGGGAAATCGCCCACCATGGTCGAAGCGCCTCCAAGATTGGAAGAGATGATCTCACCGATAATGAATGGCTTAGGGTCAAACCCAAGGATTGCGCTCAACCTCAGGGTCATCGGCACCATGACAAGGATGGTCCCCAGATTGTTCACAATAAGCGAAAAAAAATATGTGCAGAGACAAAAGAGAACGAGAATTCTTAACATGCTCGCTCCCGCAAACAGGCTTATCCTGTATGCTACATAGTCAAAGAATCCTGCTTCATCCAAAACGACCGAGATGATCCCCATCCCCAGCAACAGTGAAATGGTGTCAAACTTGATCGCAAAAAAGGCATCCACGGGACCATATGTTCTTAAAAAGATCCCCATAAACAGAACTATCCCAGCAAACGAGAGGACAATGAGTGCCCGGTTCAAAATGTTTTTGTAAATCAGGATAAACATGAGTATGGCAATCTTTAAGAAAACTAAGGTTACGAGGACTTGTTTGGGTAAGGAGAGAGCGTGCTTTTTCAATGTCATGCTTTTTAGGATCTTTTTGTCCAGCAATGAGTCATTCATCCTTACCAAGAGTACTTTTTTTCGTCCATGACGGATAACGGTCATCTTCAGCGTGGCCCCAATTCCCTTGGAGTTTATAATATGCCTTGCTGTCTCTAGCGAAGATATAAGTCGTCCGTCCAGTCCCACGATCTGGTCACCGGGTTTGAGTCCCGCACGCTCTGCCGGAGAGCTTGGTTCGATATGCCCCACAATGAACGCAGGCGGACTAGCGCCAGGCTGCCACACAATAATCTCCGCGCCCATATTCCCCGGACCGTGAAGTTCCAGGGATGGCTCACCGTATAACCTGTTTTCAATATCTTTTCCCCAAAATGACCAGAAAAGGAGGAAGCAAATCACACATAGAAAGAGGATTACCTTTAGGTTAAAACCTTCAAGTCCCACAGCGGCTGAGGCCATATAGGGCCTGGCCCGCATGGTCTTGGTCAACATACGTCATCCTCCATGGGTTTGAAATGAACCAAGACCATCTCAAGGTCTCTTAATTTTTCCAGAAGAACCTTTTTGACCCTGTCTGCAATCAGGTGCCCCTCTCGCATGCTGCAATGTGAATCCACAAGGATATCCAACTCAGCCCAGATTTTTTGACCAATGTGCCTTGTTTTCAGCCCTGACACGCCCCGAACATCTTCAATCCTTTCAACAATGGTCTCTATTTCCTCGCCATATACATCGTTGACCGAAGAATCCATCAGGGCCTTAACTGAATCAATAAGGATTTTGATACTCACCTTGATTATAACAGCGACCACAAAAAGGGCGGCAACAGGGTCCAGGTGATGGAAACCGAGTCTGGCCCCCACAACACCGATTATCACTGCAAAAGAGGAAAAGCAGTCAGCCCTGTTTGCCCATGCATTGGCAAGAATAGTCTGACTCTTGAGCTGGGTGCCTGCGCAGCGCATGAAGCGGAACAGCATTTCATTCGCTCCAATGGATATTATAGCCATAAGCAAGGCGGAAAAATGCGGCGGCGTGCTCGGCTCATTTAGCAGGTGGTTGATGGAAACAGAGATCAGGGTAACGGCTCCTGCAATGATCAACAGGCTTATGAAGCCTGCAGCCACAAACTCTACTTTGCCGTACCCAAAAGGATATCTGCTGTTCGCGGGTTTGTTGCCGATTTTATGGCTCAACATGATGGCAAATGCCGTGACAATATTTGAGGCCGAGTGCAGGCCATCAGCCATGCATGCCTTACTGCCGCTTGTAATGCCAACGGTAAACTTCAAGATGACCATGACAAGGTTACTCCAGATGCCTGCCCAAGCAGATAAGCTACCGCATTTTTCACAACGCACTGAAGGCATAAGTTCCTGAACCTCGTCCTAAATTGCGCCCGCAAGGGCGGGGAGGCTTCACTCTTTGAACTGCAACAGCGAGCGCATTCCCTGTCCCGAATCATCCGGACGGCAGGGCGCTTCAATTTGTTTTAGATTTGCGGCTCACAACTTGACATAAAGTGAAGCCTTCGCCCAAACAGTATGAGATTCGTATTTCGAATTTATTTTGTGCTAGAAAAAACACGAATTCTATAACCAAGGAAGTAAAATGCCTACCTCAGAATTCCTCCTCATCGAATTCCTCGTAGGTTTTTCTGTTGCGCTTAGTCTTGAAATTGTTCCTCCTTAACATCTGAAATTGCCTTTTCAGCCTATCTTCCCTTCCAATGCCGACAAAGTGCCTGATCAGATACCCTACGGTCCCTGCCATGGCGATAACAAATATCAATCGAATACGCACCATCTTTCCCCAAAAGATATAGACGGGCACATGGTCAAAGTTTTGAACGCCAAACAGTACAACCAAAGCCGTCACAACGATGGTCGTGAAGGTCTTTAACATCGGTCCATCTCGCTATTCTTTGGTTTCATGCATGTTAAACAGTCACCTGTTACGATTGGCCTATTCATTCCATTAAGTGGCGCGAAGTGCTTCCGCCGCCTTTCCCCTCACGGCTGCCACGGCTGATACGCCCAGCCCGCCTGTGGATACAAGGCTCTGTTGGCCATCGGACTTCTCAAACCCGGAAGCGCTTGTTGGGTGACTGGTTTCCATTGCAAACCGGATACAGGTCGGGGCGACAGGGGTCGCCACGCAAGGCTGTTAAACCTTGCGGGATGGTACATAAATGGCTTCGGGCCCATCCCGGGCTTCCACTCCTTGACAGTGAATGTCTGATTAAAGGCGGCAGCCGCCAAGGCCTGGGGACTTCGCGGCTTTTCCCTGTCGTGTTTAAATACGGAGACAAGTACCAGGAGAACACACAAAAACACTGCTCCGACCAGAAACCAGACTGTCCTGTCACTACCCAGGCCTTTTATCTCTTTGAGCATCGAACTTCCCGCGCCAAATCAAACGATGTAACCAGCCTAACATGTTCGCACAGGGTACATTCCAGGCAACGGATACATTCCCCTGAATCGAGATCCGCATAAACATTCAGGTCCATGGGACAAATTGTCGTACAGGTTTCACAACCGTCACATTCCGGACTCGCTTCAAGGCGTATCATGCTGTACCGATTAAAAAAGGACAGCAGCGCCCCTATCGGGCAGGCCACTCTGCAAAACGGTCTCTTGCTGACAACAAACCAGATCAAGAATCCAAACAGAATGACTAGCGACAAGTAAAATATCGGCCCCGGCCCTCCGGGCAAAACGGGCAGGCCGGTGGACGGATTCATCGGGTTCCATAGTGCCCACGGTATCCCCGCAGTCAGGGTTCCTGCCGGGCAGAGCTTGGAAAACCATAGTTCGCCGCTTCTGTAAGGAATGATAAAGACGAGAAAAACCAACACCAGATATTTCACAAATTTGAACGGATAGGGGATCTTGAACTTCTGGGACTTGATCTTGTACATCAAGTCCTGCAAAAACCCGAATGGGCAGACCCAACCACACGCCATCCGACCAATTGTAATACCGACCAGGGCTATGAAACCGATCAGATAGAACGGAACGGTTTGAATCGCCATAAAGTGCTGCATGGTCCCTATAGGGCATGAGCACAGGGCGGTGGGGCAGGCATAACAGTTCAAGAAAGGCACACAAATCGCCTTTAAGATGCTAGTATTCACGGTCTTGGTATAGAGCGATCCAATATAGCTGTTGGCCAGAATTGTACTTGATAATTGCGTTACCCGCCTAAAGGTTGAAAGTGTCATTTTTTTGCTGTGGACAAACCCTGCATCTCCCTATTCACGGTTGTACTGTACGAACCTCTTATGTACCTACCAGTTACCCCGTGCGCCTCCCAGGCCCACCTGGGGAATTCACCCGGCACGTACAGCCACAGTACTCAAGTTGGTGGGTGGGGCTGCGCTAAAACCCATCACCTGGCCACAAAT
>CP070769.1:1791500-1805679 GCA_020347085.1 Desulfobacterales bacterium
CTTGATCGGCCAGAGCAGCCGGCGTGCCTTGTCGAGGTTCGCATTGTCGGGCCAGCTGTTGAGGGGTGCAAAGCGTTGGCTGCCAGCCCCTGCGCCCCCACGTCCGTCGCCGATGCGGTATGTGCCTGCGCTGTGCCACGCCATCCGGATGAACAGCCCCCCGTAGTGACCGTAATCGGCCGGCCACCAGTCCTGCGAGTCGGTCATCAGTGCATAGAGGTCCTTCTTCAGGGCCTGCAGGTCGAGTTTCTTGAACTCTTCAGCGTAGTTGAACTTCTCGCCCATCGGATTGGACAGGGAGGAATGCTGGTGCAAAATATTAAGATTCAACTGATTCGGCCACCAATCTTGGTTTGACCTGGCCCCAATCGCCGTTTTTGCGCCCGACATTGGGCGTTGGCTTGTGCTGTCTGACATCTGAACCTCCTTATGTTACAACTTTAAAGTAGAGAAATCTCCCTCTCCTGCCCAAGTTTGTACCAGAGCGCTTCAGATGCCGCAATGGGGTACAGACCGTATTTGGGGGGAAGAAGGACTGTATTTTTTTGGGGGGTCGAGAGGATCGATTACTTTATATTATCTCGAATATTGGAAGGCGGAGATTTCTAGAAGGTACTTCCCATTACCTCTATTTCAGGAAATATCAAGATAACAAAACCATATCGAAACAGCAAGGCCACAACTATTTAGACATTTCTTCATTAGGCTGGGGTATCGCATCCCGCCCTGGGAAGGATGAGGAAGGAAAAGACCCCGCCTCTCTGCAAGAAACGGGGTCTCGGAGTTCAGTTTGCGTTTTCCCTTAAATGTTGCCTTGACGACGGAATCTTAGCCCCGAAAAAATGTGACAAACCCACTTGTCACACGACCGCGCGGAACAGCCCACTAGGCTTGGCCTCTACCTGATGATAAATCAGGTGCTCGGAAATTTCTTTTGCCTTTCAGGGCGTTAACTTGACCGTCTTCCCTGATATTCAATCAGGTTACCGTAGGTAAAAAAGTGTGACACGATGTGACAAAAACTGATTTTTTTACCTCTTTTCCTTCTATTCTTTATATGCAAAAAGTAATATAAAAGCAACATGTTAAATAATCCCGTTAACTTAGAAAAACCCCCGAAATCGGAATGGGGTTCAGGGGGTCGGAGGTTCAAATCCTCTCGCCCCGACCAGTCAATCCTTTCCATTTTCGGGCCTTGGAACGATGCTCAAGTGCCCTTTATTTTTGCTGTTTTGATACCGTGCATGTGGTATCCAGAAGTGCCTTGCTTGGAACAATTGAGTTTTCGAGATGGTTGGGCTATACTGATCAAGTAGAGGGGGTACGGATATTGCCAAGTGCGCTATGACTATTTTGGCGCACCGACTTTAAACTGCATATTGGACATGGCCTCACAGGCCTCTCAAGAATTTCAGCCCTGATTAAGTAAGCATTTTTTCGGATAGGCGTTTCAGTTCCACGAGACGGAGGATTCCCTAATGGCCGCAAAGACGACCCATAAGGACCTGGAAAAAAGGGTCAAAGAGTTAGAAAGAGAAGTCCGTGCATACAAGCAAGCAGAAATGGCCCAGCACGACAATGAGATGACGTACAAACAACTGGCCGATTTACTGCCTCAGACTGTATTCGAGGTTGATAAGCAAGGCAATATAACTTTCGCCAACCGTCATGCATTTGAGACTTTCGGCTATACCCAAGAAGACCTTAAAAAGGGTTTTAGCGCTCTTCGATGGTTTATCCGCAAGGATCGGGATAGGGTTAGAGAGAATATTCGGAAGGTTCTGAGTGGGGAGAAGTTGCATGGTCAACCATACACGGCGCTGAGGAGAGACGGCAGCACATTCCCAGCCATCGCATATGCCAGTGCCATTATTGTTCGTAAAGGCAAGCCTACAGGGCTGCGGGGGGTTCTCATAGACATTACCAAGCGCAAGCAGGCCCGAGAGGCATTGAAGACGAGTGAGGAGACCCTGAAGGCACTTCTCAACGCCTGTTCTGAATCAGCGTTTCTCATAGACAATGAAGGGAGCATCCTTGCCATCAACGAGACAGCGGCACAGAGGCTTCACAAGAATATGGACGAACTCCTGGGCGTCAATGTTTACAGTTCACTTCCGCCCAAGGCTGCCAAACGAAGAAAGATGTGGACCAATAAGGTCATTCGCTCGCATAAAGAGGTCTGTTTTGAGGACGAAGTTGACGGAAGGGTGATGAGTAACTCGGTCTATCCCGTCCTGGATAAGCGAGGGAAAGTCATACAACTAGCGGTTTATGGCAGGGATATTACTGAGCAAAAGCGGGTGGTGGCAGAAATGAAAGAAAAGCAAGCTGCGTTGCAGGCTAAAAGGCGTGAGCTTCAGGAAGTTAACGCTGCGCTGAGAGTTTTGCTGGAAGGGAGGGATAAGGCCAGGCGAGAACTTGAGGAAAGGGTGTTGTCAAACGTCAAAGAACTTGTCGGGCCATACATAAATAGGTTGAAGAAGAGTGGCCTAGATGCGAAGCAAATGACCTATCTAAGGATACTTGAGTCCAATCTCAATGATATTGTTTCCCCGTTCGTCCGCCAGTTATCTTCGAAGTACTCCACGCTGACTCCCACAGAAATTCAGGTAGCACAGCTTATTAGAGAGGGCAAAAACACAAGGGAGATAGCTGAGTTGTTAAGTTCCTCCAAGAGAACCATCGAGTCTCATAGACAAAGCATTAGAACCAAGCTTGGCGTGAAAGGCGCAAAGGCAAACCTTAGGTCTTATCTTTTCTCGATGTAGCACTACTGACCGCTTCCGGAAGTGAGGATTAAGGGAAACGACCCGTCACAACTCATGGTTGCGGGAAAGCGTGACATGGGAAGGCCCCGTTTGTAAATACCTGACTTACTCAACGGACATGATGTTAATCGGGCCCAAGGGCTTCAGGACAGGAACTCAAGATATCAGTTGCATATCGTAAGTTTTCCGGCTTCTCATTTTTGTGAAGTAATACCATTATCTCGACGCATAGAAAGGCGAATCCCAACTCGACATTACCTGCCAAAATCATAACTACTGCATATGGACAGATAAAAGAGCCATATCACACTCATTATTATTCTTATTCTCGTTGTGAGCCCATGCGCAGCGTTTTCCCAGCATTCCAGGCCCTTCCTAAGCATTCTCCAATTGCCCAGAATCTATTATCGGGTATAGTCACAACGAACGGATTGATTTTCTTAACGTCTGGTTTTCCTTCAGTCAGGTACTTATCTTCCGAATAGATATTCATGATCTCAGCTATAACAAAAGAATTTGCTGGAAGCTCCACCGTCCTGATCCCTTTGCACTCTATAGTAAGAGGGCAGCCGGAAATCATTGGTGCTGACTTGAGCTCACCGTAAAATACTTCGAAAAGATCAGATTTGCCTACACGCTTTGCAGAAACCAGGCCCTTATAGTCTGTAACCTTAAACATATCCACAGAAAGCACATTCACGCTAAACTCACTAGTATCAAGGATTGCTGCATGAGAAGCATTGCTTTTGTTAACACAGACACCAATCATTGGGGGATCGAAATTAACTCTTGTTAATCTGTTCAGCGCCATAAAATTCACTTTGCCTTCATAATGCGATCATAGAATGGTTTGTGTCCAAGGAAGGCAAAAGCGGTTTTCCTGTCCAATTACTTTTTTCATATCTTACCTCCCGATCAAAATTCCTGAGAGATTAGAATGGATTCAACGCGAAATATCCGATCCAAATTGAACCATGGGAGTCCCATTTACAATATCAACTTCCCATTACCTCGACATCCAGCAATGCAAACCCCATTTCAAGATTCCTGGCCAGTATCATTACTTTTGGAAATCTATAGATATCAAAATCATAGAGACGCTCTTCGGACCATGGAGTTGAACGCAAATTCTCTCGCATAAGATCCAAGCCAAGGCACTAGAAATGCCCGACCATCTGGATCACCGCAAGTGCTACGCAAACAGACCCGCTACACAACCCGTCATCAGACAGGCCAGGGTGGCAGCATACAGGGCTCGGAAACCTAATTGAGCAAGATCCTTTGCTCGCGTTGGTGCCAAGGCTGAGAATCCGCCTACAAAGATAGCAAGAGAGGCAATGTGTGCAAACCCGCAAAGGGCATACGAGGCAATCGTGATGCTTCTCCTATGTGCAACCACCCCATCCTTGATCAACTGGTGCAGGTGCTGGTAGGAAACCACCTCCGTGACAATGGTTCTTTCCCCCAGCAGAGTGGCGATTTGCCCCGCGTCCTGGACTGGGACCCCCATGATGAGTGTGATCGGATAGTAAAGGTATTTCAGACTGAGTTGCAACGAAAGATCGATTCCGAAAATCTTGGCACCAATGAATCCCAAGAACCAGTTGCACATGGAAAGCAGCCCCAGAAATGCCAGCAAAAGTGTAATGATCCCAACACAAAGCTTCACGCCATCATTGGCCCCGGTGATGATCGACTCTATCCAGGTGCTGGAACGGCGATCTTTTTCCACCTGAACGCTGACACCCAAGGTCTTTGGACTTTCGATCTCAGGAACAACGAGTTTTGACATGATGATGGCGGCTGGTGCGCTGATGACAGATGCCGAGATTAAATGGCCGGCTATGGATGGAAATTCCCTGTGCAGAAATCCTACATATAGGGCAAGCACGGTAGAAGCGATGGTTCCCATACCTGCAGTAAGCACTGTGCAGAGTTCTGATCTGGTCATTTCCTGGATATAGGGCCTGATAGTAAGCGCCGATTCAATACCCACAAACATGTTGCTCGAAGCGCACAAGGCCTCTGCCCCGCTGATCCTCATCAAGTAGGTAAATATCCGTGCAAATGCCTTGACGATTAACGGGATAACCTTCAGGTAGTAAAGGAGAGAAACCAATGATGAAAAAAAGATGATCGAAGGGAAAACCTGGAAGGCGAGGATGAAGCCAGGTGAGGTTTCTCCCATAGGGCCGGTTTCTCCGGGTGATATGGCCAGGGGACCAAAAACAAAGTAGATGCCGTCTTTGGCAAAGGAAATCACCTTTAATGCTGCATCGTTCAACCACGAGAAGATAACCACACCAGCCGAAAGCTTGAAGACGATGAATGCAAAAGCACACTGAAAAAGGAGACCGGTGAGTATCAATCTCACATTAATATTTTCCCTGTCTCTCGAAACTACCCATGCCAGAAACATTAAAACAAAAAGCCCCAAGAAGCTTACCAGTCTATCCAGCATCATCAATCACGCTCTTCGGATATGCTCAGCAAGACGCGGAGTCTTTCAGCGGCCACCTGGCTTAAGGTCCCTTTGGCCTTAGCGAGGTCAACCGTATAAAGCCCCAGGCACTTGTACAGTGCCAAGAATTTTGGGGCATCCTTTTCTATGGCCTTAAGATGAGCAGACACAGTTGCCACATCTCCACGGGCAATGGGCCCCGTCAACGCTCCTGGTATCCCTTTTTCGCCGATATTACTCAAGGTCCCTTTGATCAAAGGAAGGAGAGCCTCATAGGAGCTATCACTAGTCAAGCCTGCTGTTTTATCTAACTCAAGAGCAAGATGTATTAACGTGACTAGATAGTTGCAGGTGGCTACGGCTGCTGCGTGATACAGAGTCTTTTTCCTTGCCTCAATTTCTAAAAGGATACCCCCGATATCTTCCACAATTTGACGGACAATTCGAAGCGCATCCTGATCACCCTCAATGGTGCAAAAAGAGCCAGGCACCAGGCTGACGGCCTCATCTATTGACGCAAAACTCTGGAGCGGATGAAGGGTTGCTACCACGGCCTCAGAGTCTCTGGCCGACGACAAGATATCTGACGAGAGGGCCCCGCTGCAGTGAATCACCACCGCATTTCTTTCAAAACCCTTGTGTTCAGAGATTCCTGCGCATGTTGATTCAATCAGATCATCAGGTGTGGTAATAAATACAATGTCTGCCCCTCGGGTGACCTCCCACGGACAAACGGAGAATCTCTCGGCACCCGTCGCCTCGGCAGCCGTGCGGGCTGTCTCAAGATCCTTCGTAACCACCCCGGATATACGATAACCGGCCTTGCTGAGAAGCTTGCCCATAGCCGTCCCCACAATTCCACAACCGACTATGGAAACTGTGGGCTTTATCCTTAATCCGGGAAGAGCTTGCACGTCCCTACGGCCTCGTCCTCTATTTGCAGCGTCACATGATTAATCCCAAACCTATCTCTTATCAGGCACGTCAACTTTTCCAGGATTTCTTTGTTTCTTCCCATATCTTCAACAACAACATGGGCGCTAAATGACTCCAACTCAGAGGTTAAGCTCCATATATGAAGATCGCACAGCCCGATCACGCCGTCCACGGAGAGGATTTCCTGCTTGATGCTTTCTAAATCAATATGCGGCGGCACTCCCTGCATGAGGATATTCACCACATCCCACAGCAGACGCCACGCGCTGTAAACAATCAAAAGCCCAATGAGAATGCTGACCAGTGGGTCAAAGAACATCCAACCAGTCGTCTTTATCGCAATGGCTGCAGTAATCGCTCCCACAGACCCGGCCGCATCCCCCATAAGATGGAACAGGGCCCCTCTGATGTTTATGTTTTTTGTTCCTGCCTCGTGCAGAAGATAGATACCCAAAAGGTTTATCATCAGCCCCAAAATGGCGATCAAAAGCATGGGGACAGTTTTCACCGCAGCTGGTTGCTGAAAACGGCTGTAAGCCTCTGTAAAAATCCAGAGCGCAATCAGGATGAGCAGCACGCCATTGATAAAGGCGGCAACGACTTCAAAACGATAATACCCATATGTCTTGGTTCGAGAAGGTTTCCTGGATGAAAGCCAAAAAGCAAACAGGCTCAGCCCTAGGGCAAACATGTCCGACAGCATGTGCCCCGCATCCGAGAGAAGCGCCAAGCTATTGGTCCAGAGGCCTCCCAAAACCTCGGCCACGAAGAAAAGTGAGGTCAGGACGAGGACCAGGCGAAGTCTCGATCTGCCCGTTTCTCGAACAGACATGTGAGCGTGGTTGTGATGATGATTTTCCATGACAATATTACTCGTAAGTAATTACAGGCCCCTTTTTGTCCCGGCGTAAAGCGCTCACAGACGCCCGGGGTAGTTCGCTGCTGATCGCTCCAAGCCGTTGTTGCCCAGAGGCGAGGAAAGGCTCAGACCCCCCGTGAACTTCGCTGGCCCAAGCGATCCCCGATCCCCATGGAAGACAAGAGCGGATCAAGTGTAAAAAGGGGCCGGCACAAAGCTGCCCCTTTCACGTGTGTTCTGGTATGCACAAGTCAACTCACTGCCCTGGCAAATATGGGGTCAGGTCATCAACGTATTCAGTCAAGACTTTGAATCCATCATTGGTCAGCCCCGAAATGGCCTTTTCCCCGTTCGCAGCGCCAACCCTCATGACAATCTGATAGATGCCAGGGTATGCTTTCTCAGGCCACGTAACAAGGCTGCGGATGTTAATCTGCTGCTCCTTCAGGATCCTCGACACCTCCGCCATCATTCCTATACGGTCTTCGACCAGTACAACAAATCTTGTACTCTCTCCGTCAATGCCTAATGCGTCAAGCAACACACCCATGACATCCGTTGTTGTGACAATGCCCACCAGCTTTTGGTTCGCCATGACGGGCAGTGCACTGATCCTATTTTCTTGCATGATGCGACCCGCACGCTCAATAGTCGTGCCCGGCGTAACGGTAATGATCTTCTGGACCATTATCATATCCACGCTCAGTTGTTTTAACAGATAGTTCAACTCGTGAGCGCTAAGGGTTGTTGCCGGAGATGCCCAAACTTGCTTGAGGTCCCTGTCCGAGACGATTCCAACAAGCTTCCCACCTCTGTCAACCACGAGAAGGTGTTCAATAAGTTTTTCAGCAAGGAGTTCCCTCGCCTTCACAAGGGACGTATCGGGGGCTATTGTCACCAATTCCTTGCGCATTATGATACCAACATGCATGCAGCTACCTCCTTTTCTGCGGCCAGGAGACCGAACACCATAAAGCGCATCTGCCTAGTTCGCTTGCCATATTATTGTGAAATAGAACAGCCAGGACCGACCCCTCCCGATTCATCCCGATCTGTCAGGAGTTATCAGGAATGCAGGAATCATCAATAATGAATAGGAAATGGGCAATGCTGTGTCAAGCAAATATGAAGGGAATGAGTTGTGTTGACTATCCGGTGATTTCAACGACTTTCCTTGTGGACTCGGTACCGTTTTCAAGGGTGTAGGTCTTGGAGACAACCTTCAAGCGGTCCTCCGCAAATAGCTGAATGCATTCGGCGTAAAGCTGGTATTCTATCCTGAGACCTTTTTCCTTGATAGTATCAATCGTGTCGTCAGGGGTAATCTCAAAAGTTTTCTGTCCAATAATAGGCCCGGTATCTTCTCCATAGTCAACAAAATGTACCGTGCACCCGCCCACCTTGCAGCCGTAGCGATACGTGTCACCATATCCATCCACCCCCGGAAAGGATGGAAGAAGAGCTGGGTGGATGTTCATGATCCGAGGGCGTGATGGATCCGTGTTTATGTGGTCAATGAAGTAGGGAGTGACTATTCGCATAAAGCCTGCCAGTACCAGGAGGTCAAACGGATAGGGAGCCATTTCTCGAAGCAGAGCGGCCTCGGCAATGGCTCTAGTAGAGAAGTATCGCTTCACTTTTTCGCGATCAGAGACTCCAGGGTGGATCCCCTGTCTGGATAATACGGTTTCCACATCAAAGGCCCCTGGAACCAGGTCTTCCAGGGGCCTTTCACGGCTTTCTTCTATGATCATCTGGTAATCGACCACAAAGGTGGAAATTCCATGTTTCTTGGCTCTCTCGAGACCGTAAGCATGGGGGTTGTCCGAACCCACAAAGACAACCTTTGCATCTATTTGGTTCGAGTTGCAGGCATCAATGATGGCCTGCAGATTGGTCCCGCCTCCAGAGACCAGGGAACCAACGCGAATCTTGTCAGCCATGAATGTGTGAGTATCAGTAGGGTCTGAGCCTGTCAATAGGAGACCTTTGCAAAACATTCCCTTTTGCCCAACCTCTGCATGAGACTCAGATTCTGCACGAAGTGCCTCTTTTCCAGCGGTTGCGCGCACCCGTCAGCGCTAAATCTTTCCCTTTTTTGACCTTGAACAAAATTGGACCTTTTGCAAAGGTCTCAATCGGAATAGGTGCCAACAACGATTTTTGCCTTGACTTTGAACCAGTTAAAATCTATAGGATTTTTATGCAAAGTCACAGACTTGCACGTCTTCTGCGAATCATCGTTGAGGTCAGGGCTCAGCCTGACAAACTCCCCGATCAAATCGCGAAAGATCTTGGAATATCCATTAGGCAATTCTATTATGACCGAAATCAGCTTGCCAAAATGGGGTTCGCATTTTCGCGTAGAAAAGGCCGCTTCGCCATCCTTAGGGATCCCGTGGTCACCATTGGGAAGCTGCCCCTCAGCGAGCTTCTATCCTTAGTCCTGGCTATCCGCCATCTGTTTGCTACCAAAGACTTTTCGATCGTTGGACGTGCGCTCAAGGGGCTCTACAACATTATTGACCACTTACCCGAGGCCCAGAAGCAGCTTTTGGCATCTGTCATCCAGGACGTCATCATTAAGGACGGTTTTGGCTGCAGGCCTGATATCTTCGAAGACATCATGCGGGCAGTTGACGAAAAGAGACGGATTCTCGTACACTTTCGGCATACTGCACCCGGAACCCGCACTGCACTCGACCCGTTTGGGCTCTGTTTCAGGAAGTCCAAGCTTTGTTTGGACGCTTATGCAGTCGAAAAAAAGAAGCGAAGACGTTATGGACTGGGAACCATAGACAAAATCGTCTTCACCCCGTTTTTCAGGCCGGAATATTCTGGGGAGAAATGGCCAGAGTGAATTGCGGGTCAAAATACAGCCCCTTCCGCGCTTCGGATCTATTCTGGCTGGCGTGAGCCTGGAAATGCTGCCGTCCAGTTTGTGTCTTAACCCATCATCCCGCGTCCAGTATCCAGCATATCGGAGAAGTAAAAGGAGGAATTGATGAGAGACGTTGTCATCGTCAGTGCTGCCAGGACAGCTGTTGGGGCATTTCAAGGCGCTCTGTCAAGGATCTCTGCCATTGATCTTGGAGCCTATGCCATGGTCGAAGCCATGAAACGGGCAGGCATTTCCTCTGATGATGTGGATGAAGTGATCATGGGAAACGTTCTGCCCTGCGGTCTGGGTCAGAACCCTGCCAGGCAGGCTCTCCTGAAAGGAGGACTCTCCCACCACGTGGGAGCCACAACCGTGAACAAAGTCTGCGGTTCAGGGCTGAAAGCAGTCATGATGGCTGCCCAGGCTATCATGGTCAAGGATGCGGATGTGATCGTGGCAGGGGGAATGGAAAACATGAATCTGGCTCCATATTTTCTTGAAAAAGCGCGAACCGGTTACCGCATGGGACATGGCCAGCTATTAGACAGCATGATACACGACGGACTCTGGTGCCATATCAGCGACTTTCATATGGGCATGAGCGCAGAGCTCTGTGCGGAGAAGTATGAAGTTACCAGAGAAGACCAGGATGAATTTGCGTTAAATTCATATAACAAGGCATTCAAGGCCCAGGCCATGGATAGCTTTGAGAAGGAGATATTTCCCGTGGAAATCCCGCAGCGCAAAGGGCCTCCTATCTTGTTTGAGACGGATGAAGTCGTCCGGGAGACCTCCATGGAAGCCCTGGCCAAGCTTCCAGCGGCCTTTAAAAAAAGCGGAACCGTTACGGCGGGAAATGCCTCAAAGATCAGCGATGGCGCTGCAGCCGTCGTCCTGATGGCCCGGGAAAAGGCCGATGCCATGGGATTGAAGCCGATGGCGCAAGTAGGTGCTCAATGCTCCGCTGGTATTGAACCAGAGTATGTCCTGGTGGCACCCATCAATGGAATTCCCAAGGTGCTGAAAAAGGCAGGCCTCACCGCGGACGATATCGATATCTTCGAGATCAACGAAGCCTTTTCTTCCTCATCTGTTGCCATCATCAAAACCCTTGGGCTTGATCCAGCCAAGGTGAACCTCAGAGGCGGCGCGGTGGCTCTGGGCCACCCGATCGGTGCCAGCGGGGCAAGGGTCCTGATCACCCTTCTCCATCTTATGGAGGACAAGGGGGCCCAGCGTGGGCTGGCTTCACTGTGCCTCGGCGGCGGCGAGGCAGTCTGTCTGATTCTGGAAAGGGATTAACAAAGCGTTTCGGAACTTCTATAACTTACCGAATGCATAGCATAGACCCTTCAATGATATGCGATGCATGCTATTCACAGGGAATGATGGAATAGTGCGTCGCAAGTGAAAAGGGGAATGTTCTCTTATTTCTGTGAACCCATCATTCCAGTATTCCGTTGTTCCAATATTCCAAATCGGGGCGAGGCCCCTGAGTTCAGGAGGCAATAATGTCTTATAAGACCATTAAACTTGAGGTGTCCGAGGCGATTGCAACGCTCACTTTCAACCGGCCCGAGGTCTTAAATGCCTTGAACCCCGAGATGATCAGCGAGTTTCACAGCGCCTTAGAAGATGTTCAGGAGATGCCCGAGCTGAAAGTCCTTGTATTGACCGGTGCGGGTAAGGCTTTTGTGGCCGGCGCCGATATCCGAATACTCCAGGGCCTCGATCCGCTCGGGGCCAAGCAGTTTGCACAAAAGGGGCAAGCAGCCCTATTCGCCATGGAGGCCATGGATATTCCTGTAATTGCCTGCGTCAATGGCTTTGCCCTGGGAGGGGGCTGCGAAATCGCTATGGCCTGCGATTTCATTTATGCCTCAGAAGAAGCACAACTGGGTCAGCCAGAGATTAATCTGGGAGTTATACCAGGTTTTGGCGGCACGCAACGGCTCGCTCGACTCGTAGGGAAAGCTCGCGCCAAGGAGCTCTGCATGTCGGGCCGTATGATCCCGGCCCGGGAGGCTTTTGCCATAGGCCTGGTTACCCGGATCTTTCCGGCTGAAACCCTGATGGATGAGACTTTGAAAATTGCAAAGACGATTGCGGAAAAGGGCCGTGTCGCCCTCAGAGCTGTCAAGCATGTGATAGATAATGGCTTGGATGTCGATTTGAAGACCGGCTGTGCCCTCGAAGCCGATGCCTTCTCCGTCTGTTTTGCCAGCCCCGATCAAAAGGAGGGAACCACGGCATTTCTGGAAAAGCGGGCACCAAAATTCACTGGGAGGCTGGAATAGGCGTTGACAGGATTCACCCTGATCGGAGTATGGGATGGAGCGGCTTAATGCCGGTTGTGTGTTACGCGTTACGGGTTGGGCGTTGTAGGTCAAAGGAAACATTCACACTGGACCAGAAACCCGAAACTCGTGACAGATTCCATCCCCTGGGATGGCCACAAGATAATAGTTTTAGTAGATTGCGAATTTTTCGATATAGGAGCGCACATGAATTTTGAACTAACTGAAGAGCAAAGAATGATCCAGGAAATGTGCCAGCGTTTTGCGGAAAAAGAGATCAAACCTGTGGCAGCTAAGCTGGACGAAACGCATGAACATCCTTCAGACCTGTGTCAGAAAATGGGAGAACTGGGGCTCATGGGAATTGCCATTCCTGAAGAGTACGGTGGTGCAGGCATGGACTATGTCTCTTACATTCTGGCAATGATCCAAATTTCAAAGGGCTGTGCCTCAACCGGCGTGATTATGTCAGTCAACAATTCCCTTTACTGTTTTCCAGTCAATACCTTTGGGACCCATGAACAAAAGCTCAAATACCTGACCCCTGTGGCAAGCGGCAAGGCCATCGGGTGCTATGGCCTGACCGAGGCCGGGGCAGGTTCAGACCCTGCTTCAATGCGCACCACTGCAGTGCTGGACGGTGACAGCTGGATCATCAATGGCGAGAAGAAGTTTATCACCAGCGGCAACGTGGCAGATTACTGTGTCCTGGCAGCGGTTACGGACAAGGACAAGGGTTACAAAGGGATAAGCTCTTTTATTGTGGACCTGAACAATACACCGGGTTTTTCTGTGGGTCGCGTTGAGGACAAGCTGGGGATCAAGGCCTCTGGCACAGCCGAAATGGTCTTTAAAGATGCCCATATTCCCAAAGAAAACCTCCTTGGCGAACAGGGATCGGGTCTGCGACAAATGCTGACAACCCTGGATGCAGGTCGTCTGGGGATCGGCGCTCAAGCAGTTGGGATTGGAAGAGCGGTCCTGGAGGAGGCCCTTGAATATGCCAAGACACGGGAGCAATTCGGCAAACCAATCTGTCAGTTTCAGGCGATCCAGTGGAAGCTGGCGGACATGGCCACAGAACTGGATGCAGCAGAACTTCTGCTTCTGAGAGCGGCATGGGTTCAGGACAATGACAAGCCTTTTGAGAAAGAATCTGCCATGGCAAAAATGTATGCCTCGGATATCACCATGCGGGCTGCTGTGGAAGGGATACAAATCCTTGGCGGGTATGGATACTGCAAGGACTTTCCCATGGAGCGTCATATGCGCGATGCCAAGATCTGCCAGATCTATGAAGGCACCAACGAGATCATGAGATTGGTCATAGCCCGCAACCTATTGAAAGGGAAATAAATGGGACTTCAAAAGGGCTTCATTCAGGTTTACACCGGAGAAGGGAAAGGAAAGACTACAGCGGCACTCGGTTTAGCCCTGCGTGCTGTTGGCCGCGGCCTGAGGGTGGTGATGATTCAGTTTCTAAAGGGAGACCGAGAAACGGGCGAGCTAAACATGGCTCAGAGCCTCTCCCCAGAATTGCTGATCAAACCCATGGGAAGGGACGGCTTTGTGGATCGCGAAAACCCGAGTCCCCGAGACATCAGCTTGGCCCAGGCAGCCCTGAACGAGGCTCGGAAGATATTGGATGAAAACGCCTGCAATTTGCTCATTCTAGACGAAGTGAATGTGGCGGTTTCCTTGGGGCTTGTTGACCAAGATGCGGTGCTAAAGCTTATGGATGACAAACCCGACGACGTGGAGTTGATTCTCACGGGGCGTGGCGCGCCTGCATCATTCATAGAAAAGGCCCATCTGGTGACCACAATGGAATGCACCAAACATTATTTCAACCAAGGAGAAGCCGCTCGAAAGGGCATTGAGTTTTGACAGCCATTGACCGGATTAAACAAACACCCCCATAGCTGGTGGCTTTATTACGCGGCCAAAGGCCGTGAAATAAAGAGGAACGTCAGTTCC
>CP070769.1:1805779-1809792 GCA_020347085.1 Desulfobacterales bacterium
GAATATAGGCTGGCACAAAGAAGGGAAAGCCCTGGATGTGATCCCAGTGGAAGTGACTGAACAGGAAGGCAGCTTGTCCTCGCCCCCGACCAAAGGGGGTACTCATGAGTTCATTGCCAAGAACTCGCAGGCCTGTGCCACCGTCCAGAATCAACAGATTATCGGCGTTCCAGACTGCCACGCACGGCGTATTTCCCCCGTATTTTACTGTACGGGGGTCTGGTGCAGGAATAGAGCCCCTTACGCCGTAGTACTGGATCTTCATTTTTAATACACCTTGATTTTTTCTAACAAAGGGGACTGGGGGTGTCAAGGCGCACATTTTCTCACGGAGGTTTGTCCGGGTTGGTCTTTCCCTGTCAATCCAACTGTGTTATAGGGCACGAACAACTGATCGCCCGGCTGGACACGCCCCTCTTCTTCTTCGCATTTCATAGAAAAAGGAGGCGCCATGGAAATATCTGACATGAAAAAGGCACTGCTCGACAACATCAAAAGCCCTGACACCATAGACCCAGGCGTGCTGCAGGTGCTCGACTATGCCTACAGGACCCAGAGGGATATAGAGATCAAGATAGACCAGCCCGAATTTACCTCTGTGTGTCCCTTATCAGGCCTTCCCGACTTTGGATGTATAACGATTCGTTACAAACCCAATCATAAGATTATTGAATTGAAATCTTTGAAATACTACCTGTTACAATACCGAAGTGTCGGCATCTTTTACGAACATGTGATCAATAGAATCTTAGAGGACCTGGTTTCGAGCGTGCGCCCCAAGTTTATGGAGGTCGTGGGAACCTTCACGCCGCGGGGCGGCATGACCACAACCGGGCGGGTCGAATACAGGCAGGAAGGATAGCACCCGTGACTGGCTACAGATTAAACCCGATCGGCTGGGTCCGGTCTCCGTTGAAAGATATAGCTGATGCCCCACATCAGGGCCGCCCCGCGGGTGTTGAGGCAGAAATACTCATGGAGGAAAAGGTCTTGCAGGGGTTGCACGGCATCCGTGCCGGCGACAAGCTTTTCGTCATGTGCTGGTTTCACATGGCAGACCGCGAAACTCTCAGGGTCCATCCAAGGGGAGATTCAGCCATTCCAAAGCGGGGGGTCTTTGCAACCCGCAGTCCAGACCGTCCCAACCCGATCGGCCTGAGTCTGGTGGATGTCCTTGCCGTGGAAGGGCCCATCCTCAAGGTTCGTGGACTGGATGCCGTGGACGGAACGCCTGTTGTGGACCTGAAACCCTACGTCCGTTGTTTAGATCACTAGTGTCATGTCCCAGGAATAAGTTGCATTACTATGAGGCCGGCTGAAAGTCTTTTTCGAGTGACATTGAGCATTTTCGGATTGAGATGTCAGCTAAGTGTAGCGTCAAGAATCAGAAGCTGACGGTGTAACTAATCTCTTTGTACCGCGTTTTACTTTACCGATTGGCTTAAGATATGTTAGCACACTTTGCGTACCCAGGAGCTACCGGAGTTGTAGAGGGATGAGGATGATACACACAAAAGCCCCCACGTTTGTTGTCTTCTGTTTGGCTGTCATTTTTCTGGCAAGCGGCTGTGCTGCAACCAATAAGATAGCCAAAGACATTACCGGCAAGGGAGGGAGGTTAAAGACAAAGGTAGCATTCCTGCCCACTTCGAACAAGGTTGGTTCCGCAGGTGAAGTGTTTGAGAAGTCGGCCAGGGCCTACTTCAAAGACTTTGTGGAGCGCTCGTGCGATCACCTCATCATCATGGATTCCCAAGAAACCCGTGACCTCCTGGCAGACATACCCCGTCTTCCCTCTGGCCAGATCGACAACCTGGCCCTGGCCAAACTTGGCAGGGCACTTGGTCTCAATGTGGTATTGGAGGAAGGGATTTCTGAGCTTGAATGCGTGGCCTACAAACGCGGCATTTGGGGGTTTAGAAGCACCCGTACATTCGCTGAGCTCTCAGTGAGTCTTAGGGGTTATGACATTGAAAGCGGAGCTGTTCTTTTCGAAGAGGCCGTTAGGGACGAGGTCGAAATCTCCGAACGTGAGTGCGAGGATGTCAGGGGAAGAAACGGACACCATACGCAGCTTGCAGACCCACTTCTGGCAAAAATTATACACGAGTTAGGTGAAAAGGGCTCTGAACTGGTGGGCGACCAACTCTGGAAAGGCTATATTATTTCTGCCTCAGGACACACCTTTACGTTAACAGCTGGCGCAGATGTGGGACTTGCCGAAGGGGACGTTCTGGATGTATTTGCAATGGGTGAACCGGTCAAGGGACATGCGGGTCAATCGTACCTGGTCTCGGGTCCCAAGATCGGCGAGCTAAAGATTACCAGGGTCTACGGAAACCGGGCTGAGGCCACGGGAGACCTTGCAAGTGACCTTCAAGAGATCAGCCACGTCAAGTTGAAGCAATAGGGTCAAGCCCTCCCCAAGATGCGGTAGACACGTACACGATCGCCCAAACCCTTTATGACCGCCGAAGACGCCAGTTTCTCAGCAAGAAAGCTGTCAGATACCTCCGCGTAAGTGTTCTCACTGACCAATATTTCGTGTCCCTTGGCCAGCTTTTCCAACCGTGCGGCAATGTTGACCGGCATGCCAAAGGCCGTGTATTCCTTCTTTCTCAATGAGCCGAACACACCGGTGACCACCTCTCCGGCACTGATGCCAATGCCGACCTTCAAACTAAATCCATTATTCTTATGCAATTCTTGGCTGATCGTCCAGGTAGTCTCCTGCATCTCTATCGCCGACTCAATGGCCCTGAGGACATGGTCCCCATAGGATATGGGTGACCCATAGACCACCATCACGGAGTCTCCCATATGCTTATCTACTGTCCCGTTATGACGGTAGGCTATCTCCCCCAGTGGCGTGAAATAGTACTGGTTCAGAAAAGCCGCGATCTCTTCGGGAGGCATCTTCCGAGAAATATCGGTAAAGCCACGGATGTCGCTAAAAAGTATCGTCGCCTTTTGTCTTCTGGGTTCCATAATACTTGGATCGCACTTGATCTCTTGGTATATTTCCTCGGAGATGAACTGTTTGAGGCGTTTTCTAATAGTAATTTCCTGAATCTTGTTCCGAAGCTCCACATTGTCAAAAGGCTTGGTGAGGAACCCGTCAAGCCCCTCATTGGTGGCCCGGATGGCGCTCTCCATAGTCGCGTAACCGGTGAGGAGTATACGGATAATCTCTGGATTAATACAGAAAATGCGGGCGAGGGTTTCCATTCCATCCAGCCCGGGCATCTTGTAGTCTGAGATCACCATGGTTATCTCGGAACGGTGCTGTTGAACCATTCTAATCCCGATGTCGCCATTTTCTGCAGTGTAAATCGTGTAAGGCTCGCGCCTGAGTGCCCGTGTTATGGAACGTCGCACTCCCTCCTCGTCATCGATGAACAAAACGCCCGTCATTCCCTCCCCGTCCTTGCTCCGGTTCAATCCCGGTTGTAAACCACAAAAGGCATGGCTAAAAGTTGACTTCGAACCAACCCTCCGTGGTTTCTTCAAGTTTTCTTTTGGTGCTGTGTCCTATGCAAATTTTGCTGATCATGCCTCCTCTCCTTAAGTAGCCTCTTCTCGTCGCCCATGCCATGCGAACGCATGATTATATTAGTCGTTAAAATGCATAGAATTCATGGAAATGCAACACCACTTTATTGTGGAGAAAATACGGACGGAAAATTAGTGTTATGTCTCAGGAATAACTTCAATTACTGATACTGGAGCCAAAAGTCTTTTCCCAGGGACATGGCTTTTGGGCGATTCCACATTTCTGGAACAAAGTCCTGGACACGACACTAGAAGCTATCTCAAAAAAGTGGATCAGGGTTCAGGGCAAGGCGCGGGGCGGCGAAAAAGCGCAGCATACACGTAGTATGTGAGCATTTTGAGCCGACTCGCAACGCCGCCATGGGGCGTCAGGCGCATTTTTGAGGTGGCTTCTGGGACAGGGGAAAGCAAGTAGAATTCCGAGCAGGACCACGGGAGTGGTCAGGAAGTGGGCAGTAAAC
>CP070769.1:1809892-1812768 GCA_020347085.1 Desulfobacterales bacterium
GGGGCAGATCCGTTGATCCGCTCTTCAACCAGGGCGAGCTGACCCTGAAAGGCCTCCTTGTATCCTAAACGCCCCCAGTCTAAAATTTCAAGACTCAAGCCTTACAACCCCTATCCTATCTTCTCGGCAGATAAAGAGCCCAGTCCAATGCATCCCGGCCAGCATCGACTACCGACTCTGAAAACGTGGGGTGGACCCGAATGCTGTGGGCCAGGTCCTTTACCGTACATTCCAATTGCATAGCGAGCACGGCCTCACCCACCAATTCCGTTGCATTGGCTCCGACGATGTGAACACCCAGAATCTCACCATAGCGGGACTCTGAAATGATTTTAACTGCACCGGCCATCTCGTCGCAGGCCATGGCTAATCCATTTACGGCATAAGGAAAATCTCCGACCTCAACGTCTATTCCTTTTTTTTCGGCCTCTTCTTCCGACAGACCCACCGCTCCCACCTGGGGGATTGTCCAGATACCGCGTGGTATCAGCTGAAAGGGAAACGACTTGGCTTGATCCATGGCATTTTCAGCGGCTGTCACTGCCATGGACGAGGCGGCGTCGCTGAGCATCCATCCACCGGTGGCATCGCCGATGGCATGGATCCCCGACACCGATGTCTCCAGCTTGTCGTTGACTTCAATGCTACCGTCTACATTCAACTTCACTCCCACCTGGTCCAGTCCGGTATGGGTGGTATTGGGCTTGCGTTGGGAGACCAGCACCTTTTCCACTTTGACGAGCTGTTCGTCGGGTCCAGCTAAGATAGCCTCATAGAGGTGTTCAGATTTGCGGACCGATTCGAGGCTATACTTCAAAAGCAGTTCAACACCTTGTTCCCTGAGAGCCTGGGCGATACGCTGACTCGTGTCACGATCTTCCTGCGGAAGGATCCGGGAATGCTCAGTGGCCAAATATACCTTAGATCCAAACACGCTGAGGGTATTGGCGATTTCCACTGCCATCGGAAGGGTTCCCCAGACGAGCACACAAGCAGGGACTCGCTCTAGATCCAGGAACTGATCCGTGGTCATAACTGCTTCTTCGAGACCGGGAATATCGGGGATATCAAGACAGCTGCCAGTGGCGATAATAACCTTTTTTGCTTCCAGGATGGTACCGTCTACGTCTACCTCCTGGCCATTTTTTAAGACAGCATGGCCTCTGACAACCTCCACCCCATAGTTGCCAAGGAGCCCTTCCATGCCCATGCGAATATCGCCAGCCACTCCGTTTTTCCTTTCTACGATGGCCTTAAAATCCAGCTCTTCGACCGCCGCCTTGATACCAAACTCATGTCCCATGCGAATATTACGAAGCAGATAGGCGCTGTGCTGCCAGACTTTGGTGGGAATACACCCGCGGTTGACACAGGTACCCCCGATTTCTCCAGTCTCGACCAACGCCACTTTGCCGCCCAGCTGTGAAGCTCGAATAGCAGCTGCGTAACCCCCGGGCCCACCACCGATCACCACTAGGTTATACATACGATCACCTCTAGCAAAGAACCCACCAGTCAAAGCCACGCCTAGCCTACATGATTTTCGCGTTGCAATAGACCAGATGTGTTTTGCAAATCACGTCATGATTAAATAGGGATCTTCCAGATAACGGGCCACGGTTTGCAGAAACTCGCTGGCCGGGGCCCCGTCCACCACTTGATGGTCAAAGGTTAAATTCAGGAACATCACCGACCGGATGGCGATCTCCCCATTATAAACCGTCGGTTTTTCTTTGACCCGGCCGACACCCAGAATACCAGTTTCGGGCGGCTTTAATATGGGGGTGACCCCGTCCACCTGAAATATGCTCATATTGGAAATGGTAAACGTTCCCCCGGTGACCTCGTCAACCGTAAGCGTTCCTTCGAGAGCTTTACTGGCCAGTTCCCTTGCCCCGCTTGCAATCTCCAATAGGCCTTTTTTGTCGGCATCCCGCAACACCGGCACAATCAATCCCTCAGGCAAGGCCACGGCAATGCCCATATGTACGGAATCGTGCAGGAGAATCTCATCGCCAACCAGGGTAGAGTTCATGATAGGATGATGCTTCAGGGCCCGGGAGGTCGCCAGGATGATGATGTCATTATAGGAGATTCTCACCGTATCATCTTTCTTATATTCTTCTCTGACAATGTCGCGGAATCGAATCATTTCGGTCACGTCAACCTCGGTAAACATCGTCAGTTGAGCGGTGTTGTGGAGGCTGGCATGCATTCTTTCAGCAATCGATCTACGCATACCGGTAAAAGGAATCGATCTGACAGGCAGGGTGGCCTCTTCACGTTTTTTCAAATCCAGAACCCGCTGAACATCCTCCTTAGTGATCTTTCCGCTCTCCCCGGTCCCTTCAATGGCAGTGATATCCAACCCCGCCTGCCGGATCATTTCTGAAGCGAGGGGGGTTACCTTTGGTGCAGGCGGCCCCTCTTCATGAAAGCGCTTGACATTGGCTTCGGTAATCCTTCCTTTGGGTCCGGTGCCCTCCACTAAAGCCAGGTCAACACCCAGTTCCTTGGCCAAACGGCGGGCCGCCGGTGTGGCCGGCACAAATTTCTTTTCGTGTGGCTTTTCAGCCGGAGTTGGCGCCGGGCGCCCTGGGGCAGGTGGTGCTTCCTCTATTACTTCACCCGCCTGGATTCCCTCAATGCGTTCGGGTTGTTCCCCGGGCTCGGCGATAACTGCCACAATAGTTCCCACGGGAACCGTTGTTCCAGCTGAAATCACGATTTGAAACACAACGCCACTGTCCACCGCCTCCACGACATTGGGTATCTGTTCGGTCTCCACTTCAAAAAAAGGCTCTCCCCTCTGGATGGGGTCGCCTTCTGACTTAGGCCACTTGGTGATTTTACCCTCTTTCATCGTCAGGCCCCAA
>CP070769.1:1812868-1819415 GCA_020347085.1 Desulfobacterales bacterium
GAAAGAACTCTGAAGTCTGGTTGTCGTATGGGTGTATAGCAGACCATTTAGCCACGCCTCAGGTAGAAGATGGTATTGCTCGGCGAACAGAATTCCCTGCACTAGTGGCCCTGGCTTCCAACTGTCCAGTTCTTCCTGCGTGACAGCTCGATCGGGATGGCTGGAAAGGAGTTCATTGACAGCCGTCAACTCAAGAAAACGCGACGTGTTCAATCGCACGCCGGCTTGGGGCGTGGCATCATAGCGAAAACCATAACACGCCCATATGACAATGTAGCTAAAGATCGCCACAGCAGTGCACAGGGCAATGCTGGCCCCGAGCTTGGTGCGACGCTGAGTCAAGTGTCTGCCGAAAAATGGCCAAGCATTCGGAAGAAGGGCGCGGCTCAGCAGTAAGAGCGAGGCAAGGGGGCCAAACATCAAGGCGGACAACTTGACACATAGGCCTGCCCCGCACAAAAGCCCGACCATGATAGTCCGCGGTAAAGTCACCTCCATACCGAGCCGCCAGATTGCGAAGACAAAGGTGAGCAAAGCCAGAGTGAAGGCCACGTCGTTTTTCACAAGAGGTGCATTTGCGAGAAAATTGGGGTCGAGTGCAAAAATAAATGTGGCTGACAAAGCAGCCACACCTCCTCCAATGTACCAGGACCACTGTGCGATGAGCGCACCCAGAGCAAGGCCTGCTATTAACATCATTGCACGCGATTTATTGACAAAGGCATCAGCATCATTTCCAGGAGTGCGGTAAAGTGTTTCCACGGACCAGGGCCACTGTTGCAGTATCTCCTGCGGCATCGTGCCCCAACTCGCTGTATTTGTGTCCACGATCGGTGGGGCAAGCCAGTGGGGCAATGCGGCCCAATAATGCCAGAGCGGGGGATCTTGGGGGTTGACACGGAAGTCTCTGTAGCGAGCCTGCATCCAAGCTGATGGGGTATGATGCACCTCATCATAAGTGGCATTCTTGCCTTGCACGGCCCACCATGCGAGCAGCGAAAATAGAGCGAGAAAACCAACACAAATCCCGATCGTGGTGCGCGGTGTTAGCCTAGCCATGGACTTAGCATCCGATTTTCAAACTTCTGAGGTTAGCAAGAAGTGGCCATTCTAGCTTAGTCGATGCCTTGCCAACTCTTTCCGTAACTCGAGTAACTCTATAAAGGCTTTAAGAATCACCTTGGGGTTACCTCCAGTTGGGTTTCCGAATGTTCGTGGCCGGTGTGAAACGCCAACCTGTTTCATACGGGCCCCAAGTGATTGAAATTTTACCAAGAGTTCGGTGTTGATCATGGCTCCAGAAGAATGCAAAGTAACGCTATCTAATATCTTTTTCTTAAATAACTTAAACGCACAATTTGTGTCTTTGACGTTGAGACCAAAAAGCAGCTGAACGAGTCGGGTCCATGCATACCCATATAGAATCCTATACAGCGGGTCTCGTCTTGTCTCCCGGTATCCTATGATCACGTCATGTTCATCAATTTCGTTCAGAAGTAATTCAATTTCGGAGATGAAGAATTGACGGTCTCCGTCCGTAAAGAAGATCCATTCATGAACAGCATTGCTGAACCCGGAAACTAGAGCTGCTCCATACCCTCTATTTTTATTGTGGTGAATAACTCGGACATGTTCATGCTCCATACTCAGTCTGTCGGCCACAAGACCAGTTTTGTCCGTGCTTCCATCGTTTATTATCATAATTTCATGTTTTTGAACTGAATGACTTAAGATCTGAATTGCTTCAAAAACCAAGCCTTGCAGATTTAGCTCTTCGTTGTAACAAGGGAAAAAGACAGATAGGGCGATGTCATACATTTTGGAAGACAACTATCCTCCATTACGATAATTGTGTTTAGTCATGTAATGGCTTTTCGTCGTCACAAATGAGGAAAAGGCTGTTCTAAAGGATTCCGAGGTGTTTGGGAAATGCCTTTCTGATATGCCTTTTCATGAAACTGGTTATGGCCCTAAATGTCTTAATGTTGTGCCGGTTTGTTTTCTCAAATGATCGCTCAACAGTTATATTCTTTGTTCAGATAGTAATAGTAAACCCGGCATATTTCTAAGAATGTCCGAAAGGAATCGACGCCCACATTTACCTTGGAATCAAAAGAATGGTACCAGTCAACAGGAACTTCTTGAATGGTATAACCAAGCTTTTGTGCGAGGAAGATGATTTCCGCATCATAGCCCCATCTATCGATCCTCGAGCGAGAAAAGATGTCAAAGGCAACCGTCCTTTCTAAACCCTTTAATCCGCATGTTATGTCAGAGACTCTCAAACCAAGGCTCAGTTGGGCAAATCTTCGAAAGACCTCTCCCAAGAACTGGCGTAAAGGGCCTTCACGAACCTTAAAAGATGACTCAGGCAAGTGCCTGGAGCCTATCACCATTGGAGTGCCAGCCTCCAATTGCTTGAGACACGTTCCAATAAAATGGACGGGAACGGCCAGATCCATATCAGCAAAGATTATGTATTTCCCAGCAGTATCCAAGACACCACGTTTAACAGCATTTCCTTTTCCCTGATTTTTGGAGTTATGCAGAGAGCGCGATTCGGGACTGATTTGGACAATTTCTTTGACAAGAGAAGCGGTACTGTCAGTACTGCCGTCATCTACCAAGATGATCTCATAGTCTTTTGTCAACGTGCTCAGGTATTCGTTGATCGCGTCAAAGCTTTTCTTCAAACAGGACTCTTCGTTATAGATGGGCAGCACAAGCGACAAGTAAATCATAAGCAACGCATTATCCAACCGTCCGTGCGGTACTTGGCTAATGAAGAAACTGCTAAGAAACGCAGAGAACACCTCTCACTTCTATTTATAAGATACATTGACATTGACAGGTTCACCTGCCTTGTGAAAGGTCAATAGGTTCTTGTTTGCATCTTCAAAATCGGGTTTGATCCGCAACGCTTCACGAAAATGGGCAAGGGCGTCAGATGTCTCCCCTTTTGCGGCCAGAGCAATGCCCAAGTTGTTGTGGGCCTCCGCGTCGTCTGGCCTAATGCGGAGTGCTTCTGAATAGTGAGCAATTGCTTTATCCAGCTTGCCCTGGCGTGTCAGAGCATTTCCGAGGTTGAAGTGTGCCCCTGCAAACTCGTGTGCCGCTGCAAAATTGGGGTTGACCTGCAATGCGGCGCAGTAGTGTTCAATAGCCTGATCGAGCTTGTTCTGTGCCGCAAGTGAAGCCCCCATGTTGATCCGCGCTTCTATGAGATTGGGATTCAAATGAATGGCCTGCTTTAGGTTTGTGATAGCCAATCCGTGGGATCTTCTCTCCATGTAACAGGTTGCGAGATTGTTATAAGCGCGCGCATTGTAGGGTGATTTTCTTACGACATCGCTCCAAAATGTGACGGAGTCATTCCAGACGCCGTTTCTTTCATAAGTCCAGAGAGACAATAGCAACATAGCCGCAGCCAGGCCCCCAGCCTTCAAAAGCTCTCGTTTAATGCATCTGTGCACGACAACGGTAATTATCAAAAACAAAAACATTGAGGGAAGATAGGTCCGATGTTCATATATGATTTCGAGTCCAATAACAGATGATTCTATCACGAGATTACCAAAAAACCAGAGGATGCCGAATGAGATCAAACGTTCCTTTCTTGCTGTGTAAAACGCCAGTCCAATCACTCCGATTATGGCTCCCATGGAAAGTAACGTTGTTAATGGGTCAACCAAGGATTGGGAAAGCTCAAAATCATGAAGCAGGACCAAACGGGAAGGATGAGGATAAAGCAGAAGGCTCATGTAGTAAGCCACCACACGAAACTGGGTTAACACTCTCTCTGTCAAAGTAAAATCTCGATGCTCATATGTCGATAAAATAGCGTCAAAAGGATTTGCCCCAAGGTATACAAAGGCAAGGAGGCCAAAAAGAATCAATATGCCTGCAAAAGATGCGAGATGGCGCTTTAGCCAGGCCTTGCTAAGATCTTGGAAGAAATACCATTCGTAGAGGATGATAAAGAAAGGCAAGGTAGCAGCTGTTTCCTTTGAACCGACAGCCATGATACCGGCGAGGCTGCAGCCTGCGAACCACGGCCAGCTTTTCTCATTTTTTCTAACAAGTCGCCCCTTTGTATATAGCAAGAGCGATAGGATATAGAACATGGCCGCTAAACTATTCATTCTCTGAACAACATAAGTGACCGACTGGCTTTGAATCGGGTGAACCAGCCAGATCAGAGCGGTGTAAAACGCGATCGAGGAATTGGGCTTATATCTCGAACAAAGTGGGGACAGGCTCAAGGTGGTTTTGAAAAAGAAATAGAGCAAGATCCCGGTTGTGATATGAATCATGATGTTTACCACATGATAGCCGATGACATCGTATCCATGAAAGTAAAAGTTCAGAGCAAAACTCAGGTTGGCTATCGGCCGGCCAGGCATCGGACTTTTGAACGCCGCCCTCGTGAGATTTTCGAATGAGAGTTTGGTTACACGAATATGGCGATTTTGTACGATGTTGTACCCATCATCAAAACAGAAGGGGGCCTCCAGGGCATTTGAATAGATCAGAATGCCCAAGGTGACCAGGGACAACAACATCAACGCTTGATGTCTATTTGAGACGGATCTCATAACCGAATCTCTCAGAAATTGTACAACCCATTGAACTGCAACAGCGAGCGCATTCCCTGTAGCTTGCTGCAGGGAGCTTCAAATAGTGGCCTGTTTTAGACACCCTGAGACCTTGGCATAACTCCTTCTCACTTAGTTACATGAGCTTTTTGACCCATCTACGGGCTTGCTCACTAAATCCTAAAAACTCGGCCTAACGGCCTCAAACAGTTTAGGATTTGCCCACTGACGTGGGCCGTTCACTTCGCCCGGATGGGTACCCCAAAAACCTCACGAGGGGCGTTCCAAGGAGTTATGCAAAGGTCTCATAGTGTTGTGTCCCATGGACAGCTTACACGGGTTTCCTAAGCGCTGTGTCCTGAAGCCTCCAAAATCCGAGATTCCAATATCCCACTGTTTTCAACACGTGAGCCCCAAAACCTAAAAGTGTTGCACTTACCTATTAAACTCGGGAAATGTGATTCTCCTGTTTCCCTTATAATTCGTTTTTATATTTATAAGTTTAGGCCCCCTTTGTCATCCTCCCATTCCCTTTCGGATGTGGTCAACGACAAATGGTATTCCTTTAACACCGATACTGCCTTTGCGTACCCAAAGCCTAAGCATGGTTACCGACTCCCCTTCTAGAGTTACCAGGCTGGGAAGCTCTTCCACTCCCTCTATGTCTTCGATGTTGAACTCGTAGTAGAAAGTATGCGTACTAAAGGGGTCAGCAACCAAAATGATCTTGTCCTTGTCGTAAGGATGTTTTTGGGGTGCTCCAGTAAATGGAACATGATCCAGTAGTAAGTCCGGAAACTTCTTATAAGATTCGAGTTCAAATTTCTTGGTCTTCTCCAGAAACTTCTTGACGGTCATCTCTCCTCCCTTGACCAATTTTGCCTATAAGACATCAAGACTTTTGCATTTCACTGTTTACTGCTCAGCTACACCATCACGTTCGAGCCAATAATCTGTAAATGGGAATTCAGACTCACTAACAGAAAATGGCCGTTGATAGATCTATGAACGTCCGCCTTTTAACGGTTTATGCCGGCCCTGAACCCTTCCATTCGGCGGCAAGCACTTCCACCTTTGGCTTCAGCAAGATGAGATAACAAGCGGCTGATATGCCTGCTGAACCGAATATCATGCACATCACCATGATCTGGTAACGCGCGGCCACCAGCGGCGATACTCCAGATAGGATTTGACCCGTCATCATCCCGGGAAAGGACACCAAGCCTACTGCAAAAAGGGAATTGATCAATGGTATCAGTGAAGCCGTAAATGCAACCTGGCGGGCGTCTACGTACAGAACGCCTCTTTGTGTCTCAGCCTCTAAGCGCTCTGCCGCGAGGCTGACAGTGTTCATCGAGTTGGCAAAGATCATGCCCGCGAGAGGTATTACAAAATCCGGCTGATACCACGTTTCCAGATCTAATACGCCTTGTGTTATGAGGATTAACGTTGTGAGCCCACCTATCGTTATGGAAGCCAGCGCTTTTGGATACACGGCTTTTCGCTTGCTCTGGACTGGACGCAGGGAAATCCAACTGGCGGCCAATAGCATCACGCTCAGGACAACAATCACAATGGATGCACGGTTCGACTCAAAAATGAAGGTTAAGATGTAACCGATAAGCATAAGTTGAGCCAGCATACGAGTAATGGCATAGAGCGCTGTCCGGCTCTTTAGAGACCATAGATATAAAACACCTACGACTGCACTTATAGGAATGAAGGCCAGCAGCAGGTTGGCAAAAGGAATCATGTGAAGCGTGTCTTTCATCTACTCTTGTCCTCCCGAGAGGTGTTGTTAACAGCACAGAGACCCTCAGATCAGTGAAGAATGAAGACCGACAGCGATTCTTGTCTTGAACTCGGCAAAACGCTTGTCAGTGTCCATTCACTCGTTGAAATGTTTCTTCTAATTCATAACCGTATTCGGCGAGTTGATTCCGGAGAATATC
>CP070769.1:1819515-1823522 GCA_020347085.1 Desulfobacterales bacterium
AGCTTGGAAAAGTCAGGACTGAGATAAGCCCTAATACCGTGCATTGCCCCATCAAGGGTTAGAGACCAAAAGACAAGTACAGCAGTAAGAAAAAACAGCAGGGGCATGAATATCTTGTTTGCCAGCTCTACGCCCTCTCGTACCCCTCTGTAAAGAATAACCCAATTCAGGAACCAGATAACGACGAGAGCGGCGAATATTGGGCTTCTTATCTGGCCGATCTCAGATGGCGACTTGCTTACTGAAAGGAAGTCATTGAAGTAATAAGATTTGGGGTCATCACACCAGCCTATATTGAACGAGAGGACAAAAAAGTTGAGGCACCACGCTATAACGACTGAATAGTAAAGGACGATTCCGAACATCACAAATGTCACAGCCCACCACCCTAGCCACTCCCAGTTCTTCTTAATCTTTGCATAGGCAAGCGGAGCTGACCCTATCCTCTCATGTCCTATTCCAAACTCAAGGATGAGCAGTGGGATCCCAGCAGTCAAAAGAGCAGTTAAATAAGGAATAAGAAAAGCCCCTCCACCATTATCATATGCCATATAACTGAATCGCCATATATTGCCGAGTCCTATTGCAGACCCAACAGCTGCAAGGAGAAAGCCTAACTGGCTCTTCCACTGCTCCCTCTTCATTCTCTCAGCCCCCTTTATCCTTGCACTGCAAAAGCGACCATATTCTCTGCAGCAATTTTGGCATCGGGCCCTTTACATTTGACAAAAAAAGATATAGAAAAGTTGATGTTACGGGTCAAGCGAAAAGGCGCATAACAGGTTTTATGTTTTGGCTTTCCTGTGAGGCCGCGATGGAGCGCCCGGACAAGGAGTGCGGTTTATTATGGGAGCTATCAGGATTTCGGGAACTGGTTCGTATGTGCCCGAAAAGGTTTTGACGAATCATGACCTCGAAAAGATGGTGGACACGACCGATGAGTGGATTGTGCAGCGAACAGGCATCAGGGAGCGTCGCATAGCCGAACCCCAAGAGGCGACATCGGATTTAGCCAAACACGCCTCCATGGAAGCCCTTGAGGCTGCCGCGATGAGCCCCGAAGACCTTGATTTGATCATCGTAGCCACCATCACACCGGACATGTGTTGCCCGGCGGCGGCGAACTGGCTTCAGGCTAAACTCGGTGCCAAGAATGCCGTGTCTTTTGACGTTACAGCGGCATGTACAGGTTTCATTTTCGGCCTGTCCATTGCTGAGCAATACCTAAAAAACGGCCAGTACGAAAACTGCCTAGTGGTTGGAGCCGAGGTCGTAAGCCGAACCGTGAACTGGAAAGACCGTGCAAGCTGTATCCTCTGGGGTGATGCAGCAGGTGCTACGGTCCTGAACAAATCTGAAAAGGGGGCTGAACTGTTGTCCACGCACATTCACTCTGATGGTTCGGCCGGGCGTAACTTGCTCTTGCCGGGTGGTGGTTCTGCAACCACACCTATTTCACGAAACAGCGTGCATAAGGGACTTCATTACCTAAAGCTGATTGATCCCAACAAGACCTTCAAGGTGGCAGTCAAGCAGTTTGCCGAATCGTGTGAAGAGGCGGCAGCCTTTAACGGCTATAGTGTTTCTGATGTGGACCTCATCATTCCCCATCAGGCCAACATCAGAATCCTTCATGCCTTTGCCCAACGGCTGAAGATTCCAACAGAAAGGGTTTTCGTCAATATCGACAAGTATGGAAACAGCTCAGCAGCTACGGTACCCCTTGCCCTGGACCAGGCAGTACGCTCTGGGCGGATACACTCAGGAGACAAGATTATCCTCACCGCATTCGGTGGCGGCTTAACCTGGGGCAGCTGTCTTGTCCGCTGGCATCGACCTCACGCCACAGCGGATCCGAGGGAGGCCATGGTCTCGGGCTGAAGATGCCGGTCTTCATTTGACCGGTAAACCGGGCTTGCCATGAAATAGACTGAACCGCAACAGCGAGCGTATTCCCCATCCCGATTCATCAGGATTTTGGGGAGTTTCAATCTGCAACCCCTCGAAAAGATGGCGGCAACCATGAATAAGATCGGAATTTTCGTCAAAGCCCAAAAGGAGGCCATTGATAAGGCCAAGGAACTGGAAAGCTGGCTGAAGGCGAAGGAGATCGAAGTTTTCATAAAGCAGAATGTTCCTGCACCAATGACCTCCAAAGAGTGTCTGGTCGAAAATATTCCAAAGGCCCCGTCGAACCTGTCGTGCGTGGTCGTATTGGGCGGCGACGGGACCTTCCTAAGTGCCATTCGATGGATACAGGATACGGGCGTCCCGGTTCTGGGGATGAACCTAGGAGCTTTTGGCTTCCTGACCGAGTGCTCAGCCAACAAACTCTTCCCGATCATGGAAGATATTATAACCGGTGCGTTCACCACTGAAGAAAGGATCTTGTTGTCAGCAAGGGTGCTGCGGGATGGCGAGGCAGTGACCTGTCAGACGGTTCTCAACGATGTGGTCGTCAACAAGGAGGCCCTTGCACGGATCGCTCACATAAACACATACATTGATGATTATTACCTCACGACCTTCAAGGCCGACGGTCTGATCGTTGCAACGCCCACAGGATCGACCGCATATTCACTTTCAGCCGGTGGGCCGATCGTCCATCCCTCGCTCAAGACGATTATACTCACCCCAATCTGCCCCTTTACTTTGACCAATCGCCCTCTAATCCTCCCTGACACTGTTACTATTAAGATCAAGGTGGACGAACGGGATTCGAATATCTTTCTGACCTTCGACGGCCAGGTAGGGCTCCAAGTTACGCATGAAGACTCGATTGTTATCCAAAAGGCCCCACACACGATTCATATGCTCAGGCCAACTGGTCTGCGTTTCTGCGACGTGCTCAAGGGCAAGCTAAGGTGGGGCGGGCGATAGCATACGGCGCATGCCAATGTTCGACCTGCCGCATCACCATCGCTATATGATAACTCTCTGATATCACGATATATCGGAAGTGGACATCTTCAATGAACATGTCGTCAGGACTTGGACAAAGGAAACAGGGATGTGCACAGTCTGGAATTCGAGTTCTTATGGTGTCGCAAATATGGTGAGACTAAGGCAGGGAAAGTAAAGACAAAGGGGGATAACTCGCTCCCCCCCCAAAAAAAGCGGTAGATCCGGAGCCGGGGTCGGTGTCTCATCCTATGTTGTCATATAGGTGCGGTGAGACTATAATGTCGCCACCGGCCCCAGACTACTACCACGTCCATACTATAAGCATGAATCAGAACGGGGTCAAGAGAAAGAAAAGCCTCCGAAGGAAGGGATTACCCGCAACCCTCAGAGGCATAGGATGAAACACCGACAGCCATTTTGGCTTGTGTATTAATTTGTTTACCATCAATACTGAAAAAAGTCAAGGCCAAAGTGCGGGTCCACAGGGCCCAAACCCAGAGGAAGCGCTATCATTAAATTTCGTGTCCCGCCGGTTCCCGCCAGCAATGTCACACAAATCGAGCCCGTGATATTCTTCCAAAAGCCAACACGGGCCTTGTTCGACATCCGCCCCTCCTCATTTCATAACCCCATTTTTGTATAATGTGACCCTGCCTGTTTCCGAGTGGGCGTACACTATTGCGCAGAGTTTGACGAAACTAGAACCCATCACAAAAATGCGTCTGACGCACCATGGCGGAGTTGCGAGTCGTTCCCCTTGTTGGAAACGGAAAGCACGTGGCCACCAGCCATTTTGCTGGTACGGCATCAAAAACGTATTGTTCCCACCATCAAATACGTGTTTCCCTGACATAAAATAGGGTCTTCCCCTGATGAAGCGATCCCCTCAATATGACGATAGGTATGACAAGGGCGGGGGCCAAACTAGTCAGACACCGGGAGGGCATCATGCGTCAACAAATATCAAGAGGCCGGAAGACGGAACTCCGTGCCACAGCCCTATACCTCATTCGGTCAATTGTGGAGAAACACGGCGGAACCATTGAAATGGACTTAGCGACAGACACAATCAATATAGATGTGCCAGAGAAGGAACGGGTTGC
>CP070769.1:1823622-1826786 GCA_020347085.1 Desulfobacterales bacterium
CAGTAATCCTGATTGCTGAAGCTCTTAAGGTTACTGGCGGCAACCGCAGCCGCGCGGCAGAGCTTCTCGGCATGTCTCGCCCCACCCTCCTGTCCAAGATCGAAAAATATCAGCTGAGAATAGAGACCTCAGTCAAGGGCGATTGACATTGATATTCTCCTCGCAAATCTGGCATGTAGAATTGACTCGAGTTTTGACACTCTGTAAAGAATCCGGACATGCGTTCTCCCTATTTCACAGCTAAAGCCTCTGTTCCAACCCTGTAAAACGTTCTGTTTTCAGCCTTTTAGGATAGCCTCTGTTCACGCCTCCGCTTGGCACAGCCATTGCTGTCTATTTATTCAAACAGTTGCCATACGGGCCACATGTTGGGTTTGAGCCTAACGTGGGAAATACCTCATATGCCCAGCCCAAGCTCATTGACCGGCTCGCTCCCCGGACACGCAGTGCTGCCGCAGGGCAGAACCCCCGTCCTTTAGGGCGGGGAGGCTTCACTTGTACAATATACGAAGTGAACTTTTAGATTGAGTCCAAGAGGTGTTGTCCACAGAAAAAGCACAAAGGCCTTGCGATCAGGCAAAAGGAGGTATCCCATGGTAAAAGTAAGCGATCTGAAGCAGCACGAAATATTTGATGTCCTTTCACAGAAGCAATTGTCAAAACTGGCAAAAATTACTGAGATGAGAACGTATGAAAGCCGTGACCATATTTATGAACGGGGCGACCGGGCTGATCACCTATTTGTAGTTAACAAAGGCACGGTGAACCTCCGGGAAATCAAATTCGGAGACGAGGTAGGTATTTCATTTGAGGTATGTGAACCGGGAGAGTAATTTGGCGCGGCTTCCTTGATGAAATCGCGGGAATACTCGCTGACAGCCGTCTGTTTGGGCGACTCAGAAGTAATGGCAATAGAGGCGGACAGGCTGTTGGAAATATGCCAAAAGGAGCCGGCGCTGGGATACAAGCTGATGTTTACAATTGCACAGCGTTACTTAGACCGTTACAAATGCGCCAAGGAACAAGTTTATCAAATGCTAAAACCACCCGTGGTCATAACCGCTCTTCCGGGATAGAAAAGGGCGCTTTTTTACCTGACTGTTTATCCTGCCCAAATTCAATGTAACTATGCCGGAACTGGGGTGAGCAAGATAATTTCGTGTTTTACAGTCTGTAAAAGATACTGACACCAGTTCCCCGGGGGAAAAGGGCCGAAGGGTGTGGGTGTAGTGGACAATGATTATTATATTCAGCTTGTTGGCTCGACGTGCGCACGTCCCTATTGTTGGCACGACTGTTGCTCCCGATACCGTTGCTTCGGATAAACAAGTATTTGAAGAGAAAGGCATGGTGGCGTCAACAAATTGGTGATTGTAACCAGCCAACCAAAGTCTGACAGAATCTTAACTGCATTCATCCATATAGTATGCCCTGATTCTAAGGTTCGCATTGTTTTCAGCCCGAGTGAAGCCTTAAAGAGGTTACGACCGAGCGAGTTCTTATGAATTCTCGCAAAGGAGGACAAGGGAATGGGGGACGAGAAAAAGGTCAAGGACATTATGGCTCACATTGATGAGTATAATACGATTTACGTGGAGGCTCCTGTTTGTGAGGTCTTGAGTATATTGAAAGAGAATTATGAGAAGATTAAGGGCAATGTAACTGGCAAGTTCCACAAGACACTTATAGTTATAGATGCATCAAACAACATCGTCGGCAAATTGTCCGTCTATGATTTGGTCAGAGGCTTGGTTCCCGAACCAGCCAAAAAACCGGAGTTTTCAAGATCATATTACTCTATTCTCTCTTCACGCGTACTGGAAGTGGCCGATGAGGTAGGCCAAGTTCAGGAGCGTTTTAAGTGGCTTCATAGCACCTTTTTTAACCTGGTTCGGCAAGAGTGTCAGAAGAAGGTACGAGACATCATGTCCCCTGTTCATCCGTTATTAGTAGAAGAGGATAATATAAATAAGGCCATATATGTAATGTTCAAAGAAAACATCAGACAGCCTGTTGTGACTCGCAAGGGCAAGATCGTTGGCGTGGTAAATATCATGGACATTTTCCCTATACTCCTTGAAATAGCTGGCGGCCAGCCCCTTCCAACATAAGCGAGCTTTTCTTTACAGGAACAGGGCCAGCAATAGGGGCGAATCTTCAACTTAATCCTAAATGGGCAGATACTTTATTCATTGTTTTCAAGCCGTCAACCGACTGTGCATCGATGGCTTACATTGCTACGTCGGTTGTTCCTATTCGGCTTGTGCTTCGGGGTAGGTCTCCAAGGAGGAACTATTAATGGGGAAAAACTTGTCAGGAAGGTCTTTCATGCGTATTCCAAAAGCTCTTTTGCTAGTTGCGGTAACTCTCGGACTTTCAGTAGCCACATTGGCTTTTGCTGGTGGTCATGGGGGAAAGTCCAAACCAAAACATGACGAACTGAAAGATGGCGACACCGTCAATATTTCAGGTGTGACATACGATACACACAAAGAACCTATAGGGGAGTGCCACGTAAACATATATAACAACGGAAAAGAGGTGGACTACGTTGAAACGGCCCACAACGGAAGATATGTGTCTCGATTTAAGGTCGAAAGGGGGACCGTGCCCGGAGCTACCTTTATAATAGAGGCCAAGAAAACCAGCTTTAAAACCGAAAAGATCACCTTTTCAGGCACCGACTTTGCCCAGAAAGGAAACCATTTTTATATTTCGGAGGACCTGACCCTGCCTCGGGTCCTGGGCCCAGCCTTCTGGATCGCGACTGTCGTCTTTATCTTGGCTTATGTGCTCATAGCCTTTGAGCTACTACACCGCACGATTGCTGCGATGCTGGGTGCTGCCCTTATGATGTGCATCTCATACACAGTTGGTACTATCAATCCTGAATTTCGCATCTACTCGTTTGAACGCGCCATATTTGCCGTCGATATGAACGTCATCTTCCTGTTGATGGGGATGATGATTATAGTCGGTGTACTAAAGAACACCGGCGTGTTTCAGTGGTGTGCCTATATTTCATACAAGTTGGCCAGGGGTAGGGTCTTTCTGTTAACCGTCATTCTGATGATCTTCACAGCGGTTGCATCAGCTTTACTGGACAATGTGACCACTATGTTGTTGCTGACGGGTGTGGCTATTGAGATAGCAATTTCCTGTAA
>CP070769.1:1826886-1830533 GCA_020347085.1 Desulfobacterales bacterium
TATCATCGGCACTCACCGAAACTCCGCACTGACCTGCCCGGGCAACCTTCTCCATGACTTTCTTGCCTGAGGGAGAATCACCCACTAGTACGGTATGTATGCAAAGCCTGTCACCGAACAGGCCCCTTAGGTTTTCTGCAGCCACTACCGGGGCTTCGGCCATATATTTCCCATCACTCACAATAATGAGTGCTATGTCCCCCTGGGTCGATTTCAAGTCGGCTCCGGCAGCGTCCATAGCGGCAGTCAGAGGGTTACCCCCGCTAGCGCGTTTGACCTTTTGCAGAGCATCTTCGAGTTCTGCCTTGGAGTATGCAGTCAGGCCGTAAACCAGCCGGGTCTTCTCGCCCGACCATATTCCACGGGAAAAGTCCCTAAGAGCGCCCGGAAGTTTCAGATCCGGAATCGTCTGATTCATACGGCTCACAATTTCTTTGGCATAGGTCAGCTTGCCCCGGTTCTCATAAGGCTCAGCCATGGACCCAGATGTATCCAGGATAACCATAACATTGTCCACCTTCTGCCTATACTGATCAGCTGGTAATACTTGGGCCTCAAAAGGGGCCTGAGGTTTTTGGGTAGCACATCCGATTAGCAGGATACTGGTAATGAGACTAAACAACCCTTTCCAGAATTTCTTTCTCATAGCGTGTCCTCCTTTGTGAATATGACGTTCACCGAACAAGTGGAAATACCCATTACCCGGCGGGCGTTCCCGTTACCACGTCTCCATTTTTCATATTACTATTTCCTTTTGTCGCGTCTAGTGAACTTCGAGCCTTCGAGCATGAGATTATCCACTAACCCCTGTTGGCTGAAGATGAATCCAATGATAGGGTCGTTCACGTTGGTCGTGTTGATCGAGCCCCCAGCACCAAGTTCCACCAGGGCCACTGAGCCATCAACACCCGCTTTCCAACCAGAGCTCACACGAAACTTCTTAGGAGCCTCATCTTGCCCGAAGACAAGGTTTACAGTCTTCTTCTGGGCCCCGGGCTGCATGCCCAAGTCCAGCGATAAAGGCCTTTGTCGCCAGGATAACAAGAACAACCAAAATGATTTTTGTTGTCTCTATCCTTCCCTCCTGCTCTCACTTTTCATTGAATAGCGCTTGACTCGTCTCTTACACTATCCTCTTACATTGTATACAGTCTGAGAGACCCCTTACTCCTCAGCGATAAAAATGGCAATAGGGTAAAGACAGTATATGAGGAGGGAAAAGGCTGTATTTTAGTCGGTTTGTATGTATGACCAGGGCGCAGACAGGACGCCTACCTGTATGGAAAGGCACATGTATTCGGGTAATGAAACGCCTTTTTTGAATGAAGTGGGCGGGGCAAGGTGAGAGGAGAACGAATAGGCGTGCGTATGGCAGGAACCTTCAGATACGGTCCATATGTTGTGTCTGATCACCGACTTTCCAGGTCATACATTTCTTGCCAACTGGAAAGGTTGAGATATTAAAACCATACTGAAAGAGAAAATCGTCAGCAAAAAATGCAAAACTCCACCTCGCCTTTACGAGAAATGGGGTCCTCGATTCAGTTCATGGCACCCTCTTGGTAAGGGTCAGAAACTATAGGTGCCGAATTTCAAATGGACGCTACTAGAAGGGCGATATGTTGTGAAGATTGTGGGGGTTAGGGGGTTGTTGTATAGGTGACGATCGGAATCATTTTGTTGTCACGAGGCTATGTATTGCTCAAGACATCCGGGCAACCATGGCGCACAGGGTTGCACATACGAACAAAATGTCACGGACTTTTGGGCGTAGTTTGAGTCGGAGGTATATGCCAGTGAGTGTGATAGGCTGAGGTACGGTTTGCACTAAAATGATTACTTGGAGATGCCAACATAAAAAAGCCCCGAAGTCCAAGGCCCCCCAACATCCATACCTACCATAGCCCACTGGACAGGATCGGGTTTACTTGGTTCCAGGGCTGTTATACTAAAGGCAAAGCCATCTCTGGGCCGCCTACTGTTTGCCTAATCGATTATAAGCGTGTCTTCTGAGATTACGCCTCGCCTGTATGGTAATTCTGGATGAAAAATTCGAGCTGGGATGCCTGGTCGTGTGTGAGGTCGTGAAATTGGAGGCCACATCGCCTCGTTTTAGTAGAACTAGAGGGTGATTCGTCAGTTACTTCGAAATCCAAAATGGTCTTAATCGGCACCTTTTCCAAGTGGAAATTAGCTTCAGTCAAAAATATGTTTGCGTATGACCCATTCGTTCGTTCCTTCTGATGAACATATCGAAACGAAAGACCGCCCATGCTAATGTCTATCATTGGGCCCACTTTGCCATAAGGGGGGCCGATCGCAACATAGGTGCCGTGGTATACCTGAAATCGCCTATGCTTCCTGCGCTCAACCGGCTCGTTCTTGCTGATCATGATAAGACCTCCTCACTGAATTTTGGTGTGAAGAATGTCCGAGCTTGCCTTAAGACAACACGCCTCTCTCTTCGGACAACATACAGAGTGTCCACCAGCTTGCTCTGTCGTTCAAGCAATATATTGAGCCTTGTACAGTACTTAACCACAACATACGGTATATGTCAAGAAAAAAGCCCTTTTTCTCCCTCGAAGATGTTGCCACCCTTGGTGTTCAGCCGGCTTCCGCAGCGATCCTTGACCTCGACAGGGAAATAAGCAAAACATCATCGAAAGGCTGAGAGGATTGAAGCTCCCTGCAGTCCCGACAAATCCCGACATATCGGGACAGGCAATAAGCCCGCTGTTGCAGTGCAAGAAACGTGATTTTGATGGAAAGCTTGTAGGCGTTTTGCTCCCCGAAGTGAGAGATTACTACAGGGAGAAGAGATTGAAGCTCCCTGCAGCAAGACTTCGACGAGCTCAGTCGAGTCCCTGCAGGGAATGTTCTGCCTGACGGCAGTGCTTCGCAGCGACTGTAAGGAAGGGTACCATTTTTAGATTCGCTCGCTAACCCTGCAGCAAGCCACAGGGAATGCGCTCGCTGTTGCAGTTCAGCTACCTTAAGGAAAAACTCACTTTTGAACAGTGGCAAACTTGAAGTTCGCTGAAACCACGTCGCAGGCTATTGCCAACCGAACATGGCGCTTCGGTCGAGGCTCCGGTATTGGATGGCTTCTGATATATGATGCACGGCGATCCTTTCCACCCCTTCCAGGTCGGCAATGGTTCTTCCGATACGCAGGATCCGGTTATAGGCCCGCGCCGAAAGCCCCAGTTTGTCGATAGCCGCTTCAAGGAGGCGGTGAGAATCCTGATCAACCGGACAATATCGCTTGATCTGGCGGTTGTTCATCTGTGCATTTCAGTGAATCTTGGTCCGCTTCAACCTATCTGACTGAATGACACGGGCCCGTTTCATGTGCTTTCTGATATCGGCAGAGGTTGCCGTCGCATTGTTTTGACTGGCAAGGTCCTTATAAGGCACAGCCGGCACCTCCACGTGAATATCTATGCGATCCATGAGCGGACCGGAGATCTTGGACCGATAACGATGAATCTTCGTGTAAGTGCACGTGCACTCATGATTAGGAGCAGAGAAGTATCCGCAAGGGCAAGGATTCATGGCACCTACCAGCATGAACGTGGCAGGATAGGTAATACTGGTAATGGCCCGTGCAATGGTCACGTAACCATCTTCCATGGGCTGACGCA
>CP070769.1:1830633-1834273 GCA_020347085.1 Desulfobacterales bacterium
CCAGGGTATGGGTTTGCATTTTGCTACCTGTAATTATGGGCCCCATCATCTCTATGCCTATACCTTTATTGAGGAGGTGTTGAATGTCCACGAGGAAGTGGACCCGTGGAGAACTGAGGGCAAAGCCGAACTGGTCAAACAATACCAGGATATGGCGGCGATCATGGATTCCCTTGGTCTTTGCAACTGGCCATTGCTAGGGCTCAAGTTTAACAATATCGTCCCTATGATTAATAGCTGCCTGGGCACTGAGTACCGTGCTGATGACCTCTTGAGGATCGGGGAACGAATCTGGAATCAGGAAAGACGCTTCAACATGCGAGCCGGATTTGACCAGACGCATGACACGTTGCCCGAGAGATTCTTCAAAGAACCTATCCAGGATGGTCCGGCTCAAGGGCAGATTAGCAAGGTGGATGAAATGCTTCCCAAGTACTATGAGGTTCGAGGCTGGAACGAGAAAGGTGAACCCAGGGCAGACACATTGGAGACCCTGGAGCTGTGATCTTTAAGTGGTTGGGATGTTTTCAGCCCAACCACTTAACCAATTAACTAGTCAACTATTTGACTCCTAAACTGCGAAAGAGACATATGCCGAAGATAGTGATTGATCACAACAAATGCACCGGTTGCAGGCATTGTGAGATCGCCTGTTCTCTAAATCATGTGACGGGTATTGCTAATCCTCGAAGAGCCCGAATCAGGGTTTTTCGAGAGGGGAACACCTTTTTTCCCGTGATCGCCGGTCCCTTTGTGGATGCGGCTTGCACATCGAAACTCACCATAAAGGCGGGTGATCAGACATACGATATGTGTGTGCTCTGCCGGGCTACGTGCCCACAGAAATCCTTTTTCATCGAGGCTGAGACCGGCTTTCCCCTTAAGTGCGATTTCTGCGGTATTCCCCCTAACCCTTCCTGCGTTCGCTGGTGTAATTCGGGGGCCTTGGAGTTGGTAGAAGATTAGCTATTGGGAAATTGGAGAATTCAGGAATTAATCCTTCGATCCCTCAATTCCATAATCCCTCAATCCTCGTCATATGAAGCATAACAAGAATAATCATAAGGTCATTGGCGCCGTCATGGTTGTCGGAGGCGGCATTGCCGGGATTCAGGCGTCCATGGATTTGGCTGAGGCTGGTTTCCGCGTGTATTTGGTCGAAAAATCCGCGGCCATAGGTGGCGTGATGGCCGCGCTTGACAAGACCTTTCCTACCAATGACTGTTCGATCTGAATTCTAGCTCCCAGGCTCGTTGAGTCTGCCAGACATCCCAACATCGAAATCATCACCCAGGCTACTTTGAAAGAGGTTTCAGGATCTATGGGAAACTTCCCGGTAAAGGTGGTCAGGGAACCTCGTTATGTGGATGAGAGTAAATGCACGGCCTGCGGGACTTGCGCCACCTATTGCCCTGTTCTGATCCCTGATCCCTATGATGAAAATATGGCTGATCGCAGAGCGATATATATCCCTTACACACAGGCGGCTCCATCTGCCTATGTGGTTGATGCTAATTATTGCCTGTTTTTGAACAGGCAAGAGTGCAAGCAATGTACCCGAACTTGTGAAGCCCAAGCGATCAACTTTGATCAAAAGCCTGAGGTATTAACCTATCGGGTCGGGGCGGTTATCTTGTCCCCGGGCTTCTCGACGTTTGATCCGAGGCGGATTCCGGTTTACCCCTACGGCGATTCCCAAAACGTTGTGACGGGCAAAGAGTTTGAGCGGATTTGTTGTGCTTCTGGCCCGTCTATGGGTACGATTCAGAGGCCTTCGGATCTAAAAAAGCCGGACAAGATAGCGATTGTTTTGTGTGTGGGGAGCCGGGATAAGACGTGCGGCAACCCTTATTGTTCGTCGGTGTGCTGCAAGTATGCGGTCAAGGATGCCATCGTAGCTCTGGAGCATGAGCCTGATTTAGACATCACGATATTTTTCATGGACATGCGCATGTACGGCAAAGGGTTTGAGACTTTCTATGAGCGTGCCAAGGCTGAAGGCGTGAAGTTTGTGCGAAGCAGGGTCTCTGAGGTCAAAGAGGACCCCCAAACCAGAGATCTGACCCTAACGTATGTGACAGAAGATGGGAGCTTAAGGAAAGATGCCTTTAACCTGGTCGTACTGGCTCATGGACTTGAAGCCCCTTTAGGGAGCAGCAACCTCGCCCTAGCAGCAGAGATTGGGCTGAACCAGTACAATTTTTGTGAAACGGGTCTGTTTTCGCCCCTTGCTACCACGAGAGAAGGTATCTTTGTGGCCGGTGCATTTCAGGGGCCCAAATCGATTCCCGATAGCGTGATCCAGGCCGGCGGAGCTGCAGCCTCAGCAGCAGAGGTGCTGGTTGCGGCTCGTGGTACCCTGGTCACAGAGAAGACTTACCCTGAGGAGCGTGCCGATGCTGACGCGCCGCCAAAGATTGGCGTCTTTATATGTCACTGCGGCAAGAATATTGCCGGGGTAGTGGATGTAGAAGCGGTGAGCAAATACGCAGAGACGCTGGATGACGTGGCTATGGTAGAGACGAATCTTTACTCTTGTTCATCTGACACCCAGGCTTTGATCGGAGAGACCATTGGTGAGCACAATTTGAATCGTGTCGTGGTAGCAGCCTGCACGCCCCGGACCCATGAGATGCTCTTTCAAGATACCCTCAGAGAGGCCGGCCTCAATAAATGTCTTGTTGAGATGGTCAATATCCGGGATCAATGCTCGTGGGTGCATATGCATGAGCGGGAGGCAGCCACGGAGAAGGCCAAGGAACTGGTCCGGATGGCCGTTGCCAAGGCGAGACAGATTGAGTCGCTCCCCGAAGCAATCATAGAGGTGACCCCCAGAGGCCTGGTCATTGGCGGCGGACTCTCTGGTATGACTGCAGCGCTTGGCCTGGCCCGGCAGGGCTTTGAATGTTACCTGGTGGAGCTAAGCAGCTATCTTGGCGGCTGTCTCCGGAGCACCTATTTTACCCTTGAGGGACCAGATCCCAAAGAGCACCTCAGGCGACTCATCGAGGATGTAAAAGCAAACGACAAGATACATCTCTTTGTCGACACCGCCATAGAAGGGATTGAAGGTTTTGTGGGTAACTTCAAGACCGTGCTCTCTTACGGCAACGGGAAAGAGGGAAAGACGGAAGAAATAGAGCACGGCACCATTATCGTTGCCACAGGGGCTACCGCCTATGAGCCTGATGCGTATCTCTACGGCAAGCATGACACCGTGGTGCTTCAACAGGTACTGGAAGAGAGACTGGCCCTTGGGGAGCTCGATCCGAAAGACCTGAACCAGACAGTCATGATTCAGTGTGTGGGCTCCAGGGACGAGACCCATCCCTATTGCAGTGCGATTTGCTGCAACCATGCGATAAAGAACGCTTTGAAGATCAAAGAGACCAATCCTGATGCCAATGTAACCATCCTGTATAGGGATGTCATGAGTTATGGATTCAGTGAAGACTACTACGCCCTGGCCAGGGATCAGGGCATTGTTTTTATCCGTTACAGCCCGGATGAAAAGCCCCGTGTGGAAAACGTTGCCGGCAAGGTGCGCGTGACAGTCAAGGACCCGCTAGTGAAGCAGAATGTGGTCATTCATGCTGATCTTCTGGCTTTAAGCACAGCCATGGTTCCCTATGAGAACACA
>CP070769.1:1834373-1837396 GCA_020347085.1 Desulfobacterales bacterium
ATGCCGTGAATCTTGCCTTCCTTGATCACCATTGACCTGGTCGCTGAAATAGGAAGCGAGGTGTATATCATGGAATACTGAGACAATCGTGATTCCCTTGTCCTTGTTCATTCTCTTCAACAGATAGCATATTCAACAGATAGCATATATTTGCCTCATGTTTCATGTCAAGATAGCTTGTCGGTTCATCAAGGAGCATGACCTCAGGTTTTTGTGCAAGGGCCCTGGGGCAATCAACACCCTTTGCAATTCTCCCCCCTACGACTGAAAATATATCTCTCTTTGAAGTCTATCACATCGGTCAATGTCATGGCGTCACTGGCAACCTCAAAATCTTCCTTTGCTTTAAATTTGGTTCCTCGAACTACTTCTGTCCTCTCGATCTAGCCCACCGGTATCTTCATCCAGTCGGCGCCGCGCAGATTAATCTCACTTGTACAACGCCCATCAACGAAAACCAGGGTATTGTAAGGACCGGCCTCCGCAAATCCGCGCAGGCCAACCTGGGAAGTATTCCTATTAGCCAGGAGGTATCAGACAACGATCTCTTCCTCAGCGCAAAGAAGATCTTCGACCGTTTTTGCGGCGGCATTTCCGATTTCCGCCTCGTCGATGACAGTAATATTTGCTGGCACGCTTTCTGTCCGCTGTTCAATCCTTATTGCTGTGGCCACAACCGGCTCCAGAGTAGCGTCTTTTTTGGTTTGTTCCAGAACCCACCTCAGCCCCCATCAAAATCAAACCAATCATGCTTCTCAAAACGATCTTTTTCTAATTACTCACACTCTCATTCTTCCTGAACTTGCGAATGGTCGCCCACACCCCCAGATCAAAAAAATCCCCGAACCGATGAGAACTGATCCGGGGATGTCCCTTTTTTATCCTCAAACCCTTTTTGTTCCACAACCCGACACGCGAGGCAAGCGGAACACGATTTTCTTATGGCAGGTCTTCTGGCTTACGGATCATCCTACTGGCCGCGCCTTCCCAATCCGCTGCGCGGATCAGTGGCATGCTTGCGGTTTTCGTCCTCGATGACAGCGGCGGGCCCGCTCCCGACTTTAACGGAATTCCCTGCTAAGCCCCTAAAGGCACCACATGATTTTATGCGAAAGTGCGTGTTGGTGTCAAGGGGAAAGGCCGTGTGCCAGCCACGAGTCCTTGAAATGCCGGGGCACCTGTGATAGTCACGTAAAGACTTTCTAAGACGAATAGCGAGGTCAACCATGAATATTTATGTTAAAGCGATGCGTCTTCCTTTCTTGACAGGATCCCTCATCCCCGTCATTTTGGCCGCCGCCCTGAGTTTCCAGCACGGGTATCTCGATGTTTGGCGGCTCATTCTGACGCTGCTCGGGGTGGGGTGCCTGCACCTTGGGGCAAATTTAATTAACGACTACTACGACGATCCTGGCAGCGACCGTATTAACCTGCATCCAACACCCTTTAGTGGCGGAAGCCGTGTGATCCAAGACGAATTAATGGATGCTAAAACCGTATGGGGCATGGCTATGGGTTTCTTTGTACTCGGCACAGCCGTTGGCATCTATCTGGCCCTCACAGGACGACCCCTTGTCGTGGTGATCGGTTTGATGGGATTCCTAGCAGGGTACCTTTATTCGGCAGTGCCGGTAAGTCTCATGTCACGAGGATTAGGAGAGATCACCATCTTCTTAGCTTTTGGCCCCCTGATTACGTGGGGGACATACTATGTGATGACAGGTCTTCTCACCTGGCAAGCCTTCACGCTTGGCATCCCCATGGGATTTCTGATTACGGCGGTTATCTGGATCAACCAGTTTCCTGACTACGAGGCTGACAGAGACGCCGGAAAGCTAAACTGTGTTGTGCGCTTGGGACGCGATCGCTCGCGATATATATATTCGTTCCTTATGCTCGGCCCTTACGCGGTGGTCCTCTTTTGGGTCCTGACCCAGAGCGACGCCTGGCCATATCTTGCGGTGATTTTGACCATTCCCTTAGCGCGGAAGGCAATCAAGATCCTGAACACCCATTACCAGACATATGATGCAATCATCCCGGCCCAGGCCCTGACCATCCAGGCGCACCTGGCCACAGGATTGGTTCTTACGGCCGCATTGGTATTCCAGAAGCTCGTTTTGTAACAACAGCCCTGTCGTAAGAAAGTTCCGCAGGAGAAACACCCGGTTGATCCTTGCAGTTTCCAAACCTTGAAATCATTCCAGCAACGGGCCCCGAGGAGATCGCCCTTGAGACAGCCCGGTTAATCCGGGCCCTTTCTCCTGATGCCTTCGTGGCGGTCTCCGGTGGGACAACTTACAGGCGTATTGTGGAAGCCTGGCGAGAAGCCCTTGGATCGACCCGCGTCAAGCTTTTCCCTGTAGATGAGCGCATGGTCCCATTTGACAGTCCCGAGAGCAATTGGGGCATGATCCAGAGAGATTTGCTTGATCCCCTCGACTGGCCAGAGTTAAAGCGCTGCTTTGTTGAAAGCATGAGCCAGGATTCAGCTCGGGATTATGAGAGACTATTGCGATCTCTTTTTCCGACGACAATGCCACAATTTGACCTGATCTTTCTTGGTGTAGGGGCTGACGGGCACACGGCAAGCCTCTTTCCTGGTGGCGGGTATCTGGATGACAATGAGTCGTGGGTTCTCCAAACCAAAAGTCCAGCCCCTCCGAGGGACCGGATTACCTTGGGCATGGGTGCGATTTGCGCAGCGCGGCAAGTGGTGATCATTATGACCGACGAAGCAAAGAGACCGGTAGTCCAGCGGATGCTCAAAGGTGACGAGGCCCTACCGATCGTGAGAGTGCTCAGGCACCCCGTTAAAAAGCTCCTTTTTCTCGATCAGAGCGCAGCAGGGGAGTGACATAAGGAAGATAGTCGATCCTTGTGCTTGTCCCGCCTTGATCTTGTCCCTTTTACCGTTCCTCAAAACCGCATGGCACAAAAAGACCGGCCCTTTTCCTTCCAGTCTCACCTCCATTTTTCGTGCTTCCCCCATTCCGTCTTTTCGTGATAGTCTTTACGTTACA
>CP070769.1:1837496-1841891 GCA_020347085.1 Desulfobacterales bacterium
CTCCACCCTGAAGACACCATGAATCCCGCTAATCCCGGTATGGACCCCAAGACGCTGAAGGTCTTCTTGGGTTCATTGTTGGCATACACCGCGTTGTATGTATGGATGCTTCGGTTAAGGGTCAGGATATTGAGGTTGGAAGGCTTGAGGGTGCGGGATCTGTTTCGGGAACCGGACAACATGCGATAGCACACAAAGAAAGACTTACTGAAAAGCGTATTGACTATTCGACATTGTCGGAATTCCCTTGGTCCGCGAGCATCATATTTGGATGGTTCTAAGACTCGCTCCGGGCGGCCTGGCACGTAGTGAAGCTTTGCGCTAAACTCGCCCTTCCGGGTTCACACAGTTCAGGCCGCTTGTCCTCCGCTACGCCAAGAACCATCGAAAATATGCAGCAATGCGGCCTCAGGTAACTCAACAATGTCGAGAGGCTTTTAACGCATTAGTATAACTAAACAAGGAAAGGTGACGATCGATGAAAGAAGGCCTTAGTTTCGTCATGGGCGTTAATCTGATTATATGGTGCGGTATCGCCTTTTACCTATTTGTATTGGATCGAAGGATCAAGAGACTCGAAGCATCATCTGCCAAGGATCAAGGGAAAGAATGACAGAAGGCGACATCGGAAGTTCAGAGGAATTAACCTGGTAACCAAGCAGAAACAGAACAAAAACATGTCAAAGAAATCTTATATCATCGGAGCTGTTTTGGTGGTGTTGGCCATGATCATGGCGATGTATTCTTTTAGATCAACGCTGACCACTTATGTGGGTGTCAGAGAAGCCAAGGTGAGCCGTCGACCAGTCCAGGTGGCCGGGATTGTCGTGAAGGGGAGTAGACGGTACGACCTTCAAAATAACAGTTTAATGTTTACTTTACGTGAAGATAGCGGCGACGAGATGGAAATTGAATATGATTGGTCCAAGCCTGCCAATTTTGATGATGTTACCAAGATTGTCTCCACCGGAAAATACAACCCGAAGAGGCAGGTATTTGTAGCGACAGAACTTCTGGTCAAGTGCCCGACTAAATACGAGCAGCGGGTCAAAGGTCAATGAGCAATATCGGTCAAGTCATGATGTGGTTGGGGTTGATTGGCGTATCCGTCTCGTCGGCATGCTATCTCGTGCTGTGTCTCAAAAAGGAGAATGTTCTCGTCCGAACCGCCGCTCGCATGAGTTTTGCTGGCTTTGCTCTTTCTGTGACAGTTGCCTCAATGCTTTTGATGCACTTCATCCTGAACCATGAGTTTCTTTACAGTTACGTGGCCCGATATTCGTCCCGTGACCTATCCTTAGAGTATCTGATCAGCTCTTTCTGGGCAGGTCAGGAAGGGAGCTTCCTGCTATGGGTACTGCTCGGATCGTGGCTTGGTATCCTGCTTATGTTTAAGGCTAGGGACGTAGAGCCCCAGGTGATGCTCATCTACAACTTGAACAACATTTTCCTGACAATTCTCTTAATTAAGCAAAGCCCTTTTAGAATGCTCCCCATTCCACCCCCTGACGGCCAGGGATTAAATATGCTCTTGCAGGATCCATGGATGGTTATCCATCCGCCCGTGGTTTTTGTGGGCTACGCCGCCTATACCATTCCCTTTGCCTTTGCAATCGCAGCCCTGTGGCGCAGAGATTACGACGGGTGGATACGATCTGCCCTGCCCTGGACCGTTTTTGCCTTCGTGAGTTTAGGCACGGGGATCATCATCGGCGGATATTGGTCGTACAAGGTCCTGGGCTGGGGGGGGTACTGGGGTTGGGATCCAGTGGAAAATGCCTCTCTGTTGCCATGGCTGGCAGGTACGGCCCTGATGCACGGTATGATCTTGCAGCAGACGCGTAAGAAATTGCGAAAAACGAATTTCGTCTTGGCTGCTTTTTCGTTCATACTCGTGATTTACTGCACATTTCTCACCCGGTCCGGCGTCTTGGCTGATTTCTCGGTTCATTCTTTTGTAGACCTGGGCATCACGGGATGGCTGGTTATCTTCATGATGGCATTCCTATCCATCTCCCTGGGATTCTTAATAGCGAGGGCAGGGGATATTCCTGTGTCTGAGAAGGGAGAAAGCATAAGCTATTTTTCCAGGGAATTTGGTCTTATTGCTGCCATAGTCGTCCTTTGCCTTTCTACGGTTATTGTAGGTCTGGGCACATCTGCGCCTCTCATAACCAGAGTGCTTGAAAAGGCCTCAAAGGTGTCAACGGAATTTTACGTGAACACAAATTTACCCCTGTCGATTCTCATGTTGTTTCTCCTGAGCTTTGTTCCACTGCTGGTCTGGGGGAAGAACAGCTTTTCGAAGCTTACCCGCAAACTGACCTGGGCCTTAATCGGGGTCATTGTGAGCGGTATCATAACCCTGTTGAACGGCTATCCGGATCTGGAGGTACCGCTCCTTTCACTCGGGGTGCTGCTCCTTGCGCTCCTATCCGGGGGTGCTGCAGGAATGAATCTTTTTCTGGCAACAAAACTCATCAGAAAGAGGATCACTATTTCAGGTGCCGCCATCGCCCATTTGGGGGTGGCTCTGATGTTTCTCGGTATTGTCTCGTCGTCTGCCTATGATCGGTCTGAAAAGGTGCGGTTGGTTCAGGGGGATGTGAAAAGCGCCATGGGCTATGACATCACATTCAATGGGCCGACATTCTCCAGAGAAGGGAAAGGGATGCGGCTCCATCTCCCGTTAGACGTAAAGGGCATGGGCAGTCAATTTGGTGCACGCCCGGACATCTATTCCGAACGCGGCCGAGATGGCCAGGTCAAGCGTTTCAGCCATCCCCACATTCGGCGCGGACTCGTTACAGACCTTTATATATCGCCCGTAGATTATATCCCAGGAGAAAAGAAGAGCCATTCAGGAAGTCACCTAAATCTGGAAAAAGGGAAGAAGGTCCAGTTTCATGACTACGAGCTTATGTTTTCGGGTTTTGATGTGTCAGGGATGATGGGCAAGAAGGACGCTCATGACATGAGCGTCGGCGCCGACATTGAGGTTTCGTACAAGGGTGGAGAACCCGTCACACTGAAACCGGTCATGGCTGTGGGCCAACTGCATAGCCCTGCAAGTCGCGTCAAGCTGCCCGGACCACAAGAGGCTTATCTGACCCTCGTGAGTATGCAGGCAAATGCCAAAACCGTCGTTCTTGTTTACGAGGGGCCAGAGCCTGCTGAAGACAAAGAATCTCAAGAAGAACCTCCGGCGATTATAGCTGAGGTCAGTATCAAGCCAGGTATGACGCTGCTCTGGTTCGGGACCTTCCTCATTCTTCTAGGCGGCTGTATTGCCATTCCTCGCCGGTGGAAAAAGTGACCTGGCCACCGCCAATCAATTTGCACCTTCCACCTTTCATTTGAACTCCTTATTGCAGGTCATCTCATAGTTAGTTTAATTATAGACGAGACGCCCGTACACGCGTGGATGAGGTCCTGTGTCTTTGATCGAAGGGACTTGTAGACCCGGCTTCTACGCCACATCATGCCTGTCAATGGTGTGCGAGGAATTGAAGCTCCCTGCAGCCCCGACACGTCGGGACAGGGAATGCGCTCGCTGTTGCAGTTCATGGGTGTGCGTGAAGCGACAAAATATGACGGGCAATATGTGGCGGCTTTAAATCTGTGGAGTGATAGATTGCTGTTTGCGTGAAGGTACTGATTCGTGCCAGCCGGTCCAGCTTGAGCCTGGACCGGCTGGCCTAAAATTACTGGGCTAGATCGTGGGCAATGCCATGACATTCCCCGCATTGTGTCACATCGATCTTCATCTTAGGATGAGGCTCTCCGTGACATCGACTACAAAGGGGAATTTCTTTGTGAGCGGGGTGGCAATCAGCGCACGCCACATCGGTATGTTTGGTCAGGTTTTTCTGTAGAAGGCCGGCAACATCCCCATGACAACCAGCACATATGGCTGAAGCCGTGTCTTTAGCATATGACATCTGGGTTGGTTTGTGAACCGGGTGGCAGCCCATACAGTCTTGCACAGTGAGTTCCACTGCTGGGCTATGAGACTCGTGGCACGCACTGCATTCAGGAATGTATCCGTGCTTTTCGGCGTGGCAATCAGTACATGCCACATCCGTTGTATGCCTGCTCGGGTAATTCTTAATCTCATCACCCTCTTTGATATGACACTGCCCACAAGTGGCCTCAGCAGGCATGGGAATCGTTAAGGGCTTATGGGGGTCTGCATGGCAGACTAGACAGGGGGTCAGGTCATCGGCGTCCCCATGAAATGGCCCTCCGCTTGCGCTGACGTGGCAGGCGGCACACTTGGGCATGATCTCGTCAAAGTTTTGCTTGAGAGGACTGTAAACGTGGTATTCAGTATGACAGCGCACACAATCGATCTGATGTTTTCCCCCGTCTGTCCTGATTGTCTCAAAGACAGAA
>CP070769.1:1841991-1844964 GCA_020347085.1 Desulfobacterales bacterium
GAAAATATCTTTTGGAGGAGACCTGCATCATTCATGGATCCTTCGAAAAAGGGCCCATACTTTGCTGCCTGCCGGTTGCCGCGAACAAGGTTGTCCAGGACAATCGGCACGTAACCGTTTGCCGAAAGACACTTGGCCATGTGCGAACCGATATATCCTGCCCCGCCAACTACCAAAACGTTTTTCACGGCATATCCCTCCCAATGCGAAATGCGCATTTCGGAATGCGGAATGAAAAACAATTCCGTCCCACGGAGCCTCCCCACCTCCCGAGGTGCAGACCTGCGACGACGAGTGACCGGCATGCTCCCCGCAAGCCCCGCCTGGAAGGGCGGGGAGGCTTCACTTTCGATTTTGGATTTCAGGCTCTTCTTTACCCCGCACTCCGCACTCCCCATTGTCCTGCATTCGATTGCGAAGACGGGTCATGCGCTTTTGCGGCCTATCATTGCGCAGGGCAATGGCCAGCGCCTGTTTCGTTCCAATGAGCACAACCAGCTCCTTTGCACGAGTAACCCCCGTGTATATCAGGTTTCTTTGAAGTAACACAAAGTGCTGCGTCATCACCGGGAGGATCACGGCTCCGTATTCTGACCCTTGGGATTTGTGCACGGACACGGCATAAGCGAGTACAAGCTCGTCGAGCTCGGAAAACTCATAGTCGACCGGACGGCCGTCATACTTGACTGTAACTTCTTGCACATCGCGATCAATGCGGCTGATAGTTCCAATATCTCCATTGAAGACATTTTTTGGGTAATTGTTTCTAATCTGCATGACCTTGTCCCCACGCCGGAAGTGGTACCCCATTCGCTCAATCATATCTTTCGACGGGTTCAAGGCTTGCTGTAACACGCGATTCAGGTTGGTAGTGCCAATAGTGCCCTTGTGCATGGGACTCAGTACTTGGATGTCCGACAACGGATCCAGTTTGAACCGGCTTGGAATCCGGTCGCAGCACAGATCCAATATCGTGGAAAGCACTTTCTTGGGATCTTCTTGCTGGATGAAATAGAAGTCTTCCACGCTGTCACGGTTGGAATCTGGTATGGTTGGCGAAAGCCCTTGGTTCATTCTGTGGGCATTTACGATGATCAGACTCTCCCGGGCCTGCCTGAAGATCTTCTTTAGGAGTATGACAGGCACCCGTTTGGAGTCGATCAAGTCCCGTAATACATTTCCAGGGCCTACCGAAGGTAGCTGATCGACATCCCCCACCATAATCAGAACGGCGGTCATGGGGATCGCTTTAACAAGGTGATACATCAGGAAGGCATCCACCATGGATGCTTCATCCACGATCACCACATCGGCATCGAGTGGGTCTGTCTCGTTTTTTTGAAACCCGCCGCTCTTGAAGTTATAGACAAGAAGGCGATGAATCGTTTTTGCTTCATGGCCTGTGACTTCGGAAAGCCTCTTGGCTGCTCGCCCCGTGGGTGCGCACAGCATGACGCGTTTTCCGGCTGCCTCAAAGACAGCCAGGATAGCCTTGACCAATGTGGTCTTTCCCGTACCAGGTCCACCCGTGATAATGGACACCTTGCGGGAAAGCGCGGTTTTCAGGCCGACCCATTGCTCTTTTGAAAGTATAACAGCCAGTTTACGTTGGACCAGTTTTTCCATGCGCCCGACATCCTGACCAATCTCTTGAAAGGGGACAGAAAGCAGGGCCTTAAGGCGACTGGCCAGGCCCACCTCGGCCGCGTAATAAGTTCTTAGGTAGACGCTCGTCGTACGTCTGGATAAGTGATCTCCGCCCTGAAACTCTTCAAGAACGATGTCTCCGGATGAAGCCAGGTTCCTCACGGCTGTTTCGAGTCGGGTTCGGTCGATCTCAAGGAGCGCTTCAGCCCGATCCAGCAGTTGATCATGCAGGAGAAATACATGTCCCTCATCGGACACCTTGTTCAGCACATGCAGAATACCAGCCTCGGCCCGTATCATGGCATCCCTGGCAATGCCGATTTTTTCTGCAATTCCGTCCGCTATCAGAAAGCCGATGCCAAATATGTCGGTCGCAAGGCGGTAGGGATTTTCCTGTACCACCCGGATGGCGTCCTGGCCATACTGCTTGAATATCTTGGCACTATAGCCGGTGCTCACATCGTGGCCCTGAAGAAAGATCATGACGTCCCTGATGTCCCTCTGGGCTTCCCAGGCTTCCCGAATGACCTCAAGGCGTTTTTTCCCAATCCCCTTAACCTGAAGGAGCTTTTTGGGAGAGCGCTCAATAACCCGGAGGGTTTTTTCCCCGAACCGATCAACCAATCGTTGAGCCATGGCCGGGCCAATTCCCCGGATGAGCCCTGATCCCAGGTACTTCTGAATCCCCTGGATCTGGGCGGGAAGTCTTACACTGTATCCAGTAGCCCTGAACTGGTGGCCGTACTTGGGGTGGGTCTCCCACGCGCCCGATAGCTTGAGTTCCTGTCCTGGTGCTATGCCGACCAGTTCACCTACTATCGTCACCAGCTCCGGGTTTCCCGTGATCTTTAACTTGGCCACTGCGTAGTGATTGTGCTCACTAGCGTAGACAATTCGCTCTACATGGCCTTCCAAGGTTTCCGACATACAAAGCATTTCCGCATAGAGTGTTTCTCAAAAATGCGTTCCGATTGATACCGTTCCTATTTTCTACCCTCGTTTGGTTTGACCATTTTGATCCCGCCTGGGCGGGATGAGCTTTTGAGTCCCGTTACAGCGGGACAACGCCGCCATGGGGACTTAGGCCCATTTTTGAGATGGGTTCTAGGGAAAAGTTAACGGACAGCCAGAGATATGTCAATCGATTTGAACCCCCGCTTTTTCGGCGCACGGTCGGTGTTCAGCCAGACCCTTTGTCCTTGAGTCTGTTAGGTATGTCTGATAGGATTTTCAGAAATCAATAGTATCTATGCCTCGCCCAAAACTGCACTTGGAAGAGGCGGTCCTTTAAGGGCATATACGGTTCAAAACAAAAGTTTAAAGCGC
>CP070769.1:1845064-1849327 GCA_020347085.1 Desulfobacterales bacterium
GTCAGGTCTTGACATAGGACATTACGGCTGGAGAGAAATGGGGCCGTCCATGACATTTGGACGTTCTTACTGAGCTTGGGGACGTCTTTGACTGAGTTGACTTCTGTGAAAAAAAGGAGGGTCAGGTCTTCACGGGCTGTTGCCCAAAGCTGATTTCTTTTAATCAAGACACTGGGGAACAAGATTTAAAGAAGAAAGAACACGCTGAAAGCGAGTTTGTGTTTTCCCACAACATCTTAAACGAAGATATAGGCCAAATAGACAGTTTAAGGGCTTTGGAGCAGGGACATAGACCCTGTGCGAGAGCGTTTACCTGGCTCTCGATCATGTTCTTTGAGTGATTAATAAGGATTTGTATGTTTTGCACCGCTGCAATGAGAAAATTGTAAATTTTCATTCTCCATAATCTGCGCCAACGGGCTCTCTTGTATCCATATCGTTTGGATTGAGCAAAGGATCGTTCAGATAAATGTTTGCGGGTTTTTATATCTGTTTTTGCTTGTCGACTACTTGCACATTGAAGCATTGAGTCTAGGTCATCTTGTCTGGCGTGGCGTTTTATGCTTCGACCATCTTTGGCGCGGGTGCATTTTCCCCGCAACTGGCATTTAGCACAAGTTTCACAAGAAGCTCTGTACTCATAGTGTTTACGCTTTTTGTGATAGTGGTGCTTTCTCAGTATTTGCCCAGCCGGACAGGTAAAGGTATCAGTGTCACGGTTATAGGAAAAAGCTTCCCTGGGGAATATGCCTTTCTTGCGACCATAACCCCGATGCGACTTCTCGACCGATGGAATATGGGTCTCTATGCCCGATCATAACAGAGGAGATAGTTTTCGATCTTACCGTATTTGGTGTCGGCTACGACTGTAGCCAAGTTCTTCTGGGTGTTTTGTTCATGGACGTCAATCATCTCTTTGAGAAGATCACCATCATCGACTGAGCCGGAAGTTATTTGGGTAGCGGTGATTACCTCATGTTTAGGATCTACATCTCGATGGGTTTTGTAACGCAACTTTGATCTGCCGCCGCCGTGCCTGGTAACTGCGGCATCTGGATCTGTGCTCGAAATATATCGGCTATTGGCCGGGGTTGTTTTATGGTCCTGTAAATCATCTAAACGGTCTTCAAAATGCTTGTAAGTTTCATGCAAATGACTTTTTAGACTTTGAGTGTCTACCACTGAATTGGTGGAAGCATCAGCATCAATGAGGCTTGTATCAACAAAAAGTTGCTACCATCAACCAGACCGGCTTCCACACACTGCCAAACAATACGCTCAAAGAACACTTTGAAAGCACTCACGCCCCAGCGGGCTCTGGCTTTACTCAATACGCTGTGATCAGGAATCTCACTCTCCAGATCATAGCCTAAAAACCATAACCAATCTAAACGCAGCGGGATCGTATTCATCAGCTCCCGCTCTGAACGAACATTGTAGAGAATTAGAAGAAGTATCATTTTGAGGATAACAGGAGGAGGGACCGAAACATTACCCTTATCACCGTAGCTGTCTTTTACCTCATCATAGATGAAGTCAAAGTCGATCTTCTCCTTAATCTTGCGTAGGATATGATTTGCACAGACCCTTTGCTCAAGGTTAAACCCGTAAAAGAACAGCTTTGCCTGAGACTCAGACTCATGACCCATCATGGCAAACTCCATAAATATTGTGTTTGCCGTTCTTATACAGACAATATATGGTGCCTGCAAGTGCTATTTGGGCAACAGCCCGTGTAGGTTTGACACATTATTTTCAATGGGCGGCAATGTAGATAACGGCCTCAGGCCGATCAAACGTCTTTCCAAGACTCCGAAAAAGAAATGGTGCGTTGGTCCCGGTTGCACGACAATGCCAGGCATGCCGTGGGAGACAAGAACGGCTGGGGCCATGAAACTCTTTTCTTTCACAAAGGCTTCAGCAACCAACCCGAACCATGCTACGCCTTATGGGCGGCAGCCTCTAGCTGCACAAGCAACTCACTAAGCGCCTTATCGAGTCTCTTGGCCTCCTGAAATATGATTCCTGTGTATTCGGCCAATTTGTCGTCGGTATAGTTTCCTCTGGCAATCCTTTTGGAAAAGCCACCAATGGATACCAGCGGATTTCTCAGTTCATGCATCAACCTGAGGGCTATGTCATTGGCAAATTTCAATATGTCTAAACGCCGTTGATTTTCATAAAGCTCCTTCTGACTATCCCTCAGTTTATGCTGGGCACGCTTGAGGTCTGTGATGTCTTCAGCCACCTTCACATAATGGGTAATCAAACCGTCGTGATTTTTCATGGATGAAATTGAGGCACGCTCCCAGTAGAGTTCACCATTCTTCTTTTTATTGTGAAATTCACCTCGCCACTCGCCGCCCGATTCTAGCACCTCCCACATCCTCTTCTCTCCTTCGGGCGACTGTTCACCCAAATCAGTGGCATTGCTTCCTAAGATCTCATGGGAGGTGAATCCGGTCATTTCAATGAACTTCGGATTGACATATTCAATGAGCCCATGAGCATCTGTAATCATGATGGCACTGGGGCTATGATTTACCGCGTGATTCAGCTTGAGCAACTCGCGCTCTATGCGAAGGCGCTCAACCGCTTTCTTTTCCAATTCCTTGACCCGCTGTTCCAGCTCTTCGTAGCTCGGTTTTTTGGTCATTATGAAATTTCCTTTTTTATGAACAAAAAAGACCCACACGCACCCATACGTCTTACACTTCGTGTAAGTCTTTACTTACCCATTGAGGTTTCACCGTAGGCTAAACGCTGGAAGAAATCATACTGAAGAAACATTAGAATGGTCAATGAAAACCGGGGCTAAAAGATAGATTCGTTCGCATCCTGTCGGTGCTCCGTGGGAGAAATGCGTATTCCAGGTATCTTTACATTATCTTCAATTTTTGTAGGAGGGGATTATTAGAACGTACTTCCCATTATCTCTATCTCGGGAAATGTCAAGATATGAAAACCATATTAAAACTACATTGGCAACGGAAAACGGGCTTTTTCAAGGCGTGTTCCGACTCTTGGTGCTTTGCCAAATCTGTAATCGTGTATCAGGCCAGTCTGTCGTCGATTTGCAGTGAACATCACAATATTTGTGAAGCCTCCCCGCCCTAAAGGACGGGGCTTCTGCCCTGCTGCAGCACTGCGTCTCCGGGGAGTGAGCCGGTGAAACTCTTCCGCGAAAACCTGGTCAACCGATAGGCCGGATATGTATTGTCAGGGGGCGTGCGAAAAGGGGGGATAGAACAGTAGGCATGGGTCTTTTTGACTTAAAAAGGCGGGTTTGTTATTGTGCCAGCGGGTGTTACGTGAAGGGTATATTGTATTTCTGGGCATTTCTGTTGTCCGCTGCATTCTCTGCATTGGTTCTGCGAGCCCCCGCAATTTTGTGGGCGGAAAGCGCCATGGAAGATTCTGACTTTCAAAGAATTGCCGAGCCTAGGCCTGGCGAGTGGCTCTTTCACTTTCATGAACCTGGTCAATCTTATGAGGATTACATACGCAGCAATCCTGTCCGGATATCGGAGAAACGACGGGCATTGGTATTTCAGCCCGTCGGGCCATTTTCCCATACAGACCGAGATATTATAAGCAAAGCAGCTGTGTTTGCAGGGATCTGGTTTGATTTGCCGACCCGGGTTGAGCAAGCCGTCAAGCTTCCCCAAAAGGGCTGGCACCGGGTGAGGCATTTTCGGGGCCATTACAGACCAATCAGGCAGTATCAGACCGGTTATTTTCTCCATGAGCTTTTGCCCCCAAGGCTTCCGGAAGATGCAGTGTGTTATCTGGCTATCACCATGGTTGACCTTTATCCTGATGAGCAATGGAATTTTGTATTCGGACAAGCATCACTTTCCGACAGGGTTGGCGTATACAGCATGGCGCGGTATTTTCCTGCTCTCCAAGGCGTAGCGCTCAGGAGGAGCTGCAAGGTGCTCGCCCACGAGGTGGGTCACGTCTTTGGGTTAGCACACTGCACAACCTACCAATGTGCGATGAATGGAAGCAATTCCCTTGAGGAGTCCGATCGCCGCCCTCTGCGCTTGTGCCCCATATGTCTAAAGAAGATACAATGGAACCGTGGTCTAGACTCAATCCGCCGGTATAAAAAACTGCAGGCGTTTTACGACAAACATTATTTGAAAGGAGAAGCCGCCTGGATCGGCAAGAGGTTGGATCGTATTATGCCATAAGTACTGCGCTGCATGAGAAAAGAATTTCTTTTAAAAGCTGCGATTGTATGTATCTTTTTTGATTGAA
>CP070769.1:1849427-1853464 GCA_020347085.1 Desulfobacterales bacterium
CCTCCACCAAATACATATGGATGACTTGCGATTATTTGTTCGACCAGTGTCGTGCCAGATCTGGGCATGCCAAAAATGAAGATCGGCATGTCAGAATCGCTTCCCCATGATTGTCTTTCGGCAAAAAAATCGCAGGAAAAGGTTTCGATGATTCTTGATACATAATCTCTGTGAGACTGAATGTTAAACGTGACTTTCCTGCGCTTCAGCTTGTTTGCTAAATGATAATGTTTGAATGCTTCATCGAATGAACCCAAATCATGATGAAGCTTTCCCAAGGCGAAGTTGACAAGTATGGCGTCGTCCGCCGACAAATCTTGTTCAACCATCTGCTCTGCCAGTTGAAGGTAGTGCTTTGCGTCAGAACGTCGCAGTTTTTGCGTGTCAACCAGATTGAGCAGGGCTTCTGCGCAGTCTGGTTTCACCTCGAGAGCCTTTTTGTAGCAAAGCATTCCTGCCTCGAAATTCCCCTGGGCTTTCAATGCATTGCCCATGTTTGTATAAGCTTCGAAGGAGCCCGGATCCAACTGCACCGCTTTTTGATAACAGGGGATTGCCTTCTCTAATTGTCGACGTTTCTCAAAGGCAAGGCCGAGGTTGTTGTAGTACATTGCATTGCCAGGATCTTCTTCGATGGCTTGACCGATCCGCGCAGCAGCTTTATCCTGGTCGCCTATCTGGAAAGCAATGAGGCCTGATAGATGTAAGGCATCGGCCTGCCTAGGATTAATCTCAAGTATTCTATCGCAGATTTTCTCGGCCTCAGATAGTTGGCCTGATTGATAACAGTGGATTGCTTCTCTCAGTGCGGTCAGAGTTTTTTCCGCCTGAAGCCTATCTGTAATGAATCGTCCGTAAAGGTCGTCTTCATCCATAAAATAGATTCCCAGGTTGACCTATAGAACCTTAAGGGCTTCAATGACATGGAGGTTATTACGCATGACGTTTGAAGCCTCTACAAATCACACCGTGCACCCTTTGATCTTGTCAGTTCTTGTACTTTTTTAGCCCCTTCACATTATTCTATCTTCTCTTGTCCACTCAATCCTTGAACTGAAAACTACAGCATGGGGCGTATAAGCTGGCGGTGAGACATCTGCGTGATGTTGGCCTGCTATTGAAGCTCCCTGCAGCAAGCTGCAGGGAATGTTCTGCCTGACGGCAGTGCTTCGCAGCGACTGTAAGGAAGGGTACCATTTTTAGATTCGCTCGCTAACCCTGCAGCATGCTACAGGGAATGCGCTCGCTGTTGCAGTTCAAGGGATAGATCGTAACCCAGCGCCTTCACATGGATTTTCATGATGTCCACTATTGGCTCAATATGACGGGCATAACGTTTCCACCTATCTATGGAACGATTGTATATCGGTTCTGATACTTGATCATAGCTTGGCGTTAAGCTTTTTACATCTTGTGCTTTAGCCCGTGCCGCGAAGTCGCGGACTGATGTGTCCCAAGGCAATTCCAGAAACTCAAAGAGTCTCCTTGTTTCCTTATCAAACTCGTTGACAAGATCTTCATATTTTATGACATATAAATTAAGTGGCAAACGGGCTTCGTACACACTCCACAGTTCCATGACCAGGTTGTATAGATTTGCCGTGTTATTGAGGTCCAGAAAGTGAATCATGGCCTCATTCAATCGAAAGTTTTGCATAAAGCAGCTCAGACAGACGTCGCAGGGATGACGCAAGGCAAGTATTATTCTCGCCCCCGGGAAGACCTGATGAATCAGTGCAACATGAACCATGTTGAGCGGCATTTTGTCCACGAGCAAGGCGTTATGCTGGCCATGAACATATTCAGACGCCTTCGAGAGATAGGCATTTCTTAGGTCTTTTATAACGGTAGTGTCAATTCGTGGAATATCCTCAGGATCTCTGAACCGATGGGCACCAAGGTGATCTATCATCGAATCGACAAGGGGCTTTTCTTCAAGAATGACCAAGCCTCTGGATGTTCCCAGTATCTGTTGAAGTAGTGTAGTGCCAGATCTTGGGAAACCAACAAGAAAAGCCGGATAGTCATTTCTGGGCATGCGCGGTGAGGGGGACCATGTATCAATCGGGGTATTAAGAAACCAGGATCGCAAACGGGAAACTTGTTCAACATAGGCGTCCCGATTAATTTGTCGGGCAAGCCACGTTTGGGATGTCACAGCATTGGCTTCACAAAAGCATTCGAATGCTTTGTCTGCCGAGCCAAGGCGATCATACAATCTTCCCTTTTCGCTCAACAGTTCTGCACGAACCATGGCATTAACGGCTTTGGCATCTATTGCTTCCAGCCTGCGTAGCGCACCTTCAAAGTTACCGTCACGTCGTTCGCACTTTGCAGTGATCAGGTGTGCCGTTGCTGCATGAGGGTCCAGTTCTAAGGCCGTGCCAGCACTCTTTGCTGCTTGGTCAATTTGATTTGTCGATTCAAGAAGATAAGCCAAATTGCCATGCGCATCCGGGAAGCTGGGTTTCAATTCGGCCGCGCGTTTATAACTCGTTATTGCTTCCTCTATCTTTCCCAGTTGGGCAAGCGCATTTCCAAGGTTGTTGTGGGCTTCGGCAAAATCCGGCTTGAGCGTCGTGGCCTTCTCAAAATACGCTGCGGCCTCCTGTGGCTTGTCCAGCTCAGACAATGCTATTCCCAGATTGTTATTGGCATCCGCATCGTCAGGTTTCAGCTCTATAGCTTGCCTAAGACATGCCATTGCCTCCCCGTGTTTCTCAAGGTCATGGAACGCATTTCCAAGGTTGTTATAGGCCTTAGCGAATCTTGGATTGAGCTTAATAGCGTGTTCGTAACAAGCTATTGCCTCCTCGGGTCTTGCAAGATCGTGGAGAGCCTGCCCCAAGTCGTTGTAAAGTTCGGGCACATTTGCATTAATGGCAATAGCTTTTTTCATGAGATGCATCCCGGTGCTGAACCGGCCTGTTTCGCAATATAGCAGGCCCAATCGATGCAACGCCTTGAAATGATCAGGATGGATCTGCAAGACTCCACTGTATAGAGTTTCAGCTTCTTTCATTCGCCCGGCACGATGATGACGGAGTCCAGCCTTGAACAGCTTGTCTGCTTTGCCTGAGCGTATTGTGGACAGAAAGCGCCGTTCTGAAGACATGGGCTTTTTTTGTCTGTCTCTCTTTATCTTCTTGCGGCTCACGGTAATGTGACGTGTCTGAAAAGAGCGTGCCACAGCTCTTGACGCTTTCCAAAATCCACCAGCTTTACTGGTGATATAGTTATGCCTTGCTCGTCAGAAGAGGACTCAGCCACACTATCAAGCTACGGAAACCATTAATCTCGAGCGCTTTTTAAATCTAGTGGTTTTTGTTTGGAAGGAAGACGGCAGGTCAAGTTTCCTTATTGATTTCTTCCAGGATCATGTCTACGACAACTGGTATCTTCTCCTTGATTTCAGGAGTTGGCTCTTGGCTCACCTTGTTCTGTTCCTTGGGGACAACGCCGATAAAGATGGTTTCCGGACACTTGCCGCTTATAGCCACCTCGTCCAGCACTTCCAGGAGATGGAGTTTCGGCACGTCTGTCAGGCCGTCCACGGTGAGTTCTATCTCTTCGGGTTTCATGCGCAGAACAGTTCCTGGTTCCTTATTGGACCTAAACACGTCTACGACAATCATCCTGTCCTTACCATCAATCATGAAGACACATTCTGAAGCCGAATAACCGCATTCCATTAGTTCCACATTTTCCGGGAGGTCCATGTCTTTCAAGACCTGGTAGACATGATATCCAAAGCCATCGTCACAAGCATACGGATGGCCACAAAACAAGACTAAAATGCTCTTCACAGTTCCTCCGTCCATGTCCTCTAAATATTTCTTTGTTGCCGATATTCTCCCACACATACCTGTCTTGGGGTGTAGCACGGGGATGCTGAGGTGTCAACAGTGGTGGCATGTCTTGTTTTGCTACATCACGAACGAATTGGGAGCGATGCCGAGCAGCTTTACAACCTAAAATGCCTGGTTCTGTCCACTGAACCTTTATGATGTCAGTTGGAAGCGTTGAACTATGGAACC
>CP070769.1:1853564-1857535 GCA_020347085.1 Desulfobacterales bacterium
AAGTGGTCAGCAGGCCAGCCCTCCAGAATAACGGCGGGCAAGCCCTCGATCTATTGACAATCGCCCTGAAAATGGCTTCTAATACAACAGTGCGCATGGGAAATCTGTAAAACATAAAATATAGTGGACTATACAGAGGTTTTCCTGCATAGTAACTGCTGGTCGCACGAATTTCTCACTGGAAACAATGAAGATTGGCTATCAACCTATAGGCGTTGTTCACAGCCCTTTCACCGAGATCGAAGGAATGCCTATCCAGCCGTCTCGCGCGAAGGGCGTTTCTGGAACAGCCGAAGTCTTTCCGCAGTATGTCGAGGGTCTTGCGGACCTTGAAGGGTTCTCTCACATCATCTTGCTCTGCCATCTTCATAGGTCGAGAGGCTTCCGTCTCAAGGTCGTGCCCTTCCTCGATACCGAGCTTTGGGGCTTGTTTGCCACTCGGGCGCCGAATCGGCCAAATCCTATCGGTCTTTCGGTAGTCTGCCTAGTCGACATCGAACAAAATCGTTTGTCAGTGAAGGATATCGACATCCTCGATGGAACCCCCGTCCTTGATATCAAGCCATACGTCCCCGAGTTCAATGAACGCACAGAAGCAACTTTGGGTTGGCTCGGATCTGCCCGGAAACGAAAGGCACTGTCAGGCGAGCGTTTCAAATGAAATGTGAAGGGGGTCAAATCTCGACATTTGACAGATTTGTCAGACTTGTGGGAACGAGTCCATCTGGGATAGGCTATACAATTGAGAGAGCGGAGGTCACAGCCAAAGACAATCAATATCAATTGATAGATCCATTCACTTTGTGTTGATTTTATTATATTTATTTGGGCAACAGCCTGTTAAGATGTGACCCTCTATCACTTATGCCACATATGTTGTGGTTACTTTGTCCTTGACTCACATGGGGTATTTCTCTATAGCCCTTCCCTGGAAAAGTAAGTTCTTATCAACTCAACTGTTGCCCCACAAATTCTTGTGAGGAGCCCCTTATTTATGGTTGGAGTGTCAGGCAGGTCATGGAACGAGGCAAGGAGGGGCCGCAATGATAACCCGTATCGAGTTCAAACTTAATCATGAGTGGATTCGGTTGTCTGTCGACAGTGAGCGCACGCTTCTGTGGGTGCTGCGGTCCGACCTGGGGCTTACCGGGACGAAATACGGCTGCGGGATAGGCGCCTGCGGAGCATGCACGGTCCTTTTGGGCGGCGAAGCTGTTCGATCATGTACGATTCCAGTAATCAACGTTAAGGGCAAAGACGTGGTGACCGTGGAAGGCTTAGCCATGAATGGGCACCTTCATCCCCTTCAGAAAGCCTTCGTTGAGCACAACGCCCTTCAATGCGGCTTCTGTACCCCGGGGATGATCCTTACCGCCTACAGTCTGTTACTGACCAAGCCTGCCCCAAAGGAGGAGGACATCATCGAGAGCATGGAAGACAACCTGTGTCGGTGCGGTAGCCATCAACGTATCATCCAAGCCATCCAGAGTGCGGCCAAGAAGATGAGGAGGTAAAGCGATGGAGACCCGGAAGACTATCGAGGCAGATTCAGCGGTTCCCGGTGCCTTCGGTATGGACCGGCGCCAGTTCCTCAAGATCATGGGCGGAGGAATTCTGGTCTTTTTTATTCCGGCGTTCCCCGGCCAGGTTCAGGAGGCCCTTACGGCCGAGACAGGCCGGTTACCAAAGGACTTCAACGCCTTTCTGAGGATCGCCGAAGATGGCCGAGTCACCTGCTTCACCGGCAAGATAGAGATGGGGCAGGGGATCATCACCTCGCTGGCTCAGATGTTGGCAGAAGAACTCGATGTGCCTTTGAGCTCCGTAGATATGGTCATGGGCGATACGGAACTTTGTCCTTGGGATGCGGGAACGTTCGGCTCCATGAGCACGAAGTATTTTGGGCCTCCTTTGCGAGAAGCAGCCGCGGAAGCCAAAGCCGTCCTGACGGAGTTGGCTTCGGAGCGTCTCCAGCTCCCGCTGGAACGCCTTGGAACAAAGTCGGGCGTCGTGTTCGACAAACAGGCGCCCCACCAGAAAGTGTCCTACGGTGATCTGACCAAGGGAAAAAGAATAGAGAGGTACTTGGACAAAAAGCCGGCTCTAAAGCCGAAAGAGGACTTCACCGTTTCCGGTAAAGCCGTCGTGCGAACCGATGCATTAGAAAAGGTCACAGGCAAAACCAAGTTTTCCGGGGACGTTTCCTTGCCTGGCATGCTCTACGCGAGAATAGTGAGACCTCCGGCTCACGGAGCCGAGCTTAGGGAAGCAGATACGTCGAGGGCGGAAAGGGTATCCGGAGCGCGAATCGTAAGAGACGGGGACCTGATAGCGGTGGTCCATTCTTCTCCGGACGAAGCTGAAAAGGCTTTCGCACTGATCAAGGCCAAATTCAGTCGACCACGAACCAACCTGAACGATTCGAATATCTTTGAACACCTCCTCGCAGTCGCTCCCTCTGGAAACGTTGTGGCCGAAACCGGCGATCTTGCCCAAGGACGAGGCCTTTCTTCGCAACTTATTGAGGCAGCCTATCGACAGGGCTACGTTGCTCACGCTCCAATAGAGACTCACACTGCTGTGGCGAGTGTCGCGAAAGGCAAGGTGACGGTATGGGCTTCAACGCAGCGACCCTTCGGAGCGCAAGAGGAAGTGGCCGCAGCGCTGGGCCAACCCCTTCAAAGTGTGCGCATCATCACCCCGCAAGTTGGAGGTGGTTTTGGCGGAAAGACTCACAACAAGCAGGTTGTGGAAGCGGCCCGACTGGCCAAGCTGACCGGGAGGCCGGTCCAGTTAGCATGGACTCGTGCTGAAGAATTCTTTTATGACAACTTCCTGCCCGCGGCCGTTGTGAAGGTGGCATCCGGACTGAACCAGTCAAAACGGATGGTCTTTTGGGATTACCATGTCTACTTTGCCGGAGGGGCCAGGGCGCCATCATTCTATGACGTGCCCCATCAAAGGACTACCGCCTACGGGTCCTGGCGGGGAGCGCCGGGCTTTCATCCCTTTGGAGTAGGGCCGTGGAGAGCACCGGACAGCAACACCAACACCTTTGCCCGGGAATCACACATAGACACCCTTGCCGCAGCCGTCGGCATAGACCCGCTCTCATTTCGAATGGCGCATCTGCAAGACAAACGGATGATTCGGGTACTTGAAGCCGCAGCCAAGGGGTTTGGCTGGTCCTCGACAACAACCCCCAGCGGAAAAGGCCTGGGCCTGGCATGCGGAATATTCAAGGGGACATATGTGGCCGTCATGGGCGAAGTTGAGGTGGACATAGCCAGTGGCCACTGCCAAATGAAGCGGGTTGTTTGTGCTCAAGACATGGGACAGATCGTCAATCCCGAAGGGGCGCGGATGCAGATAGAAGGGTGCGTGATGATGGGATTGGGGTATGCCTTGGCTGAGAGAGTACGCTTCCGGGACGGAGAGATCCTGGACCTGAACTTTGATACATACCAGATACCGAGATTTTCGTGGCTGCCCAAAATCGAGACCATACTGATTGAAAATCCTGAGATGCCGCCGCAGGAGGGCGGCGAACCGGCCGTTACCTGCATGGGTGCGCTAGTTGCCAACGCGATTTTTGACGCCACGGGTGTTCGATTTTACGAACTCCCGATAAGTCCGGAGCGTATCCACGAGGAGTTGAAAGTGCATGCTCGAGTATGAACAAAATTTTTATTCTCGTATAAAACTTCATGAAATCCAATGCCATTTTCATGGTAACACGTTAGCTGTTTTAAAAAAAGACCGGGGTCAGGTCTTCATTCTTGACAAATAGTCAATTTAGGGCAGTGCCTTGAATCGTGAATTTTAATAAATGTAAAGACTTGGGGTCAGCCCTTTAACGTGAAGGGGGTCAAATCTCGACTCTTGATTGATTTGATCAGAGTCCTTGGAGCGAGTCTATCTGGGATATGCTATACAATTGTGAGAGCGCAGCTCATAGTCAAAGACAATAA
>CP070769.1:1857635-1860466 GCA_020347085.1 Desulfobacterales bacterium
CCTGTCTGAGTGTGGATACGAATACGTAAAACCTAAGGGGGCATTCTACCTTTTCCCCAAAACCGCCGTCCCGGATGACGTCGCCTTTGTGAAGGCGCTCCAAGAAGAGCTCATTCTGACGGTGCCGGGTAGTGGTTTTGGGACACCCGGTTATTTTCGCATCGCGTTTTGTGTAGATGACGACACGATTATACGGGCTCTTCCCGGCTTTAAACGGGTCTTGAAGCGCTTTTGATTGTCGCCTCTCTAAGTAGTCCTCTCTTTTTCAGCGCAATATCCACGCTGGGCCCCGCGTGCTAGTATTTTCCTTGACAAGCCCCCCCTTTTCTGTAACAAATCAGCACCTTATTAGTATCTTGCCATTGGTGCGGCTTTCCGGTTTTGACATGGCTGACGGATGGGCCCTTTGATGGGAGTCCTTGGAACACATTACTGAGATTGCTCACGCATCACCGTTGACACATAGGCAGGGGTGACCTCGGGTCATGCAATCAAACGAAATCAAAGAGGGTGAAGTCCTTTTAGAACTTGAGGACATTAACATGTATTTTGGCCGGGTTGGTGCGTTGGCTGGAGTCAGTCTCCGGGTGAGAAAAGGGGAGATCCATTCCGTTATCGGCCCGAACGGGGCTGGCAAAACCGTTATGATGAATTGCATAAACGGACTCTACCATCCACAAAAAGGAAACATCTTTTTCAAAGGGCAGAAGATCAACAAGCTCAAGCCTTATGAGCGGGCAAAATTGGGCATCGCCAGGACCTTTCAAAAAGTGGAGGTGTTTGGCGGCATGACGGTGCTGGGCAATATCCGCCTCGGCCGCCACATCCATCTCAAATCCGGCGTTGCCAGTGGGTCGTTGTATGTCGGCAAAACCGCCCGTGAGGAGGTTGAACACAGGGCCTTTATTGAGGAGGAAATCATTGATCTTTTGGAGATTGAGCATATCAGGAACAAGCCGGTCGGTATGCTGCCGTATGGGCTTCAAAAGCGGGTCGAACTGGGTCGGGCCTTGGCCCTGGAACCCGAGCTTCTGATCCTTGACGAGCCCTTGGCTGGCCTGAACCTGGAAGAGGTCGAGGACATGGCCCGCTTCATACTAGACATCAACGAAGAAGAGCGCTGGAAGGTGACTTGTATCCTGGTGGAGCACGACATGGGCGTGGTTATGGATCTTTCCCATCAGGTTTTTGTGCTCAACTTTGGGAACAAGATCGTAGATGGCACGCCCGAGGAAGTCCAAAACCACCCCGAGGTGATCAAGGCTTACCTGGGTGAAGAGGATCTCTATGCCACGAGACGATAAAACAGGGCGCTCAGGCAGAGAGATTACAAAAGACCTGACCATCCCCAAGTTGTTCCGCGAAAGTGCAGCCAGGCACGGCAAAGATAAGGTGGCCATGCGGGAGAAGGAGTTTGGTATCTGGCGGCCCATCACCTGGCATGATTACCTGGAGAATGTCAAATACCTTGCCTTGGGTCTCGTTAGCCTTGGCCTGAAGGATGGAGACAAGGTCGCCATGATCGGTGACAACCGTCCCGAAGGGTTATGGGCTGAGATGGCGACCCTGTGTGCCCGCGGGGTTGCAGTCTGGCTCTTCCAGGAGTCCCTTATGGAGGAGGTCAAGTATATTGTCGATCATTCCGACACCAGATTCCTGTTCGGTGAGGGCCAGGAAGAAGTGGACAAGGCCATTTCTATATTCGACGAATGTCCGAAGTTAGAAAAAATCATATGGGATGACCCCAAAGGGATGCGAAACTACCATCAAGGTTACCTGATAAGCCTCAAAGAGGTTCAAGCCCTGGGCAGGGAGCTGGACCAAAAGAACCCGAGTCTATTTGATGATACGATCAATAAAGGCCACGGCGATGAGGTGGCCCTGCTCTTCTACACCTCAGGCACGACAGCTCTGCCCAAGGGGGCTCTCCTGTCGCATTATAACCTGCTAAGCATGGGCAACAACCTTATGTCGTTCGATCCATGCTTTGAGACGGACGACTTTGTGTCATATCTTCCCTTTGCGTGGATCGGCGAACAGATGATGTCGATTTCGTGTGGCCTCCAGATAGGATTTACCATCAACTTCCCGGAGGAGCCCGAAACAGCACAGGAAAACATTCGTGAAATCGGCCCCCATGTTATGTTTGCCCCTCCTCGCCTGTACGAACAGATGACCCGCACAGTTCAGGTAAAGTACCTGGATGCCTCGTGGATTAAGAGGAAAATCTTTGAGCTGGCGACCAAGATCGGCTACCATGTTGCCGATCTCAAGTTCCAGAAAAAACCAATCCCATGGTACTGGAGAGGCCTCCATTGGCTGGCTTACATCAGTATGCAAAAAAAGCTCACGGACCACCTTGGGCTGAGCCGTGTCCGGTATGCTTACTCCGGGGGTGCTGCCATGGGTCCGGATCACTTTCGTTTTTTCCACGCCTTGGGAGTAAACCTGAAACAGATCTACGGGCAGACGGAAATTGCCGGCATTTCTGTGGTCCACCAAGACGGAAATATCAAGTTTGACACCGTTGGTGTTCCCATTGCGCAAACTGACGTGAAGATTACCGGGGATGGGGAAATTATCTCCAAAAGTCCATCTGTTTTCCTGGGTTACTACAAGAATCCCGAGGCCACAAAAGAGACCTTGCGGGATGGTTGGCTCTATTCTGGCGACAAGGGGTTTATTGATGAAGACGGCCACTTGGTGGTCTTTGACCGTTCCAAGGATGTCATGACGCTGAAGGACGGGCGTCCCTTTTCACCCCAGTATTTGGAAACCCGCTTAAAATTTAGCCCGTATTTGAGGGATGCCTGGGTCGTCGGCAACAAGCG
>CP070769.1:1860566-1863279 GCA_020347085.1 Desulfobacterales bacterium
AAGATCGCTAAAGAGATAAAGCGAATGGAGCACGAGGGGTATCAATTTGATGCGGCGGAGGGCTCTTTTGAGCTTCTGTTGAAAAGACTCACCGGGCAGTTTAAAGCGCTCTTTGAATTGCAGTCGTTCCGGGTGGCGATCGAAAAGGAAAAAAGTCTCCCATGCAGGGCATATGCGACCATCAAAATTTCCGTGGGGGACCAAGAAGAGATTACTGCAGCAGAGGGGTATGGCCCGGTCAATGCGCTGGACAATGCCTTGCGAAAGGCGTTGAACAAGTTCTTTCTGGTCGACCTGGAAAAAATGCATCTTGTTGATTATAAGGTGCGAGTCATCGAAGGCCGGGATGGAACATCAGCCCGGGTGAAGGTTTTCATAGAATCCCGTGATCAAAGGCGGTTGTGGAGCACTATCGGGGTTTCTACAGATATCATCGAGGCTAGCTGGCAGGCTTTGGAGGACAGCTTTCAATACAAGCTCTCACACATCTGAGTTGTCATAGGCATCCGAGTAAGGATTTCCCTGAAGCGAACGTGGAGGAGAAAATGAGAAGCGACATCGTAAAATCTGGTGCGGAGCGTTCTCCCCATCGCTCCTTGTTTAAGGCGATGGGGTATACGGATGAGGAATTGCGTAAGCCGCTGGTGGGAATTGCCAATTCGGCTAATGACATTATCCCGGGTCATATCGACCTGGACCGAATTGTCGATGCGGTCAAGGCAGGTGTCTACATGACGGGTGGCACCCCCATTGCCTTCGGCACCATTGGGATTTGCGACGGGATTGCCATGAACCACATAGGAATGAAGTACTCCCTGGGAAGCCGAGAACTGATTGCTGACTCCGTTGAAGTGATGGCCATTGCCCATGCCTTTGATGCCATGGTGATGGTGACCAACTGTGACAAGATCGTGCCAGGCATGCTGATTGCTGCTGCACGGCTGAACCTGCCCACCGTTGTCGTTAGCGGCGGCCCCATGCTCGTTGGTACCCATCACGGAAGAGAGATAGACCTTATAAGTGTGTTTGAAGCAGTAGGTGCTGTCAGATCGGGCAAAATGGACGAAGCAGAGTTGGCCGACATCGAAGACGCCGCATGCCCCACATGCGGTTCCTGTGCGGGGATGTTCACAGCCAATTCCATGAATTGTCTGACCGAGGCGATCGGGATGGGTCTTCCTGGCAACGGCACCATCCCAGCGGTTATGGCTGCTCGTACACGCTTGGCCAAAGAGGCAGGGATAAAGGTCATGACGCTTTTGAAGAGGAGAATAACCTCCACGAAGATCATGACGGAAAAGGCGTTTGCAAATGCCATGGCCGTGGATATGGCCCTGGGCTGCTCTACAAATACGGTGCTCCATTTGATGGCTATTGCTCGGGAGGTGGGCGTCAGGCTCGATCTCGAGGCCTTCAACCTTGTCAGCGAGAAGACACCTCACCTTTGTAGTTTGAGTCCGGGCGGGAGACATCATATGGAGGATCTCGATCGGGCGGGTGGCGTGAGTGCCGTGATGAAAGAAATTTCGCGCAGAAGGTTGATTCATACGGACTGCCTGACAGTCACTGGGCGCACGGTCAAAGAGAATATCAAGAACAGCCGGATTGTTGACAAAAGTGTCATTCGTTCCCTGGAAAGACCGTACCATAAGCAAGGAGGACTTGCCGTGTTGTTTGGTAACCTGGCCCCTTCCGGGTGCGTGGTCAAACAATCGGCTGTGGTGCGGCGCATGCTCCGCCATGAGGGTCCGGCCCGTGTATTTGACAGCGAGGAAGAAGCGACCGCTGCCATTATGGGAGGGAAGATAAAGAAGGGGGACGTGGTCGTCATCCGCTATGAAGGGCCCAAGGGTGGACCAGGGATGCGTGAAATGCTGGTGCCCACATCAGCCATTGCCGGCATGGGACTTGATGCTGATGTGGCCCTAATCACCGACGGCAGGTTTTCAGGGGGAACGCGCGGGGCTGCGATAGGGCACGTATCAGCCGAGGCCATGGAGGGCGGGCCCATTGCCATTGTCCAAGATGGGGACAGAGTTGCTATCGACATTCCCAAGCGACGTATCACATTAAAGGTACCGGACAAGGAGATCGAAGGGAGGCTGGCAAAATGGCGGCCTCCGAGACCGAAGATATCCAAGGGATACATGGCACGGTACGCGCGCATGGTTTCTTCGGGTGGACAAGGGGCTGTGGTTAAGTGAGTTTGGCCTGAAATCCCTTCGTTCAACTTGCGATCGGAAATCACTTTAGAGGAGGAACGAGCTTTGAGCACACTCACAGGAGCAAAAATCATTACCGCCGTGTTGAAGGAGGAGGGTGTTGATACTATTTTTGGCTATCCGGGCGGCGTTGTCATTGACATTTTTGACGAACTATACAGGACGGACATCAAGCACATCCTGGTACGCCATGAACAGGGGGCGGCCCATGCCGCGGACGGCTACGCCCGGGCAAAGGGAAGCGTGGGCGTGTGCCTGGTCACCTCCGGCCCTGGGGCTACCAACACCGTTAGCGGGCTTGCATCTGCCTACATGGACTCTATACCTATCGTTGTGCTAACAGGCCAGGTGCCTACCCCACTCATTGGAAATGATGCTTTTCAGGAAGTCGATATCGTCGGAATCACTCGGCCCTGCACCAAGCACAATTATCTGGTCAAATCAACAGGGGATCTCGCACGGGTGCTGAAGCAGGCCTTTCATATTGCTCG
>CP070769.1:1863379-1871932 GCA_020347085.1 Desulfobacterales bacterium
TCAACAGGAACAGTCAGCTAATGTGTCCACCCTCCTCTGCTGTCGCGCCTTCGGCCTTTCGGAAAAAACAAGAACCACACCACCAACCACAGGAAAGAGGTGAACACCACAAGAGTCAACGGATAGCCAAACTGAATAACCGAATAGCTAAAGAGGACCAAGGGAGAAAGGCCAATACGACCCGCGGTCCTCAGCGTCTCATGCTGCGAGATCAAATCCGCAATCGGAGGGGAGTACCTGTAGTAGGTCTTGACGAACAGGCGCCCCGGGGTGCTGTTGAGGAGATGGGCGTCTCTGAATCTCCTGAGCGTCATGACGTGAGGCTCAGAGAGCGAGCCGTAGGCGGCAGTAGCGATAAAACAGGTGTCAGATGCATCAGCCTTTACTGGGTTGGAATAGCCTGACGCGTCACTTCCGGTATAAGCCTGGACGCGGTAGGCATAAGTCGCGTAAGGTTCTATATCGTGGTCCCTATAGCTCGTCACATTGGGACCGACGGTAGCAATGAGTGTGAAGGTGTCAGAGTGGGTTCCATTCTCATCATCCGGTGTTGATTCGGTTGCCTCGTCAGAAATCTTCTTCCTCTCGATTCTATAGCCCGATTCTGATGAAGAATGGTCAGTCCAGGAGAGTTCAATGTATGTTTGATTCGCGTCTGTGACTCGCAATCCGCTTGGAAAACTGAGTGGCGTGCTTACACTGGCTTCATTTGAATAAACAATGTTACCATTGGTCTCATCCAATGCATGGATCCCGTCGAACGCATATACTCGGTAGGAAAAAGTGGAATATTCGCTTAGCTCTTTGGTGTCGCTGTAGCCTGTGACATCGGCACCAACGGTATCTATCGTCTTGTATTCGCCAGTCGCATCTGATCCTTGTTTCCGCTGAATAACGAAACCCTCCTCTCCCTCGGAATTGTCGGTCCATGAGAGATCGATCCGTTGGCTCGAGACGGCATTGGCCGTCAGATCGGTCGGGGCAACAGGATAGGTGGTGGCGCTGGAACAAATATAGGCAGTACTGCCACGGCTGTTAATTGCTCTGACACGATAGAAATACGTCGTCGACTCACTTAGATCCGTTGTATCTTCGTAGCTTGTGACATTGGAACCAAGTTCAAACACCTCGTCACAGGTATCCTGCGGGTCTTGATCACACGAATCACCGTCAAGCGTTTTTCTTTTTCTACAGATCTCAAACCCTGACTCATCCAAGGAATTGTCAGTCCAAGATAATGTAATTTTCGAGTCTGTTTCGGCGATCACCTCAAGACCCGTTGGAGCTTCAGGCACAGATATGCTTCCAATGAAGTTCCCAAGGGCAGCTGGTTTCGCTTGCTGATAATCCGGTACGGAATCCACCTCGTAGCCAGCGGTCTGGACGATCGATACTGAGCCTCCCCGATTCGTCACATAGACCTGCGCACCGTCAGGCGTCACGGAAACGCCTACCGGGTTGGTCCCCACATCGACCTCAGTGACTTCGTAGTCCACGATGTCATCGGCCGTCTCAATAATGGAAACGCTGTTACTTCCGCGATTTGCCACAAAAATATGGCTCCCATCGGGCGAGACTGCGACGCCTGTGGGAGAGTCTCCCACGGGCACGCGCGGATTATACGCTACGGTTACTTCGCGTTTCGCGAAAGTATCGATAACGGACACGTTCCCATCCTCAGAATTCGTCACGTAAACATATTCACCGTCGGGAGAAACCGCTACCCCCAAGGGATTAGTTCCAAGAACCACCCCCCACTCTTTGGCGCCGTCAGTGGCAGATAGCACCCACAACGTTCCGCACTCGGGACATTTGGAATCAACATCGTCCATATTTTCTTGGTCTCCCCCGCTATTAACGACATAGACATGGTTCCCGTCGGGTGAAACTGCCACGCCAACAGGAGCATATCCAACGTTAATGCGAGGTAACATCACAGTGGGTGGATCTTGCTTGGCGTCGATCACGGTCACTTCGTGGGTTCCTCGATTTGTCACGAAAATGAAACGGCCCTCAGGCGATGCCGCGACACCCACAGGCTTACTAATATCTCCTTCGACGGGCGGCTTACTTCCAACATCTATTATTGGATGAACCGGCTGGTCGCTAAAAGGATCCAAAACGTACACGGTATTTGTGGAGGGATTTGCTACATACACAGCACCCTCTGGCGTGATGGCAACACCAAAATACGGGCTTTCCTCGAAACGGTCTGATACTCTCGTTTCGGTGATCACGTGATCCAAGATGGCGACACAGGACACCATTCTACTATTGCGATTCGGAATGCAGGCATACGTGGCTGCTTCGGCCAAGCCGGGCATCACCAAACAAAAGACACCGAAGGCAGCAACAAGACCAAACCATACCTTTTTCATTGTTTTCTCCAGTTGTTTTGGATGGATACACAAACAATGGCGAATGAAGTGCATTCTTCTACTTCCTGCAGTTAGAAATATTCCATCTAGGGGCCTCTTTGTGCACTTAGATTATCTGTACCTCCGGACTTCAATTATTTTAGTCGGAAATGTGACCATAGACCATCTAGGAGAATACCAATTTCTTGCGGGTACAATACTAATTTCTTACATGGAGACTACCGGGGAAAACCCAAACAGAAAGGAAGCTCACATATGGGCGCAACCGTCATTCAGACGGTACAAGGCAAGGAAAAGCCGAGGGAGGTGTTTTGATGACGGCGTCATGTGTGGATGGGCTGGCCCTGGCAAGGAATGAGCATCTGATACATATGGTTACGTTCTGAAAAGGGGGAGTCCTGGAACAGTCGTTTTGCATTTGATTAATTTCAAGGTAATATCACGACATCATTGATGAAAGCATCGCTTAGGGCCCCTTTTGCCCCTAGGTGAGACAACTTTTGATTCACCTACGCATGTCATGGGCGATTCAGACCGGCTAGGTCCCTGGATGCAAACCGCTGCCTTGAGGCAGAACCCCCGTCCCACAGGGCGGGGAGGCTTCACACCTTTTCCACCAAGCTGCACGCATCCCTCACGGCAAACGATCGGCCACCCTGCCGATGCCCCCCGACTCCGGCCACTGGGGTCAATGTTTTGACACAAGCCTGGACTGGAGATTCAGTGCATGCATGCGACCATACCCCAAAGACTCTATTGCTCATTCCCATCCCTACATGGGCCTACGTTGGCGTTTTTCCGACGCCTCGCGTTATCCAGGCGTTTTAGGGTGCGGAGTTCAGCCTGTACCTATCACCGAAAACCTTTCTGCGGCGTTGTTCATTGAAGAAACTACTATGCTATCAATTAGAAACCCGTTCAGTACGCAACTTTCTTTGGCTCGTTATGGATAGGCACGCGTTACCCACAGTTTCAAGCAGTTATTTGTTCTTACACTGTTTGGGCAGCTTTGGGCACGAATGTTGCACGAAACTCTACTGCTATTGCCGCGGCATTGTACAGATGCAACCACGATGACCGCTTAGTTCACCCGAAATAGGGATCCGAGGTTCTGTCCAAACTGACCTTAACTAGAAAGGACGCATTATGTCACTTCAGGTTTTAGACACCCTTGGCATGAAGTGCCCTCAGCCAGTTCTCAAAATAGCTGTGAAGGCGCCAGATATGAAGGCCGGCGACATCTTGGAGGTTTTGGGCGATTGTCCCACGTTCGAGAAAGATATTCGAACCTGGTGCGAGCGGCTGGGGAAGGTTTTTCTCGCCATAAAGGACGAAGGGGAAAATCGAAAGCGGATAAACATCCAGTTTTAGAAACCACATCCCTGCCCATAGCCCATGATGTCTTTGAACTCCAACAGCCATAGCTGACCCCACTTGCTGTGGGACTGGTGAATTTAAAGATGGTACAGCTTTTTACAGGCATAGATTCCCAGCAGCGACGCGACTGAGCTCGGCAAAGTTTTGCTTCGGGGAGTTTCAGTGGTTGGGGGGTTATCCATGCATTATGAAGGCAGCCAAAATAGCTTTGGGGTAGAGGGCACTCAAGGCTGTCAACATGGTTTTTTTGAGAGGAGTCCAACAAATGGAAAAGAGAATTAGGTGTTGGGAGTTCTTTCAATGTAAAGAGACGCAATGTCCAGTTTATGGGACAAAGCATAATAGGTGCTGGCTTGTCTCGGGCACACATTGTCGAAACGAGATCCAAGGGAAGTTTCTTGAAAAGATCGAGATATGCCTCAACTGTGAGCCCTTCAAAGCTAACATAGACGTCGACTCCATGGAAGATACCCTCAACGTGGTGAATGAACAGTTCAGAGAATTTAGGAGGATCGTTGATGACCGAGACCAGGAATTGGAAGGAATCAGCATGGAATTGGCACTTGGCTTGTCTGAAGCATTCGAGGGCTTAAAAAGAATATCTTCAGGAGACCCTGACGTCAGAGTACCTGAAGAATCTGAATTTGAACTGATTAGACAGTTGAAGCGCATGGTTAACCGAACGGCAGGCAACCTGGGAGAAATCGTTAATCTTTCACATGAGTTTGCCATGGGCCTTGCTGAGCACTTCGGGGTGATGCATAGACTTTCGAATGGTGACCTTGGGGCCCGAGTCTTAGGGCATTCTGATGTAGAACTATTGGAATCCCTAAAACACGTAACCAACGGTATGATTGATAGCATATCTAAAGAAATGTCTGATCGCATGTGGGCCGAAAAAGCGTTGCGTGAGAGCGAGGAACGGGCAAGAACCATGTTGGATTCTGTGCAAGTTGGAGTCTTTGTTATTGATTCGAAGACACATGTAATCGTTGATGCCAACCCCGTTGCTGTGAAACTAATTGGCATCCCAAAAGAACAGATCATCGGTTGCGTGTGCCAAAAGTTCATCGGTTCGACAGAAGTGAAACAACCCAAAGCTTTTCGTCCTGAAGAGACCACATGTCAATCAGAGCAGGTACTCTTGAATGCCAAAGGTGAAAAAATTCCGGTTCTGAACACGGTTTCTCCTGTGACGCTAAGTGGGCGTGAGCACTTCATCGATAGTTTCGTGGACATAACTGAATGGAAGCTCAACGAACAGGCGCTACGTGAAAGCGAGAACCTGAGACGCACGGTCATCAATGCAACACAAGAAGCAATAATAGCTATCGGGGAGGACGGGTTAATCACCATATTCAATTCTGCGGCTGAAAAGATTTTTGGGCGAAGCAGGAATGAAATGATAGGTACGCCTCTAGACCGCCTGATGCCAGAGGCGTATCGAGAACAGCATCGAGAATATATAAAAAGGTATTTCGCCACAGATGGCCCCGCCAAGCCAATCGGCAAAACTTTGGAACTCCCAGCATTACACGGCGACGGAAGCACTTTTACTATGGAGATATCACTGTCCGCCGCAAATGAAGACAACAAACGGCTCATCATTGCGGTGTGTCGTGACATCACTGAGCGAAAACGTTTCGAGGAAGCGTTGCGGGTGAGAGAGGAGCTTATCAGGGCTACGCTTGAATCGACCGCGGACGGCATCCTTGTGGTAAATGAAAAGGGAGAGGTCACCCATACGAACAAGCGCTTTGCTGACATGTGGCGCATACCCCAAGAGCTAATTAACACAAAGGACGACAAAACGTTAGTCAACTACGTGTTGGATCAGTTGACAGAACCAGAAGCATTTCTGGACAAAGTTCAGAGGCTGTACGATTCCTCTGAAGAGGCCTTCGATGCCATCTTCTTCAAGGACGGACGGGTTTTTGAGCGTTATTCGTGTCCACTAATTCGAGAGGGAAACATTGCAGGGCGCGTCTGGAGTTTCAGAGATGTAACAGAGCAGAAGCGGTGGGAGGCGGAGTTGCAAATGGCTAAGGAGTCCGCTGAAGCAGCCAACAGAGCCAAGAGCGAATTTTTGGCTAACATGAGCCACGAGATCCGAACGCCCATGAATGCTATTGTTGGAATGACGGAACTGGCTATGGGGACCCAACTTACTGCAGAGCAGGAGGAGTATTGTCGCACGGTGAGGGCGTCTGCAGACTCACTGCTTTGTCTCTTAAACCAAATCCTGGATTTGTCCAAGATAGAGTCAGGTCAGCTGAAGTTGGATGAGATTGATTTTGATTTGCGTACGACTTTGGAGAACGCGTCAGAAATGCTGGCGGTAAGGGCGGAAGAGGCAGCCCTTGAGCTGACCTGTCACATCAAACCAGGCGTTCCTGTAGCTCTGGTTGGAGATCCTGCGAGGCTTCGCCAGGTCATTGTCAACCTGACAGCCAATGCCATCAAGTTCACAGAACAAGGTCTAGTGAATATCTCAGTAGAAACGCGAAAGATAGAAGCTTCTTCGGTATTTCTGCATTTAAAGGTATCGGACACCGGCATAGGCATTCCCCCGGACCAAATAGAGACAATTTTCGAGAGTTTTAAGCAGGCGGATGGTTCTACCACAAGAAGATACGGTGGCACGGGATTGGGCTTGGCTATTTCCAAGCAGATTGTTGGAATGATGGGTGGCAAAATCTGGGTTGAAAGTGAGCTGGGAAAAGGAAGCACTTTTCATTTTACAGCCCGGTTTCAATTGGGTCGGGGAGAGGCTACAGAGCACCCACGCATAAAAGATATAGACCTCTCTGGTGTACGGGTCCTTGTTCTGGATGATAACGCCACCAACCGGTTGATCCTTAAGGAAATGACGTCTTCTTGGGGTCTTGAGTCTGGTCAGGTAGCAAATGAGAACGAGGCCCTTGCTATGATGGAGAAGGCCTTTCAAGCTGGAAAACCGTATCAGATCCTCTTACTCGACTCACAGCTGGCCGGCAAAGACGGATTTGAGGTAGCAAAAAGCATAAGAGCAGCCCCCTACGGTTCAGAGGTGGAAATCATTCCGCTCACTTCTGTCAGCAGAAAAGGAGAAGCAGCCCAATGGACAAAGCTTGGGATATCAGGATATTTGGTAAAGCCGGTAAAGGAATCTGAGCTTTTGAATGCAATCATGAAGGCTTTGGGACATCCAATGGATGAAAAGGCCCCTCTCATTACATGTGCTGCTGTCCAAGAGGAAAAAAGAAAATTCAGTATCCTGCTCGTTGAAGACAATCTAGTAAATCAGAAGGTAGCTGCAACGATGTTGAAAAAACGAGGGCACCGCGTTGTCCTCGCTTCAAATGGAAGAGAAGCGCTGGATGCCTTTGATAGACAAGGTATTGATCTAATTCTGATGGATGTCCAAATGCCTGAGATGGACGGATTTGAGGCAACCGAGCTAATCCGAGACAGGGAGAAAGAAAACGGTGGACATACCCCTATTGTAGCCATGACAGCCCATGCCATGAAGGGAGACCGGGAAAGATGTCTTGCAGCAGGCATGGACGACTATGTATCCAAGCCGATAAGAGAAGCAGACCTCTTTTTAGCCATCGAAAACTTGGCGAATGCATCACACGATAAAAACAAAGAAAGCCGTTATGCTTCAAAACATGTTACGTTACTGGCCGAGGATATATTTGACTTATCCAAGGCAATGAGCGTCGTAGATGGAGACAGAGAACTCCTTGAAGAAGTTGCCAGCCTGTTCTTAGAAGACGCCGCGGACAAAATTGCTAAGCTCCGGGAAGGCGTGGTCAGAGGCGATGGCGGTGCCGTTCAGAAAGCTGCTCATACCCTAAAAGGTTCTGTAGGTTATTTTGGCGCTAAGCGTGCATTTGATGCCGTCTACCGACTGGAGCTCATAGGCAAAAATGGAACATGGACAGAAGCCGAAACCGCGCAATCAGAAGTGGAGAGGGAATTTAAGGCGCTGGAAGTTGCGATGAAACAGGCTTTATCGATGTGAAACGTGTCCAATGGGAGGGCCCGCAGGGAAAACTCCCTTGATGATCAGGGTAAGACGCAGAAGTTTTTGCTCCCGGTGTGTTTGAACGACCGTGTCAACGAACGGTTTCACTTGATTTTAGGAACTTTGTTATGCAGCAAATTCTTATAATAGACGATGAAGAACAGATACGCGCGGTATTTAAAGAGATGTTGGGACGATCGGGATACATGGTATCGGAGGCTTCCAATGGCAAAGAGGGGCTCATGCTTCAGCGGGAGAAACCAGCTGACTTGATCATTACAGATATCATTATGCCTGAAAAGGAAGGCCTTGAGACAATCAGGGAACTACGGATAGAGTTTCCCGAAGTGAAAATTATCGCTATTTCCGGGGGCGGAGAAATTGGATCAGATCAGTACCTGAACGCGGCAAAGCAGTTTGGGGCAGCATGCACTCTGCATAAGCCGATAGGACTACAAGAACTCCTGCAGACGGTTCAGAGACTCCTTAAATAGGGATGTCGAGACTTCACTGTCTTATCTATTTTGTCAAAATCTTGAGTGCACACTCTATATACAGGGCAATCCCGCTTTTTTGCGGCTGAGATACCTGTTCTTTGTAGAAAAAATCCTCATGGAGATCCAATACAAAGTGGGGATGATTCTCTCACGTCTGGGTAAGGGTGAGGGATAGTCTGGCAAAGGACTGGGTCATGTGTTTGGAATGCAGCCTCACCTGGACAGGCTGTTGAGGGAGGTAAGGCTACAGGCTATACTGGGTCAACCTGTTGGCGATATAGACTGCAGA
>CP070769.1:1872032-1876561 GCA_020347085.1 Desulfobacterales bacterium
CCTTGCGTTCCATACGCACCAGGATATTGACAGAATTAGAAAGGATACAGACCGCGATTTCTTCATGAGCGGCCAGGAAGCCAAGGAGTACGGCATTGTGGATCATGTGATTACACAGCGAGAAGTTGGACTGACCTCAAAAGATGAGAAAAAGAAATAAGAATATCGGGATTCGGGGACAAGCTGGTCTATTATTTGCAACGAAATTTAGAAATTGGCGGGAAGTGGTTTTTGGATTGCGTTTTGGGTAAAGAGTCTTATAATAAGGGTGTTAATGGTGGTGGTTTCGGGAAGCATCCTTGCCTGGAGGGCACCATAAAGCAGATTTTCGGAGGAACACATGACCAAACGAAGAAGTGCTAACGTAAACGGTCTTCGGTGTTCATTTTGCGGTAAAAGTCAGGATGAGGTCAAGAAGCTGATTGCAGGCCCAGCGGTCTATATCTGCGATGAGTGTATTGAACTGTGTATTGAGATTATTGAGGAAGAGTACGAAAAAGAGGCCCGGACGCGGAAAAGGGGTGAATTTCCCACTCCTGCTACAATCAAGGCGTTTTTGGATGAGTATGTGATTGAGCAGGAACAGGCAAAAAAGATCTTAGCGGTAGCTGTTCATAACCATTACAAACGCCTTGAGACGGCGGTGAACACGGATGAGGTGGAACTGCAGAAAAGCAACGCCCTGCTGATCGGCCCCACCGGATGCGGGAAAACGCTTTTGGCTCAGACGCTGGCAAAGTTTCTAGACGTCCCGTTTACTATTGCAGATGCCACCTCTCTAACCGAAGCGGGGTATGTAGGAGAGGATGTTGAAAATATCATTTTGTCGCTCCTCCAGAATGCTGATTATGATTTAGAAAGGGCCTCCAAAGGGATTGTCTATATTGATGAAATTGACAAGATCGCTCGCAAGGGTGACAACCCGTCCATCACTCGCGATGTCTCAGGCGAAGGGGTCCAGCAGGCACTTCTTAAAATCATTGAAGGGACAACTGCTAGTGTGCCGCCTAAGGGAGGGCGAAAGCATCCGCAGCAAGATTTTGTCAAGGTTGATACGTCCAACATCCTGTTTATATGTGGAGGGACCTTTAATGGGCTGCAGGAGATCATTCAGCACCGACTAGGTGGCAAGGTAATGGGCTTTGGGGCTGATATCCAGAGCCAGAAAGAGCGAAACATAGGTGCAATACTGCAGATGGTTCAGCCTGAAGACTTGCTGAAATTTGGTCTGATCCCTGAGTTTGTGGGGCGACTTCCGGTCATCGCGACGCTCGGCGAGCTAAATGAAGCCGCCCTCGTCAGAATACTGACGGAGCCCAAAAATGCCCTGGTGAACCAGTTCCGGAAGCTCTTTGAATTTGAGAACGTAGCTCTCCGCTTTACAGATAGTGCGTTGAAGGCTATTGCCGGAAAATCTTTGGAACGTAAGTCTGGGGCCCGAGGTCTTAGGGCCATCATGGAAGCCGCCATGCTTGATATTATGTATGAAATTCCTTCCATGAACGCTGTCAAAGAATGTGTGATCAACGAGGAGGTCATTGTAAGTGGTGAGGAGCCGATTTTGCTTTTAGAACAGTCCCAGGAAGTGGCTGCGTCTCAATAGCGTCTGTGGTTTGTTGACCTCAGGCTTTTGCTCTGTGAGCCCTAACTATGTTTAATATAACGAAATTGAAGAAGCCGATGAATGATTCAGAACAAAAAATTTCCCTTCCACTCCTTCCGCTCAGGGATGTTGTGGTATTTCCCCATATGGTCGGTCCTCTCTTCGTAGGGCGTTCAAAGTCGGTTAATGCCTTGTCTAACGCCATGAACTTAGACAAGAGGATCTTATTGGCTACCCAGAAAAATGCGGGAGTCGACTCGCCCGGCGAAAAGGACATATATGGCGTGGGGACCATTGGAACAGTGCTCCAACTGCTTCGGCTCCCAGATGGAACGGTTAAGGCACTGGTCGAAGGCAAAAAGCGGGCTCGGCTCATTCGCTTTACGGACAAAGAAAAATACATTTTAGGTGAGGTTGAGCCAATTCTTGAACCGGAAGTAACGGACGCCCAAACCGAAGCTGTGAATCGAACGGTCGTGGGCATGTTTGAAGAATATGCCAAGATTAACAAGAACATTTCAAAGGATCTCATAACCAATATATCGGCGATAAGTGACGTGTCACAACTGGCTGACACAGTAGCCGCCCACTTCAATTTCAAGATTCAGGATAAGCAACAGTTGCTTGAGACCGTGGCGCCGATGGAGCGCATGACCCTCCTTTTCCGCTTCATGCAGGCCGAGATTGAAATCTACAAGACCGAGCAGAGGATCAAAGGGCGGGTCAAGAAGCAGATGGAAAAGACCCAGAGGGACTATTATCTCAACGAACAGATGCGTGCCATCCAGAAGGAGATGGGGGCCCAAGACGATCACAAGAGCGAACTGGACGAACTTCAGGTACGCATCAAGCGCAAGAGAATGTCAAAGGAAGCGGCTGCTAAGGTCAGACAAGAATTCAAGAAACTTAAACTCATGGCTCCTATGTCTGCAGAAGGGACAGTGGTTCGAAATTACATTGAATGGCTTATCGGTCTCCCCTGGTTTGAGCGAAGCAAGCTTCAGACCGACATTGATAAGGCGGAAGCCATCCTGGAAGAAGACCACTACGGGCTGGAAAAACCCAAAGAGCGTATCTTGGAGTATCTAGCTGTTCAAAAGCTGGTCAAGAAGATACGAGGCCCGATCCTGTGTTTTGTGGGTCCTCCGGGGGTAGGTAAGACCTCCCTGGCCAAATCGGTGGCACGAGCGACAGGCCGAGAACTTGTCCGGCTTTCCTTGGGCGGGGTGAGGGATGAGGCCGAGATCCGCGGGCATCGACGGACCTATATTGGGGCAATGCCCGGCAAGATCATTCAATCCCTGAAAAAGGCAAAGGTCAACAACCCTGTTTTTTGTCTGGATGAGGTAGATAAGATGAGCGTGGATTTTCGGGGTGACCCGTCCGCCGCCTTGCTTGAAGTCCTCGATCCTGAACAAAATTTTGCATTCAATGACCACTACCTAGATGTAGATTATGATCTTTCCAATATTCTCTTCATCACCACAGCCAACAACCTGCACGGGATTCCACTCCCCCTGCAGGACCGCATGGAGATTATTCGATTACCTGGATACACAGAGTATGACAAGCTCCAGATAGCCAAGGGTTTTTTGGTCCCTAAACAGACTGAAGCGAACGGCTTGACTGAAGAGAACATTCAGTTTACGCAGAACGCTATTCAGAGGATTATCCGTCGTTATACCCGTGAGGCGGGTGTGCGGAACCTTGAGCGTGAAATCGCTTCCATTTGCCGCAAAGTGGCAAGGGAGGTCGCAAAAGGTGACGGCAAGACGTGTCACAAAATAATAGTCCAGTCCATACAAAAATACTTAGGTGTGCCTCGGTTTCGGTATGGACAGCTGGAAGAAAAGGACGAGATCGGCATGGCCACGGGTATGGCTTGGACTCAAGTGGGTGGAGAACTGCTGGCCATTGAGACAGTCATCATGCCTGGTAAGGGAAAGCTTACGGTAACAGGAAAGCTCGGGGAAGTTATGCAGGAGTCCGCCCATGCGGCCATGAGCTATGTACGGTCCAGGGCTGGGAGAGTGGGCTTAAACAAACATTTCTACAAGAAAGTAGATATCCATGTCCACATCCCCGAAGGGGCGACGCCAAAGGACGGGCCGTCAGCAGGTATAACCATGGCAACGTCCATTGTATCTGCGCTTATCAAAAGGCCGGTCCGCCGCAGTCTGGCCATGACTGGGGAAATCACCCTTCGAGGTCGTATTCTACCCATTGGCGGGCTAAAAGAAAAGATCCTTGCGGCCCACCGCGGAGGGATATCCGAGGTTATTATTCCGGATGAAAACAGTAAGGATTTGAAAGAGATTCCCGCCAAGATCCTGAAACAGATTGAAGTGATAACAGCAAGCCACATGGATGATGTCCTATCCCGGGCGATCCTTTTGCCAACGGATGAGGCGCTTTTACGACAAGAAGATGAGATAGTGCCTCCCGAGTTGATTCCAAAGCAGGAAGAGGCCGCAAAACCCCTCCGGATAAACTGAGCCTGCCATATATTTTGCTTGACACGTTTGTGCTTCTTCGTTATTCGTGACCCGATTCTGCCTGTTATTGTTCTCTCATACCCGATGCCTGATATTTTGTGCCTTTTTGCTTTTTTATGGATTTATAGACCAGGATCTGGCATCCGGTTTTGGATTTACCATTCACCAACGCGATGGGCGGATAGCTCAGTTGGGAGAGCATCGGCCTTACAAGCCGGAGGTCACAGGTTCAAGCCCTGTTCCGCCTACTGGGGTCGTAGTTAAGCTGGTCTATAACGCCGGCCTGTCACGCCGGAGGCCGCGGGTTCGAATCCCGTCGACCCCGCCAGTCGAAAAAGGTCCCTTGTAGAAAGGGTTACAAGGGGCCTTTTGCATATTCCGCAGCCACCTGAGGAAGCGAAGCAATGAAAATTCTTCTCATGCAGCCCTCC
>CP070769.1:1876661-1887927 GCA_020347085.1 Desulfobacterales bacterium
CAATCTTCCCCCTCCCCTTTTTCCCCTCCCTCCAGGGGAGAGGAATCAATAAGGATGCCATTCATCCCCGCCCCAAGGGGCGGGGCATTCTGGCATGTTTTCGTAAAAGGAGCCCTAAAGGTTATTTTCATTGGGAGACACAGAAATTGTCACAAGGCTGTTCACCCCATGAAACAGGCGATCTGTGATCTCGTATGGAATCACCTAATCCCGTAGCCGCCGATGTTGCCCATCGCGTCCAAAAAGAAACATATGACCATGTCATGATAAAAAGCGGGTGCGGACATCAAACCACTCGAGGGATGTGTAGCCGGTCCATGAATACAGAGTAAAGCCTCCCCGCCCTTTAAGGGCGGGGAGGCTTTACTTGTCCTCCATGGAACATAGAAAAAGACCAATAATTGGCAAATCCTGTCACGCAAGGGCTGAAGCAGCCTCCAAGTACTCGCCGAAATGGCATGCAAGTTTCTCTCAACCGAAGTGCGCTTCACGGGCATGATTCCAAAAGGCGATGATTTCTCTCAGTCAATCCTTATGCGCACTCCTTTCTTGCTACACAAACCAAACGCAAGTGCTTCTCTTGGTATACGACAGATGGCGGACCTACTCATAGAACACATCATCACTTGGCGGTAGTCCTGAGGAATTGGAAAATGTTGAAAACAACATATGAGGCTGACTTCGTAGCGATTCCGAAAGAGGAATTGGTGGATGCCGCCAAAAGGTTTTTACTGCAGTCTCACTCCGATGAGGATCTCATTCTCTTAGAAAACATTAATTCCCTAAAGTTCGGCTCATCAGACTTGTTGTTCATTAATAAACCTAAGACGAACCTAACTGTGGCGAAACTCAGTAATAGGGAAAGCAGTGAGAAGTTCTTTATTTCATCAATTTCTTACTGTTTCTGGCTTGCAGAATGTATCACGGCGGGTAAGGTTTTCTTCAATGGGAAGACCGGATGGGATATGTACCTCTTCTCTCATGAATTTTCCGCTGCGATCTGTTACCTAGTGGATAATCTATCTCAAGAATTGCCAATTCATCTGGTCAAGTATTACATGATTCACTTGGAAGACCTTGATGAGCCAGCAATTTATTTTCAATGCTTAAACTTCAAGGACCCCATCCAAGATGAGCCCGAAAAGAACAGGTTGGCAGGACCGATTTTACTAACAGAGAAGAAAGCAAGATCAACACCCTTTGAAATATCACCCCAAGAATTAAGCGAGTTCCACCAGCTAAAACAGCACTATCTCGACTGAGGCATCAGTCCCATGTCAAATAAGACTGAAAAGACACGTCATAGCGAAAAACGTTTTGGGGTCGTCGCGGTAGAAGAGGGTTTCATCACCCGGGATCAACTCTACGAAGCACTGAAGGCTCAAGTGTATGATGATATCGATGGGGGACCCCACCGACCCCTGGGAGAGATTTTGCTCCAACAAGGTGCCATGACGTGGGCACAAGTCGATGAAGTGCTTGAAACCCTTGGGGTGCTTGAAAAACTTCTTGAGCCACAAAGTTAAACTTTGGCGATTGCGATCTAGCCCAAAACCCATCCTCTTAGAGCTTGCTCTTTTGTCTCGTTGGTCCCCTGACCTGACCCCCAAATTTCGGTCCAGACTTTAGTTAGTTTTCTGGCATAATGAGGGGCCGAAGGAGGAGGTCAAGTCACATGCCGATCGCATGAATCCGGATCATTTCCGCAATGTGGTTTGGAAACCAGCATTGAAAAGGGCTGAGCTGGAATACCGACCGCCCATTCAGACCAGAAAAACTTTCGCAACAATGATGCTTTCAGAAGGTGAAGATATCCGATGGGTACAGAACATGTTGGGGCATTCATCTTTACAGATGATATACACTCGCTATTACGCCTGGATTCCGAAGAAGACTCGGAAGGATGGCTCGGCGTTCATGGAAGCATGGAATCGGAAATTAAGAGGTCATCCAGCTGCTCAACTTGAAAAGCTTGGTGAGGAAAAATATTTGTTTGACGAAAATAGCACAAAAATGACACACCATAAAAAAAGGACTCACAATGGTGATTTGTAAGCCCCTTTAATTATTGAAGCTTTTGGTAGCGGGGCGCGGATTCGAACCACGGACCTTCGGGTTATGAGCCCGACGAGCTACCAGACTGCTCCACCCCGCACCAAAATTGTAAGAACACTAAATAGTTCGCCCCAGGCTGTCAAGGATTATTTGGAAAACCGTATCAGTCGCTCAATGAGTTTGTAGCCGTCTGCGACAAACACACCCCGGGCCGCTGCACTTTTCTCGCTGAAACCGCTGGAGCCATTTGTTGGAGCGGGAATTCCCGTGCCACAAATCGCAAACGGGACCGGCTCCGTGGTATGCGTCCTGACCGAGATAGGCGTGTAATGATCTGTCACGGCCATGACGCGGTATTCCCCAAAGTTCTTTATCCCATCTAATACATTGCCCACCACCCTGGCGTCAAATGCCTCGATGGTTGAGACCTTCTTATCCAGCAAGCCGGCGTGCCCTGCCTCATCAGGTGCTTCCACGTGTACGTACACCAGATCAACATTTTTCATGGCAGAAAGTGTATACGCCGCTTTGGCCTCGTAATCCGTATCAAAATACCCGGTGGCACCCGGGACCCTGATCACCTCAAGCCCTGCATAGACACCAATCCCTCTCAAGAGGTCCACAGCAGAAATGATGGCGCCTGTGAGCCCAGTCTTCTTTTCAAAAGCATCCAGCTGCGGGGCGTGTCCCTGACCCCAGAACCAGATATGGTTGGCCGGTTTCAACCCCTCTTCGATGCGCTTTTTATTGGTCGGATGATCTTTCAGGATTTCGCTTGCCTCATCCATGAGCTGAAGCAACACCGAATGAGTGGTCATCCGATCCAGATAGGGTCCCACCGCCTGGCCAGTAATATCATGGGGGGGCGTCGTGGCAACCTCTGCCGCCCCATCATGCCAGACCATAAGATGGCGGTAGCTCACACCAGGATAGAACCGAAAGGACTCATTGCCCAATGCCCTATCCAGGTCCTCAATAATGTCTCGCGCCTCGTCAGTGCCTATGTGGCCGGCACTGTAATCGTCCATGTTCCACATGTCATTCTGCTTGGCAAGGGTGACGAGGTTGCACCGAAAGGCCACATCTTTCTCGGAAAGAAGGACGCCTAGACTCGCCGCTTCCAACGGACCACGCCTTGTCAGGGTGCTTTTCGGATCATAACCCAACAGACTCAAGTTGGCTGTATCGCTCCCGGTTTCGCAGCCCTTTGGAATCGTACTTACCAGACCGAGTTCTCCCTGGTCCGCTATCCAATCCATATGAGGCGTACGAGCAGCCGCCAGTGGTGTCTTGCCTCCAAGCTCGGCAATAGGGTAATCTCCCATGCCGTCTCCTACCAACACGACATATTTCATCTCCAATCCTCAATACGAATCAGAACTGTCTTGTCTTTGACCACATCGAGTTGGTCGATTTCCGAAAGGGATGCCTGCACAGACGCCTCTTTGGCCTCATGAGTAATCATAACAATAGGGACGGCGCCCAACAGGTCGCGACCCTGCTGGTGGACCGATTTGATGCTAATCTGATGCTTTCCGAGAATCCCCGAAACCTTGGAAAGCACACCCGGCCTGTCCTCGGCTGAGAACCGGAAGTAATACTCTGTCTCTAACTCGTCGATTGACTTGATCCGCCTTCCTTCGACACCAGCGGGCTGATGTCCGAGGGCCGGCACCCTTCCCACGGCACCTTTCAGAATATTGCGCCCAACATCCACCAGATCGCTCACGACAGCACTTCCTGTCGGCATCATACCGGCTCCGGGCCCGTACAGCATTACGCTGCCCACCGCATCCCCCTTTATGTAAAGGGCATTGTACGCCTCATTCACGTTAGCGAGCATCGCGTCTTCTGGTATGAGCGTGGCATGCACCCTGGCCTCGATGGCCTGACCATCGTCTTTTGAGATGGCCAGGAGTTTAATCCGGTAACCGAATTCCTTCATGAACTTGATGTCTAGGGGCGTGATCTTTGAAATCCCCTCTGTATAGACTGCCTCAAAATCTATGGGTACACCATAGGCAATAGCCAAGAGGATGGTCAGCTTGTGGGCCGCATCGATCCCCTCAACGTCAAAAGTGGGATCAGCCTCTGCATAACCGAGCGCCTGGGCCTCCTTCAGCACCCCTGAAAAAGGTCTGCCTTCATCTGTCATTTTAGTCAAAATGTAATTGGCGGTGCCGTTCAAGATGCCAAAAAGGCCACTGATACGGTTTGCAACCAGACCTTCCTTAATCGACCGAATAAGCGGGATACCGCCACCCACACTGGCTTCAAAACCGACCTCGACACCCTTTTGCGAGGCGGCCGAGAAAATCTCATCTCCGTGTGCAGCCAGCAGGGCTTTGTTGGCTGTAACCACGTGTTTTCCATTTTCAATCGCCTTTAAAATAAATCTTTTTGCTGGCTCGTAACCCCCGATGAGTTCCACAACGATGTCGACCTCAGGGTCATTGATAACCTCGCCGGCATCTGTAGTAAGGATGCTCTCATCCACAGGCACCCCCCGGTCCCCTTCAAGGTCAAGGTCAGCGATCCATTTTAATGCAAGGGTTGCCCCGAGGCGCGACTCGATTACCCCCGGGCTCTGCAGCAAGATTTTTGTCATACCACACCCCACGGTTCCAAACCCCAACAAGCCAATGTTTATCGTCTTCATCTCATTACCTCAGAACACAGGGGCTTTGCCCCAATTGGAGTGATAGGGAAGCACCCGGCATAAGGCAAAGGGTTCAAGGCGTAAGGGGAAAAACGTCTTGCCTTGGGCCTTACGCCTTTTGCCTCTGGCCTCTTGCTCCTCGCCTCAAAAGTGTACGCCGCAGAAGGCCTTTTCACAAGCCGCAGGCGCAAAGCCGCAGAGAACGCCGCTCATCGGGCGCGAAGCGTTGCTGGGCAACAAAAGAGATATTTATGGACGGAAACTAAAGAATTTTACGAATCCCCCTTATCGCCTGATTCGTCCGCATCTTGTTCTCTATAAGGGCAAACCGAACATACTCGTCGCCATAGGCCCCAAAACCAAGCCCTGGCGAAACAGCTACCTTGGCCTTTCGGATCAACATTTCAGAAAACTCAACAGATCCCATCTTACGATAAGGCTTTGGGATCTTTGCCCAGACAAACATTGTCGCCTTGGGTGGCTTCACCGGCCACCCTACCCTATTCAGCCCGTTTACTAGGGTGTCGCGCCTGATCTTGTATGTCTGTACGATCTTTCTCACGCAATCCTGCGGTCCGTTCAGGGCAATAATGGATGCAATTTGAATCGGCTGAAAGATGCCATAATCGAGATAGCTCTTGATGCGACGAAGCGCCCCGACGATCTCAGCGTTGCCAACGCAAAATCCCACACGCCACCCCGGCATGTTATAACTCTTCGAAAGGGAAAAAAACTCCACCCCCAGATCCTTGGCCCCCGGCACCTGGAGAAAGCTGGGAGCCTCATACCCGTCAAACACGAGGTCTGCATAGGCCAAATCATGAATCACCATGATGTCATGTTCTTTAGCGTAATCCACGACCTTTTCAAAAAAGGCCAAATCCACAACTTCAGTGGTAGGATTGTGTGGAAACGAGATGATGAGCATCTTGGGCCGCGGCCATGTCTGCCTTGTGGCCGCAATCAGGTCCTCAAAGAAATCCCGATCCGGACTCAACGGAATCCTTCGCACATCCCCACCAGCAATGATTGCCGAAAACGGATGAATCGGGTACGTGGGGTCGGGCGAAAAGACCACATCCCCCGGGCGTATGGTTACGACTACAAGATGTGAAATTCCTTCTTTGGCACCAATGGTCACAATCGCCTCAGTATCCGGGTCTATATCCACATCAAACCGTCGTTTGTACCAGTCTGAAATGGCCATCCTGAGCTTTGTGATCCCCATGGATGCCGAATACCGGTGATTCCGACCCTTTCTGGATGCCTCAACCAGCTTATCCACAATGTGCTTTGGTGTCGGCATATCGGGATTTCCCATGCCAAGGTCAATAATGTCCTCACCGGCATGGCGAGCATCCATCTTGATCTTATTCACTCTCGTAAAGACATAGGGGGGGAGCCGATTTAACCGGGCGAATTCCTTCATTGTACAAGCCTTCTTTGGGGTTTAATTGCTCTGTTTTTTTTGACTTAACTTGACGTTGCAAAAGTCGAGGATGCGCAATATCCAAGGCGTCGAGACCTTTGCATAACCGCTTCTCACTCAGTTACATGAGCTTTTTGACCCGTCTACGGGCTTGCTCACTAAATCCTAAAAACTCGGCCTAACGGCCTCAAACAGTTTAGGATTTGCCCGCCGAGATGGGCATGTTCGCTTCGCCCGGAAGGGTGCCCAAAAAGCTCATAATAGGCGTTCTTCAAAGTAGTTATGCAAAAGTCTCGGCGTCAAGGATGAGGCGAACCTGTTAAACTTCTTATTGCAGTTGTCCATTCCGCTTTCGCCGCGTTGTTTATGCAACTTCAGGGTTAATTACACCACAGCCGGGCTGATGTCAAAAAGATTTGTTTTGACTTATTGAGAGCACTATACTAACTATACTGGAGGTTTTAGCCCATGAGCTTGCAAAAGCGAGCACATCCAGGAATCGTAAACCCCCTTCCGGTTGAAGACCCCTGTGGCCTGCTGCAGAGATCTTCAGTCCAGCGCTTGGCAGCATGAAAGATTCTCTTACATATCAGGATGCCGGAGTCGATATCGACAAGGCAAAGCGTTTTATAAGAACGATCAAGAAGATCACCCAGAAAGCCCCTCGGTCCGGAGTGATTGCAGGCATCGGGGGGTTTAGCGGTCTCTATTCGCTTGACGTAAGCCAGTATGATAACCCCGTTTTAGTTACCTCCACGGATGGCGTAGGCACCAAAGTTAAAGTGGCTTGCATGATGGACAAGCACGATACCATCGGGATTGATCTGGTGGCGATGTGCGTCAACGACATCGCGGTACAGGGCGCCAAACCCTTATTCTTTCTTGATTATCTCTCCATGGGGACCCTTGTCACAGAAACGGCTGAAGCCATTGTCCACGGCATTGTAGAGGGCTGCAAACAGGCCAAGTGTGCTCTGATAGGCGGTGAAACCGCAGAGATGCCTGGAGTGTATAGCAAAGGGGAATATGATTTAGCAGGGTTTGTGGTAGGTATTGTTGACAACAGCAAGATCGTGGATGGATCCGAGATTGCAGTAGGCCACAAACTGGTTGGTATCGGCTCAAGTGGTCTTCACAGCAATGGTTACTCTTTAGCGCGAAAGATCTGTTTTGAAAAGCTCAAACTTAAGGTAGATGATAAGGTTGATATACTGGGCAGAACCATTGGGGAAGAACTCCTGGAGCCCACCAAAATTTATTCGGAGGTGATCCGTCGCCTCTTGCGTGATTTTCAAATACATGGGATTGCCCACATAAGCGGTGGTGGCATTGTGGAAAACCTGCCTCGCATACTTCCCTCATCCTGTGTGGGTGTGATCCAAAAAGGGAGTTGGGAGGTGCCGCCTATTTTCACCTTCCTTCAAGAAGCTGGTAAGCTCTCAAAACGTGAGATGGTGAGAACGTTCAACAATGGAATTGGGATCATCCTTGTGGTTCCCGAAAAGGAGGCAGAGGGAATTGTACAGTTTCTCACGGCGATGGGTGAAAAGATATATATTATAGGCAGTATCGTAGAAAGGGAAACAGCAAGTAACCAAATCGCCTGGGCATAACACTACCCCTGGGCGACGATGTCGTAAACTGCAGCCAATGCCTCTGGGAGTCTTTCGGGCTTGCTCCCCCCCGCCTGGGCCATATCAGGGCGCCCGCCGCCTCCCCCTCCCACGACTGCAGCCACCCGCTTCACGATCTCGCCAGCATGATACCGATCCAGATGATCCTTTGTAACGACGGCCACCAGTAGCACCTTATTTGCAGTTTTGCTCCCCAGCACCACAATACCAGACTTCATCTTCGCCTTCAGGTGATCAGCCATGTCTCTCATGGCCGCTGGTGTGTCTGCTGAAACCTCTCGTGCGAGCACGGATACGCCGTTGACCGTCTTGATTTCAGCAAGCAACTGATCTGATGCCGCCACCTGCGCTTTAGCCTTGATGGAGTCAAGCTCTTTCTCCATGGCCTTGAGCTGCGTCAGTACCTTCTGAAATTTGTCTGCAACCTCCTCAGGTTTGGCTTTTAGCATCCGTGCTAAGGCGTGCAAGGTTTGGGAGATCTGTTGGCTGTAAGATACCGCGCCTTTTCCTGTGAGCGCCTCAATACGTCGCACCCCCGCTGCCACACTCCCCTCGCTCACAATCTTGAACAGACCGACATCCCCGGTCCGTTCAGTATGTGTTCCACCGCAGAGTTCCTTGCTGAAATCTTCAACACCAACGAGGCGGACGCGGTCACCATACTTTTCCTCAAACAAGGCGATCGCCCCGGACTTAAAGGCCTCCTCCGCATCCATCTCCTCGGTGTGAACCGCGATATTTTGCTGAATGCGGTCATTGACTAGCGTTTCAATTTCCTGAAGCGTCTCCTCGTCAAGCGCAGAAAAATGCGTGAAGTCAAAGCGCAGTCTATCAGGTGCCACCAATGACCCAGACTGCTTCACATGATCCCCCAGGACCTGGCGCAGGACCGCATGCAGGATGTGGGTGGCGGTATGGTTCCGGGCAATGGCCAAACGCGTCTCCTGATCCACAGTGAGAGTCACGGTCTGCCCGGGCGAGACGCTCCCTTGCAAGACTTTCCCTTTATGGATAATAATATCATTCGGATCTTTGACGGTATCCAAAACCTCCATCTCAAAATCTTGACTCGTGATGCGACCGGAGTCTCCCACCTGGCCCCCTGCCTCTCCATAAAACGGCGTCCTGGGTGTCACAAGTTCCACGGTATCCCCTCCGCTCGCTGCTTCAACAGCCTTACCATCTCGAACCACCATAAGCACTTCTGAGTCAATGGTTGTGAGGGTATGCCCTACGAAATCGGTCTTTACTCCCTCTGAAGAAAGTTTGGTATATGGCCAGTCTTTCGGATAATCCGTGGTGTGAGCCCGGGACCGGCGTCTCTGTTCGTCCATGGCCAGTTCAAAGCCGGTCATATCGAGAGACATCCCATCATCCCTCACAATATCCTGAATGAGGTCCACTGGAAATCCATAGGTGTCGTACATCTTAAAAATCAGTTGACCGGGCACCTCTGAGATATCCCTGGCCTTCAGCTCCCCCAGGGCATCCTCCAGAACCCGAAGACCGGTATCCAGGGTTCCCAAGAAACGTTTCTCTTCGCCTTTAATGATATTCTTCAGGTAGGCATCGGCTTCTAATAGCTCTGGATACGCCGTCTTCATAACCTCAGAAACCTTCCGTGCTGTCTGGTGCAGAAAAGGGCGCGTCAGACCCAAGGTGTGGCCATAACGTATCGCCCGCCTGAGGATACGGCGTAGCACATATCCGCGTCCCTCGTTGGAAGGAAGCACACCGTCCCCAACCAGGAAGGCAGCAGCTCGGCTATGATCTGCTATGACTTTGATGGCTACGTCAATCTCGGGTGATTCCAAGAGATGATGATCTGAAAGTGTCTCGATCTCTTTGATTATGGGCATGAACAAATCAGTCTCATAGTTGCTGGTATGGCCCTGCACTACTGCTGCAAGACGCTCTAGCCCCATTCCTGTATCAATGCTCGGTTTCGGAAGTGGCGTCATTCGACCCGATGCATCCCGGTTGAATTCCATAAAGACCAGATTCCAGATCTCCATGTAGCGATCACAATCACAACCCACTCTGCACTCGGGGCGCCCACAACCTATTGCTTCACCCTGGTCTATGAGTATTTCGGAGCAAGGACCGCAGGGACCTGTATCGCCCATGGACCAGAAATTGTCCTTCTCTCCCAGGCCAACGATCCGGTCCTCAGGTATCCCGGTGTTGTGAGACCAGAGCCTGTGGGCCTCATCGTCTTTTTCATACACGGAGACCCATAGTCTCTCTTCAGGGATACCATAGCCCCTTGTCATCAGATCCCAGGCCAGTTCAATGGCCCACTCCTTGAAATAATCTCCGAACGAAAAGTTTCCCAGCATCTCAAAAAAGGTATGATGCCGCCGCGTATAGCCCACATTTTCAAGATCATTATGTTTGCCACCTGCCCGAACACACTTCTGAGAACTGGCTGCCCGCACATAGGGGCGTTTGTCTTCCCCCAGCAAGGTCCGTTTGAACTGAACCATGCCAGCATTCGTGAAAAGCAAGGTCGGGTCATCCTCAGGCACCAATGATGAGCTTTTCACAATCGTATGGCCCTTTTGCTCAAAATAGGCCAAGAATTTGCTGCGCAGATCATCTCCCGTCATATTAGTCACTTGTCATTGATCAGTGGCTATCACTTGCTGCTTACTGCCTACTGTTTACTTCTTGCGCCCTTTTTCCGGTGCAACCGGCGTCACTTCAGATTCGCGAGGTCCTTCCTTTGCAAGTCCAAGGGCCTTCCGCACCTGCTTCAGGATGCGACTGTACACCTCTTGGTGTTCCTTGAGGAACTGCTTAGCATTCTCCCTTCCCTGGCCAATCCGTTCCTTTTCAAAGGAGTACCAAGCCCCGCTCTTGTCGACGATCCCGGTGTGCACCGCCGTGTCAACAAGGTCGCCGGCACTGGAGATACCCTCACCGTACAAAATGTCAAACTCCGCCTGTTTGAAAGGGGGCGCCACCTTATTCTTGACTACCCGCACGCGGGTCCGACTCCCTACGACCTCCTGTCCGTCCTTGATGTTGCCAATTCTTCTGATGTCCAGCCTAACCGAGGAATAGAACTTAAGGGCATTCCCTCCGGGTGTGGTCTCGGGATTGCCAAACATCACCCCAATCTTCATCCGAATCTGATTGATGAAGACAACCGCTGTCATCGATTTACTGATAGTGGCGGTCAGTTTCCTGAGGGCCTGTGACATAAGCCTGGCCTGCAGCCCCACGTGGACATCCCCCATCTCTCCTTCTATCTCTGCCCTGGGCACCAGAGCGGCTACGGAATCAACAACCACGACATCCATGGCTCCGCTACGGACTAAAACTTCTGCGATCTCTAGCGCTTGCTCACCCGTATCCGGCTGGGAAACCAGGAGCTCGTCACAGTTTACCCCCAACTTTCTGGCATATGTGACATCCAGGGCGTGTTCGGCGTCGACAAACGCCGCAATACCCTCCTGCTTTTGTGCCTCGGCCACAATCTGCAGA
>CP070769.1:1888027-1899103 GCA_020347085.1 Desulfobacterales bacterium
GCTGCTGAAGAGGCCTGCATCACCTGTCACAGGACGATTTCGCCAGGGCAGGTGGCTGACTGGGAGTCCAGCCAGCACAGTAAGGAAGATGTGACCTGTTCGGTCTGCCATGGTGAGGTACACCAGGGGGCCAAGGATTCTAAGCTGGCTCTACTGCCCGATGAACGTCTGTGTGCGGCGTGCCACGAGGAGCAGTTCAATCAGTTTGCAAAAGGGAAGCACAACTTTGGCTGGACATCCATGAACGCCCTTCCCGTCACCCATGTTGAACCAGACCAGTTGATGGAAGGCGGCAGGGGTTGCGGGGGCTGCCACAACATGGGGATCAAGTCCGAAGCCCAGAAAAAGGACCAGCGCGTGAAGGGTTATCGCTACCAGAACAACTCTTGTGACGAATGCCACACCAGACATAGCTTCTCCAAGAAAGAGGCTCTGGACCCGAAGGCCTGCCAGCAGTGCCATATGGGCTACGATCACCCACAGTGGGAGATGTGGGAAAGCTCCAAGCATGGCCCCCGTTATTGCGTGAAGGAAAGGGGAAAACTACCCAAGAACGCTGCGGCTCCCACTTGCCAGTTCTGCCATATGCCAGACGGCAGTCATACCAACAGGACCGCCTGGGGCTTTCTGGGCGTTCGGCTGCCCCTTCCTGAAGACAAGCAGTGGGCCGCCGACAGGGTCACCATCCTCAAGGCCCTGGGGGTATTGAATCCAGAAACCGGGGAACCCACGGCTCGCTTGGAGGCAGTTAAGGCTGTGGATCTTGTCCGCCTCACCGAGGAAGCCTGGCGGACTGAGCGTGAGAAGATGGTGAACCGCTGCAAACAATGTCACTCCGAAAAATACGCTCGCGAACAGCTCGCCATGGGGGATTCGATCATGCAGAAAACCGACCGTCTCCTGGCGGAAGCCATCGAAATAGTGGCTGGGCTTTACAAGGACCGCATTATCAAGAAACCGGATAATTACGCCTTTGCTTACCCGGACTTCCTATACTTCATGCAGACTGGTGGTTCGTACATAGACCAGGTCCTCTTCCAGATGTACATGAAGCACAGAATGAGGACCTACCAGGCATTTTTCCACGTCAACCCAGATTATGCTTACTGGTATGGTTGGGGCATGATGACCAAGGATTTGGGTGAGATCAAGGAGCTTGCCAAGACCATGAGGGCCACGGCCAAGCTGGAGAAAGGGGGCCATTAGCCGCTTCCCAACCACGCCTCACAACACGAGGAGGGGAACATGAAAAAACTGATCAAACCGGCAATCTTCATTGCCATCGGGCTCTTCATAGCTTTCCCCCTTTTTAGCCTGAGTTACTACACCATGGTGCGGACGACGACGCCGCAATTTTGTGCGTGGTGCCACGAGATCCAATATGCCTATAACACGTGGAAGACCTCCACTCATGTGAACAACGCCCAGGGTTTTGTAGCAGACTGTATGGACTGTCACCTGCCAGCTCCACACGACACGTTTGACTTTTTCTACGCCAAGACTTTCCATGGCATTAAAGACATTATCATTCATTTCACCCAGGAGACTTACGATCATCAGGAGAATCGCAGTAAGGCCTATGCGTCTTTCAAGAACGAACAGTGTCAGAAATGCCATCGTAACCTCCTATATATTCCTGAAAAACGTGGCGCTATGCTGGCCCACAGGTCGGTGGTATACGCCCGACCCGGTTACGAGAAGCAGTGTGTGGACTGCCATAAGGACCTGGTCCACAATCCTAAAGCGTTCTATGCATACAAGCAGTACAAGGAGAACTACAGAGGCTTAGGATTGTAGTGGTTCGAAACCTATTAAGGGTGCTTCGTTTGAGGGGTTATTTCAGGTTGGGTAATAGCTATCTTGATAGATGTACGAGAGAAAAACCTTGATATGGGAACCCTAGCAAAAGGAGGGGGTGCAGGATGAAAAAACTACTATCAATGGCCGCCGTAATGCTCGGACTCGCAAGCCTCATCGTCATGTCGGGCGCCACGGCTTGTGAGGGCCAAATGGCAAAGAACGTGCCGAAGGCTAAGGACTTTAGGATAGAGCGCAGCATGCCCAAAGAAGCTATGGCCTGTATTGGGTGCCACAAAGTTGAGAGTCCGGGAATATTCGCCGATTGGGGACACAGCCGACACGCTAGTGCCAATATTACCTGCCTCGACTGCCATCAAGCCGAAGCATTTGATCCGGATGTGAGTCAGGAACATTACAAGCAGTATGAGCGTTCGGACCAGGAGTACGGCACCAAGGAATATAAGATACCTATAGCGGCAGTGGTCACGCCCAAGGACTGCTCTCGGTGTCATCCTGACGAAGCCAAGCAGTACAGCCTGAGCAAGCATGCGAACACCATGGAGATTATCTGGAAGATCGATCCATGGCTAAACCAGGGAATGAATAGCGATGTTGAGCGAGTCGCCGGTTGTTTCCATTGCCACGGAACGGTTCTGAAAATCAAAGAGGGTAAACTGGATCCTGAAACTTGGCCCAATGTGGGAGTGGGTCGTATAAACCTGGACGGGAGCAAAGGAAGCTGCACAAGTTGCCACACCCGACATCGCTTTTCCGTGATGGAGGCGCGAAAACCAGAAGCGTGTGGCCAATGCCACCTGGGCCCCGATCATCCGCAAATTGAAATCTACATGGAATCCAAGCACGGAGACATCTACACAGCTTTCGGCGATCAGTATAACTGGGATGCAGCCCCTGGAACCTGGACACCTGGCGTGGACTATCGTGGCCCCACCTGTGCATCTTGTCACATGTCAGGCGCCGGGGCGGTCTTGACCTCTCATGATGTCACGGAAAGACTTGCCTGGGAAATCCAGGCACCTTTGACGATCCGGCCGTCTGACTTCAAACCCTTCCCAGCCAAGACCAACTTCCAGGTGGAAAGAGACAAAATGGCAGAGATCTGCATGCAGTGCCATGGCAAGACATGGGTGGATGATCATTTTGCTAAACTGGATAAAGTGGTTCAAGAATACAATGATGTCTATTTCAAACCTGCCAAGAAAATGCTGGATGACCTCTACGCTAAGGGGTTTCTGGACAAGACAAAGTTTTTTGATGAGCGTCTTGAAGTGGAGTATTATGAACTCTGGCACCATGAAGGGCGCCGGGCCCGAATGGGTGCAGCTATGATGGCTCCGGACTATTCCTGGTGGCACGGCTTCTACGAGTGCAAGAAACGGTTCAACAACTATATGGAGGAAGCACGGGACTTGATCCAGCACAATAAGAAGGCCTATAAGGCCACAGATTTTCCAAACGCTACGGGCAATTCAACCAAGCCGCCAGAGGTCTTCAAAAGCAAGTAGGCGCCTTCTCCCCTAAGAGAATCCCCAGCCCTCCCTATCGAGGGACTGGGGATTCTTATTTTGTCTCTAGCTTGCCAAAAAATCGCTGCAAAGCGTTCACCATTCTCAGAAATATTTTGGACGGCCTTTTTAAGGTGGGCGTCTGCAGTTATCGATTGGAAAGAATGTCTCTGATTTGTTCGGGGGAGATATCGATCTTTGAGAAGATCTTCTGCTCTAGAAGTTGGGTCTCGCGTTGAACCTGCTTAAAGCGTGCCTGAAGCCCGGGCAACTTCTTCACATACCTGTCTATCACGTCCTGGAAACGGTCTTCTATGTCTACCACCTCTTCGTGTTTGACGCGTTTGTCAGCGTAATTGACTACCTCTGCCTCTGTGACGGCATCCGGGGCAAATGAATTTGAATCGAGACAGATATGCTGACGCACGATATTCGCCACCGAAGGATAGCCCAAAGAGATAAGTAACTCCCCTCCGGTTTTGGCGTGGTTTTCGTTGGTCTGGATAGACATGGTCTTTGTAATGTCGTGCAGTAAGGCCCCCGCCTCCACCAGGGCTAGGTCAAGCTGCTCGCCAACACTGTTCAACTTGCCAGCGATCAGCATGGCGACATCTGTCACTAGTTGGCTGTGTCGCACAATATGTGGCAACATCTGGTACTGCCGGATCAAATCAAAGCATTGTTGCTTCGTGGGTATCAATCGTACCTCTTCTATTTGTGCCCCTCATGTTCTTCGGTAAGCCTATTGAAAAATGTTTCCATGAATCCGTGCCGCTCTTTAGCCATGCACCGGCCTTCTGTTGTGAGCATTCGGTCTCTAATCTTAGAGAGTTTCAGCTTGTACTCTCGATATCCCGTGTCCTCCTCACTGTATGGTTGCGTGGCCTCAGGTTCGATATGGGGATTGTGGAGTTTCGCCCCCACTTCGCCCGCAAAGAGGAAGGTCCTGGCAATGCCCACAGCACCGATGGCATCCAGCTTGTCGGCGTCAAAGAGCACCTTGGCTTCTAAGGTTTCTGGCTGGTGGTTTCCACGGAACCTATGGGATTGAATGCAGTGAATGACGTTGGCCTTTTGATCATCCGAAATGGGGTATGATGATAGCAGCTCACGGGCCATTTCCGCCCCCTTTTGTCCATGGCAAACCCCGCCCTTTGAGTCATCTTCATAAGACCTTCCTATATCATGAAGATAGGCAGCAATCTCCAATACTTCTAAATCTGCGCCCTCAACTTGGCCAACATGCATACACAGGTTGTACACCCGCTGCGTGTGGTCCCAGTCGTGGCTTCCACGGGCATTGGAAAAGCAACTGACGGCAAAGCCCCTAATCTCCTCAATAGTGCGCATCACGGGAACTCTTGATACCATAGTTGGATCCCTTTCTCCACACAAAAGAGGGCCTGGGTTAAGGAGGAAGGCTTTCCAACCTCGCTATTTAGGTCTTTAAATAATGTTTTTGAAAACCTGATAAAACTTTTTCGGCAAAAAGGAGTTCGGGTTCGAAACGTGTCCGCAGAGTAACTTTTTCAGGTCTATGTTGCAAATCGTTGTCCTAATATATATAATATACTCAAGTTTCGCACCCCTTTCAACTAGTTGAAGTAACGCCAAAAAGTGAGAAATGTCCTCTTCGATACGCGATAATGATGACTGACCGCTTTTACACTAACCTGAGCTTGGCAGGTAAGGAAATTCGCTTCACTGCGGCCTCCAATGCCTTTAGCAGCCTTGCATATGTTGTTGCTGGAAATGGCTGTAGACCACCGTTCACCGAAATTCCTTACTTACCTATGATTGGACGAAAACCCCCAGCATACGGGTTACAGGCTTCATTCAGGGGTGCGAAACTTGAATAATATATATATGTAGCAGAAAGGGTAAACAAATGGTCGAAACATTAAGTAGATTTGTGGGAATACTGGGAGATGCGGCCTGTCGTGCGGGTTGGCAGACAAATTTTCCGCGACTGGCCGAGCTTTTGTGGGAGCAATACCGGCCCTCGCATGTGTTCGTGCCTGGAGACATGACTGCGTACGGTACTCCAGCCCAGCACGAAGAGATATTAGAGTACTGCCACAGACATCCGTGGGAGTGGGTGGTTGCGATGGGTGACCACGACCGGCCAGTTCATGTTTTCGAGCGGTACTGGGGCCCATCCCATAAGGTGACGGACATTGGTCGCTGGCGTTTTATCGGCGTCGACACGGCGAGTTGGCTTTTTACCGCGGCGGAGGCGCTTTGGCTGCGGGAACAAATCAAGGATGATAGCATTATCTACACCCACATGCCGCCGGGGATAACCGGCTGGGAGTTCCACTCACTTGACTCGAATTGCACCGCCCGGTTTTTTGCAGTACTGGATGATTTTCACGATCAGGTTCGTGCGTGTTTCTTCGGCCACATCCATTCCTACGACCGCAGGGAGTACCGGGGGATACCGCTCATCGTGACTGGTGCCGGTGGTGCTGAGGCCCGGGGGTTAGGGGAAAATGGATACAAGGGTACCCGACCTTTTCAGGCGATGGCCTTTGACACGACCACAGGCGAGATCATTCTGCTAGAAGATACTCGGTAAGTCACAACCTGGAAGGATTCCGGCATCAGGCGTGGCCAGCTTCTTCGGACAGCAGTTTCAGATCGACCCCCATGAGTCTGGCGGCCTCCTCCCATCTTCTTTCTAGAGGGGTTTCGAACAGGATCGTTTCACTGGCAGGGCAGGACAGCCAAGCATTTGCCAGGATCTCTGCCTCCAACTGGCCAGGGCCCCACCCCGCGCATCCCACGGTGAGAATAAAAGATTCAGGCCCTTCCCCCTTGGCAAGTCTCTCTAAAAGGTCCTTTGAATTGCTCAAAGCAACGGAAGGGGTCACAGGACGGCAGGCTTCCCAGCCAAAAGGGGGACCATGCAGCACAAAGATTTGCCCCGCGTGCACAGGCCCTCCTAGATGAATGGGAAGACTGTCCACATGAGGAATAGATTCCAGGTCCAGCTCTCGGAACACAGCTTCAATGGTTAGTTCTGGATGGACCCGGTTGATCACCAGCCCCACGGCCCCCTCTGCCGTGTGTTCGCAGACATAGGTCACGGTCTCGGAGAAATTTGGATCGGCAAGACTCGGCATAGCAATCAGAAAATGTCCTTTAAGAGATGCCTCGAATTCCCTTTCCTGACTCATTCGGTCTCCAAGAGATGTTTTTTCACGTCTTTAAATAAAAATAGAATCGTTCCACATCGTTTAGAGCAACCCTAATTCACCAAACCAGGGTTGTCAATAGTCCCACTATAACCCGTCTACAACTTAGCCCCGTTGGAGGGGCCAGATGCTAGTGTCGCGTCTCAGAAGTTTCTTTAAAAAACATGGAGTCGCCGTAAAGCCGTTTTCCTCACTCCGTGAGCGTTTTCGGGACGTCAGCTTTGCTTCGCTGAATCACAGCACGCAGTGAAGCGGAGCGCTAAAACTCGGGCCAAGGCCCTCAAACAGTTTGTGATTTTCAACGCGTCACTCAGCTGCCGTCTCATTCCAAAAACGCTCAATGTCGTTCGGAAAAGACTTGCGGCTTCAGCATCAGTAATTGAACTTATTCGTGAGACGGGACACTAGATGCTAGGTTCTTGATACTGGATGTGCGGAATTAGTATATGGCTGTGTCGAGGGTGAAGCATTCAGTATCCAGTATCCGGTTGTAGGGCATAGAATGTTAACTGGCCAAACAATCGCAGCTAAAAGAGGAAATGCCTGAGCGTCAACTACTTCTTCTGCTCCGGTCCGCGCAGAAACGCCAATATGGCGCCAATCATGGCTACTAGGCCTCCCGCAGCGACAGCATAGCGAAATGATGACATAAAAATGGACGCCAACCCTGGGCGATAGACCTTCAAGCTCAGTCCTCCGCTCAATATATGAAAGCACGTGTTGAACATCGCCCCGGCCAGTGCCACGCCCATTACCATCCCAAAATTTCTGGCCGCTGCAACCGTGCCAGCCGCAATCCCACGTCGGCGGGGAGGAACAGCAGTCATGGCCGCAGAGCTGTTGGGTGGAAGAAAAATGGCAGTTCCCAGTCCGATCAGGGCCAATCGCCAGACAATGGGAAAGGGGGCTTCTCCACAACTGAGTGCGGAAATCCCAAAAAGGGCAACAGCCAATATCATCATCCCAACCGTGCAAAGCATACGAGACCCCAGCCTATCATACATAGAGCCTGAAATAGGTGAGACGAAAAATAAGAAGATAAAAGGCACCACCACCATGAACAGCCCACCTTGTTGACTGGATAACCACACGGATGAATCAAGTAGAAGGGCATGAGAAAAACGATTGTGAACAGGGCAATGAATAGAGCAATCCCACTTAAGATGTGTAAGATAAAAAGGCGGATCGAAAACAGGGAAAGGTGCACAATAGGATGGGATACTTTGGTTTCTACTTGAACTGCAACAGCGACCGCATTCCCCGTCCCGATTTATGGGGACTGCGGGGAATGCGAGCGAATCCAAAAATGGTACAATTCCTTACAGTCGAAGATTCCCTGTCCCGACTTGTCGGGACTGCAGGGAGCTTCAATTATGTTCAAGATGCTGAGTTAACCCTTTAACATAGCTTGAAGCTTTTCTCTTTCTTCCGACTTAATACCACTATCCTCAATGGCTCCTTGTTTTTCAAGGTAGATTAACAAGAGCTTTGTGGCGTATTCATGGTGACTGAACACCTGTGCTATGTTTGCAATGCTGTACCGACTTACTTCCTCGTCTATGAAGCGATCTATCCAGTATTCTAATGACTTACGTTCTTTTGGGGGGTGTTCTCCAAGGACTAAAGGCTTCTTATAGGCAAAGCGAATCTGTGACAACAGGTTATCTTTCTTTGTATCTACCACGATCTCTTAGCTCCTTTGCGTAGCAAAAGCGGCGACTTCCCGACTATCGGGACTGCCGGGTTAGCGACCTAATCAAAAAATGATTAGGTCCCTCATAATCGAAGATTCCCTGCAGCTTACTGCAGGGAATCCTGAATCTTGTCCCTTACGCGGTGACATAAATTGAGGCCAAGCCCGTAACTCCAGGATTTATACATCATTCACCAACCCAGGTCAACCGTTCGCTTTTAAGCCCACAACCCGTTCGGTTCCACGTTTTTCCTTTTATCACAAGCGTTCAACAGTCAATAATTGCCGTGAAAAGGGCGTATCTCCTTGACCTTACAACCCTTTTAGTTTAATAAAGTTGACCTACAAAACAGATGATAAAGGAGAAGGAACCTATGCAAGATGCGGTCACGGAAACAATTGGGATTATGCCTTGCCTTGATATGAAAGAGGGTAGGGTGGTGAAGGGGGTCCATTTTGTGGATTTGAAAGATGCTGGCAATCCTGTGGAAAACGCCGAGTTCTATCAGAAGGAAGGGGCTGATGAGTTGGCCATGCTGGACATAGCAGCCACGGTGGAAAATCGAAAAACAAGGCTGGAATGGGTCAAAAACGTATCAGGCGTGATAGATATTCCTCTCACAGTGGGCGGAGGGATATCGAGTTTGGAAGACATGGAATTGGTCCTGGAGGCAGGTGCTGATAAGATTTCCATGAATAGCGCTGCAGTGGCCGATCCCAATCTTGTGGCAGCAGCGGCGAAACAGTTTGGCTCAGAGAGAGTGACCGTGGCTGTGGATGCAAGAAGGAACAAGGAAATGCCCTCTGGATTTGAACTGGTCGTCTCGGGTGGGACGAAGCCGGTAGGAAAAGATGCCATCTCTTGGGCCAAAGAATGCCAGGATTTAGGGGCGGGTGTCATCCTGCCGACCAGCATGGACGGTGACGGAACCCAGGCAGGCTATGATTTGGAGTTTACAAAGGCGATTTCAGATGTTGTTGATCTGCCGGTTGTGGCTTCAGGTGGTGCAGGCAAGCTGGAACACTTTTATGAGGCAGTGGTTGTTGGCGGGGCACAGATTTTGTTGGCTGCTTCGGTTTTTCACTATCGTCTTTTGAGTATTGGGACGGTAAAAGAGTACCTCCGAGGGAAGGGTTTGCAGGTTAAGCTGTGAAGCACCGGACAAGGGGACAATGAATCCAAACACTGTGATGATGATGGTCTGCGGGGTTCTCGTTGGTATGGGTGCATCTTTCTCCGGTTTAGGGGGTGGCTTTCTGATGGTACCCCTCTTGCTTGTCTTCGGATATTCAGCACAGAAATCCGTGGGCACCTCCTTTCTTGCTATTGTCGTCATCTCCATTTCCGCCCTATTGGCCCATAACAAGTTAGCGAATGTGGATTATAAGGCCGGGATTTTGCTTGGTATCGGTGGCATCCTTGGCGCGCAGGTTGGAGCTCGGCTCATAGAGCATGTCTCGACCGCCAATTTCAAGAAGATTTTCGCTATTATCCTCCTTGGACTAGCAGTGTATATATTCTTCAAAAAGTGACGGCTTCGTAAAAAATCGATCATAGGTGCAGCGGTTCATCCCTGCCCTGTTAAATTCTCGCTACGCGAGAGGGCGGAGCCGATTTAACAGGGCGAATCATTCCGACGCATTTCAAGTATGCCTCATGTTCCTCACCACGCGTTCTGCATCTGGGGCTTTTTGCTGTGCCGTCTATTTTCTGGTTTCTCACGATTTTCTCAAACCCATATGCCGTATATGTCTGACTTTTTCTTAGAAAAGGGGTGAATCAGCATGACAGAAAAACAATATCTCATCGATGCCATAACCGTCGATGAATCGTGGCGACTATTCAAGATTTTGGCCGAATTTGTCGATGGTTTTGAAACACTGTCCGACATCTTTCCGTGTGTTTCCATCTTTGGCTCTTCGCAAGTCCGCCCAGGCGATGAAGCTTATGAAAAGGCTGTATTGATTGCCAGAAAGTTGGCCCAGAACGGCTTCAACATTATGACCGGCGGGGGCCCTGGAATCATGGAAGCAGCCAACAAAGGGGCCAAGGAGGGAGGCGCCAAATCGATTGGGGCAAATATCGTTTTGCCGCTGGAGCAGCAATGTAATCCATATGCAGACATAAGGCTCGAATTTAAATATTTCTTTGTAAGAAAAGTCATGCTCATAAAGTATGCTCAGGCATACATCAGTATGCCAGGCGGTTTCGGGACACTGGATGAGGTTTTTGAAGCCTTGACTCTCATTCAGACCAAACGAATTAAGCCTTTCCCGGTGATTCTGGTGGGGTCGGAATACTGGAATAGTCTGTGGGACTGGATCCGCAGCAACCTGCTGGCACGCAAATTGATTTCTTCAGAAGATATGGACTTGGTTACCATACTGGATGATCCGGACGAAGTGGTTAGGGCGGTCAGGCGCGTGGTTATTGTTTAGGCGATTTAGGAGTGCTTAAACTTCAGGGTTGAGAAGAAGTCATCGCTCATGGAAGGTGTGGGCTGGCGATGTCGATCCGAATGGTAGCAAAAGAACTGTACGACCTCCAGCGGGAAGTGGAAGAGCTGGAAGCAAAGCTTGAATCTGCGCCACCCCATGAGCGGGAGGAGATGGAGGAGCTTCTTCGAAAAGCCAGGGCCGAACGAGACCGCATGCGAAAGATCCTTGACGGCGAAAAAGTGCCTCCTCCTTTTCGTAAGCCCATCTAATGGGCTTCTGTATCGAACATTCCTACGTCGAGCTGGACGGACTGTTTGACCGGCTCGCTTCCCGGACACGCAGTGCTGCCGCAAGGCAGAACCCCCGTCCTTTAGGGCGGGGTCAAGGGGAGCTATACAAGAATGTTGATCTTCCTTACCGG
>CP070769.1:1899203-1911809 GCA_020347085.1 Desulfobacterales bacterium
GCCTATCGACGCTATCTTCAAGGCGATTGACAAGGTTGTGGGAGCTTATCACAAACTTGAAGACTTTCAGGTCAAGGCCGTGACCGAAACCAAGGAGGCAATGGGTGTGGCCACGGTGCGGGTCTCTCGCGAGGGTTTTCGTACCTTGGGCCGGGGATCCAGCACAGACATCCTCAAGGCAAGTGCCAAGGCTTACGTGCAAGCCATCAATCGGCTCTATTGGTTGATACAGCGTGATTCTGAAGCTCGCCAATCGGGCAACGATGTTTCGTCTCCAGACAGGTCTTCCACACCTGCTACCGCATGACATCGAGCCAAGAGGGGCTTTCATACATGTGAGGCCCCTTTTGGCGGCCTTCCTTCAGTCCCATTTTGCAATTGATAAATTCCATGAATCAGGGTATATGGGCCGGGTGCAGGGTCCTCGAGAAGCCCCATTAGAATGTGACCAATTTCACACACACCAAGTGATCTGGTTCATTGATGAAGGCTTAGTAGGGATCATGATTGAGCTGACCCGCGTAGACTGGCACCCACCAATTTTTTGGCATTTTCGGTAAATCCTGCTGGAGTGAGCGTTCTAAATAGGGATAGGCAGCTGAGACATAATTCCCTGTGACGGACTTTACTATGAGAAGTCTTGCATTTTGCACCTTGCACTTTGTACTTTGCAGTATCATATTTGTGGGATGTGCTACAGGAGGGAAAAAAGAGGCTGCAATCACTCCTGGGGTTCAGACCTCCTTCAAGGGAACCTTTCAAATTGACCCATATCTAAAGACCCATATGCCCAGGACCGTGGCTGTCCTTCCTTTCGTGGATCAGTCGAGGGGTAAGGAAGGAATCGAGGCGGTTTGTAGGGCATTTTATAACCATTTTAGCGCCCTTCCATACACCGATATAGAGCTTTATCGCGTAGACCGTCTCCTCCAGAAGGCTGGACTCACCGATCCTGAACCCATCACCAATACCCCGCCGCAGAAACAGGGAGAGGTTCTGAAAGCAGACGCCGTTATTTTTGGTGATGTCTCAAATTTCGACAAGTTTTACGGTGTGGTTTATTCACAGGTGGCCGTCGGGGCAGAGATCAAGATGTTTGAGACTCAGAGCGGGCACTTCCTGTGGAGCGGCCAGCATGTGGCCAGGAAGCACGAAGGTGGAATCTCGACATCCCTCGTGGGCATTGTTGCCACCATTGTTTCCACAGCCATGAATGTGCGGAACATTCAGCTCCTCAGGGCCTGCGACGATCTGTTCCGAGACATGGTAAAAACAATTCCTGTGCCCACGATAGCGGAGGCCATGCGGCCTCCCATAATAAATCTTCTCACCCAGGACACCAAAGGCAATCCTCAGAAGGCCGGAGATGAGATCAAGGTGGTTATCAAAGGCGATCCCGGCATGCAGGCGAGCTTTGACATAGGGACTTTTAAGAAGGGAATCGACATGGCTGAGGTGGAACCGGGTGGCTACCTCGGTACTTACAGGGTAGTTCCTGGAGACAACGTAACTGACGCCATTGTCACGGGATATCTTTCCGATGATTCGGGAAACATGGCAAGGTGGATGGATCCCGTGGGTATCGTGACGATCGATACCACGCCTCCGGAAAGCCCTCGGGAGCTGAGAACGCAAGGCTATGACCGCTTAATCGTCCTGGAGTGGGCTAAGAATTCTAAAGCGGATCTTGCAGGCCACCATATTTACAGGAGTAATACGCCGCTCACGGGATTTGATGTCATAGGCGGCACAGAGTTCAGGCGCTATAAAGATGACAGCGTCTCCAACCTGCAGAACTATTACTTCAAAATATCGGCTGTGGATCGCGCGGGCAATGAAAGCAAAACGACCGATGCCGTGATGGGCATGTCCATTGCCCCTGGTCCCACGCCCTTATCGGGGCTGCTCATGCAGGATACGACCTGGTACGCGGGGGCAAGCCCGTATGTGCTTGAAGGACCTGTGACAATTGGAGACAAGGCCGCTTTGACCATCGAGCCGGGAACGACGATTCAATTCAGCGGTAGTGGGCTTCGCGTAGAGGGCCGTTTCTTTGCTTGCGGCAATGAAGCACGCCTCATTATTTTTGAAGGTGAGGATCACAAGCCCTGGGAGGGAATATCCTTTCATAATGTCAAGGCTAAGAAGAGCCTGATGCAGTTCTGCACGGTCCGCGACGCAAACGTGGGCATCACGTGCCAATCATCTGCACCGCTCATCAGGGATTGCGAATTGGTAGGTAACATAGACGGCATCAGAATAATGGGTGTATTTTCAGAACCTGAGATAGTAAATAATACAATCCACAAGAATACCGGCGACGGGCTGGTGGTGCGGGAAGGGGCAAAACCCACGATTCTGGGCAATAACATCCGGGAAAACAACAAAGGAGGAGCATTGTTTGAAAGTGCCAAACCGGTGGTCGTCCATAATACTGTCGTTCAAAATGCCGTGTGGGGCGTCCGCGTTGTGAGGGGTGACCCCGTGATTAAGGAAAACAACATCCTTGATAATGAACCCTATAACATGGTGGGCACGACGTCTGGTGAGCCTCTTTGCGCATGGCACAACTGGTTACGTGAACCGTATACCGGAAGATGTCACGAATCGCAGGTAATGGATAACCAATGATGGATAGACGGCGTTTCTTGAAATGGGTGGGCAAGGGAATACTCAGCTCCTCAGGGGTTTGGCTTGGCACGAGAAGCATAGCATGGGGGAAGTCAGCCTTTGACTATGCCTTAGAAGGACAGGACCTGATTGCAGCCAAACGTTTTGCTGAGGCCCGTGATGTGCTGATGGAAGCTGTGCGGTTGGACCCGACGAGCGATTGGGCCCACGGCCTTCTAGGACGTGCATACCACGGTCTTAACCAAAATGCCGAGGCGGTTGAAGCCTTTAGGAAAGCAGTGCGGCTCAACCCAGCCGACACCTATTCCCGTATGATGATTGAGATTATAACCCAAAAACCAATAAACAAGCTAAAGAAACCCCCGCAACCTCTTAGCCCTTTGGAGAAGAAGGCGAAGGCTGAAGAAGAAGCCATGCTTGGCAACCTTAGCTCTGAGGGTGGCCTCACCTACCAGGTCAAGCGCGTCGTGATTGACCCCGGTCACGGGGGGTTTGATTCGGGGGCCGTGGGACCAACTGGTCTTAAGGAAAAGGACGTAGCCCTTGATCTCGCCCAACGTGTGAACCAAGAAATCGCTAAAACAGGGAAGATCAAATCCTTCTTGACGCGTACTGATGACTACTATATCCCTCTCAGTGATCGAACGGTCATTGCCAACCAATACCAAGCCGATCTTTTTGTCAGCATCCATATCAATGCCAATGAAAACCGTAAGGCACAGGGCTGCGAGACATACTTCTGTTCGGAGACTGCCTCTAGCAAGGAAGCAGCCCGGGTTGCAGCCTTTGAGAATGCAGTGCTTCAATACGACGAACCGTTCAAAAAAAGGCCTGGCTACATAGACATTGAGCAAATCCTTTTTCACTTTGAGCGAAGGCTTTATTGGAAGGAAAGCGGCAAGTTTGCCGGGACCTTTCAGAACCATTTTCAACAAGCACTGCCTTTCAAGAGCCGAGGGGTTCATTCGGCCAACTTTTTTGTGCTTCGACGCGCAAAGATGCCATCGATTTTACTTGAAACGGGGTTCATTTCGAATCACGCCGAAGAATCAGAACTAAAAAAGGTATCCGTTCGGGATAAAATCGCTGCTGCGGTGGTAAGAGGCATATTTCATGGACGTGCATAATCTTATCTTTCAGGGAGCAGATTACCATTACAAGGGAAAGCTTGACGAGGCCATTTCGAAGTTCCAAGCAGCGGTCAAAATGGACCCCCAAAATGAGTATGCACACAACCAGCTTGGCATCCTCTACGCCAAGAAAGAACGCTTTGACGCGGCTTTGAGCGAGTTCCTGAAAGTGACCCAGATCGATGAACGGAACACCTATGCTCTGTTGTGGCTAGGGATCCTCTATATGAAACAAGGCAACCTTGACCAAGGCTTTGCAAGATTTCAAAGAATTATTGAAATCGATCCGACAAATGCGGATGCCTATTATTTCATGGGAGCCATCTACAATTTCAGACACAATACTGCCAGGGGAATCGATTACTTGAAGAAAGCCAGGGATGCTGACTCCGACGAACCAGACACCCATTACCGACTGGCCCAGGCGTTTCACAACTTAGACATGACCGCCAATGCGCACTTAGAGTATCAACGCAGCCTGGTCTTGAAGCCGTCCTACACGAAAGCTATCAACGGCATTGGGTGGATCTATTACAATCGAGGAGACCGGAGTGCTGCCATCGCCGAATGGAAAAAGATCCTCAAGATCAATCCGAAAGATCGGGACGCCATCTTTAATCTGGCTAAGGCTTACAATGACTTGGCCTGGGAGGCTAAAGAGAGGGGCCAGACCAAGGAGGCTATTTCGTACTGGAAAAAGACGCTTGGCGTGGATCCCAAAAACAAAGCAGCCCTATCCTATCTCAAGAAGTACTTGGGTCGTGAACCGTGAATCGGACACGAAGTGAAGTGCGCGCCAAATCATAAACCGAATTTCGATTTTCGAATAAGGAATAACGAAAAGGAGGGCCTTATGAAAAAAGGAAAATTGGTCGTTATTGCTGTCGTTGGACTTATGCTTGTTTTTCCAGCAACGGAAGGTTTTCTGGCAGAATGGCACGAGGTTGTTCAAAACGTTGGCACCTACGGAAGCATTAACTGGTCCGAGGGGATTATAACTTCTGTGGGGATTGGATCACCGCCTGAAAAGTATTACGGAAAGCCACAGGCCCGTCCCATGGCCCTCAGGGCAGCTCAGCTTGATGCTTACCGCAATCTGCTGGAGGTTATCAAGGGGGTAAGAATCAACTCAGTGACTGTAGTAGAAGACTCCATGGTTGCCAGCGACGTGATCCGGTCACAGGTAGACGGGATGGTTAAAGGGGCCCACGCCATCAAGAAGGAATATCTTTCAGACGGGACGGTGGAGGTGACCGTGGCTATGAGCCTTCGTGGCGGGTTTGCCCAGCTCATCCTCCCCCAGGATATTAAACAGGTACCAGAGATCAAGACGATTGCTCCAGCGCCTCCTGCACACCCAGGGGAAGAAACGGTTGGGGGGGCAGCGGTGCCCGCGCCGCCGCAACCCACGATCCCGACCCCTGCACCAGCCATCTACACGGGACTCGTGGTGGATGCTCGCGGTTTAGGCGCCCGTCCGGCTATGTCTCCCAAGATTCTTGACGAGAGAGGGCAGGAGGTCTACGGTTCGGCCTATGTGAGCCGGGAATTCGCTGTTCAGCAGGGAATGGCTGGATATGCAAAAGATCTAACGGCGTCCCAAACCAATCCTCGGGTGACCAATCAGCCGTTGACCGTCAAGGGTCTGAAGACAGAAGGGCCGGGCGGGGCCGATTTGGTCATCAGCAATGCGGATGCAGATACTATTCGAGGTGCATCCGAGAACTTGTCCTTCTTGAGGAAGTGCCGCGTCATGATTGTTGTGGACTGAGCAGGCATCATACAACGTGAGCCGTACTTCGAATAACGATTTTCTGACAACGAATCAGGGGGTGTAGGTTATGATAAAGACCAAGAGTAAAGCGATAGTCGTAATACTAACCGGGGTTTGGCTGGCCGCCATTTTTTCCCAGGGATGTGCTCCTAAAGTCCGCGCCCCAGAAAGTCTCCTGGATACGCCCGAACATCACGTACAGAGTGGGATGAAACTTCTCAAGTTGGGTAAATACGATGATGCCATGCGTGAATTTGAATTGGCCAAGGGGCTAGACCCGAAGTTTTCAGGGGCTTACGTAGGCTCTGGATTGGTCCTTGCACACAAGGGTGAATTCCAAGAGGGAATTGAGGATATGGACAAGGCCGTTGACCTAGCCGAAACCAAGGAAGAAAAGGTCGATGCCAACGTGGGTCTGATAAGGCTATATCTGATGGGCAAGAAGCTAGCTCACAAGAAATGGCTTAAGAAGGCAAAGGGTGCCTATGAAGAGGCGATCGATATTTTACCTGAAGCTTCTGCCGCCCATTACTATATGGGGGAATGCTACAAAGAGGCCTTGGACTTTGAGAATGCAAGCCAACTTTTGAAAGTGGTCCTGGATATCAATGACGGCTTCGTGGTTGAGGCGAATGATGCATGGAAGCTGATCCAGAGGATACAAAGAGCAGCACCGGGCACCATGATTGGCAAGAAGATTGCCCTGGTGGATCAGATCACCCGTGCAGATATTGCAGCGCTTTTTATCCAAGAACTCAAGATAGATGAGATCTTCGCAATAAAGAAGGTGTTTGACACGCGTTTTAAAAGCCCGGAGAAGCCGTTTGTAACGGAACAGTTAGCCAAGACGTCACCGGCGCTCGACATTGCAGACCACGTGTTAAGAACAGATGTCGAAGCTGTAATGGAGCTGGGTATTAAAGGGCTGGAGCCATATCCGGATCACACCTTTAAGCCCGACGAGAAGATTGCCCGGGCCGAGTATGCTATGATGATCGAGGACATCCTGATCAAGGTAACGGGAGACCAAGAAATTGCCACCAGGTTCATAGGCAGCCCATCGCCTTTTCCGGATTTAAGGAGTGATCTTCCTTACTATAATGCTGTGATGGTCAGCACCACCCGAGGCATTATGGAAACCAAGGATATGACTACCGGCGAGTTTGACCCGATGGGCTCGGTTTCAGGGGCTGATGCCTTGCTTATCATACGCAAGCTGGGAGCTGCGATCAATCCGTAAGACTGGCGATCACGAAGAGCATGGCGCAGAGTGCTAAGGGCAAAGAGTAGAAAATGCTTTGCCCGCTGCGCTTTGCGACGTTTAATATCGGATGAAATGTCTCAAGAAACATTTTGGTTTGGTCTTACTCGTGCTGAGTTGTGCGGGAGCATTCAACCCCTTGGCATGGGCCCAAGAGGCTCTCCGGCTCTCAGAGTCAAGGCTCCCAACGGATGCCTTCTCTGCGAATCCCGGGTCCTCTGGGTTTCCAGCCGGGTTCCAAGCTGGGCAAGGGGCCAGTGAGACGAGGACCGTACACGTCATTGGTAGAGGCACGATTTATCGTGATAATGTCGCTAGGGCAAGAGATAATGCTATAGCAGACGCCCTACAAGGCGTGGTCGAAGAGGCGATCGGTCTCCTGGTCTCCCCATCTTGGGTCGTACAAAACTTTCAGCTCTTGAGTGATAGGGTCTATAATCAAACCGAGGCCTTTATTCATGATTACAAAGTCCTAACGGAGTCTAAGTCCGGAAGATACTATCGTGTGGTAGTGCAGGCCACCGTATCGATGAATGCTATTCAAGAGAAACTTTCAAGTGTTGGCATCCTGTCAATGCGTGAAGAGATGCCGGCAGTCATCTTTTTTTTGTCCGAGCAGAATATTGGCGAGCCTTCTCCGCGATATTGGTGGGGACAAACCCCGTTCGGTCAAGATCGGTCGGTGGCCGAAAATGTCCTTGCAGAGTACATGGGTGAAAAGGGTTTTGTCATTGTGGACCGGGCATCGGTGGCTCAGGATGTTCAGCTCGGGCCAGAATACAAGGATCCCGAGTTGACCGATGATGCTGCCGTGAAGCTGGGCCGGGAGCTTCGTGCTGATCTGGTTATCGTCGGTAAGGCCGTGGCTCGACATAGTGGAAACGTATCCGACAATAACATGAAGTCCATTCAGGCCACAGTGTCGACGCGTGCAATCAACGCCGACACAGGAACCATAGTTGCTTCATCTGAAGGGACCAAGGGTTTGGTTGGTCGGAATGATGCGGCTGGAGGAGCGAAAGCTCTTATTCTCTCTGCGTCAGCAGTTGCTCAGGATCTCACGAGGCAAATTGTGGCCAACTGGGGCAAGGAGGTGCGTCACTCCGTTTTGGTGGAATTGGTTGTAGACGGTATCAAGGAGTATGCCGATTTCGTCAGGTTTAGAAAACATCTCAGAAATGACATTCGGGGCGTCAGAAATGTGTATTTGCGTAGTATCAGTGCTGGTGGGGCAATAATGGATGTAGATATTATGGGAAGTGCTAAGGTTTTAGCTGATGATCTGATGTTGCAGCCCTTTGAGAATCTTGTGGTCAACATTTTAGAAGTTTCTGAAGAAGGGGTGAGGCTTGAGCTGATACCCGGCCGCATGCCCGATTCGTAACACGAAGTGAGGCTCTGCGCTCATCGTGGCCGTCAGACGCTTGGCGTCAAACGGTTTTAAAAATGACCTGACTCGCAGGCGTAGACGTAACGAACGGCGTAACCGACAAATGATAGACCTTAACGACAAATAACAGATAACAAATGACGAACAATGGAAGGCCCAAATGAAACATAAATGTGCAGTGATCATTTTTGTACTGGTCGTACCAATTCTTCTCGCTGTGGGCTCAACAGGTTCTGCTGACGAACCTGAAGTCATTGAAATGGAAAGTGGGCAGGCCAAGGTGACCCTGATCGAAGGTCGTGCAGAACTCTTACGCAAAGAACCCGAGTTGAGGCGAGTCTTGAGCCGGGGAGATTTACTGCGCCATGGGGATCGTGTGACCACTGGAGACAAGACCAGAATTGAATTGGGCATGCCTGATGGAAGCTTTGTGCGCTTTGACGAAAAGACCACCTTTGAGCTGGTTTCTGCAAGCTACGAGGAAGCAACCAGGAAGCGGGATATTGAAGTGCATTCAGCCTTGGGGAAGACTTGGGCAAAAGTTGCCGGCTTGGTGGGAGGTAGGGGAAAGTTTCAACTTTCGACCAACAACGCAGTTGCTGGGGTTCGGGGAACGACGTTCCGAATGAACGTGAACCCAGACACGTCGGTTGTGGTCAAGGTTTACTGGGGAGAAATTCACGTAAGCAGCCCCCCCAAAAAAGCGGACAGGCCCACAGAAGTTGCCAAGCCAACGAAGGTGGAAGGCCCTCACCCGGTTGCGGGACCACATCCTGTTACGATGGATGAGTGGACTTATATAGTTAGGGCCATGCAGCAGATCGTTGTTCTGCCGGACGGGACAGTCACAAAACCCTTTCGTTTTGACCCTGAAGTGGACGCAGATGACTGGGTGCGATGGAACCAGGCGCGCGACGGAATGCAACCTTAATTGTGCGTAAACAAAATGAAGCCCATTGAATCATGTGAAGATAAAACGACATTCCCAGCGCAACTTGGAGTTTTGCAACGCTTCTATCAGCGAACTGTGACTTTCTTTTTAGATCTTCATTTTGTTTACCCTTAAGGTGCAATAAGCGTGAGGCGCCCTATTCCCATAAACGTTCCAAACACACTGACGCTTCTGCGTGTCCTGTTGACGCCCTTATTTGCAATCTTCCTGATCAAACACCTCTGGAATTTCGCCCTGTTGGCCTTTGCAATTGCTGCGTTTAGTGATGGTGTAGATGGACTTGTAGCCCGTCTTTTTCGTCAGAAGACCACTCTCGGGTCTTTCCTAGACCCGGCTGCTGACAAGCTGCTTTTGGTCACTGCGTTTGTGACCTTAGCGATTCAGGAGGTGATTCCAAGCTGGCTGGCTGTCATTGTGATCACACGCGATGTCCTCATCCTGTTTGGGATAGCTCTTTTTACCATTACCGGTCGCACGTTTGTGCCCAGACCATCCATCCTTAGCAAGATCACAACGGTGGCCCAGGTAGCCAGCGTGCTTTTTGTTCTGGTGCGGCACCATGCCCCCAATATAGCTCACGCTCACATTCAGTCGCCGCTATTCTGGTTTGCGGCTGGCATGACCATGGTTTCTGGATTTCAATATATCTACAGGGGCCTGAATATTCTGCAAGAAGAATCTTGACGGCGGGCTCTCGTGACCCCCCATCCATCCTGGTGTAGACCGTGTATTTTTCTTGACACTATCCGCGATACTTGATAGCCAAAAAATACACAGGCACGTAGCTCAGGGGGAGAGCGCTACCCTGACACGGTAGAGGTCACGAGTTCAAATCTCGTCGTGCCTACCAGTAAAGTCAAGGGGTTACGGCACCAGCCAAAACCTCTTTTTTTGTTTCTGCTACCATTTTGCTACCATCCCCGCCGAAAATGGTGTCTTCCAGCCTGCATGCAGCTTCCTGATTGGTGGGTTTCATGAGGTGAGCATATACGTTGAGGGTGACGGTTGGGCTGGAGTGTCCTAACTGGCTCTGGACATACTTGATGTTCTCTCCCTGCTCTATCAAGAGGCTTGCGTACGTGTGTCGGAGATCGTGAAACCTGACCCGTGGAAGTCCCGCGTCTTTAAGGGCAGGGTAGAAGTGCCGTTTCAAAAGATTGTTGTGGTCGATGGGACCGCCCTTGCCGTTTGGGAAAACAAGGCCTAAGTCGTTCGGGGGACATGCCAGCTTCCACTCCTTGAGGGCCTTTTGTACCTTCGGGCCAATGTCGATCCTCCGCTTTGAGCACTTTGTCTTTGTGGCAAAGAACCTGCCGTTGTTGAAGGTCCGTTGAACGTGGATTTGTTTGTTGTGCCAGTCAATATCCCCCCACTTGAGGCCCAACAGTTCCCCCTGTCGCGCACCGCTGAAAATGGCCACGGTGAAAAGCGTTCGGTACTTCGCATTTTTCACCTTGTGCAAAAGGGTCTTTATCTGCGGCGCTGTGAGGATAGTGATTTTGCCCTGACCTTCTTCTTCGTTTCCCCGTTCTCTGGGCCTTTCGGCGTCTCTCAGCGGATTGTGGTCTATGTATCTGTGTCTTACCGCATAGTTTAGAATCTGATTCAGAGTAATCAGGACCTTTCTCAACGTGTTGATATTCATTTTATCAAGCTGTCGCTCGGTAATGTATTTCTCGACTGTTGCCACTGTCATGCGGTTGATCTTAAGATCCTCGAAGTCCGAAAAGTGATTACGTAAATGCCCTTCGTGAACCTCCCACGTGGATATTCTAATCCTCGGTTTCTTATATTTAAGCCAATCTTTGGCGACCTTTGAAAACGAGGGAACCTTTCGGATAGGAAGATATATACCCTTGGCCACCTTCTCCTCGATGTTCCTTAATTCCTCTTTCGCGTCGCCCTTGGTCTTAACCTCAGGCAAGGTCTGCCAGCGCCTTTTGCCATATTGGTCATAGAAATCAATGACCCATCGGCCACGCCTTTTCCTTATACACGCCATACAAATCACCTTCCTTTCTTTTTCTTGTCCTTCTCCATTGCCTTGGTCAGAACCTCGACAGCAATGGTATTCATCGACACGTTTTTCTTCTGCCTGATTGATTCCATAGCTGCCCTCTCCCTTAACCACTCCAGGATTTCATCTGGCATCCTGATTGTCCACGGCTTCATTTACCCACCTCCTTTCTTTATGCGATTACGTCATATATAATATCTACGTTATAATCATTTGTCAAATAAAAAATGGCGAGTTTTTCGAGGCAGACAGCAACTTATTGGAAATCCTTGCCAAAAGTGCTTTTTCGTGATACGAGGCAATGAGATTCCAAATCAATGTCTTAACCCCAGCCAGGGGATGCCATGAACTGAATGCCGAGACCCCACTTCTCAAAATGAGAGTGGGGTTTTGTGATTAAGGAGGTCTCTTATGGCAAAAGTACCCAAGAAAGTCGCTGACCGTTTTGTAAAGGGGGTCCGCAAGTTCCAGAGGGTTCTGCCAAATGCGAAGGACCGCGATATCAACGAGGCCGATACCGTGACGATTGTTACGGACATGCTTGAAGATGTTTTTGGATATGACAAATACACGGAAATAACGAGCGAATATGCTATCCGAGGAACATACTGCGATTTGGCAATCAAGATAGACGGCGAGCCCAAGTACCTGATCGAAGTGAAAGCTATTGGCCTCGATCTCAAAGACCACCATTTGCGCCAAGCCGTTAACTATGGTGCAAACCACGGTATACAATGGGTCATACTGACAAACAGTATAGACTGGGAAATCTACCGTATCAGATTTGAGAAGCCTATAAGCCATCAGCTATTATGCTCATTCAATTTCTTTGAATTAAATCCCCGAACCCAGGAGGACCAGGATCGCCTTTTTATCTTGTGTAAGGAAGGACTGAGTAAGGCGGCTATAGAAGAGTTTGACGAATACGTGAGGAGTGTGAACAAGTTCGTCGTTGGAACGATAGTCCAATCGGAAGCCGTACTAAATGTCATCCGTCGTGAGTTGCGACGTATGTCCCCCGGCGTCAAGGTGGATATGGATGAACTTAAAAAGATGGTGGTTAATGATGTCTTAAAAAGGGACATCATGGAGGGCGTACCAGCAGAAAGGGCACAAGCTCGTTTCAAGAAAGCGTCTTCCAAGGCATTGAGAAAGCGTAAGAAGAAGACGCCCGAGAAAGGCGTTAAGCCACCAGAAGGTGTCTACCCCCTATCCGTACCGCCACACCACGGGTCTGAATGAGGTTGTACTGACTGAATACCAAAGACCCTCTTTTCTCTTAGAAAGGCGGGGTTTCGATATGGTTTTCATATCTTGACATTTCCAAAAGTAAAGATAATGGGAAGCACTCTCTATTTCTGGGTCAAGAGAATCAGCTCCAATATCTTGTATCCAGTTAACGCCCATCCATTTCCACAGCCGCTGTTTCAACACTCCTGATTTTCCATCCA
>CP070769.1:1911909-1918759 GCA_020347085.1 Desulfobacterales bacterium
AACCACTGACTTTTTGAGGGTAGCCAAGGAATTTGAAATGTTGGGCTTTTATGAGCCATATAGCTTAAACCAAATCAAGGCCATCGTCCCTTTGAGCTTTAATGAACAGGAAGCACGACGATTTGAGATGGTGGTGCACAGCTTGCAGTCAAACTTTGACACCTATGTAACGAGAAATGCCCTCCGGTTCCCCGACGTTCAGCTCAAGAGGCTTCGTGGATATATCTCAATCGTCCTTCATCTCTTGGAGTTAACACGTCGGCTTCTGCACTACTATGAACGGCACCTTCTTGAGGTGGGCTATAAGAACATTTACAGAGCAGTCCGCCACAAATTGACCCGGGCTGTTAGTCCCAAAGAGATGCTTGATCGCATCGTCAACTACGGTCTTTATTACATCTGGTATTTCTTGGTACAGAGCCAGGATCTCGTACAAAAGGTCTTAAATGAAAACATGGAACAAGGTTCCATTTGTGTAGGCATACCACAAGAGCTTGGTTTTCACAGTCGGCCCTGTATGTTGGTGGCCAAGATCGTCCAGCACTATGGTGGACAGGTGGAACTGTGGGTGGATTCTGATCGATTCGATGCGAGCAGTGTCCTGGACATCCAGTGGGCAGGGGGCAAGATTCAGAAAGAGGAAATCAATGAGGTTACATTCAAGGGAGACATGCGCGCCTTAAGAGACATCCAGGTTCTGGCAGGCGTAAACTACGGTGAGGACTCAATGGGCAAAGGGATTCCGCTTCCTAAAGAACTCAACTATTTGAAGCAATAAGCAATAAGAGCGTTTCACCTCTTCCAGATTGGGAGCCCTTGATAGGTTAAACCGGATGGATACCACATAAAGAAACAATACCCCACTAAAGACCAGATAACCTGTAGATTGAGCCATGAGTGACCCAACAAGAAAGGTTGCTGCAGTTATTGTAGGGGCAGGGGAGGGGGCCCGAATGACGACTCAAGCCAAAAAGCAATACATGATGCTGGGAGATCGTCCAGTGCTGGCCCATACGCTTCTTGCCTTTGAAAAATGCGGTGAGATTGAGGAGATATTCCTCGTCATTCCTGAGGGTGATGATCATTTCTGCAAGAAAGAGATAATTGACCCGGTGAGACCAAAGAAACCGATTCATCTGGTTTCAGGGGGAGCTACGAGACAGGAATCGGTCTTCAATGGGCTAAAAGCCATTGACGCCAAGTTCAATCTTGTTGTTATCCATGACGGAGTCCGGCCTTTTGTAAAGATTGAACAGATCGCTGATTGTGTTAGAGTGGCTAAAAAATACGGCGGCTGCATCCTTGCCCTGACGGCAAGCGACACCGTGAAAACCGTGGACGAAGATGACCGTGTGATTGCAACACTGAAGCGTGATATGATCAGGATGGCGCAAACGCCGCAGGCATTTGATTATGATCTTATCTCAGGAGCACACGCGATTGCTCAGAAAGAAGCTTATCTAGCGAACGATGACGCTGAATTAGTAGAACAGCGCGGTGACGTGGTGAAAGTCATTCCAGGGGACCCATACAACATCAAGATCACTACACCGGAAGATCTTAAGCTGGCAGAAGCTCTGATAGCAAGAATATAGCTATAGAGAAAAGCCCTTCACTCCTGCCTGCTGATCCTCAGGCTTCCAATAATCTGGCCGATATCCCTGATGTTATTTTCAACAAGATAAGAACCAAGGCCGTCCACAATCTCCTCGGTTGCGTGTGGGTTGATAAAATTGGCAGTACCAACCTGGACGGCACGCGCTCCCACAATCAAAAACTCCAGGGCATCCATGGCGTCCATGATCCCACCTATGCCAATCACCGGAACGTCCACCGCCTGCGCGACCTCCCACACCATTCGCAGGGCAACCGGTTTGATGGCAGGTCCGGAAAGCCCTCCTGTGACGTTGGCAAGTTTGGGCCGCCGCGTTGCCACATCCACGGCCATTCCGGTGATCGTATTGATAAGGGAGACTGCATTGGCGCCTGCTTCCACGACACGCCGGGCGATGGCCTTAATATCGGAGACATTTGGCGAAAGTTTGACAATCAAGGGGAGACCGGCCTTTTCCCTCACGGCTTTGACTACCTCAAAAGCCATCTCAGGGTCGGTTCCAAAGGCTATCCCTCCCGCCTTAACATTGGGGCAAGAGATATTCACCTCAATGCCGGCTATGCCTTCTATGCCCTGGATCTGTTCAGCCAGCTCAGCATAGGCTTTAATCTCGGTACCATAGATATTCAAGATGATGGGGGTATGCAGTTCTTTTAGAAATGGGAGTTTTTCTTGCACAAAGGCTTCCAGGCCCATGTTTTCAAGGCCGATCGCATTCAGCATCCCCCCGCAAGTCTCCGCGGTCCTGGGAGGAGGATTACCCGCACAGGGTTTGAGCGAAAGGCCCTTGACGACGATGCCTCCCAGCTTTTTCAGATCAACCAGGCCGGCAAACTCTTCTCCATATCCGAACGTGCCTGAGGCGGTCATAACCGGGTTCTTCATGAGAATTCCAGCCACCTCGACGGCAAGGTTAGGTCGCTCGGTATCTGCACTCACGTCCGGCATTCTCTGATCTTTGGGTTCGTTGGCGTGACAAGATCGGAGTCCGTTTTCAGCGTTGTCCACGGACCATATCTTTAATAGACTTCACAATGGACGCTGCATCAATCCCGTACTTTGTGCGTAGTATTTCTTGTGAGCCGTGTTCTACAAAGGTATCGGGAATCCCAAGCCGTACGAATCGCTTGGTTGTGATTCCCGCGTCTGCAAGGCACTCGAGGACCGCGCTGCCAAAGCCACCCTGCAGTACATTCTCCTCAACGGTCAACACATACGGAATCTCCGTGGCCAGTCGGGTAATCAACGTGTCATCCAGCGGTTTTAAAAAACGGCAGTTCACCACTGTCGCTGAAATGCCTTGATCTTCAAGTTGTTTTCCAGCCTCAACAGCCACCATGACTGTGGCGCCAATAGCCAGGATGACTGCATCGGTTCCTGTGGTCAGGATCTCTGCCTTTCCTATGGGCAGCATTTGCATTTCTTTTTCAATAGGGACCCCGACTCCCGAGCCTCTCGGATATCTGAAGGCAATGGGTCCAGGATGTGTCACAGCAGTACTCAACATGTGTCGCAATTCGTTTTCGTCTTTGGGCGCCATGACCACCATGTTGGGCAAGCCGCGTAAATAACTGAGATCAAAGAGGCCGTGATGCGTGGGACCATCCTCACCCACGATGCCTCCTCGGTCCATGGCAAACACGACCGGATGGCCTTCAAGGCACACATCGTGCAGGATCTGATCATAGGCCCGCTGCAAGAAGGTCGAATAGATGGCTACCACCGGACGCAATCCCTCTGTGGCCAATCCGGCAGCAAAAGTCACGGCATGCTGTTCGGCAATACCCACGTCCACGAAACGTTCAGGAAAGGCCTCGGAAAAGGCTGACAGTCCGGTTCCTTCCGGCATAGCTGCTGTCACAGCGACGATCTTCTCGTTTTTACGGGCCAACTCTATCAAAGTTTCTCCGAATACTTCCGTATAGGTGGGTGGTTTCTGTTTTGCAGAGATGCCGTTGCCCGTCTCGATTTCAAATAACCCGACCCCGTGAAAATACGTCGGGTTCTGCTCTGCGGGAGGATAACCTTTGCCTTTTGTCGTTGTTACGTGAAACAGAACGGGCTTGTTCATCTCCCGGACATTTTGCAGCGTGTCGATCAGGTGGTCCAGTCGATGGCCTTTTATGGGCCCGAAGTAATTAAAATTGAATGCCTCAAACAGCATGCCCGGCGTCACAAACGCCTTGAATGACTCCTCGGTTCGTTTGGCCAAGTTGTAAACGTCATCTCCAAACCTTGGAAGGGATTTTAAGAAATCTTTGAGTTCTTCCCGCAGGGCCAAAAAATGTTTCGCCGAGAGTTTTCTGCTTAAAAACGAAGACAGCACCCCTACATTGCGAGCAATGGACATCTCATTGTCATTCAAGATGACAATCAAGCCCTTTTGAAGATCGCCGGTTTGGTTCAACCCTTCATAAGCAAGGCCGCCGGTCATGGAACCGTCGCCGATCACGGTAATAATCTTACCGTTGTCTTTCTTCAAACACCTTCCAAAGGCAATGCCCAGTCCCGCAGAAATAGACGTGCTGGCATGCCCTGTTGAAAAGGCATCATAAGGACTTTCACTCATGCGAGTGAAGCCGCTCAGGCCGCCGTGTTGACGAAGGCTATGAAATCGGTCTTTTCGCCCTGTCAAGAGTTTGTAGGCATAGGCCTGATGGCCGACATCCCATATGATCTTGTCGTTTGGTGGATCAAAAACGTAGAGCAAGGCTATGGTCAATTCGACCACGCCCAGACTGGGTGCCAGATGTCCACCCGTTCGGGACACGGTTTCGATGATCACCTTTCGGATCTCTCTGGCCAGTTTTGGAAGGTCAGACCGCTCCAGGCGTTTGAGGTCTTGTGGAGAATTTATTTGATCTAAGTATTTCACTGTAACCTTGTGGCCCATATGGGCATTATTCTAGGAGCCCTAAGTACCTCAGCTTGATTTGCTTCTGGCACGCGATAGGCTCATTTGTCTCTTTCAACAATATACCGTGCTATGGCGGCAAGGGGCTCGCCTCTTATACCAAAGATCTTTAGCTCTTCCAAGGCACGATCGACCAATTCGCCGGCACGGACTTTAGCCTGCTCCAACCCGATTAAAGATGGACCCGTGACCTTCTGGTGCGCCTGATCACTCCCTACAGGTTTGCCAAGCATCTCGGGTTTTCCTTCAACGTTAAGTATGTCGTCAGCCATTTGAAACGCAAGACCGATATGTCGGCCATAACGCCCCAGGGCTGCGACCTCTTGGGAGTTCCCTCCACCAAGGAGTGCCCCAGCCTTCAAAGACGCTTCAATAAGCGCCCCAGTCTTAAAGTGGTGAAGCCGCTCAAGTTCTTCTGAAGTGATCTCTTTGCCCTCAACAGTAAGATCCATCATTTGGCCTTGCACCATGCCGGAGTATCCTGCAGCCCGGGCAATCAGATACGCCACCTCCAGCCACTTCAATGCATCACGTCTCTGTTCGCGTCCGGCAGTCGCTATAACCTCAAAGGCAACCGTGAGCAATGCGTCTCCGGCCAATATGGCAGTTGCTTCATCAAATGCCTTGTGAGATGTTGGTTTGCCGCGGCGAAGGTCGTCATCGTCCATGGCCGGGAGATCGTCGTGGATCAGCGAATAGGTGTGAATAAGCTCCAGAGCGCACGCAGCTGATATCACATCGGCCTCAGAGCCGCCTACGGCCTCCGAAGCTGCCATACATAGGATGGGGCGCAACCGTTTGCCCCCGGCTTCAAGAGAATAACGCATGGCTGCAACCAAGCGGGTAGGGTAGGGCTCCGTGCGGTCCCAAAGTTGATCAAGGGCAGCATTGACGGTCTGCTGTTTAGCTTTCAGGTAAGCTTTAAGGTCAAACATGAAGGGCAATAGGAGCGAGAAAAAGGATTTAGAGCAATGTATTATTCTTACGCCGTGGAATCATCTTCGCTGCTTTCGGGCGAAAACGGCTGCTCGTGAACGTTGCCTTCCTCGTCCTTGAGAAGAATAGAGACCTTTTTCTCTGTCTCATCTAACTTGTTTGAGCAAAACTTTGACAGCTTGACACCTTCTTGAAACTTTTTCAAGGCCTCATCCAGCGACAAGTCCCCACCTTCCAGTTCCTGGATAATGGCTTCGAGGCGTTTCATAGCATTCTCAAATGTTTGTTTGGCCATTCTCTTGTTTCCTCTCAATGCGGCACACCATCGCACCCTTCGAAACAGTGACTTCCACCCGCTGTCCCACATTTACCTGCCGAACATCTTTAATCAGAGCGTATTCAGGCAAAACGCGTGTCACGCTGTAGCCACGCTCCAAGATCGCCAACGGGCTGAGCGCCTTCAGCCTGGCTACCGTGGTGTCAAGCCCGCCCCCTTTTGATTGTAAATAAAACTGCATTGCAGAAGAAAGGCTTTGGCCATAGTGTTGAAGTTTTGTATCAAGATCCTGAATCAACAATTGGGGGCTGCATCGCGTGAGGCGAGCCCGCGTCACATGCAGTCGATCTCTCATCTTCTCGAATTCCCTCCAAAATCCTCGCACGACTCTGTAAGATACATCGTCAAGGCGCAACCGATAGTCGGCAATCTGCCTCCTGGGGTGGATAAGGCGTCCAGACACCTGCAGAGCCCGTTCTCTCAAGAGCGTCAGCCTTTTTGACATGACCCTTTTCAACGCATCGAATACCCTTTCTATGTCTCTGACAAGTTCCTGTTTCACGGAAACGATCAACTCGGCTGCGGCAGAGGGTGTTGGGGCACGCACATCTGCTGTGAAGTCCGCAATGGTATAGTCTGTTTCATGGCCCACAGCGGAAACCACAGGAATTTGAGAGGAAAAAATAGCGCGGGCAACCAACTCTGAGTTAAAGGCCTGAAGATCTTCCAGGGAACCGCCTCCGCGGGCAACTATGATAACATCGGCATGATCCTGCTCATTCAGCAAATAGAGCGTTTCGGCAATTTCTTTGGGAGCGCCTTCTCCCTGAACCCTGACTGGCGCAACTACCACCCCAACATTTGGATACCTTCGATCGATTACATTCAATATGTCTCGAATGACGTCGCCGGTAGGCGAAGTTACAACCGCAATCCTCTGGGGTAAGAAGGGAAGGGCACGCTTATGTTTTTCCTCGAATAGTCCTTGCGCAGCCAACTTGGCCTTAAGCTGTTCGTACGCCAACTGAAGGATACCGACTCCCTCGGGTTCTAGATATTCGATGATAATCTGATAGATTCCTTTGGGTTCGTACACATTGATACGCCC
>CP070769.1:1918859-1922417 GCA_020347085.1 Desulfobacterales bacterium
ACTTTTCCGCGGGCTATCAATCTTCGTCTCCGTATGCTTGCTGATCTTTGGAACCTCGTCTGCGGTCCTTGCCCTGGGAGTCTCTGACCGGCATCAGCCACAGGTCAAGCGCATTCCTGATCCACTGATCAGCTTCAGCTCCGAGGATGGCACCCCCTCCTATGCGATACTTGTTGAAAAAGAAACACAGCGTGTCATGGTTTACGATTACCTGGACACCTTTTCTCCAAGGCACGAGTTTCCCTGCTCTACGGGTGAGGTTGCTGGAAGAAAGCAGAAATCCGGAGACCGGAGGACTCCGGAGGGAATTTACTTTTTTACAGCGGCTTTTGAGAAAAGGTATTTAGCTCCTATTTATGGCATCGGGGCCTTTGTGATGGATTATCCCAATTTCTTAGATCGAAAGTTCGAGCGGGAAGGAAATAACATTTGGCTGCACGGGACCGACAAGCCGATTAAGCCGCGTGATTCAAATGGCTGCATCGTCATGAACAATGACGATCTTGAAGTGCTCTCTCAATACATCCAACTAAACCGCACGCCGATCATCGTTACACAAAAGGTGGAGATGTTGCCTGCTAAGGGCCAAGTGGAAGACAAGAAAAGTCTCATAAGCTTTTTGAATGGCTGGAGAACCGCTTTTGTCAGGGGAGACTGGGTGGGTTTCAGCGCCTGTTATACCGAGCCCTATGAAAACCTTAACGCCCTGCAGAGGGCGTGGGATAGGATTCGTTCTTTCCAGAAACATGTCCAAGCCCCTTTTAGCATGAGTCTTCAGAACGTGACGCTCTTGCGCGGAAACCCTTGCGCCGTTGCCCTTTTTGATCAGGTCATGCACTTGGGGCCCGAGATCAGGTCTGTGAGCACAAAGAAACTCTTCCTGGAAAGGACCGGGAGATCTTGGAAGATTGCAGGAGAAACTTTTCAGCCGGATGACGCGAACCATGGCACCAATCCCCCGTTAGTCACCGCCGTGAATCACTTGGGACGGCTTTTCACGGACCGTAAGGCGATCACATATCTAGTTGCCGAATGGGCCGATGCTTGGAGTTCCAAGGACATACAGCGATATGCCGCCTGTTACGCTCCGGATTTTCAGGCCAAGGGGATGGATCTGAGAGGCTGGCTACGTTATAAGCAAAGCCTGAACAGTCTCTATGATTCAATTCAGGTTCACATTGAGGGCCTGAGCATCGAGCAGGGACCGGAGCGAAGCACGGCGAAATTTTTGCAGCGATATGATTCAACTGGGCACCAGGCTGTGGGCACCAAGCGCCTTGTACTCAAACGCATCGGAGAGGCATGGAGAATCTACCGAGAAACATGGCACAGCATTCGCGAGTAAAAAGCACAGCCCGTAAGTACAAAACCCAGACGCGCTGGACCCTCCTGTTGATCGGTGATCTCGGGAAGGTAGCCTCGTTTCAGGTAACGAGACCCGTGCTCGTCGCCCTGCTAGTCTGCCTTGCTGTGGGTTTGAGCATTTTTGTCTATTCCGTGGTGTCCTATAACCTGGTCCGCGTAGAAAACAGAGAGTTGAAGAAGGGCGTGAATAAACTCACGTCACAGCTTGAGAATGCCGAAAACCTCAAAGAAGAGGCCTTGGTTCGTTTGATGTTGTTAGAAGACAGGGTCAAGTGGGCTGCGAAAAAAGACAAAGCTCGCCCTGCCGACACGGCCAAAGACGAGGCATCGGAAGTTGCGGAACGGACGGGTCCTGCCCCGGCAAAATCTTCCTCACCACCTGAGGCAGGCAAGCTTGCTCCACCCATATCCACGGCCAGGGTATCTGTTGAAGATCTCCAGATCTGGTACGAGCCTGTGGGAAATGCCTTCAAATTCAAGTTTAAGGTGAAAAATATTGACCGGGAAGGCGGAAAAGTTGCAGGATATGCCTTCCTAGTTCTCGAACCCAGAGAGGATTCCGGAGAGACACCCAGGGCATTCCCGCCGTCGCCTCTTGCGGACGGCAAACCCAGCGACTTCAAAAGCGGACACCATTTTTCTATTGCCCGTTATACATTTATTCGCGGAACGTTGACAGATGTCAGTGCCATAAGGCGTTTCAAGAGCGCTATTATATATGCCTATTCGGATGCAGGGCATCTCTTGATAGAAAAAGTTTTTGAGGTCGGCTAAGTATTTCGATCATAAGGGAGCACCGCGCTCCCGTTTGCTCTATGCAGAACCTCGCTCACCAGGGGAATAACGAACGTATTGCATGGGATGAAGAATTATGGCTAGCCAGAAACCCCTTACACTCAGTTCTGCGGTCAATTGGTTGAAGGAGCATATCATGCCCCCAAAAAAAGAAAGCGTTTCCATCATCGACAAAGACTGCCAAGTGGATGGAACCCTTAATGTAAAGGGAAAATTAATCGTAGCAGGCTCCTTGAAAGGTACCCTGACTGGCAATACGATCATTACCGTTAAAGGAGGCCGTGTCAACGTCCAGGCCAAGGTGCGTGAAATGATTATTGGAGGCGAGTGTCAAGGGGATATTACGGTCTATGAGACTGTGAGGATAATGAATACGGGTGTCTTTTCGGGTAAGATGACTTGCAAGAACCTTGCACTTGAAGAAGGTGGCAAACTGGATGGCAGGGTTACACTCCTCGATTCTATAGAAGGAGCTCCCCGAAAGGCCACGGCCCCTGCGGCCAAGCGCGTGAATCGAGCCTCACCGAAGGGTAAGCGAAATACAGCGGGAACGGATTCCTCAAGGCCTGACTGAACCCTTGGGATTTCTTACAACGCATTGAAATCATATATCTTGTATTGGTAATCGCCTGGTGCCATCCACTGACTTCCAGCCCACACGGGACCCGCCATGTCCTTAAACGCCTCACGTTTTGCCGTTGAGGCCCACCGTGACTAAATCTCCTTCTACGATCACAGGGACCTTGCGTTGTCCTTTTGAGTGCTCCAGCATCACTTCGAGTTGTTTAGGATCTTCCACAACATTCAAATACCTAACTGGTTTGCCTGCTTTGGCATAGACCTCACGGGCCGTTCTCGTGTAAGGTCAAGTGTCCTTTCCGAAGATGAGAACCTCTTCCGACATAATGACACCCCTCCCATGCTTGGTCAGTGGTTGAACTGTTTGGGTCGTTACGCTTTGCCGCGCCCAACTACGTAACCATTTATACCCATCATCCCTTTTGGGGCAAGTTCTTCTATTTCTACCAGCTGGTGCGGATGTTGTCAAAACCTTTCGGGCTTGAGAAAAGAAGGGGGGCATGGTAAACAAAGTGCCTGAAGTCACTAAGATGTCTAAAGTGAGCTAAAGTTCCGTATATATGTAGTCATCAGCCATTCGGGGATTACAAATTCAGGGATTGAAGAAATTCTATTGGATCTTAATTCCGTTGATTCCTCAATTTTGTAATCACTTTGACTTTCGGACCTATAAACCATATTAAGGCCACCGTCACGGTAGTGGTCACAGTCCCATCAGTTTGGGGATGTGAAACGCATCCGCGTGAGCATACAGGCGATCCGATTCTAAACGGGGAGACCCTTGCATAACTCCTTGGAACGCCCCTCGTGAGGTTTTTG
>CP070769.1:1922517-1932592 GCA_020347085.1 Desulfobacterales bacterium
AAAATTGTGCTATCATCCCGGTTCAACCATCGCAGATGTGTGCGTTGTAAGTATTTGTAATTTGGGGAAAAAGCTTTCTCTTGTCTTCGACCATGGCCTGAAACCATGATTGATCCTGTCGGATGTTGAAAAGGTCGTATTAGCCCCGAGGCAACACACTCACGATAAGATTTTTGTTCGTCCACCTTGCGCTCCGGTCTTTATGCCAGCTGCCTCTGAACCTGCCATTCCGGCATTCCATTCCGCCTAAAGCGGGGCCCATTTGCGACGACACCCTTAAATGCAGAGACGGAACCCTGTGGGACTGCCTCAACGGATAAAGGAAAAAATCAGAAAATGGATGGACGCTGCCCTTCGGGGCCATCACGATCATTACACCTGTAATCTACCAAAGGAATCGGGTTTTTTGTCATCCCTGATTCTGAAGTCGTTGTTTTCCGACGTCTATATCAACCCGACTCAGACGAGATTCCTAAAAACACTGTCCAGAAAAGGGATTATCGTTTACGCCGCGAAGTATAAAAGTCTCTTTGAATACCTCTTCTATCACATCCGTTATAAAGAAGAAGAGATGCCGTTTCCAGAAATCGGTTTTGGATACAGGATCTTTCTCTGGCAGAAGATCTCCAGGCTAGCTCGCGTTGTCTTGGCCTACCTGGATCATCTCTTCAGGTACGGAAGCTTTCCAGATCCTTACACATCGGGTTTTCTGAAACGCCAAATGGAAGCGGGATCAGCCGCCTTTCTTTCACTGGTCGATCCAAAGGGTTTCCATCAGCACTTCGTGCAGGATAGGCAAGACCCTCTCAAGTATCTTATTGAAGTCCAGCGTTCCATTGATCGTCCGATTTACATCGTCCCACAATGGTTCCTTTTTACTAAAAGGCCCCACCGTCCTCCCAGAAATCTTGTGGACATGATCTTTGGAAGTGAGGAAAACCCGGGTCGGCTGCGACGATGGACAGTTATCTTGCGTGCCCCTCAAAAGGCCTTTGTGGAAATTTCTGGTCCAGTCAACCTGAAGGAATTCCTTGAGGAGCCTAAGAACCAGAACCGAGACCTCGAACCGCTCTCATTCAGCCTCCGAAACAGGCTTCTGGACCGGATGCATCGCCATCGTCAGAGCATCACGGGGCCAGTTCTCAAAACACCTGCCGAACTGAAAGAACTCATACTAAGAGATGAACGCTTTCGAGCTTTTATGAATCATTATGCTGAATCCCAAAACAGGGATGTCAGTCAGATCTATAAGGAGGCCGATGGCTATTTAGATGACATCGCAGCGGATTACAGTGTAGGCTTGGTTCAGACCCTTGTCACTATTTTTGGATGGATATGGAAGACCATTTTTGACGGGGTCACACTCGACATGGAAGGCCTGCACCGGGTAAAAATCGCAGCCACAAACGCCCCCCTTGTCTTTGTTCCCTGTCACAAGAGCCACTTTGATTACCTGATCCTTAACTATCTACTATTTTCCAATAATATGCCAAGTCCCCATATAGCCGCCGGGCGCAACCTTGCCTTCTGGCCCATAGGAAACCTTTTTAGGAAAAGTGGCGCCTTTTTTATTAGACGCACTTTTCGAGGGGCAAAACTGTACGCGGCCGTGTTTGCAAGATACGTGCATATGTTGATTAAACAGGGTGTTAATATTGAGTTCTTTATTGAGGGGGGACGAAGCCGAACGGGAAAACTCGTCCTTCCGAAGACTGGTTTGGTTTCTATATTGATGGACGCATATAAGAATAACGTTTGTCGGGATTTGATATTTGTACCGGTCTATATTGGATATGATCGCCTTTTGGAAGAAAGTGCGATTTTAAAGGAATTGGAAGGACTTAAGAAGAAGCAAGAAAGCTTCTGGGAACTGATTCGAGCCCGAAAGGTTTTGAAAAAGCGGTATGGACGTATATATGTTCAATTTGCTGAGCCAATTTCACTCAAGGCGTTGGTGTCCGGAGCCAACCCCGCGTTCCAGGATATGGACCAAGCTGAAGTCCAGGCTCTGGGCCGCAACCTCTCACATCGGATTATCAATGCCATTAACAGCATATCGGTGGTCACGGCTCAGGCACTCACCGCCTCTGCTGTTCTCAATTACCCCAAACCGCGTTTCAGCCAAGAAGAGCTTATGGTCTATGTAGAGACTTACCTGAGCTATTTGCTTTCCCAAAAGGCCCGCTTGTCAGAAAACATTGGTGATCCATACAATGCCGTGGAGAGCGTGTTAGCCATGTATTGCGATCGAAAGTTCATCGAGAGACAAAGAATAAAGGGACAAGATGACACGGCCACCGATCAGAAATGGTATGTGACCTTGGAAAACAAACGCCTAAACCTCGAATACTACAAGAACAACTGCATTCATTTTTTTGTTCCCGCGGCCTATACTGCCCTGGCGATTCTCTCCTATGACGCGTTTCAATTCTCGGCATCGGCCTTGCACTCGGACTACGAATTTTTGCAGGATTTCTTTAAGTATGAATTTGCCTATGACGCGGACAAAACTCCTGGATATATGGTTAGAAAAACCCTAAAAGCTTTTATCGATGATGCTATACTTATGCCTCATCCTACTCTGCCTGATACGTATAACATTACGGCAGCAGGTTTCCGGAAGTTGTTGTGTTTTGCAAGCTTCCTCAAGACCTATTTTGAATCTTACTGGGTAGTGCTCAGGGTACTGAAGGCATCCAATCGCGGTGACTTGGTCAAGAAAGAAATGCTAAAGAAGATCCGGGCATTAGGAAATCAGCTACACAAGCAAAAAGAAACCGAAAGGACCGAGGCTCTTTCGCAAATCAATTACGAAAACGGCCTGACATTTTTTACTTTCAAAGGAATCAGGGGGGCCGAAGACGAAGAAGGGATCGAATTCTATGCCGGGATCATTCAAAAGTACTTAGGATGCTTCGTGGTGCAGAAATAAGAGTGAGCAAAAATGTGAAGCGCCTAAAATGAACGAACTCTACCGGCCTTTTGGCTTGGTTGCTACAATCAGATGGTGCCGAAAAAGTTTCTTCGCCACACGCAAGACGTCCCCCGCACGAACACGCTTAATAAAGTCGGGATACTTCCCGTCATAATCATAGCCCAATCCCAAGATCTCATTGAGAGCCACACTGGAGGCCTGTGACGCGATTGTTTCAAGGCCAACCTCGTGCGCCGTAATGCACATACTTTGGGCTTGCTCTAAGGTCGTACGGTCCACCTCCACGTTTTGAATCAAGGCTATCTGATCCAGAATAATCTTGAGTACCCTCTCATAATTGTCTGGAGTAGTCTGGGCCATGACCCCGAAATACCCCCCATCGATCCCAAAAGCCGGATAGGCATGTACAACATAAACCAGGCTTTTGGCCCCTCCTCTCAAAGCCTCGTGGAGCCACCCGCTGGGATATCGGACCCCCGAAATAATGGCATCCAGCACATCCACTGCTGGGCGGTCACGGTCAGCGAGTGTAAGCCCGTTGTACCCTACGACAATAGCCGCAGAGGTCTTTTCGTTGAATATCTCAAACTTTTCGTCCTGCACAATGTTCTGGGTCTCCATCTCGATGATGGGCTGTTCCAAAATCCCGGGCTGAAAGTTTTCAAAGGCCTTTTCAACATGGGTTATGACTGTCTCACGATCGATGTCTCCGACGATCGCCAGGACCGCATTATTCGGCATCATGACCGACTCATAAAAATTTCTTATCTCTTCGCGAGAAAAGCTCTCCACGGCTTTGGCTGAGCCGATTACATCATTTCGGTAAGGGTGCTTCAGGTAGTAATGCCGCTTGATGAGTCGGGTAATCTCTGTGGCCCAGTTCTCATCGAGTCTTTCGATAGCCATGAGCGTCTCTCTGCGCTGCTTTTCGATCTCTTTTTCTGGAAATGTGGGGTGGAGAACCACGTCGGAAAGTAAGTCTGACGCTAGGTCGAAGTGTTCTTTCAACACGGAAACGGAGACACTCACCGAATTGTATCCAGAACTTGATTCGATCGATCCCCCCACATCTTCGATGGCCTTAGCGATCTCGGCCTTGGATCGATTCTTGGTCCCCTTGGTTAAAAGGGATGCCATAAAATGAGAGAGCCCGGGCTTATCGACCGGTTCAAATCGGAGTCCTCCCTTTGTCATGAGCTTTAAGACAACAATGGGAACAGCCGTGTTTCTTTTCAAAAGAAGGGTCATCTGGTTTGGCAGTACGATTTTCTGAACGCTTTCCTGCAAGCCAGAAGGTGGCAACGGTGACGCCTCCATTTTCGATGGTGCCTCGCTTGGCTTGACGATCGCAACGGTCATGTGGTTCCTTTGAAAGTATTCTTTGGCTACTCGCATTACATCTCCAGGGGTTACCTCTTGGATCTTCGAAACGTAATTATCGCTGAAATAAGGATCACCTGTGGCTACCCAATCCAAGGCAAGTTGTCTGGCCTGATTTTGCACAGACTCCTGACCATAGATATGGTCCGCCACGATCTTGTTCTTGGCCCGTTTCAAAGAGTGCTCGCTCACCGGGTTTTTCTGAACCTCTGAGATCTCTTCCCACACAGCATGAATCGCCTTGGATAGATCTTCGTACGCAAGATCCATAGAAACAAGAAACTGGCCTTCTGCAAAAGTTGGGGTCCAGCTCCACGCACCGATGGAAAGAACGAGGCCCTTCTCATCGCGCACTGTCTGGTACAGCCTTGAAGTACGGCCATCGCCCATGATAACAGCCAGCACATCCAAGGGATAAAGGTCTGGATGGGTCAAGGACACGGTTCGAAACCCAAGCTTAGCCTGTGCAATCCTCGCCACAGACATGCTCTTTTCCACCCTGCGCGGCGCGAACTGGGCCGGTTCTGCCGCAAAAACATACGGTGGATTTGAAGCGCGTTCGAGAGTTCCGACAAAATCAAGCACTGTACCGAGCGCCTCCACTTTGTCCACGTCTCCAGCCACTGAGACAACCATGTTGTCTGGCGTATACCATCGGCGATAATGGGCTACGAGGTCCTCTTTATCCATCTTAAGAAAGATCTCCTTTTCGCCGATAACCGGGTAGCGGACAGGGTGCTGTCGGTATGCTGTCTTCATAAATGTGTACCATAGTTGCCGGGACGGATCATTTTCCCCCATCTGAAGCTCTTGCAGGATCACACCTTTTTCTCTCTGATATTGGGTTTCATCAAATTGACAGTCGGTTGCATAGCCCAAAAGCAGTTCAAGGGCCTCTTGATAGTGTGTCCGTGTGGTCTTGATAAAATAGACGGTATGCTCATAACCCGTATATGCGTTGGTGACCCCACCTATTGCCTGAAGACGCTGCTTGATCTGAGCTTCACTCAGCTTGGAGGTCGTGCCGCCTGAGACTACATGCTCTAGGTAGTGGGACAGCCCGCCTTGCATCCTCTCGCCTTCGTAGATGGATCCAGTCTTGACCAATACCTGAGATGAAACCACCGTGGATCCGTGAGACTCACGAATCATTACAGTAAGTCCATTTCTTAACACAACGATCAGATCATCTGGTTTCGAAGGGATAATGCGGTCGATCTGTGGGCTGTTTAGAACATCGGTAACGTTTTGACGTTCAGGACCTGGATCTGTTTTAGAATATGCTTGCCTATTGAAAGGCGAAACAAGAATAAGTCCTGCTATGAACAAAACCAGAATTGGCTGTAACGCGAGGGGTTCCAATCGAAATCTACGATGGCTCATCGGTCTGTCAGTCTCCTGAAGATTTGTGCTGAAAATCTCTCTGCCGGTATTCCAAGAATATATTCTTTTTATGTAACACGTCAATCCTCTTTGCCGCAATTGATCGGTTCATGAAGTACCGTTTTTGGAGGAACAAATCACCCATTTGAGAAACAAGGTGTATTGACATAAGGAAACCAATGGATTAAATTTCTATGTTTGCATGCGGAGGCGAACATCTTAACTATTTCGACCATAGATCAGATGCAGCAAGAATCAGCGCGCCTGCTGGATGCCGGCAAGACCATTGCTTTCGTTCCCACTATGGGTTGGTTGCACGAGGGTCATCTGGCGCTCATGCGCGAGGGACGAAAACATGGAGACACCCTGATCGTAAGTATCTTTGTCAATCCCACACAGTTTGGTCCTACAGAAGACTTTCAGGACTATCCTAGGGATTTGGACCGAGACGTGACCCTGGCCAAGTCTGTGGGAGTCGATGTCATCTTTGCTCCAGAGGCCAAGGCCATGTATGACAAAGCGTACCAGACTCATGTCGATCTAGAGATGCTTCCTCGGCACCTTTGCGGCCCGTCAAGGCCGGGCCATTTTCGGGGTGTTGCCACAGTGGTAACAAAGCTCTTTAACATTGTCAGACCTCAGGTGGCCTTTTTTGGGGAAAAAGACTATCAGCAGCTGGTCATCATCCGGCGCATGGTGCGTGATTTGAATCTCGACATAAGGGTTATCGGGGTCCCGACTGTGCGGGAATCCGACGGTCTAGCCATGAGTTCCAGGAATACCTATCTGTCTGAAGAAGAAAGGCGCTCTGCACGGTCCCTTTTTCAGTCGCTTCAACAGGCCCAGGATAGCCTTGCTGAAGGGATAACGGTTGCCGGAGAACTCATCCATGGCGCGTCAGAGTTCATCGGCTCCAAGCCTCATGTGCAAATTGACTATATCGCAATATGCGACCCGGAAACCCTCGAAGACGTGGACCGTGTTGAGGGGCCAACCCTGATGGCCCTGGCTGTGCGGGTAGGTAAAACGCGTTTGATAGACAATGCAATACTAAAACCAATGGAAGATTGACGATTGAAGATGCACGATTTACGCTTCTAATCTTCAATATTGAAGCTCCCTGCAGTCCCGATGGGTCCGGACAGGGAATGCGCGTGCTGTTGCAGTTCAGTCGACAATATTTAATGCTTATGATTCGTACTTTTCTCAAATCAAAGATCCACCGGGCCACGGTAACCGAGGTTGACCTGAACTATGAGGGGAGCCTGGGAATCGACGCTGACCTGATGAAGACAGCAAACATCTTGCCTTATGAAATGGTTCAGGTTTACAGCCTCAGCAATGGCGAGCGATTCGAGACCTATGCCATAGAGGAAGCCGCGGGCTCAGGCACCATCGCCCTCAAGGGGGCAGCGGCTCGAAAAGGAGCGCCAGGCGACCTAATTATCATAACCTGTTTTACGACCATGGATGACAAAAAGGCTGAAGGATTTGAACCCTCGATCATCCTTATGGATCAAAATAACAAGATTAAGGAGGACAGATGACTAAGAAAGATTACCTATTCACTTCCGAATCGGTGACCGAAGGGCACCCTGACAAGGTGGCCGACCAGATATCGGACGCCATCCTGGACGGCATCTTGGAGCAGGACACAAAGGGTCGCGTGGCGTGTGAAACCCTTGTGACCACGGGCCTCGTTTTTATCGCCGGAGAGATCACGACGACCTGTTATGTGGATATGCCTCAGATCGTCCGGGATACGATTCAAGACATAGGCTACAATTCATCAACGATGGGTTTTGACTGGGAGACTTGCTCGGTGATCACCAGCATTGATCAGCAGTCTGCTGACATCGCACAGGGTGTGAATGGAAAAGGGCTTTTCAAGGAACAAGGAGCCGGTGACCAGGGGCTCATGTTCGGCTATGCATGCGACGAAACCCCTGAACTGATGCCCATGCCTATATGCTACGCACACAAACTCACAATGCGTCTGGCACAGGTGCGTAAGAACGGGTCACTCGATTTTCTTCGCCCTGACGGCAAGTCGCAAATCACGATTCAATATGAAAAAGGCAAGCCAAAACGCGTGGAAGCCATTGTGATTGCAGCACAGCACAGGGAGGACATCTCTTATTCTGCATTAAAAGAGGCCATCATCGAGGAAGTCATAAAGAAGGTTGTGCCCAAAAAAATGATCGATGGAGACACCAAATATTTTATCAATACGACAGGGCGCTTCGTGGTTGGGGGACCTATGGGAGATGCCGGCCTGACCGGCAGAAAGATCATTGTGGATACTTACGGTGGCCAGGGGAGTCACGGGGGTGGCTGTTTTTCAGGCAAAGACCCGTCCAAGGTCGACCGGAGCGCCTCTTACATGGCAAGACATGTTGCTAAGAATATTGTAGCGGCAGGGATAGCCAGAAAATGTGAGGTGCAACTGGCTTACTCCATCGGTGTAGCCCGGCCTGTTTCCATTCTCGTTGATACTTTCGGAACCGAGGTGGTCTCCCGAGAACGGATCTGCGATATTGTCAACGAGGTGTGTGACCTCAGGCCAGCACCGATCATTGAATATTTGAACCTCCTGCGGCCAATTTTCAAGAAGACAGCTTGTTACGGACATTTTGGCCGTAACGATCCAGACTTTACGTGGGAGAAGACCAATATGGTAGACGTACTCAAGGATAAGGCAGGCATAAAGAAGCCCAGGAAGAAAACGCGGTCCAAACGTTGACGCGTGGGCAGTGGTTGATCGGAGAAGGAGCATATAAGGGAATGGAGAGAGGAAAGGAAGGTTTGAATGGAATATCACATTAAGGACCCAAGAGTGGCGAAACAGGGAAAACTACGCGTTGCGTGGGCCAAACAGAGCATGCCGGTCTTGGATCGAATTAAGGCCAGATTTGAAAAGGAAAAGCCCTTAAAGGGGATACGTCTCGGCGCATGTCTTCATGTGACAACAGAGACAGCGGCCCTCATGCAAACGCTCAAGGCCGCTGGTGCCAGGGTTAGACTGTGTGCTTCTAATCCCCTGAGCACGCAGGATGATGTGGCCGCCTCCCTGGTAAAGCATGACAGAATACCAGTCTTTGCCATCAAAGGCGAAAACCATCAGACCTATTATGACCATATCAATGCGGTCATTGACCTGAAGCCGATGTACACCATGGATGATGGAGCTGACCTTGTCTCCACACTGCACTCAGAACGGAGGGAACTCTTGGACTTCGTGAGGGGTGGCACCGAAGAGACCACGACAGGGATCATCCGTCTCAGGAGCATGGCAGCCGCGGGTGTGCTGAAATACCCTATCATCGCCGTAAACGATGCCAACACCAAACACCTCTTTGACAACCGATACGGCACCGGACAAAGCACCATAGACGGGATTATCCGCGCGACCAATCGTCTCCTTGCCGGATCGCGATTTGTGGTATGTGGGTATGGTTGGTGCGGCCGGGGCGTGGCCATGCGCGCTCGCGGTATGGGCGCCAACGTGATTGTGACAGAAGTAGATCCATTAAGGGCCCTTGAGGCCGTTATGGACGGTTTCTCAGTGATGCCTATCAAGGAGGCCGCCAAAATCGGTGACATTTTCTGTACCTTGACCGGCGACGTCAATGTGATCAGCAAAGCCCATTTTACGGTCATGAAGGATGGCGCCATCGTCTGCAACTCGGGCCACTTCAATGTAGAACTTAACTTGTCGGCACTCGAGGGTATGACCAAAAGCAAAAGACAAATCCGCCCTTTCACGATGGAGCACCTTTTAAGAAACGGCAAGAGGATCAACGTGCTGGCAGACGGCCGCTTGATAAACCTTGCAGCTGCAGAGGGGCATCCGCCCAGCGTCATGGACATGAGCTTCGCCAACCAAGCCCTTTCCGTCGAGTACATGGTAAAGCGAAAGAAAGGGCTTCCTGTTGACGTATACCCAGTCCCGTCAGTGATCGATGAGATGATTGCCAAAGAGAAGCTGACTTCGATGAACATAGCCATTGACACCCTCACGCGTGAGCAAAAAAGATATCTGACTTCGTGGGAAATGGGAACCTGAGGGGGCGTCTCGCACGCTCTATTCCCATGCGCTGAAGGGTGTATTAGGGCTTCTTGAAGTACTGGGTCTAAGGAACTGGTATTCGGTGCAAGGCCTTAGGCATAAGGCAAAATGCTTCTCCCCTGTCACCTTGCGCCGTGAACATTGCGCCAGTCACTTGTCATCCATCATCCTCGTACTTCATGAGTGCGATGCTCCCTGGCCCGGACCTGGTTTTTTAGGCTTTATCCTAGTGTCATGTCTCAAAAGAAAGTTTAAATAGTCTTAGGCAGCTTAAAGTTTTTTCCGAACGACATTGAGCGTTTTTGGAC
>CP070769.1:1932692-1939189 GCA_020347085.1 Desulfobacterales bacterium
AGATTATGTGGAGGGCTTTTTCCAAGGAGTCTTAGCTTTCAAACGACTTCTCGTAGCTCAGATTATCCAAGGAGGCGTCTGAATTCATCTATTGATTTGGCGTCGTGGCTGAGAACCTTCTCGGCAAGCATTTTGACCCTCAAATGCGTGTCCGTCACAAAACTCCTGGCTATGTTCAGTTTCTGTTCCGACTTGCTGGCACCTTCCAGCAATAACATCGCCATCAGGGTTTCAACAGCCATATCCACCAGTCCCCTGGCATGATAATCGGTGCAAACATGGTCGTTTTGCTCCTTCACAAAACTGACCGCTTCTTTGAGTAAGCTTTCACACGCGTCTATCTTCCCTATCAGCGGCTTAAATGACTTGGGGTAGCTGTCTTTCTTCTTATCTTCCATGAGTTTGAAGAAAAGACCCGAGGTGACACCGCCTACGGCACCGATGATCTGAAGCTGCGATGTCCCTTCGTAGATCGTAGTTATCCGCGCATCCCGATATATACGTTCAACCTCATAATCCTGCATATATCCGGCACCACCTAAGACTTGAATTGCATCATAAGCGACCCTGTTACACATTTCCGAGGCGTAATATTTGATCATCGGTGTAAGCAGATTGGCAAAGCGTTTCAGCTCCTTTGACTCCTTTGCTGTTTCTTTGTCTTCTGCCCCGTAGCGTTCAAGCGCTTGTTGCAAGTCAACAAGAATCGAGGCTTCATACAGCAGGCTTCGTGCTGCTTCAATCTGCATGCGCATATTTGACAACATGTCAAAAACGGCGGGGAATTCGATAATCGCCTTGCCGAACTGCTTTCGTTGCTTTGCGTATTCCAGGGCCTGAAGATATGCTGCTTGCGCGATGCCAATGCTTTGCGCCCCAATAGCGAGCCGTGCGCCATTCATCAACTGCATGACGTAACGTGTCAGACCTCGCTTGCGCGCACCTACAAGATGGGCCGGGCAGTTCTTGAATTGAAGTTCACATGTTGGGGAGCCGCGTATGCCGAGTTTGTGTTCCAGCCGGCGAACCAGGACGTTTTCTCCTTTCTCACAAAGGAAAAGGCTAAGCCCTCGGCCTCCGGCCACGTTCTCCTCTGAACGCGCAAGAACAAGTAAAACCTCTCCGCAACCATTGGTAATGAAGTGCTTGACGCCGTTCAGAAACCAGCATCCTTGTTTTTCGTCATAACTCGCCTTCAGGCCGATTGCCTGTAAGTCTGACCCGGCCTCGGGCTCGGTCAGAACCATAGCGCCTGTGTATTCGCCTGAGCTGAACTTTGGGAGATATTTTTGCTGCAATTCGGGGCTTGCAAACTCATGAATTGTCTCGGCGATTTCTTGCAGACCGAATAGCGTCATAAAGCTTGCGTCTGCCCGTGAGACGATCTCTATGGCCATCATGTAGATCGCCATTGGAAAGTTCAGACCTCCGTATTTGCGAGGGAGCGTGAATCCCAATAAATCGGCCTGGGCAAAACACTTCAGCGCCTCTTGGGCACCTGGTGCATAGCTCACTTTATTGTCTACCAGCGTGCATCCATCAAGGTCTATCGCAGAGGCCGCGGGTGCCAGCGTCTCAGCGGATATCTCTCCCACAATGGAAAGAACACGTCGGAAATTATCCTGGGCGTCTTCAAAATTCTCAGGGGCAAAGGGATACGTTTCATTTTCCGTGTACCCCTGCTCCCTCAGTTCGACGATTCTTTTAAGACGCGGGTCACTCAGGTAGAATTGAATATCTTCGTTATCCGTGAAAAAATTGGCCAATTCTATTTTTTCTCCTTATAGGCTTTGATCATCTTGGGAATGGCCTCATGAAGGTCACCCACGATGCCGTAATGGGCTACGGAAAATATGGGTGCATTTGGATCCGTGTTGATCGCTATGATTCTTTGGGACTCCTCCATTCCCGCCCTGTGCTGTATGGCCCCGGAAATGCCGCATGCAATATACAGGTTCGGTCGCACGGTAACACCTGTCTGCCCGATTTGGTATTCACGGCCGATGAAACCCGCATCTACGGCAGCTCGTGAGGCACCCACTTCACCTCCTAATTTTCTTGCCAGTTCATGGATGATTTCAAAGTTCTCTCGAGATCCCACACCCATGCCGCCTGCAACAATGATCCTGGCTGACTTGAGGTTGACCCTCTTTTCAGCTTTAACCCGTTCAACAATGTTGAGTACGAGATCCTCCTCTGTGACCTCCGGTTTGATTAAAATAACCTCACCCTTTCTAGCGTAGTCTGGATCCGGCTGCCTCATCACACCTTCTCGGACTGTTGCCATCTGAGGTCTTGTTTCAGGCGTTGCAATGGTCGCTATAACATTTCCACCAAACGCCGGGCGTATCTGCAGAAGAACCTCTTTCCATGTTTTCTTGCCAAACTTGTAATCTCCTATTTGGAGGTCCGTACAATCGGCAGTCAGCCCGGTTCTCATATGGGAAGCAATTCGGGGCGCAAAGTCTCTCCCTTTATTCGTTGCCCCAATGAGGAGAATGGTGGGCCGATGCTCCTTAATGAGTTCGAGAGCAATACGGCTATATGGCAGGGAAAGATAATACTTCAGTTTGGGGTGCTCAGCAACATAGACCTTGTCTGCGCCATGCGCGATCAGGGCATCAGCCAACCCAGAAATGCTGTCTCCAATCATGAAAGCAACCAGCTTAGACTCTAATCGATCAGCAAGCTCCCTGCCTTTGCCAAGAAGCTCAAGGCTTACATCTGAGATAATTGCCTCTTCGTTTTCTGCATATATCCAAACACTGTTTTCCATGACTTTTCTGCTCAAATGATGTGCTCGTTTCGCAATTCATTCATCAGGCCTGTGATTCCCTGGTCAGACGTATCAAAACGCCTGGTCTCTCGAGCCGTCAGTTTCACACTCTCTACACTCTTGATCCAAGTTGCGGACCCCTGAAAACCACAGATGTTGGCAGGACACCCAAGCTCTTCAAGATCCCACAGGGGTATCAAGAGCCCTTTCCCTGCAAGCCTGTCTCGTTCCTCGCCATCTTGAACACCCAGAAGGCTTTTCCCCTTCTTCCAAAACATGAGGCGTTTTGCAGATGGTGGCCTCGGTCTGTCTGCCGTGTTCGTTACTGTAATGAGAAGTGGAAGCCTGCCGCGTATTCGCTCATATCCTCCCTCGATTGTACGTCGAATGATGATATCATCTCCGTTCAGCTCCTCGATCGATTCTGCAAACGTCACCTGTGGTACATTGAGCTTTTCGGCTATCTGAGGGCCGGTCTGAGCCGTATCACCGTCAATGGCCTGCCTGCCGCAGAATATGAGATCAAAATGGCCGATTTTCCTAATAGACCTTTCCAACACATGTGATGTAGCCAGGGTGTCTGCACCTGCAAAACGCTTATCCGTCAAAAGGAAAGCCTGATCAGCCCCTCGACTCAGGGCCTCCCTGAGCACTTCGACCGCAGATGGCGGTCCCATGGAGATGACGGTAATTTCACCTCCGTGTTGATCCCGAACGCCAAGGGCCATTTCCAGGGCGAAAAGGTCATCGGGGTTGACAACGGCTGGCAGAGCCTGACGATTTACTGTCCCGTCTTCCCGCAATACGTCAGACGTTATATTCCGCGTGTCAGGAACCTGTTTAACTAAGCAGACCATACGATAGGGCATAGGCACCTCAAAAAAACTCTGCGATTGCGATTTGCGTTAAAAATTCGAGATATCCCCCAAGTGGAAAGTTAAGAGAGTGAATGAGATTGCTGCGCGGTCTCACCCAACAATGGCAAAAACCTGGTGGCATCCCCCAGAACGCCACCAGCGTTTAACAGGTTTAAAACAAATAGGCAACAATATTTGAAGGCTCTGCAAAAAGTCCGTTTGCGTCCCTCTGCAACGGCATGCATCCCCGCCCCGTTATATTCTCACAACGCGGGACGGCGGAGCCGATTTATTATGGAGAGCATCTCATAGTTTGCACATCCACGTAGCCGAATGTGTATGGGTCATCACGGGGTATCTCTTTTTGAGGTCAGGTCACGGAATATTGCCTGGCAGGTATCCAAACGGCACCATGTCCGGCATAGGGTCTTACCGCTTTTACAATGAGCGCCTGAGCTTGTAAGCCACATCTACGTGTGCCTGGTTCGTGTTGCCCAATGCATTCTGCCCCTGACAAGCTGGGTGAGATTTGACCTGACTCAAAAAGAGATACCCCGTGATGACCCAATTTTTGCATTATCTATTGCAAACAGTATTACACTCTGCGTAATAACAGAGTGAATCGTTACAACGTACCATGCGTACGCCCCACTTCTCAACATTGCGCCTGGCGGCTTGAAAAGAGGTATGCGCCTTGCGTCTGAAGCTTTTCACTGTGCCGTGCTCTTGATGACCCTTTCCGAGATCATCCATATGTGATCTTAATGGATCGTAAACAGACTGCATGGAAAATTGAAAACACATATTTTTCCCATTTTGTTCGCGCTTGATTCAGTTATAAGTCTATTGTTGCAGTCTGCGTAGACTATCCCTGGCAAAGTCTATGGTGGGATCGAGTTGTAAGGCCAATTCATAATAACGAATGGCCTGTTCTTTGTTTCCCATATCCCGATAATTAGAAGCGATGTTGGCATAATCAATGGCAGAACCGGGATCCAGACGGACCACCTTCTGGAAACATTGAATGGCCTTTTTATGCTCCTTTAACTTGAAGTGACAGAATCCCATCAGGTTGTAAACGTCGGTCCTCTCGTTGTCGCAGTCCTCTGCTTTTTCGAGGACGGCAATGGCCTGTCGGTATTGACCCAAATCCTTCAAGCAGACTCCCATATAGGAGTAAATACTGGCCACATCTTCATGACTTGGATCAAGCTCCAAAGCTTGCTCAAAAAACGTCAATGCTTTTGACAGGTCATTCACAGCAAGATGGCAGGACCCTAAGTAGAACTTCACGTAGTATTTTCCCGGCATCAAGGCATCCACCTTTTCTAATTCAGCTATTGCCCTTTCAGGGTCACCGCTTTCTGCTATCAGCTTGGCAGTGAACATACCCACGCTGGTTCCCATGGCCCGTTCACGGAAATGGGCCCCTGGTATGATCGTGTAAAAAGAGGGAATTTTCAGCCTGGGATGCGTAACATTGATGACAACGACCTCCATGGCAACTCGGGACAGAGCAGCAATGCAGTTTTCGACTTCCACCTTAATGTTGTTACTAGAAAGGTCTGGCAGTTCTGTAATGTCTTTTTCATGGGGGGGATGCATCACAAAATCGGCTTCCTCACGGGTTCTGAACTTCGGCAGACCGCTGGCCACGTAGTTGGAGGATGTATTGAAATCGCCTGCAAGCTGGGCAACCTCTGTCAAGGCTCGGCTTAAAGCCTTCTGAGGGTTGGGTGTTGTGCCGACAGTCCACACGATTTCACTCTGTTCTGGGAAGGTGGACGGATCATAAGCGAGCACGCCCACGCTCGGAATACCTGTATCGAGGGAGAAATCAGAGACAAATAGCCTAACGCCCGCTCTCTTATACTTGTCCAGCATCTCAAGGACTAGGGGATCGGTGACTGAGTCTATGTTAATTGCCGGTAACCTCAGTTTTCCCCGGCTCACAAGGGATGATACATGCCTTTCCGTGACCTCGCATATGCCCTGGGAGAGCGCTTCCTCCACACAGTTCCCGGCTGAAGGCCCATTGAACTCGTTGATGGCAAAAAACCAATTGAAAGGAATGAGCACTTCTTCCTGTTTGGTCATGTTATAAGCCCAGGTCCATTTCAGGGGAATCCTTGAAAAGACCTCACGAGCCATGTCTAGCTCATCAGAGTCGTCATGCACAGATAAGGCAATCAGCTCGAAGGGTAGGGCACGATCTTCGACATTGCGGTATTCCTCAACAAAAAAATTCTTGGAATCTCTGTAAAAACTGAAAAAGCTGAATCTCTCAGCCAACTCCATGACGGCACTGGCCTCGGATTGTTCCGGGGTGCCTCCCTTCCCCATCTGTTTCTTTGTGCCTATGATCTTTCGAGCATCCCGGCCGCAAAGGCTAAAAAAAACGGGGATGTCTAATCTGCCGTTATCGATTCTCACGGTTTTTTCCAAGATATCGAGATCCACCTCTTTTAGTTTGTCCTTAAACCTTTGCACCGTCTCTTGAGGGGTCAGCACCTTGTCCTGATCGAACGTAAAGCGCTTGAAGGCATCCTCCATAACCACCTTACTCATCCTCTATGTCCTCCCACCCCATTTCCACTCTAGTCCTTCTCGAGCGTCCGGTTCATACTCCCGGACACGTAACCTTCCAGGTCCAAAGAAACATGCAAGAAGCCGATCTCTCCGAATCTTTGCACAATCGCTTTTCTGAGATCATTTTCCAGGAGCCTTTCTATCCTTGAACCCTCCACCTCAATTCTTGCCGTAGATCCGTGATGCCTTACCCTACATTGCCTAAATCCTCTCTCTACAAGAAACGCTTCAGCTTCCTCAATCATCTTCAGCTTTTCCACGGTGATAGGGCTTCC
>CP070769.1:1939289-1942901 GCA_020347085.1 Desulfobacterales bacterium
CTGTGACCACTACCGTCACGGCGGCCTTAATATGACTTATAGGTCCGAATGTCAAAGTAATTAAAACATTGAGAGATAAACGGAATGAAGATCCCATAGCATTCCTTTCATCCCGGAACTGCAATCCCCGAGTGGCTGATGACTTCATGTATGCGGAACTTTAGCTCACCTTAAACATCTTAGTGACTTCAGGTGCTTTGTTTACCATGCCCCCCTTCTTTTCTCAAGCCCGAAAGGCTTTGACAACGTCCGTGCCAGCTGGTAGACATAGCAGAGCTTGCCCCAAAAGGCATGACAGGTACGAAAGATTAGTCAGTTCGCGGCGGCAAAGCGTAACGACCCAAACACGCGAGGACGCAACCAAAGACCTTTGCATAACCCCTTCTCACTTCGTTACATGAGCTTTTTGACCCATCTACGGGCTTGCTCACTAAATCCTAGCACGTAGTGAAACCTTGCGCTAAACTCGGCCTAACGGCCTCAAAGAGTTTAGGATTTGCCCACTGGGGCCGTTCACTTCGCCCGGATGGGTACCCCAAAAACCTCATGAGGGGCGTTTCAAGGTGTTATGCAAAGGTCTCTCCTATTCAAACGTCAATGATGCATGCTCTTAGGGCAACGTGGAGCCTATCGATGAGCCACTGGCTTATGCAACAGCGGTTCCATCGTCCTCTATCTGAGGCTATCTTTGTGGTTCGACAATGACCTTGATGGACTCCTGGGCCTCAGCCACTAACTGAAACCCCTTGCTGGTTTCTGAGAGGCTCAGCCGGTCCGTAATCATTTTGCCTACATCTATACGCCCCGCACGAATAAGCTCCATGGCCGCAATATGATCTGCTGGGCTTCCGGCATAAGAGGTCGTGAGGGTTACGTCGTTTCGAAAAAAGAGATCGTTTACAGAGATGGGAAGGATAACGCCCGGATCGGTTGGCGCAAAGAATAGGACGGCACCTCCGCGTTCTACGAATTCCAGGGCCTGTAGATTGGCCGACGTTGCCCCCGTGCATACCAGGACTTTGTCTGCCAGCCAGCCATGATTCACACGTCGTATCTCAGATGGCACGTTGTCACCCGCATGTATGACGGCATCGGCCCCAAAGGTCCTAGCGGCACGCAGGCGGGCATCACTGATATCTGTGGCTAATACCCGTCCTGCACCTGTGGCGCAGGCAAGCTGGATGTGTAACAGTCCTGCAATGCCACTGCCAATCACGAGAACCGTCTCACCCGGCCTAAGTCCTAAAATCCTCTGCCCTCGAAGCACACAAGCCAGGGGTTCAGTAAAGGTCGCTTCTTCAAAGGAGACCTCGTTCGGGACATGATATACACCCCGGTCCACATTGATGGCCGGCAGCCTCACATACTCGGCAAAGCCGCCTGGATCGAAACTGGTGCCCCGTAAGGTGTCACAGACCGTGTGGTGGCCGCTGAGGCAGTACCGGCAGGTGTTGCACGGAACGTGGTGGGATGCAACGACTCGGTCTCCCTTCTTGTAGCGATCAACCCCTTCTCCCACTTCAACAACTTCTCCAGCAATTTCATGGCCCAGGACGAGGGGTGCCCGCTTGATCCGATACCATTCCATCACGTCGCTGCCGCAGATGCCACTGGCCTCAATCCGAACCAATACTTCACCCGGGCCTATGCTGGGGACAGACATCTCCTCTATCCGGATGTCCTTGTTATTGTAATACATGGCCACGCGCATGTCTCAGATTCCTCAGATTGCGTTGTATGGAACCCGTTGCCAAGAATCTGTTTATCCCGAAAAACTTGGACGTGTCAAGGTGCCGTAGGACCCTTTTTCTGATTTCGCCTTTAATTTCGCTTGGGTGATTCGTGCCAAAGGCTTGGTGATAACAGGCGCTTCGGTTTGATGAGAATGTTGCGCACAAGATTTGCAGGCCTGAGGATGTGCCGCTTGAATATTCAGGCCGATCTGTGTTAAAAAAATTTGTACCATTGAGACAACAAGGCGAAAATGCCTCTATCGTAGTTGCAGGGGGCGCACACGTATCATCCTCTGCTTGCGTCTGAAGGAAGGGCAGCATGCCAGAAGGCAAGAGCACGCTAACCATAATCAAAGGGAACAGAACGGTGTTTGTTGCCATTACCGTGGTTCTGCTGCTGCTCGAGCTTGGCATTTTTTCTGTGGCTGCGCTCCGGTCGGGAGAACATTACAAGCTGCAGTTCTGGGACAAGAACGGCGATCTCATATACGAAACAGATGGTAAGAACTTAAATGATTTTAATGTCTACCAGTTCAGAATGACTCATGGGTCCGTACAGGATTATCAGCGGAAACTCGTGAAGACAGACATTCCCTTTCCATTCAGGGCCTGGTTTGTCGCAGCCTTTGGCATCCCGCTCGGAATGTTCCTCTTCTTTGCCTTTATCCTCAAGGCTTATGAGGCCCTTTTCTATGGGGAGGAAGCAAAGGGGGACGTGAGAGACAGGCAGACATCCCGGTACGAAACGCGGCTGGAAAAGATTATTGGCGGCGTAAACAGGTTCAACATCTTTATAATCGCGGTGGTGGCCTTCCTGGCGGTTATTGCGTACTGGGTTCTGCCTAATTTGCTCATATACGTCGGAGAGGTCAGCCTTGATACCATTATGCGGTTCAGGTGGATCATTCTCCTTGTTGGTTTTCTCGCTTTCGGACTCTTGGTGTGGGTTATCTACTTGAAGTATCTCCTGGCAAAAAAGTCTATGGACAGCCAGGTGGAGGTGGATAAGCATAGACTGGAGCTAGAATATAAATATAATGCTAAATCCCAGCTTCAACTGGAACATCAGCAGAACGTCAAAGATGATCCTCACGTCGTGGCTTGGGATGCTGACGATGTCATCAACAGGGAAGGGATAGCCGAACCAACCAAGAACAGGTCTTAAACAGACCCTTTGCATAAGGCGTCCGGCATTCTTTGAACAGGAACTTTACCCCCTACGCCTTTCAACTCACTATCCGGTTTTCGTTCCTCTGACTTCGACACCCGCTCATGTGGCCTTACGCCCACTCTTTTCATAGGCGTCAAAGGCGTGGGCATATTCAGGATAATGTTTTTTGACACAGTCGGGGCATATCCCATGGCTAAAATCTGCCTCGGAGTGCTCAGAAATATAAGCCTCAAGCTGATTCCAATACCCTTTGTCATCCCGTATCTTCTTGCAAGACGCACACATGGGCAGCAGACCGCTCAATTGTTTCACCTTCGCGAGCGCCTGTCGGAGTTCGGTGATTAACCTTTCTTGCTCCTCCTGTGTGCGCTTGCGCTCAATGGCATACCGGATAGAACGCTCCAGCAGAGCTGGTCCGATCTCGCCCTTGTCGAGATAATCCGAAGCCCCTGCCCTCATCGCTGCCAGGTCCACTTCGCGAGCGCCCTTGCCGGTGAGCAAAATGATCGGGGTATGGCAGCCATGTTTAACGGCTTCATTCATTAACTCCAACCCATTGCGCTCACCAAGAAGGTAGTCGACAAGACAAACATCATATTCATTGCGCACCATTCTTTCTATAGCAGCGTCATAGCTTTCTACCCATTCCAAGCGGAATGTCCCCACCTCGATTTCTAGGAACAAGTCGCGCAGAATCACATAGTCATC
>CP070769.1:1943001-1959730 GCA_020347085.1 Desulfobacterales bacterium
GTGTTCAGACACGGGCCAAGGCATTGCCGATGAACACATGGAAAGCATCTTTGAACCCTTTTACACCACCAAGAAAAGAGTCAAAGGAACTGGGCTGGGCCTCTCAATCAGTCAGGGGATCGTGGAACTGCACGGGGGTACTATCTCTGCTGAGAGTCGCAGAGAACAAGGATCTACGTTTACCGTCCTCTTGCCTATAGCTAAGGAAGCGCCGGCCCGGATGGGTAAGAAAGCCGCCACAGCGTAACATGCCTCATTAACCATCTGAGTGGACTTTCCGAAGCGCCAGCAATCCTCACGAGGAGGCGGGCAATCCCAGACTCCGAAGTTGCAATAACTGTGACGGCGTGTCTTTAGCCGGAGCCAGAATTCATGGAAGCAAGTTATAATATTCTGGTTATAGATGACGATGCATTTATGCGGGATGCCTGCAACCAGACTCTGAGCCGTCACGGTCACAGTGTGACCTTGGCACAAAGCGGCCGTAAGGGTCTAGAATGGCTTCAAAGATGGTCGTTCGACCTCATTCTGCTCGATCTCAAAATGCCTGACGAAGATGGGCTGAGCATCTTAGCCACAATCAAGGAGCGGGACCCTGAAGCCATTGTGGTCATCATCACGGGATATGGCACGATTAAGACAGCTGTGAAGGCTATCAAACTCGGGGCTTTTGACTTCATCGCCAAACCTTTTACGCCTGATGAACTACTTAAGCTGGTTAACCGAGTATTGAGAAATAGGCAGCTGGCCATCGAAAATCTCTATTTGAAGCAACGTCTCAAGCAGGAATCCCGCGACACAGAAATTATCAGCAAGAGCTTGGCCATGGACAAGGTTCAGGAGATGATTGCCATGGTCGCTCCCACAGACAGTACGGTTTTGCTACAGGGGGAAAGTGGCACGGGCAAAGGGCTTGCAGCTCGCAAAATTCATGAAATGAGTGAGCGGCACGAACACACTTTCATATCGGTGGATTGTGGCTCTCTGGTCAAGACGTTGTTTGAAAGCGAGCTTTTCGGTCATGTAAAGGGCGCTTTCACCGGGGCTGACGCCACACAACGTGGAAAGTTTGAAATGGCCCACGGAGGAACGCTGTTCTTCGATGAGATATCCAATATCAACCTAGAGGTCCAGGCCAAACTCCTCAAGGCTGTGGAAGAAAAGCGCATATCCAAGATTGGCGATCACAAGGTGGTGAAGGTAGACGTCCGCATCATATCAGCTACCAACCGCAATCTTCAAAGGGCCATAGCCGACGGCCTATTTCGTGAAGACCTTTTCTTCCGACTCAACGTGGTCTCGATTCACTTGCCTCCCCTGCGAGAGCGAAAAGAAGATATTCCACTGCTGGTGAACCATTTCTTGGCCGACTTTAGCAGGAAACAGGGAAAGCCGATCGAGGATCTTTCCCCCGATGCGATGAAGGCACTGACGGCATACAGTTGGCCAGGAAACGTCCGGGAACTGGAAAACACTGTGGAGCGTCTGGTGGTCTTTGCCCGGAACAAGACAATTACTACACAAGATCTTGTCTATTCCAATACAGTGCTGTCGAGTGTGCTTACCAGGGAACCGCTGCGCTTGGAGGAAATGGAGCGCCTACACATTATGAAGGTCCTTCAACGCACGGAGGGAAATAAGAGCCGAGCTGCTCGATTGCTCGGCATCGACCGCAAGACACTCAGAACCAAGATGAAGAAATATCAAATCCAATCGGCCTCTGCGTAGGCCCCACCAGGGAGGCGTCATGGCTCTAGAGCCTCAGGCTGCAGTCAGCGTAACTTCAACGATTTCGGGTTTACAAAAAAGCCTGACTGGGGCAACGATGGTGCCTATGCCCCTGCTTACGTACATGCGTACCTCTCGATCTCTTTCTGACTCATAAAGACCATGGGTGTACGTAACGAAAAGACCTGCGAGGGAAAATCCCCGATCTCCCACCCCCGGAACAATGAACTGTCCGCCATGGGTATGACCTGCCAGGGTTAGTTGGATGTCCACATCACAACATACCTTGAATATTCCCGGCCTGTGAGAAAGCAGCATGTTGAATTGATCAGGAACAACCAGTTCGGAGACCTTCCCCAAATCCCCAAATTGGGCGTCTGTTGCCCAGCCTGAGACCGGGTCTTCCACACCTATGATATTCAACACTCCGTCTAGCCCGTTGGCCGCAAGGCGACCATCGCTCAGCATGGATATCCGGGTCTTTGAGAAACCCCGCCTCATGGCTTTTATACCAGTGTAGTAATCGTGATTTCCATACACGCCGAAAACGCCGGCTGGCGCTTCAAGTTCGTCAAGGAGTCTCAGACAACCATCAATATAGGCTGGGTTGTGGTTTACGTAATCGCCTGTGAGGACAATCAGATCCGGTTTGAGGGCATTCGCTCTGGACACGACCTGAGCTATGGTTTCGAATGATATCAATGGCCCGGCGTGAATATCTGTGATGTGGACAAGCCTGAATCCACAAAGGTCTGGATGGAGCCCTCTATAGGATAGAGCCAACTTCGATACCTCAGGGGTTTTATTCTCATAATAGGCGCCATAGACCAGGACACCGAGAGAAGTTCCTGAGCATAATCTTGCTGAATTTGCCAGAAAGTCTCGCCTAGACGTGTCAAACCTGGACCACAGCTTAGGCAGAACTGAGCTTGCACATAACACAACCAGAAAGAGCGCACCTGAAAACGCCGATGCGATGATAAGCACGACGTACGGAAATATGATAAGCTCTCGATGCCACCAGGGCAGTTGATCAAAGATGCGGCCTGAGCCCATGTACATAAAGGGAATGATGTTGATGGTCGATGTGATAAAAAATGAGAGGCCTATGCTTGCAACAGTGGAAAGCCGCTTTGGAAGCACGAAACGGATAAGCATATATTGCAGGGCAACCACCCCGAAAAATACACACGCAACAACAGCAAAAAATCGTGTCATGGATTCTAATAAGCCATTTTGAATGGTGGGGCTAAGACACAGAGCCAGAATTGAAGTCGCGCAAATCCACAAGTGGCCTTTGTTACAACGGTCTAATCTTAGCTTTGCCAGAACATTTCAGAACATTTGAAGGATCGAGCGATGTTGTTTTCGAGATACGAAATGGAGATAGCGGGAAATCACGCGTCGCTCATTGCATCTCCCCCTCACGGATCTCCAGGCTCGCACATCTCGTTTCTAGCAGAAAGGAAGATCATGGTTGTGACTGTGCATGTGTGCACTTTGGACTACCGGTAGTTGATACTCAAGCGGCTGACGGCCTTACCGAGTGCTTTTCTCAGTTCGTTCCCCTGACTTCCTCGGGCAAGGTACTCCCTCACAAGCTCTTTCCTTATCGAGGCACTTCCGGTCTTTCCATCTTTGAGCAGCGTCACGCGGAAGGCATCCTTTTTCTTGGTTTCGTTGACAGCCAGGAGCTGAACACGCTTGTCTAGTTTGTGTGCTTCTTTCTGCAGGGCCTCTTCGGCCATTTTCAATGTCAGTCTTGGCACCTTTTCAAGCCCCTTCCCCTCGCTTCTGTACCATAAAATATCGTAATCGAGAAACCGAAGGCCTGTCAAGGTCGATGAGAAAGGTGACCCGAGTTGTGCCAACTTTGAGTTGACTGGACAACCTTCACGGTTCTCTGATATGTTGACCCGGTCAATCGTTATCCTGTAGGTGGGTTGTGATTTAATTTCAATGATTTAACGGTAAAGCCGTCCAGAGCTTTACCTTAGAAGCTTTGCGACCATGCCGGGGTATTTTGAGCCATTGCCGGGGCAAAACTCTCCAGGCCGCATGTCGCCTGCATAGGCCACGATGGCCCCTGGAATTGAAAAAATATCCACAATATCATAATTTTATAACGTCCTTTGCGAAAACGACTTTTTCGGCCAGGGTTGGCACAAAATTAGTATAGACATAGTTGTCTCCACCAGATGTCTAACAGTCTTGTGCAATCCGAGGGTCGCGTATGTCCTTTTCAAGCAAAGGCGCAGTCATACTGATTATTGACGAAGAAGAGTGCATTAGGGATTCGTGTTGTCAAGTCTTGATCAAAGCTGGTTATCGGGTAGAAACGGCGATCAACGGCGAAGCGGGTCTCGCCAAGGTCAAAGAAATAGAGCCTGACGTGGCCTTGGTGGATTTAGATATGCCTGGGGTGTCCGGCCTGGAGGTTATGGGTCGATTGAATGAGGTCAGCCCAGGGACTGTCAGAATCGTGGTTACCGGGCATACCTCTATCGATTTGGAAAAGGAGATCATTCGCAAAGGCCGCGCCCTAGCCTACCTTACCAAACCTTTTTCCCCAGAGCAGTTGAATATAGTCGTTCGAAAGGCCTTGGACAGTAGAAACAAAACTTAACAGAAGGAGGATTGCCATGGTTCTTGACCCAACAAAATACAAGGATTGGCAGATTTCTGAGGATGCTGAAAAGAACATGCCAACGCCAGATGCATGGCGCGAAAAACTCGGACTGGAAAAAGACGAGGTCATCCCATACGGCAGGCTCTGCAGGCTTGACTTCATGAAGATTATTGAAAGGCTGAAAGACAAACCGGACGGCAAGTACATCGAAGTGACTGCCATTACCCCCACCCCCCTTGGTGAAGGGAAAAGCACGACTTCTGTCGGTCTTATGGAGGGGCTGGGCATGCGTGGATTAAACGTGGGTGGGTGTCTCCGCCAACCCTCGGGCGGTCCAACCATGAACATCAAGGGAACGGCAGCAGGCGGCGGGAATGCCCTGCTCATCCCAATGACAGAATTTTCCATGGGTCTTACCGGAGATATCAATGACATCATGAATGCCCACAACCTGGCCATGGTCGCACTCACGGCCAGAATGCAGCACGAACGCAACTACAATGACGAGCAGTTGCAGAGGCTCACCGGCATGCGTCGGCTCGACATCGATCCTACAAGAGTTGAGATGGGCTGGATTATCGATTTTTGCGCGCAGAGCCTTCGCAATATGATCATAGGGATAGGTGGCCGCATGGACGGATTCACCATGCAGTCCAAGTTTGGCATTGCGGTGAGCTCAGAACTGATGGCTATTCTGTCGATCGTAAGGGATCTAGCAGATCTGCGTGAAAGGTTGGACAACATCACCGTGGCCTTTGATAAGAGCCGCAATGCGGTCACCACGGGCGACCTGGAGGTGGGCGGTGCCATGACCGCCTGGATGCGCAATACGATCAACCCTACCCTGATGTGCACGGTTGAGTACCAGCCGTGTATGGTCCATGCGGGTCCCTTTGCCAATATTGCCGTTGGTCAGTCTTCCATCATTGCTGACCGGATCGGGCTGAAGATGTTCGACTATCATGTAACCGAAAGCGGTTTTGGGGCTGATATCGGGTTTGAGAAGTTCTGGAACGTCAAATGCCGATACAGCGGCCTCAAGCCCCACGTCTCAGTCCTTACGTCCACGATTCGAGCCTTGAAGATGCACGGAGGCGGACCCAAAGTGGTTGCGGGGTTGCCTTTGGCCGAGGAATACACCAAGGAAAATCTCGACCTCCTTGAGAAAGGCCTACCGAACATGTTGCATCACATCAATATTATCAAAACAGCAGGTATCAATCCCGTTGTGTGCGTCAACTGTTTTGCCACTGACACCAAAGATGAAATCGCCATGGTGAGAAAAGCAGCCGAGGCAGCCGGTGCCCGGTGCGCTGTATCGACCCACTGGGCAGACGCTGGCGCGGGTGCCCTGGAGCTGGCTGATGCGGTAAAGGACGCCTGCGAGGACGAGAATGATTTTCAGTTCCTTTATCCCGTGGAAACAAAACTACGGGAACGGGTTGAAAAAATTGCCAAAGTGGTTTATGGGGCAGAGGGTGTGGCCTGGACGCCCGAGGCTGAGGCCAAGGCCAAGATGCTCGAAGGCGACGTGAAGTATGACGACTACACCACCATGATGGTGAAGACCCACCTTAGCCTCAGCCACGACCCTGCCGTAAAGGGAGTCCCCACAGGGTGGACCCTACCGGTTCGCGATGTGCTGATCTATTCCGGGGCAAAGTTTTTGTGTCCGTGCGCGGGTACAATTAGCCTCATGCCGGGGACTTGCTCAAACCCGGCTTTCCGCCGTGTTGATGTGGATGTAAACACTGGTAAAGTGAAAGGGTTGTTCTAAGTAAAGCCTGTGCCAACCGCGGGAGAGTGTATGAAATTTCAGAATGATATATGTATCAGTTGCTCGATATCGCAGCGGTGATATGTTTTCTTTGACATATAGCTTATAGGTATTATTTTTAGATGTTATGTCTGCTGGGATCCAGACGGGGCCTCAAATCATCGTCGCAGAAGCAAAAGAACCCTTTTTGAACGCAAGAGACAACAGAAAACGAGCTAAAAAGGCCATGTTGTCGCCGGGCCATAAATTCCCGGAGAACTGGTCCCGATGGGCATTGGTATATTCGTTTTTAATCCCTAGACAACAGAGGAGGGCAAGATGGCAGCACAGCTAATAAAGGGAGCAGAGGTCTCAAAACAGATTCGCGAAGAACTCACCAAAGAAATTGAAGAGCTCAAGGAAAAACATGGTGTCACACCAGGATTGGCGACCATCCTGGTGGGTGAAGACCCGGGTTCAAAAGTTTATGTAGGTCAAAAGGAAAAGGCGTGTAACAACCTCGGCATCTATTCTGTAAGGACCGATCTTCCTGCTGACACCTCAGAAGCTGATTTGCTGGACCTGGTCAAGAAACTGAACGATGACTCCAAGATCCACGGTATTTTGGTCCAGCTACCTCTGCCGAAGCATATTGATGCCACGCGTGTCATCTATGCAATCGAGCCTGACAAGGATGTGGACTGCTTCCACCCTGTAAATGTAGGCAAGCTGATGATTGGCGCCGGTCGGTTTCTTCCTTGCACGCCCCACGGAATCATGGAACTTCTTAAACGGTATGACATTGCCACTGAAGGAAAGCACGTTGTGGTGGTCGGACGAAGTAATATTGTGGGGAAACCAATAGCCAACCTTATGCTGCAGCCCCCACCCGGAGGAAATGCCACTGTAACCCTTTGCCACACAGGAACAAAGGATCTGGCGACCTACACCAAGACGGCAGATATCCTGATTGTGGCGGTTGGCCAGCCGAAGATGGTCACTGGCGATATGGTCAAGGAAGGTGTGGTGGTCATTGACGTGGGCGTGAATCGTATTGGCAAGACACCAGAGGGCAAAGCGATCCTGGCAGGCGATGTTGACTTTGATTCGGTTGAGCCAAAGGCATCAGCCATCACTCCCGTGCCAGGAGGCGTGGGCCCCATGACCATTACCATGCTCATGAAAAACACGGTGGTGGCAGCAAAAGCATCGTAAACTGTAGAGCGGAAATCGTGAACTGAAGCAGCGAAGGCATTCCCCGTCCCGATTCATCGGGACTGCAGGGAGCTTTAATCGGAAAACGATTTCCCCATGAACCAAAGAATACGGTAACCATTGGAGGCGATTCGTATGCCAAGAAAAATAGTCCCGTTCACAAAGCCCGAGTGCCAAGGGATCTTCTGTGAGGCGAGCACCTGTGTGCTGGAAGCAGCCAGCAAGGAAGGCGTGAAGACATATGTCCAGCGCATGCAAGACCGGGCCATCCAGCCTTGCCTATTCGGCGAAGGCGGCACGTGCTGCCGAAACTGTTCCTTTGGGCCGTGCATGATGATTGATGATGTTCCGGAATCGATTGGTATTTGTGGGGCCACGCCGGCCACGGTTGCAGCCCGCAATTTCGCTCGAATGGTTGCCTCAGGGTCTTCAGCCCATATGGATCACGGTCGCGAGACGGCCCTCACCTTTTTGGCTACCGCCAAGGGAGAGGCCCCGTTTGAGATCAAAGACGAAAAGAAGCTCCACTTCATGGCCGAGCTATACAAGGTTAAAACCGATGGGCGAAGCAAGGAGGATATTGCCATCGAGCTGGGAGAAAAGGTCCTTGCCGAATTCGGGCAGCAAGAAGGTGCTCTTGTCATGACAACCCGAGCACCGGCCAAGCGACAGGAGTTGTGGAAAAAGGTCGGAGTCATTCCGCGGGGCGTTGACCGGGAGGTCGTTGAGCTGATGCATCGAAGCCACATGGGAACCGATCAGGATTACAAAAACCTGATCTTCCAGGCCAGCCGTTGCGCCCTGGCTGACGGCTGGGGGGCTTCCATGATAGCCACGGAGCTGCAGGACATCCTCTTTACCACTCCCGTGCCTCTTAGAACCGAGGTGAACCTTGGTGCGCTCTCCGAAGATCATGTGAACATTGTGATCCATGGCCATGAGCCCCAGATGCCAGAGGCCATGGCCATAGTGTCACAGGAGCCGGAAATAATAGCAGCAGCGAAAGAGGTGGGAGCCAAAGGCGTCAACTTGGCTGGCGTATGCTGTTCGGGAAATGAGGTACTCATGCGCCGCGGCATTCCCATTGCAGGCAGCTTTACCCAGCAGGAAGTCGTTTTGGCTACAGGCAGCGTGGAAGCCATGGTGGTGGATGTGCAGTGCGTCATGCAGGGTCTGGCAGATGTAGCAAAATGTTTCCATACAGAGCTGATTACCACGTCGCCCCGGGCCATGATCGAAGGGGCCACACACATTGAGTTTGACCACCACCGCGCACTGGAGATTGCCAGAGACGTTACTTTGCGAGCGATCGGCAGGTATAAGCAGAGGCAGAGGGTGCGACGTATACCTGATCGCAAGATGGATGTGGTCGCGGGTTTTAGCCATGAAACCATCAATCATATGTTAGGTGGGGCCTTCCGGGCCTCCTACCGGCCTCTGAATGACAATATCATCAATGGCCGTATCCGCGGTGTGGGTGCGGTCGTAGGATGCGACAGTTGCCGAGAAGAGGCGGGGCGGCCTAACACGGCCGTGGTGGAGGAATTGATTGCTAACAACGTGCTCGTGTTGGTAACCGGATGTGTGGCCACGTCATGTGGCCGCGAAGGTTTTCTCAGCCCAGAGGCCGCGGAACGGGCAGGACCCGGCCTAAGAGAGGTTTGCGAGACTGTGGGCATGCCCCCTGTTTTGCATATGGGCTCTTGCGTGGACAACAGCCGGATTCTGATTGCAGCTACAGAGATTGTTAGAGAGGGGGGTCTGGGTGACGATATCAGCCAGATACCTGCGGCCGGCTGTGCGCCGGAATGGATGAGCGAAAAGGCGATAGCGATTGGTCAGTACTTTGTTGCCAGTGGAGCCTTTGTCGTATTTGGGAGAACTTTTCCCACGACGGGAAGCAAGGCGGTGACCAACTTCCTTTTCAGAGAAATAGAAGAGATATACGGCGGAAAATGGGCCGTTGAATCCGACCCATCAAAGATGGCCCAATCGATGATCGAAGCGATTGACAAAAAGCGAGAGGCCCTTGGTATTCAGGAAAAGAAAGAAAGGGTCCTCTTTGACATGGCCATGAGGCGAGAATTGTAATGATGGAAGAGAGCAAATCAGGCTCTGTGATGGTTGTCGGCGGGGGGATTGCCGGTATTCAGGCGTCCTTGGATCTGGCCGGGCTGGGCTACCAGGTATACCTAATCGAGAAATCAGCCTCTATCGGTGGCGTGATGGCCAAGCTGGACAAAACGTTCCCCACCAATGACTGCGCCATCTGAATCCTGGCACCCAAGCTGGTTGAGGCCGGTCGGTCTCCAAACATAAAAATCATTACCAAGGCTGAACTCATCTCAATCGAAGGTGAAGCGGGCAGATTCACCGCCAAAGTAAGTCGGCAGCCCCGGTATATAGACTTAGACTTGTGCACGGGTTGCGGCATTTGCGCAGATTATTGCCCTGTGATCGTTGGGGACGTGTACAAGGAAAACTTGGCTCTGAGCAAGGCGGCCCGTAGGGATTATGTGCAAGCTGTTCCTGCCAGTTTTTACATAGATCCTGAACAGTGTCTTTTTCAAGGCCACGAAATGTGCCGCATATGTGTGTCAGCCTGTCAGGCCAAGGCGATCAATCTTTACGAGCAAGGAGAAACGCTCGACCTGAACGTGGGTGCCGTGATCCTGGCGCCTGGTTTTGGTCGTATCAGCGAGGAGGTGCTGTCAAGATACGGCTATGGTCGTCTGGCTGATGTGGTCACGGGTGTAGAATTTGAGCTGCTGACCTCGGCCTCTGGTCCCACCATGGGCCATATTATCCGGCCATCTGACAGTGAGCACCCCCATGCTGTTGCGTTTCTCCAGTGCATAGGCACGAGAGATGTTTCATGTGGGAACGGTTACTGTTCTTCTGTTTGCTGCATGTATGCTATAAAAGAAGCCATAGTAGCCAAGGAACATGAGCCGGACTTAGAGATCTCGATCTTCTATATGGATATGCGCACCCAGGGCAAGGAGTTTGATTACGCCAGGCTGCGTGCCAAAGAAAAGGGGATCCGTTTTGTCAGAAGCCGTGTGGCAGGTGTCAAAGGCAAAGGCGAGGCCCTTGAGATCTCATATGTTGACGAGGCAGGCAAGCACCTCAAGGAAAGCTTTGACATGGTGGTTTTGCCAGAGGGTCTAGAATCCCCTCGTGACGCTGAAGCCTTAGCTAAGGCAAGCGGCATCGAGTTAAATCACTATGATTTTTGCAGCACCGGGGCTTTTTCTCCGCTTAAGACTTCTCGTGAAGGCATCTTTGTGGCTGGCGCGTTCCAGGGACCCAAGGATGTTCCAGAGAGTGTCACCGATGCGAGTGGCGCGGCTGCCCTGGCTGCAGAGGTGCTCAAGGAGGTGCGGGGCACGGAGGTAGAGACCAAGACGTATCCGGACGAGATAGAGATTGAAGATGAGCCCCGCATCGGAGTATTTGTTTGCTCCTGCGGGACCAACATCGGTGGCGTAGTTGATGTTAAATCCATTGCCGAGTATGCAGCGACCTTGGACAATGTTGTCTATATCGACATGAATCTGTACAGTTGTGCGCAAAACACCCAGGAGACCATGACAGAGAAGATCAAGGAGCACCGGTTAAACCGCGTGGTCGTAGCTGCCTGTACCCCTCGTACCCATGAGCCGCTATTTCAAGAAACCATCAAAGACGCTGGTCTAAACCGTTCTCTGTTTGAAATGGCCAACATCAGGGACCATTGTTCGTGGGTGCACGCCATGGTGCCTGAAGCAGCTACTGAAAAATCCAAGGACTTGATCAGGATGGCTGTGGCCAAGGCCAGGGGGTTGGAGCCGCTTCCGGAGCAAAAGCTCCCCGTGATCCAAAAGGCCCTGGTCATAGGCGGTGGCATAGCAGGCATGACAGCGGCTTTAAATATCGCGGGCCAGGGCTTTGAATGCTTGTTGGTGGAAGAGTTAGAAACGCTCGGGGGCACCCTCAAACGCATGCACGCAACCCTCACCGGCGATGACCCCAAGAAGCTCCTTGAGGATACAGAAGCAAAAATAAGATCTCATCCCCTGATACAGGTGCACACTGAGACCACGGTTGAGGATGTTTCCGGGTATGTGGGAAACTTTATCACCTCCATTCGCACGAATGGCACGACTGAGTCTATAGAGCACGGCGTTATCCTGGTCGCCACAGGCGGCAAGCCCTATGAGCCGACACAATACCTGTACGGCCAGTCAGGCCAGGTCGTGACCCAGGGTGAGCTGGAAGAAAGGCTGACCGACCCGGAACAGATAAAAGAGATAAACGATGTGGTGATGATCCAGTGTGTGGGCTCCCGTGGGGAGGATCTTGCTTACTGCAGCAAGGTTTGCTGCGGGCAAGCGGTAAGAAACGCCCTTAAGATACTAGAGATAAATCCCTCTGCCCACGTCACGGTGCTTTATCGCGATATGCGCACCTATGGATTTATGGAGGACTACTATCAGCTGGCCCGGGAAAAGGGCGTAATGTTTATTCACTTTGACATGGACCAACCGCCTGAGGTGATTGAAAAGAACGGCCGCATCCAGGTACAATGTCTCGATAAGATTATGGGAGAAAGGGTCGTTCTTGAGCCTGACCTCCTGGCGCTTAGTGTGGGTATCGTAGCAAGCCGGTCTGAGGCGCTGTCAAAGATGCTCAAGACCCCCACGACGATTGACGGCTTTTTCTTAGAGGCCCATCCGAAGCTTCGGCCGGTAGAGTTTTCCGTAGACGGTATATATCTTTGCGGTCTGGCCCATGGGCCCAAGCCGATCTCTGAATCCATGGCGCAGGCCGTGGCTGCTGCCGGCAAGGCGTCTATTCCCCTGGCAAAGGGTCATGTCACGGTTGAACCGATTGTCTCTTTTGTCGATGTCGGCACCTGTATCGGGTGTGGTATTTGTGAGACCCTTTGTCCATATGCCGCCATCAGGATGATCAAGGTCGGTAAAAGGAAAAAAGCTGAAACCATTGCGGCCTCGTGCAAGGGGTGTGGGATATGCGCCGCCCATTGTCCATCGTTGTCCATATCCATGGGTGGGTTTACCAACAAACAGATCTTGTCGCAGATTAAGGCGCTTGTGGGTTGATCAAATGAGATAGGAGAAGGAGTGGTTACGGAATCGTTTGAGCCAAGGATAATCGGTTTTCTGTGCAACTGGTGCTGTTATGCCGCAGCCGATTCAGCCGGTGTAGCGCGTTTTCAGTACCCGCCAAATATCCGAGCCATCAGGATCATGTGCACGGGGAGAATGGATCCCCTGTTTATTATTGATGCGCTCAGTGTGGGGGCGGACGGCGTATTTGTGGGTGGTTGACAACTTGGCGAATGTCATTACCAGGTTGGTAATTACGATGCCATCGTCACAGCGCACTTAACCAGGAAGGTCATGGAGATTGCAGGGGTTAAACCCGAAAGGCTTGCCCTTGACTGGGCCTCGGCTGCTGAGGCATCCCTCTATGTTGAGTTAATCACAAAGTTTACAAATGAGATAAAGGAGCTGGGTCCGTTAGGAACAGCCGAAGGGATCGACCCAGAGGCATTGAAGCTAAAGCTTTTGGCAGCCAGGTCGGCTGTGGAAAACGTGAAGCTGCGCACGCGGTTTGCCAAGCTTGCCCAGCAATTAAGGGACGGCAACGAACTTACCCCTGAGGTGATTGAAGCCACCATGGCAGAGAAGGTCAATGAGGCCATCATACGCGAAGTGGCTAAGCAGGAGAAGGCGATCGCGGAGTCAGGGGTGCAGTAAGGCGAGGAGCATCTCTTGACGGTAACCAAGAATGATCTTCAGCATCAATTTAAATTTGAAGTAACTGCCATGCCCGGCGGCGAGGTGGCCAGCCGGTGTTTTGACTGCGGCACATGTGCGGGTGTGTGTCCTGTTAGTGAAGCTGAATCCGCCTTTGACCCTAGAAGAATTATCCACATGATCAAAATGGGTCTCAAAGACCGGCTCCTTGGATCTGAAGCCATATGGTACTGCTCAAATTGTGACACGTGCGCCTTTGTGTGCCCGCAAGAGGTGCAGTTCAGCAGCGTGGTCCGTGTGCTTCGGGAGATGGCCGTCAAGGAAGGCTATGTTGATCCTGGTGCCTTTGAACATCTGGGGACCGGTCCTTGCAAGGCATCGTGCCCGGCTAATATAAGCATCTGTGGATTTATTACGGCTATCTCTCAGGGACAATACGCCGACGGGATAAAGCTGATCAAAAGAGAGATGCCCTTTCCTGCTGTGTGCGGCCGTGTCTGCCCGCATCCCTGTGAAGAAGCGTGCAACCGAGGAAAAGTCGACGAACCCATAGCCATTGAATACCTGAAGCGGTTTCTTGCGGACGTGGACCTGGCGTCGGACACCCAATATCTGCCTGAAATAAAGGAACAGAAGGAAGATAAGGTTGCCATTGTGGGAGCCGGCCCGGCAGGCCTCACGGCGGCCTATTATCTGGCGATTGATGGATATCGGGTAACGATTTTTGAAAGACTTCCTGTGGCAGGGGGCATGATGGCTGTTGGTATCCCGGAGTACCGACTGCCGCGCAACATTCTTCAGGGAGAGATTGATGTGATCAGGAATCTGGGTGTTGAGATCAAACTCAATTTTGAAATCGGCAAGGATCTCAGCTTTGAGGAGATGCGGAAGGATTACAAAGCCGTCTTTATCAGCGTTGGGTGTCATCAGGCCATGAAACTGGGCATTCCTGGTGAAGATGACTTTGATGGCGTTGTGGATTGCATAACCTTTTTGAGGGAGATTAACCTGGGCACCCCCCCTGCGCATAAGGGACGACTGGTCGTCCTAGGTGGCGGCAATGCAGCTATTGACTCTGCACGCGTAGCCAAGCGATTAGGGTATGATGACGTGGTCATCCTTTATCGAAGGACACGAGAGGAGATGCCGGCCAGTCCGTGGGAGATTGAAGATGCTATCGAAGAAGGGATTGATATTGAGTTCTTGACGGCGCCCGTGAGAGTTGAGGGCAGCAACGGTAAGGCGACCGGCCTGGCGTGTATCCGCATGACCATGGGAGAGCCGGACGAAACAGGCCGGAGAAAACCGGTTCCGATTGAAGGGTCTGAATTCACCGTTAAGGCTGATGTGATTGTCGCGGCCATTGGACAGCGTTCTGACCTCTCTTTTCTCGGCAATGGCCACGGGGTCGACATTTCTGGCAGGAATACCATAGAAGCGGATCCTGTAACCGCGGCCACCAATATTCCGGGCATCTTTGCAGGGGGGGACGTTGCGTCTGGTCCCAGGATCGTCGTGGAAGCCGTGGCGTTCGGAAAGCAGGCCGCTATATCCATCGATCGTTATCTAAAAGGAGAAGACATCAAATCCGGCCGGGGCGAGAACTGGAAGGGGATGGCATTTGAGCCGGATCATACAGAACCCACAGCCAGACAACTGATGCCGCGCCTACCTCTGGCACAGCGCAGTAGGGCCTTTAATGAAGTGGACCTGGGTTTCAAGGAAGAGCAGGCTGAGCAAGTGGCCATCCGGTGCCTTTTACTATGTGTAATACAAAAAGGTAAAGAAGGAATGATATAAACGTTGACGAAAAACGACGATAGGATGGAGATCAGCTACCCGCCTTGTAAGGCGGCCTGCCCTATTCTGACGGATGCGAGACAGTATATTCAGCTGATTGCGGAAAGAAGGTATGAAGAAGCTTTTGACTCCATAAGGAAGCTAAATCCTTTGCCCGGCGTGTGCGGCCGTATCTGCACGCACCCTTGCGAGGCAGCCTGCAAGCGGGGTCAGGTGGAGGAACCAATTGCCATTGCAGCGCTGAAACGCTTTGCCTCTGACGGCCCGTGGACGGGCCAGTACAAAGCAGTCTTGCCCGACAAACCTACCGGGCACAAGGTTGCGGTGGTTGGATCTGGGCCTGCAGGGCTTTCGGCTGCCCAAGATCTGGTGTTGCTTGGACACCAGGTTACGATTTTTGAGGCCTTGCCCGTTTTAGGGGGTATGTTGAGGGTCGGTGTGCCTGCCTATCGCCTTCCAAAAAACGTACTGGATAACGAGATCCAGGCCATCGTTGATCTAGGTGTTGAAGTGAAAACGGGAGTTTGGGTCGGCCAAGACATCAAACTGACTGATCTCCTTGAGGAGGGATACAAAGCCGTCTTTATGGGTATCGGTGCCCACAAAGATCGCAAGCTCGATGTTCCGGGTGAAGATGACCTGGCAGGGGTTGTCTCAGCCGTCTTGTTTTTACAGCAGGTGAACCAAGGGAAAAAGCCCGAGCTGGGGCAGAAGGTGGCTGTTATTGGAGGGGGCAACACAGCGGTTGACTCAGCCCGTTCAGCCCTCCGCCTTGGTGCTGAGGCCGTTCATATTGTGTATCGGAGATCCAGAGAGGAGATGCCAGCGGCCGAGGAGGAAATTGAAGAGGCCAGCCATGAGGGCGTTCAGATATCTTATCTGACTTCACCGGTTGAAATCCTCGGCAAAGACGGAAAGGTTTCGGGCTTAAAGTGTGTCAAGAACGAGTTGGGTGAGCCTGATGCCAGTGGTCGAAGAAGTCCAAGGCCTGTGGAGGGATCTGAATTTACCCTCGATGCGGATATGGTCATTGCTGCCATTGGCCAAGCGCCTGAGTCATCTTTTCTCGCAGACGAACTGGAACTGGCCGACAGCGGAAATCGAATTGTTACCAAAGATCCGGATACTTTAGCGACTACCCTTGCTGGTGTCTTTGCTGGCGGCGATGCGGTCACCGGGCCAGCCACAGCCATCCAGGCGATTGCTGCAGGGAAACAGGCCGCCACTTCTATTGATCTCTATTTGAAGGGAGAATCTCGACCAACCATTGAGTCGGCTAACGCTACTGAAACTGCGCCGCTCCCCTCGGCTCTCATCGAAAAGATTGGAAAGTTTGCCAGATGCAAAAAGGTCGGTCTTCCGATCGACCAGCGGCTCAAAGGTTTCGACGAGGTGGAATCTGTTCTCTCCGAGGATGGGGCAATCAAGGAAGCCCTCAGGTGCTTACATTGTTATTTAGGAGCCAAAATCGACGAAGAAAAATGCGTCTCTTGTCTAACTTGTGTGCGGGTTTGCCCGCTTAACATACCCACGACGAGTAAGATTGGAGAGATTAACATCGATCCGGTCGCCTGTCAGGCGTGCGGGGTGTGCGTCCTTGAATGCCCGGTCCGAGCTATTGACATCAACCTCGACTCCCGAGGCGAGATTGCCCAACAAATAGAAGAGGCGATCAACAGTTCAAAACAGCCAGGGCCGGCGATTGTCGGGTTTTTCGACCTGCACGGAAACTTCGCTTCCAAGGATGTGGAAAGCCTCGCACAAGATTATCCCAATATTCTCCCGTTGATGGTTTTTGGATTACGAAGGATCGACACATACGACATCCTGAAAGCC
>CP070769.1:1959830-1968239 GCA_020347085.1 Desulfobacterales bacterium
ACTTTTAGCCAAAATGGTCAAAATTGACTCGTTAAAGGATTTTGAAACCAGCTCTAGGCAGACCAGTGCCAGAAAGGGTTCTCTCACCCTTTCCCAGCGTCCATGGTTAAAACGCCTCAAAAACGATGTTTACAGTCAACAAGGAGATCTTCTCCCAAAAAAGGTAGGAGTATACTGTTTGGGCGCTTTTCCAGGCGTCTTCTTTTCTGCATTGTTGAATCTCTCTACAGTTACCAAATACCAAAACGTGCTTAAATACGCGACATGATACCAGCGCGGTAATGATGCCTTTTTCTGGAGTGTCTGACGGCAGGGCGCCGTTAGAACACACCAGCCCGTGAGGCTCGGAACGAAAGAAAGGGCGTCATTACCCCGTAAGAATGTCCGGTAGCTAAACCCGCTGTTACACTTCAAGGTGCTCTTTTATGGCGCTAAGTGCGTGTAATGGAGAACACAAAATCTATATCCTCATGCTGTCCCAACGCTTGCTGGCATTCCCCATATGGGCCTAGACTTAGTCGAACTTGCAGAGTTGAGCCGGAAGCATAAACGACAAGTATAGGTCCATCTCATTGCGAAACAAAAAAGGCAGCGTTATGGAAACCCTGCCTTTATCCTTTGATTATCTTCTTGTTGTGTATGTTCAGCCCAAAAGCAATTTCCGTGCTATTGACGTGTAATGGCAGTCACCATGAAGATGTGAAGCCTCACCCCTAAGGGGGCAGGGGTTCTGACTAATGGCAGGGCTTTGCCTCCGGGGGGCGGGCCTATAATAGGTCATGAAATGTTGAAAGAACATGAAATCTGGTTCAGCTTCCCGCTGTTTGTGTTCTATTCGTCAGAAATCCGCTTCTCAATGTCTCTGAGATATTTTCTCAGAATCTTATTATTCTCCTTGGTCATTTCAATAAACTTGACTCCCATTCCAGCGGGATAGACATCTGTTTCTTCCTCCCTTTTTCTTGTCCATATCACTTCACACTTGATTACCACGGGGTCTGAAAGACCTGGCAATTCAAGTTTGGCCAAAAAATCCTCACCTTTTTTAAGTGGTTGTTCAGTTTTAATGAAAAGACCCCCACCGCTCACATTCCCTGTGTAAGCCTTGACAAAGGACCTCTTGTCTTTGTACGTCACAGACAAGGTTTCTATGAGACGAATTCCTTCTCTTGCTGAAAACTCACAGACCCGGTTGATCATTTTTTTGTATCTTTGTATCATGGATATAAGAACGTTCCTAAAGTCTGACGGCAGCTTGTTACATTCACTATCCAGAAATCCTCTATCAACGAGGCCAACGGTAGTCTCTCCAATAGCCTGGGCTGTGGCAGTCCGCGTAATATCTCCAAAGAAGCCGACTTCGCCAAATATCTCACCCGGCTGAAGCCATTCGACGACGTATTTCTTTCCTCCAATCATCTTGGAGAGTTGAACTGTACCTGACAGGATCACATAGACCCAGTCTCCTGAGCCACCCTCCTGAACGATAATCTGGCCGTCCTGATATGCCTCTTCCGATGCTATGTAGAACACAGAAACTTCTCCTTATTCAGTATTCAGGAAAACGCTAACCTACAAAGGTGTTTGTATCTTTCCAGCCACAACTCTGCCCTACAACCAGTAAATTTATACTAATGATTATTTTCAAATTATGGAATATAGTGCAAAAGAAATTTAAAGTCAAATAAAAGATGCGAACCACATTTCTTCTTGCCGTGAGCCGTCCTTTCCTGCATACTGAATGGCCAAATCAGGTGAAGCGGGATGACCTAACCGCATGTGGGGCACCCAGAGGAGACCCGATGAAATGAGAGGCTCAAATGAAAGATCGAATACTTGAGGCACTCAACAAGAGCACGGCGGATTATGCGGAGGTCCGAGTGGAGACAGAGCAAGCCACGCACCTCGCCTATCGCGGCCGAGAGATGGAGGCCGCTGGCTCTACAACATTCTATGGAGGGATCGTCCGTGCCTGCACGAAAGGCGGTTGGGGGGTGATGGTGTTCGACGCGCTGGACAATCTCGAACAGCAGGTCGTTGAGGCCTGCCGGTGTGCAGCGCTTGTCGGCAAAGGAAAGACCCAACTAGCCGAGGTTGAGGTCGTGGACACACAGCACCCGGCCACCTTACAACGCGATCCCAGAGGCGTCAGCCTCGACGAGAAGGTTCGTTTAATCCAGAGGTACAACGAGATAATCCTCGGTGCCCATCCGTCGATCGAGTCCTCCGGTGTTAGCTACGGCGACACTTTTCGGACCGTTTACTTCGCAAATACACCGGGTACTTATTATATGGAGGAGCGTCCACGGGTATACTGTGCCTTCCATGCGACAGCCCGGGACGGCTCTTTGGTTCAACGCACGGGCAACAGCTTTGCCTCGGCTTTGACCTATGATGTCGCAGTGGGTCTCGAGAAAAAGGTCCGGGAGGTGGCTGACCGGGCAGCGACGCTGCTAAAGGCGCCTAAAGTCAAAGGAGGCACCCATACGGTTATTCTCAACCGCAAACTGGGTGGCATCTTCATCCACGAAGCCTTCGGCCACCTGAGTGAAGCCGATTTTCTATACGAGAACCCCAAGATGCGCGATTTAATGTTTTACGGGCGTGAGATGGGAGGAAAGAACCTGAATGTCGTGGATGACGGCTCCTTGGATAAGACTATTGGTAGCCTTTCCTTTGATGACGAAGGCACGCCCACAAAAAAGACCTACCTCATCAAGGAAGGTGTGCTCACCGGGCACCTCCATTCACTCGAGACGGCTGCCAAGATGGACGCCAGCCCCACTGGCAATGCCCGGGCTGTGGGGCGGCAGTATCCGCCGGTGGTGCGGATGACCAATACGTTCATCGAGAACGGACATATGTCGGTGAAGGAGCTTTTCGCTGACGTGGACAACGGAATCTATGCCTGTGATGCCTTTGGTGGACAGACCGAATTTGAAATGTTCACCTTCTCTGCTGGCTATGGGTACCGCATCGAAAACGGCGAAATCGGCGAAATCGTCCGTGATGTGGTACTCACCGGGAATGTGTTTCAAACACTCAAGGCGATTGACGGTATGGCCAATGACCTGGAAATCTACGAGAGTGCTGGCGGTTGTGGGAAAAGCGGGCAGGCCCCCCTGCCCGTTGGATTCGGCTCTCCCCATGTCCGAATCCGTGATGTTCTGATCGGCGGTGAGCAGTAGTGCGATTGCTTGAGGTGCTGTGGTTGGTACCCCGAACTCCCTGTGGATGTGTAAAACGGTTCATTTAATCTTGGAAGTCTCGCACAACCGCACCGGGGTGTGAGTGTTCGTTTGGATGGAGGACAGCACTATGTACACACCTATGATTGAAGTAATGAAGGATCCTCTCCAAAAAGGGCTGGAGGTGGCAAAGCGTCTTGGCGCGACCGCGGCTAAGCTTGCCTTCAATCACGCGGAAAAAACGGATTGCAGGTTCGAGGCTGGACGTCTGAAGGATACTGGTGGACGCGAAACCCTCTCCTATAGTGTGGAGGTCCTTGTGGGTGGGCGCAAGGGCAACACTTCCGGCAACAGGCTCGAAGATTTAGATACCATGATCGAACGGGCCGTGACACTGGCGAGGGTAGGAAGCGTCGCCCACTTTGATGCCTATCCTGCCCCTGGCGAGTTGGCACCAGTGAAAACTTACTCTGAACAGACACTCACGCTATCACGTGAAAAAATGATCGAGGGATGCCAGGAGATGGCCGATCTGCTTAAGGTCTATAATCCAGACCTTTTCATTGAATGCTCGGCCAATCGCATGGAATCCGAAGAGCTCCTGGTGACCAGTGGCGGCGTCTGCCGTGCTGCCAGGCGCACACACTGGAACCTTGGGGCATTTGTTCAGCGTACTGTAGACACAGATATGCTTTTTGCGGGCTACAGTCGAGGCTGGTCAGACCTAAACGCATTCTATGATCCTCGCGGCATTGCGGAGAAGATCATAACAGACCTGCGTCGAGGTGAGACGATCGTTGACTCACCCAAGGGCAAAGTTGTGACATACCTTCCTCCGGAAACACTGGCAAGGATGTTTTGGCCCCTTTTCATGGGCACCAACGGACGGAACGTCGCCAAGGGTGATTCACCACTGGCCGGTCGACTCGGCGAGCAGGTCCTTGCCTCCTCTCTCACGATTCTGGACGATCCACACCAGGACTACGCCAGCGGTGCACGAGTCATCGATGACAATGGCATTCCCACGCGCAAACAGACGATATTTGAGCGTGGCGTGCTAGAGCGTTTCCTGTACGATCTCGATTCGGCAGGGCTTGCCCAGGCCGAACCCACAGGCAACAATGGCTGCAATCCATACTCGCCCAGGGTTTTGCCAGGGGATAAGCCGAGTACAGAACTTCTTACTGAAATCCAAGACGGCTTGTACCTGCGCGATGTAATAGGCTTTGGCCAAAGTAACATCATCAATGGCGACTTCTCTGGGAATGTCGGTCTAGGTTACCGCATCAAGAAAGGTGAGATTATTGGACGGGTCAAGAATACTATGATCGCCGGGAACCTGTATGAGATTCTAAGGCAAAACATACTGCTCAGTTCCGATACAGAACACGAGGGGCGGTATCCCCATGTTGTCATTGAGGGTGTGAGCGTGAGTGCCGGCTGACAAGGATCCCCCAAGAATCCCAAGCCCCTGTTTAGAACCTCTTCTGGTGGTCTTGCAAGATTGACAACGCGTTCTAAACTGCTATAAGAAGCCTGGGATAGGGGATAGAAAACGAGACCTTAAAAACCGGAAACCATGCCTATCAGAGAGAAATATGACCTGGAACTTGTACCTATTGGGATAGCCGGAAAAAAGCCTGGGTCTTATCGCATACCAAACTGGGACACTTCTATGGCCAGTCTTGGACAGAAAGAAGTGGTGAAGCACATGGCATTGAGATACAAGTTGACCATATTCCTCCTTATATCGCTGTTCATCAGTCTTTTGATCACTTCACACACATACCCACAAAATCAACAGGATTCTTCACCCCCTGAGAAGACGACCTTGGTGGAGGCGGTCATGTGTGAAAGCATCAAAGATTTCACCCCCCAAGATCAGGCCATTCTTTTTTCTATTGGCATCGGAAGGATCTCCTGTTTTACATCTTTTGATCCTGTGCTTGAAGAAACCCATATTTACCACAACTGGTTTCGCAGGGATAAGCTTAGCACAAGACTCAAGCTGTCCCTCCACCCCCCTCGGTGGTCAACGTTTAGCAGCATTCAGCTTCGAGAAGCTGATCAAGGTGCATGGCGGGTGGAAATCACCGACAAGGATGGTCGTATTTTACGTCTCTTGAGATTCAGCATTACGGATTGATTGGTGGCTATGAGTCAGCTTCTGGCTTTTTTTTCAAACATTCGATGGCAGGACGTCGTCGACATCACACTGAACAGCTATATTCTCTTTCGCCTTTACATTCTTTTCAGAGGGACCAATGTGTTCCGAGTGCTTATCGGCATTGCGCTGCTTTGGTTTTTTCAGAGAATTGCTGTGTCCATGGGGTTAATTGTAACCAGCTGGGCCATTCAGGGTATCACCGCGGTCGCCGCTCTCATCATTATTGTGGTCTTTAGGAATGAAATCCGTTCTGTGCTTCAGGCAAGAAATCTGAAAGCAATTCTCTGGGGCTTTTCCGACAAAACCGTTAATACACCCGTCGAAATTATAGTAGAGAGCGTTTACGAACTGGCTCGAACTCGTACTGGGGCTCTGATTGTTTTTCCGGGCAAAGAAGATCTGGAAGAAGTTGTCCAAGGTGGTACGCCTTGGCATGGGTTGGTATCCCAGGAAATGATCACAAGCATATTCTGGCACGATAACCCGGTACACGATGGTGCAGCTATCATTAAGGGGAATCAGGTGACAGAAGTTGGTGTTATCCTCCCACTGTCACACCGGGATGACCTCCCTTCACATTACGGGACTCGACATAGGGCTGGAGCTGGATTGGCCGAAACTACGGATGCCCTGGTCGTAGTCGCATCTGAGGAGCGAGGCAATGTAGTTTTGGCCAAAGGTTCGCACATGCGTGTCATCAGTCGAAAGGAGGAACTTGCAAGAGCACTGCGAGAACACGTGGGTGTCACTGCAGAGGAGTGGACTTATTTGAGAAAAGGAAAGCTTGAGATTGGCATGGCAGCTTTAGCTTCTATTCTGTTCATAACAGGTGTATGGTTTAGTTTCACGAGAGGCTTAGATGCCCTTGTTACACTTGAGATTCCCATAGAATACATGAATCGCGATCCTGAAATGCAAATCTTGGATACGTCTGTTAATGCTGTTCATCTTGATCTGAGTGGATCAGGTGCTCTGATAAAATCTATTCGACCCGGGCAGGTGCAGGTGAGGTTAGACTTGAACAAGGCAGCGGCTGGACACAATACCTTTACGATTACAGATGAGAATGTAGCCCTGCCTCCCGGCGTTTTTTTAAAAAGGGTTAAACCATCGGTTGTTGAGGTGACCGTTGATGTCCCTGTAAAAAAGAAATTAGCCGTACAGGTTGATTGGGTTGGAAAGTTACCTGAACATTTAGTCATTACGGAAGCCAAGCTTGAACCTGAAAGCATCTGGGTGATAGGAGGTAAACGAATACTTCAGAATGTTTCAACCATCTACACGGAAAATGTCCCCCTTGACAACATAAGGAGGACAGGAGAAATGACTGTTGGCCTGAAACTTGACCTTGCATCCGTAAAAATTGCTCCCGGCTCAACAGACAGGATTAAGGTGGCGTACTTGGTAAAAGAAAGAATCTAATAGCAGCAAGGTCATTAACCGTTACATTAATCCCCTCCATTTCGAGGTGGATTACTGAGCCCAATGATTCCATGTAAGCTTCCATAATCAACCCCGGCAAAGGCGTGAGTGCTGCGTATCTGCCCGAGAAAGTCGATTTTGGAGAAAGAGAGGCATGAGGGGTGCCATGAGACGAAAAGAAGAGATTAAAAGGCCAGAGGGTAAGTTGGGTATACTAATTCCGGGAATGGGGGGTGCAGTGAGCACGACCTTTTTGGCAGGAGTGCAAACAATTCGCCAGAGTCTGGCCCTTCCCGTCGGGTCGCTGACTCAAATGGGAACGATTAGGCTCGGGAAGCGGTTTGAGTATCGTATTCCTCTCATCAAAGAGCTGGTACCGTTGGCTGACCTGGACGACCTGATTTTCGCTGGATGGGACGTCTTCCCAGACAACTGCCGCCAGGCAGCTCTTCAGTGCAAAGTGCTCAATCAAGACCATGTTGAGGCAGTGGGCTCCTTTCTGGAAGGGTTAGTGCCGTGGCCAGCGGTTTTTAACCAAACATTTGTAAAGAATCTGGATGGCCCTAATGTAAAGCCGCAAGCCTCCCATTTGGAGCTGGTTGATGCGATCAAGGCAGACATTGAAGCCTTCAGGCGTGAAAACGCGATATCGCGGTGCGTCATGATATGGTGCGGCAGTACGGAGGCGTACCTGAAGCCTTCAGCAGTGCATGCCACGCTGAGCAATTTCGAGGCAGGCTTAAAAGACAACGACCCCAATATCTCTCCGAGCATGCTTTACGCTTATGCAGCTTTGACCAGTGGGATTCCTTACATTAACGGCGCCCCCAATCTCACGGTGGACATTGCTGCCATGGAGGAGTTGGCAGACGACTGCCAGGTTGCCATTGCCGGCAAGGACTTCAAGACAGGCCAAACCTTGATGAAGACCATCCTAGCACCGGGACTGAAGGCGCGGATGCTGGGGCTGTCGGGTTGGTATTCCACAAACATTCTAGGCAATCGAGACGGAATGGTTCTCGATGACAAAGATTCCTTCAAGACCAAGGAGGAAAGCAAACTCTCTGTCCTAGATACCATCCTCCAACCACAGGTCTACCCGGAGCTATATCGTGAATTCTTCCACAAGGTGGTGATTAACTACTATCCGCCTCGGGGGGACAACAAAGAAGGATGGGACTGCATTGATATTTTCGGTTGGCTGGGTTATCCGATGCAGATCAAAGTGAATTTTTTGTGTCGAGACAGCATCCTGGCAGCACCTCTCGTGCTTGATCTGGTCCTTTTTGCTGACCTCGCCCAGCGGGCCGCAATGAGTGGCATCCAGGAGTGGCTTTCTTTCTACTTCAAAAGCCCGCAATGTGCAGCTAATCTATATCCCGAACACGACCTTTTTATTCAGTCAATAAAACTGAAGAACACGCTGCGCTACCTCATGGGAGAAGAGCAGATTACCCACCTGGGGCTGGATTACTACTATGATCTATGAGAAACCGTGCGAGATAGGTCGGGGCTTTCTTCTAGGTCCCTTTGAGATTAACCCTCCCCTTGCAATCGCAGGTTTCGCTCTCGCCCTTTTCTCTTGGGCATGCTCAAGCTCATGGGTGAAAGCAGGTAAAAGTGCATCAAAGG
>CP070769.1:1968339-1975272 GCA_020347085.1 Desulfobacterales bacterium
CATTTCCGATGGTCGTACCAAAACCCCTTTCCAAAGGCTGACAGACAAACTTCGCATAGGACGCCGTGCTGTCAGTGATGTCAATACCTGTCGGTTTGATCATTTCGCGCCAATTTAAATACATGAGTTCATTTGAGGACATGCTTCATCTCCGAATTTGAATTGTACTCAGATGGGACCTGAATTCGTCTAGCGTGGTTCATTTTACTTATTTAGAATAAAGTTCAACAATCAATTGCTCCTGAATCGGCATCGTCAATTCCTCCCGCGTGGGATAAGCCTTGACCGTTCCCCTGAACTGTTCCTTTGAAAGTTCAAGCCATGCGGGAATACCGCGCCGCACCACAGCATCCATGGCATCGGAAATGACGGCCAGTTTTCGACTCTTTTCCCTCACCTCTATGAGGTCACCTACTTTTACGAGATAAGACGGGATATTCATTTTCTTGCCGTTGACCACGAAGTGTTTATGACGCACCAACTGCCTAGCCTGTGCTCGCGAATTAGCAAACCCTAAGCGATAAGCCACATTGTCCAAGCGCCGTTCCAGAAAGATCAGGAGATTGGTACCGGTTATGCCCCGTGCACGCTCCGCTTTGCTGAACGAACCACGAAACTGCCCTTCAAGCAAACCATACATACGTTTGACTTTCTGCTTCTCGCGAAGTTGGATGCCGTAATCTGAGAATTTCCGCCTTCGCTGTCCATGCTGGCCGGGAGCATAGCCTCTGCGGTCAAAAGCACATCTGTCAGAATAACATCGATCTCCCTTTAGGAACATCTTCAGGTTTTCGCGTCGACACAACCTGCACACCGAGCCAATATATCGTCCCAAAACACGCCTCCTTTCACACCCTGCGCCGCTTGGGAGGGCGAAACCCATTGTGCGGAATGGGGGTCACGTCTTTGATCAAAACAACATTAAATCCTGCTGCTTGAAGGGCTCGCAAAGCAGCCTCCCGGCCTGCGCCTGGACCTTTTACGTAGACCTCAACATTTCTCATTCCGTGCCCCATGGCCTTCTTAGCGGCATCCTCCGCTGCTAGCTGAGCAGCAAACGGGGTGCTTTTCCTCGAACCCTTGAAACCCTGGGTTCCCGCACTTGACCATGCCACCACATTACCCGCAGGATCAGTGATGGTCACGATAGTATTATTAAAGGTAGACTGAATATGGGCTATCCCGTTCAGGATGTTCTTCTTTTCTTTCTTCTTTCGAGAGGGCTTTGCCATGGTATATGTATATGCCTCCTATCTCTTTCTCTTTCCTGCGACAGTACGACGCGGTCCCTTCCGGGTTCTGGCATTGGTGCTCGTTTGCTGCCCCCGAACCGGGAGTGATTTTCGATGCCTGAGACCACGGTAGCATCCGAGTTCCATCAGTCGCTTTATGTCCATAGAAACCCCGGTGCGAAGCTCTCCTTCAACTTTGTACTGGCTATCAATAATCTTGCGGATAGCCGTGACCTCGTCTTCTCTCAGATCATCTGTCTTCGTGTCAAGGTCTACACCGGCCTCATGCAATATCTTCCTGGATGTGCTACGCCCGATTCCATAAATATAGGTCAGACCTATCTCGACCCGTTTATTCCTTGGCAAATCAACGCCTGCAATCCGTGCCAAATCTTTTCCCTCCCTGTGGTTTGTTATTCGTTATTGGTTATTATCCGTTAACCGGTTCAGGACAAGTCCAGGTGCGTATCCAGATAACGCCTGGCGACACCTAATTTTCCAACAACGATCTGAGATACATGATTTCCGAATAAGGATCTTACCCTTGCCTTTGCTTATGTCTCTTATTTTCGCAGATCACTCTTATTGTACCCTTGCGACGAATAATCTTACACTTGCTGCATATCTTCTTTACTGATGTTCTTACCTTCATCTTGTCCTCGATGGGTTCTATTCAGAATTCATTGTTCGAGAATCTTCTCCTGATTGAACATTTGCGTTTAACGGTTCTTGTCACTTGGTTCGATATATTATCCTGCCCCGTGACAAATCATAAGGCGAGAGTTCAACGGTCACGATGTCACCGGGCAGAATCTTGATAAAATGCATCCGCATTTTGCCAGAGACATGGGCTAAGACGATATGTTTGTTTTCCAATTCCACCCGAAACATGGCATTGGGTAATGTCTCTACTACCTCTCCTTGAACCTCAATCGGTTCTTCTTTGGGCATTTAGGCGCTCCCGTTGGTAGCACTCAAAATAACCGGCCCTTCTTCTGTGATCGCAACGGTATGCTCAAAATGGGCCGACAAACTCCCATCTTCTGTCACTGTTGTCCACCCGTCCTCTAAGGTCTTCACCTCATAACCCCCAGCATTAACCATTGGCTCAATAGCGATAACCATGCCGGGCTTCAAGCGAATCCCCATTCCCGGTTTACCATAGTTAGGCACCTGAGGGTCCTCATGTAGGGCCTTCCCTATGCCATGTCCCACAAATTTCCTGACAACGGAGAACCCGGCTTCCTCGGCCCGGCTCTGAATCGCATGAGAAATATCAGACAACCGTTTACCAGGTGCTGCCTGCTCAATGCCCGAGAGAAGGGCATCTTTAGTGGTTTCCATGAGCCGCTGCGCAACCGACGATACCTTGCCCACAGGCACCGTAATGGCCGCATCCCCATAATAGCCTTGATAAGAAATACCGAAATCCATGCTCAGTATATCCCCTTCCTCAAGGGGTCGCTTGGATGGAAAACCGTGGACAACTTGCTGATTTACTGATGCACACAGGCTAAACGGATAGCCTCGGTATCCCTTAAAAGCGGGTTTGGCGTTTCTAGCAAGGGTCAGCTCCTCTGATATCTTATCTAGTGTCAGCGTATCGGCGCCAGGTTTGACCTTTTGCCGCAGAATTTCAAGGATCTCTGCAACCATGATATTGCTCTGGCGGATCCTTTCAATCTCGCTTGGAGACTTCAAGATAACCATGTCAATGTCGTCCCCTGATGGCACCTCCCTTTTTTATGAAACCTTCGTAGTGCCTAGCCAGCATGTGGCTCTCCATTTGACTGATAGTGTCTATGGCGACGCCCACCACGATCAATAGCGCAGTACCTCCAAAGTAAAAAGGAACATTGAACTTGGCAACCAATATCGTCGGCAGCACACAAACCGCTGACACGTAAAGGGCTCCGCCAAAAGTTATGCGTGTAAGCACTTTGTCGATGTAGTCAGCCGTTCGCTTACCGGGTCTGATTCCGGGGATATAGCCTCCATACTTTTTCATATTGTCAGCCACATCAACCGGGTTGAATGTCACGGCAGTATAAAAATAACAGAAGAAGATGATAAAGCCCACATACACAAGGTTGTAAACGATTCCGCCTGGTGTCATGGCCTGTGCGATGCTTTGCATCCACGGAACCTTTATGAAGTTGGCCACCGTGGCTGGAAACATAATGATAGAAGACGCAAAAATGGGCGGGATAACGCCCGATGTATTAATCTTGAGGGGGAGGTGGGTGCTCTGGCCGCCGTACATCCTGCGGCCAACAATCCGTTTGGCATATTGGACTGGGATCCGCCGCTGGCCCCGCTCCATAAATATAATAATCCCCACGACAACAATCATTAGCACAACGATCAGCAACACCAAAAAGGCTCCCATCTCACCAGTTCTCATCAGACGAAAGGTATTGGCAACCGCACTCGGCATACGCGCTACAATACCTGCAAATATGATAAGGGATATTCCATTGCCAATGCCCCGCTCTGTTATCTGCTCCCCAAGCCACATGATAAAGGCGGTGCCTGCGGTCAGGGTAAGCACTGTCATCAATCGAAAGCTCCACCCAGGATAGGCAACCACTGGCGCCCCACCAGGTGCACTCATACTCTCGAGTCCGATGCTGATTCCGAAACCCTGAATGATACTTAGAATCACCGTGCCGTAACGGGTGTACTGCGTAATCTTTTTTCGCCCTGACTCACCCTCCTTGGATAGCCTGTCCAGATGGGGAACGGCCACGGTCAGCAGCTGCAATATGATCGAGGCGCTTATGTATGGCATGATTCCCAAAGCAAATACCGAAAGCCTCTCAAGGGCACCACCCGAAAACATGTCAAATAGCCCTAACAGCGTCCCGCGGGCACGAGCAAAAAATGTCGCAAGCGCATCGGCATCGATCCCGGGTGTTGGGACTGCACAACCGATGCGATACACCATCAACAGCCCGAACGTAATGAGGATGCGCCTTTTTAGCTCAGGAATCTTAAAGATGTTTTGAAAGCCACCGACCATAAAACCTATTTCGCTCCCCTCACAACCGTTATCTGCACACTTCCTCCAACAGCCTCAAGCTTGGCCCGTGCCGACTTGCTGCAGCGGTCTACCTTCAGCACCAAGGGGTAGTCAATCGTACCTTGGCCCAGAAGTTTTACACTGTCCGAATTTCGTCTGAGCAGGCCTGCATTCATCAGCGCGTCTTTGTCCACCACAGAACCTTTTTCAAAGCGTCCCAGGTCACGTATGTTGATAATTGCAAATTCTTGTCTAAAAATGTTGGTGAATCCCCGCTTGGGCAGGCGGCGCTGCAGCGGCATCTGTCCGCCTTCATATCCGGGCCTTATGTTGCCGCCAGACCGGGCCTTTTGGCCCTTGGTTCCCCTGCCTGCAGTCTTGCCGTGCCCTGAACCCAGCCCGCGGCCAAGCCGTTTGACAGCCTTACGCGCCCCTTTCGGAGGCGACAGCTCATTGAGTTTCATCGGCTTTTTCCTCTACGGCCAACATGTGAGAAACCTTTCGAATCATTCCCCGGACCGTGGGCGTGTCTTGCACAACAACCGTCTTGTTCAACCTTCTTAATCCCAAACTTTGGATGACTCTTCGATGTTTTTCCGGTCTACCTATCATACTCTTCTTCAATGTTATTCTCAGCACCTTAGACATGTAATCCTCAATTTCGGCACGATAGATTACGACACTATATTTCAGCAGGATCCTTGCCGCGCCTAGCCGCAATTGTCTCGCGGCTACGCAGTTGACTCAAACCCTTTAGCGTGGCTTTCACAAGATTATGGGGGTTGTGAGATCCTATACATTTGGTCAGAACGTTCTGCACGCCAGCGGCCTCCACTACGGCCCGGACTGCCCCGCCAGCAATAACGCCGGTCCCTTCAGAAGCAGGTTTCAGTAAGACCAAGCCGGCGCCATATTTTCCCATAACCTCGTATGGAATGGTCTGGTTGATCAGGGGGATTTCGATCATGTTCTTCTTGGCACGTTCGATCCCTTTGCGAATGGCGACAGGAACCTCATTAGCCTTCCCCAAACCGCTTCCAACCTTACCGCTCCCGTCTCCAACAACGACGACAGCACTGAAGCTAAAACGGCGGCCTCCTTTGACGACTTTGGCCGTCCGGCTTATATGAACGACCTTTTCTATGAGCTGAATTTCTTCTATCTCTCCGCCAACCAACAGCCTTCCTCCTTGCTAAAAATTGAGGCCCTCTTCACGAGCCCCTGTAGCCATCGCCTGAACACGGCCATGATATGAGAAGCTATTGCGGTCAAATACGACCTTGGAAATCCCCTTTTCAATAGCCTTTCGCGCCACAAGCCTTCCCACAAAATTCGCTGCTTCCACCTTACTCTCAAACTTTGGATGCTCCCGCGCCTCCTTGTCTAGTGTAGAAGCTGAGGCCATGGTATGGCCCGTTGTATCCACCACAACCTGGGCATAGATATGCCGTGCGCTCCTGAACACACTTAAGCGGGGCCGCTCCTGGGTGCCAAATATCTTTTTTCGCACACGCCTTTTTCTTTTGAGACTTGCCTGTTTTTTCAAGGATAAAGGACTCATACTTATTTTGCCGCTGATTTCCCTGCCTTACGTTTAATTTGCTCTTCAACGTACTTGACGCCCTTACCCTTGTAAGGTTCAGGCCCTCTAAATCTTCTAATGCTGGCCGCAGTAGCTCCCAACAGCTCCTTATCAATCCCAGATAAAACGATTCTGTTCTTGTCAACAGAGGCCGAGATGCCCTCAGGAAGTTTGTAAGTCACCGGATGGGAGAAACCTAGAGATAGGGTTAAGACATTTGATTTAAGATCAACGCGATAACCGACACCATTGACCTCGAGCACACGTTGGAAACCCTGTGTAACCCCAACGATCATATTAGCTATCAAGGTTCGAGTCAGTCCTTGAAGTGCCCTGACCCGCTTCATCTTGCCCGATGGAATGACATGAATGAGCCCTTCCTTAACACCGAGATCCACTTCAGCGTGTATGATGCGAGACAACTCTCCTTTGGGCCCCTTTACCCTCAGCCGATGGCTATCATAGGCTACGTTGACATTATCTGGTATTGGAATCGGTCGTTTTCCTACTCGAGACATCGTTTTTATACCCTTCTTACCCTTCCCCTGCCGGACAGGCTGTGTGCCGGCTTACCAGATACTGCAAAGCAGTTCACCGCCAACATTTGCCTTTCTCGCTTCACGATCAGCGAGAACGCCTTTTGATGTGGACAGAACCGCAATGCCCATGCCGTTTAGGATGAGAGGAATGTCCTTTTTTTGTACATAAAGCCGCCTGCCTGGCCTGCTCATGCGCCTGAGGCCAGTAATAACTCCCTGGTCAAGCTCGTCGTATTTCAGATAGATTCTCAGAATCCCGTGTTTTCGATCCTTGATGAGCTTAAAATTCTTAATATAGCCTTCGTCTTTCAAGATCTTAGCCACACTGATCTTCATCTTGGACGCCGGAATGTCCACCTTACCATGCTTGGCAATATTGGCATTTCTAATACGTGTCAGCATATCAGATAAAGGATCTGTAACTGGCATCTCCTGTCTCCTTTAATTGGGTCATTGGTCAATAACAGAATGCCTAAAGTGAACCAAAATTGAAAGTGCCTAAAGTTAAGGAAATAAAACCGATTTAAAAGAGTTTCTTCAAGTGCTCCCTCCGGGGCG
>CP070769.1:1975372-1981434 GCA_020347085.1 Desulfobacterales bacterium
ACAAAAATGTCCGTTTTCCTTTCCGGGAAGCCCCGCCCGGAAGGGCGGGGAGGCTTCACTATTAGAGATTGAAAGTTGACGATTGAGTAGTCTGAACAGACATGAACAGTGAAGCATTGAAGAATAGAACAAAACAGTGTGCTCATCGCTGGGTCAAGTTGTGCGAGACTTTACCTGATACATATCTGGGTGATCATGTTTGCGGCCGGCTAATAAATGGATGGAAACCAGATAGTATTTATTGCTGACGAAACCCTTTGAAGAAAAACTTCTAGAGCCTCTATTAGGAGAGCTATTGGAATTGACGGCCATTTTTTTCATCCAGAAAAACTGCGAGAAAAATCGACTCAAAAAATTGTAGGCTGAACAGCTGAAGGATATTTTTTGTTCGTGTTCAATTTTCAATTGAAATGGACAATCAAACAGTAGTCCGGGGAGGAAAAGACCATGGTCGGAGAAAGGGAAAAGACAGCTTACCCAGTGATCCCCTCAGACAGAGAAGATGACCTGCATAACCTCGATTTTATGGATTCGGCAAACCTGGTGCTATTTGTTGCAGGCAATCAATTTATGGTCATGGAGGAACTGCTTGGTGCTTTTCAAGAGGAACACCCCGATGTGAATAAGATTTTCTACGAAACACTTCCGCCCGGCCTGGAACTAAAACAGATTCTGGCGGGTGGCGCCCTTTTTCGGGACAGAGTTATAGACGTGGTTCCCGATGTCTACGCATCAGTCACTGAGAAGGCCATGGAGCGCCTCGAACAGGGGGGGCTTATTGCAGAGAGCGACTATTTTCTCTACCTTCACAACCGGATTGTCTTCATGGTTCCGCATGGGAATCCTGCTGGGATTGCGTCTGTTACCGATCTCGGACGAGCAGAGGTGCGCATTTCACAGCCGAATCCGGAATACGAAGACATTGCTTATTATATTATCGATATGTATCGGCAGGGAGGCGGTGAGAGCCTTGTTCATCGTATTATGGAGGAAAAACGGGCGGAAGGAACAACCATTCTGACCGTCGTGCACCACAGGGAGACACCATTAAGGATCGTGAAGGGAACCGTTGACGTGGGGCCGGTCTGGGCCACGGAAGTGATACATGCGAAACAGGGCAATCTTTTGGTGGATATGGTTGAACCCGGGGAGGGCTTTGATCAGAGAGACAGGATAAACTATTATATCTGCCGACTAAAGAGAGCTACCCATCCTCAGAATGCTGAAAAATTCCTTGATTTTATAAAGTCTCCTCAGGCCCAGGAGATCTATGCGTCGTACGGCTTTGTTCCTCATTTTGATACTTCTGCCCGATAATCTTTACAACTCAGGGATTTCGCCTGGATTGGCGCAGTAGCGTGACGAGTTGGAGGCAGAAGGCTCGGGGCGCGGAGCACTAGGCATAGGCTGAAAACATCTTGCCCGGCGCCTCTGGCCTTATACGGTTTTGATACTTACTATTCCACACTTCCAGTACTCGGATGTTCTGCTGAGTGCATACCGAACGAAGGAGACCACATGGAACCGAATGGAAACGATAAATTGATAGAGGCAATTGATAAGGAGCTTCGCGCCATTGATGCCAGGTTAAAGAAGGTCCTTTCCAAAACGGACTCACTCCTGAAAGAGTCTGCGAGCGAACTGAATGAGGCTGAGAAGGGCCGGGATGGCAAGGAAGACTAACTGAATCCCCATCCACAAAGATGGTACTCCGCAGACGGAAACCCGCGGAGAACGACGCTCATCGGAAAAAGGGCCATTTATGGATGGAAACTAACTAAATCCCCATATGATTACCATAGGCTTTTCATCCCACCACGCCGAAGTCCTTCCTTATGCGCGGCGGCACATGGAACGACACCAGATTATCATCCTTGAGGAACCACCTGTGCCGGAGTTTTTGGGGATGCTGGATGGCAGACTTTCGATTGATGCGTACATGATGACGCTCGATTCGGGGTTTCCCGAATTTGAGCGTTTGATGTGCGTCCTACTCCGGGAGTTACACCATGAGGGCCGACAGGTTATTCAGATTGAGCCCTACCTTGAAACACTCCTTGAGATTCATGAAATCCTTTCAGATGGCAAGACACCACAGGAAATTATGAGCGACCCACGACTTGAACGGGTGTATAAGGCAGAAAAACGTGCCACAGGTGCCTTGCTCACATACTATGCCCACTCTCTAAAGGCGCCGTTCGATGAAGTGGTACAGGCGGTCAAGGCGTTTGCACAGGCTGATGCGGACCGGCTATTGCTGCGTGAGCGCTTGCGAGCACGCGCGATCAAACCCCTCACTGCGCACGAAGTGGAGATCTATGTGGAGGCTGGGTACATCCATTATCCCCTGTACCATTACCTGAGGAAGGCCCTTGGTCGTGCCCAAAGGATCCGTGTCGTGTACCTGCTTGCACCTGTCGTACGCCGGCTTGGAGGGAGGCGGCGGAATATGGGACCCGGTGACATTTTGACCCTTCATTATGCCTTGCACGGGGGTGTGTTCGAGCCCACCGCAGACTTGCTGGCAGCTCGCAGCCTTATCTACATTAAGCTGCTTCAAAAAAATGAGCTCCTACCTGGGGCCTCTGATGCACCCCACAGCGAGGATGAGGTAAGTGTTAATCAGGTTGTGGATCGCTTGAGCATTGAGGACTGCCGAACCCTTTTTGACAAAATACGGCTTTTAAAGCGGGAACGCGCCCGTCGAGTGGTCCAAGCTTACTTAGGGGAGTAGTCCTGGCAACTGAGATGCAGAAGCCACCGGATTCCCTGTCCCGATTCATCCTGATCCATTGGGGTTTTATCGGGACATTAGGGCCCTTCAAAAAAATGCCGACAGTGGCTTCATATGAGGCTTGAAAAAATGCCGACGATCATGTATGCACCGTTAGGCTTTAGTGAAATATGCAGGAGGAGAGGCGATGTCTGACAAAGAGAAATTTTTGAAATTCTTCAGGGAAGTTGGGATCAAAAGCACGAATATTCAGCCGGAAGATGTTCTCCTTGAAATAGAGGAAGAGGTGGCCTGGGAGAGCGCCCTCAGTGTAGGTCAGTTGTGGTTCTTGTTCGGCAAGAATGACGCGTATCTCGGGCTCCTGAATGATGAAACCATGGAGTTTGAGCCAAGGGAAAAGTAGGCGGCCTTGCGAAGCAAAGCAAACCCAAATTGACTACGCAAGTGACACGCCAATCGTGTCAGACCTGGCATTGATACGTTCGAGCTTGACCAATATTGTGTCTTCCGGCTTGAGGTCAGCTCCGCAGTTTAGGGGAAGTGAGCATTCGATCATGTACTTGGTCATGAGTACGACATACCTGTGACGCCTTTTCTCAAGGACCAACGCTTCTTCTTTTTGCCCCACATAACGTCCAAGGTATCTTAGAATCCAATAGCGGAGCCGTTCCTGCTGAAGCACGCTTATATAACTCATAGGCTGCTCAACAGCCTGGATAATGAATCGGAGCTCCTCATCCGAATACAAGGTCTCCAATCCAAGAAGACCCCTGAGTTGGCGCTGTGTGGCCAGATCAAGGTATTTCCTCAGGGGGGAGGTCAGGGTGAGATAAACGTCCAGTCCGAGACCTGCGTGGGGTTCTGGCTCAAGCCCTATGATTACGCGGCTCAGGAGCCTCCGCTGCATCCAGTTCTGATAAAGTGTTCCACCACTTTCGTCAATCAGGCGTCCGCGGGGTTCTAATTGTGCTCTGTGAATTGTTGACTGGCCGTGGTCTCGGAAGAACTGAGCCGCAAGCCAATTAGCCAGGATCATACATTCAGAGACCATCAACCGACTGGGGCTTTCTCGGTTTATCTGAGTGACCGATATTTCTCCGTTGCCGTCAATCCAAACATTCATTTCGGGGAGGGTCAGTTGAATGGCCCCAGCATTCAAGCGGGACTGGCGACATTTTTTGGCCACGTTGTAGATTGCTGTGAGCTCTGGATCTTCATCTACCATCAGATTGGCATGAAAATAGGTCAGTTGTCGGTCCACATGGATGATACTAGGAAAGATCTCGTATTCCAGTACGCTTGCTGAATGGTCGAGACGGGCCATCACACTTATAGCCAGGCTATCTTGCCCCGCCTTTAGACTGCAAAGGTCTTCAGCCAGAGACCGGGGCAGCATCGGGATGCGACTGTCCGGCATATATATAGAACTGCCGCGGGCTAGGGCCTCCTCGTCCACTGCATCACCCTTTCTCAGGAAATGGGATACATCGGTTATGTGAATCCAAAGCCGATAGCCATCTCCTTCTGGCTCAATACTGATGGCATCGTCAAAATCAAGCGTGCCCTGGCCGTCTATGGTAATGGTTGACAGATGGGTAAGGTCTTGACGTTTTCCATCTGGCTTTGCCTTGGTTTCTTTGGCTTGGAGCTGTTGCACGGCTGCCATGACCTCGGGCGGGAAGACATCAGATATCCCGAATCTATGAAGGTTCAGGTTTTCGTCCTGGTTCCAAATCCCCAGCTTGACCAGCAGGTGAAATGGACCATCGTTTGGATCCATACCAGACCGCGCGACGATCTCCTTACCAATGTCGTAATGAGGACTATCTTTTCCGAATAGGTGGAAAGACTTCAATATCTCAACGATCTCTTCCTTGTCGGATGGGACGGGCGGATGTTGGGTCTCCAAGACAGTGCGTATCCATTTACTTCCCTCTTCGATGCTGTGAGCCTTTCTAGCCTCTTGTGCGGCTTGGGCTGCAATCTGGGCTACCCGTTCTGGGCTATTTGGAAAAAATCGATGGGTGTCGAACTTGAAATAAAGACGATCCTCAAAAAGTGCCCGCATGACAGCCGAGGTATGGTCGCTCGAGATGTCGCCATCAAAGGAGAACTCTGCCATGGTTTGCAGGTCGATCCAAGCCGCTTCTTCGTGGAGCACCCCCCAGAGGGCCTCAACATCTATTTGCTTTTGCAACTGTCTTCTTATTGCTACCGTATCCTGCAGACGACTTACTAAAGCGTCCCTCCCCTTATCCGGGTTCAGCCGCTCACGGGTGACATGTGCCAGCCGCTTCTCTGCATGGCTTATCTCGCGGTTGTGCTCGGTGAGCATGCGAAGCTTTTGATTCTTCCTACCCAACACGACAGCACAAACAATCTGCTTGCGATCAATATATTCAACGATAGTTCCTGGCTCCATACGTCGGTTTATACCAATGGGGTGGCGGAAAGTCAACGAACTCTGCCTTGTGCGGAAATCATTTTGACTCTTTCTATTCTCTCTGTTAGCAATATAAGTAGAGTTGGCGCAAGGTGCAGGGCGCACAACGCATCAACCAACATGCTGCCTGGCTCCCTGTGCGTTTGGCCTTGAGCCTTGAGCCAAGCCATCCTGAAGGTTACATGAAATCATACCGCCTTGTTAAACCGTACTTTGTGGAAAAGAGGTTTGTTATCATCATCGGCCTTCTTTCTCTGCTTATAGTTGACATGCTTCAACTGTTTATCCCCCGTATCATTAAATGGGCGGTGGACGACCTAGCACTCGTTGGTACGACTACCTCAAAGTTGCTTCATTATGCCCTGTATATCGTGGGCGTGGCCCTGCTGATCGGCATATTTCGCTTCATCTGGCGCAGATGTCTCATAGGAACGTCCAGGCGCGTAGAGGAGGGCATACGCAACCGGCTCTTTTCCCATATTCAGACCCTTTCTGCAGCCTATTTTGACAAGACCAAGACCGGGGAGCTGATGGCCCATGCCACCAATGATGTCCTGCATATACGGATGGCCGTTGGTATGGGGATGGTGGCCTTGACCGATGCAGTCGTTCTTGGTCTGGCTGCCATTGGTTTCATGCTTTACATTAACGTGACCCTTACCGTATTTGCTCTGTTACCCATGCCGATCATTGCCGTACTGGCCCGTGTCTTGAGCCGGCGCATGCACTACCTATACAGAGAGGTTCAGGCATCCTTTGCCCAGTTGACCGAGGTGGTCCGGGAGCGGTTTGCCGGAATCCGGGTAGTCAAGGCTTACAATAGGGAGGAGGCGGAAGCCAAAACGCTTTCAAAGATCTCAAAGGATTATTTGGGCAAGAATCTTC
>CP070769.1:1981534-1994005 GCA_020347085.1 Desulfobacterales bacterium
CCCAAATAAAATGCTTGGACGTCCTGGTTTTCCAGGCTTCAAAGGTCTTTGGCTTGGGTAGCCGGTAGAATGTCGCATTGAGTTCAACCGTGTCAAAGTGTTTCCCGTAGTATTCCAGCCACCTTGATTTCGGCCAGCCTACAGGATAGAATAGTTTTATCCAGTGCGGGTAACTCCACCCTGATGTGCCGATCCTTATTTCTTTTTTCATGAAGCGATTGTACGGGTGGTGGACGGCCTCGTCAACTAGAGATAAGGTTTTACCCCCAGACTCCTGATATGGTTGAAACGAAAAAAGCCAAATGTAGACTAAAAGAGCAAGGTTTTTCCGCTGGAAGCTGTCGGGTCAAAGTAGACGGAAGATATGCCCTGGCATGCCGGGCGACCTTGAAAGAGCGACAGGGCACATGGTACCGGCTTATTACGTCTGTTCATCTTTCTCGACCTGAAAACTATCTTTCTATCTATCAATCCGGGTGCAATTTTTCGTGCCGCAAGTGCCATTCCTGGTACTTCAGTAAGGTCAGGGACGGCACGTGGTACAGTCCCAAGGATATCCTCAGGAAAGCAATAGAATACGAAAAGGTCGTCACGCTCTGGGAGCCAAGAGAGAAAGCCACGGCCTGGCATGCGCACGACACGTGCAAGTGCTGCGGCAGCTGTGTAGTTCATGGAACAAGATCAATCGGTTGTCCCGGCGTGTTGGATGCTGAATCGATCGTCCTGAGCCCCCAGGGGTTTGGTCCGGCTCGAAACATCGTTGCATTCACTGGCGGTGACCTTACATGCTGCCCCGAGTTTTATGGGGAGTGTGCTGAACTCGTCAAGACGCAAACCAATCTCTGGTTCTTGATTGAAACCAACGGGTACGGGCTCACCACTCAGAATCTTGACTACCTAAAGGCTTGCGGGGTTGACGCGTTTTGGCTTGACATCAAGGCCTATGAGTCCAGGAGACACACTTGGCTCACGGGTTGCCCTGGGGATCGTATCCTGAAACTGCCAGAAGAAATGATGAAGCGAGGATTCGTCCTGGAAGTCCTTTCCCTATTCATTCCGAACCTAGTAGAAGTGGATGAACTGGCAAAGATTGCCCGAAACCTAGAAACCGTGGACAGCGGGATTCCCTTTACCATCCTTGCCTTTTTCCCCGAACATAGGATGAAGCATTTCAGAAACCCCACAGTGGAAGAAATGGTCCATGCTTATGAAGCTGTAAGGTCGCGTGGTCTGACAAATGTCCGTTTAGGCAATGTGGGGATCTGCGCCCGCACCGAGAAAGACAGGGAGTACCTGGCGGCCCATGTAGACAGCAGCGCCTATTAAGGATTTAACGGCAGCAGCGAGCGCATTCTCCGTCCCAGTTCATCGCAACCCCAGGGAGCTTATAACGAAATATTGTCGCGACCGCTACCGGACAGCCTTGAGGGAAACTACCCGGGTTCACCCCACTTAACCCTTGACCGTGGGGTGAGTCACGAATAAGGTGACAGCCTAGTGTGGCGTCTCAGGAATTTGTTCCAAAAATATGGAACCGGCAAAAAGCCTTTTTCCTTGCTTCGTGAGCATTTTCGGGACATCAGCTTCGCTGCGCTAAATCATAAAAACTCGGGCCTAAGGCCCTCAGACAGTTTATGATTCTTAACGCTCCGCTCGGCTGACGTCCGGCACCGAATATGCTCAATGTCGCTCGGAAAAAGCTTTCAGTCCAGTATCAGTAATTGATGTTATTCCTGAGACACAACACTAGCGGGAATTGCAGGTATCGTGTCCGCAGCACATGCCAAAACTTGGACGCTTCGTATTGTGGAGCACGCCGCGAGGAATAGACTCACCTCTTCGCCTCAAGAGCTATCAGGTGGTCAACCAAGAATTGAGGAGGGAAGGTCATGTTGGTGGTGATGAGTCAACAGGCAACGGCTGAAGAGGTTGACGCGGTGGTAGCTGCCATTGAGGGCAAAGGCTACACGGCACGCCCCATCCCTGGCGGTGAAAGGGTGGCCATTGGCGTCTTGCACAATAAAGGGGCTGTTGACGCTTCTCATTTTCTGGGGTTGCCGGGAGTGAAGGAGGTCATCCCTGTCACGCGTCCCTACAAACTGGTAAGCCGTGAATTTCAGCTGGAAGATACCGTCATACAGGTAGGAGATGTCTTCATCGGGGATGGAGACCTGACTCTTATTGCAGGACCCTGCGCGGTGGAGAGCGAGGCGCAGTGCTTGAAGATTGCGCAAATAGTGAAACGCGCTGGTGCGCACCTTTTCAGAGGAGGTGCTTTTAAGCCTCGAACTTCCCGCTATTCTTTTCAGGGTCTTGGAGAAAAAGGCCTGAAGATTCTGGCCAAGGTTCGCGAAGCCACAGGACTGCCTGTTGTCACGGAGGCTTTGGACACTGATACCTTTGGTCTGGTGGAAGATTACACGGATGTGATTCAGATTGGCGCAAGGAACATGCAAAATTTCAGTCTGCTTCGGCGGGCGGGTCGATCAAGCAAGCCTGTTCTTGTCAAGCGTGGACTGGCCGCCACGATTGAAGAATGGCTCATGGCAGCAGAATACATCCTGGAAAGCGGAAACACGCAGGTAATCCTGTGCGAACGAGGCGTGCGCACGTTTGCCCATCATAGCCGGAACACGCTCGACCTTTCCGCTGTTGCTGCTGTGTGCAAAGAAAGCCACCTTCCCGTCATCGTAGATCCCAGCCATGCTGCCGGACGTCGAGACCAGGTGATTCCTCTAAGCCGGGCCGGCGTTGCCGTGGGTGCTCATGGATTAATGGTGGAAGTGCATTACAACCCGGAAGAAGCCCTGAGCGACGGAGCCCAGTCCCTTTACCCTGAACAGTTTGAGATGCTTTGTCGGGAGATTCAGGCCGTCTTTGACGCTTTCCAGCCCTCTGGTCCCGTTAGACAGAAAAAAACCTGAACTGCCACAGCGGGTGCATTCCCGGCAGCAACTCGACTGAGCTCGCCGGAGCCTTGCTGCAGGAGTCCTCACATGACAACTCCCTGCAGCCCCGATATAGCCTGAGATACCAAGGATGGGGTGGGACCGGGAATGTCTTTGCTGTAACAGTTCAAGCTCCCTAAAAAGGAGGACCCATGAAAAGGGTTGTCTCTATTGTCATCGTTTTGGTTTTCTTGGCAACGGCTCTGTTTGCTGGCACGACTTTTTGGCTTGGCGGGCAGGCGAAACAACAATACGACGACATACTGCGGCAGGCGTCGCAGTCTATGTATATTCATCTCGCCAACGAAAGCTACGACCGCGGATTTTTGAGATCCAAGGCACGTACAGTCGTCAAGATTCCAGATCTTGGAGGTAGATTGGGTGAGGATGCCCAAAAAGAGCGGGAAGATCTTGTAGAATTCACATTGGTTCATGACATTAGACACGGGCCTTTCTCACTCGGCGAATCATCCGATGGAAAAAGGCAACCTAAGCCGGCCCTGGCGGTTATAGAGACAGGGATCGAATTTAGCCCCAGGTCGCAAGCCAAGATGAAAGAAATATTAAGTGAGCTTCCCGAGATCGCCTCGATCAAAAACCATACCACGTTGTCTCTTGCAGGACATGGTGAGACGAGGCTCGTTATCCCTCCACTCCACCGCACGGTTGGTAAAGACGAAAAGGTCGCCGTGAACTGGCAAGGTCTCATCGCCAACATGGCGTTCACTGCTGACCTTAAAGGGTTCACAGGATCTCTGAGCGCCCCCAACCTTGAAGCGTTAGGAGATGATGCGGCAATAAAGATGAAGGGTATGGCATCCACCTTTGACACCCACGAAGGCATCAGCGGTCTGTTCCTCGGAGACGCTTCTTTTGATCTTGCTCACCTCGAATTCGCAGAGAAGAAGAAAGGGCAGAGGAGGCAGTTTTCAATGGATGGCCTGAAGATGAGAACGTCCAGTCAGGCAATGACGGATACCGTCAATTATTCAATGACCGTGCAAATCGATCAGGTGATGACTAACGACACGCCATACGGTCCGGGGGGCTGTGAACTGGAAGTTCGCAAACTGGACGCTGCTACGCTAGCCAAACTTCAGCACGTCTTCCAGGAACTCCAAGCGCAGTTCCCGCAGCGCTCCGCACAGGAGATTAACCAGATGATGGTGGCTAAGTATGCCGAAATATTGCCCGAGCTTGTGAAGAAGTCCCCTGAAATAGAGATCACCCGGCTTACCCTGAAAACCACGGATGGGGACTTCTGGGGCAAGGCAAAGATCGTGTTCGATGGCACCAATGCTGCCGCAATCAGCAATCCGTTGTTCCTTCTGAGCGCTGTGACAGCGCACGCGTAACTCACCATTACAGATGGGCTGCTGCAAAGGATTTATGAATCAAGTCATAAGAAAGAGATCATCGCAGCCATAAAACAAGGGAGGCGAGAGCCGCTTAGCGACGAACAAATCCAGGCGCTCGCATCAGCTGAGTGCAAGAAACGCCTGGAAGCCCTCGTAGCGCAAAACATCCTCATGTATGAAGGCGGACACTACAAGGCCAGTGCTGATTATCAACAGGGGCGGGTCATATTGAACGGGCGGCCCCTGACACTCCAAGACCTTATGCAACGGGGCTGACAAGTGCACGGTAAGGCCGAAAAAATCCTTTTTTATGAACTTCGAAGCCCCTTAAACTGGGGTGCATCTTGATTTGGGAGGGTTCATCATGGTAGAGCAGTTGAGCAAAGAGACTTTCAAGGAAAAGGTCTTTGATTTCGAAAATCAGAGTACATGGCATTACGAAGGAGATCTTCCGTGCGTCATCGATTTTTATGCTGACTGGTGTGGCCCTTGTAAAATGATAGCGCCGATCATGGAAGAACTGGCGCAGACATACGAAGAAAAGGTCCTTTTTTATAAAGTGAATACGCAGGTGGAACAGGGCCTTGCCGCAGTGTTCGGGATCCGCAGCATACCGTCCATCTTGTTCGTTCCAGCCAACGACAAGCCGCAAATGGCCGTCGGAGCGCTTCCAAGAGAAGATATAGAAAGGGCCATTGCAGATGTCCTCAAGGTTGAGTGACTGTGCGTGATGGCACCCGCTGATAGCCGGGCGGGCATTGCCCGCAGAACGGTTCCAGGGCGAATGTACTTATCTCTTGACTGAAGGCAAGGACAAGAATAAGCTCAAAGCACAGGATGAATTCGCGGGTACCGATTCCGGACTTTGCTCATGCTAACCTACAAATCGCGAAAGATTTCCACCACAGTGACGCGGGGTACAGGAAGTTCGTTGGTCGGCAGCGAGTCGTTTTCTACTGAGGGGATGCCAGGATGTTTCCTGTTAATGGCGAGTTAGGAGAGAAATTCATGTACCGCGAAAACTATATTAACGCCCTTCGGGCAGAATTGTTGGATATGGTGGCAGATCACTTGACGCCGGTGGCTCTGCGCTATGGATACAGTGAAGTGCCGCTAGAAACCAACATCAAGTGGCGGCCCCAGGTGCTCGTATTGGGGAATTACTCATCCGGCAAGTCAACGCTGATTAACGAGTTTCTTGGAGCATACATCCAGCCCACCGGCCAGGCGCCCACGGACGATTCGTTCACGGTTATTACCTATGATGATTCAGTGCGGGATGATAGGACCGTGCGCATTACCGAGGAACGCGACGGTAAGTTTCTTCTCAACGATCCCGAATACCCGTTTGAAAGCCTGAAAAAACATGGACAGCGCTTTACTTCCCATTTTCGCCTTAAGAAAGTCAACTCGCCGTTTTTGAAAAGCGTTGCGATCATCGACACGCCCGGTATGCTGGATAGCATCACCGAACGGGATCGCGGTTACAATTACCAAGAGGTCATCGGTGACCTGGCACAAATTGCGGACCTTGTACTGGTCGTCTTTGATGCCCACAAGGCGGGAACAGTCCGTGAAGCTTACATAAGCATCAGGGAGACCTTGCCGGCCCGCACATTCGAGGACCGGGTTCTCTTTGTATTAAATCGTATCGATGAGTGCACTTCGCTGAACGACCTGCTGCGCGTGTATGGAACGCTTTGCTGGAATCTCTCGCAAATCACCGGTCGGAAAGACATTCCAATGATTCGACTCACATACTCCAGACATGCGGCCGCTAGTTCTGCTGGTGAATCAAAACGCGATACAAGCTACTTGCACCATCTGGAAAACCAGCGTGAAGAATTGAAACAGGCCATCTTCCAAGCCCCCCGGCACCGTCTTGACCATCTGGCCACATTTGTTGAAACCCACGGGGAGCGATTATCTCATTTTCTGGAAGCCTTGGTTAGCTATCGCAAGGGGATTCGGACGTTCAGACTCAAGCATGCACTGACCGGATTTTTCATAAGTGTGCTGTGTGGCGGGGCAGCGGCTTTTGGTTTAATGATGACCAATGTGGTTCCCGGCATGGATCCGCGAATGCTGTCCGGTGCTGGGGGTGTTGTCGGCCTCGCGGTCCTCTTTTTTTGGGTCACGTTCGTACTGAAATCCTTTACCTCCAAGTATCACCGCAGTCGTATAGACGATCTCGATACACTCACCCCACTTGACAATCAGACTCGGCGCGACAGCTGGGAGGCGATCCGGACCTTTGTATCTATTTACCTAAAAAGGACCGCTGGCCGATTTTCGTTGAGGGAAGTTAAAAGAGAATACGCTGCCGTTCGCCGGGTTTATGATAGGGGGGCCCGTGAGATTCGTGAAGCTTTGAACGAACTTGCCACCATCGCGGACGATAAGCTAGCGGATATGCATGATCCTAATACGGCAGAAGCCTCCTTGAAAGAGAGCACAGACAAACCCTTGCAGAGGGTCAAATGAGCGTATAGATGATGACGAAACCGTCACCCTTCCTCGCTTTATTTCTTTGATGGTTCATGTTCTCGGAAGCAATCGTTTGGGGGGAGTTACTTCCCATATCTTTAATGCATACCGAGGCACAGCTTGGAAGGGCAACGCGTTTCGTCATATGGCTACTGGATTTCATTCGACAAGAGTCTCTCTGCCTGCCTTCTAGCCTGCTCAAAGGAATCGAGCGCCAGCCTCTGCTTTTCATCATCCATGTCTCCCACAAGAACGAAATAGAGGGACTGCACCAAGAAGAACATCCATATGCCCATGGCCCACGTCACCGTTGAATAGGGCGCGAAATAGGCCACGAGGCTGCCCCCACCTAAGCAAACAGCAAGCTCAGCGGCGAACGTCTTGGCTAAAGGTCTTTGAAAACAGACACCGCTTCGAACCCAGCTAAGGATTCCGAGTGTGAGGAGTAAAAACGCGCTGTTTGAGTCTCCCCAGAAGACAAAGAAGAAGAGAATAAGAAGGGGAAAGACAATAGAGAGGGGGCTTACCTTCCCCCATCTGGTTAAAAGGAATCCGTACAATGCGAGATATGTCCAAATGGCCAACCGGAAGGCCGTAGGCCAATAGACGATGTAACCCACAACCATGCTTACCGGGATGAGAACGACCCCACACAACAGCCCGAAGAGAATGGTAGCCAACATCGGTCGTCTTGTGATCTTCATTTCCTACCACCCCCTTTGATGGCCTCCTTTCGTTGAAGGAGCTCCAGTTCTACTTCTTCTTCAGAAGGTTCCCGAGAAAAGCGGTGCGGAACTATGTCGGACATGGCCTTGTCCCACGCTTCCCGCTCGACGGCTTGGAGATATTCCGTGCATCGGAGCTGGAGCTGTTCGTACTGGAGCCGTTGCCCTTCTGCACATTTCCCCAACTGCGTGACTTCGTGGTCCAGGGTCTCTATGTGACGGCCAAGTTCATCCCGGTGATAGACGAGAGGCTTGAGCTTTCTAATTAACACACGCGCTATGTCGTCCTTATCCTTTTCAATGGCTACGGATAGATCCTGCTCCAGTTTCTCGATTTCTCGGGTATATTTTTCGTACTCTCGCTGCGCCTGATCGCGGGATGCCACCATCTTTTTGATCATTGCTTCCTTCCGATCAATCTCTTGTTCCATGTCCCGGAGGTATTGCTTAAGAACTAGCCCTTTGTCCTCAAGTTGGTCCATGACACCATGGATGTCTGCTTTACACAATCGTACAAATCGCGTCATAATGGCCATGATATTTCCTCCTTTCTGAAGTATGTCTTTTTTCCGTTCCCAGTTTTTTACACAGCGTGAATGGGTTGCCACTATTTGCTGCTGCGTCTGCCTGCGTAGCCCTCGTACTGGAGGGCCTTTGCGTTCTTCTTTTGTTTGTGCGCAACCTCTTCTGGCTTCCCTTGGAATGTTTCTTTTACGAATCCTCTCAGGTCTTCAAGGTCTGTCTCCAAATTGTCTGCCACTTGACTTGAACGGACCACCGAATTGACCGAGCGTTGCTTATCGTAATATTGGCTGATCCGATCCAAGGCTCCCTTTTCGTTTCCCTGTTTGACGTCCACGGCCACTTCTTCTCTCAGCTTGTTGTAATCATCCCGGAGGACCTTTTGCTCCCACTCGGTCTTGTCGATCGAAGCAAAGACCTCATCTTGCTCCTTCACACAGGCAATCTGAAGTGTCTTGGAAAGGGTGGCGGTATATGGGCGTCCTTTGTGCACATAACGCGCGCTGATTCCATTTATTTCAAAGGTGCCTTCCTCATGGGTCGGCATGCGCAGGGTGAGAAAAAGCTTCCTGGTTTGCCCTGAGAGCAAATCTCCCGGGTAGAAGATGGCTTGATTGTTCCTGATCTCCACGGGGTATCCGCCAGCGTCAACCAGTGATATGCCACTTGCCAGGGGTACCCCAACCTCTACAGAGGTTGCCGCGGCAGTTCTGGTTTTGTGACATTCTTTCTGAAAGACAGCTGCAAAGGCATTCGGGTTTTCTAGATAGTAGTAATTGCCAGTTCCTCGATTCGCAATAGTGGTCATCAAGTGCTCATTGAAATCAGCTCCAACTCCCACGGTGCTCACTCCAAACTCTTTCTTGACGGCTATGGAGGCCATGTTTCCAAGGGCGGCTGGGTGTGTGATCCCTTGATTGGCGAGCCCGTCGGAGACAAGAATCACTTTGCCCAAATTCCCATTCCTTCGAGCTGCCAGAAGCACATTGATCCCTTCCTGGAGACCCGCTCCAAGATTTGTGCCGCCACTGGCTGAGATCTCATGAATGGCTGAATCAAGGAGCATGCGGTTGGTGGCCGTGGCATTCAGCAGGTTGGAGTGCCTTCTCACACCATTAGAATAAGAGACCAGGGCAAACCGATCCCCTTTCGATAACCTGGCAAGGAGGTTCAGGATGGCCTGCTTCGCATCCTGGATCTTCCGCCCTTGCATCGATCCACTGCGGTCCAGAACGATTACCAGGTCCACGTGGGGTGAATCTCCCTCAAGGTCGAGCACATCATCAGCGCTCATACTGAGAGAAAGGGCCACGGTCCCGTTCCCTCCATATAGGACCTTGTCCTGTGTCAGTTGGCCCGAGAGGGTAACAATGCCGGCTTTCGCCCCGACACCCGGGCTTGGTCCGACGCTATTGCTTGAATACGCCATGGCTACACAGGTGACGGCTATCAAGCACCCGACTAAGAATAACGGTCTCACATAATTCCTTTTCATGATTCTTCTCCTTTCTGTTTAAGGTTGTCGGATGTGGAGCCTTGTGTAACCATCTTATCGGCCGGAAAATTGAAAAGGCAATTCAAAGAAGTGTAAAAGAATATTGGGATTTTTTTACATAAGTTTTGCTTTGAAACCTGAGACAATTGTTATAAATTAGCCGTAGGCTTCGCGGCATGGGACATGGCTCCACAGGTGCATGGCGAGCCATGTTGCCACTTCGCTTTTCGCTATGGTCTTTTCCCTGTGCTTCTTTGGTGAGAATGTTGGTAACTAAACGAGGAAAATAACCTCATGCAGGCAAACAAGGCGACCATACTTGTAGTGGAAGATGATCGGACCATCCTCCGTGGTCTTCTCGACGTTCTTGTCTTCAATGGTTATAAAGCCACAGGCATAGAAGACGGTGGTCAGGGACTGGAAAAGGCATTAGAAGAGAGGTACGACCTGGTAATCTTAGACGTGATGCTTCCCACGCTTGATGGTTTTTCCATCTGCAAAGAGGTTCGAAAGAAAAAGCCGAGCCAAGGCATCGTCATGCTTACAGCAAAGGGCTCAGAGGACGACATCGTAAGAGGGTTCAAGGCGGGCGCAGACGACTACGTGAGCAAGCCATTCTCCCTCAGGGAATTGATGGTCCGAGTAGAAGCCGTGCTCAGGCGTTCGGGCAAGAACCTAGGAGACGAAGAGCTCCACGTTGGCGGCATCTTTTTCAACGGGAAGACACTTGTGGCTTCACACGGAGAACGCTCCGCGGAAGTCACCAGGCGGGAGATGGACATTATTGTATACCTCAACCGCAACAGGGACCGAATCGTCTCGAAGAAGGAATTGCTCAAAGAGGTATGGCATTATGCGGATACAGGGATTGAGACCCGAACCGTGGACATTCACATACTAAAGCTTCGAAAGAAGATCACCTCGCTTATCGGCGATACTCCGTTTATACGGACTATCCGGGGCGAAGGATACCGCCTGGAACCTGAAACATGAAGAAACTGAAATTACTGATTCTCGTATTTTGCGTAGCTCTCTCGATTCCACTCGCCTACTTTGTCTTGCGGACGTATCGGAGTCTTGAGCAGGAAGAGGTGGCTGAGCTACGCTATTTTGCGAAAACACTATTCGATGACATGGAAGAAGAACTCGGCGCCCTGGTCCTTAAAGAGGAGGCACGAGCCATAGACGAATACAAATACCATTACATCCCTGGGGATCAGGTCCCTGGATTCGAAGGTATGAGCCGCTCTCCCCTTTCTCGACTTCCCGACAAGCCTTACATACTCGGCTATCTTCAGAACAACCCGGACGGTTCCTTTCAAACCCCTTTGGTGGCAACCGGGGATAGGATTCCCGCAGATCGGACTGGACTCGTCGCCCAGCTAAAGGATGTGAATGAAACCTTCAACCTGAAACGGACCTCAGTCCCCGAGAAATTCGAGGTCCAGCCAACAGAAGTTCTCGTTAAGAGGGAGAGAGAAAAAGCCCCCAGTTTTGCGGACAAATACTTAAGTTCGTCCCGCTCCCAAAAGCAAAAACTCCATCTCGGACAGGAAAAGAAGCGGGTCGAGGAGGTCACAGCGGATAAAGTTTTCAATCTTGCCCAACAGGGCGACCAGAATGTTCTCGGTGAGGGTCGACAACACGTTTGGTCCGAAGCCGATCAGGATATGCCATCGGATGCCATGGATAAAAAGGCTATGGATGTTCCAAAGGAGAAAGGGCTTGTCACGGAGGGAGAAGCGTATCGGGTTGAGCCCAGGAGTGATCTGCGATCGGCCTTGCCTCTCGATATGGAGAAGCTTCAGGTAGAAGTGGACCCCATGCAGTCTGTCTTCATCAACGACCTTCAGATACTCATTTTTCGCCGCATTGTGATCAACAACCAGGTCTATCGTCAAGGATTTGTCCTCACGGTCAACGCGTTTTTAAACCACCTGGCACGTGAATATTTTGCCAAGGAGCCGATGGCACGCTTTGCGAATCTCCACCTAAAGGTGATGGATCAGGGAAGAGAAGTTGCAGCAGTGCAGGCCGGTGCTACCGCGCACCATCCGAGCTTTTCCCTCAACCGGAGCTTCCCGCGGCCCTTCTCTTTTTTGGGTGCCGTACTGGCCTGCGACCAAATCCCTCGGTCAGCCGGCCGCAAGACACTGAATATTATGATCACTGTGCTTGCCGCAATTGTTTTCATGTGGCTATTCGGCATTTATCAGAGTGCGCGGGCCGTAGTGGCTTTGTCTGAGAGACGCTCAAGTTTCGTGTCATCGGTCACCCATGAGGTGAAAACGCCGCTGACCAATATTCGAATGTATATCGAAATGTTGGAACAAGGGATCGCCCGTGACCAAGAGCGGGAGCAAGAGTACTTCCGGATCGTGGGCTCTGAAAGCGCCCGCCTCACGCGCTTGATAAACAACGTCCTTGAGTTCTCAAAGCTGGAGAAAAAACAACGACATCTCGACCTTCAGGAGGGCACCTTTGAAGAAGTGATCCAAGAGGTCAAGGACATCATGCATGAAAAGCTCCGGCAGGAAAGCTTTGTCTTGAAGGTGGAAAGGACGGAAATCCCACCCTTCAAGTATGACCGCGAGGTAATGGTGCAGGTCCTGATCAACCTGATCGAGAACAGTATGAAATTCGGAAAGGGCGCCTCCGTACGTGAGATCACCCTCCGCATCTGGCCTGAGGACGATAAGGTGAGAATTAGTGTGTCCGATACCGGTCCGGGCATCCCCCGCCACGCATTGAAGAAGGTATTTGACGATTTCTATCGTGTGGACTCTTCCCTCACAAGAACCACCAAAGGAACCGGTATAGGCCTGGCTCTCGTTAAACGATTTGTCATTGCTATGGGGGGGTCGATTACTGCAACAAACAACGACGGGCCCGGGTGCACCATCACCATTTCTCTCCCCACCTAAGACGAACGGAAT
>CP070769.1:1994105-1998012 GCA_020347085.1 Desulfobacterales bacterium
ACTGCTGCGCTTTGAGGGGATGAGGTTGATCGACGTAGAATATCGAAGAGAACCCCAAGGGTGGGTCTTGCGCGTTTTCGTGGACAAGCAAGGAGGTGTCACGTTAGACGATTGCGCCATCATCAGCAATCAGTTGGGTGATATCTTGGACGCGAAAATGGACCATAACGAGCCGTATCACCTCGAGGTCTCCTCGCCGGGGCTTGACCGGCCGTTAACCAAGCCAAAACATTTTGTCTATTTTGAAGGCAGATCGGCCATTATCAAGACGAACCGCCTCGTCGGAGGGAAAAGGCATTTCAAGGGGGTGCTCGCGGGATTTTCAGAGGGAGTGGTCAAACTGCTGGTTGATGAGCAGGCGGTCTCTATTCCCTATGAGACGATTGTGAAGGCACACCTTTCGATTGAATGTTGACGATTGACAATTTAAAGGCAATTAAAATATGGCAATCAATAGTCAATCGACAATTGAAAATGTGGGGTACTGAAAATGATAATGTCTGACATAACAAGAGTCATCGAACAGGTCAGTCGTGACCGGGGTATTGACAAGGAGGTCCTTGTCAGGACACTTGAAGAAGCGCTTGGGTCCGCTGCCAGGAAGAAATTTGGAACCAAAGTAGATATCGAAGTCCGCTATGACGAAGAACGTGGGGAAATTGAGGTTTTCCAGTTCAAGGATGTGGTTGAGAAGGTCACCGAACCAGACCTGGAAATAGATTTGGAAGAGGGGCGTAAGCTTGACGCAGGGTGTCAAGTGGGAGATAGCATAGGGACCAAGATGGACACAACAACCTTTGGTAGAATTGCTGCACAGTCGGCAAAGCAGGTCATTATCCAGAAGATGAAGGATGCCGAACGTGATGTAATCTACGAAAGTTTTATCAATAGAAAAGGGGAAATCATTAACGGGATTGTTCAGAGGATAGACAAACGGGACATCATCGTCAACCTGGGCCGGACCGAAGCCATACTTCCTGTGCGTGAGCAGATTCCTAAGGAGACCTATCGTCGTGGGGACAGGATTCGGGCCTACATATTGGATGTGTTGCATGAATCCCGCGGTCCGCAGATCATACTGTCTCGAAGCCATCCGCAGTTCCTGGTAGCCTTGTTTAACACCGAGGTGCCAGAAATTAGCGAGGACATCGTAGGGATTGTGGCTGCGGCTCGCGAACCCGGCAGTCGTGCAAAGATTGCGGTGACGTCCAATGATTCTGATATTGATCCTGTGGGTGCGTGCGTTGGAATGAAAGGGACACGGGTTCAAAGCGTGGTCCACGAATTGAAAGGAGAAAAAATCGATATCATTCCTTGGCGCACTGACCCGGCAAAGTTTGTTTGCAATGCCCTGGCACCGGCCGAGATCTCCCGGGTTGTCATTGACGAAGCCAACCGGTCCATGGAGGTGATTGTGCCGGATGAGTATTTGTCGGTGGCCATTGGGAAACGAGGGCAGAACGTGCGCCTTGCTTCCAAACTGACGGGCTGGAGCATTGATGTGAGGAGTGAAACCACCTATAACGAGGCCATGCGGACCAGCTATGCTTCGTTGATGGGTCTTCCGGGAATAGGAGCCAGCACGGCCGATGCCCTTTACGAGCAAGGTTTCTATTCGATTGAAGAACTTGCCAACGCTTCTGTTGAGGAACTGGTTCAGATTAAGGGAATCAGTGACAAGAAGGCACAAACCCTGTTGGAATCGGCTAATCAGGCCCTTGAGGCGTTGGATGAAGACATGCCCGAAGAAACGGCTGGACAGGACACATCTGAGGGACCTGCGGATGAAGTGGAAGATCCTGGTGACGCGACTGGACCGTAGAGGAGAACATAGTCTGCCTCGCTCGCCACTGGCATAGAGCTTCGAAGGAGAAATGGGTATAGCATTACCCGGATATCAAAGCAGGGAGAGATGAATGGCAAAAATCCGAATTTATGAACTTGCCAAACAGCTCAATATGACCAACAAAACGCTTTTGGAAAAGCTAAAAGGGATGAATATCGTTGTGAAGAGCCACATGAGTGCCATAGAAGAAGAAAAAGTTGTTGCCATCAAAGAAGCCATTTTCGGAGGCAGTTCGGAGATTGTAACTGAGAAGCGAGTAAAGAGCACGATTATCAGGAGACGGAGAGAAATCGTCAAGAAGAAACCTGTGGCAGAGGTCATCCCCTCTGAGGCCGAGGCAGAGGCTGGCATCCCGTCCGAGCTCAAAGAAGAGGAACCGCTTGAGGGCAAACCAGATGAGGCTGCCCTTCCGGTGTCTGAAAAAGTTTCCAGGAAAAAGGTATCTGGGGTTGTTAAACCTGGCAAGCCAGCCGCCAAGACTGAGGTGGAAACAGCTGAGGAGGCTGCCCCTGAACCTGCGAAGGGAAAAGCAAAGGCTGAAAAGAAAAAACCTGCGAAAAAAGCGAAGGCAAAGAAGAAACCAAAAGGAAAAAAGGAACAGCCAGCCAAAATCATTAAGATGCCAGAAGTCAAACCAGCGGCAGATATTGTACCACAAGAGGAACAGGATGTGGCTGTCAAAGACGAGGAAAAGCCTGCAGCACACCTAAAACTTGTTCCCAAGGAAGAACGGCCAGCCACACCCTCTCGCGCCAAAGCCAAGAAAAAGGACAGAAAGAAGCCCGTTGAACCAGAAGGAGATAAGCGATTCTTTAAGAAGAAGATCACCTTTCGGAAAAAGGAGGTCTTGGACAAATCGGACCTCTACGATGAAAAAGCCCTAAGGGCCCGTAAGGGCCGAAGGTACCAAAAGGGAAAGGTGGCCATTAAGGGTGAAAAAACGTTGATTACTACACCCAAGGCCATAAAACGTCGTGTCAAGATCGACGAAGCGATCGTGGTGTCAGATTTGGCCAAGCGGATGGGAGTGAAGGCAAACGACGTCATCAAGGAGTTAATTACGCTTGGGGTTATGGTCACTCTGAATCAAGCCATCGATTTTGAAACTGCTGCCTTGATTGCAAACGAGTTCGAATACGAAGCCGAAAAGGTGTCATTCGAGGAAGACACACTGATTCGCCCGGAGAAAGATGATCCCAAGAAACTGAAGCCCCGACCGCCAGTGGTGACCATTATGGGACATGTGGACCACGGCAAGACATCCCTGTTAGATGTGATACGGGAGACCAACATCATCGATGGAGAAGCGGGTGGCATCACCCAGCATATCGGGGCCTACAATGTGACTGTAAAGAATGGGCAAGTCGTGTTCCTAGATACGCCTGGCCACGAGGCATTTACGGCCATGCGTGCCCGGGGAGCGGAAATAACCGATCTGGTTGTTTTGGTTGTCGCCGCTGACGATGGTGTGATGCCTCAAACTGTTGAGGCTATCAACCATGCTAGAGCGGCAGGTGTGCCTATTATGGTGGCCGTAAACAAGATTGATAAGCCAGAGGCGGATCCCGAACGGGTGAAACGCCAATTGGCAGACCACGACCTCACGCCCGAGGAATGGGGTGGCGATACCGTCTTTGTGAACGTGTCGGCCAAGCAAGGGACAGGGATTGAGGAACTTCTGGAGATGATCCTCCTTCAAGCTGAGGTCCTGGAATTGAAGGCGAATCCTGAGAAACTTGCGGCAGGACATGTCATTGAGGCCAAACTTGATCCAGGCAGGGGGTCGGTAGCTACGGTGCTCGTTGAAGAGGGAATCCTTCATGCCGGTGATGCGGTCATATGTGGGCACTATCATGGAAAAGTTCGAGCCATGACGGACGATCGGGGCACCCGCCTTGATAGCGCTGGGCCGTCCATGCCAGTCGAAATTCAGGGCCTGTCTGGGGTTCCAATGGCTGGTGACGACTTTATGGCCCTAGATGACGAGAAGGTGGCGAAGCAGGTGAGCTCCCATCGCGCTCAGAAGCGGCGGGTAAGTGAGTTTGCACAGAGCAGCAAGTT
>CP070769.1:1998112-2013262 GCA_020347085.1 Desulfobacterales bacterium
GACTGCCCCAAAGGTCGTAAATTAAGCAAGCCAGAACGCGGAATTCCCTGCAAAGCAAAGTACATTGGACTCGAATCATTTGCTGAGTGTCTGGAACAACAACCGGGCATATGCCCTTTCTCGCTGTCTTTTGGCGATGTATATTATTGTAAGTGTCCCGTTGGTGTCTCAATTCTTGACGAATTGAAAAGGTAGCGTGTGAAGTTTTATCCGAATGGAAGTCTGGGGTCAGTGGTGAAAAATTTTCTCTCTGCACACAAATCAAATATTTGAGAAGAGAATGGACCCTGACCCCGGATTTCTTTTAGCCCAAATAAGGCCATAGGGTTCTCTCTGCTACCACCTTCCAATATTCCCCTGAGAAGAACCTGAGGCCTTATTTTTTGCCCTTTCCCTTTCCTTCCCAATCACCCTCTTTTTGTGCCGATTGTTCTTGACTTCTGCACTTGGATTCTTTACTTGGTGTTCAAGGCCAGAGAGGGATTACAGGACCAACCTTGACAAAGAGCGAAAACTCAAAGCGGTCCAAAGATATTCTCTCTCTGGCCCTACTTTTTACCCACACCCTCCCCCTAATCCTTTCTGTCCAATAAAAGGACCCCTGTGGGGCCTCTTTTCGATCAAAAGCCTTACCTGCAGGCCTCTAATTAAGCTTTTCACATCGTCCGTTATAGGGCCTTTCTTGGTGGTACGCGTTGCCGTGCAAGACACAAAAAAGCCCCCACACTATAACCTGGGGTGATCCCGGTGCAGGGGCCTGTAATAACCTGAGACCATCCCCAGGAGACACACCTGGCCCCCGGCCCTTGCGGATACCAGAAGTCTCAGGAAATTCTTGATTTGTAAGGTGTGTGCTCATTATGCCTCTCTGGGAATTAGATGTTTTATTGATGGATATCAATCAATAAGGTGTGAAGCCTCCCCGCCCTAAAGGGCGGGGGTTCTGCCCTGCGGCAGCACTGCGTGTCCGGGGAGTGAGCCGGTCAAGGAAAAAAGATTGATTGAGCGCATCTATTTTGATATCGAGACCTTATGAAAAAGAAGATGTTTACAACGCGCCTCAATGTTCAAATTCTCAAGCGTGCCAAAAAACTTGCCATAGACCTAGACCGGCCTTTAAATGCTGTCTTGGAAGAGGCCCTTCAAGACCTTCTGAAAAAGTACGAAAAGCGCAAACCCAAGAAATAAACTCTGCCAGGCAGGAGGTTCACATGAAACCACCCCCCTTCACAGTGGAAGAGGCTTTCAAAATCGCCAGTCTTGATCCAAATCAACACCAGCAACTGAAACCGTACCTCGAACTCTATGTTTCAACGCATTATAGGTTCGATATACCTCGAATCCAAACGGAACAAGGACTTGAGGCTTTCGGTAAATGTTGGCGGCATAGTTTCGTTGCTTGGTCACCTCCCAGCAGAGAAGATTGAAGCCGAGGGGTGTGCCATGAACTGAATGCCGAAACCCCGTTTCTCGTGAAGAGAGGTGGGGTTTTGATATGATTTTGATATCGTAACATTTCGAGAAGTAAGGGGGAATGCAATGAGAAAGAGTGCAGAGAAAATCAAAGAAGCCTTGGGGAATTGCTTGTTAGTCAGCATTTGTTTGCTGCTCTCGTCGGCGACTGCCTTCGGACAGGAGACAAAACCAATAGTCCCTATGCACGCTTTTGAAATTGGCCTTAACTTCGGTTATTTCTATTACGAGGAGGACATCGACGGCATCCATGTGGAATGGGATGGTTTCATGTACGGGGTCATTGGGAACTATACTTACCATAATCAGATCATGTTTAATACCAGTCTTGAATACACGCAAGGTAATCTTGATTATGACGGATTCGTTCAGTTCGACGGTTTAGCCCCCCTGGAGGAAGACGCAGAGGATTGGATCGTGGAATGGCGTGGTTTGGTTGGCTATGATTTTACTTCCAATGGACATTTGATAACTCCTTTCGTAGGTGTTGGCTATCGTTATTGGAATGATGAAATTGAGGGACCCTTCGGCTACGAAAGAGAAATAAGATACTTGTATTCTCCCATTGGCATCAAAACAGTCAGCCCTTTGTCCGGGTCAGGCACTTGGGGAATAGCAGCAGAATATGATCTTTTCTGGGCGGGAGATGTTAAAAGCCACCTTAGCGATGTTTTTGTTGGTTTTAATGATCCTGAGGTTGACCAGGATTCCGGGGATGGATATGGATTAAGAGTTTCCCTGTACTTCAACTTGGCGTTTGCCAATCATTCTGCTTTATTCATTGAACCATACATAACATATTGGGATATTGATGATTCAGACAGGGCCACGCTTACTAGGTTTGGGACACCAATACGCTTCGTATTTGAACCAGAAAACGAGACTACGACTTATGGCCTTCGGATACGTTGGCAATTCTAAGAACATAGCAACTACGTCACTCCTGATCCCATAATGAAGGGATCTACGTGCCGTTTTTTTCGGAACAGCTTAACCTGCCTACCGTGGCAGGACACGGTGTCGCGTCAAGATTTCTTCAGGTTTGAACTGCAACAGCGAGCGCATTCCCTGTAGCTTGCTGCAGGGTTAGCGAGCGAATCTAAAAATGGTACCCTTCCTTACAGTCGAAGATTCCCTGCAGCTTGCTGCAGGGAGCTTCAATATGGTTTTCATATCTTCATGATTCGAAAAGTGAAGATTTTGGGAAGTTGTCTTGGAAGGGGGCTGGACGCTCCCTCTTTAGATTGCGGTAATTATCTTAAGGAAATGCCAGAATAGAAAGTTACGCATATTTCTTATAAGCTTCCAAAACATAACCATTCTATCCACTTTCATCCCTCCGGTGGTCGATCCTGCACATCCACACTGCAATGTGAAAAATATCATGATCAACAAGGAAAACGGCGGCCATGCGGAGGTGTCAGCCGAAGCAAAACCCGTGGATGTTCCCAGAAGTTATCGGAGGTAGAGAAGGTGGAATGGCAGGCTTGGGGAATCCCCAACCCCCTATCCCGGGCCAGGCTATGTCTTTCAGCTTTTGCGTCGTAGAAAGGCAACAAGGCATTTGCCGCGAGGCACCCTAACGAGGTTGGTGCATCCAGCAACGACGTGGTGAAATTCGGACATATTTTGACTAGACTTCATCGAGCCTACGGTCTGGAACTAGGTCAGACTATCCTGAACGTATTTTGTCGAGAAGGGCACCGTCAGTGAGGTTTAGGACTTTGGGTACGTATACGACGTATACTAATATACGTACCCAAAAGTCTTAAAAGTAGATTCGGTTTCGCCTTGTTCTCTACTTCACATCATCGTCTAAACGCCTGAGAGCCGCGAGAACGGACAGAGGATCACCCATTGACAGCTTCTGAAGTTCTTCCATACGCGAAGGATCATCCTGGAATTTCTTTTTTAGTCTCGCTTCGTATGCTTCTTTAAGCTTTTGAACGAGGTTTCCAAAGTCATATGGTTTTTCAAGATAGGTGAATGCCCCCAGCTTCCCAGCCTCCACTGCGGTGTCAACGGAGGCAAAACCTGTCAACATAATAATCTCCAGATATTTGTGCTTCTTCTTGAGGATCTCCAAGAGATCCAGCCCATCCATGCCAGGCATCTTCAGATCCAAAATGGCCACGTCAAACTGCCCTCTTTTGGCGACCTTGATTGCTCTTTTGCCATCGGTCGCAGTGCTCACATCGAAATCCTTCAATCCCAGCCGCTCCGACATGGTGTTCAGCAGTTTTACATCGTCATCAACGATGAGGAGCTTGATTTTTTTGTTGTCATCACTCACGATAAGGTCCTCCTTTCCATTTAATGCTTTTCAAATTCTCTTCAGGCGCTGCGCACCGATCGTTTCGAATGTCAGCGCAAGTTAGGACCCGTGCAACCAACGAAAGGCCCGGTTGCACAGGGTCAAACCATCCGACGTCCTTTATCAAAGGAAATATATGAGAGGGCGTGGAATGTAAATCCCCGCGCCTCCAGCACTCATAAGGACGGCGATAATACCGAGAGCAAGGCAAAACACATACGATATAACCCGAGACAATGTCCTGAGCCTGAGCCCCGATGAGGTTGGTGAATATCAGGGGTCACATCCTCGTTGCCGGAAAGCATAGCTTCCTGTATGACATTGTCCTGGAATTTCATATTGTGTATCCTTAATTGCTCTGATGAAACAGATATCTTATAGATTATTATCTACAACGGACAGACTGATTTTTCAACAAACTTTTTGTATCAAGAATTTTTTTCTGTTTTTCTAATAAACAAAACTCTTGGCGTCCTGGAAGTGACGTTTGAAGCAACCTGGCGGAAAAACTCCGGCTTCTGGGTTTTGACGTACTCACACTTTATCATGGAAAATTGGCACCTTATCTTCTGGAAAGAACTGGATGTGGCCTGCTTGATAATGAACGGAATCGAGGCCTCAGGCTGGCAAAACGGCAGTTCCGGATTATCCGTGTAATGTCCTGTCTATAGCGGTGCCGGGAACGATTTAAAACGTACGCAGAGTCGGCTACAATCGCTCGTGTGCAGAAGTCCTCGGGAATCGACACTCGTAGAGGCACTTAGAAGCTCAGGGACAGGAAAATGACGAGATTACCCCGACATCTGATTGACCAGCTTAAACAGAGCTTCTGGACAACCAGGGATCCGCTGTGGTATTCAAGAGGGAAGCTCCTTTCTATACTTAGAAGGCCTTTGAAGCTCCCAGCAGCGGGCCGCAGGGAATTTTCGAGTAAGGTGATGTTCCATTTTGGATTCGCTCGCTGCCCCCGCACCCCCGTTAAGACGGGATCGCCGGTTTGCTCTTACAAGGTGCGGGGAATGCACTCTCTGTTGCGGTTCAAAATAGACGATCGAGTTGAGGAAATTAGACGAGTTATAGACACATAGCCCAAGACAATTCAGGAGGATGACATGGATAGAGACTTTGGAATACTGTGTGCCGGAGGGTTTTCATTCTTTGGGATAAGTAACAGGTTAATCTCTCATAAGTTAAGAAACAAGTTGGCTATTATATCTGAAACGTCGGGCCTTCTGAATGATCTCGTGCAATTGTCCCCGGACGTTACGAAGCTGGAGCCTGGCAAACTGAGGTCTCTCACTGAAAGCATCGCCGAGGAGGTCGCACGGGCAAATGCTTTGGTCGGACATATGAACGCCTTCGCCCACAGCGTAGACAAATTCTTCATGGATGTCGATATCAGGGACATCCTGCGCCTTGTCATTGCGATTGCCCAACTTGACACATATGCGGAAAATACGAAACTTCGGTTCGTGGAAACAGAGGCCTGTATGGCATACACAAGCCCCTTTTTTCTGGGAAATCTCTTCTATGAAGTCATTACCCTCTCATTGAGTACAGCTGGTCCCCAAGGAGAGATTCGGGTTTCCGTTCACCCAGAAAGTGATGGACTTAGAATCAGTTTTTCTGGTATTGCCGCAGATGAACCAAAATTCACGACGGGAAAAGTGGCGTTGGTTGCCAATGCACTATCTGCCAAGATATCATTCAATACCTCTTCCAGTGAATTCAACATTATCCTCCCCCGACGAATAGGTGAAAGTGCTCTTCAAAACTTGTCTCCAGACGAGTAAGGGCTCCCGCCTTTGAAGGACATCCCAGAAAAGACCTGTTGAGCTCCCTGCAGTCCCGACAGATCGGGGCACGGTATTTTCGATTGTCAGGTGGTTTTCCAATTTCTATGTTTGCCCGCTGACCCCCGCATCCCTCTAACTGCCTGCTCCCCATAGGCAATGCCTGGGGTCAGCCACTTAGTCAGTTCCTTCGGGGCGAGTGCCACCCGTGACGCGTGAATAGCTCAACAGGTTATCGATAAGCTTAGACATCCTGTTCGCTCCGTCTACGGCGTAGGTGATGTATTCGTCAGCGTCGCTACTAAGTTTGTCTTTGCATATCCGCTGCAGCATTCGCAGATGTGTCGTCACCGTGCGAAGAGGCTCTTGCAGATCATGTGAGGCAACATAGGCGAACCTTTCCAGCTCCTTGTTGCTGCGCTCCAGCTCAGCGGCATAGCGTTCCATCTGTTCCTGTGAACGCTTGCGCTCCGTTATTTCTGTTTTTAATTGTTCTGCTGTCATGGCCAGCTTAACGGTGCGTTCTTCAACGAGGCGTTCCAACTCCTCGTGAGCTTTTCTCAAAGCCTCCTCGGCGCGCTTGCGAGCTAAACGGTCATCATGCTTGCGTACCACTTCCCGCAGTACCGCCGGCAGGAGATCCAAATAGCCCAATCCGGAGTCTTTGATGATATAGTCACTAACACCTGTCTTGAGGGCTTCCACAGCAAGCTCTTCAGACCCCCTTCCCGTCAGAATGACTAAGGGCAAGGAGATCATTTCATTGAGAAGCTCCTTGCACAGATCTAAACCGGAGATTCCAGGCAGACCATGGTCAATCACTACCAGATCGAACGACGAAGCGTCGGTTCGAAGTCGCTCCAAAGCCTCCTCGCCCCGTTCGCACTCTGTGATCTTACAGGAGACTTGACTCCTTCGGAAAGCTAAATGGAACGACAATCTGTCGTGTTTGTCATCTTCAACCAGCAGAACCCGAAGCTCTGCTGAAGAGTCGTCCGAACCCACGATTTCCTCCTGGAAGCTTTACCGGTTACCAAAAAGCCATGATGTCCCCTACCGCGCCAGAAAATTCTGGCATACCATCGCCTTGTGTGCCTCACCCGTGGCGAAAATCCGGTCATACCTTACCATGGTTGTCAATTCTTCTTAATCGCTCGGTTCTTTTCCTTGGTCATCAGAGCTGACCAGCGCATCCGCCAACAGCTTATCGATAAGCTTGGACATCCTGTTGGCTCCGTCAACAGCATAGGCGATGTACTCATCGGCATCGTCACCGTCTTCTCTGCAAACGTGCTGCAACATTCGCAAATAACTGATCACCGTGCGAAGCGGCTCTTGCAACTCATGCGAAACAACATGGCCGAATTGCTCCAGTTTCTCATTGCTTTGTCGCAGCTCATCGGCACGGTGCTGCAGGTTTTCCTTGGCCCGTTTGCGCTCAGTGATTTCTCTGGAGACACTTGCAACCATCTGGTTGGTTACCTTCTTTAACGATTCCAAGAGTTCCACATCTGAAGTCCCGTACACCCGGGCAGCCAGGTCGCCTTCTGAGACCCTGTGCAAAACGTCAAAGTGCTCGGCAAGACCTATGGCAAAATCATGGGACAGATCAACGATCTCCCCAATGTCTTCAGCGGTTTTGTTCACAACGTTTTTCAGTTTGCCAATCAGCTCCAGTTTCGAGCCTTCGGGTATTCTGACCGACGGGTCTCCTGCAGAGATCTCTTTTAATGCTACAAAGACCTCTGACAAACCCAAGGCCATCTCCATGCTGATTCCTTCCAACTCCCTATCTCGCTCTTCAACCATGTCTCTGAATTCTGTGACCTGTTTATTTAGCACCCTGAGCGTATCTTCCATTGAAGCAACATCTATATTCTCCTTAAAGACCTCGCATTTAAGGCACATCTCCATTTTTTCCAAGAACTTCCCTTGAATCTCCTGGCGACAGTGGGTCCCAGAGACGAGCCAGCAATGCAGCTCTTTGGATTTAAAGACCGCGCAGTCCTTTTCCTCACATTCAAAAAAATCCCAGCACTTGATTTTCTCCCCCATTTCTCAAGCTCCCATTTTACAAAGAAGCCCTTTCAAAAGCGCTTTATCACGCCTTCACACATCCTCCTCTATGGCGTTCGCCTTTGAAATAGATCATCCTCGGCTCCCTGAGGTGTTGTCTCCAAGTGATCGGACAAGTCTTGAATCCAAACCCCCGCGTTGCCGGGACATGTGTGATGATGTGCTTCTCAGAACTGTATCTGTATTCGCTTCTTGTCGTTCCCCTCATCTTTTATGGAAAGGAAGAGCTTTCCCAGACGCTCACACCAGATGCGAACATCTTTCTCAAATGTAGGACAGTCACCCAGTATTTCCAAAACATCACCGGGCTTCATGTCCGGAGCCCGAACAGCGATCTTCAGAACAGGCTGGGGACACTTCAGACCAAGGGTGTCCAGAACTTCTACTGCCATGGCTGTCTCTCCTGACTAGAAATTGTGCGCTAAAACTGCAACAGCGAGTGCATTCCCCGTCCCGATTTCATCCGGACAGGCGGGAACTACCATCTAGGTTCCACATGGGCCGATCTTCACTGTCACCACTCAACCGGAAGATTTTCTCTTAGCTACGTACCTGATATCATGAGATTGGTCAAGTCAAAGACAAAATCCGGGCGTTGAACGCCAGTCTCTGTTCACTGCAATAGTCGACAATGTTGAGAAAAGAACAGAGGAACCAACCCTATGGCTCATCTGAAAAAACGAACTCGTGAGGCATCAAAGGCAGCACGGAATAAAGGCAAGTAGTCGATGTGTGTCACAGGTGGTCGAATAAGTGCCGGCGTATCAGTGACAAGTACTGCGGTTGGAAGAAAAACTAACCAAAAGCGCATCCTGCATCACAAACCAGTGGCCGCTGACCGGGATAAACAGGCGTCTTGATTTCTTCTACACAAAGATGTCATCTTTCCCAAGGCACCAAAAGGAGATGGTGATCCGTTTCAGTGCCCGACTTTTAGTAACCCGCTGGCGGCTAGGGCCAGGACCACAACCTCGAGAAACGCCAGGACAGCATACACTTTGTCGTCGTTCTTAAGGAGAATCGGCACGATAGCCAGATAGCAGATCACAGTGACACCGGCCAGGACGGCCACACCCACAAAATTGATGAAGTCTCCATAGTTAATCATCCCGACCCAACTCCAGCCGGTCTTGATGTGGGCATGCTCCAGATACTCATGAACGTTCATGCTCCAGTATTGAGAGATTTGATCCAGTGGGATGTAGGGCTTCATAATACCTAAAGCGTAGACGGCAAAGGTGACCAAAAGGATCAACAAGCCCAGATACATCCCCTTTTCAAGAATGGAAGCATAGAGGATCTGCTCCGGTCCGGCTTCCAATCCAGTTCCCGGTTTATCTGCCATGATGTTTCCTCCTTATTTCTTGAATAAGCAGTTTTTTCAGAAATTTCCTTTTTCTTGACAGCGTTTATCTAAATACCGAGACCCTTAAGAAGGGCCTTGGTACCGGCAAAGCCCAGCATGCCGATCACGATCCATCGGATAATGGCCGGCTTGGTAATGGCCAAGAGTCGGACGCCTACAAAGGAGCCGAGCATAATACCCACCAGAGATGGAACGACCATCATCGGGATGACGCATCCATTGTTGATATAGATCCAGGCAGCAGACGTGTCTGTGATGGAAAGGAGAAACTTGCTCGTGGCGACACTGATCTTCAAGGGCGCTCCCATCAGCAGGTTCAGGACCGGAACATTTGCCCATCCTGCGCCCAGACCAAACATGCCCGCCATAACGCCGATAAGGATGAACAAGCAGAGGCCCAAGGGGGTACGGTGGATCTTCCAGTCAACGACCTTGCCGGTACTCTTTTCCTGATAAACGCCGTAGATCCTGAGGGCCGAGGAGAGTCTGTCCGCCTCCTGCACATCTGGGAATTCTGATTTCTTGGCTGTCAACATGAGGACGCAGATGCCTAAGATGGTTGCCCCGAGAGCGATTTGGACAATATGGGTGGGGAGCGCCAGTCCGATCATGGCACCGATGATCGCACAGGCAGAGGCGATGAGGGCCACTGGAATCGCAAGCCTAAGGCTTGCCAGGTTCATCTTGAGAAGGCCGGGGCCTGCCGCCAGAGCCCCGGAGAGGGCCACAAGGAGCCCGGTACCCCGCACAAAATCGAGATGGAAAGGGAAAAACCCGCTGATGATAGGAACAAAGAGGACACCGCCTCCAACCCCTCCCAAGACAGCTAGGATACCCATTACAAACGTGACGATCAGCAAGACAAGAGGCCAGAACCACCATGCATGACCCTGGGCGCCCGCGGCTACAGCTCCTTCTGCAGCTGCCATTACCGGGCTGCTGCATAACAATAAGAACAGCGTCCCGAGCTTTGCAACCAAAAGACCGTAGAATTTTCTTGACATTACCATTTTCCTTCCTCCAATATGTCCGCTTCCTGAACGCTCAAATCCTCAACGAGCTGATATGGACGGAGTGTTCTGCGGAGCGTTCTATTCTTTGGGAGGGATTTGAATATCCGGTTTCATTCCCATTGTCAAGGGGTAATAATTTCACGGGATTGCCCTAAGGTTTTGGTGGCATTCCGTGATTCTGTCCTGTTGGCGAACCTCTCACCGAAGAACGTTTCATTGGATCGTTCGGGGCATTCTCAGCCAAGACTGGCATGAATCAGAGTCTTCCTCACCTGATACAACCGACTTGAAGGGAGACCCTGCAAAAACAGCCTTAAACCTTGACTAACACTGACAAATGTGAGAAAAGGGTCAAATCGGTTAAGCCCTTAACTCGGGAAACGTGACATGGATATGCAAGCCTTCTCAGATCTGTTACAAGGGAGTTTGTATGGGTGAGACCCAGGCAGGTCTGGCAACAGAGCAGACAAGTATGGTTCAAAGGACCGGGGATGTAGAAGTTGATCTTGGTTTGAGGATTGCACAGTTGCAAGTCTTGAGCAGGGCCTTGACCAACGTCGCCCACGATATCCAGAATCACCTGGCCGCCATTAACGAGTCCGCCGGTTGGATGGGAGATCTGCTGAATCTGAAGAACAAACACAGGTTCGGCTGGATTGGCCGTTTTTTCAAGCGTGGTGAGCGACACCGCTTGGATACTACGCCTTTTTTTGGTGAGATAGATACGATTCAGAAACAGGTCGTTCACGGATCGACTTCAAACCGGCGCCTCGGTGACTTTGCCCACCGCCTGGAGGAGACTCAGTCTGTCTTTTCCGGCAATAAGGCCTTGGAGGAAATCCGCGATGTCTTGTTGAAAGGGGCCGCGGAGAAGGACGTCCATATAGAAATGGAATTGGCCGACGGGGCGCCTATGGTTGAGACCGACCCGCCCGGCTTTCAGTTGGCCGTATTCTGCGGTGTCGAGCAGGTCATGGAGGGCCTGGAAAGTGGAGATCGGCTTGTTTTGGAAGCTGATGTCAGGGACGGGCGGTTTCATGTACGCCTCACCAGTTCACGCCGAGTGGAATCACCCCATGAGCCTCCAAGGGGGCCTGATGGCCAGGACTTCTCTCGGGCTATAGTGCAGGAACTGGGCGGGCAGATTTGGAAGCAGCCTGGTGAGAGAAACCACATAACGACTCTGGCCTTTCCTTTGGCCGCAGCGGGAACATAACTGCTTCTGGAAAGCACTCTGTTCTTGAGAATTATATAAAGGCAAGGAGGAAAAGAGATGAAAGTGTTGCTTGTAGACGACGAGATAGACTTCGTGACTACTCTTTCCAATCGACTGGGTTTGCGCGGTATTGAGACAGATGTGGTCCATGACGGGCAAGAAGCCTTGGATTACGTGAAAGATCAGGAGCCGGACGTTATTGTCCTCGATCTGAAGATGCCAGGCATGTATGGGATGGAGGTATTGCGCCGGCTGAGCAAGACAAATCCCGACATCCAGGTGGTCATCCTGACCGGACATGGCACGGACCGGGATGAGGAAGAGGCCCAGAGACTGAAAGCATTTGATTACCTCAGGAAGCCGACGGACATCGACAAACTGGCCGACCGGATACGGGGCGCGTACCGTTTCAAGTTGGAAAAGACTATGGCGGCTGCCGCTTTTGCGGAAGCGGGTGAGTTTGATATGGCGAAGGACATTGCCAAAGATGCGGAGCGACTGAAGACCGCGGGCGAAATTTTCAAGGATGAAGATAAGGACAAGACATAGGGCTCGCAAGAGGAATTCAGGGTATTTAGGGAGATGATGACAATTCCAACCAAGCTGTTGCTTGTGGACGACGAGGAAGATTTTATTTCTGCCTTGGCTGAGCGCCTGCGCATTCGCAACTATGATACCTCGCTTGCCACCAGCGGAGAGGCCGCCATGTTGCTTATTCAACAGGACCGTCCGGATATCGTTATCCTCGATTTGAAGATGCCCGGAATGGGTGGCATGCAGACCTTGAAGCAGATCAAGGCCAAAGATCCCACAATTGATGTCATTATGGTGACCGGGTCGGTAGACAGCAAAGTCGGGGAGTCAGCGCTGAGTGCAGGCGCCAATGACCACTTGGTGAAACCATTCGATATCAAGAACCTTGTGGAAAAAATCCAGGATATCAGGAAAAAACGTGGACTCAATTGAAGATGTGGTTCAGCCCGAAAGATTCCATTTAGGGCCCGGTAACGAAGAGACGTTACGCCAGAGGCAGCTGGTCCTTATCGGGAAGGTCATGGCCGGTTTCAGTGACAAGATTCAGAATCATTTGGCGACGATTCATGAGTCAAACGGCCGGTTAGGCGACCTTGTGGGGCAGGACAGCCAGTGGACCGAAGAGGAGCGGGAAAGGCTTGCCGGTATTGTGTCGACCATCGAGAGACACGTCCAGACCTTGGTCCAGAAAAGTCAGCACCTCAGTCGGTTTGCGCGACGCACGGGTGCAACGTCGTGCACCTTTGACGCTGGCGAGCTTGTTGAAGAGGCCGTCTCCTTTTCGACCCGCTTGGCGCGTGTGCGCCAGGTTTCCCTCGCTCAAGAAGCCGCTGGAACGCTACCTAGTCTTTGCAGTGATCCTACGCGAATTCACTTCATTGTTTCTATTCTGATTAATAGTATGCTGGAACGGGTGAGCAGAGGCGGTAAGGTTATTCTGCGTGCCGAGCCTGTGGAAAAAGGCGTGCTGATAGAGGTCGAAGGGCGCGGCTCTTTGGATGCCGCGGCCCAATCGCCCCCCGGGGAAGGGAACCCATACTGGCCAGCCATGGAACAAGTCGTGGGCGATCTTGGGGGACATCTGCAGATAGATTCAATCGCACATGATATTAATCGGACCGCCCTCTTCTTGCCAACAACAAAGGTGCCTGACACCTCTCACATGTAGTCTGTTGGAAGGCCGGGATACTTCCCGTCTCTCAGTATTTTGGAAACCTTCCTGTCCAAGTTGTGACACTGTAAAGTGCGAGGGCCTGGCTTGCCGTCTTCAGGGTGGAGAGGCTTTGATAAACAGATTTGTCGGCTGGTCGGCATTTGCGCCATGGTCATGACTTGAGGAATAGATCGTGCCCGCAATAACTATTTTTGGTGGCATTTATTGCCATGGAGACGAGGTTGCACGGGTGGTGGCCGAGGCGCTGCAATATGAGATTGTACGAGATCGGGATTTGATCTTTGAGGCGAGCAAACGTTACAACGTTGCGGAGGAGAAATTCCTCAAGGCTGTGGTTGGCAAGACGTCGGTTTTCAACAAATTTACCCGCGAGAGGGAGCGTTGTATAGCTTATCTGCAGTGCGTCCTGGCCGATGCCTTCAAGAGGGGTATGCGTAGATGAAAGCTCTCTGGTCCAAGATACGACCGAAGTTCTGGAAGGCACAGGTAGATCTATCAGGCGGGGAGCAAGACGTCTCCTATTACAGCCGCATTTGGAAGGTTGCCGTGGCGGGGATCGCCTCTGTGTCGGTGTTGCCTCTGGTCGCCATGGCCTTTATGAATATGAACCAATACCAGAATGCACTCAAGGCCCAGCTCGTTTTCCCGGTGACCCGCCTTGTCTCGAACACCAAACGGACCATAGCCTACTTCTTGCACGAGCGAAGAGCGGCCCTGCGGTATATCGTTATGGATAAAGATTTTGATGCCGACTGCAGTATGGAGCGCTTGAATAGAACCTTCATCCGCCTGAAAAACAGTTATGGGGGATTTGTGGATTTGGGGGTCATCGATTCCCACGGGGTTCAGAAGGCCTACGTCGGTCCGTATGACCTTGCGGGGAAAGATTACCACACACAACCCTGGTTCAGGGAGGTCATCATCAAAGGGGTTTATGTCAGCGACGTGTTCGGCGGCTTTCGCGATATTCCCCATTTTGTTATTGCGGTGAAGCAGGATCAAGATGACGGTGGTTTTGCGATTCTCCGGGCGACCATTGACACAGACAGATTCAATTCTCTGATCAGCTCTCTGGACCTCCGCCCGTTCACTGATGCCTTCGTAATCAACCACGAAGGTGTTCTGCAAACCCCGTCACGCTTTCATGGCAACACACTTGAGAAGATTAAACTTCCGGTTCCGCCCAACACAACTACGACGCAAGTGCTTGAGGTTCAGGACAATAAAGGGCAGCCTCTCATTATGGGGTATGCGTACATTGAAGAGACGCCTTTCGTTTTCTTGGTCCTGAAGCACGAAAAGGAGTTGATGAAGGGTGTGGCCAAGCTGCGCAGGAATCTGGGCCTTTTCTTGGCTCTGAGCCTCGGCCTTATCCTGGTCGTTATTCTAGGCGCAGCCACGCACCTGGTGAATCGGATCTACGAAGCAGATCTGACGCGAACATCGGCGCAACACAAGATCGAGCACACAAACAAGATGGCATCCATTGGACGGCTGGCTGCGGGCGTTGCCCATGAGATAAACAATCCGTTGGCTATCATTAATGAAAAGGGAGGGCTCCTTAAAGATATTCTATCGCTAGGCTCGGACCTCCCCCCAAAGGAGAAGCTCGTTGGGCTGATTGACTCCATCATCAGTTCGGTGGAGCGCTGCAGTGTCATAACCCATCGCCTGCTGGGCTTTGCGAGGCATATTGACGTTCGCTCCGAAAGCATTGACCTGAGTCAGTTTATTGAGGAAGTTTTGGGTTTCATAGGCAAGGAAGCACTATACCGAAATATTGCTGTCAGCATGGATGTGGCTGACGACATACCCTTGATTAAGAGTGACAGGGGGCGGCTGCAGCAGGTTTTCTTGAATGTCCTTAATAATGCCTTCGCAGCTGTGGATGACGGGGGAAGAATCGACATATCAGTGGAACCTGCGTCTCCTGACAGGGTATCCGTGACCATAACCGATGACGGATGCGGTATACCGCCTGAGAACCTCAGGGCTGTTTTCGAACCGTTTTTCTCCACAAAGGGCGAAAAGGGAACGGGCCTTGGCCTGTCTATCACGTATGGCCTGGTTCAGAAGCTCGGCGGGAACATTAGTGTGGAAAGTGAGGTAAACAAGGGAACGAGCTTTGTGATTACTCTACCGGTGAGAGGTTAGGATGCCCCTGTTGGGGGCATGGTCAGCAGATTGACCT
>CP070769.1:2013362-2022870 GCA_020347085.1 Desulfobacterales bacterium
AATTATTAACCATGAGTGAAAGGGTACGAAAATGAACTAAAGTGCCTAAAGTGAACTAAAGTTGAAAACTCAATTTCTTCATTCCTGAATTCCGCATTCCGAAACCCGAAATCGAAAACTTACTTACTAGTGCTTCTTTCCTGCTGCTGACAGTTGTTGGAGGATCTTCCTTGCCTCCACCCTGTCATCAAAAGGTATGGAGGTCTCATCTATGATCTGATAGGTTTCGTGTCCTTTACCGGCAATGATCACAGTGTCACCAGATCTAGCGGCGCTAAGCCCCATTGCAATAGCCTTCCTCCGATCTGGTTCTACAACATAGCCTGGTGTCTCAAACCCGATTGCCAACTCATGGAATTCGTATTGGTGGGTTTGCACAGCAGCTGTGCCCTCGACAATACTGGCCAGTATATCCTCTGGGGCCTCGGTACGTGGGTTGTCAGAAGTCAACACCACAAGATCACTCAGCCGGCCTGCGGCAATGCCCATCAAGGGGCGTTTATCTTTATCCCGATCCCCGCCGCAACCAAATATGGTGATCACACGGCCGGATGTGAGTTCTCTCAGAACGGTCAATACGTTTTCCAGGGCGTCCGGCGTATGGGCGTAATCAACGAAGACTGAAAACCCTAAATCATTGGTCACGCACTCAAGCCGGCCCGGCACCCAATGGAGATTGATAATTCCTTTCTGAATCGCCTGTAGGGGTAAGCCAAGCGCTATTGCGACACCTGTGGCAGACAAGACGTTGTACACATTGTGCTTTCCCACAAGGGAAGAAGTGAAATCAAATTTGCCTTTAGGAGTCCGCACTTTGCCTGAAACCGCGTCTTTGGTGAGGGTGATACCCTGGGCCCATATTTCGCAATCCTCTGAAAGTCCAGTACGCAGGCAGGGAACCGACACCTCAGCACAGAGCTCCTTTCCCCTGGGGTCATCCCAGTTAATCACGGCAGCGGCGCGTTTACGTTTTGGTCCGACCCCGAGTCGCCCTATGCAAAGCTCCCGTTTGCACTGCCAATAGGCATCCATGTCGTGGTGATAGTCTAGGTGGTCCCTGGACAGATTGGTAAAAACTCCCACATCAAACCCGCAAAAGGCTACCCGATGAAGATCAAGCGCGTGGGACGAAACTTCAAGAACCACGTGAGTTACTCCGCTGTCAGCCATATTGCGCAGCAGCTGCATAAGGTCGAGGGACTCGGGTGTCGTCACCGGACTGGTAAAGCTTTGCCCTCCAAATCGGTAGTTAATGGTACCAATGACGCCTACTTTCAAGCCAGCGGCATTCAGGATGGACTCCAGCAAATAGGCCGTTGTTGTCTTACCGTTTGTTCCAGTAATGCCGATCATGCAAAGTTCTCGGCATGGATCCCTATAAAATGCTGATGAAAGGGCAGCCAGGGCCAGGCGGGCATTTTCAACTTGAGCCACGCTAATCGATGATCGTCCAGACCACCCCTTTTCTGTGAAAATGGCAACGGCTCCCTTTTCTATTGCCTCGTCAATATAACCGTATCCATCGCTGCGATGGCCGGGGATCGCCACAAAGAGCCCCCCGGGTGTCACAGCGCGCGAATCATAGTAGATTGAATCGATAATCTGATCTTCAGGTCCGACAAAATGCGTAACCGGCACGGCCTTCAAAAGAAGACTTAGTTTCACCCCATCTGCGGTTCCCCATGTGATACTCTCAGACGCTCTGCCGGCCGTTGAGGCCCCTCAGGGTGTGCCTGCCCAGGCGTGGCCGGTTTAGAGGGAATCTTTAGATACCGAAGCGTTTTACTGGCAATGCGTCTGAACACAGGTGCGGCCACCATACCTCCATAGTGCTCTTCCTGAGGCTCATCAATCGCTACTAGAACAAGAATCGCTGGGTTTTCGGCAGGCACAAATCCCACAAAGGAGGCCATGTACTTGTCCTTTGCATATCCTCCGGCCTCCTGGTCTACCTTCTGGGCCGTGCCGGTCTTTCCAGCAACGTTATAGCCCATTAAGGCCGCCTCGACACCGGTGCCACCCTTTTCCACGGTCCTTCTCATCATGCGGGTCAAGTCCCGGGCCTTTTCAGGCGAAATGACCCGACGCAGAGCAATGGGTTGAAAACGTTTTATGGTGCGGCCTTGAACGTCTGTTATTTCGTTTACCAAGTACGGCTTCATAAGCACCCCATCATTGGCTATGGCAGAAACCGCCATGGCAAGCTGCAGGGATGACATAGAAACACCTTGTCCAAAGCAAATTGCCCCAGCATCGATCTGAGACCAGCTTCGCACAGGGCGTAAACTGCCTGAAGTCTCCCCGGGACAGTCAACGCCAAGTTTTTCTCCGAGACCGAATTCTTTTAATTTATTGTAGAAATATACAGGGCTCAGCTTTTCACCCACCTTGGCAGCTCCTATATTGCTAGAGTATTTTAGAATGTCTTGAAGCGAAAGCTCCGCATGAGGATGAACATCATGGACTACCTTCCTGCCAATCCGATAAGCGCCCTCCTCACAATAGAATTTTGAATCAGGTGTGCAGGTCCCCGATTCCAGCGCGGCACCGACAAGCAGTATCTTGAACGTGGAGCCCGGCTCAAACGGGTCCGTGAGTGCACGGTTCCGCCACACCCAGGGTTTATATTGGCCAAAGGCATTTGGGTTAAACCGCGGCACGTGCGCCATGGCCAGGATTGCCCCGGTGCGGGGAACGATCACCAGCGCCATGCCCGACTTCGCCCAAAACTTCCTTACGCCTTCAGATAAGGCCTGCTCCGCAATATATTGAATGTTTTTGTCAATGTTCAGAATCAGGTTATACCCGGGCTGGCCTTCAGAAAAGAGTTCTTCTGTAAAACCTCGGCCAAGAGCATCTCTCAGGACTGTCCGGCGACTTTCACGGCCCTTCAAGAAAGCATCATAATAGAATTCCAGTCCCTCCAAACCCCTTCCGTCCACTCCACAAAAACCCACTACCTGCGCAGCTAAACTCTTGAGAGGATAGAATCGGCGGCTCTCTGTGACAAAGTCGATTCCGTCTATCTTCAATGCTCTGACTACCGAGTCCTCCGCAGGGTCTACATGCCTCTTGATCCAGACAAAACTCTTGCCCGAGCATAACTTCTCTCGCACAGACGCATTCCTCAAGTTTAAGACCTGAGCGAGACGCCGAGCAACCCGTTTTGGAGACTGAATCTGCTTCGGATGCGCACAGATGGAATCCACATCCACGCTTAGTGCCAGTTCTGCGTGATTTCGTTCATAGATCGTCCCCCGTTTTGATGTGTCATGATAAGCCCTTGTATACCTGACTGCAGCCTCAGAATGGAGCTGCCTCCCTTCAACGACCTGGAACTGAAAGGCGCGGACCACAATGAAGGCAAAGCAAACCCCCAAAACACTTCCCACAATTATAATCCGAAACCTTATCCACTTTAATGGGTCAGGTTTCTTTGTCCTCCAGATCCTCACGGGATTACCACGACCTGTTTTGAATCAGGCATCACCAGCCCTCGTTGCTGGGCTATGCGCATGATCCGCTCAGGGGATCTCAAACGAGCCTCCTCAACCTTCAGTTTTCTGTGAAGTTCCACCAAGCGCTGATGATGGTTGGTAGCTTCCGTAATTTCATATCCGGTTCGCACATACTGCACCCTGCACCAGGTATAAACAAGGAGCTCTGCCAGAAAGACCACCATGAGCGCAATCCCCACGGCCACCATAGGATGACGCTTCTTGGAAACCTTCCCTCTTTTCATGGTCCCTCCTCTCTAAGGCGTTCAGCCGCCCGTAACTTGGCGCTTCGAGCCATGGAATTTGTCCTAACCTCTTGCGCAGCAGGTCGCACCGGCCGCTTCGTTAGGATAGACATGCGGGGTATTTTTCCACACACACACTTTGGAAATTGAGGTGGGCAGATGCATCCCTTGGAAAGTGTCTTGAAGCGCTCTTTCACGATGCGGTCTTCCAGGGAATGGAACGACAGAACGCAAAGCCGTCCCCCTGGATTCAGGAAATTGACCGCCTCATCTAAAAATTCTTTCAGGGCCTCCAATTCCTGGTTCACTGCTATCCTTAAGGCTTGAAACGTCCGTGTGGCAGGATGGATTCGCCCCCGGCGATGGCGGGCCGGAACCGCTTTTTTGACTATTTCAGCAAGCTGTAGGCTTGACGTAATCATTTTTTTACGGCGACTGTCCACAATACGCCTCCCAATACGAACGGCACAGGGTTCCTCTCCATACCGAGTTATGAGGTCTGCCAGCTCTTTTTCCGATAGCTTGTTCACAAGCGCTCCGGCTGTCAGGCTCTGCTGAGGGTTCATACGCATGTCCAGGGGCTCGTCCCGCATGAAACTGAAACCCCGGCGGCTCCCTTCCAGTTGATAGAGAGAAAGTCCCAGATCGAGTAAGATCCCATCCACGTGACTAATGTGCAATCGTGAAAGAATTTGTGGGAGGTGGGTAAAGTCGTCGTGAAAGGTTTGAACGTTCGGTCGAAACGGGTCGAGAGATTGCCTGGTGTAAGCAATCGCATCTGGGTCTCGGTCGATGCCCAGCAAAAAGCCGTCTGGACCGATGGCCTCCAAAATGGCCTTGGCATGGCCACCCCCCCCTAAGGTACCATCTACGTATGTCTTACCGGGTGAGCAGTTTAGATAGTCAATGACCTCACTGACCATGACCGGGACATGGCGATATTGCATGGCCCACTCACCTAAAGCCCCAGCGCAGCGACCTCGTTCCTCAAATCCTCGTCCTTCATATCATTTTGCAGTTTCTCATCCTCCTGGGCCCAGATGTCTTTAGCCCACACCTCAAAGTGATCTAGTACCCCTACAAGTATAACCTCCTTCTTCAGACCCGCATGCTGCCGGAGACTTGGTGGAATCAGAATGCGTCCCTGCTTGTCAAGCATACATTCGTGGGCGCCGCCTATGAAAATTCGCCTGAAACGCCTCATGTGTTCACTCTTCACTGAGAGGTCGAGAATACGCCCCTCTATTTTGCGCCATTCTTCAAAAGTATAACAAGATAGGGCACCATCCATCATTGATACCATAAGTCCGTCAATGCTGCTCTGCTTAAGCACATCTCGAAAACGGGCCGGTATAATCAGTCGACCTTTGGGATCCAGGTTATGAAATGAACTGCCGCGAAACATCTCTTGATCCTATAACTGCTTTTACTTACATCCACTTTACACCACTATTTGGCTTAATATACATATTGGTCAGTGATGTCAAGAAAAAAATAGAAGTGAGATGATTATTTTCCTGAATAATTAGCAGGATTTAAAATTTCTCACAATGAATAGCGACTAGTGGTTCTTTGTGGGGGATTACTAGCATGCAGTATATAGTGGTGTTGGCGAGGAGATATACAACATGAGCAGCATTTGGCTCCATTAAGGCCAAATAACAAGGATCTGCGCCCAGCCTATTGTCGGCGGAGCTGGTATCGCCGTACCATCTGGTTGTGCTCAGTTAGCGTGCGGGAAAAGTGGTGGGAGCCGTCATTTTTAGACACAAAGTAGAGGTAGGCTTCTTCGGATGGATAAAGGACGGCCGCAATCGAGGCTCGCCCGGGATTGGCGATGGGGCCCGGTGGTAAGCCCTTGATCTGGTATGTGTTATAGGGCGTCAGTTTCTCAAGATCTTTTCGAGTAAGGTTTCCGTCAAAGTCTTTCATGCCATAGATGACCGTAGGGTCGCTCTCAAGGCGCATGCCCCGTTTTAGCCGATTCAGAAATACCGCAGCTATTAGCGGTCGCTCTTCAGGCTTTGCCGTCTCTTTCTCTACGATAGACGCAACGGTTGTTACTTCGTGGGTTGTCAGTCCCATGGCTTTGGCTCGCTCGATCCACGGAGGTGTGAAGACCGAACGAAACTGGGAAACCATCTTGCTTATGACTTCCTGGGATGTAATCCCTTTGGGAAAATGATACGTCTCTGGAAAGAGGTATCCTTCAAAAGTATGGCCGTTTAGGCCAAAGGTCTCCACGAGGTCCTGGTCCAATGCTACGTTCAGAAATGCTTCCTGCGACATAAGCCCAGCGGTTTCTATGATTTGGCCTATATCAAAGACAGTCAACCCCTCTGGAATGACGACTTTATGCAGGAGGGCTTCGCCCTTGACCAAGCTATCCAGGATGACCTTCGGTGACATGGAAGCATAAAGAAGGTATTCCCCGGCTTGAATACGCCTGTCATCTCCCCTCAGGCGGGCAAGCCAATGGAATCTATTTGGGTGCGGCACTAGGCCGGCTTCTTGAAGTTGGTCGACTGTCTCTGAAAAGCTCTGGCCTGATTCTATCAATACCACAACGCTCCTTTCGATGGTCTGTGTGGGCGTGACTGCGTATCGATAGAGGTATAGGCCAAGACCTGCACCTACAAAACAAAAGCACAATATCCCAAAACCTATGACTTTTACTAGTCTCACGCGCGCTGGCATGTATACAAACATACGGGAAACCCTTACCCTGGTCAAGGCATAAACTCTTGGACCGGCATAATCCAAAGTCCATATCCGTCTTTACTTGTGGCGGGTTCTGCCATATAGTTAAATTAAGCTTAATTAAAGTCTATCGGCATCCACAAGGTAACCAGCATCATTTAACCAATCAGGTGTCTCAATGAGAATTGTGCTTTTTGCGGGAAAAGGCGGTGTGGGTAAGACGAGCATTGCAGCTGCAAGCGGGGTGGCTTGTGCGAAAAAGGGGTTAGCAACCCTCATTATGTCCCTTGATGCAGCACACAGTCTTGTCGATTCTTTTGACCTTGACAAGACACTCATGGACAAGAACAAGGGCAAGCCCATCCGGGTGGCAAAGAATCTTTCTATTCAGGAGGTTGATGCCCAGGAAGAGATTGCGAAGAACTGGGGGGAAGTGCACAAGTATATTAGCAGCCTGTTGAACATCTCAGGCATTGATGAGGTCTTGGCAGAGGAGCTTGCCATACTTCCTGGCATGGAGGAGGTGAGCTCCCTTTTGTATATCAATCGATATGTGGCCCAGAAGCGCTACGACGTCATCCTCCTTGACTGCGCCCCCACTGGAGAGTCGATCCGGTTTATCAGCATCCCTACCAGCCTGGAATGGTACATGAAGAAACTCTTTGACATTGAGCGCAGAATCGTTAAAGTCGCCCGGCCAGTTACCAAAAAGCTCTATGCGGTGCCTCTACCAGAAGACGCGTATTTTGACACGATCCAGAGGCTCTTTGATCGGTTGGAAGGAATCGACAGGATCATGTCAGATCCCGAGATTACCTCCGTGCGCTTAATTACAAACCCCGAAAAGATCATTTTGAAGGAAACGCAGCGCGCATACATGTATTTCAGTCTCTATAAGATGTGTGTAGACGCTGTCATCATTAATCGCATATTTCCCGAGGCTGTCGAAGATGGATATTTTGCTCGGTGGAAAGAGACTCAGGATCGCTACATCAAGAAGACCGAGGAACTGTTCAAACCCATTCCGATTCTTAAAGTTCCTATGCTGAGCGACCAGGTCGTGGGAATGAGAGATCTAGCGAAGTTGGCCCAAGAGATTTACGGCGGGTTCGACCCCGAGCAAATTATTTATGCGGAAACACCTTATACCTTCAGAAAGGTGAAGGAGGATTACTTCCTGGATATCAAGATCCCCTTCCTCACAAAAAAGGAAGTGGAACTCAGCAAACGCAACGAGGAATTAATTGTCCGCATCGGCGGGTTTAAACGCCACGTGCTGCTCCCACGTAACATTGCCACCAGAAAGCCTTCGGGTGCGAAGATAGAACACAACAAGATTGTCATCAAGTTTGGAGGGAGTCATGGCTCCTAAAAAGAAAACGAGCAAAACGACAGGACAAGAGGGAAGCTTTGTTTGTCCCCTGTGCCTCCTTTTTGGGTGCGTCAGGGATATGACCGAGAGAAAATCCGCCTTCTTTCAACACATGAACAACGCGCGGATTGAATTTCTCGAAGGCATTAAGTCCCTCATAGACGAACAGATAGAGGGCTTAAAGAAGGGCACTGGGACCAGAAAGTCCAGGCTGACCAAGATCAAGGTCGAAGATTAAGGCCCTGGCATTTCGTTTCTGGGTGCCGCCCAAGCCGGCACGATAAGGACATCCGTGGGCCTTTGCTAACTGCAACTCTCACCTATCGACGCCCGGTCTCAGTTAAGGCATGAGGTAGAACCCCAAGGCCTTATCGAACAAGGCCGGGTCTCTAAATTCACACCCAACATACTTATCCTTAACCACTCTGACGATAACGTCTTTTTCGATTTCAGACTGGTTCACGTCGTCCAGGGTGAATTTGACCCTGACTTCGGTGCCTTTCATGAGGTTGTGCGACATGAACGTAGCGAACCCGATGCCGGTCTGGGAGATGTTTTTTACCACCATACTGTGCCAGTTTTTGCACACCGGAAGCCTACAATAGTAACCGGTAAGATTCGTCTGTTTTCGGTGGGCCCTTCTGAATTCAAGGGATACAGAAAAAGTCAATGCACACTTGCACCGAATCTTCAAAGGGCCTTTGTGGCCCTTAAATCTTGTAACTTTGGCAGTTTTTGAGGTCCCGCAGTTGGGGCACACGAGCACCGCTGTGTCATCTTGGTTTACGTAAACCGTTTGGGGTTCCACCGAGTTTGTTCCTGTCAAGGCTATCTCAACCAATGAGGCCAACTGCAAGAGCGGCCTCTTTGCCCTCCCTGATCGGCGGGGATTCACCTTGGGGCTGCACTGCGTGTTCAGGGGACGAGCCGGTTAAAACTGCACGTTGCAGTTCAACAGGGCTTGCTGCAGGGTGCTTCAATATAGTAGGAACGGCCTTATGTGTCAAGCAATCAAGTTTTGCAACATATTGTGATTCAAGGTAATCTCGTGACACCCAGGCTCCTGACGGATGCAAGGCATGACTGAAACAGCATTTTCCTCCACTCGTAATGTCTCGATTGTCCGGCTTTTGTACGGTCAGAATTGACGATATCAAAGACCCATAACGTTTTGATAGTGAGGGAGCTGTAAACACATAGCAGAAATCGAGACTTTGGAGCTCTGTAGCTCACATGCAATATGTGGGCTATACCCACAATACCCGACGGCTAATTTGCCTTGTTCGAGATATGGGGGCAAATGGCCGCCAGCCGTTCTAAGGGATCAAAATCGTATCCTCCCATCGTAAAATACGTGTTTCCCCTGAATAAAATAGGGGCTTTCCCTGATCAAGCCGTCCTCCCAATATGACGATACATATGACAAACGCTGGGACGAAACCGCTCGAGCACGAGGACGTCGCCATGGGTTAACGCATGTCAAGGCGCCACAAGGCCGAACTCCGGGGCACAGCCCTGCACCTTATTCAGTCTATTGTGGAGAAGCACAGCGGAACCACAGAAATAGGCTCGGCAACAGATACGATGAACTGCAACAGCGAGCGCATTCTCTGTCCCGAATTGTCGGGACTGCAGGGTTAGCGACCGAATCTAACAATGGGACCCTTCCTTACAGTCGGTTCGAAGCACTGCCA
>CP070769.1:2022970-2027356 GCA_020347085.1 Desulfobacterales bacterium
TCACTCCGTGCCCGAAAATGCTCAATGTCGCTCGGAAAAGGCTTTCGGCTCCAGTATCAGTAATTGAACTTATTCCTGGGACATGACAATAGAGCCCTTGCTCTTTAGGCGGGCAAAGGTTCACAAACCAAGAAAAGAGACCTTTGACCAATGTTCAGTTTTGTTCAAGTTCAAGGGCAATTCCGCAGGCTAGCGGAATTGGACAGCCGTCAGGCTGCCCGTGAGGGCGGGGGACATGGATGCCCCGAGTTAACGCGAAGATTTCAACCGGAGGAATACATGCGGTATTTTGAGGATAGCGCCCGGCTTCACTGCGTGCGCAATCTGAGCCTGACGTCGGTACTTCAGTGAAGTTTTAGCGCTAATTGGGGCAAAAGGGGATGTTTCTCAAAGGTTTGAAAAAAGGGAGGTTCAGTAGCTAGATATGTATGACACGTCAGAGTTTAGAAAAGGCCTGAAGATAGAAATAGAAGAAAAACCTTACGAGATAGTAGATTTTTTACACGTAAAGCCTGGCAAAGGCGGAGCATTTGTTCGGACCAAGCTCAGAAACATGCTTAATGGCCGCGTTTTAGATCGCACGTTTCGTTCAGGAGAAAAGGTCGGGAAACCTGACCTTCGGGAGAGACAGATGCAGTATCTCTATAAGGAGGCTCATAACTATTGCCTGATGGACAACGAAAACTACGAGCAGATCTATCTTTCAGAGGAGCAGATTGGCGAGAGCAGGTTGTTCCTTATTGAGAATGAGACCGTCAATGTTGTGTTTCTTAATGAGAGGGCGATCGGGATCGAGCTCCCCATTTTTGTTGAACTCACTGTTTCCGATACCGAGCCAGGCGTCAAAGGCGATACAGCCAGCAAAGTCACGAAACCTGCAACGTTAGAGACCGGTGCTGTGCTGCCTGTGCCGATTTTTATAAACGTTGGCGACAGGATAAAAGTGGACACCCGCAGTGGCACCTATGTAGAGCGGGTGAAATGAGCCCAGTGTGGTTGACCGGCACGCTCCCCGGACACGCAGTGCTGCCGCAGGGCAGAACCGCCGTCCTTTAGGGCGGTGAGGCTTCACAAAGGATTGGTCGGTGTTCATATTGTGAACACATGTAACGCAACGTCGCAGCCTCCAATGTAGTGAGTTCCCAACAATGAACCATCACGATATACATGCCCTTCGAATACTTGAGGAAATCGAAAAGGATAGCGGCCAGAGCCAGAGGGAGTTAGCCAGAAAACTCGATATCTCGCTGGGGTTGGTTAACGCCTTTGTTAAGCGTCTTGCGCACAAGGGCTACTTCAAGGTCACAACCATTCCAAAGAACCGCGCAAGATACATACTTACCCCAAAGGGTTTTGCCGAAAAGACCCGACTCACCTATGCATTTATTCAGCATTCCTTCCATTTCTATAAAAAGGCTCGGGGAAAACTCAAGAGACTTTTCAACACCCTGGAAGATGGGGGCATCCAAAGGGTTGTGTTCTATGGTGCCAGCGACCTTGCAGAAATTGCCTATGTATCCCTAAAGGAGACAAGTCTGGAATTGGTTGGAATTGTGGATGATTTCAAATCTGGAGAACAGTTCCTTGGCTATACAGTAATGCACCCTTCGATCGTGACGCGATTAGAATACGACACGATAATTGTGACGTCCATCAGCTCAAAACATGATATTTATGAGAATTTGGACAAACTGAACATTACCAACGACAAAGTCTCCTGGCTTGAGTGAAAGTATCAAAGGTTGGTGGAATGGTTTAGTCGTCGAATAGTTGAGTAGTTACGTTGAAAGCAAATCTACTACTCAACAACTCAACCAAAACGGAAAGGTCTCTATGAGTCGAGTCGAGGGATGGGGAGTTTGAAAAACTTAATATCTTCTTGTCTCAGTATTTCCTCTTCGGCCTCAGTGCTGGTTCCTCGGATATTGCGCTTTTCCGTGACATCATAATGCATCTTTAAGGCCTCCCGGGCAAAATTTGCCCCGACATCCTCAAAATTATTTTCCAAGAACTCCATTGTCTTCTTGATCGCAGCCCGCTCTTCAGCCTTGAAATCTTTGTTTTCCGAGCAGGTTGGACCTCCCTTGATGGAAACCTTCGAAGGAACCACTGCAACCGAGGTATCACCGCATACAGGACAGGCTATCAGCTCTTTCCTGCTCTGAGCCTCATAGGCCTTTCGGTCTTCAAACCATCCCTCGAAGGCATGGCCCCCAGTGCATTTTAAGTCGTAAACAATCATCGTCGCTAACCTATTCTTTTATATCATGTTATTGATTTGAATTCAAAAGAAATTGTTGACAACAAGAAGATTATTGAATACGTGTACTACAGATCGTCGATTTTGCGAAGTCTGGTCGATATGACGCATGGATAGGGTTATGAAACTTGGTGTTCCATTTATTCTCTGCTTTCTTCTCATGGTACTGCCTGCCCATTCGGAAACCGGGTATGTCAAAGATGATATAGAGGTGATGGTTCGAACCGATCCCGGGGCGAGACGCAAGATTGTGGCCATGCCCACGTCGGGGACTCGGGTTGAGGTGCTGGAAACAAAAGAAGGATGGTCCAAGGTACGCCTTCCCGATAATGTAGAGGGGTGGATGCTGAGCCGATATTTGAGTCCGGGGCCGCCCAACGAGGTGATTATCGCTTCGCTGAAACGTGAAAACCAAGCCTTGAGACAGCGGGTGAAAACCCTTAACGAGGAGAATCCTCGTCTCAAGAGTGAAAGAAGCGATCTCCAGAAAGCGCTGGCTAAGCAGACAAAGACTGCAGGGGCCCTGAGTGCGTCCTATGAAACCTTGAAGAAGGAATCTTCGGAATTCCTGGCCTTGAAGGCCTCCTATGAAAAGGTCTCTAAAGATCTGGCCGAAAGAACGCAGCGTCAGGGGGAACTTGAAGAGCAAGTAAAAGACCTTCAAAATACTCGAACTCTACGATGGTTTCTGGCAGGCGCTGGAGTACTCTTTGTAGGATTCGTCGTAGGATTCATGACGCGACGTCCCAAGCGGCGGCCGTCCTTGCTTTGAGGGTTTCACTAACCAAGGACGGGTTACTGTTCAGCTGTAGACAGATTGCATCTGATTCTTTCAAACAGACCCCCCCCGCTTAAACCCTTCATTCGCTGCCCGAGGCGGATTTCAATTGGAGCCAAGTCCCACGTGTCTACTCTCGTAAATTCAACTTATTCAAGCGCCTTGATATTCTGAAAAGTGAGCTTGGTGCTTTTGGATAGCAATAGCGTGTGAAACTATCCTAGCATACACCACGCTCCGAGAATTAACGATGGAATACAAGTGTGATTTTCTGATCATTGGGAGCGGCATTGCCGGCCTGAGCCTTGCCTTAAAGGTAGCCGAATTCGGGCAGGTGGCCATCGTCACCAAAAAGGAGGCCATGGAAACCAGCACCAATTATGCTCAGGGAGGAATAGCCTCGGTCTTTAGCCCGTCTGATTCCTTTGATCTTCATGTTCGGGACACCCTGGAGGCCGGTGACGGGCTCTGCAAAGAAGCTGTTGTAGAAATGGTTGTAGAGCAAGGCCCGCAACGGGTCCGGGAACTTATGGACTGGGGGGTGGCATTCACACGGGACAGCGCGGGCAAGATAGAACTTGATCTTGGTTTGGAAGGGGGGCATTCGCAGAAACGGATCGTGCATGCGGGCGATCTTACGGGCCGGGTCATCGAACAGGTACTTGTGGATAGCGTTAAGAATCATCCGCAGATAAGCCTTTTTGAAAATCACATTGCAGTTGACTTGATTACGTATTCGACCAGGATGAAGCGGGGGGTTGTGACAGCAGCCCACGAGGATCTGTGTTGCGGTGCCTACGTGCTGGATACCAAGACCAATGAGGTTCATACATTCCAGGCTAAAATTACAGTTCTCGCCACGGGCGGGGCGGGTAAGATTTATCTCTTCACAAGCAATCCAGACATAGCCACAGGCGATGGGATTGCTATGGCGTACCGGGCGGGAGCCCTGGTGGCAAACCTGGAATTTGTGCAATTTCATCCCACTTGCCTTTACCATGTCGAGGCCAAGAACTTTCTCATATCTGAGGTAGTCAGGGGCGAGGGTGGGGTGCTGATTGACTCACGAGGCCGTGCCTTCATGGGAGATTACGATCCAAAGAAGGATCTGGCCTGCCGCGATATTGCAGCTCGCGCTATTGACAGTGAACTGAAGAAGAGTGGGGCCGCTTGCGTTTTTTTGGACATCTCTCACAAGGATGCTGCCTTTGTTAGGGAGCGTTTTCCAAACATTTACAAGAAGTGTCTTGCTTTGGGCATAGACATTACCAAGGAGCCCATCCCGGTGGTCCCCGCAGCCCATTACATGTGTGGAGGGGTTCTGGTAGACACTGAAGGCAAGACCGAC
>CP070769.1:2027456-2033065 GCA_020347085.1 Desulfobacterales bacterium
GAATCATAAACTGTTTGAGGGCCTTAGGCCCGAGTTTTTATGATTTAGCGGAGCTAAGCTGACGTCCCGAAAATGCTCACGAAGCAAGGAAAATGGCTTTATCGCGATTCCATATTTTTGGAACAAACTCCTGAGACACGATACTAGTGTTGTGTCCCAGGAGCATCACGCAACCCGTAACCGCCAACGCGAAACCTGGATATATGAAAACCCATCTCGATTGCATTCCCTGCTTCATCAAACAGGCACTTTTTGCTGCCAGGGCTGCGGTTGACGACGAGAAGAAGATTAGAGAGGTCCTGGACAGAATTGGCATGCTCATCTCCGATATCCCGTTGCACCACTCCCCACCCGAGACCAGCAGGAAGATTTATAGAGCCGTCGTGGAGGTCACGGGGATACATGACCCTTTTGAAAGCCTCAAAGCCGAAAGCATTAGGGCGGCCTTAGCCCTTTATCCGGGGTTGAAGGAACGGGTCGTGGCGTCCGAGGAGCCGCTGGAGACGGCGGCAAGGCTTGCCATTGCGGGAAATGTTATCGACTTTGGCGCCAATCCCGATTTTGAGCTCGAACAGGATATCCAAGCGATCCTTGAAAGCCAACCGGTTGTTAACCATTACCATGCTTTCAAAGAAAAGCTCGGTACGACCCAGGAAATTCTCTATATCGGGGACAATGCTGGTGAGACCGTATTTGACAAGATCCTCATCGAAGTGATGTCCAAGCCGGTTGTCTATGTCGTCCGAGAGAAGCCCATCATAAACGATGCCACAATGCAGGACGCCGTGAGAAGTGGTCTGGATAAGGTGGCCAGAATTATCTCTTCTGGATGGGACGGCCCCGGTGTCAGCCTGAAAAGCTGTTCCGAGTCATTTCTGAATCATTACAGACGGGCGGACCTCATCATCAGCAAAGGGCAGGGAAACTATGAAACACTTTCTGCCGAGCAAAGGCCTATCTTCTACCTCCTCAAGGCAAAGTGCCCTGTCATTGCCAGAAGCCTCGGCGTGAAACAGGGAGACACCGTCATCAAGTACGCCCTCGGTGAAACTGCCGTTTGATCTGCTGATCCTTGGCAGCTAAGGGGGACGGCAATGGGAACATGCGCCAGCCCTGATAAGCGGGCGCGGAGCGACCGCTTATGAAACGGACCCACTGTGGGGCAGGCTGTTCGCATTGTGCCACGCTACTTCTGCTCGTCGGCTGGACCCGATGGTTCGCCTGCAGTGTTCTCAACAAATCCAGCTGGTGAGAGGATGGGGATACCTCGCCACTTACCCAACGCCAGAAGATGCTTGTCACCAGACACGATGAACTCCGCCCCTGCTGCAAGGGCGGCCTCTAAGATGCGATTGTCATCCGGATCGGCCCGTACGGCTCTGACGCGAGTGGCTGGCGCTACAAGGTGAAACGTATCAGCGAACAGACCGATGATGCTTGCCACCTCTTCGGCATTGAGGCCAAACTTCGGGCGAAGCAGCACCTCTTGCGCTTCATGGAGGATCTCGGCAGAAATGCAGATGGTGATTACACCTTGGGAGGCAGCCTGCAAGATACGCCGGGAGTTACCCGAGAAAAGGATTCCCGAAACGAGTACGTTCGTGTCACACACTATTTTCACGATGTCCGTCGTTTCCTCTTGCGAACGCTTCGGATCTCCCTCACGACATCGGCATTTGATAGATTGCGGCTGCGAGCCGTCCGGTCGCCAAGTGTAAATACATCCTCCCACCGCTTCTGGCGACGCACGTAGAGTCTGGCGGCCTCACGCAGTAACTCCGATCGGGTGCGTGATTCCTTTCTCGCTTCGGCATCGATCTCAGCTAAGAGCCTATCCTGAAAGGAAATATTGACCGTAACACTGCTCATCATCACACCTCCTCTTTTCCGGCCAATATACAAGGTTTGTATGAGCCTGTCAAGTTGGCCAACGCTACGGTTCACCTGGCGTAGGGGCATCCATAAAACTGTTTAAATACAAGGAGATCGCAATAGCGCAAAAACTTCCAAAACGGCACTGCCCATGCGATCAGGTGCAACCGTCTTGTTGGGCGGATTAGTCTTCTTTTTTCCGCTTCCCTGCTTTTCCGAAAGTGATCTCGCAGTTCGGCCCAGCGTTGAAGTTGACGCGAGCGAAGGGAGTCTCAATATGCAGACGCTTCTTGAGTTCGAGTTCCTGGTCCACTTGAAGATCAACTCCTGTAACATTCCCGCGAGTTTGGACGTTTTTCAAAACCACGTTGATATCCTTTTCGGAAAAAAGTCGCGCGACAACCGGGTTTGAAGTTGAGGCCTTCAGACCCGAAACATCACCGTAGGCAACTACGCCGTCCAATAGTACCTCGAAAACACTCGCGTCAGTCCGTCCTGTTTCAAGTTTCTGATCTATGGCGACAAGGAGATCAAGAATCGCATCTTGGGTTATCCTGGTTTTCTCAAGGGTGAGGGCGCTTCCTGACTGCCAGCAAGAACCTTCCACAATGCGCTAGTAGGTGGAAAGAGTGTACACAATGCTTCAATCGCATTTCGATTTCGTATTTTCTTGTCGCTCGCGCTAAGCTTCGCTTCGATCAGATCGCAGATTTCTTTCTTGTTCATGCCACACTGCCTCCCTTCTTGTCCGCCCAACTTTGATTTAGACTGCCTAAAAACCGTATTTGTTTTGCTGCATTATTGCAGGATAATGCCGCATGGTTATGGGTCGGTTGTGCCGCATAATGCCCCTGTGGAACGTGTTGTGCTGCCAAAACTTCCTTCTGTAAAGGTGGCATCATACTGCATAGCCTCTTTTTGGCCGAAATGGTTAGCTCGGCCATAGGAATCAGCGTCGTGTTCCCGGCGACAACTTGGCATTGATAACCGTTTGAAATGATAAGACTTGAAGCTTCATACAACAAGCCGCCGGGTATGCGTTCGCTGTTGCAGGTCAATTCCCAAACCGAAAGTCGGGAAACTGTCTTCGGACTTCTCTATTCCCAATGAGACCTGAGAGAATTCTATAATTATTCTTCTCATATCTTATCCGTCCGGCAATGATTGCCGGGTGTATTTTCAGCTTGTCGGCCAGGAGTCTGATTCGTCGAGGTTGAATTTTTTCACTCAAATCAATAGACCTCCAGACCTTGTTTGGGATCAATGCTTCTTGGGCAATTCTGTCTGCTTCCTCCTCCCGTTGATCTTTAGGGGCTGATTGAAGTCCTCTTAAGTCCAAATCATCAATGATTATATCACCTGTCCCCGGCGTCAAATGTTTGCTTACATGGGCCAACTCGTGGAGTAAACAGAACCAAAAATTATCCAGGCGATCATATCGCAATGTTAGCCCTATGACAGGATTGCCGCTTGGTAGTATGAAGGCGGCTCCATCAAGATACGTCTGACGTAGATGGGGAAGAACAACGAAATGTATGCCGTGTTTCTCAATATACTCTCTCGCAATCGCCGGACCATTCTCCAAGTAACTGAACTTTACGATAGCTTTGAGAAAAGCGGCATTGATTGTACCTTTCTTGAATCCGCTTTTCAAAGGGTTCCCGTTCGCTACAGCCATCACCTTAAGGCACCATGCCTTTATGGCATAAGGATCATTCTTCGAATTTTCTCTGGCACCCTGGCCTTTCCGAAAGAGACAAGCTGAAGCAGCCTGCAACCCACCTGCTTGTTCAATCAATCCCCTCATCAATTCTTCTTCCCTTCCTTTAATATCTTCATCTTTTGGAATCCAGCCTTTACGAGCCATCTCAACGACTGGAAACTTTATCCATTCCAAATGAGGAATACTAACAGGGAATGAAGCTTCAGGCTCTTGAAGCAGAACATCCGAGGGGATTCCAAGGCCTTTATGGAGAGATCGCATCATAGCCAGGGTTAAGGGTCTTTTTCTATTCAAAACCTCAGAAACTTTGCTTCTACTTCCAATGAAAGGGACGAGGCCTTGTTGATTTAGTTCAAGTTGATCCATTCGGAATTTGATCGCATTCACTGGATCCGGCATATCAATGGGGAAGTGTTCGTCTTCATAGATTTCTACAAGTGTGCTCAGCAGCTCAAGCTCATCAAAGTCAGGAGAACCCGGCTTTGAATCCATAAGTTGTTCAATACGTGTAAGCGCGAGGTTATAATCATCCTCATTTTTGATAAGTTTTTTAATCATTTAGATCACCTCCACATCAATCTGATCATATTCTCTGTGGGTGCCGATGAAACGAATATATACAATTTGGGCTGGGAAATTGATCTCTACCACCAAGCGGTATTTGTTCCCTCCGATGTTAAAAACAACCCTGCGGCCCTTTAATATACTCGCGCTGGCATATTTTTCTTTAATGTCCGTCCAGGATCGCCATTTTGCCTTTTTGACTTCATGGTACCACGCCTCCAAGGGCTCTTTTGCATCCAGACAATCAGGCCTTTGATAGAACGCCTTGAGAGGCTTCCTTGATATTATTCGCACGAAACCATCCTAACAGTTGTTCCCAAGTTTGTCAAGCATAAACGTTCCCACATTGGGAACTTATTTCATCGGTGGTCAACCGTGCCGTCTAATTGCCCCTTCTTGCGTCTTTTGTTTGTCATTCTCAACAGAGGGTAACCGAGAGGTGATCTTTGCCCTCACATGGTTCGTGTTAGAGGGCGTCAACCTGACAGGGCATAACTGCCGTTTGGTGGGTCCTTTGGCACGGGAAGGAACTCCGTTATTATACTTGCGTTCAATAGTTTTTCCGTTATTATACTTCTATCCATATATGTATAATAACGCCGAGCGCCTATTATCGCTGATCACGCCTCTCCTTGTTCAATGATTGAAATAATTTCGTCCGCAACATAGACGCGATTCCGTAGTTTGCCCGTGGCCTCGCGGAGGATGTTTACGTGTTCCAGCTTTTCTATGTTGAGTTGAGCGGAGCGAGGTGTAACGGAAAGCTTCTGAGCGGCTGAACGATTGGTTATGGCTGGATAGCTGAACAACTCGTCCACGAGTTGCAGCAACAGCGCAGAAGCTCGAGCTTCGTGCAAATAGGCTCTATATTTCTGCCACAGCGCCAGCAAACGGTCAGAACGACGGATGGCGTCGCGGGACTGAGAGGTGATACCGCGCAGAAAGTATATTATCCAGTCTTTCCATTTACCGTGTTGGCTAACCTCAAGCAGCCGCCGATAATACTCATCCCGATAGCGTTCAAAGAAGGCACTGAGGTACAGAAGCGGTTCGGAGAGCAGGCCTTCCGAGCACAACAGCAACGTTACGAGTAGGCGGCCAACCCTTCCATTTCCATCGAGGAAGGGATGTATCGCCTCAAATTGATAGTGTATGAGTGACAATCGTATCAAGGGCGGCAAATCTGACTTGGCGTGAAGGTACTTCTCAAATCTATCCAGGGCCTTACGCATTTCGTCTGTCGGAGGAGGAACATAGGTTGCGTCCATCAAAGTGCATCCCGGAGGTCCGATCCAGTTTTGTGAACGTCTGAATTCTCCAGGAGCTTGACGTTGCCCGCGAACTCTTTCGAGCAGTATTCCGTGAATCTCCCTTATCAGCCGGAGACTGAGAGGCAGATCTCTTAATCTATTTAATCCATATTCCAGGGCTTTTACATAGTTTGAGACCT
>CP070769.1:2033165-2037516 GCA_020347085.1 Desulfobacterales bacterium
AACCGGTGAATATGAGGCCTTGAATCTGGCCGACTCCCGAGAGTTTTTTCAATACACTCGTCTGGATATTCTTGTGCTTAAAACGACTATTGGGCCTTTGAATCAGCCCCCGATGGTTGCCTAGTATGAGGGGAATTGCTGTATCCCGCGCTATCGCCTCATAGAATTGGGGCAGCCCTCGGTTGCTGTGGTAATAGATGGGGTAATCCACCCAGAAGACACTTCCTAAATAACCTGACCGTTCTACATAGGACTCGATTTTGGCCAGCAGATCACGTGTAGCCTTGGATGTGTCGGAGGTAATCGTGATAAGCACTGGCCATTGGCCCCGGACAATCTCCAGAATGGTGCTGGCCATCTCTATCCTCGTCTCAGGGCTCAGGACGAGGCCTTCACCCCAGAAAACGTCGCCAACGAGCAAGGCATCTGCTCCAATCCCGGCCTGGCCGATGAGCCGATCAAGGGTGGCCACATCCAGCATGTCTCCGGTCTTCAGCGGAGTAACCAAGGGGCAAATCAGCCCCCGCGGGAGTTTATTCGTATCAGACGCCATTGAACCTAAAAGCACCCTTTCCCAGAATGTCATGAAGGTGCAATATGCCCCGGACTTTCTGGACAGGGTTAACTATCGGCAAAACTGTAATCTCATGCCGCTCCATGATACTCAGGGCTTGTGAGGCCAAGCTATCAGGCCCAAGCGTTTTGGGATTTATCGTCATTACCTTTTCTACAGGCTCGTCGTAGATCCGCTCTTGCGTCATCAGGTACCGTCGGATGTCACCATCGGTTACAATCCCAACAAGGATTTTATCCCGCTCCACAACCAGCGTGGCTCCAAGCTTCATCCGATTGATCTCCCGAATCGCACGGCGCATAGTCTCCCCCTTGGCAACCATAGGGACCTTCTTGCCTGTCAGCATGATTTCCTGAACCTTAACGGAAAGATGTTGCCCCAAGCTCCCGCCTGGATGGAATTTGTGGAAGTCTTTCGATCTGAACTTCCGCTTATTGACAAGCGTAACCGCCAATGCATCTCCCACGGCCAAAAGAGCTGTGGTGCTGGCCGTTGGAGCAAGCCCCAGGGGGCAGGCCTCCCGCTCAACCCCCACATCGATGGTGATATCGCTCTGGCTCCCTAAGGTGGAATCGATCTGGCCGGTAAAAGCAATCAGGGGACAACCGATTCTCTTGATACTAGGTATCAGCACGTTCAGTTCATCTGTCTCACCGCTGCTGGAAAGGGCTACCACGACATCGCCAGTGCCCACCATCCCTAGGTCACCGTGCATCGCCTCTACGGGATGAAGAAAGAGCGACGGAGTTCCAGTACTATTTAGGGTTGCCACGATCTTCCGGGCCACAATACCTGATTTTCCGATACCTGTCAGAATGACCCTTCCCTTACTTCTGTAAATCAGATCCACCATCTTAACAAAATTCTTGTCCAGACGCTCAATGACACCCATTATCCCTTCAGCTTCAATCTGAAGAACCTCTTTAGCTTGCTTCAATATCATTGTCAGGTATTCCCTTCCTGTTGTTCATTCATTTATCTTGCACGATCACGATGACTGTGATGTGCTTCATTCTATAGCCAGGAGAGATATGAAGATCAATGATTATTTAATGGTCTGGTTCAAGCTCCCTGTGGCAAGCTCTGTTGCGTTCCGCGTCGTGCACCTCCGAAGGAGGATTGAAGCGCCCTGCAGCCCAGATCAATCCCGATATATCGGGACTATAAGGAATTGTACCATTTTTAGATATGCTCGCTAACCCCGCAGTCCCGATGAATCGTGATGGGGAGCGCGCTCGCTGTTGCAGTTCAACAAGGCAAGTTGGAGGGAATCTTCGAGTGTAAACAATTTTTCCCGTCTTTAGATTGGCTCGTTAAGCTGGCAGCAGGCTGGAGGCTTAGCGCTCGCTTTTGCAGTTTAGCGGAACTGTTTTGCTGCCCCTTTAAGCTTGCAATATCATGGAATATCCATTAGATTAACCACTCAAACCTATTTTGTCCCAAAAACAAGCCAGAGCGCGGTCACAAACCATTAGCTCTGTCACCCATGGGAATTGCCATGCAAATCCTTCTTACCAACGACGACGGCATCCACGCCGAGGGCCTATGGGCGTTGGAAAAAGCTTTGTCTAGTGAACATCAGACTACCGTTGTTGCACCAGACATGGAACGAAGTGCTGTTGGACACAGTATTACACTGATACATCCATTAAGGGTCAACAGAATTCAGACAAACGGCGGCTGGGGCCATGCGGTAAGCGGAACGCCTGCTGACTGCGTCAAACTTGCAGTCCTTGAAATCCTGGAAGCTCGGCCTGATTTGGTCGTCTCTGGAATCAACCCCGGACTCAATATCGGAGTCAATCTCAACTATTCTGGAACCGTGTCCGCAGCCAAGGAAGCCGCTCTTATTGGGATCCCAGCCATAGCCGTGTCACAGAGTCCCAATCCGGATCACAGATACGGCGTAGCAGCAAAATTTGTTTCCATCTTGATAGCTAAGATCATGGAAAACGCTCTTCCCGAGGGCATTTTCCTGAACGTGAATGTCCCAGCCTGCTCTCCAGATCAGATTAAGGGGATTCGCATAACCAGACAGGGGACATCTCGGTTAAAGGAAGTATTCTTCAGAAGAACCGATCCGAGAGAGCAAACATATTACTGGCAAGGGACCGAAACCCAGTTTTTTGATCAGGATATGGATACAGACGGTGCGGTCCTTTGCAGAAACTACATTTCCATCACGCCCGTCCATTGCGATATGACAGACTACCAAGCTATGGAACAGCTAAAGAGCTGGGATATTCCCTTAACCAAGCTGCGGACCTAATCGTATGGGGCAAACTGCAGGCTGATTAAACGTCTCTGCAGCAAGCCCTGTTGAACTGCAACAGCGAGCGCATTCCCAGTCCCGCTCGAGAGCGGGACTGCAGAGTTTGAGAGCGAACCTTAAAATGGCAAACTTCCTTACAGTCGCTGCGAAGCACTGCCGTCAGGCAGAACATTCCCTGTCCCGACTTGTCGGGACTGCAGAGAGCTTCAATTCCGCTACGCGGACCTCCAAAGGAGGATGCAACAAGGCAAGCTGCAAGAAGCTTCACTCAGAATGGAGGAGCTTCTGAAAAAAACCTTTGTCAACGCAATAAGTGCGGGACAACCAATAGATGACATTTTCGTCGTCCGCGACAAGCAGATAGCTTTCAAAAAGGATGGAGACCCTTATCTCACCCTAAGCCTGGTGGACCGCAGCGGCGACATCAAAGCCGTGGCATGGGACAATGTTGAGGCTATCAGTAAAGCATTTGTTGCCGGAGACTATGTTAGGATTAGGGGAAGTGCGGCTGAGTACCGGGGCGCCTTGCAGCTGGTCGTACAAGACATAAACCGGCTTGATCCAGCCCAGATAAATGCTCGGGATTTTCTACCAACGACTGAGCGCAGCGTGGACCAGATGCTGGGCCGATTAATCCAGATCAGTCAAACGGTGAAAGACGAACACTTATCGAGACTCCTATCCACGTTTTTTGAAGACAAGGAGTTTGTGGATCGCTTTAAAACTGCCCCTGCTGCAAAGAAGATGCATCACGCCTATCTCGGTGGGCTGCTAGAGCATACCCTTTCCATTGCCATGCTCATCCAGGCAATTGCCGACCATTATAAGGGAATTGACAAGGATCTCCTTCTCACGGGTGGTATCCTTCATGACATTGGCAAGGTCCATGAATTTTCTTATGAGACCCATATCGACTATTCAGACGCAGGCCGACTCCTTAATCACATTGTTATCGGAGTTGAGATGATAGAAAGTAAGATCGCTACGATCAGTGACTTCCCAGAAGATATAGCGCTTGTCTTAAAGCACATGATTGTAAGCCACCACGGCACACGAGATTTTGGATCGCCTGAACCACCGAAGACTCTTGAGGCCATCATCCTCAACTACTTGGATGAGTTGGATGCCAAGGTCATGGCGGTGCGCACTTTTATGGAGGCCGAGGACCCGGAGGCCACATGGACCTCCTACCACAGAGTTCTGGATCGTTTCTTTTTTAAGGGCAAAGGAGACAATTCACGAGCTGAGAAGGATTAAACGAAAGGATACTTAATCACGTCATGTCTCAGGTTCGTCGTCAAAAGGCCGCTGTCTCGATGTTATCGGAGACCTGGCTGAGACGCGGGAATTCCATGGGTGTGGATGCTTTTTATTTCAATTAATTAACGGGCTGTTGCCCAAATAGCCGTCCAGACAACATTGAAGCTCCCCGCAGCAAGCTGCGGGGAACCTTCGACCGTAAGGAAGTGTACCATTTTTAGATTCGCTCGCTAACCCCGTAGCAA
>CP070769.1:2037616-2048072 GCA_020347085.1 Desulfobacterales bacterium
CCCACGGAGGTTAGAACGGGAATTAGCGCCAGGATCGTCGTTGCCGATGTCATCAAGCATGGCCTGACCCTTCGCTGAGCCGCAACCATTGTTGCCTCGCGTACCTCCTTGATCGACTGCGGTTTCTTTTCCCGGAAAACCTGACCGAGATAGGTTGACTGAATCACACCGTTGTCGGTGGCTATGCCAAACAGCGCCAGGAATCCCACCCATACAGCCACACTTATGTTGATGGTGTGGATCTGAAAGAGTGTTCGCATCGAAACCCCGAAAATGCTGAAATTTAAAAACCATGGCTGACCATACAGCCAGATCAGAAGGAACCCGCCACACCAGGCGACGAAAATTCCTGAAAACACAAGCAGCGTTGTTGGCACAGACCGGAACTGGAAATAAATGATCATGAAAATCACAAACAGAGCCAATGGAAGAATCATCGAGAGGGTTTTTGCAGCGCGAAGTTGATTTTCGTAACTGCCCGCAAAAGTATAGCTCACGCCCGAAGGCAGCGCAAATTCGCCGCTGTCGATCTTTTCCTGGAGATACGCCTGGCATTGCTCGACAACATCCACCTCGGCATGCCCAGGCTTCTTGTCAAACACCACATAACCGACCAGAAAGGTGTCTTCGCTTTTAATAACCTGGGGACCACGGACATAGCGGATCTCTCCAACTTCCATGATCGGAATCTGTGTGCCACCCGTCCCAGGCACGAGTATGTTGCCCATAGCCTCAATGCTGTCGCGCAGTTCCCGCTGATAGCGCACCCTCACAGGAAAGCGTTCCCGGCCTTCTACGGTTGTGGTTATCTTTCGCCCACCGATTGCAACTTCCACAACATCCTGGAACTTCCGCATAGGAACGCCATAGCGTGCCAGTGCGGTTCGATCCGGTACGATCTCCAAATAAGGCTTGCCGACAATTCGGTCAGCCACCACAGCGGACGCTTCCACACTAGGCACCTCTTTCAGAAATCGTTCGATTTGGAGTCCGACGCTCTCAATGACTTCCAGTGATGGTCCTTTGACCTTGACCCCCATGGGGGCACGCATACCGCTCTGCAGCATGACGATCCTGGCGGCTATCGGCTGCAACTTGGGCGCTGACGTGGTACCGGGAATCTTTGCTGCCTTCATGATTTCCTGCCAGATATCGTCCGGCCCCGTGATATGATCACGCCACTGGCGGTGAGGGCGTCCGGAGGAATCAGGAATCAGCTCCCCTTTCTCATCCCGCACGAACTGGCCTGTTTTTTTATCATAGCGAAACTTCATCCTCCGTCCAGCCTTATCGGTCTTGTACTCAGCCTTGTAGTTGATCACAGTCTCGATCATGGAGATGGGAGCCGGGTCCAATGGGGTTTCGGCCCTGCCAAGTTTGCCCACCACCGATTCGATCTCCGGAACAGACTGGAAAGCCATGTCCTGTTTTTGCAAGATGTCCAGGGCTTCGCCAATCGATGCATGGGTCATCGTCGTGGGCATCCACAAGAATGAGCCTTCGTCCAATGGAGGCATAAACTCTTTGCCCAATCCAGGGAATTTATGCGCTAAATACTGAATGGGTCGGGCCTTGCTTACGGGCCCAGGAAGCCATCCAAAGAGGCCATCAAAACCAAGCCAGATAGCTCCCCCGAAAAGTAGGAGCGAGAGAGGGAGAGAAAGAAACATCGCCTTGTGCTTGAGACACCATTGAAGGAGTTGCGAATAAAAACGTTGAAATAGCTTGAATGAGCCCAAAACGATGCCGATCAGGATAGCAACAAAAACGAGGTTTCGTAACAGGCCGCACTCAGGGCCGAGGGGTTCCCAATACCCGGTCAATAAAATGCCTACCAATAGAACAGCAATGGCGACGGCCATCCAAGCCTCAGAGCGCGCGATCCGTTTGGGAATTCTATGCCGAAAAAGGTGATACGCCCCGAAGGAGACGAGCGCGAGCCCGGTCCACCAGGCTACCAGGAATCCAATGACAACACCTGAGATGATAAGAACAACATGCAGGGCTGAGCGCACTTTCTTGCCTGAGATTTTTCCACAAAACAGGATGTAAGCTGCTGGGGGCAGCACGGTGAGCGCGATCACGATGGAAGCAATCAGGGCAAAGGTTTTGGTGTAGGCAAGGGGCCTGAAAAGCTTGCCTTCTGCACCGATCATGGTGAATACGGGCAGGAAGCTGATAACCGTAGTCAATACGGCTGTCAGAACTGCGCCGCCAACCTCGCTGGCCGCGCGGTGTACCACTTCGAGTCGGGACTCGTCTGGTGAGGCCCTGTCCAGATGGCGAAGAATGTTTTCACAGACCACAATCCCCATGTCCACGATCGTGCCAATGGCGATGGCAATGCCCGAGAGGGCGACAATGTTGGCCTGCACCCGAAAGAATTTCATACCGATGAAGCACAACAGGACAGCAAGCGGAAGCATCCCGCTAATCAATGCGCTGCTGCGCAAATGCATGACCATAATGAGGACTACGATGATGGTGACCAGGATCTCCTGTGCGATGGCATCATTGAGGGTACCCAGAGTCTCATAGATCAGGCCTGTCCGGTCGTAAAAGGGAACGACTGTCACTTTGCTGATCGTGGCCCATGATGGCCATTGGTCTCTGGGAACCGATCGCAAATAGGCCAACCACTCATCCTGGTTCAGTTCCGTTCCTCCAAAAGCAGCAAAACCTTGCCTTCCTGCAAACTGAGAAACCTCTGCTCTGGTGGTTTTGGCGTAGTCTATGATGGTCTTGGCAGGAAGCGCTTCTCTGGTTTCATCGACCTTCTTCTTGACATTGTTAATGACCGCGAGGGGGTTGTCGCCATAACGGGCAACCACCACACCGCCCACGACCGACGCTCCTCCTTTGTCCAGTGCGCCCCTGCGCGTGGCCGGTCCCAGCGTCACCTTGGCGATATGTTTTACAAGGATGGGAACGTTCTCCTTCTTTACCTTGACGACACTGTTTTCTATGTCCTGTATGGCCTTGATAAAGCCTATGCCGCGCACGAAGTATTCTGTCCGGTTCAATTCGAGGGTTCTGGCACCCACATCAATGTTGGACGATTTTACAGCCTTGAATACCTCATCGATCGTCACCCCGTAAGCCCGCATGGCATCCGGGTCTACGTCGACCTGGTACTCTTTGACATAGCCACCGATGGACCCCACTTCGGCGACCCCATCTGCCGAAAGAAGCCAGTACCGCGCGTACCAATCCTGGATGGTTCGAAGCTCTTCCTGGTCCCACCCGCCTGTTGGGTTGCCGTCTGGATCGCGTCCTTCGAGTGTATACCAGTAGATCTGGCCCAGGGCCGTCGCATCGGGTCCCAGTGCAGGCTGCACGCCTGAGGGGAGCGTACCTGCCGGAAGACTGTTCAGCTTTTCCAGAACGCGCGTTCGGGACCAGTAGAATTCAATGCCCTCTTTGAAGATGACATAGATGGTTGAGAACCCAAACATGGAATAGCTGCGGATCGTCTTCACACCCGGAATGCCTAGCAACGCGACCGTCATCGGGTAAGATATCTGGTCCTCCACATCCTGGGGCGAACGCCCCATCCATTGGGTAAAAACAATCTGCTGGTTTTCACCGATATCGGGTATGGCATCCACAGGCACCGGGTATCTCTTGATACCCCCTATTTCCCAATCGAAGGGGGCAACCAGGATTCCCGTCACAATGACCAAAAGCACAAACAGTCCCACCACAAGCCTGTTGGTCAGGCAAAAGCGCAGCAGCTTGCCGATTGCCGATTTCTGTTCTGCCGTTTGCTCAGAAGGCGGCTGATCATTCATGTGTGTGCCCTCCGGGTTTCTCCTGTCCGGGAATGACCTCTATGACGTCGCCACATCTCAACATCATTTTTCCAAAATAGGGATTAGCAGTTTGCTGATCTGCCTGGAGCCAAGTTGCCCCCCGGTCGTCGAAAGCCATGGAGCACTTGAACCGATATAGCGTCGGTGACGATGCTTTGAATTGATTTAGTGTGGATATAATCAGTTCAGACAACACAGCAAAGTCTTCTCGAATATCTTCTATCTCCTTTGTCTCACCCACGCCTGACAAAATCCTTTTCAACTCCGTTTCACGCTTCATCCAGTCCATATGCTTTTGCCCTGACACGAGCGCCATATCCACCGCTGCAACGGCATCAAGCGTACTCTTGGCCTCCTGCACGGCCTGATCGGCTTGATCGGCTGCCAGGGCTTTGTGCATGGCAAGATAGCCTTGCACCACCTTGCCCAATTGATGGCGAAATTCTGGGCTTAATTCTTCAGCACTTTGGACTCCATGGTCATGCGACACTCCCATCTGTGCCTGAAACGAGACAAGATGCTCACCCAGAAGCTCGGCAAGGCGCTTGGCTTCTGAAAGCTTCTTGACCTCGCTGCCTTCCATGGCATCGTTGCCCAGGAGCATGGCATGTTCCTTCCACATCATAGCCGCATATCCGCTCAGCTTGTCACTGTCCACGGAGTCAACCTTCTGTGACAGTGTGGAGAAGGCTTCGTGGATCCCGTGGATGTCGCCGGATTCGACGGACGCTGTTGCAGCGTTGCCCGCCATGAGAACCTTGTGCAATTGGCTGCGGACAAGAGCAGGTAGCGTAACCGTTGCACGCCCCGGAGCCGCCTCTGCGCGTTTCTCCTCGCCGCCATGAGCGTGGTGAGCGTGACCGCCGCCTCCCCCACCCTCGGGCGTCATCATGCTGGGTTTGGCCTGAATTTGGAGTTCCGCGTCGATCTTGAAGCCGCCTTTTGTCACGATGTGCTCCCCTTCCTTCAGACCGCGTCGAACCAGGTAATAATCACCCGCACGAGGACCCAGGACGATCTCTCTCCCTTCAAATGTCGGTTTTTCTATGTCCGGGACGACAACATATACAATAGCTCTCTTACCTGTGATCAAAGGTGCCGATGCAGGGATGACGAGCGGTTTATCGGCCTTTTCTGGATCGACGCCCACGTATCCGAGTGACTCGGTCCTGACCAAAGGCATCTCACAGATGCTGCACTTCCCTGCTCCATCTTTGACTTCCTCGGGATGCATAGGACAGATCCATTTGCCGGCGAGGGACTTGTCCATTACCCTGCCGCTACTCGCGACCCTGGCTCGAACCACAGCTCTGACAAACATGCCGGGTTTGAGTTTCATTTCAGGATTCGGCACATTGACCCGAACTTTCACAGTACGCGTGGCTTCGTTCAGGATGGGGTCAATGAATGATATGGTTCCCTTGAACACGTCTCCCGGATAGGATTCCGTCGTAAATGCCACGTGGTGGCCATACCGCAGCCAAATCAGGTCGGATTCGTAAGCGTCCAACCGCACCCACACCTGCGATAGGTCTGCGATCGTGTAAATTTTCGTTCCGGTCTTGACATACATGCCTTCCTGCGCGTGCTTGTGTATGACAATACCGCTGGATGGCGAATAGATCGTCATGTGGTCGCTGGCCTTTCCTCGTTTTTCGATTTGGGCTATTTGGTTGGATGTCAAACCCCACAGGCGCAACTTCTCCCTGGCAGCATCAACTGTAGCTTTTGACATCTCACGGATCATGGAAACATCGCTGCCCCGCAAGTTCTTCACGGCTCGGATGGCCTGAAGAAGCTCTTCCTGGGCACTCAACAGCTCCGGGCTATGCAGATAAACCATGTGGTCGCCCTTTCTCACAGGCACCCCGGTGTAGTCCACGAAAAGACGGTCGAGACGACCCGGCACCCACGCACTGATATCAGAGACCCGCGTTTCGTTATAATCGACCTTGCCAACCATGCGGATCTCTGCCGTTACGAATTTCCGCTCAACAGGAGCGGTCTCGATCTCCATGAGTTTGGCGGCATGCTCGGCGACCGACAACTCCCTTAAGCCTTTCGTTTCATCCTCCCCTGATTCCACTGGAATCAGGTCCATACCGCAGATCGGGCATTGGCCGGGCTTGGGCAGCTTGATCTGCGAATGCATAGAGCAGGTCCAGAACTGGGTTTCCTGCTTGGTAGCCTCCACACCGATAGAGCTTGCGGGTGTTCCGGCATTTTGCTCAGGTTCACGTCCGCCTCTCACGAGCGCACCCGCCACGAAAGCAATAACGACTAGCAGAACCACGCCCCAACGCCCCTTAAGAGGTCTTATCTTATCTGTAAGCTTGCTCATGGTGTTTATCCTTTGCACTGTCTTAGTTCGATTTAGTCAAATATATTCCCATGTCTATTGTCCACTGACTGACATGCATGTGTCAGCTCCCGTCCTCGGTCGGCTTGATTTCAGTTTCGTTGGATTCATTCCGGGAGAGGTCCTTATTGACCAAGGTCTCAATCTGTGCGAGTCTTTTGGCGCGGTCAGCCAATGCGCGCTCATACGCCAGTTGAAACTCCAGCAGCAACCGCTCAGCGTCTATCAGCGAGAGGAAGCTCACCTTCCCGGCTTGAAACCCCAGTTGCGCCACTTTTAAGGATTCGTCTGCCTTGGGAATGAGCGTGTCGCGGTACAGGTCAATCTTCCGCTCCGCGTCTCTGAAGTGATACAAGGCAAGTTTCAAATCTGCTTCCAACTGATTTTCGGTATTGACCCGCTGTTGTTGCACTGCCGCGTGGCGAAGCCTGGCTTCCCTTTCTGCTGCCCGGTACTTACCGTACCAAATCGGCAGATTGACTGAAGCTTTAGCAATCACCGGATCTTTTCCGCTGTCAGGCGTTCCCGGCATCAGGGCTTCGTCCGTGTCCACATAATCGAGGCCAACGGTGATGTCGGGGTAGTAGTTCTTCCCGGCCAGCTTCATGGCAAACTGTTCCTTCTCTGCCAGGAAATCTAATCGGTTAAGGTCAGGATTCCGCTCAGCAAGCCAGGCGAATGCCTCCTCGTCCGTGAATGCCGGATTATGATGAGGAATCGTCTGAGGCCACGGCAGGAAAGCATTCGAGGGCCGGTTGAGAGCTGCATTCAACCGCGCCACAATCGGCTCGCGAAGCGACTCTAGCGCTCGCAGCCTGTCATCAAGCTTCCCCACTTCAACCTGGGCCTGGATAACCGCGGCATGAGAGGCATGGCCAGCCTTGAAACGCGTTCTGGCTACGCTTTCGAGGTTGGTTAAGAGCTTGATATGCTCCCTAGTGATCGCCACAGCCCGGCCGACGTAGTAATATTCATAAAAGGCTGATTTCACGCGGTAGAACAACGCGAGCTTTGTCTTCTCGTATTGCTCCTTTTCGGCCTTGGCTGCTTCGAGAGCAGCGTTACCTTTCAGTTTCAACTTCCCGAACCACGGAAATGTCTGAGATATACCAAACATGTGTTGTTGTGGTCCCACCCGCGTCTCTACTTCTTCAATGTAATAGGCGTAGTTAAATCGAGGATCCGGCAGCGAGGTAACCTGTGGGACCATCTCTAAAGCAGCTTTCCATTGATTAAACGCCGCTTCCAAGCCCGGGTTGTTCAGTGCGGCATATTTCAGATAGTCCGCAAGTGTTGAGGTCAGGTCAAGGTTTGGAAGATTTCCTTGGGGAGCGTTCTCCGCTCGGATGGGTGTTCCGGGGACCCCATGGTCATCATGGGAATGCCCTGAGCCGGCTGTTCCCGACGTTGACCAGTTCGTCAGCATAAGAAAAATTAACGCTGAAACGGCTACTGTAGTTCTTGAACGTTTCATTGTTACCTCCGTTGCCACAAAAACTCTCATGTGATGAACTTTGTTATCTCATGACTGTGCTCTGTTCGAGCCGGTTAAGCTACGGACATTTTACGCACATTTTATGGTTCGGGACTATGGGGCAAACCATGTATTTTGTCACAAGAACGGATGTATTTCGCAGGTCACAACACCCCACCTCCGCAGAAAGCCCCTTCAAAGATGAGGTAATTATAAAAAGATTAACATAAAAGGGATGCGTTTAAAAGATAGAGTGGTGCGGGCAGGCCCCAGGTAGGCAAACGAAATTTGCTAGGAAAACCTTTGAGGGGAGTAAAGCCGGGTAGCAGGTTATCCGGTCCAGATGTTGCGTCCGACGAACCACCGTCCTGCGCCCTGGTAACACCAAACACAGAGAAATCCGGCAACCCTAAAGAGCAGCCTGTGGAGATGTTGCACTGGGTGGCCTCAGGTTCGCAACAACACCCGGCCTGAGATATCCCGCTGGCATCTACTGCATGTCGTGGGATTCGAACGTCATGACCAACACAGCAAACTGCACCATAACCAGCGCAGATTGGGGAAATCGGAATCCCTACGAGCCCCAAAATGACGACTAGGGATAGTGCGATGCCGAGGGATCTTCGAGGTGATATATGCATTACGTCCGACTCACTCTGCTTGTTACTCACAACATAAGCTAACGGGTCGTTACACGTGCTGTCTGTCTCTCCTTGAATGAATCACCCTTCTTTGCCAAGAGAGCTTTGGGTGACAAAGCTAACATGCGATCAAGGGCTGCACGTGCATCTTTCTTTGTATCTTCCGGTACGGTAACCACATTGACTTGTCCGATATTTTTCAGGGTCCACAGGAGGTTCCCGAGGTTGATCTTAAACATGTTAGGACACAAAGAGTAATACAAGTCCAAAACCTTTTTCTCCGGATTTTCCAGGGCCAACCGATTCACAAGATTGATTTCCGTACCAATAATAATGGTAGACCCAATCGGTGCATTTTCCAAGTACTTCACGATAAAACTGGTGGAGCCTACCGCATCGGACAGGCTTACCACATCTTCGGTACATTCCGGATGGACCACGATCTTGGCTTCCGGAAACCTCTCTCGCATCTTCAAGACATGTTTATCCCGAAACCGGGTATGGACCAGGCAGTAGCCATCCCATAAGATTACCCTTGCCTTTTTGATGCTATCTTGCGTGTTGCCACCCAATGGTTTGGCCGGATCCCATACGATCATTTCCTCGGGCGGAATTCCCATTTGATTTCCAGTGTTTCGGCCCAGGTGCTGGTCTGGAAAAAACAGAATCTTCTCGCGCTCGCCAAATCCCCATCGAAAGGCTGCTGGGGCATTCGATGACGTACAAACAGCGCCGCCGTGGCGGCCACAAAATGCCTTTAAAGCAGCATCAGAGTTCATATAAACAATGGGTATGACCGAGTCCGATGAGGTTATAGAAGTAATATCTCCCCAGGCCTCTTCCACGATATCAATGTCAGCCATATCAGCCATCCAGCACCCGGCCTCAACGGCAGGTATTTGAACCGTCTGATGGGGCTGGGAGAGAATCTCGGCGCTTTCTGCCATAAAATGCACCCCGCAAAAGACAATGAAACGTCCGGCCTTGTCTGCGGCCGCCTTTTGAGATAGCCCAAAGGAGTCACCTCGGTAGTCACCAAGATCCACAATGTCTTTTCGCTGATAATGGTGCGTAAGAATGAGAAGCTCTTGTCCCAGGGTCTTCTTTATGTCCAAGATCTCCCGCGCAATTTCTTTGTCATTTTTAGGGTTCACCATGTCACCTTTCCACGAGGCGCTCATTTCCACAAAAAACAAATAGTCCGTTTTGTCTGCTTAAGCAGGCCAAAGTCATATTTAAGCTTGTGCCTAACTCAATGGCGAGAGTTGTGGGGCGCGAGACACTGACGAGAATTGGCAAACGCGCACGGGCTCCTTTCTGGACCATCTCATAACTCATCCGAGAAGAGAGGACCGCTAGACGAGCCTTTGCAAGCTTTTCGTTCATCAAGGCTTCCCCTATGGCCTTGTCCAGCGCATTGTGGCGCCCAACGTCCTCTGCTACGGCTAATAGATGGAGCTCAGAGTCAAAGAGCATGGCTGCGTGAGCGCTCCTCGTCCTCTTATGAAGGTGCTGAACATGAGACAGCTCATTGACACATCCCACAGCCTGACTCACGCTGATTCTTGTCTCATCCGCAGTCGGAGACAGAATCTGGCAAAAATCCTCTACCACTTCTTTGCCGCAGATACCGCAACTGGTTTGACTGATGAAACCTCTCCTTTTCAACAGAGACGCTACCTGCTTTCGTCTCGCAGGCTTCAGCGTCACGGTAGCCACATTGGTATTGTCCTGATCGCAACAACCAATCGTTGCAAAATCTTCCGGTCCGTCGACAAGCCCCTCAGAAAGACAAAATCCCGCCGCGTGAAATATCTCCTCGCCTGGAGTGCGCATCACGACGGAATAGGGTTGGCCTTCAACACGGATCAACAGGGGCTCTTCCCCAATCAGTTCCTGTTCGTAGGTTCGGCAAACCTCCCCCTCACAGTGGATCACATCATGGAGTCGGCTATCGGCCATATTGGACCTGACGTCGGTTTGTGAATAATCGGGTAACATCACGTTTCAGGATTTCCAAGATCTGTAAACTTGACAAACCCGCAAAAAGTGTTTTGTGAACGATATTGAGCAAAATTAACTTTTTACGTGCATTAGTTTAACATCCTTCTCACTAGGGTTATTCACGCTTCACGCACGATGTGGATCTCATCACCGCGCCGAATTCTTC
>CP070769.1:2048172-2056063 GCA_020347085.1 Desulfobacterales bacterium
ACAGCGAGCGCATTCCCTGTCCCGACTTGTCGGGACTGCAGGGTTAGCGACCGAATCTAAAAATGGTACCCTTCCTTACAGTCGGTTCGAAGCACTGCCATCAGGCAGAACATTCCCTGCCCCGATTTATCAGGACTGCAGGGAGCTTCAATATCCATGTGCCAGAAGGATCGGCCTTTGCGCAACAGATAGAGGAGCAGGTCGGGGCAACCCCAAAAATTCTTGGAAGGAGCGGAGACGATGCATTCTGTGTGTTCCCTCTGTAGGCAGGTGATGACTGAAGGCAACGCAAAGGAGTTTACCGTACCAGTCCCGGAAATTGGCAAAAAGCTAACCTTCAAGGCTTGTGTATTCTGCCAAGAGCGAGCCGAGTCGAACAAACTCCACATCTGTCTCAGGTGTAAATCCATCAGCTGGTATCCGTCCGGAAACTTTCGTCCTCACGGGATTAGTTGCCATGTCAAGTGTCAATGCCACAACTGCATCACTGAAGTTATCTCACAGACTTTCCCTGCACAAGGAGCTAGCGGGTGAGACACATCGTTATGATTATTTTCACGGTTTGGGAGAGCGTCAAATCTGCGATCATAGCCTTGTACTGGCGAATATCAGACTGGTATTACCGCCGCCAAGTCAGTGGCTGATGATTTCAACTTCAGGTTCCTGGTTATGATATGAAGACCACATCAAAACAGTAACCAAGCCCACCAAACAAAACACAAAACCCCGCCTCTTCTGATGAAAAACGGACTCTTCCCATGGTGTTCATGGCACCTTCTTCGTAAGGATCAAAAAACCATTGATGTAGATTTCGGGACACCATGACCGTTCCACAACCGCCCGTAGCCGCTTACAGCATGATCCAAGCAATCTGTATAGTAAGTGTACAAGGCGTTCTTTGTACCTATCCTGTGAATAGGATTTGGCTTCATGCTGAGTGAGCTCCTTGAGATAGCTTGCCCATGTGAAAGAGTGTGGCTTATCACCATCACATTACTTCCCTATATTTTTAGCAATATAGACACGAACGGGACATTTACAACATACCAGACCACTAAGCGATAATGAGAATGGGCACTTGTCAGGATATTCTTCCAGGCACTCTACACGAGGCTTTGCAATCCAATATCTCTTGCTTTGCACAAGATCTGAAGCCTTGAGCGATAGCATTGAAGAAGCTTCGGGCAATATACGTCTCGAATGATTTTTTGTAATTCTTTCCTATGTTCTTCTTTCATGTGCAACTTCGGACCATAAAACTCCCTGTGTCGGTTTTTGACCGGCCTGCCTTCCGGACACGCAGTGCTGCCGTAAGGCAGAACCCGCGACCTTTGGGCGGGGAGCTTCACAACTGGCCACGGCGGAACCATGGAAGTATGTCATAGGCCTACAATCGAATGCCCGGAGAATGTGAGGTGCCAATATAGAAAAGCCCCAAAGAGCAACCGTCACCAGTCTTCCGTTACGCAGGATTAGAAGTGCATTGATTCAGGGCTTTTCGGCTAAAGGCAGAGCCCATGCTGGCCCTGCCTTCGCTCTTTGTTGCATATGGACTGTCTCTTCAGCTCACGCCTCACCTACAGAGAGGCTCTCGATAAATCGTTCTATCTCAGCCTTCTGCTGAGGTGTGAGCTCACTAAATCTAACGGCACATTGCCTCATGGTGAAACGACTGGAAGGTGTTCCGGCAACTACTTCTACATCCGAAATGATTTTAATCGGAACCTTACCCGGGTAAAAACCATCTCCGATCATGAATATCTCTACGTGGCTTCCGTTTAACGACTCTCCCCTGGCAACGTAACGAAACGCAAGCCCACTCATGCCCATATCTACAACTGAACCTACCTTGGTATAACCTGGACGGAGCAAGGCAAATAGGCCTTTTGGAGCCCGGAACCGCTTATGTCTCCTTCTCTCAACCATCTGTCTGCTGCTGGTCATGAGGCAACTCCTTGATCCAACGTTACACGACAATTGCGTCTCAGGACATTAGGGAAAACAGGGGTTTTATTGTGGAAAAATACGAATTTTCTTGCGTAAGAAATACGGGGGAAAATCAGCACCCATTAACCAGAGCATCTTACCGAAGATTTGGAGCTCATATTACAAGTTCTTAAACTTATTACTCAAGTTTCGCACCCTGCGATGGGGCTCCTAACCTGTATGCCAAGGGGTTTTTCTACAAGAAAGTGGGGCGTTATTGGTAGGTAAGGAATTCCGCTGAAAGGAGGCCTACAGCCATTTGAAGCAACAACACATGCAAGGCTACGTAAGGCATTGGAGGCCGCACTGAAGCGGATTTCCTTACCTGCCAAAGCCCGGTTGCTGCCTAAGGCGTCACCAATCATTGTTGCAAATTAAAGGGGGGATTTCTCACTTCTTGTTGTCACTTCAACCAGTTGAAAAGGGTGCAAAACTTGAGTTATTATTTTACCAGTGTGATTGCGAAACGCTCTCACATCACAAAGCTGTTACTAATGGGGTCAAAACGCACCAGACATAGGGCCTCTTTTTCTGAGGGAGCATTGCAGCGCATTTTTGATGATTCTTGGCGAAGCGACGGGTGGCGCCCTGAACTGTTTGAGTCCCGCGAAGCGGGACGAGTTTTTAGGGCGTCCGGAGCAAGCCTTAGAAGCATCCAAATACGCTGCAGCGGACGAGGGAAATTTGGCCCTGTGTCGGGTAATTAACGTTCTCCTTAGTATGTGCGGATGCTCATCGAAAGATCAATCGCCTCCACCGAACAACCTGCATCTATATCTCACATTGCAAGGTGTTCAGGTTTATCGGCGCTAAATGTGAACCGGAATATCTGCCATAAAGTGAAGCCTCCCTGCCCTAAAGGGCGGGGTCAAGGGGAGCGAGCCGGTCAGCCGACAATCTTGTCCCAGCAGCAAGTATGGCTCCACACGGTGGCGCTTTGAGTCCGGCATGCAGGTCGCGGTCAAGGAGGGTATACGGGGCTTTCAGCGCTTTTTGGACTTTTCTGGTTTCCTAAGATCAACCTTGCCCATTAGTTCAACCTTCACCACATGGTCATCTTCCTGAACGCGGCCTTCCTTCAGTGCTATATCAATTTCTTTTTTGCTAAATACGTCAATTACAATATCGTCTCCATCCTCGTCTCTACCTCTCAGCAGCAGATACCGCTTCGCGCCCTTGACCATTTTCGCCATTGTTATCCTCCTTTCCTAATGCACAGGCCCTGCTCTACAAGCCTAAAAACCTTTTGGGGTTATCCTCAGTCAGCTTTTTAATCTCTTTTTCTGTGAATTCCACCCGGCACCAAAAAATCTTTCTTGAGTACTCCTGAAACCACTTTAAGTAAGATTTTTCCGTCCAAAAACAACGTCCCATGAACCAGTCAGTGCCGTAAAGAAGCCGATCCTGGATTTTGGGTGTGCTGAGGATGCGTTTTATATTCTTGAAGTATTTTCTGGGCATAAACCACATCTCGGTATCAAATGAAACGTCCGTGTAAACCTTAGGATGGGTTTTGATGAGCCGAGCGATCCTGGCTTGCCACGCAGATCCGGTTCGATCATTATGGGCTAAGTTGAGTGTCAGTGAAGGGAAGTCCTCCAAGACAGTGCCCCAGTGTTTCGGATCTGCCAGGTGGTAATCCTCCTTAAGACCTGGAATACCACCATTGTAACAATGGGCTGTTATGGGGATGTTGTTCGGCACACAATATTCATAGATTGGGTAAAGCCTCCGGTCGTGCGGGGTAAACCCCATGACAGGATAGATCTTAACCCCTCTAAACATTCCCTTTCTAAGGGCGTCTTTAACAATCGTTACTATACCTTCTCTGTTGGGATCGGCGGCAATGAATGGAAGCATGCGAATGCGATTGTATTTTTCATTTATTGCTTCAACGGCGGCCAAAGTCTGTGTCATCTGATCCTCGAAACTCTTGGTGCCACCTCCAAACTTCTTGCAATATGCCATGTCCATCATCAGCGGTGTACAGATATCTATGCCAGCCTCATCCATTTCATCAACCAATTTCTGCGCAATTGCAGAAATGGGCATATCAATAAAGTCCAGCCAGTCTTCAAGCCTGGAGTCGTCTGGTAGAATCCTTCTGAGCAGCCGATGAATCAGGCGGTGTCCAGGGTTTTTCACGTCCAGAAAAAAACGTTGCCGAAATTCCAAAGGAACGCAATCCAGGCTGAAGATGTGGCAGTGACAGTTAATCTTCATATTATGGAACAACAGTTATGATTTTGTGGAGGCTTGTCTATGGATCTGGAAGGATAAGAAGATGGGTTAGCCCGCCCATGCTTCTCTGTGAACACGATGCCCATGGGCCACCGCAACATGCAATCTATGAGTTCGTACTGGTTCAGGCAGCTGACCGACGCGCTGGCCCGTTGCAATGCCCCGCTGCCAGGCAGCCCGCCCGTTGTAGGGCGGGAACGCAACGTATCTAAAACAAACTTTTTTCTAACCAAGCGCGCAAGCCCGCAAAGGGCACCCGCGCCATGGGGACGGAGAGCTTAACACCTGACTTCTGTTTTTCCAAAAGGGCCATTTTTAGTGTAACATGAATCCCATCTTGCCATGGCCAAAACATGGCTATCACGGTACAATCCTCAAATTCTTTCTTAAATAATGTCTGACTGGCCCAAACTCCTCCGTAATCCTTTGTTAAACGCCAGTGGTCTTTGGTAGGTTTTTTCCCAGCAGGTTTTACCGCAGGTCCCAAAACATCAGCAAATATTCTATGCCATTCGTCTATGTCCTCTCCGCAAAAAACCAGCTCATGATACTTATCACTGTCACATCGTACTTCATCAACTCTCAGCATACTACATCTTTCTATAATTTCCCGCAATGTCATATCCTATCACTCCTCAAAAAATTGTCGTTGTCATGGTCGTACCGTCACCCAAAAACGAGCACTCCGCGTGCGCACAAGTACAGAGACTTTTGAACAACGCATCCGTCTCGAATATGGAGGCATATGCATACTTGTAGGTTTGGGGAAGAACAGCATGAAAGAAGTGTGCCAAAATGGAAGCGTTAACCTTCCAAAATGGAGGCGCCTTGCACTTTACTAAAGCTGCTAAGGCAGACCGGAGAGGATTTGGACCTCAAAAAAGAGGGCGATTGTATCTATCTTGCGACGTGACCCCACACGATTTTTGACAAGTGTCAAAATATTGTCAAAAACGTTCATGTCAATCACGCCGTAAAAAGCGGTCAGGGGAATGCACTCACTTTTGCAGTTTGACCGTCTTGGATCGCACAGGAAAAGGTCCCGCCATCACAATCGCCCGTCTATCTCGCAACGTCGCCAGCTTCAGTCAGAATCATACCTTCTCCAGGATAGACCATGCGTTCCTCGTTGGGTGTGGGCTTTGTCACTTCCGGCCAATGCCCGGGTTGGGGCTCGGGCCCTTCCCGTGCCACAGCAGAAGGCCTCTTGTCCTTCATCTTTGGGTACTTTCTGATATTCACATGTGGTACCGGGGCGCTGAACTCGATGGGGATGTTGTTGGGATCGAAAGAATAGATGGAGTGAATGAATCCATGATTGATGACCTCGGAAACCCAGATATCAGCTGCTTCTAATCTGTCTATCAGCTTCCACAGGTCCTCCTCACTTTCCACTTCGAACGAGACATGATCAAAAACAAACGGACCCTTGACAGGTGCACCATGATCCTTTTCTGGAGCCTTATCCACGTCCGGCCACTCAAAAAAGGCAATCATATCGTGCTCGGATATTTCAAAGAAATAGTGTCTGAATCCGGGTCGTCCAAGACCCGCTACCAGACGCATACCGAGCAAATCCCGCCAGAAGCGGATTGTGGTGTCCATATCTCTCGTGGCCATTGCCAGGTGATTGATTCCCGTGTATTTCACCATGTCATTACTCCCGTAAAGCGTATTCTTTTCGCCATACCTGCACGAGCAAAACCGTTTGTGCGTTTACAATCCTTCAGCCTGACGAAAGAGCCGTTTCACGATGTCCCAAAAGCAACGCCTGGCACTTCCGCCCGGCGCCAATGATCTCACTTTTTCCGGAGAACAAAAATAGATAGGAAATCCCATTCATCAGGAGACGAGATAACCGAGAAGTGACCGGCTCGCTCCCCGGACACGCGGTGCTGCCGCAAGGCAGAACCCCCGCCCTTTAGGGCGGGGAGGCTTCACTTCCCGTCAATTGACTGGCAACGACAATATAACACTCTCTTGTTGTTGCCTGTGTTTCGACCGCATATTGTGACCTGCCGGCCAAGCAGGTTAGTGAACAATGGTGGCCAAAATCGCAATGCCCAAACCCATCACGACTACGGCACACACTCTGTATGTCTTATCCGAGGCTGCAAACCACCAATCGATCATCCCTTTTACCTTTTCCCTTGGCCCAAAGAGAAATACCAGCCCCTTTAACAAAGACAAAAGCCCAAGAACAACAATGAACGTGACTTGTGAGCTCGAAGAAGCCGAGAGCAAGAAGAGAATTCCAGCACCGAGCGGGAGGGGGCTCCACTTCCTAGGGTCCCCCACTTTCAGTTTGCTGAGATAGTCTTCTCTCATAACCCGGGTTGCCAAGAGCATTAACGTACCAGCCATGACATAAAGCAGCGCCACAACAAACAGATACCAGATCATTGAAAGCCTCCTCTCACATGCCTGAGTTGCGTCTTTTTTAGGATGGTCTCAAGAGAAATTCGTAAGAGAGTCCTCTACCATTGGTTAGTACTTGGGTCAAGAGTGGATTTGGCTCGTTATTCGTCAGCCACGCACCCCCAAAATGCTATGCAATGCCGAACTCCGCGATAACAAATGTGTGGTCCGATGGCTTGTGGGATAATCTAGGAGCAACATCAATCCATGCCCGGGTCGATTTCTGTGCCAAGCCCGGCGTGGCCCAAATGTGATCCACTCGCCATCCAAGCCCCCGGGACACAGCGTTTGGGATGCGATAGTCCCAAAAGGTATACATGTTGCTGCTGGACTCATGCCTGCGAAACACATCCACAAAGCCCCATGCCTTTACCGCTGCAAGCGTCTTGTGTTCCTCCGGATGAAATCCAACGCTCCCTGCGAGCTTTTTGGGGTCGAACACATCAATAGACTCAGGGGCCACATTGAAATCGCCCACCCAAAGCAGAGGCGTACGCGGGTCAAAGCCTCGTGAAAAATAATCCTGCAGACGTTGAAGCCAATGAAGCTTATATTGAAATCTCTCCGAGTCCGGTGCATAACCCTGAGGCACATAGGTATTCACAATAGGGATATCGTGGATAGAAGCCGCGATGAGCCTTGGCTCTTCTTTCTCATTTCCATCGCCAAATCCGAATGAGACGTCCTGAGGGGGGCTTTTGCTCAGGATGGCTACACCATTGTATGACTTTTGACCTCGGAATGCACAGTGGTACCCCTGCTTCTGAAAGGGCTGGAACGGGAAATCCGCATCCTGCACCTTAGTCTCCTGAAGACACAGGACATCCGGCTTCTCTTGAGCCAGCCATTCCAGGATGACATCCAGGCGAGCCCGGATCCCGTTGGCGTTGAACGTGGCAATCTTCATGTGCTGAGATGTTAATAACGTTCAGGAGCTGAGGCAAGTGAGATCTTGATCTATCCTCAATTTCTTTCAATAGTCGCACGCGGAGGGCCGTTAAATAACCGCTCGCACGGCAGGTGGCTTTCCGAAGCGACTGCAACCCGCAAAACAAAGAGGCGTGAAGTGGCTTTGTTTAAGTTTGCATGCCCGGGGCGGTGGGGGATGCAAACAATCTAGAAGCCATTTCAAAACTTCATTGAGAGCCCATTGTTGGCCATTTTGCTAACAAGTTCTTTGCAAAACGAAGCGTGAAAATCGTAACTGTTTGAGGGCGTTAGCCCGAGTTTTACGATTTTAGTGGAG
>CP070769.1:2056163-2059414 GCA_020347085.1 Desulfobacterales bacterium
CCTTCCCGGAAATCGGCTGCTCGTCCTGCGGCAACGAGGGCCGCACCGGCGTTGAGCAATACCATGTCTCTCCGGGCACCGTGCTCACCCTGAAGCACGCTGAGGACGATACCTGCATTTTTCTGAGCGTCACCACCGCGGATGTCAGCCAAGTCTGCACGGGGTAGGCCGAAGTCTTCCGGTTGAATGCTGTATGTCGTGACTTGTCCGTTCTTCAGCTCGCTTAACTGGGTTTTACCAATGATGCTAATTTCATCCAGGCTACCTTCCCCGTAGACGACGAACGCACTGCGCGAACCAAGGTTATGGAGGACCTCCGCCAATACCGGTGTCAGCCCCTCGTCATAGACACCAAGCACCTGGACGTTTGCCCCCGCTGGATTCGTCAGAGGACCAAGGATGTTGAAAATGGAGCGGATACCGATTTCCCGGCGGGGTCCAATGGCATACTTCATAGCGCCGTGAAGGGCGGGGGCATAGAGAAAGCCGATACCCACTTCGTTGAGACATTTTTCAACCACAGCAGGAGGGACATCCAGATTGACCCCAAGGCTTTCAATGACATCGGCGCTGCCGCAAAGGCTGGAGACTGAGCGGTTACCGTGTTTGGCCACCCGCAAGCCACAGCCCGCCACCACAAAGGCCGTGGTTGTGGAGACATTGAACGTGTTGGTGCCATCACCCCCGGTACCACAGGTATCTACAATTGTTTCCAAGTCAAGGTTGATCTCGTCTCGGTCTACGTTCACAATGGTGTTGTCGGCTTGGATTCGCGTCGCCTTGCGCCGCATGACCCGCGCAGCCCCCGTGATTTCTTCAACCGTTTCGCCTTTAAGGCGCAGGGCGGTTATGAAGGCGCCAATCTGGGCGGGAGTACCCTGGCCGCTCATGATCACGTCCATGGCAGCCTCCATCTCTTGTTCGGTTAAGTTCGACCGGTTGACTACTTTCTGGATGGCTTGCTTAAGCATGATTTTCTCCTTTTACAATCCTACGTAATTTCAGTAAAAAACCTTTCCCTATAGATTGAGGAAGTTCTCCAGAATACGCATTCCCTCCTGCGTCAGAATGGACTCTGGGTGAAACTGGATGCCGTGCACGGGGTAGTCCTGATGTCTGACTCCCATGATCTCACCGTCCTCAGCTCTGGCCGTGATTTCCAAACGGGACGGCAGGGTGGCCTCTTCAACGGCCAATGAGTGGTACCGGGTAGCCGTAAAGGGATCCGGTACAGCATGAAAAACGCCCTGGCCGTCGTGGTGAATCTGTGAAACCTTTCCGTGCATTAGCCGGGCGGCCCGCACCACCTGGCCACCAAAAGCAACAGCAACAGCCTGGTGGCCTAAACAGACACCCAGGATAGGCACCATCTGATAGAAACGCTGAATCAGAGGCACAATGATTCCTGACGACTGTGGGACGCCAGGACCCGGCGAGATAACCAACCGTTCCGGCGTCATAGCCTCGATTTCCTCCATGCTGACCTGATCATTTCGTCTAACCCGCACATCAGCACCCAATATGCCAAGGTATTGTACAAGATTATACGTGAACGAGTCGTAGTTATCGATCATTAGAATCACGTGTCAATTCCCCCAATTTACCGCCGTTCATTGCTGGCCATTTTCAAGGCTTTGACCAGTGCCTTTCCTTTACTTACTGTTTCTTCATATTCCCGGGCAGGGTCTGAATCAGCGACAATCCCTGCACCCACCTGAAGGTAGACACGGCCATCACGAACGAGCAGCGTGCGGATGGCAATACAAAAATCCATATTGCCGGAGAAGCCGAAGTAGCCGACCGCACCTGCATAAAGCCCTCGTCGCGTGGGCTCTAGCTCATCGATGATTTCCATGGCTCGCACTTTCGGAGCCCCAGAGACCGTGCCAGCCGGGAAACAGGCGCGCAGGACATCAAACATGTCCAGACCGGGTGCCAGATTCCCTTCTACATGGGAGACCAAATGCATCACGTGGGAGTAACGCTCTACCACCATTAGGTCTTTAACCTCAACTGTGCCGACCGCGGCCACTCGGCCCACATCGTTTCGGCCCAGGTCCACCAGCATGACGTGCTCCGCTTGCTCCTTGGCATCAGCACGCAGCTCTTCCTCCAACCTGAAGTCATCCTCGGCATCTTTACCCCTTGGCCTGGTTCCGGCTATGGGCCGCAGTGCCACACGGCCGTTTTCGAGTCGGACCAGAACTTCAGGGGAGGCCCCAATGACAATTTCGTCGTTGATTTGCAGATAGTACATATAGGGAGACGGATTCACGCGCCTGAGGGCCCGGTAAATTTCAAACGGATTAACAGAAAGGTCCGTGTGAAAACGCTGACTCAATACCACCTGGATGGCCTCGCCCTGTTCAATATATTCCTTAGCTCGGCCGACGATACGCTCAAATTCCTCCCGGTCCATATTGGGTATCAAGGTCAGTTCGGGGCGAGTGCCCCTTGGTCTCGGGTGAGAGGGGATCGAGGCATGGAGCAGTTCTTCCGTCTCCTCAATCTGCTGAACGGCGTGACCGTATGCATCCGCAGAGTTGACATCATCCGGTACGTGGCAAGTGACAACCACCTTGATCGTCTGGGTCAGGTTGTCATAGATGATCACCTGCTCGGGGAGCATGAAAACGGCATCGGGTATGCCTACATCGTCCGGTTTGGAATCGGGGAGGCGTTCGAAAAATCGTACCATGTCGTAGCTCATGTAACCCACAAGCCCACCGTAGAATCGGGGCAACCCGGTCATTGGCAGGGCACGATAGCCTTTCATCAGATTCCTAAGATAGGTAAAGGCATTGGTCCTCAACTGCTCTGGCTGACCGTTGTCACGGATTACTTCAACCTGCTCGCCCCATACTTTTATCAAGAGCTTAGGACGATGCCCGATAAAGCTGTACCGTCCCCAGCGTTCCCCGCCTTCCACACTTTCTAAAAGAAAAGACTCAGGCCCCTTTGCTAATTTCTTGAAGAGGCTGACAGGTGTCTCGGTATCTGCAGTAATCTCCCGAAAGACAGGAATGAGATTGCACTGACGTGCTAGCCGAAGGAATTCTTCTTTACTTGGATAGATCACTACAAACCTCCCTTTACACTTACACCTTGCAATGTCATAATTACCAGTCCTTAATCCCCGGGCAACATTGCTTTTTTGGCTCCTATTCTCCAGCCAGTGTCCCGTTGTCAGTTGTCAAAGGCCAGACACCAGACGCGACCCAATACATTCACCTCAATGCAACGGACAACCG
>CP070769.1:2059514-2080778 GCA_020347085.1 Desulfobacterales bacterium
CATCAAGGTTTTAACACCCGCGGCGATCGCTCCCTTTGCGAGTTGCAATTCCCGGACATCGTTCTGAGTCAAGCGTATTTCCCTACCGTTAGAGCTGTCTGCAGCAGGTACGACAATAAAGTCATGCAGTTCGTTCCCTGCTCTCTTAACAAGCCTCGATGCCATCTCATTTGTGGGCTCCTTATTAATCGGACGGAGCAAGCCGTCAGCGTCCAGCAAATCATGATGTAGAAGCAAGGCCACAAGATCAACCAGCCCGCTGCCGCAAAGGCCCTTTGGCTCGATGTTGCCGATTACCTGGTAGCGTAGGCGATTTCCCTCGCATCGAAAACTTTCGATGGCGCCCGCTTTCCCAATCATACCGTGGGTAATCCTCGCGCCCTCCAATGCAGGACCCGCAGCAGCAGAGCAAGTCAATATTCGCTCCCGGGTGCCCAAGAATATTTCGCCATTTGTTCCAAAATCGAGTCCGAGAACCAGCCGATCTTTTTCATTTGCAGCGCCCGAGGCCAGAACAAATCCTAATAGGTCTCCACCGATATACCCCGACTTGGAAGGCATGATGTAGAGTATGGCTTCGGGATGCAGATCCACTCCGACATCGTGAGCTTTGACGATCATTCCCTCGGTTATGACAGGGGCAAATGGTGCTTCAGCGATCCCCGTGGGGTCCAAACCCAAGAGCAAATGTTGCATGGTGGTGTTGCCGGCCAAGACAGCCACCGCAATGTCCTCTTTGGCAAGGTGTGCGACTTGAACAAGGCGTCTGCTCAGGATATTGAGATCTTCAACTAGGTGTCTGCGCATTTGAGATAGACCCTTGGGATGCTCCTTCACATATTGAATACGGCTGATCACATCAGAGCCGTGTCTGTTCTGCGAATTGAGCCGTGACACCACCGCAACATCCTGACCATCCAATAGACTCACTAAAGCTCCCACTAACGTGCTCGTTCCGATGTCAAAAATCAGTCCATATCTGCGAGCAGCCATTTTCCGCGGTTGCCAAGCCAATAGACACTCATCGTGCAGGACTGCTGCGCCCTCGAATTTTGTCTTGCGCAAATCTTTATAAAGAGAAGAAAGGCATCGATAACCAACTTTCAGGTGGCGATACTCTTGCCCGAGCGCCTCCCTGATTCGATCCACGTCCGAAGCAGGATTCTCTAAACTCGGTGGCTGCATACTGACCAGCCGTTTATCGAGTAGAGGATCCATCTGTATGATGGGCATCTGCCCGTATTTGAGTATTTGGAAAAATTCTACCTCGTCATCAGATACTTCAGTATGGATAACGAGATTCTTTCTAATCTTGGTACGGCAAGCTAAACGGGTGCCTGTTTTCAATTCTTCGGGTGACAAAAGCTCCGTTGCTTCCCGGCTAGGGGGGCCAATAGCAGTGACAACCCGTATCCTGCATTTTCCGCATTTTCCAAGTCCACCGCACTCCCCTTCCAAATTCACATCCGTCTCTCTAAGGGCCTCCCACAACGTGGAACCGCGCTTCACCTTGAGCCATATGTCTTGAGGCAGGACATTGAGCCAAAGGAATTTGCTCTTTTTTGTCTTGACAGGGGGAGGGCCCTTGTAACGTGCCTTCTTCTTGGGCTTTTTGGTCTTCTTCACCGTTCAGACATTTCCAATGGAACCTGCACCATTCATCAGCTTGAAGAGATTTGCCTGCATCTCAGCATAATCGGTATCTACTACGGAAAGCTCAAGTGACAGGAACTGGGCAACATCCTGTGCTTCATCTAGAAGATCTGGGTCGAGGGGCTGCCGGATGTAAAGAATCCTTTTGTAATGTCTGAAATACCATTTCCGCAGCTCCGGATCTTCAAGTTCAAGGGGTCGAACACAGTATTCAATGAAGTGAACAAGCAGTTCCTTTTCGAGAAAATAGGTGCCCGCCTCTTCTTCCATAATCTGCTGGAAGGCGTGGCTCCCGAGAAACATTTCGTAACAGTGCGCCCCCGCAATTCTAGGAACAGATTCCTTCTGCAGAAAATCATCCATGCCTGGAAAACACTGCCCGTACAGACAGAGGATATTCTCTCCTTCTTGGCGCGCTATACGGATCTCTCGGGACAGCGCTTTGTTCAGTTCCAAGGGGTGGTTATGAAGTCCGGCACGTAGGTACGAAATGCGTAAGTCAGGACGATTCGCTTGCACTGCCAAATATTTCAGGGCATCTTGAAAGGCCCCACAAGCAATAATGCGGATTGGCATGTCTCCTCAGAGAATGAATTTCCATCAAAGGTTCACAATGCCGGCAAATCTTTCTTTGATCTCTAAAACCTGCTCAGGAGCCAGAGCCGGTTGGTGCTCCTGGCGCCACTGGCGTACCAATGCATGGGCACGAGTCAGGGGTGTGGGTCTTTCGTGTTTTTCCCACACGTCAAAGTTCTTTCGAACCGAAAGGGTTGGATAGAAGAATTGGCCATACATGTGCTTGATCGTATGCTCTTCCATGACGTAGTTGCCCCCAGGCCCGACCCTTTCTATTAGCTCAACAGCAAGCGTATTGGCGTCTACGTCAACACCGTTGAGAACCCTGTACACCATTCCCAGAATCTCATCATCAATCACAAACTGTTCGTAGGAAATGGAGTTGCCCGAGTCGAGCATCCCGGCAGCCAAGTGTATATAATCTGCCCCAGCCATGGCTACTAAGAGGTACGAAACGCCTTTTTCAAACCCGGACTGAATGTCGGGGACTTTGGCATCTGTTACGCCGGCCGAAGCATAAATCGGCAGACCATAGGTTTTTGCCAATGCAACAGCGCACGAGCTCATCATGGCTGTTTCCACAGAACCCATAGCCAGATCCATGGTCCGCAAATCCATGGCCGATGGTACTGCACCGTACATTACGCAGGCCCCAGGAGAGAAGGCCTGGCTGATAGCCACCGCTGCCAGGGCCTCCGCGTGCATTTGCGCCAGGGTTCCAGCCAGCGTGGCAGGGCCTGTTGCACCCGCAATAGGAGCAGGGGCGCAGGTCAGTGGAATGCCGTTGAGCACACAAAACTCGATTATTTGTAGGGAGGTTGAATCCAGCGTAAGTGGACTGATAGGATTCGTAATGACGGATACAAAAGGACGCTCTCGGAGTTTGTCCTTTCCGCCCGCGATGAAACAGGACAGATCCCACATCTGCTTCACACCATCCAGGGTATCACACCCGCCCATGACGTGTTTCGTCGTGTTGTTGAAGGCGTGAAAGAAGTCATTCAAATGGTAAGACCTTAGGTCCACATCGTGGGCCTGGCAGGCGATAACGTAGAAGGAAACATTGTCCAGGACATTTACCAGCCCGGCCGTATCGGCTACATCTCTTAAGAGTGTGCGACGATACCCTTGAGTGGCCATATCTAAGACCCGGAAAACGCGTCCACCATTGCCAAAGTAGACTCGCCCCGTGCCGAGCCTTAAATCGTTTTTGCCGTCCCGAGAATAGAGGTTAAGTTGACCGGGCGCTTGGCGGAGCATCTCGTCAAGCCATGCCCCGTGGAAACGCACCCGCTTATTTGCAAAATCCACATCGGCTCCTGCCGACTTCAATGTCATCAGAACACTTTCGTCTGAAATCTTGAGACCAACGCGTTCGAGGATGCTACGTCCAGCTAAATCAATCTTCTTGATGTTGTCACTCGAAAGCAATGCCACGAAATGGAGCCTCCTTTATCCAGCATCTGCCGTCGCCAGCGCCTCAACCCGCCTATTGTCACCGTGAACCAGCTCTGGTCTGACTCAACAGCTCCCAAGTGTCTCTTCTGCTATTTTTCAATATGTGTCGGTCACATAACAGGACGCCAAATGACCCTTTTCTGCCTTGTGGTAGCCAGGGGTTTTCCTCCAGCTAGAAGCCCTTACAAGCTCTCTAAAAGGGTGTCAAGATCTCTGAGCACATTACTGTTCTTTGGTGTTACTTGGTGTTCACTAAGGATTCTTCTAGCCTCTTGATTACTGCGCTTGTAAAGGTCTTGGCTCCCAGCAGCCTCCCATGAGTCATATCGGGAACGATCCAGGAGATTGGGCAGGAAAAGAGCCTCCTTAAAGTGATCAAACGTGTGGTCATCTGTCAGGAACATGCCCCCAGGGCCTGCATTTTTGACCCTCTCCAAGGCTTCCACAGCCAGGGTCTGTTTGTTCACAGGGATACCTGCCGTGAAATGGCGAGCCATTGCAACCATTTCATTGGCCATGGTAACCATCTCGAGCGATGAAGTGCTGCCATATTCAAGATACCCCACATCATGCACCAAGTTGCACCGTGAGAGCATAGCCGTGATAATTGAAAACATTGCCTCTGCTCCAGCCTGTGCATCTACGACCTTGGAATCTGAAGCCCCCGCAAAGGCCCATATGGGGAGACCGTAGATCTCATCTCTCATGTCTGCAAGGGCCGCCTGGGTAAGGCTCCATTCAGGGCAGCCGTAAGAAACGACAGCAGACTTCATGTCAAGGGTACTCACATTCGGTCCGAAAAGAAAAGGGGCACCCTCAGCGGCCAGCTGATGCACGATGAGTCCCACCAAATTTTCGGCTATCCCCATGGCCATTGCTCCCGCCAACGTGACCGGAGCACCACCTCCCGCATTGGAACCCGAGGGCAGGCATATAGGAATTCCCTTTTGAGCACAAAAAATCAGTTTATCCACAACATTTTCTGGGAAACGCAATGGACTGATGGCTTCTGAGTAATTGAGTAGAAAGGGTTTTTGTCGCAGCGTTTCTTCGCCCCCTGCCACAAGGCACGCGACATCATGGATTTTTTCTATGTCCTCACGCCGGTCAGCAATAAAGACAATGGGCTTGTTTGTGTTCTTAATCATCTCGGCAAAGCTATACACATAAATATAGTTCACGTTGGGAATATCTTGGGGATTTCCCATGGACATGGCAAACGAAATATTCTCTAGACCGTCTACGAGCCTGGCAAATCGCCCTACATCATTCAGTACGCAACTGCGCCGCTGTCCTGTTTCCAAATCGAGAGTGAAGGTGGTATCAGAACCTGTACCGTAAAAAACCTTGTGGTCTTCAAGCGGCACAGCCTTCTGCCCATTGTGATCGTAGAGGATGATCTGGCGCGGCGCCGTTCGGAGGGCTTCCTCAGCCAGGTTCGCTGGCAGTCTGACCCAATTTCCATCAAAAACATGCCCGCCCGCATCAGCAAGCATCTCTAGGGCCCCGGCATGCTCCATCTTCACGCCGACCTTTTCCAGGATCTCAAGAGCTGCTGTATGAATGGCCAGGGCTTGTTCTCGGTTGACTACCTTCAACCGTGGTTCGAAGGTAGGCACTTGTAATGGTTGCATAGTCTACTCCTTGCCATAAGGAATTATCTTAGTCGATCCCCAGCAGTTTTTTTGCTTCAATGACGGCTGAGCCCGCGTCCGGAGCATAAGCATCCGCACCAACCTCCTCAGCATATTTGGCTGTCACAGGCGCGCCCCCAATCATCACCTTGACTTGGTCCCTGATGCCCGAATCAACCAGGGCTTTAATCGTTTGAGACATGGCGGGCATAGTGGTGGAAAGGAGTGCGGACATACCCACGATCTCTGCTTTCTCTTCCTTTACTTTTGCAACGAAAGCCTCGGGGGCAACGTCCACCTGCAAATCAATGACACTGAAACCTGCTCCTTCCAACATCATACCAACCAGGTTCTTGCCAATATCGTGCAAATCCCCTTTGACCGTCCCCAGTACGACCTTGCCCTTCGTGGTCACACCACCTTCCTGAAAGTGGGGCTTAAGTAATTCAACGCACTCTTGCATAGTTTTTGCTGAGTGGAGCATTTGTGGGAGAAACATCAATCCTTGGGAAAACTGATCCCCCACAATGTCCATGGCAGCGATGAGCCCGCTATCCAAGATGTCCTGGACATTGTCTCCAGCTTCCACGGCCTTTTGCGTTTCTTCCTTGGCCGTATTAATGTCTCCCTTAACCACTGCATCCGATAGTGTCTCGTAGCTCATAACCACTCTCCCTTTTACATGAAGTGTCCGACTCCATCAGTTATCTTCAATACTGCCACCCTGATAGGCCTTGATATAATCACTGCAGTATTCGTCCTGTCCCAAAAGCATCTGTGTGGCTAGCAAGTTGCTCATGAGGTGCTTTTCGGTCGGATCCAAGATTGCTGCTGACAATCCATGAGCTATGGCAAGCGTCAGGAAATTTCGATTAACTAGACGGCGCGCTGGCAATCCATAAGAGATGTTAGATAGCCCGCAGATCGTGTTCACCCCTGGAAACCTTTCCATGATGGTAGGAATGGCTTGCAGTACCGCTGAACCCATACCAACATCTACAGCTACCGGCTGGACCAATGGATCGACGTAGATGGCCTCCAGAGCAATGCCGGCACTGGTCAACCTCTCAATGAGCTCTGACGCTACAGAAACCCTGTCGTCTGCCGCAGTCGGCATACCTGTCTGTGCCATGCACAAGGCTACCACTTTGCAGGAATGCGCCGTGATCACTGGCAAAAGGCTATGAAATCGCTCTTCTTCCAAAGAAATGGAATTGACCATAGGCTCCCCCTTGTGGAACTCCAACGCCTTGATAAGGGCTTCAGGGTTGGCGCTGTCAAGGCAAAGGGGAATATCTATCGAGCTTTGCACCGTCTTTACCAGCCATGGGAGATAGTCTACTTCCTTTTCCACGAAAGTGCCTGCATTGACGTCAACGAAATCCGCTCCGGCGGCCACTTGCTGTTGGGCCACCTGAGCAATGAATGCTGAATCGCCGCTCTCCACAGCTTGCGAAATTTTTTTTATGCTCGTGTTGATCTTTTCACCTACGATAAGCATATCCCGTTCCCCCTGGTGGTCGTGAATCGTTACGCACGCCAAATACCATTCTTGCGCCAGTCGCAAGGAATGTCACTCTGTTGTCTTTGGTCAGGTCTGTTGACAAATATGGCGAAACACAGTTCCTCGACATTTCTCTTTGTGAAGTGCTGAAAAAATGCAGATTTTGTCCTTTTCAGACATACCTTGTCAGCAACCCAAACTCAACCCGCAATCACCGTAAATGGGAAACGGCAAATCTGCATGCGATATGAATCGAATTGTTTACGGGAATGTCGGGAGCCGTTCTATAGCTCTTCACCCTTGCCTGTACTCCCCGGTAAAAGAGGGTGGCGGCAAGGTGTATCCAGGCTTCTTTCTCACCTCGGGAGGGTGGCTGCACGGGGAGCGGACCTTTCGTGACGACGATCTCACTTGAAACATACCAGCGGATCAAGGCTCCGATAGTCAATGCGGCAGATTGCCAAGCATGCTATAACGATATCCACTGACCGACGGTTTCCATCGCCTTACCGGTACCAAAGTGCTCCGCGAACACGCGAAAATAGTAAAGCTCTTCCTTGCTCCGAACAATTGGGTACGTGGCTTGAGCCTCAGCCAATTCACTATCGGAAATCACATCCTCAAAATACGCGGGCAGCAGATCCGCAGCGCCCGACCCTTGTGAGAACTCTTGTTTGAACCTCCATACAATCTCTTCGGGTAGAAAAGATTCAAAGGCTTTTCTGAAGATCCACTTTTCAATCTTTCCACCTGAATCCGGTCTCTGCTTGTACTCAGCAGGAATGGCCAATGCGTAGTCCAGCAGCTCCCCGGATATGAGTGGGGCCACCACCCGCACGCCGTGGCATGCATTCATACGGTCCAGTCTTAAAGCGGCATTGTTGTGCAAGAACCCCAAGCATTCAATCTGCCGCGAGAACTGCTCTTCAAAAGGAAAATCCTTTAAATATGTGTATCCACAAAATACCTCGTCTCCCCCCTCACCCGATAGAAGTTCCTCGATGCCTTGTTCACGAGCGTACCGAGAGATGAGAAAATTGGAAACAGCACTTCTCACCAAAGAAGGGTCAAAAGATTCCAGATAATAGATGACGTCAAACAAGACAGACAGAATGTACTCAAGGTCAACGATTAACTCGTGATGATCTGAATCGATATGGTCAGCCATAATTCTTGCATTCTCAATATCACTACTTTCGTCGACTCCCAGGGCAAAGGTTTTCAGTTTTGTCTCCTTTCCAAACCTTTCTCTGTATACATCGCTGGCCAAACAGGCAATCACGCTGCTGTCAATACCTCCGCTCAGCAAACTGCCGGTTGTCACGCGGAAATCTACCCGATTGTAAAAACTTCGTTTTATGATGTTCCGAATATTTTCTGTGATTTCATCCAAGTCTGAGTGAAGCGCTTCCGGCTGTGACTCTGGCAGTTGGGCGAACTGGGTCAAATTCCCGTGTTTGTCCATGAAATGTCCAGGAGGGAATTCATAGACTTGGTCTGTCACTTCAAGAATGCTCTTCAATTCAGAAGCAAGACAAAGGGTCTGATCCTTCCAGGCATAGTACAAGGTCTTAATCCCAAGGACATCCCTTGCCGCAAAGATTTCATCTCCGTCTGCAATCACAAAGGCAAAGATGGCATCATTCAGATACTGAAGCATATCCTTGCCGTCACGTTGGTACAACTCCATGAGCAGGCTTTCTTCCCTGAAAGGTCCATCTGAGATGGCATGACGGCTAGCCACATCTTCCCAGTTGCCCATTTGACCATCATAGCAAATCCTTAGGTTCAGATTTGTGGAACTCCGAACAGGGATCTCATAACTCTTATCCGAGTTGGCCCCGTCAGCCTTCAGATAATTCTGTGCCATGATGACCCCATTGGTTTGAAAAATGCCAAATGCATGGCTTCCCCGATGCTCGATTCTTTGAAGCATCGCCTCCGCTTCGTCGTGATTTGGTTCACCACACATTACTACCAGTCCACTCATGTCATCCCTCGACATCTACGCTATTTTTGAATTTCGAACGTCCCTACAAGGCCGTGCCCCATCCCCATTCCGGGCTGCAGATCCATTTCTAGCTTGCGCAGTGAATAACCGAGCTGAGGCTCTATCACGTTGGACCGCACATCTCCCCATTTGACCCATCCCACACCTTCGATGACCCGCCGCATTGAGGCCATGGCTTCTTTCAGCGGATCTGGGTAGAAAGGAAGGGGGTCCGGGACACTTTTCAGACCATCTGTATCTGAGTCACAGAGACTAAGCACATGGATTGTGTGCTTAACTAAGGTATTGGAGCACATGAAAAGCATTTCAAAGAAGTTATTAAGATGATCAAATCCGGGGCGAGGTACATAATCCACAAGGAGGCTCTCCAAATCTGTCCGCACGTAACCCTCAAAGAGGGAGTTGACTGCTCCTCGAAGCTTGGGACAGTTCTTGTTGTAGTCGCCCGTATCCATATGTCTGCCAATGAAGATGGAGCGATCAAAAAAAGTGACAGGGTTGATGCGTGCGTCCCCGACCTTTTCCGCATCTTCTGTCATTGCCACCACCTCGTCCCGACTAACTAAACGAAGGGGAAAAACAGCGACCTCTGCTTTATCACGCTCTTCTTCCGGGTAGATGTACGAGATGCGGTAATCCATGAAGTATTCCTTATTGGCTGGTTGGTCCCACAGGTCCTGCCATTCATAAGAGTATCTGCCAAGCCAGTCCCCCATGAAGATCGCACCGTCAGCTGCGTGCCGTGCAATGTCCGCAATGATCTTCACGGTCTGAGAGTGGTTAAAATGGGAAAAGGTCCCAAAAGACGTAAAGTAGATATCAAAAGGGGATTCATCCTTGATGCTATCGGGAAGGCCCCCGGACATGTCTCCCCGGATGAAACGCACCTTGGGTAGGTGCCCGTAATAGGCCTCAGCCTGTTCTAACAGGTCTTCGTTGATGTCAAATCCAACGTATTCTTTGATCATATCGGGGGTAAGCGTGGCCGTGATGTATTCGTATATGCCCGGATCTTTAGTAGTCACCCCGGTGAGAAGGTCATAGCCGTCACCGCTGCCGCAACCCAGATCCAGGATACGAATTCTCTCCATTCGTTGTCTCTTACGCTCCACAAGTGCGTTCAATGGGGACCGCAAAAAGATTCCTGTGACCTGGTCTTCCCAGAACCTTCTAACATTGTCGTATTTGCCCAGTAGCCCTGAAGATTTGTCATACTTTCCAGTATGGGCTGCCTGAGAATAAGCTGCCTTTTGTGTCATAGTCTACGCCTTTCTAACTTTTTTCAACACGTGACTTTCTTTGCCTTTGCCCTTGCATCGGGGACTATTGAGGGCCTTTTGTCACAATGGCCATGGGCAGGGTAAAAGAACATATCTCTGGGATAGAGGGTTCTCATATGCCAAGACGCAAGTTTTATGCTCTCATCGCCTTCAACGCGTCCAGGGCATCAAAGGCGTCCCTGCAATGGGCATCCGCCCCTATCTGATTGGCAAACTCGATAGACGTCGGAGCCCCACCGATAAGCACTTTCACCCGGTCTCTAAGTCCCCGCTCTTTGAGTTTGTCAACAACGTCTCCCATCACGCGCATTGTCGTGGTGAGCAGCGCTGAAAGTCCCAGAAAAGGAGCCTGATGCTCATCTACCGCTTCAATGATCCGCTCTATTGACACGTCTGCTCCCAAATCGATGACCTCGTAACCCCCACCCTTCAACATGATGGAGACAATGTTCTTTCCTATGTCGTGAAGGTCGCCCACCACAGTAGCGATGACAAACTTGCCCTTGCTCTCCACTCCGGCCTTGACCAGATGAGGTGTCAATATGTCCATAGCGGCGCCCACGCATTCAGCCGAAGCGAGCATATCAGGGATCAGATACTCTCCTCTCTCGAATTTCTCCCCCACCACATCCATTGCTGCGGTGAGCCCTTCCAAAACAATAGCTTTCGGATTCAGTTCCTCCTCAAGGGCTTGTTGGACCAGTTCAGTTACTCCGGGTTGCCCTTCCAAACCTTCGTCATAACCCTCGTCTTCAGCCTCCACGCGACCTTGTATGACGTTGAATGCAATCTTACTGGTGAGTTCGTCCTGATTCATGCTCTGTTCTCCTGCTCCGCATTATAGATTTGTTGCATTGCTTGACTAGCTGGCCCGCTTCAGCCCTGGCAACAACCCTGGTACCTCGTCGTAAATGTGATCTACTATAGTTCGGTCCAGAAGTGGCGCTGGCCGAGCTTCCAACTGCTCCATATACGCCAACGCATTCTCCAAGACCTTATCCTCAAGTCCCTTGGCTTCGAAGTGATACGGGTTTGAAACGTCACCCGCATGCATGGCCTTGCGGGCATGGCGGGCATATAGTCGGTAAGGCGACCCCATCACTTTTTTTATTATCTTCACCATATCCTCAATCGTAGAAGGGTCTACTTTTGGCTCTCGAAGACAGTGTTTGATCTTGCCGATCTGCTCGTTATCCAGAACGGCTTGCAACGGGCAGAAGCTGTTTGTCCGGTCTAGGAGTCCAAATGCGTAATGAATGTATTGAGCACCACTCATGGCCATGTAGAGATGCGTGAAAAGCTTCTCAAAGGTTGCTTGCATGCCAGGGACCTTGGCGTCTCCTACGCCGGCCGTGGAATAGCAAGGCACGCTATAGAATCGGGCCATCTGCACACAGTCTATATTGTACTGATTGAATTCGGGACACCCATATAAGTCATGAAGGTCGTCGAGCCGGGCGCGCACCGGAACGCTCCCGTAAAGAACAGGGGCGCCCTCCCTAATCAGTTGGGTAAGGGTTATACCGACTAAGATCTCGGCGTTAATCTGTGCCACCATGCCAGCCTCCTGAATAGGGGCTGAAGACCCACCCTGGGGTGAGGAGGAAATAACCAGGGGAAGGCCTGCCTCAACGATGGCGAAAACCTTTTCAGCAGTTTCGTCCACAACCTGCAGCGGGCTCTTGAATACGCAAGCAATAAACGAAATGATCGGATTCTGTCTCAGTGCCTCCGCTCCCCCTTCAATAATCTCAGCCATGTGGACGACGTCTTCTAGTCTTTCCAGCTTGGTCAGTCCTGCCTGGACGTGCTTGGTAATGTTGTTCAGACTAGCAAAGAACTTATTCACATCGTGGTTGTCAGGGGTCACTTCTGGGTCCTGAATGTTTAAGGGGCGGATAAAGAAATCGAGGTGCTCCAGATGTTCACAAAGTCTGGCAGCACGACAAAGCAGGGTTGAAGTGCCTCTAATTTCCTTGAACCTGGGAAGCTTGACTTTGGTATCGGGCTCATCCGTAGCCACGAATTCGGCCATCTCGGTTTCTATCCATATATTAGCCTCTGAACCGGAACCGAAATACACGCGAGGCACATGTGCATCGAGCAGCAATCGATTCCTCCGATTTCTGGCCCCGAGAATAATCTGGCTTGGCGCCTTCATAACGGCTTCCTTGATGAGTCCAGAGGCAAAAGTTACTCTCCAACATGGGGTATGAGAGTCACTCTCTTCCCATACGGTTGCTCCATGCGCTTTAAAGAGCTCAGCGGCCCGCCTGTTGTAACACCAGATCCCAGGATCAGCCAAAATCTGCATAGAGGCATCATCTATCCACATCAGCTGCTTACGACTCAGTCGTTCATACGGTTTGACGGGGGTGCCTTTCCTATATTCTTCTGACACGGGCGTCCTCCAATCCTCAGACCTCTCTCTGATCGCTCCCTTATGGCGCTACAAACACCGACACATAGTCACCAGAGATGGTGAAAAACGCGCAACCAACTCCCAATTGGCTTGCTCAATGTTTACCTCGCAAGCTCTTTGTATAGCGCCGACAATACCGGTCTTTGCCTGTCAAGGCCTCGGCTACCGTGATCGCACTGACCAGTCTTTTATCGAGTGGGTCCATAATAGCGGCGTCCAACCCGGCGTAAATGGCCATGTGCAAAAAGGCCGTGTTGAGCATGGACCTGCCGGGCAGGCCGTAGGACACGTTTGAGAGCCCCATGGCCGTCTTAGCTGCTGGAAACTTCTCTTTGATCACGCCAAGGGTATTTAGTGTCACCAATCCCTGTTTGACGTCCGTGCTAACTGGTAGAACCAGCGGATCGAAGTATACGTTCTCCAGAGGCACACCGTGTTTGTCGCAAGCACTGGCTATCTTTTCACAGGCGCGGACACGTTCTTCAACCGTCGCGGGGATGCCTGTCTCGTCCATAGCAAGACCAACCAGGGGACTCTGGTAATCACTGGCCAACGAGACCACCTGTTTCAGGTTTTTCTCCTCTGCTTTGGTCGAATTAATGAGGCTTGGCTTTCCGTTTCGGGCCTTAAGCCCTGCCTCAAGAACCGCAGGATCCGCACTGTCGATGCAAAGGGGAGTGTCCACTTGCCCCTGGATTACTTGAACGGCCCATTCCATGGAAAAGATCTCATCCAGGGAAGATCCTACGCCTGTACCCACATTCACGTCGATAAAACCGGCGCCAGCAGCCGCTTGACACGTTGCCAGTTCCAGCAGTGCTGGAGTGTCCCGACTCTCTATGATCTCCTTGATGCCGGGCAGGCTGGTATTGATCTTTTCCCCTATAATAATCACGTCTTCTTCCTCGGATTCAGTCCATGACAAAGGATCGCAATCCAGGAATCTCTCCCTTAATCTGCTCTCTTATGCTTGACGGAATCGTTGTTTGCAGCGGTTGATCGAGGATTTCTCTGGCCTTTTCAGCAGCCCTGGCCTTAGCATCTTTTGCCCCTGCTGCCTCCCATTTGCTCCGCTCGTCCCGGTCGCTCAACTGTGGAAGATATTGCTCTGAGCGCATATGACGCCGCGTATGGCGCGCAGATACAAAATGCCCTCCTGGTCCTGCCTTCTTGATCACATCAAAGGCAAGGGTCTCATCATCTACCCGGATGCCTTCCACAGCCCGCATGACCATGCCTATGATTTCGTTGTCGATCACCAGTTTGTCGTACGAGGCAGTCATACAGAATTCCAAAAATCCGGCCGCATCATGTATAAGGTTTCCTCCGGCCAGAGCAACCATGAGACTGGTCATGGCAGACTCATACCCTGTCTGTGCATCGGTTACCTTGGAATCAGACATCCCTGCTGTCGCATAATATGGAAGCAAATAGAACTGAGCCATCTGAGCTGCAGCAGCATTCATGAGCCCCATCTCTACGGCTCCGGACAAATATTTCATGTCCCGCAAGTCAGTGATGGACGAAATGCACCCATATAGAGTCGGCGTGCCAGAATTCGTGAGCTGGGCCAGCATAACACCAGAGAGAGTGTCCACGTTCTGCACCACCAGATTGCCGGCCAAGGTAATGGGAGCTGTGGCGCCGCAAAGGGGCTCTGTTGGGACGACTACCGGAATGCCGTTATGAGCCGCTTCCATGGTGAGCTGAGCATAGTGCTCATCGATTTTAAAAGGGCTGATAAGACAAGTTACCATAGATATGAACGGCCGTTCCCTGAGCTTCTCGGGGGATCCGGCTATCATCTCCGCCATCTTTATCACGTTTTTTACGCCTTCTCTTGTATACACGCCACCCATTACATGTTTCCGTGTGCGGTTCAAGGCGGCGCCAAACCGGTTCACATCCACTTCTTCGACTGGCAAGTCATTAGGATAGACGTTGAGCATAAAAAAGTGAATGTTGTCGAGCGCATCTACCAGGCGGGCCATATCCACGACATCCTGAAGTGTTGCTCTGCGGGAGTCTTGTCTCCCCGGATCCTGCACGTTTAACGCAGTGCCCCCTGTACCCAAATAGACATTCTTGCCACCCACTTCACAGTCGACCGCACCGTTTTCTTCCCGGCCGCAGAGGCAAACTATAGGAGGAGCCTTGTGGATCAATTCCTCCACGAGATCTAGAGGAACCTTGACAACCCCGCTGGCATCTTCCACATCTGCACCCGCAGCGCGAAACAGCTCTCTTGCTGGAGCATAGTTTACTTGGATTCCAATCTCATAAAAAACCTTGAGGCTGGTCTCGTGTATCCGCAGAATATCCTCATCGGTCAGGGGCTTGTATCGGCCTCCTGGTAAACCTCTTCTTACTCTCTTCATAGATTGATCCTTGCTCGGCTAGTGACAGATATCAATAGCCAGAACCCTTTCTAGCTTCTTCTTGCCACGCAATCTGTCTTTTTGCAGTCCCGGCAGGGATTATAAGGGGAATCAAGGTGGGTATTTGTACTGTGGAACAATCCGAAGACACCTGAGATTGATTTCCGTGGCGTCATAAGGCAGGAATCGAGGAGCTCCACCCCCGTGTGCTCTGAGCCGAACAGGCTGAAGAGCTGCCTTTGCTCGGTAACAGGCCAATCGCAATATCCTGGGCTGAAACGCAGAGTCACAGATTTATTCTCTGCTGCAAATTCGATTTGCTTGCGTTGGTAAAACTGCTCAACCATATCTTCAACCGCTACCGAGCCCATGGCATCCAAGACATATGCCTCTGAAAGGCGCTTTTCAGCCATAAGGCTTCCAATTTCTCGGTCCAGACCACTTCCGAGAGTAGCTACAAAGCAGATGATCTCCTCCGAATCCTTTAACGCTTGGGCAAGCTTACGGCTCCGAAACGTCGTGCCTCCTTGCAAGCCAACAGATTCTATCTCAATCCTGTCGATACCTTGCATCCGATGGTGTAGTTGGGGCGCCAGGAACTTCCTCAATGTTCGCTTGCAGTTTTCTAGCTTGGTACGAAGCGAACAGGAGAAGCTTTCGTGTCTTCTTCTACCCAAGAGCCTGGAGAGTTCACAGCTTTCCAGGCTCGAATTAATGTCCATTGCCTCCATTCCAAACCGTTCTGAGCATCGAACCACCTACCGCCTACACTTGAAGATATTGGGCGAGACACAACCTGTGGGTTGGCCAACAAGATCGCAGAGGTTGGGCTCTTAGCTCATTTGTGTTAGAACAAATGATGTTACAGTTGTTTTAGCCGAGACTATTTGAGTTGAAATTGTGTACTATAATATCGACGGTTTGTCAACCCTCTTACCCTCAAGTGAAGTCCGGGGGGGGCGTGTTAGAAACGGACCAAACGTAACGTAGGAGGATTTTTGCAAGAATTGCTTGCGCTCAGAAACGCGGCGAGTACCAACAGCATATCGCAGGGAGTCACTCGACTGGCAAGTCCTGCACGTCGAGCATCTGGGTGAGCGTGTTGAGGCCACGGACGATCTGCTCTGCCTCTTTTTTTGGAAGTCTTTTCAGACCGTCCACGATTTTTTGTTGAATTGGAGGAGGTGCGTTTTTGGCAAGCCTGCGGCCCTCTTTTGTCAACTGAATGTTGATTACCCTTCGGTCCGGAGAGTTTCTCAGCCTCGTCACAAGTCCTTTCAGTTCGAGACGATCAATGATTCCAGTAACCGTGCTCGACTTAACCATGATTATTCGGGCAATGTGGGAAGGAGGTAAAGGGCCGTTTTCGTAAAGCGCGAGCAAGCAGTTAAGCTGGGGAGCGCTTACTTGGTAATGCTTGCTGAGCTCCTTGGTATAAAGTTCCCTAGCCTGCATGAGCCTGCGGATTTGGTAGACAATCTCTCTTACCAAATCATGCGGGGTGCCGGGAGGACCACTGTGGGGTGCCGGTTGTTTATGATTTGACATTGGGTCTTTCCCTTGCAAGAAAGATTGGAGTTGAAATATTCAGTTAATGTAACTAATTAGCATGGAAAAGTTATAGGAGCAACAGAATTCTTGAATCCAGCTGCTTGGCCACAGGACGTATAGCCAAGAAGCTCTTGTTGCCATAACTTGTTGAATATATGATATATATGACTTGATGTACCCCCTTTGTTCAACTGGATGAAGATTCTTGTTTGAAGCCTATCAATTTGCAAGTCAGCATCTTGAATTGGTCGCAAAGTGGGCCGTCGAGCACCTCTTGATCAGCGGAGTTGCCATCGGGAGTGCAGCCGTTATTGGCATTGTGTTTGGGATACTTATATCAGGGCAAGGAAAAGAACGGGTTGCCGATCTGGTGCTTTACTTTGCCGAAATTATGATGACTGTTCCAAGCCTGGCTCTCTTTGGGCTGCTGATGCTCCTGCTCGGCCGTATGGGGCTGAGCGCAATTGGTTTCCTTCCTGCTGTTATGACACTGATTGTTTACGGCCAATTACCAATACTGCGAAATACCTACATAGCTCTCCGCCAGGTTGACCCGGCCTTCATCGAGGCAGGCAGGGGTATGGGGATGAGCGAACGGCAGGTGCTTTTCAAGATCAAGCTCCCAATGGCCCTTCCTGTCATATTTGCCGGTTTGAGAAACGCCATGGTGCTCATCATTGGGATTGCCACGATCGCTGCCCTGATTGGTGCTGGGGGATTTGGAGTACCTATATTTCGCGGACTGAGAAACGCACGAATGGATTTGATCATCATAGGAGGCGTTTCTGTCTCGGTGCTCGCCTTGCTGGTCGATGGTTCTATGGCCTTATTAGAACGCTTCGTCACATCCAAAGGACTGAAAAGATAAGCTGCCAATGATAAGACTGGAGAAAGTAACCAAGATTTATCCTGACGGCACAAAGGCAGTCAGGGAGGTTAGCCTTGAAGTCAAAAGAGGAGAGCTGTGCGTGCTGTTGGGGCCTTCAGGTTGCGGGAAAACGACCACGATGAAGATGATCAATCGACTGATCCCCTTAACCAGCGGAAAGATATACGTGGATGGCGTGGACCATGTCAGCGTGAACGAGAACGAGCTGCGCAGGAATATCGGCTATGCCATCCAGGAAGTTGGGCTCTTCCCTCACATGACCGTGGCTGAGAACATAACCACCGTCCCCGCCCTCAAGGGTTGGACAAAAGCTGACCGAACCAAGCGAGCCGTTGAACTTCTTAAACTCTTGAGAATGGCCCCCAATGAATTTATGAACAAGTATCCTAAAGAGCTATCCGGCGGGCAGCGTCAGAGAATAGGGATAGCCCGAGCACTCGGTGCCAACCCCCCGATTCTCCTCATGGATGAGCCCTTTGGAGCTATCGATCCAGTGACCCGAATCGATTTGCAAGACGAATTCCTAAAGATCCAACAGGAACTCAAGAAGACCATCATATTTGTGACCCATGACATTTATGAAGCCGTCAAGATGGCTGACAGCGTCGTTTTGATGAAAGAAGGTCAGCTTGTGCAACACGCCTCACCTGCCGATCTTCTTTACAGGCCGAAGAATAGGTTTGTAGAAGACTTCGTGGGTTCCGATCGTGGACTCAAGTGCCTGCAACTAATCCGTGCAAGGGAAGCTATGTGGGACTCCCCCGCGACGGTTACACTTGACGCAAGTGTCGAATCTGCCCGCAAACAGATGGAGGAAGAAGGAATCGATTGGTTGGCAGTCATTAGCCACGACAGAAGGTTTTTGGGGTGGGTTGTTAGCTCGGATTTGGTAAAAGGCGACACGGTTAGCGAGATCATAACCGTGTCGTCAATCAGGGTTACTGCTGACACTGTTCTGAGTGAAGCCCTTTCTCAGATGTTAACCAGTGGTCTGAAGGTGCTTGCTGCTGTCGACCAGCATGAGCGGTTGGAAGGTGTCTTGACCTTTGAGGGTATTCAGACAGCATTGAGAAAAGCTGTTCAGAAGGAAGGCACTGAATGAGACATCGCGGCGTCCTGGTATTTCTTTTGGCGATTCTTATCGGGGTAACTGTTTGGGTAACAAGCTTGGGCAAGGTCGGGATCTATAGTACCTTCACCTACGATGATCTGTTTTACAACGCATGGGCCCATCTAGAGATGGTCCTCATAGCCGTAGCCATAGCAACTGTGATCGGTGTGCCTTTAGGCATTCTGGTCACCCGGCCGGGTCTCCACAAGCTGGCCACCCCTGTCATTGGTGGGGCCAGCATAGGTCAGACAATACCCAGTCTCGCCGTCATCGCCATCATGGCCCCGATTTTAGGCTTTGGCTTACGGTCAGCAATCGTGGCGCTGGTGATCTACGGAATTCTTCCCATAATACGCAATGCTTATGCAAGTATCAAAAACATCGATCCTACCGTGGTGGAAGCTGCCAAGGGTATGGGATTGAATAGACTCCAAATCGCCCGGAGGATAGAACTCCCCTTGGCTAGACCGGTAATCATGGCCGGCATAAGAATCTCTACTGTTATCACGGTAGGAACTGCAGAACTTGCGGTTCTTGTGGGTGGGGCGGGGTTAGGTAAAATAACATTAACAGGGGTCTTTGCTCGTGAGGTTCTAATTATTCTCCAAGGAGCGGCGCCAACAGCTGCCATGGCAATTACATTAGGATTCCTCTTGGAGTGCATGGAGAAATGGATGACTCCACGGGGCCTGAGGACAAACTGAGTTGTTCAGGAGACAATAATGGACAGAAGCAGGTGGATTAAGGTCATTGTACTCGTTGCGCTTGTCCTTGTAATGGATAGACCGCCATATATAGAGGCGGCTGCAAAGCGCGTTGTCGTAGGTAACAAGAACTTCACCGAACAATACATCATAGGCCAGCTGATAAAGCAGGTCTTGGAGGACCGAGGGTTCAAGGTTGAATTGAAATCCGATCTCACCTCCATGGCTCTGAGGGCGGGCATGGAATCCGGTGATATTGACATCTGCGCTGACTATACGGGAACGGCTTGGATGGTTCACCTCAAACATAAGTACAAACCGGGGACGGGTCATGCAGAAATGTAAAAGCTCGTCAAAAGCGAAGATGAGAAGAAAGGGTTTGTCTGGCTATATCCGATCTGGAATAACAATACTTATGCCTTTGCATCCTGGTCCGAATTTGCCAGGAAACACCATTTGGAAACGTTATCTGAACTGACAGAGCTTTACCAAAAAAAAGCAGGAAAGATCATAACCTTTGTCAACTTCGAATTCTCTGTTCGCCCGGACGGCCTCCCGTCTTTACAAGACTTCTACAACTTTGTGGTTGCAAAGGATAGCCTGAAGACCGGGACGCCCGGTGCTTCACTGATCGCCTTAAAAGCCCATCAGACGCAAGTGGCCATGGTTTTTGGCACGGATGCCTCCATAGCAAAGTATGGCTGGCACGTATATTCAGACGACAGGTCATTCTTCCCGCCTTACGACTTAACCCCTTACGTCCGCAAGCAAGTTCTTGATGGGCATCCTGAAATTGCAGACGCCCTTAACGAGCTTGTAGATACGTTTCCAGGTGGAGGCCAAGAGCCGACACCACAGGTCGTGTCTGAATGTCAGAAGACATGGCAGGGACTCAATTCGAGGGTGGATATCGACATGATGGAACCAGAGGAAGTCGCCTTAGAATATCTCGTGAGACATCGCCTTGTTGAAAAATGAGTCAATGCCCGCAAACTTGAATAAAGGCTCAAAAAAGAAGAAGGGTCGACCTATCTTGGCTAATCCTTATAAGGTCTCAAAATCAGGGGCCGAAAAACTTACCATTTCCAGCGGCTATCTCTAAATATGGCCTCAGAATGAGTGGCCCAGCAAGGCCCCAGCGATGGATTCCAGCCCGAATTTTCGGTTAAACAGCCTTCGTTTCACAGAATCTCCCCCCACCGTTTGACGAATCTTATCATTTGGGTTAGAAACCTTTGATAGAACCGTGTGATTTGTGAGTATCAATATTGGGAAGAACGTTCTAGTTTTGGACTGTGGAAACCTAACCCAACATTTTGTGCACTTGTTCTATTATTAGCTGTGGCCCAAGGTTGCTTGTTCTGTGGGAAACTGACTCCGTTCAGGGAAGGAAGTAGCAAAGATGAAAACATGTTTACGTATAACAATTGTTTTTGCAGTGATCTTGGCGCGGATGACGGTCTTTGCGTATGCTGAGGATATCAATAAAGAGCTATTAAAAGCCGCAGAAAAGGGAGATACCAGCAGGGTAAAGGCCTTGATAGCAGAGGGTGCAGACGTTAACTTTAAAAAAGGTCCGGGAATAACGGCGTTGATGAATGCGTCGGCTGGCGGCCACACCCAGACGGTGAAAGCTCTGCTTGCGGCCGGAGCTGACGTCAACGCCAAAGACGTAGGTAACGGGACAGCCTTGATATATGCCGCGATGCGGGGTAAGACAGAAACCGTGGAAGCCTTGCTTGCCGCTGGTGCAGACGTTAACGCGGAAGACAAAACTGCATCCACAGCTTTGATCAATGCGGCCACTGAAGGCCATACAGAGACCGTGCAAGTGTTGGTTGCAGCTGGTGCTGAAGTTGACCCAAAAAGTAAACGTGGAGCTATGGCCTTGATGTTGGCAGAGATGAAGGGTAACACAAAGATAGCTGAATTGCTTAAGAAAGCTGGAGCGACTCGGGCTGCTTTGAAGAAACCTGATCGAAAACCTGCTGTCACTGCCCAGAGAACGAAGAGCATCACAGGCGAGGTGGCTGTTCAGAAGACTGAGAGGCCCAAAGATGACGTAGCTGACCAGAGCATTGAGATGCCCAAAG
>CP070769.1:2080878-2090579 GCA_020347085.1 Desulfobacterales bacterium
GAGACAAAAGATGGTACACCACTCTGGGTGGCTGTACTTGTTGGCCGTGGGATCGTATCGATATGCCTCCGATACATTGGTGTGGATAAAGGCTTCTATACTGCTCAACTCGGAGCCGGGACGGGTCATCACAATGAAATGAGCCGTGCCAAAAAGCGCTTTATATGACTTCCATGTGGTAATTTCCGAAAAGGCATCCTGGCCGACGATGAAACGGATGTCACTCTCAGGACCGAACTGCTCCTGGAAGTGCCGCAGTGTCTGGATTGTATAAGACGGACCCGGACGAGCCAGTTCAACATCTGAAGCCTCAAGAAAAGACTCTCTCCCGACCGCCAGGCGGACCATTTCACGACGATCCTCAGCGTTAGCCACTTGGTCGGCTGTTTTGTGAGGGGGGGTTGCGGACGGGATCAACAACAGCTTGTCCAGGTTGAAAGCCTCCCAGACTTCTATTGCAGCCCTGAGATGGCCAAAATGGATAGGATTAAAGGTACCGCCAAAAAGGCCTAACCGCACAAATAAACCCTACGTTTTATTAGTTTACCGCACAGGCGCAGAGACCACAGAGTTTATGTCCTTCTCTTTTCCGCTGAGGGGCGATAGTGTTCTCAAGCCGCCAAGCGCAAAACAAAAGAACGCATCCGCGCACTACTCCTTTGATTCTTACACAAATCTGACTATCCCATGCTCCACAGCTGACGGACCCAACTTCATAAATGATCTCAACCCAAGGAGAAACAATTTGAAACACGTCATATGAGGTGTCTTTGCCGTGAAGTGTTTGCCTATGTTCGAACCTGTCCGTCTCCGAAAACGATAAATTTGGTCGTGGTTAACTCCTCCAGCCCCATAGGCCCATAAGCGTGGAGCTTGGATGTGCTGATCCCGATCTCGGCCCCCAGACCGAGTTCTCCCCCGTCATTGAACCGCGTTGAGGCGTTTACCAAGACCACAGATGCATCCACCTCTCTAAGAAAGCGGCGTGCCCGGGCATAGTCTGAAGTCAGGATCGCCTCGGTGTGGGCTGATCCATACTTTCCTATATGGTCCATGGCCTCGTCCATTGAGGAGACTACCTTGACTGTTAAAATCAAATCGAGATACTCCATCGGCCAATCTTCATCAGTCGCTGGCTTGGCCTCCGGCACCATATCGCAGGTCTTAGGACACCCCCGCAGCTCCACCTCCGCTTCTGTGAAGCGCTTGGCCATTTGAGGAAGAAATGACTCGGCTACAGCCTCGTGGACCAGAAGTGTTTCCATGGCATTGCAGACACCCGGTCGCTGCGCCTTGGCATTGAACGAGACATTCTCAGCCATACCAAGGTCTGCACCCTTGTCCACATAAACATGGCAGACGCCTTTATAGTGCTTGAGGACAGGAATCTTGGAATTTTCGGCCACAAAACGGATCAGTCCTTCACCCCCTCTCGGGATGATAAGATCAAGATATTCTTCTTGCGCAAGGAGCACGTTCACGGCGGCCCTATCCGGCACCGGAACAACTTGGGCCGCGGCTTCTGGTATGCCAGCTTCCCGAAGCGCCCCCTGAATAATCTGAGCCAAAACGGCATTTGAGTGAAATGCCTCAGACCCGCCACGTAAGATTACCGCATTGCCAGCCTTCAGGCAAAGCCCGGCGGCGTCGATCGTGGCATTCGGTCTCGACTCATAGATCATTCCGATAACGCCAAGGGGAATACGCACCCGACCCACCTGAAGACCATTGGGGCGTGACCACATACCCGTAACCCTTCCCACCGGGTCGGGGAGCTTTGCCACATCGCGCAGCCCCTGAGCCATCGACTCGATGACAGCATCACTGACCGTGAGCCGGTCAATCATGGCCTCTGAAAGCTCCTTTTCTCTTGCATCTTTCAGGTCCTTCTCATTTTCTCCCTTGATCGTGGCGGCCTCATCCAGGAGCTTCTGGGCAATCCCTTCCAAGGCCTTGTCTTTTTCCTGCGTACCTAAACGAGCTACCATCTTCGCAGCTTCCTTTGCATCTCTGGCCATATTCGCGATGGTCTGTTCTATTGACATATAGGCCCCCCCTTGTCGTCTACCGTGATAACCAAGTTGTCTCTGTGTATCACCTCGTCGTAATGCTTATACCCTAATCGCTTCTCAATCTGGTCAGTCTTAAGGCCCATGAGCTGCCTGATGTCCGAGGCCGTATAGTTCACAAGCCCCTTGGCAAAATGAATCCCGTCCGGATCCATGCAGCTGACCGCATCGCCTATGCCAAAGTCACCGTCAACATCCAGGATACCAATCGGTAGCAAGCTTCTGCCTTGTTTGAACATGGCTTTAGCTGCCCCCATATCGACCTTGATTGTACCCTTTGTTTTCAGAGTGAAACCAATCCAGCACTTCCGGCTCCCCATCTTTTCCCTTCTTGGAAGAAAAAGGGTCCCCACGTCCTTGCCCTCAAAGAGTCTTTTCAATACGTTCGCCTTGAGGCCGCTTGCAATGACCATAGGAATCCCGCTCGTGGTCACCTTTTTTGCCGTCTGGACCTTGCTCGCCATCCCACCCATGCCGAAAGCCCCGGGAATGTCAAGGGCGGCCTTCTCCATGGCGCGGTCGATCCTTGATACCAGCGGTATAAGCAAAGCATCTTTGTGGCGCCCCGGGTCTTTTTCGTAAAAGCCGCCGATATCGGTCAGGTTGATGAGTATCTGTGCGTCCATCAAATGGGTAATCATGGCCGCCAGATTGTCATTATCTCCGAATTTGAGTTCCTCCACAACCACGGTGTCATTTTCGTTAATAATGGGAACAATGCTCCAGTCCAACAGAACGTTTATGGTATTGCGGGCATTCAGATAACGCCTCCGGTTGCAAAGATCATCTCTGGTCAACAGGATTTGGGCCGCCTTTTTTTGACAATGAGCAAAGGACTTCTCATACTCTAGCATTAGCCGGGGCTGTCCTATGGCCGCAACCGCTTGCTTGTGAGGGATGTCAGCGGGCCTCACCGCCATGTCCATCTGCTTCATGCCTGAGGCAATAGCCCCGGAACTCACAAGAATGACCTGATACCCTTCGTCCATGAGCGCAGAGATCTCTCGGGCCAAGCGTCTTATCACCCTGGTATTGAGGCTATCATCTTGGGTGAGCACCCCACTGCCAACCTTGACGACGGCTCGCCTGACACGGCTAAAGAGGCTTTTTCGAATCTGAAGACGCTCCTCCCTGGTGGTCATGTGCCAACCTCGGTTTCCTTGTTCCTATCGTATTCAGCCTGTCTGGCCTCCTCAACAAGCCCGGCCAAATGGTCCTTTAGTGGCTCTACGCCCTCGCCCTTGATAGCTGAAATGACCCATATGTCGGGATTCAACGGCTCAAGGATGTTCCGAAGTTCTTCTGCCACGGCACGGGTACCCGGTTTGTCTACCTTGTTCAATACGATCACCTGGGCTCTTTGGCCAAGGGATGGACTGAACTGCCTCAGTTCCTCATTCACCGTGCGATACGGACTAAAGGGATCTTGCGTCGGAACGGTGGAAAGATCTATGAGATGAAGCAAAAACCGGCTTCTTTCCACATGCCTGAGAAACCTGGTTCCAAGACCCACCCCCTGGTGGGCACCCTCAATGAGTCCTGGGATATCCGCTATGACAAAGGGATCGGTTTCTTCAGAGCCAACCACGCCGAGGCTAGGTGCTAACGTCGTAAAGGGGTAGTCAGCCACTTTGGGTCGAGCAGAGGAGAGCTTTGACACCAGGGTAGACTTGCCCGCATTGGGAAGTCCTATGATGCCGACATCGGCCAGGAGTTTCAGCTCGAGTTTCAAAGAAAGGGTCTGGCCTGGTTCACCTTGTTGGGCATATCTGGGGGCACGCCTTGTCGGAGACGCAAAATGCTGATTTCCAAGGCCTCCCCTACCACCACGAACTATCAAGAAAGATTCACCACTCTTCACAAATTCCTTGAGTACGCGCCCGGTTTTGGCCTCCTTGACTATAGTGCCGGGAGGGACGGAGATGATCAGGTCTTTGCCGCTCTTTCCTGACTGGTTTTTCCCTCTACCGTGTTGCCCTCGATCAGCTCTGAAATGTCTCTTGAAGTGGAAGTTATAAAGGGTGTGCATACGGGATGTGGTTCGGATAAGTACGCTACCGCCTTTGCCGCCGTCTCCACCGTCCGGGCCCCCTTTTGCAACGTATTTCTCGCGCCTAAAGCTTACGCAGCCGTTGCCGCCATCGCCGGACTGGACAGTGATCAGGGCTTCATCAAGAAATTTCATATATCCCGCGTCACCCACGGGACGCTTCGACGGTCTCGGTTCTCCTTCGGGCTGTCATGCACTGCGTACGATACGTATATGAACGCTACGGATCCCGGTGGCACCTCAGGCTGATACCGGATAGACGCTGACCTTTTTTCTGGATGATCCCATGCGTTCAAAGGTGACAACGCCATCGATTTTGGCAAAGAGTGTGTAGTCTTTGCCCATACCGACATTCCTGCCAGGGTGTATCTTCGTTCCAAGCTGCCGGACTAGTATATGACCTGCCGCAACCTTTTGTCCGCCGAAACGCTTCACACCACGCCGCTGGCCGGCGCTGTCACGGCCGTTTCGTGAACTCCCTCCTGCTTTCTTATGCGCCATGGCTTTGTTGCTCCTTGATGTCTTCGCTATGTTATCTTAATATTATCGATCTTAAGCGCCGTGTACTTCTGCCGATGGCCCTGCTTCCTCCGATAACGTTTCCGCCGTCTCTGCTTGAAAACGATGACCTTTTTCGCCTTTCCTTGTTCCACGATGTGACCTGTCACAGCCACATCGGCCAGTGTCGGCTGGCCGACCTTAACAGTCTTGCCATTGGAAAAGATGAGTACACGGTCAAAGGAGACGGACTCACCAATCTCACCTTGGATCTTTTCAACCCTTATCGTGTCCCCTTCCGAGACTTTGTATTGTTTGCCCCCAGTCGATATTACTGCGTACATGTGAGTAACCTTCCCAAATGAACAAATACGTGTATGCTAAATTGACGTAAACTATTATTTTAACTAATTCTTCCAAAGTGTCAAGCTAATTCTTGTGCATTTCATACATCTCATATTGCTCGAGGTGGAAATGTACATCAGGCCGAACAATAATTTTTCTGTTCAGGATCGCTTCGAGGGAATCTACCAATGAACTTTCCTCCCCCAGCAGCAGTTCGGCAATCTCGGGGTGTACCTTTAGTGTGACGTACGGAGCCATCATCTCGCCAGATTCCCGCAGCATATCATGATAAATATTATAGCAAATCGTTCGCCTCGACTGGAGATAACCTTCCCCCTCACAGTAAAAGCATGGTTCACAGAGCATACGATTTAGGGTTTCACGAGTGCGCTTTCGCGTCATTTCAATCAGCCCCAACTCAGACATGGGAAGCACGTGGGTTTTGCTCCGGTCTTTCTTGAGGGCTTCCTTGAGGGCATTGCAGACCCTTTCTCGATTCGACTTCTTCTCCATGTCTATAAAATCAATAATGATTTGGCCACCAATATCTCGGAGTCTGATCTGATAGGCAATCTCCTTGACCGCTTCAAGGTTTGTTTTGAGGATAGTCTCCTCTAAATTTTGTCTTCCTACATACCGACCGGTGTTGACATCAATGGCCACAAAGGCTTCCGTATGCTCAATGACAATATATCCTCCGGATTTAAGCCATACCTTCTTCTTTAAGGCACGGGATATTTCCGATTCTAGGTTGTAGGCATCAAAAATTGGCTCGCTGTCCTCATACAGTTCGACGGACGTCTTCAGCTTTGGCATAAATGTATCCAGAAACTTTAAAATTTCCTCGTATCCCGCCTGGGAATCAATCACGAGCTTTTCAACTTCATGCGTGAAGAGGTCCCGGACCGCTCGAAGCGTCACATTGAGCTCCTGGTGCAACATGCTTGGCGCTGGTGCACTAGCACCCTTCTTCTGAATGTCCAGCCACAGGGACGTAAGAAAGTTCATTTCATTGGCAAGTTTTTCTCTACTGACTCCATCACTTACTGTCCTTGCAATGAAGCCGTAGTTTTCAGACCGGATGTCCATTAAGGCTTCTTTCAGCCGCCTTCGTTCATCTTCATCCTCTATGCGTCGAGAGATCCCTATATGATCTGTGGTCGGCATGAGGACCAGAAAGCGGCCCGGCAGTGATATCCTGCTCGTGATTCTGGATCCCTTGTTTCCTATCGAGGCCTTGGACACCTGGACCATAATCTCTTGTCCCTCATTTAGAAGATCTTCAATCATAAACTCTTGGTCAAGCGACGGGGGCCGCTTTTCATTATCAAGGTCGGTGAAACCGTTCTCGGCCTTATCGGGGAAAAACTGCATGAGATATTCGAACTCCTGATTATGGTTCAAAACATCAGCTACGTAGATGAAAGCAGCCTGCTCAAGGCCTATATCAACAAAAGCGGCCTGCATCCCGGGAAGCACGCGCACGACACGTCCTTTATAGATATTGCCTGTAATATCAGATTCCTTGGGTCTCTCAATGAAGAGTTCCCGTGGGTTGCCATCCTCCACAAAGGCAACCCGGGTTTCGTGATCGGCCGCATTGATGATCAATTCTTTTGACATATCAATAACATAGCTCTCCTTACCCTAGCATTCGATCAACCGAGTAAACGACCACCCGTATAGAGGGTGGCTTTATTACATAGCCAAAGGCCGTGAACTGCAACAGCGAGCGCATTCTTCGCAGCTTTCTGCGGGGTTAGCGAGCGGATCAAAAAATGGTATGGTTCCTTACAGTCGCTGCGAAGCACTGCCGTCAGGCAGAACATTCCCTGCAGCTTGCTTCAGGGAATCTTCAAATAAAGAGGAACGTCAGTTCCCACGTTTAAGTTTGGGACCCCGCGCGAAGCACGGGGTTTGTCTTCAAACAATCATGAACGGGCAGCATCATGGCTATTTGAGAATCTTCACGTTTCTATGTGACAGATTGCTGCAATGCTCGGTGATCCGACCATTCGCTATCTTAGGCTACCAGCCATCGAAACGACGTCCTATCATCTTGATATATTCTACGATTTATAAACATGAAATTTAACACACTGGCCGGCTAATTTCAAATTTTTGTTTTCTAACTTTATTGCATGAAGTGGTATCATCCTAAAATGCGGGCTAGTAGCTTGTTCTGTTTGTGGCATCCATGGATGGAAATGAAAGACATTCTTTAGGCCCTGGCCTCCTTGCTGGAGTGAGCCTGACCTCCCTGGCTACACTCATGCTTCAGGTCTCTTTGACGCGCCTATTCTCCGTGGCGCTTTGGCACCATTTCGCTTTCATGGTGGTAAGCATTGCCTTTTTGGGCTTCGGTGCAAGCGGCACGTTCTTGATGATGGTCCCAAGGATCAGAGAGCTTCCCGCACGCCGGACCCTCGCCTGGCTGGGGCTTGGTTTTTCCCTGGCTACCCTTGCTGCTTACTGGTGTTCAAACATGATTCCCTTTGACCCAGCCCGCATTATCTGGGATCGCTATCAGGCGGTCTATTTAATAGGCTACTATATTGTGCTGGCCGTCCCTTTCTTTTTTGCCGGTCTGATCCTGGCGCTGGTCTACACAGGCAACCCAGAGGCCGTAAATCGTCTATATGCTTGCGACCTGGTCGGCGCCGGCCTGGGCTGCATAACCTTGTTCTTTACATATGCCTTTGCCGGGGAGGCAGGCACAGTATTCCTTGTTTGTCTCCTTTCGGGGTTAGCTTCTGTTGCCTTTCGAGCCAACGGGCGGAAAATTAACCTTGTACGAGGACCATGGATACTGATTTTATTGATTCTTCTCATGATAAGACCGGGATTTCTTGCCCTCAATATCTCGCCTTACAAGGCCCTAAAGGTGGCCCTCAGATATCCTAACGCCCGCACCCTCGAAACCCTATGGCACCCAGCAGCCAGGGTTGACGTCATTGAGAGCAAAGCGGCCCGCTTTGCACCCGGCCTCAGTCTTGAATTCCAAGGTAGCCTACCAGAACAGCTGGGCCTCTGTCTGGATGCCGGGCATCTAAATGCGGTGACTCGCTTCACGGGAAATGTGAGTCAATTGGCATTTACGGGGTTTCTTCCGGCATCGCTTCCTTATGTGATCGGAAAGCCCCACCGTGTGCTCATCATGGAACCGTTAGGCGGCCTGGACATTCTCGTGGCCCGTTATCATGGCGTAAACGACATCGTAACCACCCACGCCAATCCTGTTGTGCTCGGGATTATGAAGGATTTGCTGAGTGGATTTAGCGGTAATCTCTATGGGAATGAGGCTACAGTAGTCGAGGAACAAGCAAGGAGTTTTCTTCTTAGGGCTCCTGAACGCTTTGATGTGATCCAGCTGCCTCTGACCGACAGCCTTGGGGCTATCTCCTCCGGCCTTTATGGCCTCTCTGAGGACTATACACTGACAGTAGAGGCCTTCAAGGCCTACATCAGTGCACTCACATCTGAAGGGGTCCTGACCGTGACCAAGTATCTCTTGCCGCCACCCCGACACGAAATAAGGTTGGCGGCCCTGGCGACGGCGGCCCTTGAGGCGATCGGTGTAAAGGATCCCGCCAAACATATTGGGGCAATCAGGAGTTGGGGCACCTTCACGCTCCTCGTCAAGAGAAGCCCGTTTAAAGCCCACGAAATTGACCAGATAAAAACGTTTTGCCGCCGGCTTCATTTCGACCTTATTTCCTATCCGGAGATGCCCAGACGAGAGGCGAACACATACAATCGTTTTCCCAGTCCCCTTTATTATGACATCATGCAAAAGATCTCAGGGCCCCGCACCAGAGAGGCCTTCTTCAAGACCTACCTGTTTGATGTTCGGCCTGTGACAGATGACAAACCTTTTTTCTATCACAATTTCAGGATGGGAAAAGTTGTTCCATTGTACCGTGTGTACGGGAACAAATGGCAGTTAATTCTGGAAGGGGGGTACCTGGTTCATCTCATCTTCTTTCAGGCGGTCGTCATCAGTCTCGTTCTGATAACCCTTCCGCTCAGAAAGGCTGGTCGACCCCCTTCATCCTGGTTTTTAGCGTACTTCGCTCTCATAGGGATTGCCTTTATGCTCACAGAAATTTCCCTGATCCAGCGCTTCATTCTCATTTTGGCAAGGCCGGTGTACGCCTTTTCAGCAGTCCTCTTTTCTGTGCTGGTGGCCTCGGCCCTCGGAAGCTATTATTCCAGAAAAGTCATTGTAGAGAGGACTCACGATGAGCTGTTTCTGAAGAGGTTCCTGGGCAGGGTCCCCGCTTTGCTCGTAGCCCCCGTGTTACTCCTTGCATATGTCTTCTGGCTGCACAGACTGTTGACGCCCGCCATGGCCTGGCCTCTCTGGATCCGCTATGGCGTCGCTTTTTTCGTGATCTTGCCTTTGGGGTTTGTCATGGGGATGTTCTTTCCCGCGGGTGTACGCACCTTGAGCTTGCGCTTTGAGGGTGCGATTCCATGGGCATGGGCTGTGAATGCGAGTGTTTCGGTGGTAGGCTCGGTCTTGGCCGTACTTATTGCCCTGAGCTACGGGTTCACCACGGTCTTGTGCATTGCAGCCGTTGCATACAGCCTTGCGGTGGTGGTGTTATCTCAGATGATGCGTTCGAGAACGCCGTAGGGAAAAGGAAATTTTCCTGACCACCTCAGTGGATACAACAACGCATCTCAAGAATGTGGATCAGGGTTCAGGGCAAGGCGCGGGGGGGCGCGCAGTCCCG
>CP070769.1:2090679-2095751 GCA_020347085.1 Desulfobacterales bacterium
TCGCATGCCTGACAATTTCGACATTTGTTGATCTCATCTCGGAGCTTGTCCTCAGCACGCATCATCTTTCTCCCACAGGAGCTTTGTCATTTGGACAGCCGTCTGAAGTATCAGTTTCGCGTTAGTAGGTATCATAGAATTGCCGATGGGACACGCCTCGATTCATACGTCCATGTGAAGCCTCCCCGCCCTAAAGGGCAAGGATTCAGCCCTACGGCAGCACTCCGTGTCCGGGGAGCGAGCCGGTCGAAATGACTTAATATGGTCGTTTTATATGGTAATAACATAAGCACTGTTTAGGTCCGGATCAAACACAAAGGGAAGTTTCCGATTGCTTGCCCAGGCTGTGGCCAAACCCAAGGTCAAGGTGACGGGCCTGTTTGAGGCTGCAAGGCAAAGGAACCATCAAGATATTTTCAACATTGGTTATATGTGATTGGAAAAGCGGTCTGGAAGTTTTTTCAAAACGCTTGACGTTTTCCCATGTTTATTACAGTGTATATCGCCAGACATGGTAAACAAAATCGCAATCCCAATCAGTTAGCCTGTCAGAACCAGGCTCTAAAGGACAATGAACCGTCAAACAATTATAGAATATTTGAAGGACTTGGGGGCTACTAATTGTCAATTCGTGGATGCCCGACTGCTTGTTCCTGAAGAGAGAATACGGAATTACTGCTGTGAAGACAAATGTGGCCGTTACGACAAACATTTAACCTGCCCTCCCAATACAGGCACAGTTTCGGAAACAAGAGAAAAACTCAAAGGATTTAAGGCTGGCATTCTGGTCCAATATTGCAGGAAAATAGATGTGCAGAACGATAAAGAAGGATTAAGAAAAACTAAACTTAAACTCCACCGTATGATTCTTGAAACAGAAAAGTATCTCAAGGAGAATCTGGGTTTTAAAAATATCTGGGGAATGATTGGCGGAAACTGCGATCTGTGTGAGGAGTGTGCTGGATATAGAGACGAACCTTGCGAATATCCTGACGAGGCCAGGGCATCGATGGAGGCCTTCGCGATAGATGTAGTGGGTTTACTCAAGAGGTTAAACTTGGACACTGAATTTCGCGATGATAAGGTAACCTGGACAGGAATCGTGTTGACGGATAGGGAAATATGACGGGAATTTCCAGCCGGCCTAAAATACTTAGGCGTGGCGAAACAAAGCGGCTAGCATGCGGATCAACTTTTGATGATTTCGAATGCTTGTCGCTGCGGCATGCGAAATCGCTTTTGTTCGGCTGATGGATAATGACAAGATGCGGCGGTGGCCAAGGGCTTTAACCGTAGTATTAGCAGTTCTTTTTGCACCCGTCGTTCTATGGGCAGCAGGGAAGGGCCCTACTTCTATTGTTTTTCAGACAAGTCTGGGATCAGTCACCTTTTTTCACAATAACCACGGAAAATACGTAAAGGGCGACTGTGCTGTATGCCATCATATAAAAAGTGGCAAGAAAAAGGAGGCTTGCCGCAATTGCCACAAAAGGAAAACCGAAACTCTTGAGGGCGATCCGCTTTCTTTCTACGATGTCAAAATGTCACTTTGTAGAGGCTGCCACCGAGTAAAGAGGGCAGCCAACAAGGCATCAAAAGCTCCGGTCTTCTGTGAGGAATGTCATAATGTGAAAGAAATAAAATATTCGAATCCCGGTGCATGATGATCGGTAAGTGGAGAGGGGGCCCTAGTGTCGTGTCTCACAAGTTAGTTCAAAAAACAGGTCTTTGCCATCAAGCCATTTTCCTTGCTCCGTGACCATTTTCGGGACGTCAGCTTCGTTCCGCTAAATCATAAGAACTCGGGCCTAAGGCCCTCAAACAGCTTATGATTTCTTACGCTACACTTAACTGACGCCTCATAGCGCAGAGCTTCACTCCGTGCCCGAAAATGCTCAATGTCGCTCGGAAAAGGCTTTCGGCTGGCGTTATAGTTCAGAGACGAGACACTGGGTTGGGCCTCCCTCTCATACAGATACGCCTATTTACACTGTTTCTTAGCTCCTTCCCACATTTCGCCGAATGCTTTTTCAGTCTTTTCGCTCATCACGCGCCAGATCGCAACCGTCTTGAAGTACTCGTTGTCACCCACGTGAAAGAGCTTTTTCTGCTCCGGCGTCACCAAGCCCCCTACATTATCCACCACCGGTGAAACGCCTTGGGACTTTACCACCTCTTGCTGGACTTCTGGTGATAGTTGAAAATTGATCCATTCCTCACACAGTTTTTTTACCTGTCCTTTGGCAGCCTGTGTGATGCACCAATAGTCAATCCAGGCTGTTCCCCCTTCCTTTGGGCTGGCTATGAGCCAGTGGCCGCCCTTGAGGTTCGCCTGCTGGGCTGCAAAACCCCAAGTCGTGGCGAGAGACAGTTCAGGGAACTCATCAGGGTTGGCTGCGCCATCCCAAAGAGTCTTTGCGTTTTTTGCCAGTATATTCAGCTTGCTTTGGACCTTGCCTCGATCCAGTTTGTCGATGTCGAATATGTCGTCATACGTATACCCTAGATAAAGTGCGGTTATCCAGATATTGCATTTGTGAAAGTTGTTATTTATCGTGTATTTCCCGGCATATTGAGGGTCCCAAAGTATGCCCCAACTTGTGGGCGTCTCTTTCACCTTGTCCGTATTATAAGCCAACCCGTAAGGCCCACAGTTGTATGGCAGGCCATATCGTTCGCCTTCGTGTATTAATGACTGATCATCCTTGAAAAAAGGAAGCATGTGTTTGAAGTTGGGTACGTTATCGAGGCGAACAGGTGACAGATAATAGCTATCCTTGTTGAAGCAGTAAAACCTTGGCGTTTTGGCTAGGTCTGCCGGGGGAGAAATCAGATCTGCAGTACCGTTCTTCGCTGCCATATAGAATTCATCCTGGTCTGTCGGATTGAAAATGGCTACGTCAACATCGATACCGTGCTTTTCCTTGACGAGTTTTTTAAAGCCATCCACAAACGGTTTAGCATACCCTTCCCAGCAGGTAATTCTGATTTTCTCAGAGGCTGCCTGGGCAGATTGGGCCGACAATGTCACTGTTACGAGAAAAGCGAGTACTATCATCCATGATATCTTTTTCATTTTCTCAGTCCTCCAAACAGTTTGTTAAACCCTCTGTACAGTTTCGTCTACCCTAATCCTACAAGTTCAGCAGTGTCCGTAATCCTGAAATCCCTGCTGACTCACCCCCTTTCTTTCGTAAAAGACTTTTCTATATAAAACACTAACCGGCCTTCCAAGCCCCAAGGAGAAAGGACCCTAATCCAACCAACAGGAAAAAAGGGGATAGGTCCAGCCATGCAAGCTCAACGCTTTTTGTTGCCTCGACACCCTTGGCCTGCTGTAAGATCGCTTTTATCAAATCTTCTGGAGCGCCTTCTTCATCTGCCCGGAAGTATTGCCCCCCTGTCATCGTGGCGATACGCTTTAAGGTTTCTTGAACTAATCTTGTTTTTAGATATAACCCATCTTCACCGACGTAGTAATCTAAAATGGTGGCACCATCCTCACTTCTGATAGGAATCAATACCCCCTTTCCAGTCCCAACGCCAACCGTGTATATTCTTATGCGCTTGTCTGCGGCGATTTGGGCAGATTCATAAAGGGAGGATTTGTCAAGTGTAATGTCTTCTCCATCGGATACGAGAATTATGGCTTTCGCTGCACCGTGCTCGGAGGCTTCCAGCATGTCAATCCCCGTTTTTACGGCTTCGCCCAAATCACTGCCTGGGACCGTGATCTCAGCGTCATTGATGTGCTTGATAATGTAGCGGCAAAATGCATAGTCCCTTGTGAAAGGAACAATCTCGATGCCCATGCTGGCACATATGAAGGCCCCTATTCTTTCACCCCGTAATTCAGATATGGTATTCAAGGCAAAATAGCGAGCGCGATTCAATCGATTAAAGACATTGAAGAGCTTTTTTCCTTCGGGGGGGAAAGGAACGTCTTCTGCCAGCATAGACTTAGAAATATCAATGCCCATGACCAATTCGATTCCTGCGCGATTGAAGTATATCTTTTCATACTGCACTTTTGGTTCAGCGAGGGAAATGGTAAGGGCGACGAGTGAAAAAGAAAACAAAAGAGTCGTCAGGACAATTGCTCCTCGTTTCTTTTGCCTCCTGGCAAACGAATAGAGCCATCTGTTGGACTTCCTGTAGGTTCCGAGTGAAACGAGGACGAGGCAAGGAATCGTAACCAATAGCCAAAGATAGCGGATCTCGTTAAATAGCATGCTTTGTATCGCGTGACGTTATAGTTTTGGTGTTACGGAAGAAAGACCCAGGCGGCGGTAACGCCACCTCTCACTTTTCAACCTTTCTTTCGACAGGTTCTCCGGGTGCATAGCCGCCCTTTTCGGGAATGATCGCTTCCAAATTGTCTCTGAGCTCCAAGCGCTGTTCAGCCTCCAGTTTGGTAAACTTGAATTTTTTGACATACTGTTCCCCATGCAGGAGTTCGAGATTCCATCTAGGGATGTTCCTTTCAAAGCCCTCTGTATTTATCTGCGCCTTGTCGGCACTAGCAATGGCTAACTTGAGATCTGAAATAGCGTCCTTCATGGTTCCCATCACCTTTTTCCAGTTTCTTTCTGTTTCCAATACGATAAAGGCTGAAAGCAGATTGACGGATCCTTTTATATTGTAAATACGCCAGGCAACTGCCTCAGGTAGCAAATCGTTCTCTGTCAATACAAGGTTGCACCTATCCTTCATATCCTGGAGGTGGCCCTGCAAATTGTCAAACAGCACCGGGACTTCTTTGTCAAGAACGGCGTTATATTTAACAAGCTGTATTTGATGCAAGATATCAAGGGCCACCAACCACTGGCGTTGAAGGATTCTCAATTGAATCTCAGGGAGAGAGGGTCTCAACGTTTTGTAGTGGTCTATAGCCTGACGGGGACCACTTATGGCGTCTGCAATTTGAAGCCCTTCTTGTAGCTGCCTGTGTTCGGTTCCGAGGTTACGGTATTGCCTGTATTGAAGCGCTTTGCTGGCACCAAGTAAACCGAAAACAAGGGCTACCACGAGAGGCAGGAAAAAACGGATAAGATTTTTCATCAGCATATTTC
>CP070769.1:2095851-2099137 GCA_020347085.1 Desulfobacterales bacterium
CATGCATCACCTTGAACAGATCCATGAGGGTGTTCAGGTTGCTGCCGCTGGTCATATAGTAGGTGGCCCAGCCGCCGCCATACTCGTTGGTGGCCTTCATCAACCGCATGGCAAAGCCAGAAGGCTTAATGTACTCGGGGTTGATGTCAGCCGCTGTGGTGTACTGGTAGTTGTCCAGGAACAGCCTCACCGGTTTGTAGATGATGTCCACCAGTTCCTTTGCAGATTCCTTGATCGCTGGCGCAAAGTCTGCGTTGTCGCGCACATACTTGCACAGGGCCTTGATGGCGATGCGGCCCTCAGCATGGGACCCCGAGGAGAACTTATGCCCGGAGGCGCCCACGCCGTCACCTGACGTAAAGAGGCCATTGACCGTGGTCATGCGGTTGTAACCCCACTTGTAGTGATCAGGGACCCAGTCTTCATCCGGCCCGCTGCACCAGATACCGCAGCAGCCAGAATGAGAACCCAGCAGATACGGCTCGGTGGGCATGACTTCGGAGTTCTTCTTTTCAGGTTCACAGTCTTGTGCGCACCACAGGTTGGCCTGGCCGCACGTCATGTCAAGGAAGTCCTCCCATGCCTCAGACTCAAGGTGCTTGAGCTCTTTGGCATCCATGGTTTCGCCAAGGGCAGCCAGCGCGGTCACGGTGTCCATCATGATCGGGCCGCGGCCTGCCTTCATCTCCGCCAGCATGAGGTGGTTCCTCAGGCAGGTGGGGGTCACAGCAGCAAGCCCATAAGGTGCGTACTTTTCAAGCTCGCTCTTTGCAAAATCACTCGCTGCAAAGTTCTCGCCCAACCCGTTTAAGGTCTTTGCCTTGAAGAGCAGGAACCAGGCACCCACCGGACCATAGCCGTCCTTGAAACGAGCCGGGGTGAACCGATTCTCCATCATGGTCAGCTCGGCACCGACCTGTGCACACATGGTGTAGGTAGAGCCTGAGTTCCACACCGGATACCAGGCACGCCCCTTGCCCTCACCCTGGGAGCGAGGCATGTAGATATTCACTGCACCGCCGCAGGCAACCATCATCGCTTTGCACTTGATGACGTACACTTTGTTCTCGCGCACGCTGAAGCCAACGGCGCCGGCAATGGTGTTCTCCTTGTTTGCATCCAGAAGGAGCTTTACGATAAAGACCCTCTCCAGGATGTTCTCTTCACCGAGTGCCTTCTTGGCCGCCTCGGCCACGATGCACTTGTAAGACTCGCCGTTGATCATGATCTGCCATTTGCCGGTGCGGACAGGTGGGGCCCCAGACTTCAGGGTGCCCAGCTCCTGGCCCCTTGCGCCATCTATGCTCTTGCCTTCGGGGCTCTTTTTCCAGATGGGAAGGCCCCACTCCTCAAAGAGATGGACGGAGTCGTCCACGTGTCGGGCCAGATCGTAGACAAGGTCATCGCGGGTGAGGCCCATAAGATCGTTTCGGACCATCTTGACGTAGTCTTCAGGCGCATTCTCGCCTATGTAGGTGTTGATGGCTGAAAGCCCCTGGGCCACGGCACCGCTTCGCTCCATGGCCGCCTTGTCAACCAGAAGGACTGTCTTGTCACCCGACCATTTCTTGACCTCGAAGGCGGAACCGCAGGCAGCCATACCGCCGCCGACTATTAGTATATCAACGTCTCTTTCTTCAACTTCCGGATCTCTTACCGCGAGAAGCTCTCCCGTCGGTTTATTCGGTAATGCCATATTCTTATCCTCCTTAAATGATAAGTTCTTTGTCCGATCAAATCCCTCCTGACATGCCCTAAGTCTGAGGCGTTGTCAGGGTCTTGCCCTCTGCTTCCTCAGTAGAGAGCAAACCGCTGTCAAGGTCCTGACCTTTCAGATCGGCGTATTCATTTGCTGCACCCTCCGGTGTGGTCCGGATGGGGAACTTGAAGCGCTTGATCAGGCCGTTCCTGAACTTGCATGTCCACATGACATCCTCAGTGCCTCTCATCGGCATAACACTGGAGCCAAGAGGAACAAAATCAGAATAGCCTCTGACCTCAATCGCCTGGGTAGGGCAAATCTTCACGCACGAAAAGCATTCCCAACACTGATCCGGCTCCTGGTTGTACGCCTTCATCTCGTTTGGCTCCAAGACCATCAGGTCATTGGGACAGATGTACATGCAAGCGGTCTTTTCCCCGCCTTTGCAGCCATCACATTTCTCGTTAATGACAAAACTTGGCATTGAATGTACCTCCTAAATGGATTTTTTTTTGTAATTCCCGGGGAGATCTCTACACGATGCCACTGTGTGGCTCGACATCTCCCGTCTAATAAGCACCAGCTATCACATCCCCCCTTTCAGCTGAGTTTGCACGGCCCCTCTGCGCACAGAGCCTACATCTCGTGATTTGTTTGAAACACATCAGGAAGTAAACGCACCAGCCCTCGAATAAATGTTATTACTTTCACAATCTGCAGCACCAACAACCGCTGCTCGGGTGTCAAGCACCCGTCTGGATTTTAGGCGCTATAGGGGTGGCCACAAAATATCGTAAACGCCATTGTTTGACGTGGAGAAATTTAGGCTGTTTTACAAAGAAATTCGCGGGATTACAGGCCTCCGCAAAAAGGCTTTCCTTGTATCATTATGCGCCAGTTTTGTCAAGCCTTTTTAGGTGGAACTTGGGACCATTTCCGACAACAAAAAAGCGCATTCCAGCCCACACTGCATGTTGTTGTTAAATGGGGCTGGAGTACCATATATTGTAGGCGCCTCTGAATGTGACCAGGGCTGGTGGACTGGGTTGTGAACGATGGGGTCGGCCTTGGGGTTGCGCTTCGCGTCCTGGGAGCAAGCCACTCAGACACAACCCGTGAGCCCTCAAGGCCAGCCCACTTTGGTTGACTTCATGCCTCCTAAAATGCTAAACGCGAAGCAGGGTGGGTTTGAACTGTGACAGCGAGCGCATTCCCTGTCGCGATTCATCGGGACTGCAGGGAGCTTCAATCTGTCATTATGTGCAATACTTGGAAGGGAACCCATGACACCATGCTATCATGGCTTGATGACGCCAACTTGTGCGGCAAAGCGGCGCCGAGTTCTACGTTCATGAAAGATTTCAAGAAGCTTGCCTTGGAAGACGCATTCCAGTTTTCTTGCCACCCAGACATCGCCTGTTTCAACAGATGTTGCGGCGATCTAAATCAGTTCTTGACCCCGTACGATATCCTTCGTCTCAAGCATGGGTTGAAACTCTCCTCCGGGGAGTTCCTGAAACGCTACACCACGCATCACATCGGTCCAGAGTCTGGTTTGCCAATTGTCACCCTTAAGATGCGACA
>CP070769.1:2099237-2101852 GCA_020347085.1 Desulfobacterales bacterium
AAGCTACCGGCGAGTTGAATCAAAGGTTGGGGCTCGCTGGGCAAGAACCCGTTTCTCCGCTCTATGATGTGATTATCATAGGCGGCGGTCCGGCTGGTTTGAGTGCAGCTATTTATGCTGCACGAAAAGTCCTTAAAACCGTGGTCATTAGCGAAGATATCGGGGGACAGGTGACCTGGACATACGATGTGAATAACTATTTAGGGTTTAGCCAGATAGAGACTGCCGATCTCGTTGCAAAGTTTGAGGAGCATGTTGAGAAGTACGGTGTGGAAAAACTCATAGGCGTTGGTGCGACCGTCCTGGAGTTGACCGGCAAAATAAAGAAGGTTACCACGGCTGATGGAAAGGGCTATCTTGCCAAGACAGTGATCATCGCCACAGGAAAGCGTCCCCGCCCGCTTGATGTGCCGGGGGAAAAGGAGTTGGTCGGCAGAGGGGTAACATATTGCTCCACCTGCGATGCTCCGCTGTTCGCAGACCTTGACGTTGCTGTCGCAGGAGGCGGCAATTCAGCCCTTGGGGCAGTCATTGACCTCATGAAAGTTGCCAAAAAGGTGTACACGATATCTCTGACACCATTGACTGGCGACCAGATCCTTCAGGACAAGGTGATGGGTTCGCCTAAGGTGGAAGTCTTTACCGAGTATAAGATTCAACGGATTGTAGGCGAATCGGCGGTTGAGGGGATGGAGATCGCGTCAATGAAGACCGGTGAGGTTAAGCGACTCGATGTGCAGGGCGTCATTGTGGAGATTGGGCTCCTGCCCAACTCTGAGATGGTTATCGACACATTGAAAACAAACAGCATAGGAGAGATCGTGGTAGACTCCAGGTGCCACACAGGGGTGTCAGGGGTCTTTGCATGCGGAGACGTAACGGATGTCCCGTTCAAACAGGTCATTGTGGCGGCTGGCGAAGGAGCCAAAGCGGCCCTGGCTGCCTACGATTATATTATCAGTCAGAGATAACCCTAGAACGCATCTCAAAAATGCGTCTAAGTCCCCATGGCGGCGTTGGGGGTCGGCTCAAAATGCTCACATACTACCGTGTATGCTCTGCTTTTTCGCCTCCCCGCGCCTTGCCCTGAACCCTGATCCACATTTTTGAGATGCGTTCTAATGTTGCATCACCTCAATTGAGCGTAAACAAAATAAAGAAACATTGGATCATATTAAGGTTAAACTGCATTCTTGCCTCTATAAGGCATTGGTGAAAAGAACAGAACAAACCATTCATTCAAGGAAGGGCCTATGAAACCTTTAGAAATCGCAAAAGATATTTACTGGGTGGGTGCTGTGGATTGGAATATCAGAGACATGCATGGTTATTTGACTCCGCATGGCACCACGTACAATGCTTTTCTGATTGTGGATGAAAAGATTGCGTTAATTGATACTACCAAGAAGGGCTTTGTGGATGAACTGCTCCACAGCATTAGTCAAATCGTGGAGCCCAGAAAGATCGACTGCGTGATCAGCAATCACACCGAGATGGATCATTCAGGCGGTCTGCCAAGGGTCATGCACAGGATTGGGGAGGATAAGCCCCTTTATTGCTCGAAGATGGGTTTAAAGAATCTCCCCCGTCATTTCCGCCAGAGATGGAACTACCAGCCTGTGGATGATGGCGGAGAATTGAGTCTCGGGAAAAAAACGCTTTCCTTCATGGAGACCAGAATGCTGCACTGGCCAGCTAGCATGTTTACTTATGTCAAGGAGGACCGTCTCCTTTTCTCCAGCGACGCCTTTGGCCAGCATTATGCGAGCCTGGAGCGATTTGACGATCAGGTCGGTGATGCCATCATGCCGCATGCTGCAAAATACTTTGCCAATATCCTGCTTCTTTATGCGCCACTCGTCCTCAAACTGGTCGAAAAGGTACAAAAGCTGGGTCTGGTGTTTGACATGATCTGTCCGGACCACGGTATTATGTGGCGGCAAGACCCCGCCAAGATCATCAACGCCTATGTGGAGTGGAGCACGCAGAAACCTAAAAGAAAGGCCGTGGTCGCTTATGATACCATGTGGCACAGCACGGAAAAGATGGCGGAGGCTATTGTCGCCGGCCTTGGTGAAGAAGGTGTGGATACAAGACCCATGCATTTGCGAGCCTGCCATCGTAGCGATGTCATGACAGAAGTGCTGGATGCAGGGGCAGTCGTTGTTGGCTCTCCAACGCTGAATAATGGCCTTTTTCCGACGGTGAGCGATTTCCTGAGCTACATGAAGGGCCTGAAACCCAAGAACAAGATTGGCGCGGCTTTCGGGTCTTATGGCTGGAGCGGCGAAGCGGTTAAGATGATCAACAAGGAACTCGAGGCGATGAAGTTTGAACTGGTCGATCCGGGCTTGAAGATACAATACGTTCCGGATGACAAAGGGATCGAGGCATCCTACGAGCTTGGCAAAAAGATTGCCAAGGCGCTTCCGAGTTAGTAGTGGGCTATAGGCCCTCCCTCGCCTCTGGCCCCTTGCCCCTCGCCTCAAAAGTGTAAGCTGCAGACGGAAGTGCGCACAGAATTCTGCTTAGCAGTCAAAAGGGTAGTCATGAAATGAAGATTCCGGTAATTGACCTGTGTGACTGTGAAGATTGCGAGGCCTGTTTGGATTTGT
>CP070769.1:2101952-2109087 GCA_020347085.1 Desulfobacterales bacterium
AATATGATGGCTGACTGAAATATGTTCATGCCGATGATCTTTTTTATCAGGTTCCTTTTTGTCATCATGGCATAGAAGCCTATGATCATCAGGCCGATGTATGTCCAATAGTTATAATGGTCGATGATGAAGTCAAACATGACGCTTCCTCTAGCTCTTATCTCTTCTTTTCAACAACAATAGGCATGCCATGCCAGCCGTAAAAATAACCGTGGTCTCTCCAAGCGTGTCATAACTCCTGTAGTCAGCCAGGACGGAGGTCACCACGTTGGGGGTCGCCGTATGCTCTATGCTATGCTGAAGGTAATAGGGAGATACGTGTGAGGCGGCAGGGGAATGGGGATCACCCCACTTGGGCATATCGAGGGTTCCATAAATAAGAGCGGCTCCTAAAAGCACTTGAATCATAATGCCAAAAGTTTTCAATCTTTCGACCTCCTTTTGGTTTTACTTACCGCTCCAATCATGAGCACTGTGCCGATTCCTGCACTGACAGAGGCCTCTGTGAAGGCAACATCAATGGCGGCCATTTCAGTCCAAAGCAGGCACATAAGAAAGCTATACGCTCCGAGAATGACGACTGCGCTCAAAAGATCCTTGATGGTAATGGCGGCTATGGCACATATGTAGACAAAGAGAACCAAGATCAAATTAAATGGCAGGATCATTTTGCACCTCCTTGTTCCACGATGTCATCCTTGAGTAGAACTGCGTCTTCACATGTCCAAGGCTGGACCCCACACCTAAAGGCCGCCCTTGAAATGGCGTGGGTGGCTGTGGGTTGAGCCAGAAACATGAAGACTGCAATAAAGACGATCTTTGCGCTAGTTAAAGAAAACCCGTGATATACGGCAAGCCCTATAAGTGCCCAAAGGGCTCCCAAGGTGTCGGCTTTGCCGGTCGCGTGGAGCCTTGCATAGAAATCAGGCAGACGCAGCAGACCCAACGTGGCTGTGGCAAATAAGAACAAACCACCCAACATAAACAATATGACTACAACGTCTTTGACTAGCATTACACTTCTCCTGAACTCTCAAGATATTTTGCCAAAACGACAGTCCCTAGGAAATTTAACAGGGCGTATACCATACTGATGTCGATAAACATGTCTATCCTGTCATAGATAACGCCCATGAGGAGTAAAATAATCAACGTCTTTGTACCAACGGCAGAGATGCCCGCTGCCCTATTTAGGATTGTGGGCCCGTACGTGACGCGGTATAGACAAAGTAGGACCAATACACACATCCCAACTCCTATGATCAAAAAGAATTGAGTCATTCTACACTCCCGTCATCCTCAGGGGATTCCCCCACTGTGAATATAGCAAAAAAGATAGTGCACATGACTGCCATGACTGCCAACGCGACGCCAATCTCCACACCTAAGATTCCCAGTGACCTTGCGTGGGCTGTGTCCACGCCAAGGATCTTGCTGAGCTTGCCATAATGGAGATAATTTCCACCCAGGATCAGACAAAGGGCCCCAATACCCCCATAGATAAATACGCCAATACTGCTGATGACTCCTGCAACCTTTTCGGACATCCGCCTCCTTGTCTTTTCCAAGCCGTAGCTGACACCCAGCAAGACGAAAGCGGCCGCCAGAATCACGCCTCCCTGAAAGCCTCCCCCGGGGCTGTAATGTCCATGCATGACCACATACAGGGCATAGGCCACAATAAATGGTGCAAGTAACCTTGCAAGTGTCTTTACAATGACATCATCGCTCTCCCGAATCATTATATCTCCTTCCCTAATTGCTACCGAGCTGGATAACTTTAAATAACCTACAGACGAAGCGTTTCGTAAATGCGCGTGGCATCCAGCACATCCTGCACGTACAAGTGATCGGCCTCCATGAATATATGAGCCACCCTGTCTTCCATCTCACCGGCGTCCAGATCCTCGGCAACTTTTTGGCTCAACGCATGCACGTAAAAGACCCCGTCTTTAATATCCATGGTGATCGTCCCCGGCGTGAGGGTGATGGAATTAGCCAGGGTTACGTGGGAGATATCGGTCTCCAATTTTGTCTTGAATGTCAAAACCTGAGGATCTATCGGCATCTTGCGACGCACTACCAGAGAGACCACATGGATATTGGCTAACATAATCTGCTGAATGAGCCAGGGAATATAAGCAATAAACCTGCCAGCCACCGTGCGCATGTCTCCAAATCTCACGTTGGCAAATAATAGGTCATGGAACATGTAGGAGACCAGAGCACAACAGATGACGCCAAGTGTAAGATGAAATGCATCAAACTTGCCTGAGAGCAGCATCCAGAACGCAAAGAGGATAACAGTCGTCCCAAGAAAATTCTGAAAACGCGTTTTTCTTCTCTGGACCCCTGTGAAAAGGACTTTGCACCTTTTTGCGTCACAATATCGCGTCTCCTCTGCCACAAACTCAACAGCCGTGTCTAATACGCCTACCGCATGCGCCCTAGCCCGCTCTAAAATCCTGAACGCGTTTTCTGTTGCCTCTAACAACAATGTAACTTCCATCTCCTTTTTCCTTTCCTACTAATCCATCTCCCAATATCAAGGGACGACCAATGTAGGCACGAGGGAGGATTCTGCAACCCGACAGGAACAACTATGGGCCAAAAAAGCTTTCAGGGCAGACTTGCCGGTGGTTCCCATGACAATACAGGTGGCATCATAATCCTTGGCTGCCAGCATGATTTCTTCGGGTCGCTTACCCGCATAGATATGGGACTCAGCATCTATTCCCCGCCCCGACAATACGTTCCTCGTTTGTACAAGCTTCCCTTTGAGGACTCGCATATCTCTTACGTCCAGCCTTTTGTCTATGACATGGACGATTTCCAGCGTCGAGATAAAATCTTTGAAGTTTAGGATGTAACCTAGGGCCTTTTCCGAGGAACGTGACCAGTCAGTAGCAAATACAAGATGAGTAAATACGCCTCTTTCCATGGATCTGGTCGCCTGAGCATCTTCGGGGATAACAAGGATCGGCAGAGAAGATGCCCTCAGCAACTTCGTTGTCACAGAACCGCCCAGTAGCCCCCTTTTATCTCTGTTCAGGCTGACCGCGATCAGTGAGACTGTCTCACGATGGGCAGTATTCAAGATGGCAGGTACCAAGGGCCCGTCCACCATGAAGGTCTTCGATTTCAAGCCGTGATCAGCAACCTTCCCGTCCCAGTCTTCCACCTTGGTTGTATGCAACAGGACAACTTCCTTGAGCCCCAGGGTGCGAAGAGTCAACACCGGCTCAACTTTAGAAAAGCTCGGTTCTCTCATGTCCGTGGCATAGAGTAATCTTCCTACTTCCATCGCTGACCCACTCCGCAGCTGTTGCCAAATCTACCAAATGCACCCTAGCCTAAGATTTTCTTGATGGTGGCCTCCAGGCGCTCAGGTGTTACAGGCTTTTCTAAAAAAGCATCTGGTTCCGGCACACTTTCACCACGGGCTTCCGTCAGAGCTGCCTGAGCCCGCAGCAATGTTCTCCTAGGTAAGCCGGAATATATGATGACAGGTATGTCCTTTAATGACTCGGTACTCTTTACTTGGCGATACATCTTGATGCCACTTTGCTTTGGCATCATAATATCAAGGATAATTAAGTCCGGTTTGTTTTGTTTAATGATTTCCATGGCCTGTTCACCATCTTCAGCCAAAACGGGTGTATAGCCGCTTTCCTCCAGCACGGTAGAAACAAAATCTCTCGTCTGAGCCTCATCATCAACAGCAAGTACCGTCCTTCCCATAAACATTCTCCCTAATATCTCTTACTTCATCTAACTTATAAGTTTTTCTTCAACTTCTCACATTCCCAAGGCTGATTCTATCATCTGTCGCACTTCCTGCTCGTTAACCGGCCTGTGCAGGCAGCCGAATGCTCCGATAGCCATGGCTTCCTCAATTTCTTGTTTTTTATTGGTACTAGGCAAGTAGATGGCTTGCCATGCGGGTGCTTCAGCAAAGACCATCTGGAAATCCATCAAATAGGGCTCAGAGCAAATGTACCCATCAATGACAACAACTCCCCACTCGTTACCTCCAAAATCCTTAACAAAGTCGGCGCAATTCTCATAAACGCTGAGTTCATAGCCAAGGTGATTTGAGATCCTTCTCATAATCTTCTCAAGTCGCCGGTCCTGCGTTATTAGGGCCAGCCCGTAACCGATCATATCTCTTGATTTCTCTCTCATACCTATGTCGGCCGCGACTGTGTCACGGTGAATTGATACGGTTGTCCTGCGTTAAATGGCACGGTTAACTACGCCTAATAGAAGGTGATCCGAAGAACGGTAAATCTTGTATTCGACGTGTACTCAAGTTACGTGCCAGAGCCGTAACTTTTGTTTGAGAAGCGCGGTCTAGGGGGATAACCTTCTTAATTTATAGCTGATTATCACATTTTGTGGCAGGGAAGCACACGGGGGCGGTTGTCAAATACGTGCTGGAAGTGTTCAATAACTGGCTCCCTCATGGGCTTCCAGGGGCAGTTTCCGTGCTAATGCAGTGGATTGAACCGATGGAATCGCGGACTGTTCAAATTACAACCCAACAAGGGTCAGTTTGTTCAAAATACAACCCATTTTAGGCTCTACATCTTGGGGTGGAGATCATAACGCTTCAGTTTGCTATAGAGGGTGCCTCGGCTTATGGATAGCAAGCGGGCTGCCTTATGTTTGTTCCAATTACATTCATGCATAACGTTCAATATGAGACTCTTCTCATTTTTTGCCAATGAGAATTCTTTTTGCTCCCGCTCGGAGGTGCGCATCCTGCCCGGGAGCGCATCAACGGCAATGTACTTCCCAGTGGCCAAAACCACGCATCTGGCCACCGTGTTTTGGAGTTCCCTCACGTTACCCGGCCAATCATAGTCCATCATCAGTTTCATGGCCTCGGTATCAAAGCCCGCAATTCTTTTACCTTCTATGAGGCAGTAGGTCCTCAGAAAATGATCGGCAAGCAAGGGGACATCTGCTATGCGTTCTCGTAATGGAGGCAGCTTGATGGGGATCACGTTCAGCCGATAATAGAAATCTTCCCGTAGGCGACCTGCCTCCATCTGTTTTTCAATGTCTTTGTTGGTTGCGGCAATAACCCTTACATTAACCTCGACAGGACGTTCTCCCCCCACACGCTCAAAACTCTTGTCCTGAAGGAATCGAAGCAGAAGTACCTGGGTCTCCAAAGGCAAATCAGCCACTTCGTCCAAGAAAAGGATGCCCCCTTGAGCCCTTTCCAAGCGTCCCAGCTTGCGGGTAGTAGCCCCGGTAAAGGCACCTTTCTCATGCCCAAATATCTCCGAATGAACTAGGGTCGGAACAAACGAAGAACAGTGGGCAGAGATGAACGGAGTGTCACGGTACTTACCTGCCCGGTGCATGGCGTGCGCGACAAGCTCTTTACCCGTGCCGCTCTCCCCCGTGATAAGGACGGTACTTGCTGAGTCGGCTACGGCTTGGATCATCCGATAGACTTGTTGCATCTGTCGACTTCGACCAACAATCCCCATGAACTTATCCGGTCCGGTCAGTTGCTTTCTGAACGCTTCTTCCCTAACCTCCTTGGAAACCTGGTAGCGGATCACTCCCGAGATTTGCCTGATCAGCGTCTCAACGAAGATCAGGTCCGCTTCTACATATGTATCGACAGAAGGTGAACCGAGCATAAAAAAACCAAAGCATCCGTCATCCAGTTCAATGGGCACTGCCATCCAGGTACCAAAACCCGAAGCAAGCGCCTTGATAACTGCCGGGCAATCGACCTCTTTTCTTCCCGAGCCGGTCGGTCTGATTCTCTCCCTCGTCAGAAGCTCTAACAGGGCATGTTCCAACTTTAGGTCTCTGATCATCCTTTTGGCTCGATCATAGCAGTTCTCTCTGGCCTGCCCCGTGGCCGGGCGAGGGAAGTACAGACCGTCTCGGTCTGGTGTCAGCAGGAAAATCATCGTATCGAATTCGGGGTAAAAATCCTCCATCATATTTTGGAGGACCTGCCCCATTCCGATCAGGTTATCCTCTTTGGTCAGTTGCAGAAGGACGCTGTTAATGGCTTCAAGCTCATGATGCCTCTTTTTCAGTTCCTTCTCAGCCCGTTTCTGTTCGGTAACGTCTCTGGCAACCTGAATGAGACGGATGATCTCACCGGATTCATTTTTCAGAGGTACGCCGTAACAATCCCAATAGCTTTCCCCCCATCTCTGCCCAATCCCAGGTTTTTGCATGACAGCATGTTCAATTTGTCCTGTTTCCAGAGCCCTTAGGGTTGGGCATCCTTCACACGGCGTGTCCCTGCCAATGAAGAGTTCGTAGCAGCCTCGGCCTGCTACTTCTTCAGGAGTCATGCCCAACTCCACGGTTGTTGTCTTGTTGGCCCAGATTATACTCATGTCTTTGTCTACATAACGAATCATGTCAATGGAGGCGTCAAGAATCGCCCGCTTCTGGGCTTCACTTTCCTGCAAAGCTTCTTCCACCTTCTTGCGCTGCGTAATGTCCTTCATATACTCAATGATGGCCATGACATGGCCACTGGGATTCTTGAGCGGAAATGCAGATACATCAATCCACTGTGTCGAATTTTCTGGCGAGGGATAGGGGACAATCCGGCTGTGCGTTTGGCCAGTTGCCAAGGCTGCCCGTGATGGGCATTGCGGACATGGAGACTCCCTTTTGTGGTATACGTCGTAACATTTTTTTCCGACAATTGGCTTTTGGGAGGGGAACATCTTCTCCATCCAGACATTGGCCAGGATAAGGTTGAAGTCACAGTCGAGGACGGTGATCCCGTCCTGTATAGCGTCGAAGACGGCCTTGAGGAAACGTTCCTTCTCCCGCACGACCTCCTCAGCGCGCTTGCGCTCGGCAATTCTTTGTTCTTCAATCTGAAAAATGTCCCAGAAGAGACGGGCAGTAACATTGTCCATGAACCGGACGTGGTCCGGTTTTGTCTGAAAAATCTCATTTGCTACTTTATCACCGCCCACTAGCTCGATGATGAGGTTGAGGTCTTGAAGCTTATACAGATTGCGATAGTCCTTTGTTGTATAAATGCCTTTTTCCCGAGCATACTGGCAGCCGACAGCATTATGGGTGGTATCGGCTACCCCGATGAGTTTCATCCGAAGCTGGCTGAGCTTTTCGG
>CP070769.1:2109187-2113102 GCA_020347085.1 Desulfobacterales bacterium
AAAAATCGTGTCCCCCAAAGAGGGGACGCGCATGACCTTAAAAGACCATGGACTCGTGATTCCAGACGATCCTGTTATCTGTTATATCGAGGGTGACGGCGTAGGCAGGGAAATCACGGAAGTGACTCTCCCTGTCTTAGATAGGGCTGTGGAACAGGCCTATGGCGGAACGCGAAGAATCGTTTGGCTTAAACTGTATGCCGGAAAGGAGGCCATGAACGTATACGGAGAATACCTGCCGGCTGACACACTCGAAGCCGTTGCGTATTATCGAGTAGCTCTGAAAGGCCCCCTGGAAACCCCCATGGGGAGCGGCATAAGGAGCCTCAATGTGACGATACGGCAGACTTTGAACCTGTATGCATGCGTGAGGCCAGTCACGTATATTTCGGGAGTTCCCAGTCCGGTTAAGCATCCCGAAATGGTAAATATGGTAGTTTTCCGGGAAAACACGGAAGACCTGTATGCAGGGATTGAATGGAAACAGGGCTCACGGGAGGCTCTTAAGGTGATTGACTTCTTGAACACTGAGATGGGGACAAGGATAAGCCTCGATTCCGGGGTGGGTGTCAAACCCATCAGCGTCAAACGGACAAAAGCCCTTGTACGGGCCGCTCTTGACTATGCACTTGCCAATGGCAGGAAGAGCGTGACCCTTGTCACAAAGGGCAATATCATGAAATTTACCGAAGGCGCCTTCAGGGCGTGGGGTTATGAGGTTGCTCAACAGGAATACGGAGACAAGATCGTTACCGAGAAGGACGTGTTAGACAAATTTGGAGGACAAGCGCCGGAAGACAAAAGTACGGTGAAAGACAGGCTGGCTGATAATATGCTACAGCAGATTTTGTTGTATCCCGAGCAATATGACGTCATCGCCACACCAAACCTGAATGGTGATTATATCTCCGATGCCTTAGCAGCACAGGTGGGGGGCCTCGGTATGGCTCCGGGGGCAAACCTGGGAGATCACATAGGAGTGTTCGAAGCCACCCACGGGACAGCGCCGGATATTGCCGGCCAGGGGATCGTAGATCCCACTGCCCTGATCCTTTCTGGGGAGCTCATGCTGGAATACATGGGTTGGCAGGAAGCGGCCAGAATGGTCCATAAAGCGGTGCAAGCAACGATTGCGAGCAGGCAGGTAACCAAAGACCTGGCGCTTCAGATGGATGATGCTAAAGAACTCTCTACCGCGGAGTTTGGACAAGCCGTTCTTAAAAACATATAAATCTGCGTCCAATAACGCCCGACGCATGATACGTGCAAGACCTTATGTGTATCGGGGCAGGGTAGGGGATCAAGAATATTCCGATCCAAAGCGCAAATGTGGAGAAGCTTACTCTTCTCGAGAAATTTGCTCCCAGCAGGACCACTGGCAATCCCCCCCGCTCAGATCCTTCAGATAGACATTGTCGCACCTGATACTATTCAAAACCTCTTTGTCGCCTTCCACGTGCCAGTGCAAAAACAGATGACCCTCACCTTTGCCTTCCGGACATGTCATCTGGCACTTGACCCATTTTGATTGCTTTATCATGGTCCGTCTCTCCTTGTTGCCGATAAGGGAATCATAAGGGGGGAAAATGTTTCTCCACTCCGTTTACACGCGATGAAGGTATGACCGCCTCGATCAAGTGGGGGCCCGGCTCGGCAAGGGCGGCCGCGAACTGCCTGTTAAATTCGTCTGCTGTCTCGCTCCGGCTCGCCTTTACCCCCATCCCGCGGGCAAGCTTGATCCAGTTGATATCTGGATCGGATAAATCCAACATACGCAGCACCTCTGCACCAGGGTCTTTCAGATCGGCTCGAGTCAGTTCGTGGTGAAGAATCTGGTACTTGCGATTGGAGAAGATGATCGTGGTAATATCGAGGCCTTCGCGCGCCTGTGTCCATAGGGACTGCAGTGTGTACATGGCTCCACCGTCTCCATGAAGGCAAATGACTTTTCGGTCTGGACAGCCCACAGCTGCACCCGTGGCCACAGGCAGGCCTTGGCCGATGGAACCTCCCGTGACAAACAGCCAGTCATGGGGTGGAGCACCAGTTGTCATGGCAAAGGCTGCTGCGCCCGATGTGACAGATTCATCAGAGACAATGGCGTTTTCCGGCAGAAGCGCACCCAAGGTTGCTCCTACGGCCTCAGTCGTCAAAGCACCGGTCGGCAGACCAGGTCTCGAGAGACCTGGTACCTTGCCCTTCATTTTGCTTGCTCCGGATTCCTCTGCCAGTGCTTCCAAGGCCTCCAGAGCGTTTTCATCAGGATTCGCCAGGGTATGAATCTCACAGCTCTCGGGTGTAAGCCAACTTGGTTTTCCCTGATAGGCGAAGAATGCCACGGGGGGGTTAGCACCCACGAGGATCAAGTGGGCAAGTCCGGAAAGACCTTCTTCCACCTTTTCCGGGAAGTAAGGGAATCTCTCTACGGGAAACCGGCCTGCACCGCGAGCCAGGCGAGCACTAAATGTCTCACACATGACACGCACGCCGGTTCTGTGTACAATACTGCTGACTATCTCCAAACACTCTGTACGTAATGCCTGGCCGTTCAACAGGAAAGCTGCAGGTTTGCCGGACCGGAGAGCAGCAGCGACTGTGGGAACCTTATCTTCAGATACTGTTTTGCGTTTTGACGGTGTCTTGATTGTCACGGGTCCCTTGGCCTGGTCCCAAGCGCAGTCAGCGGGTACAATGAGCGTGGCTACCTGGCCGGGAGGTTCCATACTGGCCTGGATAGCCGCTGCCCCATCCTCGGCCAGCTTTTCGGCTTTCGTGGACGTTCGCAACCAACCTGACACCGGCTTTGCCAGCGACATGATATCAGAGGTGAGCGGTGCGTCGTATTGCCGATGATATGTGGCGTGATCTCCTACAATGTTTATGACAGGGGAATTGGCCCGCCTAGCATTGTGTAAATTGGCAATACCGTTTGCTAGCCCGGGCCCGAGATGGAGTACGGTTGCCGCCGGCCTATCGGTCATGCGCGCATATCCGTCGGCTGCGCCAGTGCAGACTCCCTCAAACAGGCACAAGATGGTTCTCATACCGGCTTCATCCGCAAGCGCCTTGACGAGGTGGATTTCCGTGGTTCCGGGATTGACGAAACAGGTGTGCACTCCCCCGTTGACAAGCGTTCGCGATAGGCTTTGGGCGCCGTTCATTGTGGTTTATGAGAAATTCTCTTTTACGAATCGGACGAGTTTGTTTTCCAAAGGCGATTCCCAACCCCCGTGATAGACGATAAAAGAGGCTATTTCTTTGGCCATAATAGCAAGCTAGATCTTTGGAGGTAATCTCTTCACCCTCCTTACATACCGTGGGCTCTCCCGGATAAAGCCGGGGAGATGACGCAACAGAACCTTGCGGTACAGGGCTTGGGTTAGTAAGTCTGTCCGCTGCTGAAAGAAAGTGATCAGTTGAGAATAGTAGTCACTGATCTCTTGGCTGATCTCTTTGCTGATTTCGGTAAATAGTTTTTTTCCACCACTTTCATGAAATCTCTGAAAGATGAGGTTGCCCTCTTCCTCAACCCTCTTGTCCAGGATCTCCATCACGCTTTTGACATACGCCTCCTTGTTATCCAGAAACTCCCTTTCCGTCATCAATAAGTTGGCTATGATCTCGTATGAAGAAGCAATGACACCACACTTGTTTGCTGAGGCGTCTCGAAGTATAACCACCCCCCGCTTTTGAATCTCCTGCCTGGCCATCGGCGTAATGAAGGCATTCGCTCCCTCTACAATCACGCGGGCGGTTGGGATTGCATTTTGGGAGAAAAGTTTTTGCCAGTTGGTTCCATCAATCGTTTCCGGCCTTCCACCGCAGGGCAGAAAGTGATCGGCTGACACGTCGAAGATCAGGTTCTCAATCGCTCTGTGAAACTCATCGGTCGTTATCCACTGTTCTGCAATTGCC
>CP070769.1:2113202-2118159 GCA_020347085.1 Desulfobacterales bacterium
AGGGATTTGAACCCCGTCTCCCGATTCTGGATAGCCCCAACGGGGTGTGGCCCTGTGAGAACCACTTTGCTTGCACGCGCGTTTGTCCCCGTGAAATTAAAATCACCAAGCTGATTAATCAGACAAAAAGGAAGATCCAGAAATACCGCGAAAACCCAGGCGGAAAAATGAACGATAGAAGGTAATCTAGCCGCGCTTTTAGAACAGGATCACACGCCATTGAACAGTGCAAGAGGCTGTGGAACAAAGTTTGTGAGATCCAAGACGTGCAGGCAAGTCCCTTTGTTCGTGAGAAAAGAATAACGGATCTATAAACAAAACGAAGGATAAATATTTGACTATCTGAAAACACCACCGCATACAGGCGATCCGATTCTAAACCGGCTCAAACTCGCGCATAAGTGGGCGTATAGAAAGACCAATGTCTGTCGCTTGAACAATGCCCACCCGGACGCGTTTCACATCTCCAAACGCATGGCGCTGTGACTACAAACGCCACGGTGGCCACAATATTGTTTATAAGATCCGAAGAATCATGAGAGGTAAACATGGCAACGAAAGTACGGATGAAAACACCTATCGTTGATATGGCCGGCGACGAAATGGCACGCGTCATTTGGGATAGGGTGAAAGATAAGCTGCTGGAACCTTACGTGTCACTGAAAACCGCGTATTACGATCTTGGTCTGAAAAAGAGAGACGAAACCGATGACCAGATAACCATTCAGGCCGCCGAAGCCATAAAGAAATACGCCGTGGGGGTAAAGTGCGCAACGATCACACCAAACGCAGCAAGGGTCAGGGAATACAACCTTAAAAGGCAGTGGAAAAGCCCCAATGCTACAATTAGAGCGATGCTGGACGGAACCGTGTTCAGGGAGCCAATTTTGCTGAAGAATGTGCAACCTGCTGTGAGATTCTGGAAAAAGCCAATCATTATAGGACGGCACGCATACGGTGACGTTTATAAGAATACGGAACGATGTATCGAGGGGCCGTGCAAGGCCGAGCTCGTCTTCACGACAAAGGACGGACGGGAAATCCGAAAGACCATCCAGGAGTTTGAAGGACCCGGCATTGTTCAGGCTGTGCACAATCTGGACGGGTCGATAAAGAGCTTTGCGAGAACATGCTTTTCTTATGCACTTGACCGGAAGGTCCCCCTCTGGTTCGCCACCAAGGATACCATATCCAAAACCTATGACGGCTACTTCAAAGAGGCGTTTGAGAAGATCTTTTTAGAGGAGGGTTTCAAGGAGCAATTTGAAAAGGCCGGACTTGAATATTTCTATACGCTCATTGACGATGCCGTGGCCCGCGTTGTCCGATCTGAAGGCGGATTCCTTTGGGCATGTAAGAATTATGATGGAGACGTGATGTCCGACTTTGTGGGCTCGGCGTATGGGAGTCTCGGTCTGTTGAAATCAGTTCTTGTGTCTCCTACGGGATGTTTTGAATATGAAGCTGCCCACGGTACGGTGCAAAAGCATTACTACAGGCATCTCAACGGAGAGGAGACATCGACAAACTCTACGGCTATCATATTCGCCTGGGCCGGTGCATTAAGAAAAAGGGGAGAACTGGACGATATCCCGGAGCTCGTTGAGTTTGCCGTGAAGCTTGAGAAAGCGGCCAGGCACACGATCGAGGTTGACGGTATCATGACTGGGGACTTGGCCCGAATTTCGGAACCACCTGCCAGCAAGGTCGCCACGACTGAAGAATTCATTGATTCCGTAGCCAGCCGCCTAAATGATTCATGCAAGGCATCTGCATAGAGCTGGTTTCAGTTTCATGTTCCGCCTCTCACTCCCAAGTGTAAAACAGCAATGCCATTGGTTAGTCTTCGAAAGGCTACCTGCGTGAAACCGACCCTCTCCAACAGACTACACAATGCTTCGGGCAGCAAGAACATTCGAATCGACTCTGGCAAATACGTGTAGGCCAACCTGGACCCGACAATGAGTTCTCCGAGCCAAGGCATGACAGAGAAAGAATACCAGTCGTATACCCTGCGAAACAGTGGAGAAATTGGCCTGGAAAACTCCAGGCACATCAGCTTTCCTCCAGGTTTCAAGACCCGATAGATTTCCTGGAACCCCTTTTCCGGGTAAGTTAGATTCCGTATTCCAAAGCCCACCATGGCAGCGTCAAAGCACCGTTCAGAAAATGATATTTCCTCCGCGTCGCCCTGAACAAATGAAATGCAGTCTCCTAATGAGGGACGGATCATCCTGTGTGCGCCTGCTTGTATCATTGAGCGATTGATGTCATACAAAACTACTCGGCCCGACGGACCCACATCTCTGGCCGCCAACACGGAAAGATCCCCCGTACCCCCACATACGTCGATGACCCGATCCCCTGGCTTCAATCCCATCTTCTTGACGGCAGTTCGCTTCCAAACGAGATGAATACCCAAGCTTAAAATGGTATTCATCAAATCATATTTCCCAGCTACCGTGTCAAAATGCCTCAGGACCCAGTGAACCTTTTCATGTGCAGGGACCTTGCGGTATCCGAAATGGGCCATTTCCCTGCTGTTGCCATTGTCATTCATTGTATGTCACTTGAATAGGGCTTTTTCAGGAGTAGCGTGCTGACTATACGATGGTATTGGAGTGCAACATACCAGAGGCCGGATAAAGTATCCAGCCCAACGAACAGGGGCGTTCCCCGAATGGCAATGTTCGAAACATACTGGTGAGCATTCGGTTCCAGGAAAAACGGGCAAAGCATGCCGTGTTGCATTGCAGTCAAGACGGTTATGCCAATAGATGTGTATTTGCTGCTAATTGGCACCCCTTCATCCAAAACTACTGATTTTTGATACGTATTTTATCCGTGAAAAAAAGTCTTGACTCTGATAAACACACAGGGTAATAAAAACTAAGGAGCTTGAGAAAGCTTCCCGCCTCCCCAGACTAAAAGCTGTCCGAAAGCATCCCTCTCACCATTTGCTGATCCAAATGAGATTCGACTCATGGAGAACAATCTAAAAATCTGTGTACATAGCTCCTAACACCACATCGTGTTGTGTTGGGAGCTGCAGTGAAGTCTTGCTTGCCTGTCTTCTGGAAAACACGGTTCTGATAACAAAGTCTTTCAGGGGTGTGACATGTCTGACCAAGAAAAGAGGTATAAAGAAAGATATGATTTGGAAATCCCCTTTACGGTCAGGTGGCAAGATGGCTCCGGACGTACGAGGGAGACAGCCGGTACGACCAAGAATATGGGTCCTTTAGGCGCATTTATAGTATGCGACAGTCCCATTGTAGAAGGCTGTGCCATTGATCTTCATTTTCATATTCCCGTTGCCCTCGGAGGTACCATACTAAGTCGCATCTCTGCCAGTGGAAAGGTTGTAAGGGATGTCACGGGAGCTGAGCATGTAGCGGGTTATGGGCACGGAGTCATGTTTGACCGCCTCAGTTTTACGAGGCTTCAAGAACCGTAATATGGTTTGTTATCAACGAACATACACCCAAAAGCAAAATCTCGTCGTCCTCACTAATAGGACTTGAAATGGCATGGGGGTAACGTCTTACTATACGACTTTTAATTGACATTATAAACCCTTTACCGAATCCCTCGGTCATCCAGCCTTGATTATAGTAGGCATCTTCTGATTTTGGCCCGAAGACGCCAACCACAATATTTTGTCGGCAGCGTTGCGTCCATCGAATGTTACCAACCGCCCAATTTGGCCCTGCTTTAAAAGGACAGGTGAGACCCGTGTTAAGGAAGCGACTGTTGGCAGCAATCGGCATTTTGCTCATGTTGGTCGATTGCGCCGGAACGCAAAGCATAGTTGTTCATACCAATATGAACTATCCGTTGGAAGATAGATTATATATGATAGCAATCCTGCCATTTGATGACAATGTGAAACGCAGGACCAGCCCGGTTTTCAACATGAACTTCTTAGACGATCCGGGTAATTACGTGGCTTATTATTTTGGTAAAGGTTTGATTGGTCTGCCCCGCTTTAGAATAGTTGAAAGAAGCAGCCTTCAGAGCATTTTTCAAGAGCAGAGCCTTTATCTGGGTGAACTGGTTGCTCAGCAGGACTACAAAAAAATAGGAAAACTGGCAAACGCTGACTTCCTGCTTGTTGGACAGGTCAACGACCTGTGGTGGGGACATGACGCTTATACACACAAGGCTTATGTTGAATGTACATTCCGCATCATCTCGGTTGAAACCGGTGAAACGTTGGCATCTTCAGATTTCATTGTCCGTGACTACTCATCGGACCCTGGTCGTATTCTGAGTCGTGCGGTTAATGATATTGCCAAGCAAATCAGACAGAAGCTGAGATAGCATCATGCATTTCCACCTCAGCCACCCATGTTCTCAGCTCCTACGTTCGGTACTTCACGGACGGCTCCGTTGAATCGAAATAGAGGGCCCGGTTTCCAACAGAACTGGACACTTATTTTTTGTCGGGGGCGGCTCTCGGTTCAGGGGTGAACAGGTCTGTCCGGGGGTTGCGGCCACGTTCGATTTTAACTATCGGTCGAGCGCCAAGCTTTGCACTGGCCGTTCCCCAACCTAGCCTTTCTATACGTCAGCCTTCTTTGCTCCATGTGCTGATGAACATCGTCCTCTTTGCCTAAAGCCTGCCGTCCCTGTTTCTTGCTTACCAAAGGGGCACATGGATGGTCCTTTCTTTCCTAACGCGCTATCCTCCCGGGTTTTCCATGGTAATTCTCAAAGACTTTGCAGAACTGCCATAGCGGATGAGTCCCTAAGAGGGTTAATACGGAAGCATGGGGACAAAAGAGAAAGGGTAAAATAAAGAGGCCACAAGGTCTCTTTTTTGATGCGTTATCCGTGCGCGAGGAGGAGGGCGAGAACCCTTGGCCCTATCTAGGCTAAAGGAAATCCGGGGTTGGGGTCATTTTTCTCTTCTCAGGCATTTTTTTGTGTGCAGAGAGAAAATTTGTCGCCGCCG
>CP070769.1:2118259-2120891 GCA_020347085.1 Desulfobacterales bacterium
ATCATTCCTCTTCAGGTCGAAAAGTATTTCAAGGCAGACAATACGCTTGCAGAATCCTTCCGTCTGGCAGTGAATGATTTCGATGGCTCTCATGCCATTGCTATGCATAGTGATATTGCGCCGGGGAGGATTTTTCTTGCACAGAGGGGAAGCGGGCAGGCCATGTTTGTAGGACTGGCCGAAGACTGCTACATCCCGGCTTCCGAGATCTATGGGTTCGTTGAGGAAACTTCCCGCTATATTAAGCTGGATGGTGATAAAGTGACTCAAGGCCAATCCGGTGAGACACAGGGTCAAATTTTCGTCTTGGATCAGAACAGCAGCGGAGGCATAGAGGGCATAACGGCCATGCACTACGATGGAACGCCGATTGAACTTACCGAAAGGGACATCAAAGAGACAGAAATTGCCTCTAGAGACATCGACCGCCAGAACTATCCTCACTATTTTCTGAAAGAGATCTTAGAATCGCCGGACTCCGTTGAGCAGACCATCCAGAACCGGGTCTCCATACTTGAACGGGACGGTAAGAGGTATCCACAGGTGCTGATAGACGGTTCGGTCATCACGCCTCGCCTTGAAGAAGCCGTCAGGGAGAGGACCCTCCGTAACATCTTCTTCATTGGGCAGGGCACAGCGGGGGTTGCTGCAGCGGGGTGTGCTGAATTGTTGCGTTACTATCTGAAAGGGACCAATTTGCGGGTGAGTTCCTTTAAGGCTTCTGAATTCAGCGGGTTCATGGTCGATGACACTTTGGAAGACACTCTGGTTGTTGCCATCACCCAATCTGGAACGACTACCGACACAAACCGTGCAATTGACATGGCAAGAGAGCGAGGGGCGCATACCTTGGCCATTGTCAACCGGCGAGACTCCGACATTACCTTCAAGGTGGATGGCATACTCTATACGAGTACTGGCAGAGATATTGAAATGTCTGTCGCCTCAACCAAGGCTTACTATTCCCAGATTGCAGCAGGAAGCATCCTGGGCCTTAAGCTCGCCCAGCTAACCTCGAGTAGCACAGACGATTTTGTCCTGGCTGAGATCGAACATCTTCTCAGCATCCCTGCTGCCCTGAAAGCTTTGCTGGCAAACCATAAAGAGATCGGGGCTTCAGCCGAGACGCTTGCCGTTACAAAGAATTACTGGGCCGTCGTTGGAAGTGGTCCGAACAAGGTATCTGCTGATGAGGTCAGGATAAAATTGAGCGAACTTTGCTACAAAACCATTTCTTCAGATGTGGTTGAAGACAAAAAACACATTGATCTTTCTTCAGAACCTCTCATCTTTGTTTGTGCAGCAGGCAACCGGGAAGATGTGGTAAGCGACATTGTGAAGGACACCGCTATATTCAAGGCTCATCAGGCCGTGCCTATTGTCGTTGCTTCAGAAGGGGAGCACCGGTTTGATCCGTACGCCGATGCAGTGATCCGGGTGCCTGAAGTACAGGAGCGGTTTGCGCCGATAATCAATACCCTGGCAGGTCACATATGGGGGTACTATGCAGCCCTAGCCATCAATGCAGAATCTCGTTTCCTGTTTAATTTCCGGGAGCAGATCAATGTACATGTTGCCTCATCCATGGACCAGGATATGGACGTGTACGAGACCGTGCTGGATGAGGCATTTCGAGAAAAGATTGCGCGCTTTTATGCAGCCTTCAAGGAGAGGATCCGGCGGGGGCGATATGCGACAGCCTTAGCACTGAACATGGCGTCAGACCTCACGCTTTTGCTGAAGTACCTGTCGGGAAGACTTCCCATGTCTGACTTTGAGTCTGATTTTGGTATGAAGGGAACAGCTCCCAACATGCTAAGCGCTTTTTTCGAGTGCATTGGAAAAATGATCGATACCATGGCGAGGCCGATTGACGCTATCAAACACCAAGCCAAAACAGTGACGGTAGGCACGAGCAGGATTGTGGAGAAGATACAGGGCCTTCTTTTTGAAGCCCTGCACCAATATGGGTTCAGCGAAAATCAACTAACAAACTTGAATATTCTCGTTCTGAGGCGCTTACAGGAAGTTGTTGCCGAGATCATGGGGACCACCGTTTACAGAATAGAAGGTCTGAACTTCTTGGGAGAACCGGTGGAGGATTCCAGCATCCATCTGATTAAGAAAGAGGGGAGTGCCGCGGACCTTGTCTCCCGCGTAGAGACGGATAACAGACTGGTGGGTACCAAGCGGATCATCGTAAAAAACGGAAATGTCTTTATCGGCAAAGGGAGAAGGGACGACAGAAGCATCTTGGCCGTGCCGGTCTTGTCAACCGGTACTAAAATTGACTACCTACTGCTGTTCAATGTTGGATTTCGAAAAGAGGTCGCACTTGAAAAGAAAGTAAACGCCTTGGGTGGGAAATATCATCACATTCGAAATATTGTTGAGGAGACGAGTATCGCCTGGAAGGATGAGTATCTCAACCTTCTTAAGATTGAGGATCTTTTTGGACTGTCTGCTGAGAAGATTGCCGAGGCGATTGTTTCCAGTTTACAGGATGAAGGTGAGATTGCAACCGACTAATCCAGGGGAGTTCTCGCAAAATACTCCTGTAACAAAATCTTATCACTGAATATGAAGGAGGGTTGCTCTTCATATGTCCTTTCCAACCAAGTTCATCTTTATG
>CP070769.1:2120991-2133937 GCA_020347085.1 Desulfobacterales bacterium
GATTTCTAAACTTTCGCTTCTTGCTCATTAGGTTTGGCTTTTGTGATACTCGACCCCTTCCCTTTCCTTCAGCCATTCAAACAACCGTGCCCGTCTGAAACGAACTGAGCGTTTACCTACCCGCGAGAACGGTATTTGATTCGTCCCTACAAGGTAGTCTAAGGTTCTGCCCGGGATTTTCAGCAGTTCCGCCGCTTCCCGGCGTGTCAAGATTTCATCTTCTGCCATTCGATAAAACCTCCTTCTGATAAGTAATAAGTGTTACTTATTTCTTGTGTCCAAAAAAAATTAGAGCCTGGGACTAATCTCTTCCCATACTTGGGTTAAGTCAAGAATAACTGCCTTCCGATAACCACCGGTTGACCTTAACCTGGGAGATACATTGGAAGGCTCTACCTCTTTTACTGGACCGGGGGTCACACCGAATCGTTCCTGGATTTTGATCAGGTTGTCTTTTTTTGCTCGCCTACGATACTGAATCTCGAGGCCTATTTCATCACTGTCATGATCATAAATGATCAAGAAGACTCTGGACTTTTCAAATTCCTCCAGTAGGTCAAAACCTGCGTGCGATTCGTCCCTGAAATCGTCAAGAATGTGCTTCACAATATTCAGGGGAACTCCCATACTCCCCAATTCCCGAATCATAGCCAACTCAAGGATGTTTCTTTGGCTGTACCTTCTCCGCGTTCCCCGCCCTTTTGGTGCATCAACATCGGGTTTTACAAGCCCACGGTCGGTATATAACTGAATGGTATGCGGCTTCATGTCCAAGATAGCCGCAACCTGCTTCCGGATATAGCCTTTGCCATGCGGGGCATTCACGATAAATAACTAATAATCGCTACTTATTAGTTTGTCAAGCGCATAATGAAACTTTTTCGCACGCCCTGCTTTTTTTCCGGATTTTGTATGTCGTTTTATACCGTTTTAGGATATAAAGCCATAACACTCACTTGGAAGCCTTTTACGTAACCCCTTGAGAATATAGTACAAATATAAATCAATGAATTACAATACACCCATGCAAAAGAAGTGGAATATCCTTTCAACTGATTCCAAACAGATATCAAAATTAGTTGAGCACCTTGGCTGTCATCCAGCGGTCGCTGCTGCTCTCATTAACCGCGGCATCCACAGCCCAGCCCATGCTTCAAGATTTCTTGAGCCTTCCCTTGCCCATGCCCGATCCCCTTTCTTAATGAAAGATGTGGGCCGGGCGGTTGAGCGTATTCTGAAAGCTATTCGTCGCCGTGAGAAAGTGCTCATCTTTGGGGACTATGATACGGATGGCATTACTGCTACGGCACTTCTGTCTGAGTTTCTGAGGTATCTGGATGCTGACGTGGATTGCTATATCCCGAATCGTCTTACCGAAGGTTATGGGTTGAGCCGGGATCATATTGAAAAGCGCGCTATCCCAGATGGTATCGGCCTTATAGTAACCGTGGATTGCGGGATAAGCAGCTTTGAGGCAGTCAGCGCGGCCACCCGCGTCGGGATCGATGTCATTATAACAGATCATCACGAAACTCCTTCCGTGCTACCAGGGGCAGCTGCCGTTTTGAATCCTAAACAGCCTGGCTGCCCTTCCGGCTTTTCGTGGCTCGCCGGGGTGGGTGTGGTCTTCAACTTGATTCTTGCGCTCCGCAAAAGGCTTCGGGATGAGGGTTTCTGGAATGAGCGTCCGGAGCCAAACCTAAAAGCAGCATGCGATCTGGTAGCCCTCGGCACAGTAGGGGACATGGTACCGCTTGTAAGCGAAAATCGTATCTACGTGAAAGCTGGATTTGAAGTGATCGCTTCTAATCCCCGTCCAGGTATTAAGGCCCTGTTGGATGTTTGTAGGTTGCGGAATCGCCCCCTGAATACCAGAGACCTCGCCTTTAAAATCGCCCCCCGGCTGAACGCATCCGGACGGCTGTGTCACGCATCAACAGCGTTGAGGCTTCTGACAACATCCGACCTGGAGACAGCTCACGCCATTGCAAAGGAGCTCAACCAGCAAAATGCTAAAAGGCGGGAGATTGAACATCGTATATTCTCAGAGATCGACCAGTACCTTGAAAAAACACCTCAGTTATTAGAACAAAGAGCGCTGGTCTTGGACCAGCAGGGATGGCACCGGGGCGTGATCGGAATCGTGGCGTCCAGACTGGTTGAGAGATATAATCGACCTGCTGTTGTCATCGCAGTGGCCGACGGAATAGGAAAAGGCTCTGCCCGAAGTCCTGATGGGTTCGATCTGTTTGCGGGCCTGCACGGCTGTGCTCAGCACTTGGAAAAATTCGGAGGCCACAAGGCAGCAGCAGGGCTCACTTTGAGGGCTGAAAACATTCCGGCCTTCCGGAGAGACTTTGAAAGCATTGTTTGCCAGAAAACGAAGCCGGAGGATTTTGTGCCTGAACTGGTTATTGACGGCGAGATGTCTGCATCTGATGTCTCTGCTGAGTTCGCAGACGAACTGGAGGCACTTGCACCTTTTGGAACAGGGAATCCAGAGCCCCTTTTCATGCTCTCAAATGTAAATGTCCTTTCCACCCGCGTGGTTGCAGCCCATCATTTGCAGATGCGATTAAGCCCCCCGAATCCGCCGAAGTTGAAACAAGCAAAACCACTTGATGCAATCCTTTTCAACCAGCATGCTGTGACCCCCCAACCCGGACATTTCTATCATATGGTCTGTCATATTCGCTGGAACCGGTGGCAAGATCAAAAAAGGATTCAACTGGTCATCAGAGACTGGCGCAGTGTCCATTGATAAATGTGCGTTGTCCCTCGCTAACTCGTTATGTCCTTGTATACAGAATGCAGCCTCTTGGCAAATCTCAAGACCAGTTACCAAGGAGGGTATCTAGCCGTTTGCATTTTAGCTGAGAGTCGGCCAGACAACCGTGAGCCTTGACAGCTTCTGTATTACTTATTGTAACCAATATTATGCCCCCCGGCAACGTAATGTCACATTCAAAGAACTCACGATACGTCTACCATTGGAACACGTGGATACAAATTATCCGTCTCAGGCGGAACTATAGCCTGCTAACAACGGACCACTGACGTGAATCCAAACCGGTATTGTCTTGCAATCTTCCACTTTTTTGTCTATAAGATACCCTAGGGTTGAGGTTCTACACGATGGCAAAAATATTTCGCCCCAGCAGAGGTGAATCAAGGATTCTTTCCAGGATTGAAACTTCCAAGGAACGAGCCCGTCAGCTCGCCATCCAACAAACGAAAAATGTCTTGGAGCCTCTTAGCAATGCCGTATCCATGAAACTTATTGAGGACAAATTGATTCAAACGAACAGTAAGGAGGAAATTGAAAAACAGATTGCAGCCTCACTTGAAAAATTGACCCGCTCAGATGCATTTGAGATTGATTACCAAATTGCCCCGTTCAGGTCCCTTGTGCCGCGTCCGCACATCGTGAGTCTTTACTTAACAGCGTTCGTCGTAGAGCAGCTGATCAACCACAGAAGCGTTGAGGACATTTACGGTTCTGATGAAGAAATCTATAATTGCATTAACCGCCAGGTTTCCAGATTCATCCTTCAATGAGGCCCTCCTTTCATCCCAGGCTGGTTAACCCCCCCCTTGAAGATCCGGCGCTGTTCATACCGTTTGTCTACCAGAAGCGTGCTATGCTTTTTGATATGGGAGATCTGTACCGCTTACCAGCAAAAGACATGTTGAAACTCACGCACGGATTCGTAACCCACACCCACATGGATCATTTTGCCGGTTTTGATACCCTCCTGCGTACCTTCCTGGGACGCCAGAAGGCCTTCCATGTCTTTGGTCCCGCAAACTTTCTTGAAAATATTGAGGGGAAGTTGGCAAGCTACACCTGGAACTTGGTTGAAAACTACGACTATGCCTTTTCCCTCAAGGCTACCGAGGTGCATCCAACGCATACGATCACCCAACTCTATGACTGCAAAAAGGGGTTTAAGGCCAACCAGGTGCCGGTGGAGGCCTCTTTTGACGGTATGCTTCTCGCAGAACCTGCCTTTTCAGTCCATGCCATACACTTGGATCATAAGGTCCCGTGCCTGGGCTTTAATCTCAAGGAACGGTTTCATATTAATATCATAAAGGACAGCCTGAAAACGCTCAAGATACCGGTGGGGCCATGGCTAAGACAGTTCAAGCAAGCACTGTATGAAGAGCATGACCCGGAAGAAGATTTTCAGGTCGTGTGGAAAGAGGCTGGACAAGAGCGCAAGCTTTCGTTCCGGTTGGGTGAACTTTCAAACCAGATCGCCCATATTTCACCAGGACAGAAGATTACCTACATTGTTGATGTTCTTTGCAGCCCTGAAAACGCTGAAAAGATCATCGATTTTGCCCGTAATGCCGATCACCTTTTCATCGAGGCTGCATTTCTTGACACAGAGATCGACATTGCACGCAACAAGTATCACCTCACCGCAAAACAAGCAGGCGTCCTTGCCAGAAAAGCAGGTGTCAAGCAATTCACAGTATTCCATTTCTCACCCAGATACGCCCACACAGCACATTTGCTACAAGAAGAGGCAAATCAGGCCTTTGCAGGAGGATAGCTATTATAGAGAGCTATTTGCCAGGACTTCGTATTTCAGCCTGGGTAAGGACAGGCGGACGGATGTCTCTTGTGTAGTGCTGGATACCTGCTGCGATGGCATCGGCCATGTCGTCTTGGTAACCGGCCGTATTTAACCTGCGGCACTCTCTCGGATTGGTTATGAAGGCAACCTCCACGAGTATGCACGGCATCTCAGCCCCCATCAGAACATAAAAAGGCGCCTGTTTCACGCCGTTGTTTTTGACCTCGCCATATCTTGGTCTCAACTTCTTAATCATGGTGTCCTGAACGTAGCCAGCAAGGCGCATCGATTCCTCTTGCTTGGCATTTTTCATCAAGTCGCTCAGGATGTCCTCAAGGTCGCTAATATTCTTTGCTGAGGTTGCGTTCTCCCGCGCAGCCACTAAGACGGCATCCTCATCCGTGGCCAGATTCAAAAAATAGGTTTCAATGCCACGACTCGCCATCTTCTTATGGGCATTGGTGTGAATAGAGATAAAAAGGTCGGCATTATTCGTATTGGCGATAGCGGTGCGTTCTTCAAGTGAAAGATGGGTATCTGCGTTGCGCGTGAGTGTAACCTCGCATCCAAGCTTCTGACGAATTTTTCTGGCAAGTCTCTCGGCAACCTCCAAGGTCACATTCTTTTCCATCAAACCCTTCAAGTATCCAGAGGCTCCAGGATCCTTGCCCCCATGTCCAGGATCAATAACAATTCGCTTTACCCCGAGGGCCAGTTGTCTGGCCAAGGCACCCTTAGGTACTTTGACACCCTGCTTTTCCATTCCGTTTTTGAATCGCCTCTTAGATGCGGTCTTCAAAGGCACACCCCTGACATCGACGACAATGCGAAAGGGGTTGCGCAAAGAGAAAACCTTGAAATGATCCGCAGACCTGATGTCCAAAACGATCCGGACCGCGTCCGGACCATGTTCAGCCGCACGAGCATCACTAAGCAGAGCATCTGAGATCGGAACAAATGGCTTCACTCCCGGGCCGATGCGTGCGCGGTTCAGATCAATATAGAGGCGTTCAGGTTTTTCAATGGCAGGATCCTTTTTCAAAAGGCGGTGGATATAGCGGACTTCAGATTCCACATCAATAACTACACGCGTATATGTGGAGCTTGACCAAAAACGTATTCCCTTTACTTCGGCGAGCACCCCTGTTTGAAGCCCGGAAATCGTCTTTTGACCATTTATTTTTTTGGTCAACGCATCAATGGCTCTGTTTGCTTTGGACCGGTGCGGGCTCTCTGGAAAACGCTTCAGTAGGCGGTTAAAATAATCAAGGGCTTCATGTTTATCATGTATGTTGCCAGAAAACTCATACAGCTTCGCATACAGGTGTGCTGCCATGAAAAGGGCGTCATCTGCCCTTGTTCCGTTCGGTTGGGCTACATAAACAGACCGAAACCTCTTTATGCATATCATCCAGTGACGTCGGATCTTCTGCTTTTGAGGATGTTTCAGGAGTTTTTGAAAACTTAACTCAGCGTGACGATAGTCCCTTTCGATTTGGTCCCCGGTAGCTATCGTCGGGTATGAAGCAAACACGAAAAGAAAAGCGAGAAGAGATAAAGATGTGGGACAAACTCGGAAAGACAGACTCGATCTCAAGTTGCTATTTAACCTCGTTGAGGCCGGAGGCAAGGGGCTCGACCCAAAGGGCAGGTTTCTTACGCCCAGTAGCCCTCGCCCATAGCCTTATAGCCTATTAAGGGTTACAGGTCATCCAATAGTTCCTTTAGGGCGTTTAACGCGTTCAAGGCTTCAAGAGGTGTCATATTGGAAAGATCCAGTTTTCTTAAGCCATCGATCAAAACTTCACCTGGGCTCTTAAAAAGGGAAAGCTGAACCCTTGCGTCCTTGTCAGCTGGCCGCTCGGAACGTGCTAGGACTGGTTCTCCTGTGCCGTTTAGTTCACCACTTTCTATGTTCTTTAATATCTCTTTGGCCCGCACCAAGACCCGGGGAGGAACGCCGGCCAAGCGAGCCACTTGGATGCCATAGCTTCGATTCGTGCCCCCTTCAACCAGCTTCCTCAAGAAAATCACCTTCTCATTCCATTCCTTAACAGCAACGTTGTAATTCTTCACGCGATGCTTGGTAAGGGCCAAGTCCGTTAGCTCATGATAGTGCGTCGCAAAAAGCGTCTTGATCCCACGGTCTTTCCAGTCGTGGAGATATTCTGCCACGGCCCAGGCAATACTCAGGCCGTCAAATGTGCTCGTGCCCCTCCCGATCTCGTCCAGAATGACCAAACTCTTTTCTGTAGCATTATTCAAGATGTTGGCGGTCTCCTGCATTTCCACCATGAAAGTGCTCCGGCCTTCGGCCAAGTTGTCCAGCGCCCCAACCCGGGTGAAGATTCTATCGACGATTCCAATGGAAGCTTTCTCCGCCGGAATGAACGAACCCATCTGTGCCATCAATACCAGCAGGGCTGCCTGACGCAACAGCGTTGACTTTCCGGCCATGTTCGGTCCGGTGATTATGCACACCTGTCGTTCGCTATGATCCATCTGAATCGTGTTAGGCACGAACCGTTCTGATGACACTAATTTTTCAACGACTGGATGACGGCTCTCCTTCAAGAAGAGGCTGTCGCCGCCGTGCACTATCGGCTTTACATACCCGTTTTGATCAGCCACTTCACCCAATGCCAGCAAAACATCCACGTTTGACACAACGTCAGCCATCTTGGCAATGCGGCGATTACTCTGGGCCACTTTTTCCCTGACCACGCAAAACAGCTCATATTCCAACTGGATTTGTTTTTCTTCGGCCCTCAGTACTTTGTTCTCATACGTCTTGAGGTCTTCGGTAATGTAGCGCTCGGCGTTGACCAGGGTCTGCTTGCGCACATAGTGCGCTGGCACCGATTTAATATGGCTCTTCGAGACTTCAATGTAGTAACCAAAGACCTTGTTGAAGCCGACTTTCAAGGTATTGATCCCCGTGGCCTGACGCTCCTTTACCTCTAGACCTGACATCCAATCCTTGCCATCACGACTGCACCGAATGAGTTCATCAAGCCCCTTATCAAAACCTGGCTTAATCATACCGCCTTCGCGCGTGGTAAGAGGCGGATCATCAGAGATGGCGTCCTCGATGAGACCAGCCACGTCGGCTAAGTCATCCCATTTTGAGGTGATCTCAGCAAAAAGCGGGCTTGGAAGCCGGTTGAGCAAGGTCCGTATCTCAGGAAGACTCTCAATGGAGTGCTTCAATGCTACCAGGTCTCGCGCATTGCATCGCTTGAGCGCAATCCTAGCATTTAAGCGCTGCAAATCATGTATCTCTTGCAATGCCTGTCTCATCGAACGGCGCACAGACAGGTTCTCTTTGGCCTTTTCTACGGCGTCGGATCGAAGTTTAATTTGCTCAAGATCCAAAAGAGGGTACTGAAGCCATGTGCGCAGCAATCGCGCACCCATGGCTGTGACAGTCTGATCCATGATGCCAAGAAGGGACCCGCGTTTCGCACCTGACCATATGGTTTCAAAGAGTTCCAAGTTTCTCTTGCTGACCTCATCTACGACCATGAACTCAGAAAGGCCGTAGGAGGTAATCCCGGTGATGTGTACGAGCTCCCCCTTTTGCGTCTCATCCACATAGTGCAGTAGGGCACCGGCGGCTGCAATGCCAGCACGCCACTCATGACAACCAAACCCTTCCAAAGAATGGGTTTTAAATTGCTTCAGAAGCCGTGCCCGGGCTGATTCCAGTTCAAACCGATTATCCGCCAGGAAATTCAGCGAGGTTTGCCCAAGGTTTTTCGTCAGTGCCTTGATTTCATGTGATTCGCGATGCGACTCAGCCAGAAGGGTTTCTCTTGGTTCTATACGCCGGCTCTCGTCTGTCACCTTGTCAAAATCGCTCGACTCGGTAACCCTGAAGGTCCCCGTAGAAATGTCCAGGTGAGCGATACCGTAACGACCCTGCCATAAAAACAGGGCCATGAGAAAATTGTTGGAACTTGCATCCAGTATCTCTGTATCAACCACCAGCCCGGGGGTAATCACCCTGACCACGTCGCGCTTCACAAGTCCTTTGGCCTTTGCCGGATCTTCAATCTGTTCACAAATGGCTACCTTGAACCCTCGCTCGATAAGCCGGGCAATGTAGCCCTGGGCGGCATGGTGGGGAACACCACACATGGGAATCGGTTCTTCGTTTTTTTTATTCCGGGAAGTCAGGGCGATTTCCAGGATTCGGGATGCTTTCTTTGCATCTTCAAAGAACATCTCATAAAAATCGCCCATGCGATAAAATAGAATGGCATCAGGATACTGCTGCTTGATCGTAAGATATTGCTGAACCATCGGGGTGGCTTTAACCATGGCAGCAGTACCCGCAGGACCTAGTCCGAGTTAGACATTCTCGGTTTCTCGGGAAGGAGGGGTTCCTTGCTGGGGAGACGGGCTTTTGAGAACCTTTATTTCTTCTTCTAACTTGGACATTCTTTCAAGGTGGTTCTTTATCTCACCTTTCGTCCTATAGCGACCACTCAGCCCATGAAAATACGACAGGAGAAGCCCCATAAGAAAGAATGCCACGAAGTACATAGACAGGAGAATCGGGCCGGTTTCATATTTCCATACCAACAGGTTTAGCCTCATAGATTCTCTGTGAGTGAACACACCAATATTCTGATAAACCACAAGTATTATGAAGATAGCCAACAAGGCCAACAGCACGAGCTTGAACGATTTCATTTTGAATCCTCCTTAAAATTCAGCAGATTCAGTCCAGTTTCTCAAAATGTGGTTTAAGGTTACGATACGTGGCTTCAAGATGCTCAGGGATCACCCGCACCTCGGCAAATACGGTCATGGCATTGGTATCTCCGTGCCATCGAGGGACAATGTGAAAATGAAGATGCTGCTCCACACCGGCACCAGCCACAACGCCAAAGTTCAGGCCTACATTAAACCCATCTGGTTTCATCACTTTTTTTAAGATTCCGATGGAGTCATTGACCGTCTTCAGAAGATCACCCATCTCTTCCTTTGTCATCTCATCCAGCGTCGATATATGTTTCTTGGGAGCGACCAAGAGATGTCCATTGATATAAGGATATTTATTCATCATGACCATGGAGAGTGCCCCCCTGTAAAGGGTTTGGTTGCTTTTCTCCGACAACGCAAGGCAAAATATGCACTCCTTTTCCTTTTCGCCCAGAATGTACTCCATCCGCCAAGGAGCCCACAGTGTCTTCACGATTTCCACCTCAGCAAGAAATATCCACGGCCTATAGAGTTAGCTCTACCAGTTCTCGGCAATAGATTTGGAATCTGCATGGCTCTCGGATAACGCAACATTGTTCTGAGAATCGGTATACACATTGTCACCAGAGCCAATGAGGTTCTCGACGCCATGATAGCAGCCTTTGCTAAAAAGACAACCCCAAAATTAATCATGTTAGTGATTGAAACTCCCTGCAGCAACTCTTGTTAAATGCTGCGTCGCAGCTCTCCGAAGGGGGATTGGAGCCCCCCGCAGTCCCGATGATTCCCGATAGCTCGGGACAGGTCCTGACGCGGAATGCGCTGCTGTTGCAGTTCAATGTATTAAATGTATTAAAGGGGGCACGCCATCAAATCATATGGTTTATTGTCAACGGGCTGTTGCCCAAATAGCCGTCCAGACAACATTCAGGGAACCGCCAGGGGACAAGAAAGTTGCGCAACACTATCAACATCTTCAAGAGAGCGGTTTGGGCAACAGCCCGTTAAATCGTAACATGATTCCTCACGTAATACGCACATAGCCTCTGCTACAAATAAGGTGAGCTTTCAAAGGTGTATTATCTATATATCGGGGAACCTTTGTTGTCAAGGCGCAATATATTGTGGAAGTTCCCCCTCCAGACACTTTGTGCCTTCTATGTTTTCAGAAGGTGGAACATGTTGCGTTTGGGTCCATGCCTCAGACTCCTGATCTACAAAAAACCCCATATTGATCCTGGGTAGACGTGTAAACCCAAGCATGATTGCATTTCAAATACACATGCAAGGAGTTACAGGTCCCGATACGTGCCGTTCCTCTCTGCGAAGGACGGGCGTTCTGTCTTGCAGCAACACTTGGTGCACGTGGAGCAAGCCGGTCAAGAATGATCAGCACACGTGGCCGGAGGGAGACAGGCGAGGCACTTTGAAAAATGGCGGGGGAATCCAGAAACGGCGTGTCGTTATTGCTTCCAAAAAGCTTTGTGAGTGTTTCGACACATCAGGCAGGGATCCCGGACTTCCCCCACGAGGCTCTGAATTAAGGAAAAGTGCAACTCAGAGCAAAAGCTTTGGCCAGGAGTGCCTCCTTTGCCCGAGTAAGGACGGTATGATAAGGATTTTGTGATTAAGGGTTTCGGTCGGGAAAGAAGGCCCTCTCTGACCTCGTTCGTTGGCTTGGATGTCCCATCTTTTTAGTAGGAAATGAAGCAAAATGCAACCTTGAAATACCAAATCACGCAAAGGGAAGTAACTCCGAATATTGAGAGCCAAGACAAAGGGCAAGATGAAACGCCACAGGACCTCTTCATGCGTGCGCAAGAAAGGGCGAGATCCTATGGCCTTATGTGAGTTAAAGGAAATCCCAGGTCAAGGTCGTTATTCTCTTCTCTATGTTTTTGCTTTGCATGCGAAGAGAAAATATTTCGCCACAGACCCGAGACTTCCTTTCTTGGGATACAACCTCACCTAGACGATCCGTTAAGGCAGGTTATCCCAAGTTACTTCTTCAGTTTTTTCGCAATACAGTCACGAGCGGGACAGCTGCAGTAACACGAACAGCCGTAAAAGACCGGTTATCCCACAACATATTCTTAGGCTCACGTGGGCAAAAACCTTAGGAAATGGTGGAACCTCTGAGTTTGGTTAACCGCACATAGCCCCGATCTGTTCCTCAATCTCTTGAGCACAGGCGGCCCGGTCCTTCTCTGGCACATCTATATTTATTGTGTCTGTCGCCAAATCCGTGTTCAAGGTTCCTCCATGTCTTTCCACAATCTTGCGAATGAGATACAGAGACGTGGCACGGAGTTGCGCCTTTTCGGCCCTTGACCACCCAGTACCCACTCTTGGGCTTTTACGAACGCAGTGGGATACCACCTTCGATGTATTTTCGTGTCTCATTTTGGATCGGAAGTTTAACCGTAGACTTTATCCGGAAGAATACCAATCTCTTGCGGGAAAAATAATCCAGGACAATACCGATTTCTCAGGGGGGAAATACCCCTTTCTTATAGAAAAAATACCAATGAACACTTAAACAGCAAGAGGGCGATATCATGAACGTCAAGCAAGCGTGATGGATAGGCCGTTTACCTAAGGCGGAGATACATAGCCCTTGTCATAGGTACATGATGGAAGCTACAGAAAGACGTTGGTTATGTGGATGGGGCATATTGGAACAAGCTATTGGGAAGAGGTAACGCTACAGCCTAATTATTCAGCTTCTTAGCGATCAAGATACGAAGGGGATACTTACAATAATGGACACTATCTAGAAGCATGGAGTATGGACACTCGTGAGAATCTTCTTCTAAACACTCTACGAATCTTTCTAGACCAACATCTCTAGCTTGACAGAGGCTTTCAATTCTCTGCTTGTGGCATCTGCAACCTTCAGGGTAGGCGTCTGTCGGTTTATCTGTGTCCCTCTCGCATTCTTTGTCCATCTGCAACACCCGGCACGAAACAATGGAAAGATGTTACGGATACATAATCGAATGCCTGGAGGATGTCAAGGTAGCAAAACAGAAAAGCCCCAAAGAGGAATGTCGATTCCCACGTTTAAGTTTGGGACCCCGCGCGAAGCACGGGGTTTATCTTCAAACAATCAGAACTTCGGTGCAAGAAATTGCTTGTTTATGAGTCACTCTCCGCCCTTTTTCCACGAAAATGGCGTGTCCAACCTCTCCATCGACGATTTGTGTGCCAGGCTCTGGTGTGGTTCAATTTACGTTAAGTCCATGCAATACAATAACAAGTACAGACAATTATGCCGATATCTTTACGACATGACAGGGCCTCAACCCATCAGCGGTCTTCAGAGATCCGCGTGAGCTCCACGTTCCCCCAAAAGCCGATCTTACTGTCTACGATGACAACAATACCTAAAACGCCTTCTATCTTTTGTCCAAACGCAATCGCTGGCTCAATGTTATGCGGGCTCGACACTTTGTTTCCGATACCTGTAGCGGCAGCGTCCGCAAGTGCTGCCGAGTCTGAAATCACAACGGCTGCATCGGCCCTTCCGAGGCTAAGGGAATGACCCAACGTTCCCGAAGACGTACACACGGCCACGGGACTTTTCGGCGAGTCGATACGTACCCCAATCTTGTTGCTCAAGGGAGATTTGCCAGCAAAAATGGCCGCGA
>CP070769.1:2134037-2136863 GCA_020347085.1 Desulfobacterales bacterium
AAATCAAACGGAATCTATTCGTTGTTCGGAGATGCCCTTGAGGGAAAAAAAACACAGGCCTCGGTCAGGTAAATCTGGTCAACCCGACACAGCCGAAAAGCCGAAGGCAGATGCGTCTCGGGAGATCAACAAAGCGGCAGCCCTGGAGGAAAGCGTTGAAGAGCGCCTCAAGGCTGCGGAGGCGAAAGCCGAAGAGACCCACGACCGACTCCTCAGGGTAACGGCAGAATTTGAAAACTACAAGAAGCGTATGGAACGGAATATGAACGATTTTAAAAAGTTCGCCAACGAATCACTGATCAACGATATACTGCCGATCGTGGACAACTTGGAACGGGCACTCGAAATCCCGGAAGGAGACAACGAAAAGACCTATGACGGTTTGAGAAAGGGTGTCGAAATGACCCTGAAGGGACTTATGGACAGTCTCAAGCACTATGGTGTTGTGCCTATTGAGTCTTTGGAGAAACCATTTGACCCGAATCTTCATCAGGCTGTCATGCAGGAGGAATCGGACAAACACCCAGAAAGCACAGTCTCCCAGGTACTTCAGAAGGGATACATGATACAGGACCGACTTCTCCGCCCCGCTATGGTAGTCGTTTCCAAAAAGCCTGCATCCGAGCCAGAGGCCACATTAGAAGGCTCTGGGGACGAACACAAGGTTGATGTAACAGTACAGTAATTTCTTCGTCTAAGGAGGAAAGCAATGAGTAAAGTCATAGGAATTGATCTCGGCACAACCAACTCGTGCGTGGCCATTATGGAAGGGAAGGACCCCAAAGTCATTACGAACCCTGAAGGGGGACGTACGACGCCGTCCATGGTGGCCTGGAGCAGTAGCGGGGAGCGGCTTGTAGGGCAGGTGGCCAAACGACAGGCTGTGACCAACCCGGAGAACACGGTTTTTGCAGTCAAGCGCCTGATTGGACGAAAGTACGCCTCGCCGGAGGTTCAGAAAGACAAGGAAATCTGTCCGTACAAGATCACGCAAGCCTCCAATGGGGACGGCCAGGTGGAAATTCAGGGCAAAGCTAACAGCCCGGCAGAGATTTCGTCCCATATCCTCCAAAACATGAAGAATACCGCCGAGGAATACCTGGGTGAGAAGGTCACCGAGGCGGTCATCACGGTGCCAGCCTATTTTGACGACAGCCAGCGCCAGGCGACCAAGGACGCAGGTCGGATTGCGGGGCTGAACGTCTTGAGGATCATCAATGAGCCGACTGCGGCTTCTCTTGCGTATGGTCTTGACAAGCGGAAGGATGAAAAGATTGCTGTCTTTGATTTGGGTGGTGGGACCTTCGATATTTCCATCCTGGAAATTGGCGAGGGGGTTTTTGAGGTAAAGGCGACAAATGGGGATACCCATTTAGGCGGTGAGGATTTTGATCAAAGGGTTATCGATTACATTGCCAGCGAGTTCAAGAAAGACCAGGGGATAGATATCCGTAACGACAAGATGGCCCTGCAGCGCTTAAAGGAGGCTGCTGAAAAGGCCAAGATGGAACTCTCAACTTCCATGGAGACTGACATTAACCTCCCCTTTATCACGGCTGACGCCAGCGGCCCCAAGCATCTCAACATGAAATTGACCAGAGCCAAGCTGGAAAGCTTGGTTGAGGACTTGTTGGAAAAGGTCGTGGGGCCCTGCAAGACGGCATTGAAGGACGCCGGCCTGAGCCCTGCGGACATCAATCAGGTCATCCTGGTCGGTGGCATGACCCGGATGCCGGCCGTTCAGGAAAAGGTGAAGGGGATATTTGGTAAGGAGCCTCACAAGGGTGTGAATCCGGACGAGGTCGTGGCGCTTGGGGCAGCTATTCAGGCCGGGGTCTTGAAGGGTGATGTTGAGGATGTGCTTTTGCTGGACGTGACCCCACTTTCTCTTGGGATTGAAACCCTCGGGGGCGTGGCCACCAAATTAATTGAAAAGAACACAACCATACCAACTAAGAAGAGTCAGATATTTTCCACGGCAGCTGATAATCAACCCGCGGTTTCGATTCACGTGCTTCAGGGTGAACGTGAAATGGCCGAGTACAATAAGACTTTAGGCCGCTTTGAACTGGTTGGCATACCGCCAGCCCCTCGGGGCATGCCTCAGATCGAAGTCACCTTTGACATCGATGCCAACGGGATTGTCCATGTCTCGGCCAAAGATCTGGGAACTGGAAAGGAGCAGTCGATAAAGATTACAGCCTCAAGCGGACTCTCGGAAGAGGAGATCCAAAGGCTAATCAAGGACGCCGAACTTCACGCCGAGGAGGACAAGAAGAAGAGGGCCTTAGTAGATGCTCGGAACCACGCTGACAGTCTCATCTATCAGACGGAAAAGTCCATGCGAGAACTGGGGGACAAGATAGATGCTAGCCTCAAGTCAGATGTAGAAGGGGTCATTGAACGACTCAAAAAGGCCATGGAAGGGACCGATACGGATGAGATCAAGCGCCTAAGCGAGGAGCTGACTCAAACGTCTCACAAATTGGCAGAGGCCATGTATGCCAAGGCCGCTGGGGCCCAGCAGGCAGGTGAGCAAGCTGGGGGCCCTTCCGCAGAGACCGGGGCCCCGAAAGACGAAGACGTCGTAGATGCCGATTTTGAGGAAGTCAAGGATAATCAGTAGGCCTATTTGAGTCCAAAGGCAGTGGACGAAGTCCCGCAGTGCTTTAAGTGCTGCGGGATTTTTTCTTTGTTGCAGCCGAAATGTATGCTAAAAAAGGAGACTTAAACATATAGGTATACGGGCAGTTCTTACTGGTATCTGTCAGGATGGGGTCTCGCCACATATGAAACAGTACCGCATTGATGAGCTTCGACCTGGGG
>CP070769.1:2136963-2140389 GCA_020347085.1 Desulfobacterales bacterium
CAGTAGATTCGACGTGGAAAAAATAATCATCTTGACCGGCTATTCTACAGCAGATGACTGGTTGATTACACGTCGGAGCATGTTGTTTCCCGAGTGCGAAATCGAAATCCTTTCCAAGCGGCCGGAGAGCTTTAAAGAGGATCGGCTTTCCCTGTCGAATAACACTTACCGAACACAAGCCACACCAACACAGATCAAAAATGGCCCAAGAAGCAACAGCCATTGATGGAGCCATTAGAGAAGATCCAGTATACGGAGACAATAGAGGCAATCAAGAATCCAGATATCTTGATATCGAAGCTCCCTGCAGTCCCGATAAATCCCGATATATCGGGACTGTAAGGAAGGGTACCATTTTTAGATTCGCTCGCTGTTGAAGTTCAATGATCAATCGTAATTTCTCGACCTAGTTTCGCAATAACCGTATAAGCGAGAGTACGGATTGGCTCTCTCTCATTTGCTAAGCATGTTCGGAGTGAAGCCTCCCCGCCCTTCCGGGCGGGGCTTGCGGGGAGCATGCCGGTCATAGATCCTGCACCGGCAGACGAAGTTACGAAGCCATAGGGAGCAAACAATGTGGTGTGATGAGTGTCAGAAGGAGCATACTCTGCAAGAGTTTTGCAGTTGCTGCGGAACTTGTCTCCTCGGTGAGTATGGTTATCCGCACGACACCAAAAACTATTCCATCCGAATTTCGATGTGCCTAATTTGTAATGCGTTGAATACCATAGAATATGATATTGTTGAACCACCGCATGAAAAGGGACCTCCGACAGTGGAAGAGTTGGAAAAGACGTTTGATGAGCTTTGGGGAACTGAAGATGAAGGAGAAGAAGTTTTTGACATTAACATCTTAGGTGCAGAGAATTCAATCAGAAATCTATGAACAATTTTCTTATCGCCCGGTTTCTCTTTTAGCAAGACTGGAAACCATATCCTCAGGGGCTTTCCTGCCCTCAAAAGGCCAATCGAGATAGACATTTTTTTGTATTGCACACGCTTACGAAAGGCAAAAATACGGACTGCTGCATATGGTCCCTTCACTGAAATTCGATCCTGATAATAACATCATTGAATTTAACGGATCTCTGATTTCACTCCACTGTCACCATTACAACTTTGGCCTGTTAAAGACGATCGAGGAAATCCCCCTCGTTGATGGACACGCCGTAATTATAGAAACCGCTGCTGAAGAGTTTTTCGTGAATTTTAGACGCCATCTCTCTAAAGAGTTAAAGAGTGTATCGACTGACAAGGCTTTCCAGGAAGCGTCTGAGTTATACCGGTTCATGGGATTCGGTAGGTTGGATTTAAGCGGGCTGACCGCACGTGGTGGTATTGCTTTTGCAGACTCGTCTTATTATGTGACCGCATGGCTTGGAAAATATGGTCGCAGGGAAACCCCTGTCTGTTACTTTACGTGTGGATTTATCGCAGGAATACTTGGTGCAGTTTTTGATGTTTCGCCACATACATATGAGGTGACGGAAACGCGGTGCATCATAGAACGTCATGAACGCTGTAAATTTGTTGTATCGAAGAAGCGAAATGGCGATTGATAGCAAGAAAATAATCGAGCTGGCCTCCGGACTTCCGATGGCAAGTAGTGAAAAAGGAATTATAGCCGCATTTGGCGTATATGTGGCCATGAATTACAATGAATTCTTTTTTAGACTGGTCTCAAGAATCATCAATATGGTGGATAATTCGGCAGCTCAGGCAATTGAGCAAAAGCTCTACGATGCAGTCTTGGAGTGCGCCTATCACACGTTCCACGGAGCCAGGTCTTCAATGGACTGGCGGGACTTGATCCTTCCCATGATCAAAACACCGGAAGATGAGATCCATGCCTTGGTGGCTTTTACGAATATATTTGGTATTGGTTATAGCAAAGTAGAAGAATTAATCCCGGGAGAAAGACTGGTCACTACGGTAAAAAACGCTTATGACCCGGGTCGTTATTTGGAAGAATACGGTCCTCAACCTCGAGGACGATGTTATATGTTCAAAGCCTGTACCGCTTCCTATATGGACCTTGTCTACGCTGATCAGTACCCGGACGGCATGGGAACCTTTATATCAACAGAGGTGATGTGCCGTTCAATGGGACACCCTACCTGCAGGTTTGTGGCCGAGCTTTAGCAATCAAGATAAGATAGGCTTATAACTTTGAAAAACAAGAAGACAATTGAATGGTCTTTAGAAGTTCCTGCCTCGGAAATATTGCAGTCGATGCCGGATGCAGTAGTCACTACCGACCGCCAAATGAGGATCAACTATTTTAATCGGGTGGCGAGCGAAATAACTGAGTTCAGCCCCCAAGAGGCTGTAGGGATGTACTGTAAAGACGTCTTAAAATCTGACATTTGTGAAACAGAATGCCTCATCAAAAAGGCGCTCCATACCCGTCAAAATATCTTTAATGTCGAAACGTTCATAACCACCGCCAGTAGGAAAAAAATCAGCATACTTATCAACGCTTCGCTCGTCACGGACTCATCCGGAGAGGTCGTCGGATATCTGTGTGTGTTTAGGGATGTTATGGTTCTTAGGAAAATGATGTCCGATCTGGCAGTCTCGCGAGATAACCTGGCTGAAATAATCGAGCAACTAGAGCGGGAAATAGAAGATCGCAGGCGAGCGGCGAAAGCACTACAGGAAAGTGAAGCCCAGAAGCAAGCCATACTTGATGCTTCGGTCGATATGATTATGCAGGTTGATACGGGGATGAGAATTGTCTGGGCAAATAAGAAAGCGGCGGCAGTCGTTAACAAAACCCCTGAGGATTTGATAGGACACACATGTCATAAATTCTTTCAGAACGCCGATAGCCCCTGCCCTGGTTGTCCATGTAAGAAGGCCTTGGAGACGGGAAATATCGAACACGGCATTATGTATCAACCTGCCATGAACGCTGTAGGCGAATCCTATTGGGAAGACTTTGGCGTGCCGGTGAAGGATGAATCTGACAAGGTTGTGGGGGTTATTGAGATTGCAAGAAACGTCACGGAAAAGATCAAAGCCGAGCAAGCGCTGACGCGAGCCAAAAAGGACTGGGAAAATACATTTGATGCGATAACCGATATAGTGATGGTTTTGGATAAGGAGCACCGCATTCTTCGTGCAAATAGGGCCACAGCACATCGTTTACATATGGCTGAAGAAAGCCTGCTAGGTAAGAAGTGCTATGAAGTAATACACGAGGAAAGGCATCCGATAGACGGATGTCCGTTGTCGTACACTGCAAAAACGTTAGAGCCGCAAACAGCGGAGGTGACTGTACCTAATTTGAGAAAGATCTTTATATGCTCTACTTCCCCCGTATGGGATGACGAAAGAAACCTGACAGGTTACAAGCATACCTTAAGGGATGTTACGGAACGGAAGCGTCTTGAAGCTAAATTCCAACAAGCCCAAAAGCTGAAG
>CP070769.1:2140489-2144028 GCA_020347085.1 Desulfobacterales bacterium
GTTATAAATGCTCGCAAGCCCTTAGACACCATTTCATTTGCCAGTTGCTTGGTAGACATCCCCCAAAGTGGAAACAGGGGTTTTATGCTGGTGCGTTTTAGATTCTTTTCGCGGTACTCCCGTATGTCTTGAAGATATACGTCTCCAAATGCCATGCAGTCGATATGCTCTGTTTCAAGCCTATTAATATACTCTTGCATTACTGCTTGATATTGATCATTGCTGCAAGGATGTGGAATGGAAAGAACATCCAGGGGAAGTCCTACAGCTTCTGCCTGTTTCTTTAGTAATTCCAGGCGAACAGCATGCATGGTAACACGCTTATATGTTTGATTCACAGTCGTCACAAGCCCCACAAGGTCAATATCCTTTTCCTGTTTTAGGAGGTAGAGTGTCCATGCGCTATCTTTTCCACTGCTCCAACTTATTATGGTTCTTATGCTCATTGTTTCTCAACAGGTCTAACAGATACCATGCGGATTGTGGTTTTTCCAATAACAACGCTCTGTGTATATCACAACATTGTCGGCCATGATTCACGGCTCGCTGTTACTATCCTGACTGGTTGCCAAAATGGGTTTCGTGTGAGCTTTCTATGGCATATCATAACTTTTTGGGTTTTCATTTCGCGATTTTCCTGGCGGAGATCGTTAGTCTTCGACTAATTATGCCAAATTTGTGATCCACAAACATGTTCAAAATAGCTAAAAAGACTTAGCCGTGCAACCCCGATTGAACAGAGGTTCCCGACTTTCATATCAGACGATGGTAAAAATGGGGTAGATACGGCGCAGGTGGGAGGAGATTATCTCCTGTGCGCATGATTCGTGTTGGTCCATCTGGAAGCAGATTGGTTATCAGTCATAAAAAGGAATGGTCAGTTCATACGTCCCGTATGCCAGTTTGGCCTTCACCGGTAATCCTCCCTTCTCAAAGACTCTCATCATTGTCCTGTTTGAGGCAAGCACCTTTGCTGTAAACCCTTTCACGCATCGTTCTTTGGCCAGCCGAATAAGCATTTTGTAAAGGTATGTTGCGATGCCTATGCCTTGATACCGGTCATCCACGACAAAGGCTACGTCCGCATAAGGGCTGTGCTGATCCTTCGTGAATCTTGCTTCTGCAACGATGCGCCCCTGACCGGGCTCTCCTATCAGGCCGACGATGGATATCACTCGGCTGGGGTCAATATTTACGTACTCCTGCATAAAAGCATGAGGCATAACCTTAATGCGAGCGAAATACCGATAATATATTGACTCGTCTGAGAAACGGTAGAAGAAACGACGCATTTCCTCCTCGTCTGAAGGTCTGATTCCCCTAAACCGAACCTCCACACCCCCCTTAAAGGTATGTTTGGCATCAATCTCCGCTGGGTAGAGGTGGCCCGATTCCGCCAGAAAAATTTGATCCTGATACAGAATGTTCTCCTTTTTAGCCCGCTCTAAAAGTTGCAATCGGTCATCCGGATGGGCGATGTCGATCAGGGCTTGAGCTCGCTCGCGAACCGTACGCCCTTTCAGAATAGCAACACCATATTCAGTAACGACCATATCCACGGATTCCCGCAAAGTGAACTGGTTGGGAAATCCCTCCACCGAGAGCCGGATGTTACGTTCTCCTTGTCGGTTTCGGCTCGGAAGGGCAAACACCGTGAGCCCTCCTGCTGAAAGCTCCGCTCCGTTGACAAAGTCCATGACTACCCCTGGCCCACCGGCAACGTTTGTTGTCCCGAAATGTAATGCAATCTGGCCAGACAAATCCACCTTCCGGGCTGGAATCACAGCCACAAATCGCGGGTTACGGCCGATTTGTCTTGGGTTGAAGACCTTATCAATTTCCTGAAATTCGATCAGCGGGTTGCGGTCCAACCAGGCCATCAGTTCAGATGTGCCAATAGCATATGAAGCCAGAGACTTGCCCCGGAAAATCGCCTTAAATCGATTGGTCACAGCCCCGCTTTTCACAAGATCCATTAGGGCATCCGTGAAAAAGGGCGAATGCACACCCAGATAACGTTTACGGACCAGATGGCGGCTCAAGGCCTCGAAGAGAGGGCCGTTGGAAAAGGCAATGCAGCTTCCGTCCTCAATCACCGCCGCGACGTTTTCAGCGACTTTATCGAATACCTCGGCCACGGGCCAGCGAGGAATGTATATAGACTCTTCAGTGGAACGCACCAGCAGGTCAAAATCCGAAACAGGAAGAAACGTGTCCCCATAGGTGAGCGGCATTTGCGGGTTGACCTCGCCCACCACCAATGAAGCCCGCTCCATAGCGTGCCGTGCTACATCCACAGCAATCCCCAGGCTGCAGTCGCCGGCCACATCAGGGGGGGTAATCTGGACAAAAGCTGCATCTACGTGGATCTGTCCGGATTGGATCAACGAGGGAATTTGGGCAAAGCGGCATGGGATCAGATCCGCGTGCCCACCGGTGATGGCCTTCCTAGCCGCCCACCCGGAGAAGAAGGTCTTCAGGCGGTATTTGTCGGAATGTCGCTCTTTTAAGGAGATGGCATCCCCAAAGCTGACCAGTTGAATCAGTTCCAGGTCCTGCAAATTGTTGGCCTCAGAGGCCATCAGGTGCTTCACCAGGGTTCGGGGCTCAGCCAAGCCCGTCCCCAAAAAGATACTCATTCCTGGCTCTATCTTCTCGAGGACCTCGTCAGGAGAGACAACTAATCTTTCCCATTCCACGTCGGATAATTGCCCCATGGGTCCCACCTCGTTTACTCGTTTAGATGCAGAACATTATATTGCAAGATATTGCAAGAGACATAATATAAGTATAGCATTTTCAATAGAAGCTTCACACCAAACACAAGACAAGTGGGATGCCGCGTGTGTACTGCCTGTCCTGATAGTGAAGCCAGCGGTGCCGGGCTTTCACTTGGAAAACCCATAATCAAAGATGCCATATTCTGTTTCCCCACCCAGCAGCGTATCTATCTTGCCCTGCACTTCATTTCTCTCCTGACTCTTGGCCCATCGGTTCCAGTGCTCAGCCGACGCCCAAGTGCTGATGACCAAAAACTCGTCAGGTTTATCGAGTCTTCTCAATGTTTCGCCGGAAATATAGCCCAGCTGGTGCGTGGACCGGGTTCTGAGTTCTCTGAGCAGTGGTTCCAAGTCTTCGACTCTGTCTTTTGGAACGATTCGTCTGATAATAACTTTGACAGTCATTTTGCCCTCCCCTTTTTTGCATAAAGCAGATACGTCTATCATAGCATAGGATTCTGCTTGTCATATAAGGGATTTAGAACGGGAGCTAAGAAAAGGAGATGATTTGCCCAGAAAGGAGGGATCCCTGCGCATGCGTTGACATCAGCCACAGAGGCAAAGGAATTGCACCGAGTGAAACGCTAATGCGCAGGAGGGTTGATAAGGCAGAAGAATCCCCTTGAGCTCTCGGGCCCTAACGGGAATGGCTGAAGTGCTGCATGTTGCGGTGGATCCCATCCCTTGAGAAGTGCAAGTTGCTGGCCGTGATCGTAGTTGGCCAGCCGACAGATTCTATTGAAGCTCCCTGCAGTCCCG
>CP070769.1:2144128-2146971 GCA_020347085.1 Desulfobacterales bacterium
ACGGTAGTATGTGAGCATTTTGAGCCGACTCGCAACGCCGCCATGAGGCGTCAGACGCGTTTTTGAGATGGCTTCTAGTTCGTGTTCTAGGGCAACGAGGCATCTCCCACTCAAAGACGGCATGGGGTTATCCGTTGGCAAAGGCGAGGAAAACATGTTATCTTTTGAGCTGCTTAGTTCGGCCTGTCAGAAAATCAGAGAGCTGTAGGATAGGTTGTGTGAACGCACATGATTTGTTGAAGAATCTAACATCAGATGAGGCTGATGCGTATGGGCTCGTTCTGTCCTCATCTCGTATTCCATACCATGTCAGCAGGGGGGATCAGGGTTGGGACATATATATCCACTCCGGTTTTTACGAGCAAGCCGTCAAGGCCATCGAAGCGTATCTGGAGGAGAATGAGGATGCTGATCCCATACGGGAAACCGACTTGTTTGAATACGGTAAGACATTTACGGGGATATGGGTGCCTCTTCTGTTGGTGGCATTGCATGTTGCCATCGTAATGAGCCATAACAGCCAAGCGCTTATCAAAATATACGGTTCTGCCGCCCAACACATCCTGCACGGAGAGTTATACAGGACGGTGACTTCACTGATGATTCATGTCAATGCATTGCATCTTGTTGGCAATATATTTGGGATCGCCTTATTTGGCACAGCTGTATGCCAGGTCACGGGGCCTGGGGTTGGATGGTTTATGATTCTTGTCACCGGCATTGGTGGCAATTTCATGAATGCTTTGCTATACGAAAGCGATCACCTTTCGGTGGGGTCATCCACTGCTATTTTTGGGGCTATCGGCATACTGGCAGGGTATCAGTTCTTGAAGAGGTTCAGGCGAACCAACAGAGGGACAAAAGCATGGCTGCCACTAGGCGCCGGAGTGGCCCTTCTTGCTTTCCTTGGCAGCAGTAAATATTCTGACCTCACAGCGCACCTGTTTGGCCTTCTGGCAGGGATTCCGTTGGGTGCATTTTACGGTTTTATTGTGAAACGACCGGCTGGAAAGGTCTACCAAGGATATTGCGTACTTGCCGCGTTGATACTCATTGTCACAGCATGGATGAGAGGGTTTGGGGCCTAAACAAAGTAGAGACGGTCTATGAAACTATTGCTATACCTTGCCGCCACTCTGATAAGGCGCCACAGGCGATTGCTAAAGATCTGCAATGGATAATACCAACATTCGCAGAGCCTGGCATATACATCTATCGCCAGATATGCTATGTCTTTCATTGGACGACCTCCTTAGTGGTGTATTTGGTTGCTTCGCTAAGTTCCTTATACACCACGGTCGTCCGTTTTTCATATTACCAGAGAGATTAGTAGACCAACCTTCAGACAAGATGTTGTCAGCCTTAGACAGGACATTTCATTGGGGCCTCGTAGCCATCTCTTTTCTTGCCCCACTATTATTCTTGAGAAGTATTCACGACTTTGCCAACCTTCCGCAATCAGCCTTCATTCAGGTCGGGGTGGTCTTTTTGTTTTTTGTATGGCTGATTAAGAGTTTCATGGGTCAGAGGTGTCTCATCCTCAAATCCCCTATAAATTTGCCTATCCTTGCGTTTGTTCTATGGTCTCTTGTTTCTTTTTCCTATGCCCACAACAGGTATGAAGCGTTTGCGGCATGGAGACCCTTGGCTGCATCGGCCTTGATGTTTTTCTTGGTGATTAACGAGAATTATGAAAAGAGACGTCTGATTCAGTTGCTGGCCGCAGTTTTCATCTCAGGCTGCACCTGTGCATTCCTAGGGATTGCCCAACACCTCTTGGGTTTGTCCTGGGTGCCCCAGGTGACGCCGCCCGCTGCCACCTTTGCCAACAAAAACATGGCGGCTCAGTTTGTTGTCCTGACGTTTCCCCTCGCCGTGGGGTTGATCAATCGTGTTCCCTCTCACTTAAGGAAAGAACTGTCATGAGCCAAAAGGAATTGCCAAAACGAAAACCTGATCCAGCGAAGATGCAGGCTTTGAGGAACCTGCCTCTTGAGGTCAAGCAGTCCCTCACCAAAGAGGAGGCCGACGCATTTCTTTATGAGGAGACATGGCCTGATTCCCTTCTTGAAAAGCTGAAGGACTACCTCGTGGATCGGGACGAGGATCAACGAAAGGGATGACGATAGGGTCTCTTTGATCTAAGTGTGCCGGGAATCAACACCGGGTGGCATGAGGCTTGGGACGCAAGGCGCTTGGACAAAGGCTTTTTGCCTGAAGCCTTCCGCCTTTTACGCCCATGATTTTGGGACCCTATCCAACGATGGCGCTGCGGGGGGCGAGCGAGTGTCTACCTGATGATAAAATCCGGGGAGGTATGATGAACAAATTCCCAACCGAAGAAGACAAAGAGGATGAATTGCCCCTTGAGAGAGAAATACGGGTGGATGAAGAAGCTCCTGATCTTTCCTACCGGGGTGAGATACAAAGCTTAGAGCAGGATTCACAGATCGAAAAACTGAATCAACGGATTTCTTTGATACTAGTACTCGTGCCATGTTTGCTGGGTGCTATCTTGCTCTTTGCCTACTTCGACCTCAAGAACAGGTTGAGTCAAGTACAAGACATGGGGTCAACCGAGAGGAAAGCCCTGTCTGAAGATGTTGTAGACAAAGTGGGAGGCCTTTCGCAGCAGTACAAAACGCTTGAAACATCTCTAGTTGACAGGGTGGCGGCTCTTGAGAAATCCTCTGGATCCATCGCCAAAGACCTGAAAAGAGATAAACAGGAGATTAAGAAACTCACCGCATCCAAAGTAGATAATAAAGCGTTGGAAAGAGCCCTGAAAGAACAATCTGCCGAAGCTGCCAATACCCTATCACTGTTACAAAACGCCCTGGAAG
>CP070769.1:2147071-2149995 GCA_020347085.1 Desulfobacterales bacterium
TCGCTGTTGCAGTTCAGTAGAGATGGGTAAAGGGCCTCTTGTTCTCCTTTGTGCTGAAGGGCCCAAAGGATATCATGAATCCGATTGAAACATTATCACCGCTTCGCATCCTTCTGGTTGAAGACGACGAACACGATAGAATAGCTTTTCGCCGAAGCTTCGAAAAGAGTCTGGTCGCCTGTGAGATTACGGAGTGCACATGGGCCGAGGATGCTCTGCTGCAACTTCTCGCAGACGTGTCATTGTTTGACGTGGTAGTCATTGACCACAAGTTGCCCGCCATGTCCGGTTTAGACCTGTGCAAGGAACTTCTTGACCAACAGGTTCCGTTGCCGTTGGTGCTCCTGACCGGGAAAGGGTCGCAAGAACTTGCTGTTGAAGCCCTCAAGGCTGGTGTTTGTGACTATATCATCAAGCAACTGGGCTATTTGGATCTGTTACCAGTGGTACTCCCACAGGTAGTGCAGAAGCATGGCGACCACGTAGCTCGCAAGCGGGCCGAGGAGGCCTTGATAAAGGCTTATGATGAGCTGGAGCAGCGTGTTGAAGAGCGCACCACCGAGCTGGCTAGGACAACCGAACAATTGAAACGGGAGCTCACCGAGCGAAAGCGGACCGAGCAGGCACTGCGGGAATCAGAAGAACGATACGGAACCTTGGTTGAAAACTCGTTGACTGGCATTTACATGGACCAGGATAGCAAGATTGTGTTTGCTAATAGAAGGTTTGCCGAAATCTTCGGGTATTCAAAAGAGGAGTTGGCAGACATGGAATCATGGAAACTGGTCCACCCTGAGGACAGACCCCTTACCGATGCAATAAGGGCAAAGAGGGTAAAGGGAGAAGAAGCGCCAGCAGAATACGAGGCAAGGGGTCTGACAAAAGACGGTAAAACCATATGGGTTCTAAGAAGAAACACTCTCGTAGAGTACCAGGGGAAACCGGCCATATTGGGGAATGTTGTGGATGTCACAGAACGAAAACGAACTGAGGAGGCGTTGTGGGAAAGCAAAGAAAAGTATCACACCCTTTTTGACTATGATCCCAATTCTATCTTCGTGCTGGACCCGGAGACTTTTGAGGTTTTAGATGTGAACGTCCGGGCTCTGGAGGTTTATGGTTATGAGAAGGAGGAATTAATCGGTAAGCGCTTCAAGGACTTAGGCGATTACGTGTACTCTGACGGATTCTTGTCTTCGATAGGGCCAACGCCGTCAGCGGTGTGCAGTGTATATCCTAAAATCCGGCATCGCAGAAAAGATGGCACACCCATTTATGTAAATGTGCATGCCTGCAGCAGCAAAGGTGGCCACAAAGGTGGCATTATTGCAACCACGGTTGATATCACCGAGAGCCTTGAAAAGGAGACCCAACTCATCCAGGCGAGCAAGATGTCCACGTTGGGGGAGATGGCAACAGGAGTTGCCCATGAACTCAACCAACCCCTAAGCGCTATACAGATAGGTGCGGACTTTTTCCAAAATATTGTAAGGGAGGGAGGAGAGATACCCCTTGAGGAGTTGGCCCTTGTGTCTGAGCAGATCGCATCACAGGTAGCGCGTGCAGTCAGTATCATTAATCATATGCGAGAATTTGGACGCAAGACAGAAATCCAACGGGAAAAGGTTGACATAAACGAACCGTTGAGGGCGGTTTTTGCCCTGTTGGGCGAGCAGTTGAGGGTGCGTGGGGTCAAGCTTTTGCTTGATTTACAGGATGATCTGCCCCCTGTTTTTGCTGACAGTAATAGGCTCGAGCAAGTATTCATAGATCTGGTAGTCAACGCAAGGGATGCCATGGAAGAAGGCAAGGAAAGATTGGAAGGTGAGACCTTTCAGAACACTTTGAAAGTTAAGACTTTCCGAGAAGACAGCCAGGTGGTTGTGACGATAGCTGATACGGGTCCTGGGATACCGGATGACGTCAAGGAAAAAATCTTTGAACCGTTTTTTACTACAAAAGAAGTCGGGAAAGGGACAGGATTAGGCCTATCGATCAGTTACGGAATCGTGAAAGATTATGACGGCACGATCGAAGTGGAAAGCGAGGTCGACAAAGGTACGACCTTCAAGATTACTTTTCCCGCCTGTGATGAAGGACGGCAGGGGTCTTAGTGTCCTGAACAGTGGCCTCGGCATTGTGATCATATGTATATAGTCATGACGATTACCATACAATTATCTTACAGGTAGCCAGAAGACAATAGCTAAGGGAAACATAACCGAAGAGAGGTAATCATGAAAAAGAAGGTCTTAGTTGTAGATGACGAACCCGAGCAAATAGATTTTGCTTCAACGCTATTGGAAGAAAACGGGTACATATCCTTGGGCGCCTCAAACGGTATAGAGGGGATGAAAAAAGCTAAGACCGAAAAACCCAACCTCATTCTCTTAGACATCTTGATGCCAAAGAGAGGCGGTATTGGCATGTATGAGGACCTAAAGCATGACGAGGAGACTAAGAACATTCCCGTCGTTATTGTCACAGGGATCGCCCAGAGCACGCAGTTCGAAGACTTTGTGGTGACGGGAGATAAGACCCTGCCCCCCCCTAATGGATTTATCGAGAAACCAATGAACCCGGATGCCGTTCTTAGGTTGGTCCGTGACCTGTTGGCGTAGACAAAGACCATATGCCATAGAGGAATTGATGGAACCGGCTAACCTCCTGACAACGCTATTCCTGCCTCTGTCATTCTTATAAAGCCCCACCTCTGTTCGGTTGCCACTCATTTTTGAAGGCCCGTTGACGATGGCACCCTTTGGTGCTAATAGAAAAAAGCCCGTTGGCGATGGGAAACTATTTGTGCCGAGAGGTATTTTGTATTGAGCAATTCTGAAATCCGTATTCCGCATTTCGCATGCACTAAGTGAGGTCATTATGCTTTCTTTGATGAGAAAACACGCCCAGTCCTGGCTGATCAA
>CP070769.1:2150095-2156960 GCA_020347085.1 Desulfobacterales bacterium
AATACTCATCTCAAGTTTCGCACCCTTTTGAAGCTCCCTGCAGTCCCGACAAGTCGGGACAGGGAATGCGCTCGCTGTTGCAGTTCAACTGGTTGAAGTGACAACAAGAAGTGAGAAATCCCCCCTTTCATTTGCGACCATGATCGGTGACGCCTTAGTCAGCAACCGGGCTTTGACAGATAAGGAAATCCGCTTCACTGCGGCCTCCAATGCCTTAAGTAGCCTTGTATATGTTGTTGCTTCAAATAGCTGTAGGCCTCCTTTCAGCGGAATTCCTTATCTGCCAATAATGCCCCACTGTTTTGTATAAAAACCCCTTGGCATACAGGTTGGGGGCCGCACCGGAGGGTGCGAAACTTGACTTATATACATATGTTCGTACAACGTCATATGACTTTTTCCTTGAATATGGTTCCCAGCAAATGTATAAAATTATACGCCCTTAAGAGAACGATTCACAACCACGCTTGATAGTGAGTTGCTCCGGCAACTCAAGATCCTGGCTATCAACAAGAAGTGCACTACAAATAAGCTTCTTGAAGACGCTATCCGAGACCTTCTCAAAAAGCACCAGAAGAGGGCCAAGAAATAACCCTTTCCAAGGAAGCACAGCCCCCCGTGTCCTGGCATAAGGTTACATTAACTGTCAGTGGTATTCCTGCACAAGAACTCACGACGCTTCGAAACAAGTTTTTCGAGATTTGGATAGCTTCAGGCTCACCCAGGGGAATAGGCCTTTTCTGCGATATAGAGCCACAAGCCCAGTTGGATAGACAGGTCGGGACGCAAATCAGTTTCTACTTTTCACCAGATGCTCTTCGCTTGGCATCTTCGTTAGTTTCAGATTCCACAGTGGCGATTTACTGTGAGCCGCCTGATGCCAGAAAGGTAATCTTTGTTGCTGGAGACGAGGGTTGTTGGGAGTTACTAGAATAGCTGGCAACCTGTACAAAGAAGCTTTTAAGAAGGACAAGAAGAAGCATAGGAAATGGCCTTGACCAAACGGGTGCCATGAACGCAATGTCAAGACACCATTGCTCACGATGGGTGGTGGTGTCTTGGCATGGTTTTGCTATCTTGAAGCTTCCGAAAGTCAGTATGTTAACAAGTAAGTCTAAAAAAACCTTTGGCTTCAAATTTTCGAGATTCTGTAAAGTTATTGTATCTCGAATTGCGGGAAATACTCCTCAATGAGGGGAAAGTTGTCTAACCGTTTTTCTATGGCTGCTTGTAGGATAGAATTCACCCACCAGTAGATGTCCTGCTTCTTTATGGAATCCCGCAAGTTCCTCATGCGCTGCTGTCTCTCATCTTGTGGCATTTTGAGAGCTTGATAGATGGCGTCTGCTAGGCCTTCTATATCATGTGGGTTTACCAAGAGCGCGCCCTTTGGCAGTAGTGCGGCTGCTCCTGCAAACTCACTCAAAATCAGCACGCAATTCTCTTCCAGACTGGCAGCGCAGTACTCTTTCGCGATCAAGTTCATGCCATCTTTGAATGATGTTACCAGTGCGATTTCGGCAGTGCGATAGTAAGCGACTAGTTCACTACGATCCAGGTTGCGAAACTGGTAGTGAATAGGCACCCAACCCGAGCGGGTGAACTGGCCGTTGATCTCGCCCACCAATCGCTCAATTTCTATTTTCAAATCATCGTATGTGGGTATCTCTGGTCTGCTTGGTACTACCACCTGGACCAAAACCACCCTTTCTTGAAGTTCCGGGTAACGCGACAGGGCGTTCCTGAAAGCCTCAAGCCTTTCGATGATTCCCTTTGTGTAATCCAAACGGTCAACGCCTAGAATAATCTGCACCCCGGGCAACTGTTCGTGAATGTACCAGGCTCTATCCGCCACATCACTCGTTGCGGCCAGGTTGGCGAACTCGTTGAAGTCAATGCTTATGGGAAAGGTCCCTACCCGGACATCATAGTTTCCGAACCTGACCACGAGAACCTGTCCCTTGCCCTGGACCTGGATATCTCTGATTAGGGTACGTATGCACTGAATAAAATTGCGTCGATCGCGTAATGTTTGGAAGCCGATTAGGTCATAGCTCATGAGAGATCGCAGAAGCTCAAATCTCCATGGGAGCCGCAAGAAGATATCGAGCGGCGGGAACGGGATGTGTAGAAAAAAGCCGAGGTTGTCCTTTACGCCCAATTGGCGGAGTTCCCGGGCTACATTCATGAGGTGGTAGTCATGAACCCAGATGAAATCACCGCTCACCAGGTTCTCTTTAATTACGAGGGCGAACTTACGGTTAACATCTTGGTAGCTTGACCAATAGGAGGGGTCAAAGTTGCACCTGGAAGGAAAGTCGTGGAAAAGGGGCCAACTCACCTCATTGGCGAATCCGCAATAATATTTTTGCTTTTCCTCGGCTGTGACAGCTACTGGTTTAAGAGTGAACCCAGCGTCATGGGTAAAACGTGCCAGGACCCTCTCCAACTCCTTCCCTGAAGCCTCAGTCGTTCCCGGCCAACCGATCCACAAGCCACCGCGGTGCCTGAGCACTGGGGCAAGGGCTGTAACCAGGCCTCCGGAGCCTGACATCGCTTTCCAGCGCCCACGCTTTTCCTTGCATAGCACCACGGGAAGCCGGTTGGAGACAATGATAAGCCGTTTTTTTTGTGAATCCCTATGAGCGGCAGTTCTACTTGTTGGCGGCATTCAGCGCCTCCGTTCTTGTTGGGGTCTCACCTTCCTTGACGATGCGGCGGTCTTCTGCCAGAGCCTTAAGAAATCCAATAACTCCTCGGGAGGGCAAAGCCAAAGGTCGGCCTTGGTATCACGCAGCTGTTCTCTCACCAGCACACCTATACCCCGTGAGGTACATGTCTTCACAGCTGAAAACGCGTCTTCATCGGTCAGGTCGTCACCCAGGTAAGCAGCCACCGCCTGACCCCCCATTTCAGCCAGGATGGTCTCTACGGCTTCGCCTTTGCTGATTTCTGGTGGTCGCAGTTCAAGCCCACCGTCAAATGCACGAATGGATAGCCCCATCCCCGCTGTAAAGTTTGGGAGAACTTTCAGCAGCCCGTCTTGTATTGCTTTCACCTTGGGGGGTTCTGTACCTCTCCAGTGTATGGCGACGCCGAGGGGCTTTCTCTCGACGTGGTCGTTCCAGCCCATCTTCTCCATCCAGCGTACCACCGACTCTAAGCCATGTGAGGTGTCGGTTGGGAGGGGGGCCCTTTGGTAGGTTCCGTCTTGAAAAAGCCTCTCACCTCCGTGAGACCCCCAGATTTCAGGGGTTCGCTCCAAGCCAAGCAAAGGGATGATATCATCTAAGCCTCGGCCGGTTATGATCACCAGCCGTGTACCCCCCTCTTGAATGATATCTTTAAGAACGGCTGGCACCTCCGGATAGGGGAAGGCCCTATCGCGCTTAACGACGAAGGGAGCCAAGGTGCCGTCATAATCCAAAAGCAAGGCACGATTTCGGGATTTTTCGAGAGACTCAAAAAACTTGGACGGGTCTTTGTCCGGATTAAGGACCTTCATTGAGCGTTTGCTTAAGCACTTGTCACATAGTAAGTGGAGAAGTCGGAGTTTTAGGCCAGTGTGATGACTTATCCCAGCTCAATCCTGTCGCGACAGCCGTGAATGAGGGCCACCATAAGGGTGAGGTATTCTCGAAGCTGCCTAGTAATCAAAAAATTTTCCCTTACAAACTCTCGTGCTTTTTGTCCCATTTCCTGAAGCTTATGCGGGCGCTCGAGGAGATAGCGCACCCTAAGAGCAGCGCCCTCAGGTGTGCTGACCAGAAAACCAGTGTGGTTGTTGATCACCTGCAACCTTATGCCACCGGTGTCTCCCCCGACCACAGGCTTGCCTTTCCACATAGCCTCAGTGACCGTCAGACCAAAACCCTCGCGAATTGATTTTTGCAGCACGACGTCAGCCGCGCGTTGAAGGGCATTGATGGTTCGGTGGGCATCGGAAGGGAGTTGCAAAATATGTATGTCAGGATCATCCTCAGAAAAAGCCTCAGCCTCGCTACGCACCAGCTCCCCTTCAGGATCGTCAGTGGCCACGCCACCAGCTAAGTCCAGCTGTAAGTCGGGGACATACTTTTTAGCTAGCCTGAACGCATAAATGACTCCGAGGGGGTCTTTGAAGCGGTCAAAGCGGGAGACCTGCAGCATCAGGGGCCTGCTAGCATCAAGACCGAACCTTTCAAAGATCCCATCAACCTCTGTCTCGTCCAAGTCGATGTTTTTATCGCTAAGGGGATCGATGCTGGGCGGAATAAGATATTCGGGGTGTGGTAAGGTCTGTGCGAAGTCTGACAGCGAGAAGATGCTCGCATCGTATGGCTCTACAAACTCGCGCAGATATTTCCAGACGGGTCTATAAGGGTGACTCAGGTCGATATGGCACCGCCACACCCAGTAACCTTTCCGCTGTGGACACAAAGAGAGAAGTGGTGCAGGTTGGGGGTCATGAACAAACACCATGTCCGCCTCTGCCAGGAGGGGACCCAGTGATTTCGCCATACCCTGGTTCGTGTCTTCATAAGTCTGTAGCAGAGCGTCAGGTATTTCAATTTTGTTTCCCTGTAAGGCGTTGTGGAAGCTCTTTGTGCATTGGAAGAAGCTTTCATCCCCGGTTATGACCTCCCAGGTTGTGTCGATGCCCATCTCCTGCATGAGCGGAACCATTTTGCCCAGAATCTCAGCCACACCCCCACCCATATAAGTAGAGTTGACGTGAACGACCCGAACACCTTGCAGGCGTTCCGCTAGCTGGCGGAGTTGATTGATGACGTCCTGGCCGGCTACCCCAGCATATGCATTTAGAATTGCTGGCAAGACTACTTCCCGAAGTACGAGTTAAACACCTTTGTTAGTTCCTTGCGTAGTTCACTTAAGCCCGAGAAAAAGTGGTCCAGCTTGGCAAGACTGTTACAAAGATCTTTATAACCGTCGAAGCAACCCTCTATCCAAGCCCTGAAGTCGTCGAGGCCCCCTGCACTGCGTCGACGAGCATCTACAAAATGTACGAAAATGCTACCGATCGACATGAGAGGCACTGCCTGAGCAAGTTCTTCCGGACGCTCGATTCGGGAGTGGGTATCAAACACAATAATCTGGGAGCGGACAAAATAGAACTGCTTGTCGGGCTTGGACCACGGCACCCACTCTAACTGATCCAGACGCTCCTCAACAACCTCCACAACTTCTTCTCGGAGACCCTCCAGGTCGGTGTAATCGGTAGGATCGATGATACCGAGTCTTTCAGCCAGCATGGCATCCTGTAGTGCGTATAGGCTCCAAATGGCGAAGTCATTATGGTACTCAGGATCATCAAAACGGGGCCGGAGAAGACCACCCCAAAAATGGTAATAGATACTATCGGGATGGATTGTGCGAAGATTGTCCCTTAATTCTCGCAGATTTTGTGCACGCTTGCCTGTGGCGATGGCAGCCAGTGCACAATCTTGAATCGCGAAGGGCATGCCGCTTGTCGGTCTTGGAATAGATTGCATGGATATAGCCCTCGTGACCTAATGTTTATCACATACCATTCTGAAAGACTTAGATCAAGGTAGGCAATATTTTGAGCATTGTGGTCACAACCCTCGAAGCTACTTTTAGTAAGCAGATTCACAACTCGAGTCTGTGAAAATGAACTTGTTCGGTTGGACAATACCCAAAGTCGCGGCGAAATTTACAACAGAACCCTCTCGTAGGAGGTGACAATCACCCACTTTTCCTCACGGTTACCATTCAAATGACCTGCTTCTGCCATTTGCCTAATGGCAAGGCGCATTATATTAAGCTGATTTCTGCCTTTTTCGGGGTTTTTTAAAAGCCAGCAGTTCTCGCATGATTCTTGCAGTCACTTTGCATGTTTCTTGCAAGGTGAAAAACCCACGATGAAATTTGACCCGTCCTGCATAGGTAATGAGCCTCGCAAAACACCCAACAAAAACGATTGGCCGGCACTCACCCGGGAATGCCCCTATTTAAAGGGGTCACACTGTTCCTGCCATGGGGCGTCGTGTAACGAAGAAAATTGCCCTGTATTGTTTGTGATTCGCGTGGGTATGCGAGAAGGTACGTGGTAAGTGAACAAGTGGTTTCTCCAACCCAGACGGGTCTCTGACCAGCGTGCTTCCCGGACACGCAGTGCTGCCATAAGGCAGAACCCCCGCCCGGTAGGGCGAGGAGGGTTCACACCTCGCATCACAAATCTGCTAGGGAGGTTGCGTTATGCCGAAGAGGACAAAGCGGATCGAGAGAAGAAGATACAAGCGGTTTCGAGTGCCTAGGAATGCATTTGTACTGCTTAGGCCTAATGGTACCGAGGTAGGTAAAATAATCGATATCAGCCCTGAGGGGCTTGCATTTGATTATGCTGGAAGCGAACAACTGCCCGAGGAATTATCTGAATTGGACATACTTATAACAGATGATGGTTTTCGTTTGAATAAGTTACCATATAAGACCGTTTCAAGTATTGAAACCTATGAAAGTCCTTTTGGTTCCATGAGTAAAAGGAGATGTGGCGTACAATTTGGTGGTCTAACGCTGCGCCAGATTTCTCAACTAAAACATTTCATCCAGAACTACGCATCTAGTGACACACAAGATTAGGAGCCGAGCGCATATTCGATTGTCAAAAAACTGACACATAGCCAAGAACCGTTTTGACCGGCCCGCTTCGTGCGCGCGAAGCACTGCCGCAAAGCAAAACCCCCGCCCGGAAGGGCGGAGGGCTTCACACAGTTTTAGTGCAGTTCTCATAAATCTATTCCGTTTCAGATGAGGACGTTCTCCTCCGATGGAGCCATTTTGACCATTTTGTCAAGGCTTCTTGGCGAGGCGAAGCGTGAAAATGCAACATGTTTGAGCCCCG
>CP070769.1:2157060-2168042 GCA_020347085.1 Desulfobacterales bacterium
CCTCCACGTGCCACCGCCTGCTGCGAAAATTCGAAGATCATCATTTGGGCGAGCTGTTCCACGGCCCGATCATCCAGTTCTTCCAGGTATGGGGCAAAAAAGAGGTTCACCGCATCCCAGCCGATGGCGCCGGCAAAGTTGCTCTGCAAGGCTGCTGCAAACTTCACCATGTGGGCAAGCAGGACCTCGGCATGCTTGGCCGGTTTTGCCATGGCCAACGAATTAGGCAGATTCAAACCAAATTTTTTCAGATATTCGAGGGATTGTCCTGAACAGTAAGGTCGGTCGATGAAGCCCAAATCATGCAAGTGAATGGCCCCGTGCATATGAGCGTCTCCCACATCCGGTGAGAATACGTTCAAAACCGCATACTCCTTCTTAATGCTTTCCGCTAGGGTCAAGTTGGTTGCCTCGGGCCCGTGGGGAACATTGGCGTTTTCCTTGTTCGGATGCACGATCATCTGTTCCACATCATACAGAGGAACCCCCAGACGCGTGTGCATCTTGCGAGCCTGTTCCAGTCCCCGTTCAATGAGCTTGGCATCTACCAACTCCCTGATCAGTGGCGAGGTCACCGTGGAGATGCCTGAAGCCAGCACCATCTCCTCCACTTCCAGACTGATTGCCTCGGCTGTGTCCCCGTCAACCATGGCCTCTCGGACCATGGCATCAACGATCTTTTGGCGATTCCAGCTGTCAATGGCCTCGTCAGACGTTCGGACAAAAAGGGCCATGTCCGTGGTTTCATGCATCTTCCCGTCGGCCCCATCTTCACTGCGAGCGGTTCCCTGATCCACATGCGAGAATTCTAAAAGGTTCCCCATTCGTATTCGTCTCCAAAGGGGTTGATTATTGGTTCTGGTGCTGGAATGTTAACGAATGACACGTGAAGGACTTTAGGTGTCTCAGTGTAGCCAGAAAGACTCTAAACCACAATATGTTGTGGTTGTCAAGAAAAAAATAACAAGTTGTAGTATTACCGACAGTGATTCAGCGTCCCAGGTCGTCGGTAACCTGGCGAACTTAGGATATTTTACATAATTTTTGGAGGGGCTGTCACAACCAGTAACCAGAGACCGGGATCTGGAAACCAGATGCCAGATGCCGCTGAGGCGTTGTCATTCCTCCGGAAACGAACACCCACTAATCCGGGAGTGGTGTCACGCAGAGGTAAAAAGGCGGCGAATCTTGGGCTTGAAAGGCGGGGTTAGGACCCCTTTTTCCGTAATGATGGCAGAGACATATCGATGAGGGGTCATGTCAAAAGCGGGATTTTCAGCCCCCACGCCGTCAGGTACGGTTCTTCCGCCCCGAAGGTGGGTAACCTCTTTCTCGTCGCGTTGTTCAATCGGAATCTCTCTTCCTGTTTTGATGGAGGCATCAATCGTCGACATAGGAGCAGCCACATAAAAGGGGATCTTGTGAGCCTTGGCAAGGACCGCCACCATGTAAGTACCGATCTTGTTTGCCACATCGCCGTTGGCAGCACTGCGGTCCGCTCCCACGATGACTGCATCGACTCTTCCGTTCTGCATGAAATAACCGGCTGAATTGTCCGTGATCACGGTCACGGGAATGCCGGAGGCTTTCATCTCCCACGCCGTGAGGCGTGCCCCCTGCAGAAACGGACGGGTCTCATCAGAAAGAACTTCAATGCGTTTTCCAGCCTCTACGGCGGCCCGCACCACGCCCAGCGCCGTGCCGTAGCCGCCCGTGGCCAAAGCGCCCGCATTACAATGCGTCAAAACACGGTTTCCGTCTTTAAGCAGCCGGTGACCGTGGCGTCCCATGGCCCGGTTGATGGCGATATCTTCTTCCAGAATCTTCTGGGCTTCTTCCACAAGGCGCAGCTTTACCTCCTCCGGTCCCCTGTGCGACGTTTGATCTGCTACCTGCTTCATCCGTTCTACAGCCCATGCCAGGTTTGCCGCTGTTGGACGCGCCGCAACCATTTCACGGCATATAGCATCAAACCTCGCCCTGAAACGATCTGTTCTGCTGGCACGGATCTTGAGGGCACCCAGAGCAACGCCCATGGCTGCAGCCACACCGATGGCCGGGGCGCCGCGAATGACCAGGTCCTGGATGGCACGGATAACCGACCGATAGTCCTTACAGACCACGTACCTCTCCTTCATGGGGAGTTTTCGCTGGTCGATCATGACAACCTGGTTCTCTCTCCACGCAATCGTTTTGACCATGTCGCTCGAGCCCCCTCTCTCTCGACCTCTCAAAGGTCTCGTAGAGCTGGAGTGTTGGAGTACGGGGATAGGATGTGCGATTGAGGGCGGTACTGGCTTTGCTTTTTCCATCACTCCATTACTCCAACAAGTTTTTCAGGATCTCATTGACCATCTTAGGATTTGCTTTGCCACGGGTCCCCTTCATCACCTGTCCCACAAAAAAGCCAAACAACTTGGTTTTGCCCGCCTTGTAGTCCGAGACCTCCTTTGCATGGTCACTCAGCACCTGGTTGATCACCTCGGTAATGGCCTCAGCATCAGTAACCTGGACGAGGCCTTTTTCCTGGACAATGGCTTCTGGGGGTTTGCCGCTTGATAGCATCTCGTCAAACACGGTTTTCGCGATCTTGCCGCTGATAACCCCTGAATCGATCAACCGCAAGAGTTCGGCCAAGCGTTCAGGAGAGACCGGAGATTCCTCAACGGTCTTGTTCTGTGTCTTCAGCGTGGCCAAAATGCTACCCATCACCCAGTTGCTCACGGTCTTGGGCTCTGGGAAGTGCTCTACACACGCCTCAAAGTAATCTGCCAGAGGGCGAGAACTTGTCAGGACCTGCGCGTCATACAAAGGAATGCCGTAAGCCTCCACAAAGCGTGCCCTCCTGTCATCAGGCAGTTCTGGGAGGGTGCTTCGAATTTCCTCAATCCATGCTTCGTCAACCACAAGAGGGAGTAAATCTGGATCGGGAAAATAGCGATAGTCATGGGCCTCCTCCTTGCCACGCATGGAGACGGTGACCCCTGTGTCCGGGTCCCAGAGGCGGGTCTCCTGGACCAACTCCCGGTCGTCTTCGATGACCTCCTTTTGCCGTTCGATCTCATAGGTCAAGGCATTTTCCACGTGCTTAAAGGAGTTCATATTCTTCAGTTCGGTGCGTGTTCCAAAGGTGTCTGTGCCCACAGGTCGGACAGAAACGTTGGCGTCACACCGGAAGCTCCCTTCTTCCATATTTCCGTCGCATATTTCTAAGTACTGGAGGATGGCTCGGAGTTTTCGAAGATATGCCCCGGCCTCCTCGGGTGTGCGTATGTCGGGTTCGCTTACGATCTCGATAAGGGGAACCCCTGTCCGGTTGAAATCGACTGCACTCACCGGCCGATTCGGATCGTGAATGAGTTTTCCAGCATCTTCTTCCATATGGATCCGCGTAATTCCGATACGCCTTCTTCCGCCGTTGACTTCAATGAAGATATGCCCGTGTTCTGCAATCGGCAGCTCATACTGGGATATCTGGTATCCCTTGGGAAGATCAGGGTAGAAGTAGTTCTTTCGGGCAAAGCGGCTTTCACGGGCAATGGTGCAGTTTGTAGCCAAAGCCATTCGAATAGTGTAGTCCACCACCTTGCGGTTTAGGACCGGAAGTACCCCGGGCATCCCCAGGCACACCGGGCATGTGTGGGTGTTGGGCGCCGCACCAAACTCACTCGAGCAACTGCAAAAGATCTTGGTCTTTGTCAGGAGCTGGGCATGCACCTCAAGGCCAATAACGGCTTCATAGTCCATTGCAGCAATGTTTCCTCATTGGATCAACACAGTCTCATCATATGGGCCTAAACCAAGGGGCAAGCAAGTGCCTAAAGTGCGCTAAAATGAACTAAAGTGCCTGAAGTTAATAAGATATATGCATTCCCGAACTGAAGGGTTCTATTCTAATACCTAAGTTCGCTACGTCTGAATGGCTGTTATTACATCACACTTTAGCTCACTTTAGGCACTCTAGGTCACTTTAGGTCACTGGTACAATATAATCCAGTGCCTTCGGGTTCTCCACCGATGCAAGGTCCCCTGGATCTTCTCCCATATATTTCTTGCGGATCGCTTGTCTGACGATCTTCATCGATCTGGTTCTGGGCAAGTCGGGCACGATCTCAATCGCTTTGGGCCTGAGGTTCTTCCCCATGATCCTCGTCGCATGTTGATAGAGGTCCGCCTTGAGCTCATCAGAAGGCTTATATCCTTCCTTAAGGATTACAAAGCAGACAATGTCAGAACCTTTCAGTTTGTCAGTGACTCCGATGACGGCCGATTCCAGGACTGCTTCGTGGTCCATCAGGGCTGATTCGATTTCTCCTGCCCCGGTGCGCACACCAGCCACGTTGATGGTGTCGTCTGACCTGCCGTGGAGCGTGAGCTGCCCCTGTTTGTCTCTTCTTATGTAATCGCCATGATACCACACATCTGGATTCTCCTCCCATGAGAAGTAGGTATCAATGTATCGATCCCAATCCCCCAGGAACCCCCGTGTCAAGGAAGGCGCTGGCTTCAAAAGGACAAGGTGTCCCTTGCCGATATCGATGGGATTGCCGTTATCATCGGCAATCCCTATAGCCATGCCCAGACCAGGCATTCCCACAGAACACGGCTTCAAGGGCGTAAGCGGTGATGGAGAAACAAGGCATCCGCACATCTCCGTGCCCCCGCTGATATTGATAATGGGCACACGACGCTGTCCCATATGTTCAAAGACCCACATATAACTTTCCGGGTCAAACGGTTCACCCGTGGAACCGAGAAACTTCAGAGAAGCGAGGTCGTACTTGGCTATCCAGTCATCCCCCTTGGTTTTCAGGCTTCGGCTGTAAGTAGGGGAAAGGCCCAGGTGGGTGAGCCGATGCCGGCTCACCATGTCAAGGACCCTTTCGTGATCGGGATAGAATGGGTTCCCCTCATAGATCAAGTAGCAGCCGCCAAAATTCTGAACTCCCATGATCTCCCATGGTCCCATCATCCATCCAATGTTGGTGATCCAGTAGAACCTGGAGTCGGGCTTAACGTCGAAGTGAAACCCTAACTCCTTAACAACCTGCGCAAACACACCGGCTACACGATGCAAAGTGCCCTTTGGCTTGCCTGTGGTCCCGGACGAGTAAAGGATCATGGCGAGGTCTTCCGCATCAAGCACCGCGCTTTTGAAGCGGGTGGATTGTTTGGGTATCAGATCATGCCACCATATGTCACGCCCTTCCTGCCAGGGGATCTGAAGATCCCCCTGGCGCTTCACGACCACGATGTGGTTTAGGCTCGACACCTCTATGGCCGCTTCGTCACAGGTAGCTTTCAGCGGAATCGGTCGCCTCTTGTAGAAACCAACATCTGCGGTCAAAAGCACGCGGGCTCTGGCATCTGCAAGTCGGACAGCCAAGGGCTTTGCCCCAAAGCCTGAAAACACGGGGATCAGGGGCGCACCCAGTTTCATGCAGGCCCAAAACGCCACAATCAACTCTGGTATCATGGGCATATAGAACCCCACGGCGACACCCTTCCTTACACCAAGGGATTTCAGGGCATTCGCGCATTGGTTCGCGGCCAAGTAAAGGTCAAGGTAGGTCCATTTCTCTATGGTGCCATCTTCTGTCTCCCAGATGAAGGCTAGGCGGTTCCTTGCGTAAGGCTCCAGGGCGTGACGATCAAGGCAGTTGTAGACGATGCTTAGTTTTCCGCCCAAGAACCAGCGCGCCCTCTCAAACGACTTCGAGCCATCCAGATCAAGGACCGTGTCATATCTTCTATGCCAATGAACCCCCAAGTAGTCTAGGGCTGCTGGCCAGAACCATGTAATGTCGTTGATCGACTTCTGGTACAGATCCTTGTACGTCTTGATCCCCCACTGATCCATGAAGCCTTTTACATGGGACCCTTCAACATACGCCTTGGTAGGTTTCCAAATAATCTGTGAGGTATCCATAGGAATCTCCTGAGATGTCTGTGGGGATTTCTCTACCAGATGTCCCTTGAAAAGGCAAACCGCGCCAGCCGGGTTTTCTTTTGACAAAGGCAATCGGGAGATACTATAAGCTCCCCAAAAATCTACGCGAGGAGCGTCGTGGAATACTTTTTGTGTGTGCTGGGAATGGTGATGATTGTAGAAGGCCTCCCCTACTTTGTCGCACCTTCCAAGATAAAGATCTGGGTCCAGAAGCTTGCCGAACTGCCTGATTCAAGTCTCAGGCTCATCGGATTCCTCGTCATGCTTGCTGGTCTGGGCCTGGTCTATTTGGGAAGGTCTTAAACCCAGATTGGAGATCCGAAGATCCCAACACCGGGGATATAAACTGGTTGCACAAGTGAAGCCTCCCCGCCCTAAAGGGCCGGGGTTCTGCCTTGTGGCAGCACTGCGTGTCCGGGGAGCGAGCCGGTCACGATAAAGAAAAACGTGTATTCGATAGACGACTACAGTTATGGACTTCCAGAGGAGCTTATCGCTCAGGCACCCGTGTCTTCGCGGGATAAATCCCAACTCATGGTCCTGCAAAGGAAGTCGCGCGGTATATTCCACCATCACTTTTCAGATATCTTACGGCTGTTGTCTCCGGGCGACCTTTTAGTTGTCAACAACACACGTGTAGTGCCAGCTCGCCTAACAGGAACAAAAGAGACTGGAGGAAGAGTCGAGGTTTTGCTCATAAGTTATCCGGGGCAAACGCCTGGGTCACATGATGCGGGAAACTTGACCTGTGAGTGTCTGGTTAAGGCCTCTAAGCCTCCGCGTCTGGGATCAAGGCTTGGCTTTCATGGAGACCTTCACGCCATTGTCCTGAACGGGACCAACGGGCTCTATAACCTGGAATTTCGGTTCAACGGAGGCTTTGATACCCTGATAGACACGATCGGTCAGATTCCCCTCCCCCCGTATATTAAGCGGAATGACTCGGCCGCGCCACCTTGTGACGATCCAGCGTGTTACCAAACCGTATATGCCGAAAAGAGGGGGGCTGTGGCAGCCCCTACTGCAGGACTCCATTTTTCAAGTGAGCTTCTCAAGAAGATCGAAGAGGTGGGCATAGAGATCGTTCCAATAACCCTGCACGTTGGTTATGGGACTTTCTTACCGGTGCGGGTCACGGATATCCGGGAGCACCAAATCCATTCTGAGGTATATGAACTCCCCCAAGGGACCGCAACGGCCATTAATAGAGCCAAAAGTGAAGGTGGGCGAATTATCGCAGTGGGTACAACCACGGTGCGCGTTCTGGAGTTTGCTGCCGACGCGAGGGGCCATGTCACGGCCGGGTCTGGTATGTGTGATCTTTTTATTTATCCAGGCTTTGAGTTCAGAGTCATTGATGCCTTAATAACCAACTTTCATCTTCCCAAGTCCACGCTTTTGATGCTCGTTGCCGCCTTCGCAGGCCGCGACTTTGTTCTAAAAGCTTACCAAGAAGCAATTCGCCAGAGATACCGTTTCTATAGTTATGGAGATGCGATGTTGATCCTCTAGACCAAGTGCCGGGTGCAAAGCGCAGGGCGTTTATTGTGATTCTCAGAACAATGTTCCCTTATCCAAATGCCAGCAAGGCTCTTATGGCCTCCGAAGGAGTCTCTTTTTGACCATTTTGAAAAGCGTTCTTGGTGAAGCGAAGCGTGAAAATTGAAGCTCCCTGCAGCAAGCTGAAGGGAATCTTCGACTGTAAGGAAGGGCACCATTTTTAGATTCGCTCGCTAACCCTGCAGCAAGCTACAGGGAATGCGCTCGCTGTTGCAGTTCAAACTGTGTGAGGGCGCCAGCCCGAGTTTTTGAATTTTAGCGTAGCAAGCCTTAGAACGCCCAAAATGGGCAAACGAACGAGGGCGGAAGCCATAAGAGCCATATCACAAGCGGAACATATGTCTGACAAATACTCTATCTTGCACCCTCACCTGTACGCGCTTTGCGCTCTGCGATCTGTGTATACAGGTATGGCATAGTGTGATGTCCTTTTCATTTGAGGTCCTACATAATTCGAAAGGCACCAGGGCACGGCTTGGAAAGATGCATACCCCCCATGGGATTGTGGAGACACCGGTCTTTGTCCCGGTGGGGACACAAGCCACGGTCAAATCCCTGACGCCAGAGGAGCTTTGCGAACTCGGCGTCCAAATGGTATTGGCCAACACCTATCACCTGTACCTTCGACCAGGCCATGACGTGATAAGCGAGCTCGGTGGACTTCACCGGTTTATGCATTGGGACCGAGCCTTGTTGACTGACAGTGGCGGCTATCAGGTGTTTAGCTTGTCAAAACTCAGCAAAATTTCTAACGAAGGTGTCACTTTCCAGTCCCACCTCGACGGTTCAACCCATCTGTTGACACCGGAAAAGGCCATGGAGATACAGGGGGCCCTGGGTTCTGACATCATGATGTCTTTGGATGAATGCACCCCTTATCCGGCGACCCACAAGGAGAGCCAGGAATCTTTGAAACGGAGTATCGACTGGGCAAGGCGCTCGAAGGAAAGTGGCAACCCAGGGAACGGCGCTCTCTTTGGGATCGTTCAAGGAGGCATGTTTCAAGACCTTCGGGCTCGTGGCGTTGAAGCCATCACAAATATGGGTTTTGATGGATATGCCCTGGGCGGCCTGAGCGTTGGGGAGCCAAGGGAGATGATGCTGGATATAGTAGCCTCCACGCTTCCGCTGGTCCCAAAAGCCGCTCCGCGGTATATCATGGGGGTAGGTACACCAGAAGACTTGATTCAGTTGGTCTCTCTCGGCGCGGATATGTTCGACTGCGTAATTCCCACCCGCAATGCCAGAAACGGCCGGCTCTTTGTCCGGAGCGGCACCCTCAACATCTGTAATGCACGCTACCGAACCGATCAAGCGCCTGTTGAAGCGGGATGCCCGTGTTATACTTGCACACATTACTCACGGGCCTATCTTCGTCATCTTTTCATGGCAAAGGAACTGCTTGCCTATCGTTTGAACACGATCCATAATATTTATTTCTTTGTGATGCTCATGAAGGAAATGCGAAATGCGATTCGCCAGGGGCGATTCGCGCAATTCAAAAAGGGCTTCTATTCACAAAACACTGGTTGAACTGCAAGGCCGCAGGCATTCCGCGATATACAAGTTGCAAAAACCGATGATTGCGTTTATGCTGTATGAAGATTTGGAAATCCAAGGGAGGACAATCAAAATGAAAGAATCGGTTCAGACGGCCCTTGACAAGATACGCCCCATGCTCCAGCGAGACGGTGGGGATGTTGAACTCGTCGACGTTGAGGGGGGTGTTGTAAAGGTGCGTCTTCAGGGGGCATGCAAGGGCTGTCCCATGTCTCAGATGACGTTAAAAAACGGTATTGAGAAGTTTCTCAAGCAAGAAGTGCCTGAGGTGGACAGGGTGGAGGCAGTCGCATAGCTACCTCTTGCACCGAGCAAAGGTTACTGGGAAGCACAAAAACAGACAGGGAAAAAAGGAAATCTGGGTGCCCGGATGACAGTAGCTGAAAAGATAAAAACCTTCCAGGACCGATCCTCTTGGATTCGGAAGATGTTTGAGGAAGGAGCGCAGCTCAAGGCAAAACACGGCGCCGATCATGTCTTTGACTTCAGCCTTGGAAATCCCAACTTAGAACCCCCTGCACGCTTCAAGGAGGTTCTGATCGAGGTGGCAAAGGCCTCAGGTACGGGATACCACAGCTACATGCCCAATATTGGATATCCCTCTGTGCGCCAAGCAGTAGCCGAGTTTCTCTCAAAAGAGCAGGGCGTTCCGGTGACCGCGAACGAAGTGATCATGACTTGTGGCGCTGCTGGTGCGTTGAATGTCATCTTGAAGGCCATCATAGGGCCTGGTGATGAAGTCATTACACCTGCCCCGTATTTTGTGGAATATGGTTTCTATGTGGACAACCACGGGGGGGTTCTGAAGACCGTACCTACCAGGCCGGATTTCACCCTGGACCTTGAGGCTATCCAAGCCGCCATCACGCCAAGCACGACGGCTGTGCTGATCAATTCTCCCAACAACCCCACAGGTCAAATCTACGACGAGGAAAGCCTCATGGGGCTGGGAGCCCTCTTGCTAGAAGAAGGGCGCAGAGTGAACCGGACCCTTTATCTTATTTCCGATGAACCCTATCGAAAAATCACTTTTGAGGGGGTAAAGGTCCCGAGTATATTCTCCTGCTATGCAGAGAGCATGATTGTGACATCTTACTCAAAAGACCTCTCCATTCCGGGCGAGCGAATCGGCTTTTTGACCGTTAACCCACAAGCGACTTATAAGGAAGACCTTTTGGCCGGCATGGCCCTCGCCAACCGGATCCTCGGATATGTAAATGCCCCGGCATTGATGCAGCGAACCATTCAGTCTTTGCAGGGTGTCTCTGTGGACGCGACCATCTACCAAAAGAAGAGGGACCTGCTGTGCGATGGCCTGTCTGAGTGTGGATACGAATACGTAAAACCTAAGGGGGCGTTCTACCTTTTTCCCAAAACCGCCGTCCCGGATGACGTCGCCTTTGTGAAGGCGCTCCAAGAAGAGCTCATTCTGACGGTGCCGGGTAGTGGTTTTGGGGCACCCGGTTATTTTCGCATTGCGTTTTGTGTAGATGACGACACGATTATACGGGCTCTTCCTGGCTTTAAACGGGTCTTGAAGCGGATTTGATTGTTGCCTCTCTAAGGAGCCCAGTCTTGTTGAGCGCAATATCCACGCGGGGTCCCGCGTGGTAGTATTTTCCTTGACAAGCCCCCCCTTTTCTGTAACAAATCAGCACCTTATTAGTATGTTGCCATTGGTGCGGCTTTGCGGTTTTGACATGGCTGATGGATGGGCACTTGGATGGGAGTCCTTGGAACAGATTATTGAGATTGCTCACGCATCACCGTTGACCGTCATGCTCCCCGCGCACGAAGTGCTGCCGTAAGGCAGAACCCCCGTCCTTTGGGGCGGGGAGGCTTGATGACGCTTTTTATGGTTTTTGACGGAGCGCTTCCAATCTCAGCCTGGCGCATTTGCCTTCTGGGGACA
>CP070769.1:2168142-2172896 GCA_020347085.1 Desulfobacterales bacterium
AAGAAATAGCCATTGATATCTTTGGCTACCTTGTGAGAATCGTACTGGCCGTCCAAGGTATAGTCCCACTTCAGGTTCAGGATGGGCTCAGGGAAAGTACCACCTTTCTCATACAGTTCTTAGACCTTAAAGCCCAGTTCCATGATAATGTCGCCGTCCGCCTTGCTGTTCCCCAGCGCTTTTGGCCCCTGGTATCGCCATTGCATCCAGCGGCCGCTGTTGGTAATGCTTCCTTCCTTTTCGAAGGATACGCAGGCCGGGAGCATAAAGACCTCGGTCTTAATGGTGGCAGGATCCATCCCAGGCCCACGCCAGAAGGAACCGGTCTCATTGTCAAAGATATTCACGTTGACCATCCAGTCGAGATTGGCCATAGCCTTGCGGTTCTTGGCCGCGTTGGCTCCGCTACATGCCGGGTTCTGCCCCCAGGCAAAGAAGCCTTTGACCGTTCCGTTGTACATTGTGTCAAAGAGGTCGAGCCAAGAGTACGCCTTGCCTTCATCCACCTTGGGCAGCCAGTCGTATCCGAAGTCGTTATCCTGGGTGGCATTTTCACCAAAGAACGATTTTAGCAGGCTCACAGAGTACTTTGGATAGTTTTGCCACCAGTTGGCGCTCAATGGGTCATTGCTTTTGGGTGTCCACTTCTCATTATAAGCCGCCAATGACACGTTTGACGCCCTTGGCGTCTTGAGATACCCGGGCCAGATGTGCCAGAGCAGGCAGTGGTCTGTGGAGCCTTGAACATTGGACTCGCCACGAAGGGCGTTCACACCGCCGCCGGCCAAGCCCATGTTGCCGAGGAGGAGCTGGATAATAGCCATGGCCCGGATGTTCTGAGTTCCCACGGTGTGCTGGGTCCAGCCCATTGCATACATGATGGTAGCAGCCTTGCCGGTTTCACCGGTGGCTGCATAGGTCTTGTATACCTTCAGGAGATCGGCTTCCGGGGTGCCCGTGATCTTTGAGACCAGCTTGGTGTTATATCGCTTGTAATGTTTCTTTAAGAGCTGAAACACACAACGAGAGTGCTTCAAGTTCCGGTCCGTTTTCGGAACCCCGTTTTTGTCCATGTCAAATGCCCATTTTGACTTGTCATATTTGCGGGTCTCACGGTCATAGCCTGAGAAGAGACCGTTCTTGAATCTGAACTTCTTCCCAACGATAAACGGCGCATTGGTGTAAGCGCACACATACTCTTTGTTATAGAGCTTGTTGTCCAAAATGTACTTGATCATGCCTCCCAAGAAAGCGATGTCTGTCCCCGATCGAAGCGGTGCGTAGATGTCGGCCTTTGCGGAGGTCCTGGTAAATCTTGGATCTACACTGATGAGTTTGGCCCCTTTCTTCATGGCCTCAAACACATATATGAACGATATGGGATGGTTCTCAGCCGCATTGCTTCCCATGATGAGGATGCAGTCGCTGTTGCCGATATCGATCCAGTGGTTGGTCATAGCGCCGCGTCCGAACGACTCTGCCAGAGCCGCAACCGTAGCGCTGTGTCAGATGCGCGCCTGATGTTCGATGTAGACTAGCCCCATGGCTCTCATGAGCGCTTGGTAGATCCAGCACTCTTCATTGTCCAGAGCAGCGCTTCCGACTGAAACAATAGCGGTCGTCCGGTTGACCACCTGCCCATTATCATTCTTTTTGACAAAGGTGGCGTCACGGGTCTGTTTCACGCGCCCGGCAATCTCCGTCAGGGCCCAATCCCATGACACGGGCTTCCACTCCTTGGCATACGGCGCGCGATACATAGGCTGAAGCAGCCGATTTTCATTTTCGCCCAGCCCAGACAGCGCCGCGCCTTTGCTGCAAAGGGTACCCCGATTGATCACATGGTCCGGATCGCCCTCAATGTTGATGACACGGCCATCACCCTTTTTGCTAGTATGTACAATTGCACCACAACCTACCGCACAATAGGGGCAAATCGTGGTGGTCTCCTTGGCATACTGGGTCTTGAGCATCTGGGCATGCGACCTGACCGGTGACAGATCAAAGCCCAGACCGCTTACAGCAATTCCGGCGGCCGTGGCACTAGAGATCGCCATAAATTCTCTGCGTGTTATTTTCATACAGATCTTCATCCTCCTTTCCGAGAAAAAAAGGGTTATATAGAGACTTCAGGTTTACCTCCTTACGTCACATAATGATGGCATTGTCATTAGATGGTTAATCGTTGTGGAATGGTTTCCGGGGAGGTTACACACAAGAGCCAGAAATTGGGCCCGCTCAAGATAGTCCTTTCCTCTGGAAATGCTCATGGCCCCAAGAATCGGATCGACGGGGAGAAGTATATCAAATCTAACATAATGCCGTGACTTCCCTAAAATTTTTGTAGACTAACAATGCCCTCTTGTCAAGCACCAAACGTGACAAGATACCAAATGCGGCATTGATTTGGCCGAACCAAACATGTTCAAATTTATGGTTTCCATGCAAACACGCATAGTCAATGTTTCAAGTCGTTCGGGGATGTTACTCATTGTTCTTTCAAAGGCATACCAGGCTCTAATGGCATGCGTTTTTAACCAGCGGTTTCCCAGGCATTTCTTACGCCGGCTATTATAATGTTGACATTGAACCCCACGTTAAGTATAAAAATTACGTTAACACGGACTCTTCGTAACCCTTCGAACCAAACCTGAAGCCGTTAGAAATAACGCAAGCCCCCAGACTACTGAAATGAGGAAAACTGCGTTGACCATCCGCTTGTTCATTGTTTTGGTCGTTGCGACAATTCTCTTTTGTCCAGTCATGTGCCTCTTCAAACTATATCCTTATCCTTGCGCGGTATTTGCTCAAGAATCGCCTTACTATATTGGGAATAGAAAATGCCGACTTTGTCATTTTGAATACTTCAAGGAATGGGAAAAAGACCCCCATGCCAATGCCTTTACTCGGCTTGGGAGGATGAAGAACAATCCGTACTGTTTGAAATGCCATACAACAGGGTATCGCGAGCTCCAGGGGTTTGTAAGCGAAAAAATTACCCCAGAGCTCAGGGGAGTCCAGTGTGAGGCCTGCCACGGTCCTGGCAGCAGGCATAAGGATAACCCACACGATACAGGGGCCCTTCCGATTGGAAGAAAGATTGATTATGAAAGGGTCTGCATCAAGTGCCACGACCGCAACTGGACCCCAGAATTCAATTATGAGAAATACCGGAAGCGCATTGAACACAGGATCGCCGTCCCCAGGGGGGAGGAAAAGGTTTCTATCAAATGAAACACGCCAAGGTGGTCACCACCGCCTTTAGTATCTGCATTGCCCTTTCTTTTCTCATCGGCATCCCCCTCCTATTACAAGTCAAAGCCATCTCCAAGCATACCCGTATGATCGAGACCGGAGAACAAATCATAGAATCAGTATTGGAGATGGAATCAGAAGAGCAGGCCTATCTTCTTTATCACCACGAGGATGTGCTAGATAAGATCAAAGATAGGATAAGCGGGTTGCGAAAATTACAGTCCTCCTATGAAAAAGCAGAATTTACGAGGGCGCGAACAGGGCCAGTTGAATTTGCGGTGTGGGAAGAGGCCACGAACCTATATGAGCGATTGTTTGACCAGTTTGTCCTGTATCGTAAAGCCGTGGAGAAGAACATCGTCGAAATAAGGGATCTGGAAAAAAGCATTCTGGCGGTCATATATTCAAAAATGAATCCAGAGCGAGGCGTCATCGGCTTACAGGAGATTCGTATACATGAAAAGGGGTACTTGCTTTACCGAAACTATCCTGAACCTCCAGATGAACACCCTTTTCAGGATAAGCGCAAGGAAGCAGTTGCCAACTTACTTATGTGGGCCCATGAGGATAAGAGGATTGAGGAATTGATGCAAAAAGACGATGAGCTGTTTAACGAAATCATGGCTAACTACGAAATGCAGGATAACACCCTTGCTGCACTGAAAAAGGAAAGCGCAAAGATAAGGAATATAGGTCAGACGTTTTTCCAAGAAGGAACTGAGAGGCTTCAGATGATTCATCGCCGCTGTGTGTTCCTATCTACTATCCTTCTGATGATGTGGGTAATCATGGCCATTGCCATCGTATCTACCTTGTTTCGCCGATAGGTTGGGAACCTAAGAGATCAGGAGAGACATATGGTTTCTTTGAGAGACATGAGCATCAGGACCAAGGTCATAGCGTCCATGTTTGGCTTGCTCGTCTTCATTGGCTTACTTTCCTTTTGGGTCAGCTATATGCATGAGAAAAAGAGCCTGCTGACAAACATGCAGAGCAATGCCAGTATCTTGAACCGTGCGCTGATTATAAGCCTCACAAGCCGGAAAAGTATTGGAGAAAAGGTTAACCTGCAAACACTTGTGGAAGAACTATCGCTCACCGAAGGGGTTTTCGGCGTATGGGTCATAGACAACAACAGCCGGATTACGTCAGCCACATTCAGAGAACAGGTGGGTGAAGTCGCGCCTTCGCTCATGGTTCCGGAATGCTTAAATGAAGGCTACTTTGTCTGCGGGTTTGACACAAAGATGGGAGAGGAGGTGTATACAGCAGTTTATCCCTTGAAGAAGGGAGATGAGATTTTGGGCGCGCTCGAGGTTGCCTATGAGCTGCGGGAATATCATAGGGCTAGCTTCAAGGATCAACGCCAAATCCTTCAGCAGATGAAGCGAGACAGCCGCATCATGGCTGAATCGCTCAGTTACAGTATCAAGAATATGCGGGATGTCAACGAACTGATCCGTATTCAAAGGTTAGTGGACAGGCTGACTGCAGAATCC
>CP070769.1:2172996-2197171 GCA_020347085.1 Desulfobacterales bacterium
AAAAGATGTTCCCTCCCGTGAAATAATAATTACTGTGGTCTCGGGGCTCCTAGACAGGCTAAACGAGAAAGGGATAGAACTCCACGTGGCGAATAACCTTCCCACCATCTGCTGTGATAGGGACAGGGTTTGTCAGGTTTTTGAAAACCTGATCGTAAATGCCATCAAGTTCATAGGAGATAAAAAAACCCCGAAGATCGAGATTGGATATAAGGAGAGAGCGAAGAGGGCAGAGTTCCATCAGTTCTATGTTAAGGACACTGGCATCGGGATTGCTCCAGAATATCACCGGAAGATATTTGAAAGGTTCCAGCGTTTAAAAGAAATAGAAGATGAGGAAGGAACAGGTCTGGGGCTCGCAATTGTTGAGAGGATTGTGAATAATCACGGTGGACGGGTCTGGGTGGAGTCTAAAAAAGGAAAAGGCGCAACCTTCTATTTTACCTTGCCCAAGGCATCTTAACTCCGTCAGATATCCATCAAGTCTCTGACGGGTTTGCCTTCATGCCATAACCACAAATTTGGTTTACATCAAACCAGAAATTAATCGATAAAAGCCTGTTTCATCATCTATTTGCCCCGTCACACTGTGAGTAAATATGAACCTCAAACAGTGAAAGGAAGGCAGGCATGTTTACGGATAAGGAGAAAAGAGTCAAGGAACTGATCGATGAACATGTCCATAAGGTGGGGGGATGCCTGGAGTGTTTCGAGGGGTGTTTTGAGGCATTTCTTCAAGGGGACAGGGCCAATGCTGAATCGATCCATGAAAACTGCGACCATGCTGAGACCGAAGCCGATATAGTGCGCAGAAAGATCGGCGACGATCTTTACTCAGGCGCCTTTCTGCCCATCGCCCGAAAGGATATCTACATGCTGACCGAATATGTCGACGAGATTGCCAATAAGGCCGAGGCAGCTTCCGATATGATTGTGTCACAAAGACCAAATGTCCCAGATGATTACAAGAAAGTCTTGCAAGAAATTGTGGAGATCACGTCTAAAATGTTCGGCGTTTTTCAAGAGGCTGTGGCACTCTTTGAACCCTACGAGACGCTCCAGGCCGATGACAGCCTTGCTGCCATTAGGGAAAAGATCACCTCCATTGGCGTTATGGAATCAGAGGTCGACAACTTAGAGGAGACCCTGATGAGAACCATATTCCAGTCGGACCTTCCCCTTGCTAATAAGATCCAGCTTGAGAGATTTCTCCGACGCATTACCCATATTTCAGATGTGATAGAGGATTCGGCTGAACGCCTCTATGTGCTGGTGATTCGCGAGAGGATATGACATGCCTATGAGAAGCTGTAGATGATGCGCCCTTTATCAAAAAAGGTGATCGGTCACGCCCTGATCAAGCGGCCCATGGTAGGCCTTCTTATAAACTTGGCCAAAGGAGGCTATCTCTGGGTCCCTCTCTTTGCCTTGGTGGTTTTATTGCTCCTACCTCTTTCGGTCTTTTCCGACAAGCCCCTGTCTGATTCTCCATCAAAAGTCCAATCTCAGTTTACCGAATCCTCTGTGTCCCGTCTCAAAACAGGTCAAGAGGGATTGGAACCTCTCTATGAAGGCAAAGCCCCCCACCAGGGTGCAGGCCCCTTAAAGGCCAGCTTGTTTCAGGTCTTCGGTGGACTCGGCCTCTTTCTTTTCGGTCTGCGCCTGGTGAGCGACTGCCTCCAAAAAGTGGTTGGTTACCGGATGAAAAGGGTAATGGCAACCCTTACAAGACGCCCTCTTTATGGTTTGCTGCTCGGCACTATCGTCACCGGCATCATTCAGAGCAGTAGCGCCACCACGGTCATGGTTGTGGGTCTTGTTAATGCAGGGCTGATGAATCTTGTTCAGTCCATTGGAGTGATTCTCGGTGCCAATATTGGGTCTACAATATTACCCCAGATTGTCGCTCTGAACCCTGAGCAATGGGCTCTTCCAGCCATAGGAGTGGGCATGGTGCTGCACCTGTTCTTCAAAAATGCCAAAGTAAAAGATAACGGGTTAGTCCTCCTCGGCTTCGGAATGCTCTTCTTGGGCCTTGGTCTTATGAAAGAAGCGATCCCTGCGGGGATACAGGAGCTGATTCAGGATTTCTTCGTGCTGAGTAGCGGTAGCCTTAAGGGCATTCTCATCGGCTTGACAGTGGGGACTGTTGCCACTGCCGTTGTGCAGGCCAGTGGCGTGACGGTCGGCATTATTGTGGTGCTCGCTTCACAGGGAATCGTGACAGACTTGAACCAGTCCATACCGTTGATTTTAGGGTGCAATATCGGAACTTGTGTGACTGCACTTATTGCAAGCATCGGGACCAATTCTGAGTCGAAGCGTGCCGCCGTTTCCCATGTCTTTTTCAACATATTCGGGGCATTTTTGACCCTTGTAGTCTTCTATCAATTGTATTTGTGGCTCATTCCTAAAATAGGTGGCAGTCTTGCGCACCAAATTGCCAACCTTCATGTCACGGTAAAGTTGGTGGACGCCCTGCTGTTTCTTCCGATCGTAGGGCACTTTTCACGGTTCAACTCGTTCATTGTTCCGGCCAAGGTGGTCGAGAAACCAAGCATCGAGACCCCACAATATCTTGACGACAAATTCGTCGAAGAACCGGTTGTTGCCATTGAATTGGCTATCAAGGAAATTGTGAGATTGGGCGAAATCTCCCGAAATATGATTAAGTACGCCATGGACGGATTCATGTACAATGACGAAGCACTCCTGAATCGCGTGGAAGCGAACAGGAAGGCTGTCCGCACTCTCGGGGAGGCTATTTCGCGATACGTGATCCAGTTTTCCCGCCAAGATCTGACCAAGGAAGAGGCCGAAAGGGTGCCAAAATTGATCCTTTCTGTGAACAACTTCGATCGGGTGGCAAGACATGCAGTGAGGTTGCTGGAACTCGGGCGCACTAAGGTCTCCAAGAATATCCCCCTGGTTGGCAGCGCCTTGCAGGAACTTAAGAATACCTATCGCGAAGTGGACGCTATGCTAACTGAGGTAAGCGCGTACCTGCCCGAGTTCAAGCGGTGATCCGAAGGGAGCCAAAAGACAACATATGAGTCGACCAGTGGTAACAAGAGTGCGGCGGCCAGGGTTCTCAGGATCATGTGGCGGACCCTGTACAAGAGACTAAGAGAAAACATACTACAACTGGTTTCAAAACCTTTCTAGGAGCCAATTTTGAACATTTTGTTAACAAGTTCTTAGCGAAGTGAAGCGCAAAAATTGGAACTGTTTGAGGGCGTTAGCCCGAGTTTTTCAATTTTAGCGGAGCGAGCTTAGAACTTCTCAAAATGGACAAACCTGCGATAAGAGAGGTTTTGAAACCACCTCTAATATATGGGCAGATTCCTTGGTAGATCATTCCTTTTTAGCTGAAAAGAGATCACTTTCCCCATCCAATTTTGACGTCTGCGTTATCGGTCACGTCACAAAAGACATCATAAGCGTCGGACAGACAACAACGGCAACCACCCCGGGCGGTACGGCATATTACACGTCCGTGGGCTTGACCAAAGTTGGCCTGCGGGTGGCTGTTGTAACCAAAGTAGCAAAAGAGGATGAAGACCTTCTGCTCGGCAATCTGAAAGGCGAAAAAATTGCTCTTTTTTGTCAAGAAAGTGAGCGTTCATCGGTCTTTGAGAACGCCTACAGTGCTGAAAATCTGGACACCAGGCTCCAGCGGATTAGGTCGATTGGCACGCCGTTTTCGCCAGAGGACGTGGAGGCGATTGGAGCCACCGCGTTTCATGTTGGCCCTTTGACCAGCCAGGATATTTCCATAGATCTCCTGAAACAACTGGCTAAGAGACCAGGCATCGTCTCACTGGATGTTCAGGGGATGCTAAGATCCGCTCATGTTGGGGAGGTTAGGGAGGAAGATTGGCTGGATAAGGAAGCAGGCCTTGCCTACGTGGACATTCTAAAGACAGACGAAAAAGAGGCATTAATCCTTTCAGGACAGAAGGTTTTGGACAGAGCAGCAGCAGCACTCGCCTCCCTTGGCCCAAAGGAAGTCATTGTCACGATGGGTAGCCGGGGATCGCTCATCTATGCTGAAAAAACCTGGCACAGCGTTCCGTGCTTTTTTCCGAAAAAAGTAGGGTATCCAACAGGGTGCGGTGATACCTATGTGGCGGGATATCTCTATCAGAAACTGAAAGGGGTCCCCCCGGAAATGGCAGGAAGGTTTGCGGCTGCTACGGCCACTTTGAAGATGGAAAGCCCTGGTCCCTTCCGTGGAAGTGAAGCAGACGTTCGTGCCCTGCTATCCAGCATATGAAACGACCTCATATCCCTGATCCTGAAGAGCCTTGATAATTGGCTCTGCGGGGCACTGTTTCAAACGAAAGTAATGGATCTTTTTATCGGTTATATGGCCGGCAATCCCCACACTGATTACCTCGCCCCCTTTATTGTGAATGATGCGGGAAACCTTTTCAAATCCGTCCGGCGCTTCACCCACATTCACATCGAGGCGAGTGCCATTGGTGAGAATCCCCATGATATTGATAAAGGCGTTCAGGAGATCCGTGACCGTCATGACGCCCACGACTTTATTATCGTTGTTTACAACGGGCATACCGCCAATCTTCTTTTCATAGATAACCCTGGCAGCTACTTCCAGATCGTCATCCGGGTGCAGGGTTATGGGGTCCTTTATCATGAGGTCTGATACGGATAGTCCAGTGACCATGGCAGGAAGAAGACCCTGCTTCATGTCCGACAAGGTGACCCACCCAAGTAGCTTCTTGGATCGGTCTACCACAGGAAGGTGTCGGATGGAGTTGTCTTGCATCAAGTGAATCGCTTCCTGGACTGAGGTGCGATCTGAAATCGTAAAAGGGTCTTTGATCATCAAGGACTCGACCTGCATGACGCTTCTCCTTCTTCCAAAGACTTTCGTTGAATGAATACTATAAAATCTGGAATTCGTCAAGGACAGCAGGCCAAGGTGTTTAAGCAACGTCAATGTGTCCCTTTAGTCACGGCGGAAATCCTTGACGAAACAACACCTTGTGAAGATTGGGGACGCCTATGATTTTATGCGTTACTCCCGAGAGAGAGTGGGGCGGGTAGGGTAACGTTGTTGACTATATCGAATTCCGCGATTAGCTCAGGGCTCAGGGGGGACTATGGACCTGCCAATCTCTTACGCTAGAACATAGAATCTGAATACGGCCTGTAATCGTTGACCCATCCCAGCGAGATTTATCCATGAGAGAGTATACGAAAAGCATAAGAAAAAAGCTCAATGACCTTGCGGCTCTTGCCTATGAACGTGAGCTAGAGCAGGCACTTGACGAGCTTTTGCGAAATTTTCAGGAGTGGAAAGAGAATAAGATCGATTGTTTCAAGTTGAACCAATTGATTCATGAATACCACGAGAAGAAATCACGGGAAATACGGAACACTCACAGTGGGAGTGACAGTGATTTTCTGGTTTACAGAGCTGTCAAGCCTGGTTTCTTGCCAAAGAGTGAAGTTGCGGATGAGGGATATCTTTGGAGGCTTGTTTATCGGCTTGAACAGGCTCTTTTTATCGTGAAATTGGCGTTTTAAGCTGTAGGAATTACCTGGAATGGTAGCAGGGATGCACCGACATCAATTCAATATGATAGCTTGGTTCGACTCCAAGAGGAAGAGAGAGAAAAGAGTTCATGCTTCTGGAAAAGCATCACAGGGAGGCCGAACAAACCTTTGCCATCTTCAACAATTGCTACGAGAATTATGGCATAAAAAACGCCAAGACCATGCAGAGAGTGTATCGGGAGCAGTTTTATCATGCCTTTAGATATTGGTTTAGGGATAGTTAGTGCCATGTTGATTAGCGAAATCTTTTCCATAAAGATAAGTACAGGCTTGATTCTGTATGGAATTCTTTTCGCCTTACTCCCGGATATTGATTTTTTGATTCTATCATCAAGAAATGCTTACCAGCGCAGAGACAGTCTAACCCATTATCCCCTTCTTTATCTCCCCTTAGGAGGCATGATCCTCTGGTTAGGCTTAGGAAAGATTATTGCATTATTATTCATTCTTACTAGCTTTCTACATTTCCTACACGATGGCATCGGAACCAGCTGGGGATTGAAATGGTTATACCCTTTTGATGAAAGGTGGCACAAATTCCTGGGCCGGAAGTTCGGTCAGTTAAAGTTTCTGGCCAGTTGGACGCCGGATGAGCTCAGTCGAGATGTGAAACTGCAGCGGCAGGATACATGGTTTAGAGAGACTCATTTTCGTCCCTCGCCAATTTTAATTACTGAGGTAATAGGGCTAATCATTGCCATAGTTTTCCTTGTCTTTTGGCTCAGAAGATAGTGGGAAGGGACACTAGAGAGAAGGTAGTCTCACGGCCGGGTTAGAGGGAAGACGTCTTCTTTGGTTGGTACAGACAGAGAGGTTCTTCGGCAAGATAGTCGCCTGTCGCCTCATAGGCCCGGGCACGGCATCCCCCACAGACCTTTCGATACTCGCATCTGCCGCATTTGCCTCTCAAGCTGTTGTAGTTTCTGAGGGTCTTGAACACCTTTGACTCGCTCCAGATAACCCCGAACGGTGTCTTTGTCACATCGCCACACTCGAGATCCAGAAAACCACACGGCTGAACGATTCCCGTATGGGAAATGAAACAGAACCCGGTTCCTCCAAGACAGCCGCGGGTGACTGCATCCAATCCGTGGGTCTTAAAAGTGATCTTTTTCCCCTCCCCACGGGCCCGCTCTCTCAAGATCCTGTAATAGTGGGGAGCACAGGTAGCCTTCAGTTGTAGCGGGACTTTGTCTCTCTGGTTATAGAACCAGTTCAGGGTCTGCTCGTACTGCTCAGATGAAATTGCCTGATCGACAATGTATTTTCCCCGTCCCGTGGGGACCAGCAGAAAGATGTGATGTGCCACAGCACCCAGCTTTACGGCAAGCTCTTGGATCTTTGGTATCTCTTCAAGGTTCTGCTGTGTTATCGTGGTATTGATCTGGAATTCGACGCCGGCCTCTTTGGCCTGTTCGATGCCACGCAGCGCTCCGTCAAAAGCACCTTCTACCTGGCGAAACCTGTCGTGGCTTTCTCTTGTAGAACCGTCCAAGCTAATACTGATTCGCTGAATACCGGCCTCAACCATTTCTCCAGCTATTGCTTCAGTGATGAGCGTGCCATTGGGCGCCATGACCATACGAAGCCCCTTCTGGGTCCCGTAGCGGGCGATCTGAAAGATATCTGACCGTAGAAGGGGCTCTCCGCCTGTCAGGATGACTACGGGTTTCCCAACCTCACTGATCTGGTCGAGCAGCGCAAGGCCGGCATCCGTGTCCAGTTCATTCAGGTAGGGCCCCATAGTGGCCGAAGCACGGCAATGGATACAGGAAAGATTACAGTTGCGGGTAACTTCCCAGGCCACAAGGCGAAGGTTCGAATCGCGGTCCCTGCCTCCAGGGTGGGTGCTCTTTGATGGTGAATGTTGGTGATCGTTCATCATCAATCGTCAATTATCAATCCCGTTGCAGCTCCCTTGCCGCTTCCTTTGCAAAATAGGTAAGGATCATGTCTGCGCCGGCCCGCTTGATAGCAATCAGAGATTCCATCATGACCTTCTTCCCGTCAAGCCATCCGAGTTTGTCGGCTGCTTTGATCATGGCAAATTCGCCGCTCACGTTGTACGCCGCAATAGGTAAATCGATTTCTTCACGAACCCGGCAGATGATATCCAAATACGCCAGTGCAGGTTTTACCATAATGACGTCAGCCCCTTCTTCCACATCCATGGCCACCTCCCTGATCGCTTCTAAGCTGTTGGCAGGATCCATCTGATAGGTCCGACGATCTCCGAATTTCGGGGCTGACTCGGCTGCCTGGCGGAAAGGATAATAAAACGCAGAGCAGTATTTGGCTGCATAGGACATGATGGGTGTGGACTCAAAGCCATTCTGATCCAAAAGATCACGTATCTCTGCTATGCGACCGTCCATCATATCAGAGGGAGCTACCATGTCAGCACCAGCCTGGGCATGGGAAAGGGCCGTGCGTGCCAAAAGATCTAGACTCGCATCGTTATCTATGATCCCATCCTGCACTACGCCACAGTGCCCGTGATCGGTGTACTCACACAGACAAACGTCGGTTATGACCAACAGATCCTTGACCTTCTTTTTGACCGCCCGCACTGTCTTCTGCACGATGCCGTCCTTGGCATAGGCCGAGGTGGCCAAGGCATCTTTCCTATCCGGAATACCAAAGAGCATCACAGATGGGATGCCCAGATCACAGGCAACTTTGGCCTCTTTCACAACGTTCTCTACAGAGAGCTGATAATGTCCAGGCATTGAGGCGATGGGATTCCTGACCCCCTTCCCCTCAACGGAAAACATAGGCAAGATAAGGTCGTCAACCGACAGCTTTGTCTCGCGTATCATGCGCCTGAAATTCTCATTTTGCCGCAAACGCCTAGGCCTGTAATCTGGAAAAAGCATGATTTACTCCTTAATAAGGGTGATCAGTGGTCAGTCTTTGGCCTGAACCGTAAAAGCGCACGAATTCCCCGGCCCGATTTATTCGGCACTGCGGGAATCTTCAATGATGCTGTAAAATGGTTTTCGAACGAGGAGGGGATTTTCTTCACCCAAAGTCGTTACTGTATGCCAATCTCCTGGTCAGTGAGATAACATGCAGGGTCGGCAGCCCATAGGTTCCCTGTCACGGCCTCAGGGCGAACCCGGAAGTTGCCGGCACAGATATCGAGCCATCGGCATTCGGCACACCGCCCTTTGACATACCGTTTCTTGTCCTTGAGCTTTTTCATTAGGCTGTTGGATGTGTCGGTCCAGATCTCACTGAACGGACGCTCTCTCACATTGCCAAAGCTGTAATGCCGCCAGAACTGATCAGCATGGACAGAGCCGTCCCAACTAACACATCCGATTCCGCGACCGGAGCTGTTCCCTTCATTCATCTTCAAGAGTTCAAGGACCTCCTTGGCGCGTTCGGGATCCTCTTTCAGGAGGCGCAGATAGAGATAAGGGCCGTCTGCATGATTGTCGACCGTCAGTACCTCCTTGGGCTTGCCTCGGTCGTGGAGGTCTTTGGTGCGGTCCATGATAAGGTCAACTACGGCCCGGGTCTCCTCGTGGACCAGGTCCTCCTCGACCAGTTTGGAGCCCCGTCCAGCATACACCAGGTGGTAAAAGCAGATCCGGGGGACGTCTAAATCTTCAAGGAGGTCAAATATGGCTGGAATCTCTGCTGCATTCAGCCTGTTCATGGTAAAGCGGAGCCCGACCTTTAAGCCCGCTTCCTGACTGTTGCGTATCCCTTTCAAGGCGGCCTGAAAAGCCCCTTTTACGCCTCTAAACCGGTCATTGACTGCCTCCATGCCGTCAAGACTTATTCCCACATAAGAAAGACCAATTTCCTTAAAGATTCGCGCCCTTTCAGGAGTAATCAATGTACCGTTTGTGGAAACCACTGCACGCATGCCACGTTCCACAGCATAACGGGCCAGTTCTGGCAGGTCCTTGCGGACAAACGGTTCGCCGCCAGAAAACAGGATAACCGGCGCACCAAATTGGGCAAGATCGTCCAAAAGGGCCTTCCCTTCATCAGTACTCAGTTCATTCTTGAAGGGGATGTCTTTGGCATGGGCATAGCAGTGGATACACTTCAGGTTGCATCTCCGGGTGACGTTCCACACAACCACCGGGCGCTTGTCCGCGGAGAACTGCAGGAGATGGGATGGGAGACTCTCCGATTGCCGTCCGTACCGCAAGGCGTCTGAAGGCTCAACCGTGCCACAGTATAGTTTAGATATGCCTATCATAGGTGATCACTACTTGGAACTCTGGGTACTGCTGACAGATCACATCCCACCTGCCAACCATGTTTGCCTGGCTGGATTGTCGCCACGCGAAGCGCTGCAGTAAATCAGAAGCGCCTCAGAGTGTGGCAGCTTCACACCATTAAGGCCGGAATCATGATTCGGGATGCTCAGCATAGGTCCTTTTTACCAGTTTGTTGAAAAATTCCTCAGGGTTTTCAAGGGCCTCCCTGGTGATCACGAAGGTATCCTGACCAACCCTGTCTCGGATTAGTTGAAAACCGTATTCAAAGTTAGTAGTCAGTTGCTTGTATAAATCTCCGAGTGCTGTCGGAGAAGAGAACATCTTTAAGATAATAACGTCTATGGCATCTTCTTCCAGGCTGATATTTAAGTCATGGGTCTTGTAAAAATAGGCCTCCACCTTTTTGATTTGGTCATAGTATCTTTGTATCTTTGCCATAACAGCGTTAATCTCTGACGTGCCCATGGTATAAACATCGGCAATCAAATCTATCCGCGAGGGGATTATGGGGATCTCAGATTTCTCCGCCAGCACCGCCTGGTTGTTCCTTATATATTCCTTGACCGATTCCTTTTCATCCTTCACCAGTTCTTCGTAAGACTCTGTCCACCTCGGATCGTTAGGCGAGGATATCATTTTCTGGAGCACAGCTTTGGGGTCCTTTACCACCTCTTCTGTCACCGGCAGCTTCTTAATACCTGTGGACGGGAGTTTCTTTTCAAACTTTAACAAGACCTTCTCAATAGTGCTCACCAGACCCCGGGCCCCGGTTTGCTCATCATAGGCAAGGTGGGCCAAGGCACGAAGAGCCCGATCTTTAAACTTAACAGATATATCGTATGCCTTGAAGTCGAGTTTTTTGCTCATTATGACAGGATTGTTCGGATTTCTTAAGATGGCGTAAAGGTCGTCTTCGCTGAGTTCTTCAAACACAGAAGTTACTGGCAGCCGTCCAACGAACTCGGTCTCAAAACCGAACTTGATTAGATCTTCAGGTTTGACATGTTCCAGGTAATCACCACGTTCTGACTGGCTGGTGACCGATGCCCCGAAACCGATGCTCTGATCCACTATTCGCCTCTTGATCAACTCTGAAAGTTCGTTAAAGGCGCCACTCATCACGAAAAGAACATTCTTGGTATTGACTACCCGTTTTTTTCTTGTGCCGGTCTTCCGATAGCGTTCGATTTCCTCCAGCATCGAAATGGGATCATGAGGGACCTTGAGGTCAACATCGGTTTCTTCCATTGGCTTTAGCAGCGCGCGCTGAACGCCGGTCCGAGAAACATCAGGTCCAATGAGATTTGTACTGGAAGCAATCTTATCGATCTCATCGATGTAGATGATACCATACTGCGCCAGCTCGATGTCCTCATCTGCTTCACGCACCAGGTCCCGAACCAGGTCTTCCACATCGCCTCCAACATAGCCGGTCTCGCTGAATTTCGTGGCATCACCTTTGACAAAAGGGACACCAATCTTGTCGGCGATCAATTTAATGATGTAAGTCTTACCGACTCCGGTGGGCCCGATCATAAGGATGTTGTTCTTGATTTGACCAAGCAGTCCTTTGTTGTCTTCGCCGGACGATTCCGCATGTTTGATGCGATTGAAATGGGTACAAATCTTTGTAGCCAAAATCGCCTTGGCCTGGTCTTGCTTGACAACATATTGATCAAGATAGGCCTCAAGCTCCTCAGGCTTTAAGGAAAAGTTGATCTTTTTTTCCTTAGGAGGTTCTTCTTCCTTTTCTTCTTCCTTGTCAAAGGAGGCCTCATGAGGAAGAACTACAGGGGAGATGAGTTTTACCCGGCCACCGAATTTTTCTGACAGGAACTCACTTATTTCTTTTTCGATATCCTTGGGATCCGGAAATTTTTCCTTCTTTTCGGTCATGACATCATACTCTCATGTATAAATTAAGATTTTTTGTGCCTCGGGTCAATAATATAATCATGCCTGACCATAATGCAAGTACGTGTAGGCTTTAGGAATTTCTGCAAGAATTGAACCAGACCTTCGCAAAGGGTTGTGATATTGGGCTGTTGCTGGTGTAACGAAGTCGAAGCCGGGGTCCTTTGACAAACAGGAAAATCTTGAAGGTTTGATCAAAGCTCCATGAAGCAAGACTTCGGCGAGCTCAGCCGGGTCGCTGCAGGGAATCTGCGACCGTGAGGAAAGTTGCCATTTTTTGAAGCGTTCACTGACCTCACAGTCCCGCTATGACGGGAAGAGAAATGCGCTGGCTGTTTCTGTTCAAATCTCCCTTCACAAGAAAGCAACATAAAAGAGGTTGAATACACCTTATATCAGGGCGAGTAGCTCAGCGGATAGAGCACAAGCCCCCGGTGCTTGGTGTCGCCAGTTCGATTCTAGCATCGCCCTACTCTAATATCAAACACTTGCCAAACTCTCAATGTTTGCACTTCCGGAATTTGGCACAAGTTTGACATGGGTGGGGTCATTTACCTGCCGAACCTCCTCGCGGGAGAATTTAGAGGACAGGCGGGCATACCGCATTGCCACCTGTATGTCCGTGTGCCCTTGGCTGTTCTGCAACACCGCGGGACCCTCACCACACATTACGTGATGAATGGAAAGATCATAATGAATAGGAACATAACAAAAACATTGAAAGATACGGAGCCCGTTGCTCCCCCCTCTTACACACTACAATTTTGACTTAAGAATAAACTCGGCGATCTCGTAGAAGAGGTCATGCATTCTTATAACCCCCATGATCTTGTTCGACTCCATGACCGGTAGTAGACCGATATTGTTGTTAATCATGAGATGAGCCACTTTCAGGAGGTGATCGTCTATATCTACCGTCACATCAAAAGCAGTCATGATATCCTGGATGGGTTTCTCCAGTTGCCCGGTGGCGGATTCCATGAGATCTTCCCACTTGATTTGGACGTCTGGTGGACAGAGTTCGGCATATTCCGGCCGGACACCCTTAAGGATATCGCTTTGGTGCAACAACCCCAGCAAGCTATACGCCTCATCAAAGACCAAGACGGTGTGATGACCTGTTTCATAGGCAACGTTCAGTTGGACAATCGCCTCCCTTAAGGTAGCCCAATAAGGCATATGGGGATACTCTGTAATAGAAATTACTAGGTCCCTAAGATCTTTTCCTTCAGGCATGTTCACTCCTCCTGCTATTCCTTCATGCTGTTCAAGGCTTTTTGCTTAATTTCTGAATACTTATTTATGATTTCTGTCAACTCTGGACCCGGTTCCAGAGCATATTCTTTCATTAGCGCAATCAATTTGTTTGCACTCTTCTCCACTGCTTCACTGTGGGTCACAACGGTCTTCGGGTCATCAGAGCGTTGTGCCAAATTCATGGTTTCTACTTCCATGAGTTTTGCAGCCAGGGGTTTGGCTTTTTCAGCAAAGGCCGCTTTGCAGGCAAGGCACAAACCAGTGTCTTTCTCCAATCTTAATAGCAAGCCCTTCTTTCCACAACTCTTACACTGTGCCATAGTGTCCTCCTTGAATCCTTTTCAGGTCTGCAGGTAATCGGCCACCAAGAACAAACCCGCGGCCTCTTACATCCAAAGGACGGCAAAATGGAATGTCCATATGTCCTAAGCCCATGATACGGTACTTCACCAATATCATCAAGATATTCCTGGTTTCTATTCGGCTCTGTCGTTCCATTCTCCCCTTTCCGCAATTCAGCGGGCCAACTCTAAGGTAGCCTTGGCCCCAACCTCAGGGGCAGCCAAGCGGCTTCGGCGAGACCTTTTGGAAGGCCTGCGATGGCCGCCCCTCGCAGTTTGTATTGCTTCTGGCTTGCTTGAAGTCCATTCGAGGTAGTTAGTGTGACTTCACGAAACCCACGGCAGAAACCGCAACCATGAACGCAACCCAGATACACAAACATGCATAGAGATAAACCTTGGGTTTTTGCCGGAGATACCCTATGGCGGCAGCTATCAATGCCGGAATGGCGCACAAACAACCCAAAGCTAATCCAAATTGTGTGAATCCGTCACCGGTAAAGGGGTGCTTCAGATAGAAGTGCCCTCCAGGAAACCCCCCACCTACTGTTTGCCAGACCTCTGCAGCGCTCTTACCCGCAAAAATCTCGGCAAAAAAGTAGTGTGGATTCATCACATTATTCTCCACTGATAGCATGGCGATGACCGGCCCTACCATGCAGATGATCGCTGAGACAACGGTGATCCAATAAATGAACTCTCCGTAAAGTTTCTGCGAAACTGGCATCTTGAGTTTTTCTTCCATGGAAGTCACCTCCTATCCGCCTGATTTGATCTGTTTTATAACGCCACGGACCACAATAATCATGATTCCTACAAAGACGGCGCCATTGACTGTCATCGGAACTGGCCCGATGACTCCTAAAAGGTTTAATCCCTTGCACACTAACCCAAAGCTTGTAAAAAACATGATACCAATCAATATCAGTCTTACAAACCCGGCTTTGATTCGAATCAGTATTTGCGCGCCCAGAAGTCCTCCCAGAACCTGACCGACCAACCAGGGAGCAGCAAAGAGTGGAATGATGGCGCCCATAAGCAGGTATGGCCATACGGCTACGCAATCTCCCATGCCGAGCAAAACGCCACTGTTGGCAGCAGCCACTTTAAGGGGAACGGCCATGATCAGGTTTTGGGTAGGGACGATTGCCCAGCCTGCTCCCAAGCCAAAAAAGCCGGAAAGCATGCCGACCCCAACAATCGCGCAAAGGGTTTGCCAAGCTCTGGTCAGGGGATAATGCATGACCTTTTTCAAGGACGGTTCATAGTAAGGCAGGCCAAGTTTCAACTTCTTGGTAAAGCCGTCTATCTTCTTTACTTCAGGCCACTCAATTTTCTTGCCCCCCACAATGAAAAAGGTCGCAAGGCCTATGAGAATCCCTCCAAGGGCAAGCCTGACGATTCCCTCACCGATTGCCCCCAAGTATTTGGCCACATATATGGCACCCTGAGCACCGGTGAAAGCACCCATCCCATAAGCAGCCGCACAAAAGACACAAATTCTGAGGTTGGCGAGGCCACCCCTCATAAAGGGTCCGGTGGATATCAAGCCACTAAACATAGCCACAATGAGACCGGTTGCCCGGACGATTAGACTATCAAGGCTTGTGAAGGCAAGCAGAATAGGGGTAAATAGAACCCCACCTCCAATGCCGGCAACAACGGCCACGAGGGCAATCACAAAGCTCAAGAAAAAGAACCCAAAGAGGCACATAAATATCCTCCCGCCGGACATACCTCCGGGAGGTGTCTCCGCTCCGAATGATATAAAGGCCAGGGCAATGTAGCAGAGAATCAGCACGGCAACCATGAGGAGTGCTTCCGGCCATGGAGATTCAAGGTATTTACTTCGCTTCTTCACAGGTGCATCTACCACAGACTGAGCCACAATGATCCTCCTTTCAGTGCAAAGTATCTATCCGTTCGAAGTATCCAGAACAGCCAACTTCATGCCATGTTGTTTGTTGTTCAGTTCTCACCCCCTTTTCGCCTATTAGCTTCAAGTCATGGAGGAAGTCTCAAACAGGCCACCACCGCTTCCTGCACCACCTGAAAAGACACCGATCAACACAGGCTTTTTATGCCTTATACCTGTTCCTAACAGAATTGTACCCCGGTGCTGCTGGGGTGCCTCTTTATTAAAAATTTGGCATGTCGACGCCGACAGGGAAGGAACACAACGTGTGAAAAGAATAACTTGTCGCATGTACATGATTTTCGCTGTGTTGTCAAAGGAAAAAAATCATCCTATTCGTGTGAAAAGCGTCCATCAACTATGAAGCGGATAGGCAAGATGTCAGAAATTTCACTGAGAACAAATCAGTCAGCGTTTCGCAGAAAAGCAGGGGGCGTCAATTCTATTACAGGTCTAGCCAAAGACATAGAGAAGCGTGCGGCCTACGAGATAGGATCTGATGTAACATTGAAGCTCCCTGCAGTCCCGACAAGTCGGGACAGGGAATGCGCTCGCTGTGGCAGTTCAACCGCACAACAGATATTCACTCTACACAACTAGCTGAAAGTATTACAATTCTAACGCACTGCAGTCATCTATCCTTAGAAATGTGATGCTGTCTCGGGTAGGCATATCGTTCAGGGGAGACTTGTTGACGTCGTGGAAAAATCAAGAACAACGATATCCAGAGTGAATGTGCTCGTCGTAAGTTTCGTCCCACGTATGATCACAATACTTGCAGCGGTATACGTATTTCACTTTGAATATTTGTGTTTGACCAGGGGACCGATCACAAAAGCTTGTCTTTTTCACAGTCTTTCCTCCAAAAAACCGCCTGCAACGGGGACACCGACCCCTGAATATCTCAGCAATAACAATGTAAGTGAATGCAAGGACTGCCATGACTATGAATGCCCATATTTCCATCAATCCCTTCCCACTCCACCTTTGGCTTTTGCCGGGCCAGCAAGAAAAGATAGCTGTTTAATACGGAAACGGGTCATTTAAGCAGACTGGGCTCATATTCACCCGTTAACCCGCCCCGGTAAATCGGGAATGAATCGGGACGGGGAACGCGCTCGCCGTCTCTGTTCAAATCTCCCTTGACAAAAAATGCATAATAATAGAGATTTAATACATCCTTATTAGGGCGATTAGCTCAGCGGATAGAGCACAAGCCTCCGGAGCTTGGTGTCGCCGGTTCGATTCCGGCATCGCCCTCCAATTCAAGCTCCGCGCCCAGGGGGCCTCTGCCTAGCGGCAATGCTTCGCAGCCCGAAAAGGAAGGCAACCTATTTCAGCTTGCTTCCCTCTACCCCGTCTGCGAGACGGGGCTTCTGGCTTGCGGCAGCACTTCCTGCCCGGGAGGTAGGTCGGTCAAGCAACATGGCCACAAGCCGCAAAGCCTCCTCCCGTGTCTGGATTTCTCGGTTCAATCTCGCGTCCTCCACCTTCTGGAGCAATTTTCCGAAAAGTTCAGACGGCTTGAGGCCGAAATGTTCAATGAGGTCTTTTCCGGTAATCAGCCGCGGTGCTCTCATGGTGGGCTGGAACTCATTGAAATATCTGCGGAATATCTCATTCAAAAACGTCACAAACGCCTCCTGGACTTCGGTGCTGCGCCCAGCCTTTGCACGTTGATCTGCCATGCTGTGAACTAATAGCCCAATAATATGGTCCTCATATTTTCTGACAAACCGAACAAGGCCCCTTGTCGTGAGGGTTCCCCTCTGACGGGCGACAAAGAGATGTAGTGGGAGAAGATGATTTCGTACGACGAGCTCTATGTATGATCGCTCCTGACCAGACATCCTAAGCCTCAAGCAAAGACTTCTGGCAATAAGAACGCCCTTTTGCTCATGGGCCAGATAACGCACCTTTCCGGTAGCATCAATACGGCGGGTTGCAGGCTTACCCAAGTCATGAAGCAAGGCAGCCCATCGCAAGAGCACCTTCCGATTGCCCTGTTCAAGGTAGCTGCGAATTGGTTCGGCATACTCCGGCCAGATTCTTGGATATTGTCTGAGCACGAACTCCATTTCTTCGTAGGTCTCCATGACATGGTCAAAGAGGTTGTATCCGTGATCATCACATGGGCAGTCCACGCACGGTCCAAGCTCGGGGATAAGCCTTATCAGGAGCCCTACCTCCGACATCTGCCTGAGGTGGGGATAGGATCTGTCTGCTTCCGCCATTCCAAAAAGCTCAGCCCTTATGCGTTCTCCGGCCGATTGGGCAATAAGTCCGGCGTGCTCTTTGATGACAGAAAGGGTCTGGGGTGAGATCTCAAAGTCCAAGACAGCAGCAAGACGGAACGCTCTGAGCATGCGGAGCGGGTCGGTCAAGATGGCATCTTCTGAGATGAGTCGGATGGTTCTCGACCTGATATCCCTCAGGCCTTCAACCGGGTCGATCAGGGTTTGGGAAGAGAGGTCAAAACCGAGGCCATTGACCGTGAAATCTCGGCTTTTTAGGTCGTCGTCAATGGTGTCGCCATGTAAAGGGGAAAAATCGAGAACCTTGTTGCCTGATACAACCCTATAAACCGCTTTGTCCTCTTTGCCCATCTGAACCGTGCGGACACCAAGTTTTGTTGCCACTCTCTCCGCAACGGCCCTGGCATACCCGCGCACGGCAAAGTCATAGTCGTTGGATCGAAGATTGAGGATGCGATCCCGTAGGGAGCCACCCACAAGATAGACACGTCCGATCTCAGAGAAATCAGGTAGTTGGCCCGCTACCTTGCTGAGCTCTTTCTTCAATAGCTTGAACGGCCTTGTCACAGTGGTGGACGATGCGGGTCAGCATGTCGAGAAAGTAAGGCTCATCCTTTCGCCTGGCAAATTCTGACTGTTTCTCCTTGATCTGCCTCAGGTATTGGAGGTCTTCTGGGGTGCCCACTCTCTCTAATGCTCGAACTACAACCCTGAGAAGGGTCATGAGGGAATTGAGGTTTTCTCGGCTCTTCTTCAGGCCGTATACCTGACCGCGTGGATCACCATATGCCCGTATAGCATTTCTGAGCACATGACCGGCGATGGGCGGATCGAGGATGGAAAGAAATATGTATATTTCTCTTTCAAGTGATAACAGGTACTTTACAGACAAACCTTCATCCTCGGACGCGAACCCCCAGAGCCATTGTTTGGTCTCTGTGTGGATCGTTTCAACTTTCCTGATAAAGTCATCTTGTCCTTGCGCTATGGTCTCACTGGTCGCTTTAATGGCCTCTGGATTGATATTGTCTTCTACGAGGAGCACCTCTTCAGGTGTTATTTCAATCTCGGTCCCAATTTCCCAGTTCTCTTTTCTGAGCAATATATTCGCCAGCATGATCGCATTTCTGTCAGATGGCAAGGCTTCTGTGGAGCTGCTCATAAAGTCTTCCAAGAGCTTCTTGATTCCTTCTTCAGGACGATCTAGCCTTGGGATTAGAAACTGGAGGGCATTCAAGAAAGCAATGCGGTCGCTTTTTTTGCTCATCTCTTTCAGGTAAACCCACAAGAAAAAGAATATATTCGCGCCGTATTTTGCAAACTCGGGAATTCTGTCTTCAAAAGCCTTTTTCAGAAAGCCCCCCTTTTTGTCAAACAATGCCTCGATATTTTGAACGAGGCGCGGGGCCTCTCCAACAGAAATACTGAACATCCTTGAAATGATGTCGTAATCGTAATCATCGAAAGCTACCGATTCCGTCATTATCGCCATCAATTTTTTTCTCGTGCGTGAACGGCCTTTGAAGAACTTCACAAGGTCAATGATCTTATCGTGGATTTTCGCAGAAAAGGGTTTCTCACCGGGCCTGGTTGCTTCTATGACGTCCCCCTTGATGATCAGGTCATCAAGGAGTTCATCTCTCACGGGTTCAAGCCTGTCCTCCACATTATTGAGGAGTTCATCTTCAACATCTTTTCCTTTCTTACGGGCTTCGACCTCTTGCAATATCCCGGTGATTTTGTGAAGGCTCAATCCGATGTCGTAAGGCGAAAAGCTGTTGAAATCACCTTCATACAAAGTGTTGATGATTTGAACGGCTTCCTGAGAAGGGCCTCCGAACTTTTCAAATACCGTGTTAACCAGTTGCATCTTTTGTTTCTGAAGGATTTCTTGGTCACTGGCCAGCATAAGCCATTTGACGTTATTGACCTCAATTGGCGGTTTGACAAGTTTTTCTTTGAATCTTTCAAGGCTAAAAATTGCATTAAACGCATTTGTGACGTCACACAATGGGATATCTTCACTTTCCTTTTCTAATAGCTCGTCAACTTCTTGCACCAGTGTCTGCATAGCAGTCTTGTCCAAGCTATTCAGACCGGCAACCATGGTCAGGTTCGGATCGGGTTGGTCATCCTGATCGTATATCAGCGGGATCTGATTCCCTTCGCGGGTAAGCACTGTCGGGCTGTCTTCTTTGAGTGCTTGGTAATATTGGTAAAGGATTTCAATGCAGGGCTCCAGAGGCTCTAAATCCTCCTGACCACTCTGAGGAACCCTGATAAAGAGGGTCGTTATACTGTTCGCCCGAAAGACACTTAACGCCTCAATAAGGTGGGCATGCAAATGTGCATGGGTGTCTTGGTGATGTCTAGCAAGGGTCAGTGCAGACTCCAGGCTAATGATCAGGTCTCCAAACGATATCAAATAGTCAAGTTCAATAGGCTTTATATCGCTGCTATGAAGCCCTCGGTACCTGATCAGAATCTGCCCGTCGTGATCGGGCATTTCACAGAGCTCTTTGAGTGTTTCAACAATGCGGTGGACATGTTTTTCTGTGGTTTGGCGCTCTTTGAAAAACTTGTGATGGAGAAAACCAGCACAGATCTCGTGAACCAGTTCGACCAAAAGGATTCTCCAGGGATCAGACCTCGCCTGTTCATCCTGGAAGGCCCTGGCAATCTCACCGATTATACTAAGGGTCTCCCGCTTTTCTATACCACCAAGCTGCTTAAAAAGCTCTTCGGCTTCCTTGTCCAGTATTGTCGAGTTCTCGTCCATATGGTTCAACCCCGATCCTTTACGTTGGGACTCTACTCACAATCTGCAAAAAAATCAACCCCTATATCGTTATTATGAAAGCTTGTTACCTCTTACCTTTGCGCTTCGACCTGCGGGCGTCTCTTTTCCAGGCAATCTCCTTCTTGAGCCCTTTTTGCTTAAGTCGCTGTCGCTGAAGATCCTCGGAGCGTTTCACATCCAAGGTAAAACTGCCCGGTATCTCTTTGGGTATTGCAGCCGACTCCTTTTTACGTCCAAGGGCTTCCCTTTTCTTATCTTTTGGAAGGGGCGGTCCCGCAAAATAACCCACAGGGACATGGTCGGTTATGTAGATGAACTCTCCGTATCTTGAAAACTTTATACCTGCCTCAGAAGCTCTCCGTGCATGCACAGTCAGCAACACTGGCGCAGGGTCTCTGCGCTTCCCCATGCGCTGTGCCAGTTCCTCGGTTGTAGCCAAGAAGACCGCGGGTTGTCCTAACGGTGTGATACCTTGCTTGGAAACGACGGGATAGGCCCTACGACGCACGGAGTGATAAAGCAGCTTGGGGGGAACAGCCTCTTTCTCAGGACGCAGGGTCTTATTGCGGCAAACGACGCTGATCTTCTCATTTTCCAGGACAAAAGACTTTTCATGGAAGGACATAAGCGTCTCATGGATGTGGGATTTTCGGACATATCCCCATCCGGGTTCCTCCGAAATCGCCTTGAGCAGGTCTTTCAGGCGCACGCATCCCTGGTCATCCAGGACCAGTCCGAACTCGTCGGGGCGTCGCCCAAGGATGTAGGTCATCAATCTTTGAAGCTGTTTATGATGCTTTTCTCTGCCCATTATAGACGTTTTTATAGCTAAAATCCTACTGACTATCAATAGGGAAACATGGCTGTTATTTCGGGTTCGGTCAATACTGGGCAAGCAGTCGCTATCAGGCCCTGTCAATCAGAGACATTTATGAGGTCAAGGTGGAGCATGATGTCGAAGATCTGTTCATTTCCGATAAAATCCGGACAGGACCTTCAATAGGACTGACACGACTGGAAATCGGAAGTTCGAAGTGCGCAAATTCAGAAGCGATAATGGTATGGTCATTCGCGGTCAACAGAGGAATTACAGATCTCGAATACACGGGAAAAATGCAGGGCCGCTTTCATCGAAGGAGTGAGGCCCTCCGCGGGCGTTCTGCCTCACGGCAGGACTTTGTGCGGGAGGAGCGAGCCGGTCAAGAAAGCAAACTTAGGTATCCTAAAAAGAGAGTTTCGGATAGAACAGCAGGGGGATCAGCCGACATTTCATCTACAAACACATCCAGCATGTTTTCGGCTATCCTATCATACTGTATTGTGTAATCTCCCCTTTGAATTTCTTCCCGAATGGCGCGGACCTTTTCCAATCTCATATCTGGTTCGGAGTCGATGACCCTTTTTGCCCTCCGAGTTTGTTTTGAAAGCTCATAAAGATTCACACTGGTGTTCCCTTCTGCCTCATTTGGCATATTGATCGGCGCAAGACCTTTTTCGTTCCATTTCTTCCAAGGGCTCTGCGCCCTCTCATTGACGGACTTAGTCATCCTGCACCCCACTCCACAAGTCTTCATGAACAAACACCCTCACACCCCGTAATCAATTATTGTCCGTATTCCTCTTTGTGTTTTCTTCCAAGTGATCCTGCAGAAATTCCGAATCTTCGAAAGAAATGCTTTTTGTTACCTCCCCTTTTTCCTTATCAATGAGCGTGAAAAACAGGACGGAATTCTCTTTTTTCAATGAATTGTCGCTTCTGGTACGCGCCTTTACTTGCCCGGAGGGCTCCCGTTGCGTGTCACCACGCGGACTCTTGTGGATTATCCTATCAACAATGTCCGACGTTACCTTATCAATAACGGCTTTTCGCCTTGCCCGAGGGGAGATACTAATCGAGTCTGGGCCTTTGCGCTCCGCGCCACCCTTTGCATGTAGCCGTCGCCTGCCTTGGGTGAGCTGCCTGCTGTATGATCTCAGGACATTATGTATGTGATGGTCGCTGATGGTCATGCAAACACATCCTCTCTTTTTCTTTCGGAATAATCTATAAAAACTTTAGAAAAAAATCATCATTTGCACTGAAAAAGCGAGAGCATTCCCTCTAGCTTGCCTTGTTGAACTGCAACGGCGAGGGCATTCCCTGTCCCGACTTGTCGGGACTGTAGAGAGATTCAATCACCAAAAAGGCAGGTGCCAAAATATGCCGTCGCTCGAGCAAGAGGTCCCTTGATCACTTTACTCGGGCCACGTATCCACCTTTTAATATTACGGCCTCCCCAACAGATAGTCGGCCGGCTTTCCCCTAGCAAAAGCACTCGCGTGACACATACCCGATCTCGTGGGCAAGGTCAAGCAAGGCTATTGCCCCGCCTATTTTTTTCCTTGACACCAAGGGTCAAACATGGCATTTTGATAATCCAATTGCCGAGCAGATGAAGATGAGCATAAGAAGACACAAAGAGATGGGCAGATTTTTTTACTACTATTATTATTGGTACTATGGACCGGTCTTCCCTTGGCTTGACAGAAGGATTTCTTAGGAGAGAAAAATCATAGCTACTTGAAGCCGGGGGCAGGCCAGACAGCCTGCCCCCGGCTTTTTTGTTTTCGATAACGGGCCGCGGCGGCAAAGATCACCGCGGCCCATTTCATTTCACGTCGAGGAGGTGGACCCATGATTATTGTCATGAAGAAAAAGGCCGATGAACGGGAGCTCGAAAACGTCATCAAGTGGATAGAATCGGTGGGGTACCAGGCACATGTATCAAAAGGTATAGAAAGGACCATTATCGGAGCCATTGGAGATGAGAGAGGAAAAGTCTTTTTGAAAGCCGTAGAAACCTGGCCGGGGGTTGAAAAGGTCATGCCCATCTTGCAGCCTTACAAGCTTGCGAGCAGGGAGACCAAGGAGGGAAACACCATAATCACAGTCGGAGATGTAAAGATAGGTGGGCCAAAATTCGTGGTTATAGCAGGGCCATGCGCTGTGGAGAGCTCGGCGCAGCTCATGGAAGCCGCCTTTGCTGTAAAAAAAGGTGGCGCATCTATGCTAAGAGGAGGGGCCTTTAAACCAAGGACATCTCCATACAGTTTCCAGGGGCTGGGAGAAGAGGGTCTGAAAATCCTTGCCCAAGCCCGGGAAAAAACAGGCCTCCCTGTGGTTACAGAAGTCATGAGTGCCTCGGACATAGAACTGATTGAAAGCTATGCGGACGTGCTTCAGATAGGGGCCAGGAACGTCCAGAACTTTACACTCCTGAAAGCCGTGGGGCAGGCGAAAAAGCCCGTGCTTTTAAAAAGGGGGATGATGACCACACTCGAAGAGCTCCTCATGTCTGCGGAATACATATTGGCATCTGGCAACGATCAAGTCATACTCTGCGAGCGGGGCATTCGCACCTTTGAGACCTCTATGCGTAACACGCTTGATATCAGCGCGGTACCGGTGCTCAAGGAGAAGACCCACCTGCCAGTCGTTGTTGATCCCAGCCACGCCATTGGCCAGTGGAAGTTTGTACTCCCCCTAGCCAAGGCCGCTGTTGCAGTTGGGGCCGATGGCCTGCTAATAGAAGTTCATCCAGACCCCCAGAACGCTTTGTCAGATGGCCCCCAGTCCCTGAAGCCTGAAAGGTTTTACCAGCTCATGGACGAAATTGAATCGATTGCAAAGATTGTCAGAAAGGAGTATGCAGAAATATATGGAGCACATTAGGGTGAAGATGGAAAGCTCTCGCAGGGACTCCTATGAGATTTTCATTGGTGAAGACATCATGGACCGTGTCGGATCGATCACCAAGATGAAGAATCATGCAGATCGGTATGTGATCATCACAGACTCCCATGTGAACCCCCTATATGGTGAGGTG
>CP070769.1:2197271-2201722 GCA_020347085.1 Desulfobacterales bacterium
CACCTTGCGGCAATGTTGCCAAGCGATTTGCTATTATGATATTTGAAGATATTGAAGCTCCCCGCAGTCCCGATGAAGCCCGATGCATAGGGATAAATCGGAACAGGGAATGCGCTCGTTTCTGCGGTTCAGGCTGCGTTGCAAAAAGCTGCCGGGCGACCGTTCGCTTTTGCGGTTCAATCGCAGGGCTGCGACTTTCCATGATGAACGCCTTCTTTTATACTGAAAAATTTTTTGCATATGACTACGGTGCAAGTCATCCTCTTAAGATTGAAAGACTACGCCTCACCTATGACCTTTGTAAGGCCTACGATCTTTTTAGTCTTCCTGATACAGCCCTGATGGAGGCCAGGCCTGCATCCGAATCAGAGATCCTTCGCTATCATACGCCCGAGTATGTTGAAGTCTTGAAAAGTGCGAGCAGCGGCCGGACCGGCGGCGATTTTTCATATGGGCTTGGGCCGGGGGACAACCCCGTATTTCCGGGGCTGTGGGAGTGGTCGCAGCTTCACACGGGTGCATCCCTTCAATGTGCTGAACTGGTTTCAGAGGGCAAGGTCAACATTGCCTTTAACATAGCAGGGGGGCTGCACCACGCTGGCGCCAGGAAGGCCTCGGGCTTTTGCTATGTCAACGATCCGGTTCTAGCCATCTGCCACCTCGTGGACAAGGGAAGACGCGTCCTGTATCTTGACATAGATGCCCACCACGGCGACGGCGTCCAATGGGCGTTCTATGAAGATCCAAGGGTGTTGACCGTTTCGTTTCATCAGGATGCACGGACCCTGTTTCCCGGCACAGGGGGCCTCGGCGAGATAGGTCATGGAGAGGGTTTAGGTTATTCCGTAAACATACCCATGCTTCCCGGCACCGACGATCACGTATTCTGGGAGGGTTTTGACTCGGTCGTCCCCGTGCTAACGGAACGGTTCAACCCGGACGTGGTCGTTTCTCAGCTCGGCGTGGACACATTCCTGAATGACCCCCTAGCCGCACTTGAGCTCACCACCAATGGATTCTGTAAAGCCATCGCCTACTTGACCGAGCGAGGACTCCCTTGGGTAGCTCTTGGGGGCGGGGGTTATAATCCGGCCAATGTGGCAAAGGCGTGGACGCTGGCGTGGGCTATGATGAACGGTGTGGAACTGCCTGATGAGCTTCCCAAGGCCATGTTGAAACCTCTGTCTGCTGTGGGCTGGCGGGGAGAGAAACTCAGAGACCCTGAACACCAGAGCCCCTGGCAGGAGAAATGCCGTTCCCGGATGCAAGAATGCCTCGAGTATGTGGAGACAGAGATCTTTCCGAAGATCAGATGAGTTCCTTTGGACACTTTGTCTTAATTTCATCTTCTCCATGCCTTCGAGCCTTTCTATTGACCCTATTATCCTAATCTGTTAGATTTCTCATGATCAGGTAACATAGAGTGAAGCTATCTACTCTTTTTGTGAGCGCCTTCCTTCTTTTGATCCTTGGGTTTGTCTGATGAAGCCGCGTGGGCCAGCTGCAAAAGAAGGATAGACAGGGGGCATCGTCCGGAAAATGCGCATCTGTGTGATTGATGGCCAGGGTGGTGGCATAGGAAGCACCATTATTAAGAAGCTCAGGGAAGGCTTTGATGAATCAGTGGAGATTATCGCACTCGGGACAAACGCCATTGCCACAGCGCAAATGCTCAAAGCGAGGGCAAATCGGGGGGCTTCGGGAGAAAATGCCATTGTCCGCACTGTTTCAGAAGTCGATCTTGTTGTGGCGCCTGTAGGGATGGTGATGGCTCATGCTATGATGGGAGAAGTCACGCCAAGGATTGCAGAAGCCGTGGCTGCATGCCCAGCCAAAAAGTTTCTCATCCCACTTACCCAGGAAAATGTGGAAATTGTTGGGCTACCGCCCGTTCCGCTCCCGCCGCTGATTGAAACCCTAATCGAAAAACACTTAAAGGAGCTGGTATCTGGAGATGTGTGAAGCCAATGCCTACATAATCCGGGATGGCAAGGAAGAACTGGTTATGGAAGCTGTCGACAAGATTGAACCGGAAGATGACGGGCTCCGGCTGGTGAATATTTTCGGCGACCAGAAGTTCATTCACGCCCATATTCATGCCCTCTTCTTTGCCAATCACAAGATTATCCTGAAAAAATAGCAAAAGTTAGACACGATATTAGGATACAACCCCTGTGAAGCTGAAGCTAGCTAAGACAGCAGGTTTCTGTATGGGAGTCCGCAGGGCGGTCGAGATGGTGCTCGATGCTGCCAACCGGCAACAGGGTCCCATCTACACGTGCGGCCCGCTCATTCACAACCCCCAGGTGCTGGAGATACTGGCGGAAAAAGGGGTGACGGTCCTACATGATATTCCGGGCGGCAAACATGGAAGTGTTGTTATAAGAGCCCACGGAGTACCGCCCCAGGCTAGGCAGGCTCTTGCTCATGATGGATATGCCATCATCGACGCGACTTGTCCCAGAGTCATCAAGGTCCAAACCATCATTAGGAAGTACGCCAAGGAGGGTTATGTTGCCATCATCGTAGGCGACAAGGATCACCCCGAAGTTGTGGGCCTTCTGGGGTATGCTGGAGGCAAGGGCCACGTCATCAGCCACCCAGACGATCTTGACGAAATCCCTCCTGTTGAACGCGCTATTGTGGTGGCTCAGACAACCCAGGACGGCCACCTCTTTGATCATATTGCCCGCACCATTAAAGAACGCTTTCCTCACTTCAAGGTATTTAACACCATCTGTGATTCAACCGTTAAACGCCAGACCGAAATCAGGGAGATGGCTGAGAGCGTAGATGCTGTGGTGGTGGTGGGGGGGCTCGACAGTGGGAATACCCGCCGATTGGCTCAGGTGGTTGAGCAAGAAGGGGTTCGGGCCTTCCATATCGAGAGCGAGGCAGAAATTGACTTTAAGGCCATCGAGCCACTCGATTCCGTGGGGATTACAGCCGGGGCCTCTACGCCGAACTGGGTCATCAAGAATGTCTATCGGACTCTCGAGGCCCTTCCTCACCAGAAAAGACGATGGCGTCTTGCGGTGTTCAGAATTCGACGCTGGCTTCTATTAAGCAATCTCTATCTCGCTGTAGGTGCTGGCTGTTTGAGCTATGCGTGTGCGCTGCTGTCCGGGATCAGACCTGGCCTTGCATCCGCGCTGATGGCCGTGTGCTATGTCCTTTCCATGCACATATTGAACAATTTCATCGGAAGGGAGGCGGTCCGTTATAATGACCCGGACAGGGCGAGCTTTTATGACTTCAACCGCCTGATCCTTTTGACCCTAGCCATTGTATCCGGTGGGGTGGGGCTCTTCATGGCGTTTATTCAAGGACCTGTCCCGTTTCTTGTTCTCTGTATCATTAGTCTCCTGGGTGTGCTCTACAAGGTCAAAATCATTCCCGGACGTCTCAAGGTAGGAAAAAAGATCCAGCGGATTAGTGACATTCCAGGCTCAAAGACTGTTTTAATCGCCGTTGCGTGGGGCATAGTGACCGCAGCCCTACCGCACCTTTCAGTCTCTTTGAAAATCACCCCAACAATGCTCTTTGTGTCTTTATGGGCATCTGTCATGGCATTTGTGCGAACCGCTTTTTTTGATGTTCTCGACATGCAGGGGGACCGGATTGTGGGGCAAGAAAGCCTACCGATAGTGCTGGGTGAAAGGAAAACTTTTCGAATATTGGAACAACTTCTGGTCATCTTTCTAGTAGCGCTTATTTTTGCACCCATGATGCATCTTGCCACCACACTCGCCTACGGCATGCTCCTTTCGGTATTCTATATGGCCGCAATACTTGTAGCCTTTAGACGACACTGGGCTGTTCCTGGTTTCAGATTCGAGTTCTTAGTGGAAACCCTCTTCGTCTTCACAGCCATCGTCTCAGGTCTATGGCAACTGCTTGCCTGAGGCTATCTATCTACGCGCTGTTGCCCAAATAGCTGTCCAGACAACATTCAGGGAACCGCCAGGCGGGACTGTCCCGACTTGTCGGGACTTCAGGGAATCTTCAAATAAAGAGGAACGTCAGTTCCCACGCTTAAGTTTGGGACCCCGCGCGAAGCACGGGGTTTGTCTTCAAACAATCATGCGTGAACGACTTCCACGAGTGGGGAGAAAGTTTTTTGAAAAAGCCGTGATACCGTGGGATTGGAAAAATACCTTGCTGATTTGACAGAAGGGGATTTTTCCAAAGGTCTCAGATTCCCTTCTCACCTAAGGGTCTCTGTTCAGCAATATTCCTTGTCCCGTGAACGCTTAAGAGAGGTCTTCTATGGGCGCTATATTCAAAGAGGACGAGCTTGCCAAGATAGAATCCGACGAAAAGGCTTGGCGCGAGTACCTCCGGGAAAAGCTGGAAACTGCTCCTGAACGCAAAGAAGCGTTCACAACGGTGTCGGGCAGGGAGATTCAGGAGCTTTACACACCTTCGGATATTAGGGAATTCGACTATAC
>CP070769.1:2201822-2205625 GCA_020347085.1 Desulfobacterales bacterium
AAGTAAACAGCCATAATATATAAAACAAATCGCGTCATCCTTTTTTTGAAATGCAGCAGCGAACGCATCCCATGCCACTTGCCTCGATGAATGCGCCTTCTGAGATCCGCAACGCAAAATACAACAGGGCTTGCTGGAGGTTGGCACGCCAATCCAAGGTGCCGCAATTCCGTACAGTTTGTACGGAGAAATGTCCCTAAAACTAATCCCCGTGTGAGCATTCTTGACCAGTCGAGTGACCTCATGCTATTCTTCAATTTGGGGCGATATGTTTGGAACCGCGTTTGGTCATACTCATATCTCCGTTCATCCAAGAATCGAAGCAAGACATCTGTGGCAAGCTATATATGTCATAGCCTTGTGAGGACTTAGGCGTTAGACTCAAAGAAAGACGAGGTGCTGGGATGGAAAACGTAGCTATTCGATACTGCTTCACACTAGGTGATGGATCCCAGAAGGTCTATGATATGGAATTAGATGGTCAAAGCCTTGAACTCGTTGATAGTGTTCCGGAAAATTTGCCTTCATGGACGACGCTCGATTTTAACGAATGCCCCCACTGCCCGCTTCCCATTGATACGCATCCCCACTGTCCCTTGGCTGTTCGCCTTGTTAACATCGTGGAGCCTTTCGACCGCCTATTGTCGTACGACAAAGTCCATATAGACGTCATCACGAAAGAGAGATCCATATCTCAGGATACAACAGCCGAACAGGGGATCGGTTCATTGATGGGCTTGGTTATAGCTGCTAGCGGCTGTCCACACACAGCTTTCTTTGGGCCGATGGCTCGTTTTCATCTGCCCTTGGCAAGTGAAGACGAGACCACATACCGCGCCGTCTCTATGTATTTACTGGCTCAATATTTCTTAAAAAAGGAGGGGCATGAGGCTGATCTCGAATTAAAAGGCCTCACAGAGATCTATCGGAATATCCAGGTTGTAAATGCGTACGTTGTAAAACGTTTGCGGGCTGCAACGCAAAAAGACTCATCACTAAATGCCATTGTTCTGCTGGATATGTACGCTAAGACCTTATCGTATGCCATCGAAGAATCATTGGAAGGGCTTCGCTATTTGTTTTCTCCGTTTTTGATCAGAAACACGGAAACCGCATAAGGCAAGCCACGTCATAGAAGTACAAAGTGATATTAGGAAGCCGGGCTAAACAAGGTCTATCTCCATAAGGTCCTCTGCTAGCATGAGCGGGCCATGGTAGGTTTTTCGGCACTCCTCGGCCACATCCACTGCATCACATTCAGGATAAAAGTGCGTGAGGACAAGCTTTTTCACCCCTGCCTCAGACGCTATCCTGCCGGCCAACGATGGGGTTAGGTGTCCGCTGACCTTCATATCGTCCGGAAGCGCAGATTCACAAATGAGGACATCCACCCCTTTTGCCAGTACCACCAGATTGTCAGAAAAATCAGTATCCCCTGAATACACGACAGATCTTCCACTGGGTTCCGTGATCCGGTAGGCGAGGCTCATGTCTGTATGGTCCGTTGGCAAGCTGTCCACGTCGAACAGGCCGCAGTCGAGATGGTCGCGGCCTGTCGTGTCAAGTTCGGAGATCTTTAGCAGGCCCGGTGCCAGTTCGATCCATTCCCCATAAGCCAGTTTGAGTTTTTCATAGAAGTCTGCGAATCCCTTAGCCGCTACAATGGTAAAGGGTTTCCGTCGTCTGTACGTCTCGGGGTACTTGTTGGCAAACAAGAAAGGAACCAGCTCACCTGTATGATCTGGATGAAGGTGGCTGTAAAAGATGTAAGAAAGCTTATCAATAGTTACCCCTACCTCAAGGAGGCGCCGCATTGTACCTGCTCCGGAATCAAACAGGAGAAGGCTTTGAGCTATCTTAATCAGGACCGAACAACTGCTCCGCGTCAAGGAGGGGACACAGGTCCCTGAGCCGAGAATGGTTATTTTCATGTGTGGAACCTTTGGCCTTCACTTGTTCTGCAAGTCATGTGGTCTTCAATGGTTGGGGCTTATCTAAGAGCTGGCGTCCGATGCCTATGACCTTGTAAACTACGGCGCCAGCCAGGTAGGCAATGTCCTCTGTGGAGAGATACGAAGAAATCGATTGATCAAAGTAGAGGTTCGCCTCGGTTGGAAACTCCTCGTCCCCCCGCCACAAGCAGAGTACTATGGGCACGCGTGGAAGCGCAAAGATCTTCAGGGCCATGTCCCCAGGAGATGGGGACACTTGGCCGATTACCCGAGCAACCTTGCCCAGAAGGGCGAGTCTTTCTCCAAAGCATTTTTGCAGCGGCGCGATGGCTCTTTTGACAAAGGCTGTATAATAAAATGAGCCAGAGGGCACCTCACGGAAAGTAATCCACTCCTCCGCAACAGGAACACCCTTGGCCGTGATCAAATAATGGAGCAGAAGCACCTGATCAGGGACCTTAAGCGGAGGCGAGGCATCATCGAATGCAATTGTGTCATCGCGCACAGTGAGAGTGTAGGGATGCCCTAGATACGAGATTCGCACCTGCCTCACTCCGGGGGAAACCAGGTCCACGGGTACACCAGCATTCATGCAGCATTTATCTACGCCCAGCTTTGATAGTTCCTCTAGCGCCAGTGCCCGTGCCGTTTCGTAATCGCGTTGTGTAGGCATTTCTCTCTATCGTGCCCAAGTCCGTTTTGTTCGGGCATGATGACATAAAGCCTATGCATAGTAAACCCTGACATTGCATAAACAACATGGCGAGATAGAGAATGTCGCCAGAATCTCACGCTGTTGTGCATCAATCATACGTTTGTCCAATTTCCACTAAGAATGGCATTCTTGCACAATGAAAACTTCGCCCTGTTGTTTACCCTTCCCGCTTTTAACGAGATGATACCGCATCTCTTGTGTTGCCAAAGCTTCGCAATCCCGATTCATCGGGATGGCTTCACCTTTGGCGCCTTGGATCTGTGGCATTCTCGACTCTTGCAACGTTAGGGTAAAGAGAGGAAAAGGTTGATGAAGCATATATATTGTGAGAAGAGAAAGGTTGCGATCTCAGGTTTCCCATACAGTGATAGGGGTCTGGTTGCAGCCTTGACGCACCGCGGGATTTCTCAGGTGCCATCGTAGATCGACAAAAACAGCCTCACCGGTTACGATCATGGGATAGGGAACCTGAGGTGATTTCGGGGAAAAGGAGGAAACGGAAAGGTTATGAACACATTCTTTAGGGGCGTTTTTGACATGATTGGCTTTGTTGTTGGCCCATTTTTTTCAGCGTATTACCTTCTTGATTTCAGTCATGGACCCGCTGGGCCCGGTCCCTTTTACTATTACTATCGGCATAACTCACGACTCGGGTTTGGTTTTGGCGTCGCATTAATATGTTTGGGTTTTCTAATAAGATACTGGGCAAAACAAACGCCGTCAAAACCCAGCAAACAACTTGGCGAAGAACCCCGGAGACGGCCTCCCAGCACTACCCAACGGACCACCCAAAGAGGAATGAAGCCTTCTCACCCTGAGAGGAGGGGCGTGACCCAGGGGAGTGAGACGCCCGCCAAGGAAACTTAGCGTAATTCTCAAAAATATAGGGGTAAACCGCGCCACCGAGCTTGAGTAATATTCAGCTTATACTCCTTCTATGGACCTCCAGTTCTGGTCAACCTGGAAGTGTTATGATATGAATCTGTAACCTCCACTTTTCTGATATTGAAGATACTGGAAAGCAATATACAGTTATTGATTAAGTTAATCGGGCACTAAATATTGTGCTATATTTAATAAACTGTTGTTGTGATAGAGAGATTTCCACATAATAACTGTTAGGATTCCATCAATGT
>CP070769.1:2205725-2214253 GCA_020347085.1 Desulfobacterales bacterium
ACGACTATTTTAACGTTCTTTTGAGACATGACACTAGCTATCTTAAAACACGGATAAAGTGCAAGGCAAAATGGAAATCTTAGGTTGCAGGCCGCACAGGAAAGCCACGATGGATTCGGAATTCATTCAGCGTGGCCTTGTACAGGGTGTTAGCGAATGGTAACCAATTAAGGCCATCAGCATATATATGTCAACGGGCTTGAACGAAATATCTTGACTTTTCAGTTGCAATCGTCAATATTTCAAAATTCTAAGGACCTTGAATTACACATTATGGGGCTTTGCAGGCCAGTAAACAGAGGTCGTGACGTGAGGTGTTGCGGCAGAAGGGTGAATGGTTTTGTTGTGCCTATTGAAGGGGAGACATGTTCGTTATTGGCTATTTTCTGAGCGCACTTGCCACAGTTTTGAACTATGCTTTAATCTTCTATATGTGGGTTATCATTGCACGGGCTATACTTTCATGGGTGAGCCCTGACCCGTATAATCCCATTGTAAGGTTTATCCACAATGTGACCGAACCGGTGCTTTACCCTGTGCGGAGATGGCTTCCCTTCGGGTTCACGGGTATCGACCTTTCTCCTTTAGTCGTATTGTTCGTCATCATGTTCTTGCGCATGTTTATAGTAAACAGCTTGATGAGATTGGCTACACCATTGTTACAATGACTCAAGAGAGGTGGTGACAGTTATGAAGATTACTCCAGCGGACATTCAGCAGCAGCAGTTTCGCATTCGCTTTCGGGGCTTTGATGTGAGCCAGGTAGATAGTTTTTTGGAACGGATAGCGGATGAATTCAAGACTCTGATAGCGGAAAACGACAATAAGCAAAAAGAATTTCAAAAGTTGGAACGCGAAATTCAGGAATATAAAGATCGAGAAAAGGCATTTAAGGGGGCCATGGTCAATGCGCAAAAGGCGCTTGACGATATGAGGACAAATGCCGAAAAGGAGGCTGAACTCGTCGTAGCCGAAGCAGAAATGAAGGCTGAGAAGATGTTGGGTACTGCTCACAACCGGCTTACCCAACTACACGAGGATATCTCAGAACTTAAAAGGCAGCGCATGCAACTTGAAGTTGAGCTTGGAACGATCCTTGAGGCCCATAGAAAGCTTTTGGATATGAGTACAGAAGCGATGGATGACGAAAAGATATCTGAAGAGAAATTGAAATATCTGAAAGGGAGGTAAAGGGAAAGTCTCATGGCCAAAATCGATGCTTTTTTCAAATTGATGCATGAGCAAAGTGCATCAGACCTCCACCTCGTTGCGGGTCAGCCACCTGTGCTCCGCATTCACGGTGACATGGAGAGAGTGAAGTACAAAGTCCTCGATAATGAGGATCTCAGAAAAATGCTTTACGAGATTACACCCGAGGACAAAATCAAGGTATTTGAAGAGACGGGGGATGTGGATTTTGGTTATGAGGTCCCTGCCCTTGCCCGCTACCGGGCAAACTTTTTTATGCAAAGGGTTGGTATTGGCGCCGTTTTTCGAGAAATTCCCAATGAGATCAGTACGTGTGAACAGCTAGGCCTGCCAGCCGTCATTGCCAAACTGGCTACACTTCCCCGAGGCCTGATTCTGGTCACTGGGCCCACGGGGAGTGGTAAATCCACAACACTGGCAGCCATTATCGACCAGGCAAACAAGGAACGAAGAGATCATATTATTACGATTGAAGACCCGATTGAATTTGTCCATCAAAGCCAAGGCTGTATAGTCAATCACAGAGAGGTGGGGAGTCATACAAGATCTTTTGCAGCCGCCCTGCGGGGAGCTCTTCGTGAAGATCCGGACATTATCCTGGTGGGTGAGATGCGAGACCTTGAAACGATCTCCCTGGCTATTGAGGCAGCCTCTACCGGACACCTTGTCTTTGCCACGCTGCATACCACCAGTGCATACCAGACCGTAGACCGCGTGATTGAGGTTTTTCCGTCCGAACAACAGGATCAGATAAGATCCACCTTGGCGGACGGAATAAGAGCCGTGATATCCCAGACCCTTTGCAAGCGGGTGGACAGAAAGGGTCGCTGCTGTGCCCTGGAAATCCTCGTTGCCACGCCGGCGGTACGTAACCTGATCCGAGAGGCCAAGACCTATCAGATTCCCTCCATAATACAAACGGGCAAGAAATACGGCATGCAGCTCTTGGACGATGCGCTCATGGATTTGTACAACAAGGGTTGGATCAGTCCAGATGAGGCCTATGCAAAGGCCAATGAAAAAAGCAGATTCCGCCCCCTGTTAAGGAAACCACCTGTAGATTTTACGGAAGTGTAGTGATTTGGTATTTTCTGTTTGCAGGTTTTTGCACAGTTTTTAATTGTGCATTACGGGAGAAAACGCCATGAAAAGACACGTGATAGATCATATTCTGACTAAAATGCTTGATTCCCACAAGAGGGTGTCTGACTTGAATGTTACCGTGGGTAGGCCACTTCAGGTGGAAAGCGACGGCGTTTTGAGACCGGTTGATCTGGAACCCCAGTTTAATGATTTGACGCCCTTTCAAACGGAGGTCCTTGCTCTGAACCTCATTAATCGCGACAGACGTCTGACCGAAATGCTTCTGACCAACGGTTCATGTGACTTGTCATATGAACTTCCTGGCAAGGCTCGTTTTCGCGTCAATATCTTTTCTCAAAGAGGCAATTACTCTGTGGCTTTGCGCAAACTGGAGCCCAAGATTCCGACGATAAAGGAGCTGGACCTCCCTGAGGCCTTCTTTAAGATCGTGGAGGAGAGAAATGGCATTGTCTTGGTGACCGGGGCGACAGGAACCGGTAAATCAACCTCACTTGCAGCTACGCTGAACGCCATTAATGAATCAAAGGCAGTTCACGTGATAACATTAGAGGATCCTGTAGAATTTCAGCATCCCCACAAGATAGCAACATTTAATCAGCGGGAGCTGGGGGCGGACTTTGATTCCTTTGCCAATGGACTGCGTGCAGCCCTCAGACAGGCCCCAAAAGTCATCCTCGTGGGGGAGATGCGCGACAGGGAAACTGTGGAAATCGGGTTGACTGCAGCGGAGACCGGCCACCTGGTTTTTACGACCCTCCACACCGTGGATGCCGGCCAGACCATCAATCGAATGCTGGGCATGTTCAACATTGAAGAGGAAAATCAGATCCGTGTCCGATTGGCTGATACGATTCGTTGGATTGTCTGCCAAAGGCTTCTACCCAAGGTGGGAGGTGGACGCGTGGCTACCTTTGAGATTTTGGGGACCAGTCTGAGGGTGAAGGACGCAATTCTGCACGGTGAGTCCGAAGGAAAGACCTTTTACGACATTATTGAGGCTGGTACGGCCTTTGGCATGACCACCTTTGATCAGCATATCGTGGGACTTTATGAGAGGGGTCTTATCACGGAGGAGACTGCCTTGAGCTTTGCCTCACGGCGGGGGGTGGTAGGCCGAGGTATTGACCGGGTGAAGGCCATGCGTGGAGAGAAAACGACCGATATAGAACAGCTAGAAGTCGATTCGCGGTACGGTCGGAAGCAGGACGAACCATACTAAAAGGCGTTTTCATCAAACTTGAACAACAGAAGTCCGCGGGTTTCCCGTCCTGATGAATCGGGACTACAGAGTAAGCGAGCGCCCAAATAACGACCTGCGCAGCAGGTGGCTTTGTTGAGCCACCGTAAGCCGCAAAACAAAGAAGCACGAAATGCTACTGGTTCAGTTTGCATGCCCGTGCGGAGCAAGGGGATGCAAACAATCTAAGAACGTTACGATTCGTTACAGTCGAAGATTCCTAGCACCTTGCCTTGTTGAATTCTCCTTCCGAGTTCCCCAGCGCGGAATTGAAGCTCCCTGCAGCAAGCTGCAGGGAATCTTCGACTGTAAGGAAGGGTATCATTTTTAGATTCACTCGCTAACCCTGCAGCAAGCTACAGGGAATGCGCTCGCTGTTGCAGTTCAATAGAGTTTGTTGCGGGGATGATATTACAATTAGAGGGGGTAATCATGGAGGTCCAGTGTGGAAGTTGTAAAGCCAAATTCAAGATTCCTGATGACAAGCTGCCAGCAGGCCAGGTGATTTCCCTTAAGTGCCCAAAGTGCGAGAGTAAGATGGAGGTTGACACACGATCCGGTGCCCAGGTAGGAACACCGGGCGCAGGCCTGCAGGCCATTATGGAGGATATGGCCTCGGATACCTATGACGCGGCCCTGAAGCCCTTTGATTTTTTGGAGGAGGGGGTCGAGACCGCCTTGATCTGCGAGCAGGATGATGCGGTAAGGGAAAAGATACGTTCTGTCCTCCAGGGGATGGACTACAATATCACGGACGTAGAATCGATTAGGGACGCACTGAAGTTCATGCGGTTCCATAACTTTGACTTAGTTATCATGAATGAAGGCTTTGATGGGAGTGATCCAGAGTCAAACTACGTGTTGAGATACCTATCTCAGCTCCCCACAAGCACGCGCCGGGATATTTTTGTTGTCCTTCTGGGGAACGGCTTTGGGACTGGTGACAGCATGACGGCCTTTAACAAGAGCGTAAACTTAGCACTGAACCTGGAGAATATAGATGAGTTTGAAAGGTTTTTGAAGCTATCCATGGCAGAGCATGAAGAGTTATACCGCGTACTGAAGGAGTCTGTGAAGAGAATGGGGCGGGCCTGATCATCACTCCAATGCTGTCGGTGATCATGGGCACCCTGGAGACAGTACCTTATTTCAGCCTTATTTCAGTCATTCCTTCTTCTACAACTGACCGCTTACCAAGTTTTCAATCCCCAATTCCGGGAGCAGTCTTTTCAAGACCGTTTCATTTCCATTACCTGCGCGTTGCCAAGAAAAGCAAGGCACGAAAGCAGGGACAAAACGGCGGAGCAGGGAAACACGTGCGCACAGGCCCAAAAGCCCACTGGCACCTAACCATGTTTCAACAGCTCTAAGATTAACGGGGCCGCTGGCCTTAACCTTGAGCAGAGACGGTAGTATGAACACGCGGGATCTCAGGAGAGAGAGGGCGACTTTAGTGAATGCTCTCAAAAGAAACATGCAGGAATTCACCGGCGCTTATTTAGCCGTCTGTGATTTGCGAGAGTTCGTCCGAACCCATCCTGGCATTGTCACGTTAGAGACCATTCAGGTCTTGCAGGGTGTCCTCTTGAGCTCAGGGTTTTGTGATCAAACGCAATCCTTTTTCCTGTATAGGGAAGCGGATGATATCCTGGCTTCCATAATCGGCCATGCTGGTTAAGTATGCTTGGCTGCCGAGGCCATCTGCGCCTTAACCAATGTGCTTGGCACGGCTCCAGGACATGCGCATAGGGCAGCTGCCAGCGCCCTAGGTTCCCTTCCCATTGCCATTCAAGGCCCCAAGGTGCGTGACGAGCCCATAGAGGATGTACCCCGTGTAAAGTGGCATGAGATATTGGAAGAAAAGGGGGGCAGGAAATGTGATTTGCCTGCACGTATTGGAAGGAGTCTCGTTGTTGCCACTGGTGAAGAGAACACATTGCTGGTCGTTAAATTGGCCTGCACCGAACATTCTCTTCAATACATGTATCGAGAACCGGCCTGGATGGAACATTTGTATTCAGGGGGCTATTCATTTCCTGTGAGATTTAATATTCCGATGGCGATAAAGATGCGGGGAAGCTATGTATTTAGGTTAGAGGATGTGCCGGTTAGGATGTCCGAGGGAACAGCGCTGCATCCAGAGGTTTATGCTATCGGCTTTATTGTCCACAAGGACTATTTTGTTTATCCCAACGGGCATAGAACGCAAAGGCTGCTGGCCACGGAGGGATTCAAGGAGGTCATGTTCAGGAATGCCTGGCTATTGGGCAAACTGGCGTCCTTAGGCATCGTCCATTCTGCGCCAATTCCCCTTTTTCATAACCGGGTTCAGAGCGACAGAAGAGCAGATCACGGCTTATATGAATGGCCCCGAAGAGGGAGGCTGGACAGGTGGCTGCATTCTTGCTGCTATCCCAATTTTGGTGTGACAGGCATAAGGGACTTTGAGCATCTTGCGGCCTTAAACGGCTTTAGTCGAAAACTCCACTACTATATCGGTACCCAGATATTAAGCTTATTATTGGTCACAGGGAGTTATTTTCGTCATAAGGACAGGACGAGATTTGGACTTGACGAAGAGGGTAATCCAGTGGATGCCCGAGACCTTTTTGATAAGCAATTCCTCGAGGACTTGACCGAGGGGATCTTTCGCAGGTATTACCATGGTTTTGTGGGGCGTGAACTAAGCGGGGAGGTGCCTCTTGATTTTGATGAACTTAGTTCCCGCATGATCGAAGAGATGGGTGTTGATCGCCACATGGAAGAGATATTGAGAGTGGTGGATCAAGAACAAATGTCGGATGAAGGATTCACAAAGTTTTTGGGAGACCGGGGATACTCTGAAGACCAAATAAGGCATTTTAAGAAAGGCGTGGAAGATATCACCATCCATACCGGACCCCATCTGGGTGGATTTAACGAAAGGATATCTCTGCCCGAACTCATAGAGTCCGTAGAAACGATGTCTGCTTTATGCATAGTGGGCAGGTACTCGACATCAAACCTTGCTTAGGCCCCCTGTTTGACCGGCATGCTCCCCGCAAGCCCCGCCCGGAAGGGCGGGGAGGCTTCACTGTGGAAAGATCTGCACATGAAAAGGGGTGAAACCTTGGTACAGAGAAAGGGGTTATCGATGAAGGCGCCCATTTTATGGCTCCTGACTATCCTCAGCACTGTCTCAATGAGCCTCCCCACGGCTTGTGCTCAAGAACAGATAACCTTCTGGACCACAGAAGTGGAGAAGGATCGCCTGGAGATCCAGCGAGACATTGCCCAGGGATTCACCCGCAAAACCGGAATTCGCGTCCGCGTGATCCCTGTCCAGGAGAATCTTCTCGCGGAAAGGGTTACGGCTGCCTATGCAGCGAGTTCGCTCCCGGACGTGCTCTTTCACCCCATCGATTTCACCCTCGGCTGGGCGGAGGCTGGGATTCTTGATGATCGGTCCGCAACAGAGGTCGTGCATCAACTGGGCAAAGAGACTTTTGGTAGAGGCCCCCTAAACCTCGTCCGGGTCCCAGGGGGGTACGCGGCTGTGCCTGTTGATGGATGGGGCCAGCTCCTGTTGTACCGCAAAGACCTGTTTGCCAAGAAGGGGCTCCCAGAGCCCGATCACTGGGATCGAATCCTTAAAGCGGCTCGGGCCTTGCATAATCCGCCTTTGATTTGGGGTTTTGAGGCCGCGACCGACCCGGGAGACACGTATACCCAGCAGGTTTTCGAGCACTTCGCGCTGTCCAACGGGGTTGGACTGACGGGTAAATCCGGAAAAGTCGACTTGGACAGACCCAAGATGGTGCAGACCCTCGCGTTCTACAAGGCCCTGACCGATTTCAGCCCGCCCGGTAACCTTTACTGGCTCCATACCCGGATGGACTATCTCTCTGGACGCGCTGCTATGATCATCTGGTCGCCGTTTATCTTGGATGAGCTCTCGGGGCTTCGACAGGATCAGCCCGTGGTTCCTGACATCGCCAAAGGAGAATCGGGATTTCTGGCCAAGAACACCGGGTTCGTGACTGTCATTCAGGGTCCAAATGGGGCTGCTCAATACGGTCAGATAAACTATTTGGGGATCACCCGGGATGCGGACAAGGCCTTGGCTAAACAATGGGCCCAATTTCTGCTTAACGGGGGGTACCTACAATGGTTAGGGATGGCGGCTGAGGGTAAATTGCCCATGCGCAAGGGGACCCGAGATTCTCCAAGCCGCTTCGTTGATGGGTGGAGGGAGCTTGAGTTCGGGGTGACGACGCGTGCCAAGATCTCCGAGTTTTACGGGATGCACGTGGTGAAAGCCATTGCGGCCGGAGTGGACGGTTTTGATCGCTGGGGATTTGCTGAGGGGAAAGGGGCTCTTATTTCCAAGGTTTATGGAACAAAGATTGTCCCCGAGATTCTCAAGCGGTTCCTTGACGGCGAACTGAGCGCGAAGGATGCGGCCCGAATGCTGGACGAGCGCGTGAAGGGATTAGATGATTGAAGATTAATTGACCAGAACCGGTTTTAACCCCCTTTTCCTCGTTCGGTTTGACCATTGCTGAAAGGTTTCATTTCGCTTCGCCAAGATTGTAAAACGCTCCCGATAAATCGGGATCAAGCCGTTCCAATTTTTGCAATTCCCTTCACTAGGGACTTTTAGGCAAAATGGCCTCGGTAAAGGACTTTCAAACTGGCCCCAGTTGATCCGTGACAAGTCACCGACGGCCGGTGACCAATGACGGATGACCATCAACCATCCATGATCAGGAATCGACAATCGACAATTGATAATCGACCATGTCTTTTAGACAAAGAGGCCAGGCTTGCCTTTTGGATGTTGGCCCCCGCATTCACGCTCGTCTTGGCCTTGGTCATCTTCCCGGTGATCTGGAACCTGTGGCTCAGCCTCAAACCGGTGTCTCTGGGAGACCTTCGCGGGGCCTCTCTTTGGAAGTTTAACTGGACCCTTGAGAATTTCCGGAAGGTCTTTAACGAT
>CP070769.1:2214353-2218006 GCA_020347085.1 Desulfobacterales bacterium
ACGATCCTTCTGTTGGGGCTGATGCGCTTCACAAGACGATTTGCGCCCGATGTCTGAAAGCGCTTGAGACAGTTGAGGCAGCAAGTCAAGAGCCCATATAGGGATATTGCGATCAGGACAAGTAGCTTGAAAAGAAAGTATATTACCTTCGTGCTAATCGCTGCAGGCATCATCCTGATTGATCAGGTTACCAAGGTCCTTATCACCCAGAGGTTTGTGCTTCATGAAAATCTGGAGATCATTCCGGGATTCTTTGACCTGACCTATATTCGGAATACGGGTGGTGCCTTCGGACTGCTAGCCGGGGAGCCATCTTGGTTACGAACCGGTTTGTTTCTTGCGGTCGCCTGTATCGCCTTGGCGATCATTCTTTACCTCTATCAAAGAATTCCTCCAGGCAAACCATGGCTGGAGGCGGGCCTTGCCATGACCTTCGGAGGGGCGGTAGGCAATATTATTGATCGCGTCCGTTGCGGAGAAGTTGTTGATTTTCTCGATTTTCATATTGGGACTTTACACTGGCCCGCTTTCAATGTGGCTGACAGTTCCATTTCCGTGGGCGTCGGGATATTCTGTTTCTACCTCCTTTTCAAAAAGATATGAGCGACAGGTTACGGGTTTAAATGCGCAACACGCAACACGTAACTCGCAACATTACTTTTCCTGAAACCCTCATCAACGAACACCGACGAGCATTATGTATCCCGTCCTGTTTCGCATAGGCCCATTTGTGCTGCACACCTATGGGGTGTTTGTTGCCATGGCCTTCCTGTCAGGCATCGCCTTGGCTCTTCGGGAGGCGCGAAGAGTCGGCGAAGATGCCAACAAGATCTTGGACCTTTGTTTCTACATGCTCGTGGCGGCGGTTCTCGGCTCCCGGATATTATATGTGCTGGTCAACTGGTCTATATTCAGGCATGATCCGTTGGAGATTCTGCGCATATGGCATGGCGGGCTGGTCTTTTATGGCGGATTCATTGCTGCTGTGATAACAGCGGGATGGTATATCAGGAGACACGGGCTTCCTTTCCTGAAAACTGCTGATATTATTGCACCTTCCATAGCATTTGGACAGTTTGTTGGTCGCGTTGGCTGTTTTTTTGCCGGATGCTGCTACGGGAAGACCTGCGACCTGCCATGGGCTGTTACCTTCACCCATGCTGAGTCTTTGGCGCCCATGGCCGTCCCTCTTCATCCTACCCAGATCTATTCGTCTCTCAACGGCCTTTTCATCTTTTTAGTGCTTGTGGGGCTTAAAGGGATTAAGCGATTTCAGGGCCAGGTATTTTGGACCTATGTACTTCTGTACGGTGTCACGCGCTTTATCTTAGAATACTTCCGCGGGGATGAGCGTGGCATGTTTCTTCAGAGTACGTTTTCTACATCTCAAATTTTTGGCCTGATCATAGTGGTGATCGCCATAGCCATGATGATCATCTTGAGGAGACGAAGTGTCTGAACTCAGTTACAAGGCCTTGCCAGAACTTTTGGCTGAGATCAAAGCCGGTACAATTTGTCCGGTTTATCTTTTTTACGGAGATGCGTTCATTTACAGGTCCGCCTTCAAGTCTATCTTGGATGTGATCGTGCCCCCGAATCATCAAGACCTGAACTATGAAGCAATAGATGGTACAAGCGAAAATGTTTTTGAGATTATTCAGCACCTGAATACCTTTCCGCTCATTCCATCTGCCAAGGTCATTGCAGTCCACGGCACCAGAATATTTTATTCGGCTGTGGTTATGGATGACCTGCTACGTAGATCCAAAGACGCTTTCGAAACGCAAGACCTTAAAGAATCTGCCCGCTATTTCCTCTACATGCTAAGTATGGCCGGCATGTCGCTCGACGACGTTCAGGAGGGGAATTGGGAAAGGGTGTCTGACAACAGGCTCCGGGAGCATTTCGAACAGGAAGGAAAGAGAGTTAACGGCAGTAGATGGTTAGATCAGGTCATTGCGTATTGCGTACAGGAGAAAATGGCCGTGCCGGAGTATCAGGATGATGCCGATGTGTTGAACGATGCTATCCTTGCCGGATATCCGAAGATAAACCATTTGGTCCTCACCACCGACCTGGTGGATAAGAGACGTAGGGTCTACAAAACGATCAATAAAATCGGTGTGGTCGTTGATTGCTCGGTCCCCAAAGGTGACAAGAAAGCCGACAGGGAAAAGCAGCAGGCGGCTTTGAGATCACATATGCAAAGGATCTTGAAAAAGGTCGGAAAAACCATGGCACCTGGTGGGTTTGAATCACTGTATGAGAAAATTGGTCCGGACATGCGCAGCTTCAACAGTGAGCTGGAAAAAGTGGTCACCTTTGTGGGGGACCGGAAGGAAATCTTGCCCACTGACGTTGAGACCATCTCACGGAGAACCAAGCAGGACCCGATATATGAGTTGAGTCATGCTATTGCTGAAAGGGACCCACAGAAGGCCCTATTCTTTCTGGGTAGCCTTCTAAAGAATAACGTTCATCCACTTCAGGTGCTTGCGGCAGCGACAAACCAGATAAGAAAATTGATTCTGGCAAAAGATTTCCTTCGTAGCAAGTCTGGGAATGGCTGGAGAAAAGATCTGAGCTATGCTGGTTTCCAGAAATTAATCTTGCCGGAGCTTGAAAAGCGTGAACCAGATCTTCTTACCGGCAGTGCACACCCCTACGCCATTTACATGACGCTCAAGCAATCTCACAACTATACCCTTCAACAACTCATTAGAGCATTGGAGCTCCTCCTTGATGCTGACACTCGACTGAAAAGCTCCGGCCAGAATGCCAAGGTGGTGCTGGAGCATGCCGTTCTCGGCATCTGCGGTGCGTGAGGTGGACTTTTTAACCCAAATATCGCGATAACTGACACAGCACATGCACACGTGGTATACTTTCTTTGTTGCTTTTTCCTTTGGTGGTTCGCAGCAGTTGGGTGAAGAGGGAATTTTTCTCAAAAGCCGCGATAATATTGAGGCATTACCCGCTCTGAAGGGCGGGGTTCTGCCTTGCGGCAGTGCTTCGCGCCCCGGTGAGGAAAACGAACATTTTTGTATAGCTTCCCTCGACCCTGCCCTTCCGGAGGGGGCTACGGGAAGCGTGCCGGTCAAACGATGAGAGATCCATGAGCAAGCGCAAATCCAAAAAGAAACAGCCCCCGCGGGAATCCTCTCCAAGTAAGAGGCGGAGAGGTCTTAAGATTTCCGTGGGCGTTGCAGCGCTCGCCGCAGTCGCGGTAGTTGCCGTGGTCCTTCACGTGGGCCGGGACAAGGCTCACGAAGAGAAAAAGGAAACGGCGACACCCGCCGAGTCGGCTGAGGTAGAGGAGTCTAAGGGCAATCTCCAAGCTCTGATAGGCAGATGGCTTCGGGTGGACGGCGGATATATTATTGAAATCCGCAGCATCAGTGCTAACGGTCGACTGGACGCCGGCTATCTCAATCCCCGCCCGATTAACGTGTCCAGGGCCGAAGCTTCACGTAGAGGAGATGAAGTAAGGGTTTTCATGGAACTTCAGGATGTGGGATATCCGGGATCCACCTACACCCTTACCTACGATCCGCAACGTGATCTCCTCAGGGGCGTTTATTTTCACGCCGGGCTGTCCCAAACCTTTGACGTCGTATTCATCAGGACAGAGTAGGTCCGCACATCTATGAAAC
>CP070769.1:2218106-2224224 GCA_020347085.1 Desulfobacterales bacterium
AAACCCCTCTTTTGCTAGAGCCCACGACAAGGCATTTGCACAACAAATCGTGGATCGCTTGCTTCGATCTGAAACGGTAAAACAAATCCCGTTAAGACATGAAACAGGGGAAGACATGTTGGCTGTGACCTTCCCCCGGCCCGGACCGAACTGGTGTAGGGCCCACCATGGTGTCCCACAGATGGGGGCCTTATCATGCTGGTGAGAAAAAAGAAGCCCTTATCAGATTTGCAAGTATAGCGTCATGACATGAAAGAGGTCCGCACATTGGAAGCTAAATTTATTGTAGAGATGGACTTCGCCATTCCGCACTCCAAAGATCCCGTATGTCAGGATCCATTTATCGTGGGTCATTTGCGTGACCTTGAAGAAAAGTGGGATTTCTTTCTGAGCGGGGTGAAGTGGAGTTCCTGAATCTTCCGGTTGCGGTTTGAATGTGACGCAGCGCCTGCTGATCAGCTTATCTACCTCGTCTTTCAGCCTCATTTTTTCACCCCAGACAAAGCTCCGATTGCAGGAAAGAAGAAACTCAAGCATCTGAAATAATCAAAAGGGTCCTCGAACCTTTTAGCGTCCTATTGACTTTGAATCAAGTGACTGACATACTCAGTGTTGCTCAAGTATAACCTCAGCACACGCACATTGACAATGGAATCATAGCTCCCATTTCTACCGATATAGAATAACACAACCACATTTGATGCGATTAAATAAAAGAGTCATACGTGCCTCGCTGCTTTTAACTGCAGTCGGTCTCTTCGTGTTTGGTATAGCATTATTCACGATTTCGTACTGTCCCTTTAAGGCAGTGAAAGGAAAAATTGACGCTCTTACCTATGATGGGAGCGCTGACCCTTTGACCAAATCACTATTTGAAGAGATAATGCAGAGAGTTCGAATTATGGGGATAGTTTTGGTCTTTGTTGGGGGAACCTTATACGCAGGCAGACGACGATTTCCGGCCTATCTTTCTACAGCAGTCACGTCTATGTCTTGCTTTTTAGGCAAAGTCAAGCAGGATTTTGTTCGAGCATTAACAAAGGAACAAAAGACACATCTCATTGCTTTTTTCTCAATTCTTATTGGGAGTATCATTGTCAGGGGTTTCTTCCTAGCCCGACCGATGGGCTACGACGAAGCGTGGACGTTTGAGGCCTATGCATCCAAGCCTTTGTTAGTAGGCCTCTCGTATTACTCGGGGCCGAATAACCATCTTTTTCACACGTTTTTGGTTCACCTGTCATACTTGCTCGCAGGGAACAAGCCTTGGGTTATTCGCCTACCCGCCTTTTTTGCCGGGGTCCTGCTCGTGCCGATTTCGTATATACTATCTCGCATCTTTTACAATAAGCATGTTGCAATCCTGACCGGAGCGGTTGTTGCATTTTCAGCCCCCCTCATTCTGTATTCGACTGAGGCACGCGGATACAGTTTAATATGCTTGTTTTCTCTGCTCATTTTTACTCTTGCCCCATATCTGAAAAGAAGCGATCAGTCTGGCCCGTGGATTCTTTTTGCTGTGTTGTCTGCGTTGGGCTTTTACACGATCCCAATTATGATTTATCCCTTTGGGATAGTGGTGACATGGCTTGTTATTTCCATTGCTCTGGAAAAGGACAGTCCTTCAAAGTTGCTGGCTGTAAAGTACTTGTCACTGTCGTTGATTGGCGTAGTTCTGATGACCTTTTCCCTCTACACACCGGTATTTGTTGTATCCGGGATGGAATCGGTTGTCGCAAACCGTTTTGTAGAATCGCAGCCCTGGTCGGTTTTTCTTTCTGAATTGCCTGGCTTTGCTCGATCACTATGGCAGGAATGGCATACAAGCATGCCTTCCCCGGTAGAGTATTTATTGGCTGCGGGCTTCTTGACTTCCCTGTTTGCCCATAAGTGGACAAGCAAGCAACGCACGCCTATCATTGTCGCAGCAGTTACGTGGATCTGTCTTGTTCTGGTGATCCATCCAGTCGTTCGCTATACGAGAGTCTGGATATTCCTACTTCCGCTTTACATTATTATGGCCCACTCCGGCCTAAGCATTTATTTGAAGTGGTTTCAGAAAACTCTAAAAAAATACAGGTCACTCCCAACCCTTACGCTGGCATTGATCATATCATTTTGGATGTGCTCGAACGTTATGTCAGAGAGGCATGCTTACTGGGAAATGAAGTGGGCTCCTCCGGAGGCAGAACCAATCAGTCTGTTCCTGAAAGATTACCTCAGACCTGGTGACGCGGTCGTCTCCAAAACGCACTTAGATGTTCCTTTAGCATACTACTTTCACGTTCATGACGTGCCTGTCAGCTATTTAAGTGCTGATCCGAATGCCAGCCAGCGCATGCTCCTCATTGTCTACGAGCCCGGCAGGAGAGATATGAATGAGCTGCTCAGCAGGAGAGGTGTAAACCCGGACCTTCTGAGCGTTCCTGAGGAGATCAAGCGGTTCAGATCGTTTGCCCTGTATGAGTCGAAGAGGGTTGATACAGAAAAACAGATAACACAGACTCAGAAACAATTCCGCCGTTGAACATGAAAACGATGTTGTCCCAAAATAATCCATTTGGGTGCACAAGACAGGGCTACGCGTTCGAGCATATCCGTGATAAAATGAGGTGTTTAGACTAAGGGTGTTATGATGGAAATTTAATAAAAACTGTGACGGTACGAAAATATGTCGAATTTGTGGGCGTAGACATAAATAGGACTATTGTGTCGGAAAACCCGTACGGACTGAGCCTGATTCACGTTGAAGGCTCGTTGCCATTTCCAGATGAGAGTTTTGACTGTGTCACCGCACTCGATGTCCTGGAACACATTTACGACCAGGACTTTGCGCTGAAAGAGATCAACAGGGTGCTGAAAAACCACGGGGTTTTGATTGCCACCGTTCCAAGGAAACATATATTTTCGTTTTTGGACCTCAAAAATCTCAGCTTTGTTTTTCCGCGCCTTAGTAGGAGGCTTTTGTGCCTTGTCTATTCAAGGGAAAAGTACAAGGCATGGTATGTTACCCATCCTGACGGACTTGTCGGGGATATAGAAAAAGAGAAATCCTGGCACGAGCATTTCACTCCTGCCAGCCTGCGAGAATTGCTGGGTAGAAATGGCTTCAGAGTTGATCGTTGTGATGGTTCTGGTCTATTTCTGAGGGTCTTCCTTTTGTTCGATTTTTTAAAAATAGGTTTTGTCTTCCCTGAGAGCACGAGATTCCGAGATTGCCGGAAATTTGAGCAGGCGAACTTGTTCTGCACAGCGGTAAAAACCGGCTCGCTTGAAGACGGCTTCTGACAAAACGGTACTTGTCACCAATCATTGGAAGTTCGAAGATGCGCCCCCTCTCACGGCCCGCACATGATAGCGACGCCTCTTGTGACCACCCCCATGCGCCTGGCCATCATTAAATCCCACATACCAAGCAAAACTTGGATAGAGGGTATGGGTCGTGCTCGACCAGTAAACTGCCGGCCGACACCCTGGAAAATAGCTGATATCGATGGAAGGCCCGTGGCGGGTGTCATCCACCAGACTCAATAGTTCTCGAATGTTGGGAAGTCGCCAGTCCCGATGCCCTGCAAGATCAAGATTTTGACAGTAGGCCAGTGCCTGCTCCCAGGTCATGGCCTTCGTCTCTATTTGCTGCCACATGAGGCCAGTTGTGATATCCGTTATCGTACCGTCCCCGTTGTCTTTGAAATGACCAAACTCCAAGCGCCTGCCACGCACTGCCCGAACATAATGACGATTGCTCTTGGCATTCATCATTGACTGGTTATCCCACAAGCAGACGTTCCAGGCAGACAGGGCAAGAGAAGCTGAGGCCGAAGCTGACCAGTAACAGTCCCCAGGCCCGTAGGAATATGGGAAATGGGCTGTATCCAAGGCCGGACCGAATTCGGCATAATCTACTATCCTTTGTAATTCCTTCTTGGTAGGAAGCCGCCAGTCAGAATATGCGGCCAGAGTCAAGTTTTCGCAGTAATCCATGGCTTCTCGGTACGTCCGTTTTATCCCGTCGTCATGCCTTTGCCAGGCAAGTCCGGTAACATGGTCCAGCACGATCTCATCGCCGCGAATCGCCTTCACTTCATAGCTTGGAGCACTGTCGGCATAATAGGCGTCCTGCCCTTGGAAGGGCTCATTGGGACCAGGACAAGTAATTTCCTGGCTATTATCATAACATTTGGTCTGTCCGGTGTCAGGCGTTCGAGACAAGTATGCTCGACCCAACCTGATGCTATCAAAGCCTATCCCTGTTATTTCTTCACCCGTTGTATCCAGAAGATCTATGCGAATTCCAATAATGGTACCTTTCCAATGAGGATTATCTGCCATAACAATCCTGTAGTCGTGCAACTCTTGATCATGTTTTATCTCAAACGCTACATGTTTTTTCTCTGAATACTCAGGATCTTCATGTGTTGTGAAGAAAACCTTTCCATATCCACCCATGGCACTGCTCTTCATCTTGATAAAGAGCGAGTCAAAAAACTCAGCCTCCAGTCTCAGAGGATAGCTTTCAATCTGGCAATGACTTGATATGGGCTTGACAGAAAGAATACCGTTTTTCACTTGGTACATATGTCCGTTCACGTATTGCTTGGCGTTTATTGCAATCCAACCTTCGCTGTTCCCATTCACTTCGAAATCCCACTTGTACTTGCCCATCATATTCAATAGAAAGTTTGTAGGGTCATAGTAGTTTTCATACACCGAATCCTGTGTCCACTCCCCAAACCAGACAGCTGGAGCCTTAATTTCTCCTGTCTCGGTATGGAGTCTCATTAGTGACTGTTTTCCAATTGCAAAATGCAAGTGGGCATATCCACCTCCATCGGGCCCCAACTTTCCTATCACGTTACCCATATGAACAACAGTTCCCACAGCACAGAGCGATTTTTCAGCCAAATTAGAATAGATGGATAGGATGGGCGTTCCGGTTATCTGATGGGCCAGAACGACAGTGTTGCCATATCCCCTGCCATTGTAGATGACGAGCCCATCTGCCATGGCACGAACCGGTAAACTTCCATGGTCATGCCTAGGCCCCAGAAATTGCCAATCTTCACCATTGCTGAATATGCGTTCATCTTCTCCGTAAAGAGAACGACTATATGCAGTGGGTCCTGATGGAGAGTTGACGTACCTGTTTCGGCCATAAGCCGCCACAACATGCCAGGCATCACCCGTTTCAGCCCTATTGAAAGTTATCTCGGGATAGTCAAAATTGGGATGCGAGGACCGACCCAAAAGCGTCAAGATCTCACCAAAGTCTTTCTCGGAGGGCGGCTGATAATCCTGTCCACAGGTATAAGATGCATCAGAGTGATCTCCGATAGGGAGTCTAAAGTGAGTCGCCTGAGGAATGTCCGTTAGCTTCTTCCCGATTCTCAGGTAATAGGAGATAAGTACCTCAGAAAAGGATGTGATAGTTCCGCTCACAGCGTGTGTTGTCTTGTCAACAAGAGGGTCTCCTATTTTTCTGAGTAATGCTTTCCCTGATAAGAGGGCCAGATCATCTTCCATGACACCCGGCGGCAAACTGGTGGGATCGTATCTCATAGTGACAGTGGCTGGTTGATTAAGGTTAAGCCCTGCCGGTGCCAGCTGATAAGTGGATATACTTTCTTTGAAACCGCGGACGCTGGTGAGAGCCACAGTGGTGGTAGAAGAAAGTGCGCCCCGGGGAACATTTAACAGAAGCTGTCCACCAGGGCTTTGGATTGTTCCGCCTTCGGGTCCGAGAGTTGCTAATCTATCTACCTCCACGAAGAAGTAGGTTTCAAAATCAACGCCTTGTCCTGGTTTCAAACCTTTGACGCTTATTTTCAACACATTGATCTGCCGACGAGGGTCTGTCTTCACTTCAATGTGCAAACCATCCCTAAAGCGGATATACGCTTGAACCCCATTTGCAATGTCGTTAAAACGATTTGTAATATCCACGCCATTTAACGAAGCTTTGAACGTGTCTGGTCTGGCTTCTTGGCTAAATACCACCACCACGTTGACGGGAAAGGAATGCAGCTTCTCAAAGCGCTTAGGTGAGACGACCTTACACAGGCTCTCTGTGTGCCCCACTCCAGCCAAGCCTGTGTAGAGGGCAACACTGACTATCCAT
>CP070769.1:2224324-2226987 GCA_020347085.1 Desulfobacterales bacterium
AATCGGATTGCCTGTATGCGGTGGTGTTTTCAAATAGTTAAATCTTTATCCTCAGTTTTGTTTATAGGTCCGTTTCTTTATTATTTGATTTCTCCTTGTTTCTCACGACAACACATTCGTTCGGCCTTACGGGATAGGCAGAGATCGCAGAAGGGTTTGCCACTGACGTCCCAGAGATCAATTACTTTGTTTTTTTGCATGCATGCCTGTGTCATCACTTGGGTGCCGAGCGTGTCAAGCAGTGAGGCGCGAGGCGAATTTGTCCTTCAGATTGACACCAAGATTGTGCATATCCTCCAGAATCATGTAGAGGGAAGGGACCAATAGCAGCGTGATACCGGTGCCGAAAAGCACTCCAAATCCCAGGCTTATGGCCATGGGGATGAGGAATTGAGCCTGAATGCTCCGTTCCAATAGCATGGGAGTCAACCCGGCAAAGGTGGTCAAAGAGGTGAGTATGATCGCCCTGAAGCGCAGGGCCGCGGCTCGGGTTATTGCATCGTAAGCGTCTGTCCCCTGACTTCGGATCCTATTCGTAGCATCAATCAGTACCAAGGAGTCATTTACGACCACACCGGCCAGGCCAACGATTCCGAATATGCTCAGGAGACTTAGGTTGTGTCCCATAAGCATGTGTCCTCCCACAGCTCCGATAATGCCAAAGGGAATGGCAGACATGACGACAAGAGGCTGGATAAATGACCTGAAGGGAATAGCTAACAGGGCATATATGCAGAAAAGGGCGATTAGAAAGCCCTTGTTGACATCGGCCATGGATTCTTTTTGTTCCTTGCCCGCTCCTTCTATGCTGTATCTCAAGCCGGGGTAGTTGTGTTTGAGCTGGGGCAGAAAGCGACTCTCCAGATCCATACGCACCTCATTAGCGTTGGCGACAGTTTCATCCACGTCCGCCGTGACCTTGATCACCCGAAAACGCTGGGCGCGCTCGATGGAGGTATATCCCTGCTCCATCTTCATCTCAGCCACCTGGCCAAATGGAACCTCAGTGCCATCCGGTGTCCGGATGCGCATCTCTTCCACATAGCCCAATGACTTGCGTTCAGACTCCGGGTAGAGCACCTTGACTTTGACTTCGTCCTGGTCCCGCTGCAAACGCAGCGCCTCGGCCCCGTAAAAGGCATGCCGCACCTGCTGGGCCAGGTCATGCAATGTCAAGCCCAGGCTGCGGGCTGCGGGTTTCAGTTTGAGCTGCATCTCCGATTTGCCCGGCAAGAAGCTGTCGCCCACGTCAAAGACTCCTGGATAGCTTCTAAGTTCCTCCTTGAGTTGGTCAGCCGCAGCCAGAAGCTGGTCGTGATCGTCTAACGACAAATGAACCTCAACAGGATTGCCTGCACTGAAAAGGACGCTCCGGAAAGTAAGGGATTCTGCATCCGGAATGACCCCCACCTTTTTGCGCCATAAAGCGGCCAGCTTGGTGGCAGTAATGTTTCGCTGTTCGCCTTCGAGAATCTGAATCCTGACCTGGGCCAGATGGCTGCCCACCTGCGGTCCGGCTGCCATGGGGCCATGGCCCCCTGAGAGCCGCCCGATCAGGGCCCTGCTGTGTTCAAAAAGCGGCGGGGCATCTTTGGGCCGCTTTTTGTCCGCCTCGGCCAGGGCTTCTTTTGCAGACCGTACCAGATGGGCGACGATCTCTTTCGTTCGTTCAACCGGTGTACCTGCCGGCATGGTCAGGGAACAGGTCAGTCTGTTACCCTCTATCTCAGGAAACAATGTGAACTTGATCCACCCGCCCTTCCATATGCCTATGGTTAGCAGAAGCATTGCGATACCCAGGGCCAGCGTGGCATAACGCCACCTGACGCATAAGCCGACAAGTTTGGCATAAGGACCCTTAATGACCCATGCGAGCCAACGGACCATGCGCTTTTCCTTTTTGGAATTCCGTTCCCTGAGGGCCGCTGCGTGTTTGGACCGAGACAGATGAGCCGGTAGAATCAGCAGGGCCTCCACCAGGGAGCCCAGCAACACTACGATCACGACAATCGGGATGTTCCGCATGATCTTTCCCATGGTACCTGTCCCTAAGAGGAGCGGCCAGAAGGCGACCACCGAGGTGAGGACCGCAAAGACCACAGGCTGGCCCACCTCCATAGCACCTTTCACCGCACCATCAAGGGCCGCAAATCCCTCCTCGTGTTTGCGAAAAATGTTTTCGCCAATCACTATGGCGTCATCCACTACGATACCCAGCACCGTAATGAAGGCAAACAGGGAAATCATGTTGATGGACACATCTAATCTGGGAAGAACCAAGATCCCGGCTGCAAAGGAAATCGGTATCCCCAAAGTGACCCAAAAGGCCAGCCGCAAGTTCAAAAAGACCCCCAGCAGGATGCTCACCAGGATCAAACCAATGGCCATGTTTCTTAAGAGCAAGTTAATGCGGCTTTTCAATATCTTGGACCGATCCCGATAGAAGTCGATTTCCACCCCTTCAGGAAGGCCGGGTCTGATCTCTTCAATGTAGCTCATTACCGTGTCGGCCACTGCCAGGGCATTTTGATCGGCAACCCTATAGACCTCGATCACGCCGGATGGTTTGCCTTGAAATTGCGATGTGAGATCCACGTCTTCGAACCCGTCCTTGAGGTTGGCGATTTGCCCGAGCGTGACCTTGCTTCCATCTGCCCGGGTTA
>CP070769.1:2227087-2233204 GCA_020347085.1 Desulfobacterales bacterium
AGAGGCGATCGAGAAAAACAACAAAAGCAACAGGACAAGACGTACCATAGGTCCTGCGTAGAGAATCATTAGTATGATGTCACTGCTGTCTGTGATTGACATAATAACCTTTTGATGCGCCCCTTGGTCTCTCCTGGCTCAGGGCAAGTTTCACACTGGTCAGCTTTTGGCGTTGACCGGTCTGCGTTTGGTCACGCCAGCGTAACCCTTGGACGGGACTTCTTCTTCACGCCCCTGTTACAAAACATGTAATTTTGTGCGGAAGTTATATGAGGTGTATGAGGGTGTCAAGTCATTTTCGGGTTGCCTTCGTGGCCTCAATTGTATACATTTAGGCTTTAAGAAAGAGACTTTCAGGTTGCAAGAGAGCATGAAGGAGTATTGACACGCTGCGGTCGAAATGACCGGGCTCGAGGCATAAGTCAAAAGGTCTTGCGCCTTTAGTCTTGCGCGTTTAGCCTTTTTTTGACCGTTAAAAAATATCGCAAAAGACATAGCAAATAAGTACCCTAAAAACGTTTTCATAAAACCTGCAGACATCATGAAAAGCGTTGCAAATCTGCTCTTTGAGGCCAGGATTCTAAAAGACATCCCCAGATCTGGGTTTCACTTCCTTGGATCTGGTGGCGAATCAGTGGCTGACCATAGTTTCGTTGCTGCTTTCGTAGGTTATGTTCTTTCGCAGGTCGTCCCAGACGTAGACCCCCTGAAACTGCTTCAGATGTGCCTCATTCATGATCTAACCGAGGCGAGAACCGGGGATCTTAACTATGTTCAAAAGAAGTACCTTTCAGTGGACGAATCTCGGGCCATTGCAGACCTCACCAAGGATCTTCCTTTTGGTCAAGCAGTGGCTGATCTCATTGAAGAGTTTAATGCTGCAAAGACATTGGAGGCACAGCTTGCCCACGACGCAGACCAACTGGCACTTATCTTGGAACTGAAAGCCTTACATGATGCGGGAAACAATGGGCCCAAGACCTGGCTTCCCCATGTGGTGGATCGAATGAAAACCCGTGTTGGTAAATCGCTGGCAAAGGAAATCTTAAACACGGCTTCTGACGCGTGGTGGTTTACAGACAAGGCGAACTCAGATGACTTTTGAATCGATCATTGGGCAAGATCGTCCTATCCGGTTCTTGACCCAGACTCTTCAAAAAAGGAGCGTCCCCCATGCCTTGTTGTTTACGGGGATTGATGGAATTGGCAAACGAAAAACGGCTGTGGCCTTTGGCATGGCCCTCAACTGCTTGAGCCCTGTGGGCGTGTCGGCTTGTGGAGCGTGTATTTCGTGTCAAAAGATGATCTCTGGATCCCATCCGGACATGATTACCGTCAACCCCGAAGGCGCCTTTATCAAGATCAACCAGGTCCGGACCGTGGCCAGGGAACTGCGATTTGCACCCCTTGAGGGAAACCAGCGGTTCGTCATCATCAATGATGCACAAGCGATGAACCTTGAAGCATCGAACGCAATTTTAAAGATCTTGGAGGAACCGCCCCGACACACGATCCTCATCCTCACGGCAAGCCAGACAACGGACCTGCTTCCCACAATCGTATCCAGGTGCCAACAAATCGGTTTCAGGCCGATTCCGTATGAGAAGGTGGCTGAGGCGCTTATGGATCTGCGCGGGCTTAATAGAAAAACGGCTACAACCGTTGCTGTATCGACCCAGGGAAGCTTAGGCAAGGCGCTATCGGTGGACGTAGAAGCGTGGAGCCTTTGGCGCTCCGGTCTTCTTGATCAAATTTCATCGCTTTCCACGACGTCCGTTCAGCCGGTTTTTGCATTCGCTGAGTCCCTGTCCCGTGATAAAGGGAAATTGGCCGATGCCTTGGACTTACTCATGACCTGGTATAGAGACGTTCTCTTGTATAAGGTCTCTCCTGGGAGGATTGTTAATAAGGACCTAATGAACAAGATACAGCAGGTCTCCAAGGGGCAATCGATCAGTGAGCTCTTAGGCAAGGTAGAGGCTGTCAATGCAACACAAACCGCCATCTCACGGAACTCAAATCCGCGGCTGGCCTTGGAGGTCATGTTGATACGTCTATGCTCAGATGACCAGCCAAGCGTGCCGTGAGATAGCGTAAAGGACTTTATGGGACTTTTTGCATAGATTGTTTTTTGTTTTTTTAATGCTAGGCAGTTTAGTTTATTTTAGACACTCTTGTCTTTGGAGACATGATGGGTAAAATTGTCGGTGTATGCGTCGAACCAGGACACAGGATGTACAATTATAATGCCGGTCTGTTTGTACTTTCACGCGGCAGCCGTGTGATGGTGGAAACCGAGCACGGTTTAGAGCTTGGCACGATAGTCACGCCCCCTCGACCTGCGAGCGAGGAGGAATCCAATATTCGCCTAAAGAAGGTCTATCGATTAGCAAATGATGCGGACCTCGCCCAAAACAGGAAAAATGTAGAGTTACAGACCCAAGCGCACGCATATTGTCTAAGATGCATTGATGAATTGGGGCTTGAAATGAACCTCGTTTCTGTGCGAAGCCAGTTCGACGGATCCAAGTTAACCTTTTATTTCACTGCTGACGGGCGCGTCGATTTTCGGGAATTAGTCAAGATGCTGACTAAGGCCTATCGCATGCGTATTGAACTGCGCCAGATCGGTGTGCGCAATCGAGCCAAAATCTGCGGAGGCATTGGAAGGTGTGGCCATTCACATTGCTGCTCTGCGTTTATGAATGACTTTGAACCAGTATCAATTCGAATGGCCAAAGAGCAGGGCCTGTTACTGAATCCGACCAAGATTTCAGGCTTGTGTGGAAGGCTGATGTGCTGCCTGGCATTCGAACATAAGACATACTGCGACCTTAAATCCGGGTTTCCGGAAGCTGGAAAGTACGTCCGCACTAAAATGGGAAGAGGAAAGGTCGTGAGACAGAACGTATTAAAGGAATCGATCACCATCAAGACGGACGAGGGACATGAACTTGACGTGGGTTTGGACCAAATCATTGAGGAGACGGCTGCGTGAATCTGTTCTACGTGACAACCCCCATATATTACGTTAATGCCCGACCTCACTTGGGTCATGCTTATACCACGGTTGTGGCCGATGTCCTGAATCGATTCCACCAGATGTGCGGTCGTGAGACTTACTTTCTAACGGGAACCGATGAACATGGAGACAAGGTGGTCTTAGCAGCCAAGGCAGAAGGCATGAGCCCACTGGCCTATGTGGACAAGATCAGTGAACTCTTCAAAGCATTGTGGCCCGAACTTGACATAGAATACGACCAGTTTATACGCACCACAGACCTTGCCCACATAAAGGTTGTCAGGGAGGTCCTTCAAAAAATCTATGACACGGGAGACATTTACTTCAGTGAATACGAAGGCGCATACTGTTTTGGGTGTGAACGTTTCTATGCAGAACGCGAGCTGGTAGATGGTAGGTGTCCGGATCACAAAACGATTCCTGAAGTTATTAGGGAATCCAATTACTTTTTCAGAATGAGCCGATATCAGGATTGGCTCATCGATTATATCAACACGCACCCGGCTTTTATCCGTCCCGAACGTTACAGAAATGAGGTGCTCGCCTTCTTGCGGGAGCCCCTTGAGGATCTGTGTATATCCCGCCCCAAGAGCCGGCTTCAATGGGGCATTACCCTTCCTTTTGATGACCGCTACGTCACTTATGTTTGGTTCGATGCCCTCCTCAACTATGTCTCTGCTCTGGGGTATCCGGACGGTGCGTTGTTCGAGAAGTTCTGGCCTACCGTCCAGCATCTTATAGCCAAGGATATTCTCAAACCACACGGGATTTACTGGCCGATTATGCTGAAGGCAGCGGATATTCCTCTTTATCGACATCTTCACGTCCACGGGTACTGGAATGTGGACGAAAGCAAGATGTCCAAGAGCCTCGGCAATGTCGTGGAACCGCTTGAGCTGAAGAGTCAATATGGCACGGACACCTTTCGATACTTTCTTATGCGCGAGATGGTTTTTGGCCTCGATTCCAATTTCAGTGACAAGGCCCTCATTCAGCGTATTAACTCTGACCTTGCCAATGACCTGGGGAACCTCTTTAGCCGGAGCCTGACCATGGTCCACAAATACTTCAAAGGGATTGTGCCGAAAGGCGATAGGGCTTCGGAGAGTAATCTGGATCTCAAAATTAAGTCGGATGCCGGTAGGGCAGCTCGAGACTACCGAGCAGCTATGGAAGGCCTTGCTTTCCAAAAGGCCTTGATGGCTATTTGGGAATTCATAAACCGTATCAACAAATACATAGACGTAACTGCCCCATGGGAGCTGGCCAAGAGAAAGTCCCAACGCAAACAGTTACAGATAGTGCTTTACAATATCCTGGAGGGTCTCCGCATCATTGCTGGACTCATTTATCCCATTATGCCGCGGACTGCTCAGGTCATGTGCGAACACCTTGGTATGTCGACGCCCCAGAACTTCCAGACATTGGAGGACCTCAACGTCTGGGGGAAGACACAAGCCGGAATAAAACTTCCAAAAACGATTACCCTGTTTCCGAGGATTGAAGAGAATAAACTGCAATCTTCCAGCCAAGAGACCACTCCGTCAAAAAAAGCATCGGCCTCGCGGAAGCCTGACATCCCTATGGACGTGTTCCAGCAGATGGACCTTAGGGTGGCCACTGTGGTCCATGCTGAGCCGGTTCCAAGGGCCAAAAAGCTTTTGAAATTGAAGGTCAATGCGGGAGAAGAGCGGACCGTCGTAGCGGGTATTGCAGAGAGCTATCAGCCCGAGGATCTCGTTGGAAAACAGGTGGTTATCGTAGCTAACCTCAAACCAGTTAAACTGATGGGCATCTTATCACAGGGGATGCTCTTAACAGCCGCCGAGGGTGACACCTGTAAACTGGTAACCGTGGACGGCCCCTCTAAGCCTGGCACGCCTCTTACTTAGCTCCTACCAGCAAACGCCCTTTTCTGAAATTCCAGCCACAATATGCGGGATCGCTGGTATAACAGACCTACGTGTACCCCTCACGCAAGAATTTGATTTTTGAGCTTTTTCCAGTGCTGGATGGTTTACAGCCCGTCCACCTTATGATCCTGTAGCCTTCAACAGGGTTCTTCTGACAAATACTCTGCAATAGACCACCAACGAATCCCTCTGCGTCCAGTCATTCTCACTCACCACCTAAGGAAATGCCCATGTATCGATAATGTCTATATGACATGGCGGTCTATATCAATATTATGTATTGGACTTTCGTCACCAATGTCAGATAGTCTTAGCTCAACACGATTTGGTTGTATGTGAAGTCTCCCCGCCCTAAAGGACGGGGGTTCTGCCCTGCGGCAGCACTGCGTGTCCGGGGAGCGAGCCGGTCATCACAAAGACGCGAACTGGAAAAAGGCATCAAGATGAATGGATTTTCAAGTATGCTTGTCTCGCTGTGGCCTTATCGTCTGATCCGCCTTGGCCTCGGCGTGATCTTTGTGTGGGCCGGCTGGACCAAACTGTTTGACCTGGAAGCCTTTGCGGAGATCATTGCAGCGTACGAATTGGTGCCGGAAGGCCTGCTCGTTCCAGTAGCCATTGGCCTTCCAGTCTTAGAGTTGCTTGCCGGGCTCGGCTTGATTTTCGATGTCCGAGGCAGCTTGAGCATCACGTTTGGCCTGTTGGTCATGTTCGCCTTTGTCCTGTGGTTCGGGATCTTAAGGAATCTTGACATTGACTGTGGGTGTTTTTCAGCGGATGAGCTGGGGGAGCACGGTGCGTTGAGGATAGCCTTTTACAGGGATTTGGGGATGATTGCTGGCGTGCTCTACCTTTACTGGTGGCGCAGGGCCACCCGATCCGCTCCTCACGGCGCACGCATCTCACAGGCCATCATGAAACTTGGTAGCCCTGTGAAGAGGCTCAGACAGACGGCTTCGTGAATAGTTCATATGCAAGGCATGCGCCCCTTCTTGAGCCGCCAGGGGGACATCCTTTTTGAGGCAGGTCAATCCTCACCCTGCTCGTCAGTGGCAACTGGTATCGAACATCACGAACCAGGCACACGCAAACGTTGCACACAAGCTGAAGAGCTTATTGTAAATGGGTCAGGACCGTATGTCGAATATGGTGCCGTTGAGGGGCCTGTCAGGCCATATCAGT
>CP070769.1:2233304-2236308 GCA_020347085.1 Desulfobacterales bacterium
TCTTATCGGAACGTTATTCTGACAACCGCTATATGTAAGAGTACGGCATTTAAATGCGTATTTTATACTCAAAAAAGCAGTGTTGACGAAAAAAGATATTTGATATTAAGTAGCATAAGCGAAGGCGGGTCACAAATGACCCTACCTTTTACCCAAAAGCCCCGAACTCCTATGCCCCTCTGAGCCGCGTTCCCTTGGATTGCTTGGTTTCGGGGCTTTCCACTGTCGGCCTTTTGAACTGCAACAGCGAGCGCATTCCCTGTAGATTGCTGCAGGGAACTTCAATTTCTCAAAACTTTCAGATATGGAATTAGTATGGCATGACGGCTCCGACACTTTCGTCATGACCTCGTTTTCACCAAGCCTCTGGTTGATGCCCTCACCGCAGGCTTTTTTGTTCCGTCACGCTTGCCTGAATGGGATACAACTACCCCCTTTCTGTCATCTGCTCTGCTCTCATCTTCAAGATACGTAGTTTTTACTTGAAAAATACGGTGTTCACCTTATTGCCACCGACCACCTTTGGCCAGTAAAATGGCTACTACATAAGCGTAAGCATTGCTGTTGGTGGTGGCAGATGGAACAAAAGCCTAAAAAGACAATACAGGAACTCATAAACGACTGCCCCAAAGGTCGTAAATTAAGCAAGCCAGAACGCGGAATTCCCTGCAAAGCAAAGTACATTGGACTCGAATCATTTGCTGAGTGCCTCGAACGACATTCGGGCGTGTGCCCTTTCTCGCTGTCTTTTGGCAATGTATATTTTTGTAAGTGTCCCGTTGGTGTCTCAATTCTTAACGAATTGAAAAGGTAGCGTGTGAAGTTTTATCCGAATGGAAGTCTGGGATCAGTGGCGAGATTTTGTCTCACCGCACCTATACGACATGCATAGGATGAGACACCGAGCCCGATCCCGGATTTCCCCAAGCTCTAACAAGGCCATTGGGTTTTCCTCACATCCCCTTCTACCTACAGCTTAGGATAGGAGAAAATGGGAAGCCCATTGGCTTTTCTTTTTTCCCTGCTCCCCACTACGTTTACCCCTTCTTGCCCAACAAATGGCCCCTAGGGCCCATTGTCGATGAAAAGCTTACCCCCATACGCTCACATATTAAGGGTTTCCGAATATAGCCTCTCTATACTCCGACTAAAGGTCGCGGCTTCTGCCTTACGCCAGCACATCTTGCGCGGGAAGCAGGCCGGTCAAGTCCCGGAGCTTGCTAAAAGCGCTTTAAAAATACAGTCTTTTTGTATAACAAATAGGGTGTTCACCCTATTTACGTCTCACCCGGGTTTGTGGAAGATGGTGTTTTAATGGAGTGAAAATGTGCCATGTTCACTTCGGTGGACCTGGCCACGTCTTTCCTGTCCTGGAAGGAAAGGGGAAATCCAACCATCAACTCGAAAGGGGGCGGATAATGGACATCAAGCAGCTTAAGAAGATTCTGGCAAGCTTTGGTCTCGCCGGCTTGCTGGCCACGGCTGGCCTCACGCTTTCTGGTTGCGCCAAGCACCCACCGGCTGGCCAGACCAGCTGAAACGGCGGAGGCAGCTGAAGCGGCGAAACTGGTGCAGGTAGCACCGGCGAAGAAAAGCAAGCGCCAGGAACCACCTCCTGAAGCGGTAGTCAGGGTGCAGGTGGCACCGGTCAGAGCAGTTGAAACTAAGGAGCAGTGCAGGTGGCACTGCAAGCGACAACAAAATGAACCAGGTAATCACATGGCAGGTTCCTTCGTGCCTGTTCGGCTCGAGGCTTCTCCGGCTGGACAACATGTGTTGATCTTGCAGGAGTGGCGAGGCAGCATATGACCTATGCACAAACCCAGGACGGGAAGAGGAGGTTACGCGTGACTCCTTCCAGCGAGAAAGAACTTGAGAAGGTCTATCTCGCATGCCGCTCCACTGTGGATTCTGACACATGGGGCGGGATCATTGCGGCGTGTGCTGAGGGCCTCGATCCGGAAACATTGCCAAACGTGCTCAGACTCCATACGGGCGACTTGGGGTTGCCTGACTTCCTGCCCGAGCTCGCCCGTTTGGAGTGGGCCGTACACAAGGTGAAAGACACAGAAATTGAGATTCCAGCAGAAGTCGACCAGCTTGGCGTGAATCCTACGGTTGAATTACTCCAGCTTTCCTGGAAGAATCTGTGTTCGATTCTGAATTCGGAAAACGACTCCTCCCTTCAAAAACCGGAACCAGGCGAGGAATTTGTTTTGGTTTGGCGAGACCCGAAGAGCCTCCAAGCAAAGACTCAGCCCGCATCCGACGAAGATCTCCTTGTCCTGAAGATGGTAGTCGAAGAGCTCGATCCAAAGGAGGTAGCAGCAGCAGGTGGGTTGCCGGTGGGCGCAGTAGATGCTGCGATTCATCGCGCTGTTTACAGGCGGATTCTGTTACAGCCCCGGTCACGTATTCGGCGGGACCCTGCCCGCTTTCCTGTCGGCGAGAATACCAACGAAAGATTTCTGTCGTCTGGTGTCTTCACCATTCAGTGGCACATTACCCAGGCCTGCGATCTTCATTGCAAGCACTGTTACGATCGCAGCGATCGATCCCCACTCAAGCTGGATGATGCCTTTGCCATCCTCGACGACCTGCGTGACTTCTGCCGGAGCAGGCACGTCAGGGGGCAGGTCTCTTTCACTGGGGGCAACCCGCTTCTCTATCCTCATTTTTTGGAGCTTTACCGTGAGGCGTCAGACCGCGGACTTGGTCTTGCAATCCTCGGTAATCCTGCTCCGCGAGCCCGGATTGAGGAAATGCTGGCAATCCAGCAGCCCGCCTTTTTTCAGGTGAGCCTGGAAGGCCTGCAGGAGCATAACGATATGATCCGAGGCCGTGGAAGCTTCGAACGCGTCATCGAGTTCCTCGCTGTGCTGCGTGATCTTGAGGTCATTTCCATGGTCATGCTTACCCTCACAAAAGGAAACATAGATCAGGTTTTTCCTCTTGCAGATAGGCTTCGCGGCCTGAGCGATCATTTCAATTTCAATCGTCTGTC
>CP070769.1:2236408-2239677 GCA_020347085.1 Desulfobacterales bacterium
CGGATAACCTCGACGGACAGTATAACGGGTTAGAAGCGGAAAAAGTCGATTTTACTGTAGACCGGCTGGAGTTGTTCATTCAGCACCGCACAGAACAGATGCCCTGGGCAGAGGGTTATTTCGAGGCCTCGATTACCGGCCTGGATGATGACACTGACGTTACCCTGGATGAGGCATACCTCCGCGTCACGCCGCCTGCTTTAAACGGTGTGACCCTCACAGGAGGCGTCTACGATGTGCCCATTGGCATCGGCCCCAACGAGAACATCGATATCTGGAACTGGCAGTTTAAGATGACCAACCTCTTGGTGGTCCCATGGTCGTTCACGGGCGGTATGGCCGAGTACAGCATGGGCGATATCGACCTCACCGCCATGATTGCCAATGAATGGGGCTATTCCGAGGCATATGGTATTAGTCCCGTTGGCCGGGTCGACCCAGATACTGAGAAGGCGTACGCAGGTCGGATCGGGTATAGCCCAGAGGCGTTTAATACCGGAATCAGCATTGTGTATGCAAACGAAAAAACAGACCCAACCCAGGCCGGATACCAGAACAGAAGGCTGATTGACTGGGATTTCAAGTTGGAAAACCGGCCGGCTTGGCTGAACGCCCTGGACTTTGAAGTGTGGATGCTGGACGTAGAAGACGTAATACAGCCAGTCACCGGCCTTGTGGATGACAGCGAGGCGTGGGGCCTTGTGGTTCAGACCAATTTCCAGACCGGTTGGGAGTCGCTGAGCCTATCCTTTGCCTACGAGATGATTGATGAAGAGGCCGGGATTGTGTTCGGAGACGATCCAAATGCCGGGTGGCCCGGGGTAGTTGCTTACGACGAGCAAACGCGCCAGTCGTTTGAATTCACGCCGATATGGGCTATTGGCGATCATGTCATCGTGGCCCTTACGTGGAGGGCAGACTGGTCGGATGAGGACGTCTTTACAGAAAAAGACGGGACGCCCGACGATTCTACCTGGCTAGCTGCTTGGGAATGGTATTACTATTTCTAAAAGGCAGAGGATTTCATCCAAGCCGCAACCCTTGATGCAGATCATTTTAACTGTTCTATATGGCGGAGTGAATGTGAACTATCCTTCTAACTTCACGGACTGCGGGGAGCATCTCATGATTTACGTGTAAGGTTTGGAAAGGGATCACGGACGAGCCGCACGAGCGCGATGCTGACATCATTTCTTTGAAACAGCATGGGGCTCTCCGCAGTCACGAGACAGAGAACCAAAGGAGGTGACGATAACCGGAATAGACGTCGTGTTTGGTAAGATTTTCAGGATGTATTAAACTGTATACCGGTTAGGAGGGGGGTAAATTATGGCAAGATTTGTTGGTAAATTCCTTGTTATAAGCTTTGTTTGCTTCGGGCTGCTTTCCCTGGGCACGTACTGCGGTGCAGTGACCATTAAAGACGTAAAGCCCGGAGAGGATGTGCTATCATATGTGAAGAGGGTCAAGGGGAAAGTTGATCATACCCTTTATCAGCAAGTCATCGGGGCTGCTAATCCTTATAAAGAAGGTGACGAGGCCCTTGGAGTCGCTGCTGATGATGACGTCACGCGGGTGCACGCCCGGATGCTCCTTGCCAATACCAAAATCAAGGACATTCACGAGCGTCCCTTGTTTAAGGATAACCTCCAGAAGTTGATCTGGGACACCACGAACAAGTCCCAGTACAAAAAGGTCAGGAAGTGGACCCTGGGCGAATTGAAGAACTTTCTTCTGACCCAGTCAGAAGCGGACATTAAGGGCATCATGTGGGGGCTCAACAGCGACGTGATTGGCTGTGTGACCAAGCTCATGAGCAATGCGGAACTAACCCTTGTTGGGAAAAAGGTATTTAATCCGCTGCCAGGGAGTCAGATCGGAGCCAAGGGCTACCTGAGCGCCCGAATCCAGCCGAATTCGCCTCAGGATGACGTAGAAGACATTCAGTGGCAGATCTTTGATGCGTGGAGCTATGCCACGGGTGACATTGTTGTGGGGACCAACCCCGTGGATGGCACCGTCGATAATGTGGCCAAGATTACAAAAGGAATCCAGGAGATCATCGTCACCTTTGGGCTCCAGGATGTTGTTCCGTGGTGTGCTCTGGCCCATATCGACGATCAGGCAAAATGCGAGGTAAAGTACCCCGAAACGAAAGGCGGGATTTGGTTTCAAAGCCTGGCAGGATGCGATGATGCCAACGCTACCTTTGGTGTTTCTATTGAAGGCATGATGAAATATGCCAGGATGCGCACCGGAATGTATGGACTTTACCATGAGACAGGTCAGGGCGCTGATTTTTCCAATGGCGCTGGCAATGGCTTTGACATGGTGGTGCATGAATCCCGAAAATACGGGTTTTCCCGGGCCTTGCGGATGGAAGTGGCGAAGGTTACGGGGAAAAAGGATGCCTGGTGCCATACCAACGACGTAGCCGGATTCATCGGGCCTGAGATCTTCAAAACCCGTGAGCAGCTGGTGAGGTGCTGCCTGGAAGACATCGTGATGGGCAAACTCCACGGGATCACCCTCGGCCTTGACGTCTGCTCCACCCTGCATATGCCGGTCAGCCTGGATGATCTGGACTGGGCTATGGAGCAAGTCGCACCGGCCCAGCCTGCATACCTGATGGCGCTTCCCACAAAGAACGATCCCATGCTGAGCTATCTGACCACCGCCTATCAGGACCATGTGCGCGTGCGAGCGAAGTTTGGCTACAAGGTGAATGATGCCATGTGGGCTTTCTTCAAGCGTATCGGGATTGTTGACAAAAATGATAACTACACCAAACATCTTGGAGATCCCATCTGGGTGTACTATCAGTATCGGCTGGCCAAAGGCGACAAGCGCTCCAAAGCCGAAATCTACAAGGACGGCGAAGCGGCCCTCAAGCGGTGTGAAGCCCGCGAGGTGCCTATCGCCAGGGGCACTGGCAAGAACCCGTGGGATATGGATCCAGAACTGAAGAACAAAATATGGACCCTTTACAACGATGCCAAGGTGTCTCTCTGGGCGGAGTTTACCCCGGAATTCATCAATAGTGTCCCGAATGCAGTGGTCATTGCCACGAATTCCAAGGATAGGGAAGACTACGTTGCCCATCCGTCTAGCGGGGAAGAACTGAGCAAGTCAGCGGTTGCCACCCTGGAGAAACTCAGAGATTCCTGGGCAGGGAAAGACCCAGATGTCCAGATCGTGATTTCCGATGGCTTGAATGCCAAGGCGCTTATGGACGAGGGGCATCTGGAGCCCTATTTGACAACCTTGAA
>CP070769.1:2239777-2243865 GCA_020347085.1 Desulfobacterales bacterium
ATTGAGCCATAAAAGGCACGAACCCAAACCAGGGAAAGTGCCACGAAGCACACAGCAACCGCTACAGAGATCAACTGTGCTGCCGGCCTTTTGAAAAAGTATTTGCTGGAATTCTTCACGAAACCCCACATCTTTTCATGCACCTGCCATGCATTGGTGCATGCGACCTGAACGCAGGAGCGTCCATGGTTTGTATGGAGTGACTGTGTTCATCAAAAACTCCAAAATCTCTCTGTCGTATCAACGCAAACGTGACAGGTCTGATGGCGGGCCTTGATGCGGGGTAAGTCTCTCCGATTTCCAAGATTTCCTCCCCAATTAGGTGAAGAGAGACCTGTTATCCTGAGAGAGGGCGGTTGATTTTGGCGTTAGGCATCCATTCAGAATACCACTGACTTTCGGAAACAGCATAAAATCACATTGATCCATTTTGTCAATAAGTTCCTGCCGACTAAACGGTGGCTGCCAGATCCGCAGTCATGTTACAACATGGCTCACGGCAGAGTCCTGCATGGCTGTTCGCAGAGTGTTTCAGGTCTTGAAGTTTCTTGTCTGTTTAACCAGTCCGTTCCTGGCGTGCGGGCGTGACAGGCAACACAGATCCTTGAACAGGAGAGGGCCGGCTCTTGAGATACCCGTCAGAATTATAGGCATAATGACCTTGATGTATGCGTAAAAGATTTGTATAACCCGTCCGGACCGATAAGGGGAATGGCTATAGCCACCAGAATAGGACCTGTGCCGCTCCAGCGTTCATCGCGTGGGCACAATGTGATCACACTAACCGGTTAGTTGCTGATGAGCACGTTTCTTGGTGACAGGGAATCGTCGCCAGGCTGCGGTTTCTGCCTGGTATTGTTCTTGATAGCCTTTGCCGCTCGATGCATATTCCTCGTCTACTTAGATGAGCCTATCGTATTCTTTAAATATCCTTTTTTTGCAGATAAACTAGCACAGAGTATCGACATCCAGGAAAGGATTGTCGATCTAAGTCCTTTTTACCTCTATTTCCTGACGTTCCTCAAGAAAGTTTTTGACCTTGATTGGACGCTTATTAAGCCTATTCAGTCATTCGTGGGGGGCATAAATTGCATGTTGGTGTATGCCTTGGGGTGCAAGGTCTTCCGGAAGAAAGTCGGGGTCTTGGCGGCCCTCCTGCTTGCCCTCTACGGCAACGTGATCATACTGGAATCAACTTTAGAGCCAACAGTCTTTGTCCTGTTATTCAATATCTTGTGCATCTATTTTCTTTTCTGCCTTAGAGAGCATTTCAGCGTCGTGAACAAATCCTTGGCCCTTGCTGTAGCTGCTGGTTTTTTTGCAGGACTCTCAATCATCACCAAGCCGAATTTCTTGTTTTTTCTGCCCGTAGCTGCAGGCTGGATGCTTTTCTTGGGGGATAACAATGTGAGGATTACCCAAAGGTTGCAAACGGCGGCGTTGTTCTGTTGTGTGGCTATTTTGGTGGTCTTGCCTGTTACAGTAAGAAACTACTTGAAGACTGATGATTTTGTGCTTGTGACTGCTGATGCGGGTAAGGTCTTTTACCACGGCAATGGAAAGGGGGCTACTGCCCTGGAAGGTACGGGGCTTCCCAATGAGGGATTTATGGAGGAATCTGCGAGAGAGCCCGATCATGCCCATGTCTTGTACCGGAAGACGGCCGCCAGGTTGAGCGGAAAAGACCTTACTCCGTCTGAGTCCTCCAGGTTCTGGATCGGGAGGGCTCTCGGCGACATCCGGAGTGATGCGGTCGCTTATATTATACTCGAAGCCAAGAAGCTTTTTTATTTTTTCAACGACTATGAGATGCACTATATTGCGTCTGCCTACAAGGAATATCAGGCGTCTTTGTCCTTTCCTTATGTTAGATACGGGATCATTGCCTCCCTGGGTGTGCTGGGCATGATACTTTCACTCAGGAGGTTTAAAGACCTGTTTTTGTTATATGGCATGGTGTTTGTTTACCTATTGTCGGGCATGCTTTTTCTGGTTCAATCAAGGTACCGTACTCCGGCTGTTCCCTATCTCTGTCTTTTTGCAGGTTACAGCGTATACGCCATGAAGGAGATGGTGGCTGCAAGAAGGTTCAAGCAGACTGCCCTGTCACTGGTGCTTGTCGGGATTCTTTTTGCATTGACTCGCACTGTTTACAGGAGCGAGATTCTCAATGTGGATCAATGGCAGCGGGCCACAAAAATCCACTACCAGATGGCTGGGGTGCCCCTCTTCAAGGAAGGAAGGTATCAAGAGGCCATCTCTGAACTGAATCAGTGTACAACGATGGCTCCGAGTTTTGCCCCAGCATATAATCTTATGGGTAAGAGTTATGCCATGCTTGGCAGGTTTGATGAAGCCGTATCCAATTTCGAGAAGGTGACAGACTTGGCCCCGCAACTTCCCGAGGGATATAAGAACCTGGGATTTGTTTATGTTCTGAAAGGGGATCGGCCACAGGGGACAAGATTGCTCTCAAAGGCGTTGTCTCTGAGTCCGAATGATGATAGGCTAAGAAAAGAAATCCTCAAACTAAAGGCTGCTGGGAATCAATCATAAGGGGAAGCCAAGATGAAGTGCATAGTCACTGGCGGCGCGGGCTTCATTGGGAGTCATCTGGTAGACCGTCTATTAGGTGACGGTCATGAGGTGACGGTATTGGACAACTTTTCTACGGGCCGTCGTGATACCCTTGATCATGTTAAATCCAATCCGAATGTCTCCATTCACAACGTAGACATTGCGGAATTTGAAACAATCTTAGCCCACTTTGCAAGGGTGGATTGGGTTTTTCATGTTGCAGCGTTAGCAGACATTGTTCCATCCATCGAGAACCCTTTAGTATACTATCGTTCCAACGTGGACGGCACAGTTAACGTGTTAGAGGCATCGCGCCGCCATGGAATCAAGAGATTTATATACACCGCCTCATCTTCTTGTTACGGAATTCCGAACATTTACCCAACACCCGAATCTGCCGATATCCGACCTCAGTATCCTTACGCCCTGACGAAATACCTTGGAGAGGAGTGCGCTATGCACTGGTACCAGGTTTACAGGATACCTGTTGTGTCTTTGCGTCTATTTAATGTCTTTGGCCCTCGTTCCCGCACCTCTGGTACATACGGGGCCGTGTTTGGTGTATTCCTGGCACAGAAACTGCGTAAAAAACCTTTTACGGTCGTGGGAGATGGGACCCAAACCAGGGATTTTGTATTCGTGACCGATGTCGCCCGAGCCCTTGTGATGGCTGCGGGCAGTAACATCCAAGGCGAAATCCTGAATATTGGGACCGGCTATACCTATAGCATCAATCAATTGGTTCAACTATTGGGGGGAGAAGTCGTCTATATTCCCAAAAGGCCTGGTGAACCTGATTGCACCCACGCTGACACGACCAAAGTAAGAAATCTACTGGGTTGGACCCCCCAGGTCTCTTTCGAACAAGGGGTTGCTATGATTCTGGAACATATTGATTACTGGCGTGAGGCTCCTGTTTGGACCCCTGAAAAGATAGCTCATGCAACCAAAGGATGGTTTCAGTATTTAGCGCCCGAGAGAAATAATTTGAAAAGGAGTAGTGCATCATGAGTCTGGATTTTGCTAACCCCAAAATCAAGACATTGGAGGAATTGGCATCACTTGTGGGTGACCTAAAATCAGAAGGGAAGACCATTGTGCACTGTCACGGTGTCTTCGACCTGATTCATCCTGGCCACATTCGTCATTTTCAAGCGGCAAGACGGGAAGGAGATGTTTTAATTGTAACTCTGACGCCCGACCAGTTCGTGGGAAAGGGGCCAGGGCGCCCGGTGTTCAATCACGACCTGCGAGCAGAGTCTTTGGCTTCCCTTTCTTGTGTGGACCATGTTGCCATAAATAATTGGCCGACCGCTGTTGACACCATCAAAATGCTGAAACCGGACGTGTATGTAAAAGGGAGTGACTACTCTGACCCTGAAAAGGATATTACAGGTAAGATTGCAGAAGAAGAGAATGCCGTCAAATCGATTGGCGGTAAGCTTCATTTTACTGATGAGATTACTTTCAGTTCGACCAATCTCTTGAATACCTACTTTGATGTATTTCCC
>CP070769.1:2243965-2248033 GCA_020347085.1 Desulfobacterales bacterium
CATAGGGCTCTCTGACCTCGACTGCACCAAATTACAATACGGCCATCCTACCCAAGCAACCGGCCGCGTTATGATGTCATACGTTACTCAAGGTATTGACTGGGCCATGGAAGGGCGCATCCACGGTGTGGCGACCTGCCCCATCAACAAGTTGGCCTTGCATATGGCAGGGGAAGACTTTGATGGCCACACCGAACTCCTGGCTCAACGTACCAACAGTTCAGCCTATGTCATGATGTTGGCAGGGGACAGGCTCCGTGTGGCCCTGGTAACCATCCACCTTCCGCTGATCCAGCTTTCCCAAAAGCTAACCACGGAGGCGGTCTTTAAAACAATTAGTATTACACATGAAGCGCTCAGAAGCACTTTTGGCATCCCGAAGCCGAGAGTCGCGGTAGCAGCCCTAAACCCCCACGCAGGGGAGGACGGACTGTTCGGAGATGAGGAGGTGCACATTATCTCTCCGGCCATCGAAAAGGCCCGGGGCACAGGCATGAATGTATCTGGCCCGCATCCACCGGACACGCTGTTCTATAAGGCGCTGGCCGGGAAATGGGATGCAGTGGTGTGCATGTACCACGACCAGGGGCTCATCCCCTTTAAGATGGTGCACTTTTCTGATGGCGTGAACGTCACCCTGGGTCTTCCGATTATACGCACATCTGTGGATCACGGCACAGCGTATGATATCGCAGGCACGGGCAAGGCGGATCCCGGAAGCTTGGTGGCAGCTATTACCATGGCCGCTGAGCATGCTCTGCAAAGGGGGATCACGGTAACCGAATAACAGCGAGACTGTCGAAAAGGTGCATCTAATGCATTTTGGCCAAATACGCGTGTGGTAAAATCAGCTGGTTACACGGGAAAAAGTCATGCGTTTAGGGTTTTTCGACAGTCTCAACAGAGAGCTTGAAATATGGGCTGAATCCCTGAGCCACCATTTATAGACATCAGGACTATTTTCCCATTGGTATACTCACTGTGACTGTCGTTCCCTTGTTTTTAATTCCGCTGATCTTGACGTTGCCTCCTAAAACACGAACTCGCTCTTTGATTGCCATTAACCCAAATGACTTGGGATCTGAGACCTGCTCATCGGTAATGCCCTTGCCATTGTCAGTGACTGTAAGTACTAACGCCCCTGCTTTTTCTTCGAGCCTGACCTTGACCTTTGTTGCATTTGCATGACAACCGGCGTTAGTCAGGGCTTCTTGAAAGATTCGAAAAAGATTGGTGACAAGATTCTCTTCAAGAAGAATGTCATCCCGACTGAAGGCCAGCTCACATGTAATGCCTGTGTGATCCTGAAATCTTTGTGACATCCATTCAATCGCTGCGTTAAGCCCAAGTTCATCTAGTAGAAACGGCCTTAACCCCGAGTAAATCCTTTTTACAGACTGGATTGTCATATCAATGAGTTTTTTCATTGATTTTGCTTGTTGAATCAATATCTCTTGGTCTTTGTGCAAACCCTTTTCCAATGAGCATAAGTCCATTTTCAAAGCAATTAACGTCTGGCCAAGATCATCGTGAACCTTCCGGGCAACGATTGTCCTCTCTTCCACTCTGGCGGCTTGTAAATGAGCAGACAGCTCACGTAACTGTTCACGTGATTCTCTTAATTCCTGCTCTGCCCGCGTCCGTTCCGCGATTCTCTTCTCCTCAATTTGAAATATGTCCCAGAACAGACGAGCAGCGACATGGTCGATCAATCGGATATGGCTTGGCTTGGTCACAGAGATCTCATCGGCCACCTCATTGCGACCAGTTAGTTCAATGATCATGTCAAGCTCTTTGAGCTTGTATAGGTCCCTGAAGCTACTTGTCGTATAAATCCCTTTTTCCTGGGCATAGCGGTAACCGACAGCATTAGGATTAGTGCAGGCCACACCGATGAGCTTCATGTAAAGCTGACTGAGCTTCTCGGCAAATATTATGTCCATGATCGCCTTACATCCAGGGCCACCGCCCACTATTGCTACATTGAGTGCCCTGTCCTGTTCCATAATTCTACCCTCATTAGGTGGTGTTCATATGTGGAAATCTGCCGTTGTTAAACACACAAAAAAGCCCATGCCGGCATCACTGACACCGTGTATGAGCCACAATGAGTCCTATAAGACCCTCTCTTGGTTTGGCTGCGTTTCCTACCTGGTCTTTTCGTTTTCTAAAAATATTATACCACAACAAGCCCCCAATTCCCAGCTGGCCGTGGTCGATAAGGAACATTGAACAATGCATAGGGCATAGCTGTCTCAATCGGAATACAAGATGCCTTGGGAATATCATTGGTTTTGAAAAAGGAAACATATGTAGGCCATATCAAAGCTGAAATGATTCTCGCTTAGGCCGCGCCTTCCTTTGTTAAGAACGGCTATAGAGTGACAGGCAGCTCCACCCTAAAGGTGGCACCCCCTTGTGTATTGTTCCGAGCAAAGATGTTGCCGTTGTGGCGGCGCACGATCTCGTGGGAAATATACAGGCCGAGCCCAGTCCCTTTCCCCACCTCCTTGGTCGTAAAGAACGGCTTGAACATATCCTTCATAACCTCCTGGGGTATGCCGGGGCCATTGTCCGAACACTCAAAGATGACCACTGATCTATTCTCGTCGTATTCGGTCTTTATGACGATCTTCCCTTCGCGGCTGTCCACGACCTGGATGGCATTGTTCATGATATTCAGGCAAACCTGCCCCAGGTTCGCAAAATTTCCTCTGATCACCGGAAGACTCTTTGCGTAGGCTTCAACCATCTCAATGCCTGTGCCTTTATACTGGTTATAAAGGACCTTCAGTGCATCTTTGCACACATCATTGATCGAAACGGGTTCAGTGTATTCCTGGGTCTGGCGGGATATCCCAAGCAGGCTCGCCACAATATCTTTTGCACGATTCAATTCTTTTAAGCTAAATTTAAGGTCATCTATCGTTTCCTCGGCGTCTTCAGCGCCGTGACCTGACTCGACCAGTGCCGCACGTGGCAGCCCTTCCATGGTCTCAACAGCCGACTGGATCAGGCTTGAGACGCTGGCAAGCGGATTATTCAACTCGTGGGCAACCCCAGCCACCAGGGCACCCACAGAAGCCAAGCTTTCAGACCTGATAAGCAAATCTTGCGCCTTTTCCTTTTCTTCAAGGGCTCTTTTGAGTTCTTGTGTCCGCTCTTCCACCATCTTCTCGAGGTTTACATTCAGATCTTCAATGAGTTGGTATGCCTTGGCGTTCTCGATGGAGATAGCACATTGATTTGCCAGGGTGCGCAAGAGTTGAAGGTCCTCTGAGGTGAAGAGGTCGCCAGATTTTTTGTTTCCCAGAACAAGGAGTCCATTGATCTCACCTTTAAAGAGCATAGGTATGATGACAGTTCCACCCAGGCTAGTAAAATGTTCCTTCAAAACAGAGGGATGACTGCAAGTACTTGACCACTCTGCGACATTATATCGGGTCACCTCCCTCTTGCGGAGACCCATTTCCTGAACAAGCGGGCTCGATTTTTCGATCGATAGGCTTTTTGCCTTCGAACGCATGCCCATTTGGCTGTGGAGCTGAAACGCATCCCCCTTTTCACCCACAAGCATCACATAGCCCCAATCAAGATACATCACCTCTGTCAGGGCCCTCAGGATTTTTCCCATGAACTCGTCCAATTTCAGCATGGAGGACATGGCATTGCTTAATGCCATAAGGGTCTTCTGATAATCGTATCTACCTTTAAAGAGTATGCGATCAATCAACAGTTGCACCCGCTTTTTCAGGGGGTCAAAGACAAAGACAATCACAAGAAAAAAGAGGACTGAAAAATAGATGGGTCCTGCATGCCCAATCCCCTTAAAAAGTTGATCGAACAAAATGATCATCAGGGCATAAGACCCGGTGAGCAGACCCGTCAGCAAGGAGTAAATAAGACCCTTTTGAACCATGAAGCCAATGTCCAACAAATCGTGCTTCAATATAGCAAAGCCCAAAAGCAGGATCGGAATGAAAACAAGGTTTCCCAAAGGATAAGAGCCGATGCCAGCAAGAGGCAGCAAGTCGAACTGGACCAAGAGGGCCGCTACCCCCAGGCCCA
>CP070769.1:2248133-2253080 GCA_020347085.1 Desulfobacterales bacterium
CAATACGTGACCATTTCTGGGTATCGCAAGAGACTGTTTAAACAGTATTGTGGAGGCGCCTCCTGGCAGGTTATCCGCAACGGGATTGATCCGGCACAGTTCTTTTACCTTGACCCAAAGTCCGTGAGGCTTGCCGAAGAGCTTGACCTGTTCAGCCGCGATCTGGTCGTCGTACAGCCATCAAGGATCACACCACGAAAGAACCTGGAACTGTCTATCCATATCATCAGAGGGCTCAAGCTGTTGGGCTACAACGTTCTTTTCATATTGACCGGGGCCTACGATCCTCATGAAGAACGGGCGGTGGCCTATTACCGCAGGCTGAGATATTGGATTAATGAATTGGGGCTGGCGGAGAATATAGCTGTTTTGGCAGAGTACAGGTTTCGGAATAGGACCAGACTGGTGCCGGATCGGATCTTCATCCGCGACCTCTATCTGATGGCAGACTTACTCCTCATGACAAGTAAGGACGAAGGCTTTGGTTTGCCCCTCTTGGAGGCCGGGATGATCAAGCTGCCCATTGCGTGCGCAGACATCGGACCATTTCGAGAGCTCGGAGAAGGGGTGTGCTTTTTCGGGCTGGATGAACCACCGCTCGCCATTGCCGGTCGGATTGTGGAATACCTCGGACGCACAGAGACGCACAAGATGTTCCGCAACGTCATGCGACAATATGTGTGGGATGTTGTATGTAAAATAGATGTCCTGCCGTTTTTGCGTGAAATTACCTCACAAAAAGCAAACAACAGAAAGAAGTAATCCAAGGTTGAAATGTACGACGAGGTTGTATCCCCAAGAAAGGAGAAGAGCGATCCCACACTTGGACCTGTGGCAGTCATGGTGGCCATGGAGCGAGACTTGGCTCTGATGCGGCGATCTATGGGCATCCCAGGTAGGCCTATATGCAAAATCATGACAAGCAGGTTATACAAGGCAATATACCGTGATCAAGACATGACCGTGGTAGGACCTATGCTGGGAGCCCCACACGCGGTGATGATTCTGGAGAAACTCGTTGTGTTGGGTGCCAAGAAGATACTCTTCTTGGGCTGGTGTGGCTCTGTCCACCACGGGGTGGGCGTTGCCGATTTTGTGGTACCAGATCGAGCACTGGTTGGGGAGGGGACATCTGAGTACTATCGTGTAAGGAATGAAGGCCCGAGAGCGTCGGAAGGCTTGGTGAAGGCAATTGAAGCAAGCCTTAAGGAGTACCCCATCCATTTTCACAAAGGCCTTGTATGGTCGACAGATGCCCCTTACCGGGAGACGAGACAGAGGGTCCTTTTGCTTCAGAGGGAAGGTGTGGTCGCCGTGGATATGGAGATTTCAGCCTTGTTTAGCGCGGCGCGGTTCCGGCGCGTTGAGATTGGGGCCCTCCTTGTGGTTTCCGATGAGCTTGGCTCACTGCAATGGAGGCCTGGGTTTTCAAACAGCAAGTTTAAAAAGTCACGCAAGATAGCTGTGGATATTGTGTGTTCAACATGCAAAAAGCTGAGCGTGTAGGTTCCAAGAAAGCGTTTAGCCTTTTGAACTGCAACAGCGAGCGTATTCCCCGCTTTCTGCAGGAAGCTTCAAACGGCCCTTTTTCAAATAAGTAAAGTTTTTACGACTCGAAGAATTACTGAACTGTATCAGGAAGTACTTCCAACCCCATGAAGGAAGATGTCAAGAAGAGGGTAACCGAACTTCGTCGGGCCCTTCACCGTCACAATCATCTCTATTATGTCTTGGACGAGCCAGAGATTTCAGATGCTGAATACGACCGTCTTATGCAGGAACTTACTGCATTGGAGACGGCGTATCCGGAACTCGTTGAGCCTGATTCCCCTACGCAGCGAGTAGGAGCACGGCCCCTTGAAAAGTTTGAAACTGTGGCTCACACGATTCCCATGCTGAGTCTGGAAAACGCCTTTGACGAAGAAGGGGTGCGCGCCTTTGATCAGAGGGTACGGAGGTTTCTGAATACCGATTTGCCACTGCTGTACACGGCTGAACCGAAATTGGATGGTGTGGCTGTGGAGTTAGTTTATGAAAATGGTCGACTAGCTGAGGGCTCCACCCGAGGCGATGGTTATACGGGCGAGCTCATTACGCCAAACATCCGGACGATCAAGACAGTTCCTCTTGTCCTTCTTAACACGGTATCCGTGGTAATTCCCTCGCGCTTGGAGGTTAGGGGAGAGGTATTTATCCCTGTTGAAGCCTTCAAAGAATTGAATGAAGAGCGCCTTGATAAGGGCGAGCCACCGTTTGCCAATCCGAGGAATGCAGCGGCAGGGTCTCTCAGACAACTTGATTCGAGGATAACGGCCAAACGCCCACTAGAGATATTCTGCTACGGTGTTGGTGTCGTAACCGACCTTGAATTTACTTCACATTGGGAAATCCTTCAGGCCCTCAAAGCTTTAGGGTGCCGGGTGAATCCTAACATCAAACCGAAGGCCCCACTTGAGGAAATTGTCGCTTACTACAGAGATTTGCTGGATAGGCGTCATGACTTTCCCTTCGAGATGGATGGTATTGTCGTCAAGGTGGACGATTTAATACTGCAGAAAAGGCTGGGTGAAAAGTCCCGCAGCCCAAGGTGGGCCATAGCCCACAAGTTTCCGCCCACCCAAGAGACAACCCGTGTGCTGAAGATCGACGTTCAGGTGGGCCGGACCGGGGCGTTAACTCCGGTGGCCCACCTGGAGCCTGTGCCTGTGGGGGGGGTGACCGTGAGCCGCGCCACCCTCCACAATGAGGATGAAATCAGAAGAAAAGATGTTCGCGTAGGTGACACCGTATGGATACAGCGGGCGGGAGATGTAATTCCTGAGGTCGTCAAGGTTATCACGACCAAACGCACTGGGGTGGAAGAACCGTTTCAAATGCCTTCTGTGTGTCCCGTGTGCCGCTCTAAAGTGTTCCGCCTGCAGGATGAAGCCGTGTGGCGATGTGTCAATGCCAATTGTCCTGCCCAGGTGAAGGAGCGCATCAAGCATTTTTCTTCTAAAGGGGCTTTTGACATAGATGGTTTGGGGGTTAAGCTGATAGGCCAGTTGGTGGACAAAGGGCTGTTGAAGTCCTATGCAGAGCTTTTTTTCCTTGACAAGGCCACTGTAACAAACCTTGAAAGGATGGGCGAAAAATCGGCGCAGAACCTGATCGACGCCATAGATAAAAGCAAGCAAATTACACTGGCGCGGTTCATCTACGCTTTGGGTATCCGGCATGTGGGTGAACATATGGCGCACGTTTTGGCCCGCCATTTTAAGGCCTTGGGCGATTTGATGTCTGCCTCCCGTGAGGAGCTTATGGGCATAGACGAGATAGGACCGCAGGTATCTTACAGCGTGCGCGCATTTTTTGATAATCCTAAGAATCAGAGAAACATCGAACGGATGATGGTGGAAGCTGGTGTGGAGTTTGCTCCCGAAGAGACGGTGGCAGAGGAGCCTCTGGCCGGCAAGACAATTGTTCTCACCGGCGCCCTTGAGTCCATGACACGGGCAGAGATAAAGGCGCGTATTGAAGCTTTGGGTGGCAAGGTTAGCTCTTCTGTGAGTCGAAAGACTACCTATGTGGTGGCAGGAAAAGATCCAGGATCCAAGCTTGACCGGGCTGAGGAGTTAGGAATAGCGATACTTAATGAAGAAGAATTCACGGGGTTGCTTTCCTCACAGACTATGCGTCAGAGAGGGGTGGGGGAACTGGCCAGCCAGATAGGGGAAGAGGGTTATGAAAAAGGTTAGAGCGCATGTCGTCGTTGACGGACGCGTTCAGGGTGTGTGTTTCAGGCTTGACACAAGGCGCGCAGCCTCTGAACGCAATGTTAAGGGCTGGGTGAAGAATCTACCCGATGGACGTGTTGAGGCGGTATTTGAGGGAGAAAAAGCGGACGTGAAGTCTATGCTGAAATGGTGCGAGGCTGGGCCGCCCCTTGCCCGAGTAAGTGACGTCTCCTTAACGTGGGAGCCTTACACGGGAGAGTTCGGCGGTTTTGATATTACCTTTGTGTGAAAGAAGGTTGGTTCTCATCCAAGTAATTCCTCTCCTTAACATTCACGAACCGGTGGCGGAGTGAAACTCTGCCTTTAAACAATTTCTCTACAACAGATAGCCGAATCGGATGAGAACCAATCCTAATGGTCAAAAAGTATTTCGGGCTTACAACGCGCCTTTCAGCGCCTTGCCAGGCTTAAACCTTACAGTATTCGAAGCCTTAATCTTGATAGTTGCGCCCGTCTGAGGGTTTCGACCCTTCCGGGCTTTACGACGCACTTTTGAGAAAGTTCCAAAGCCTACGAGGGTCACTTTGCCGTCTTTCTTTTTCAGCGTTTTGGTTACAGTATCCACAAAAGAATTCAGCGCAGCACCTGCTGCCGCCTTGGAGATACCAGCATCTTTGGCCATCTTCTCCACAATGTCTGCCTTTGTCATTGTTGCTTCCCTCCCTTTCTACTTAAGGTTTACACGCATTCTTTTTGTAGAACCCCCCTGCTACAGCGATTTTCCCATACATTGATATGATACGGTTGTCAACAGTATAATGCGCTTTTTTGGTTTTTTTTCTTCACAGAGCAAGATTCTACCTCGGTTTCCGGTGGCCACCACCCTCCTTTGGTCAAGATACAAGCGATTTTCGCACAAGCCCTTCATGAGATCCTGTAAGCCTTCATCTTGGAAAGAAGTGTGGGATGGCTGATTTCTAAGAGTTTAGCCGCGCGCGTCCGATTGTGGTTGGTTTCCTGGAGAGCCCTTTGGATCAGCGCCTTTTCGAGTACCATGGTATTGGCCTTAAGAGAGATGCTACTAGCTGGCCAGGGTTCATGTGCATCTGGGCCCATTCGTATCTCTTCTGGTAGTTCATCCGTGTGTATCTCGATGCGGTCCGTCAACACCATAGTACGTTCAATCACGTTTTCGAGTTCTCTGACGTTGCCCGGCCACGGGTAGTCCATG
>CP070769.1:2253180-2262839 GCA_020347085.1 Desulfobacterales bacterium
CTTGGTCAGACTCTTCATGATCTGGTCGCGGCAGTTATGGCAAGGGGCAATCACCAGCTCAGCGGCGGTAGCCTTGATTTGATCCGCCTTCCACTTGCCGTAGTCAATCCGCTCCTTGGCATACGGCCCGGCCCAGGCACCACCCCCCGCGCCGCAACACAAGTTGTCCACCGGGCTATCAATCATCTCCACCATATTTTCACAGCACTGGGCGGTAATCCACCGAGACATCTCCCCATAGTGATCGCCAAATGCCATCTGAGACTTTCTCACGTAATTGCAGGGGTCATGCACCGTGGTGAGCTGAGGATGCCTGGACTGATCTATCCCAATTCTCCCTGTTTCGATGTATTCTCTAAGAAGATCAAATATGCTCAGAATTCTAAACTCCCTAAACGCTTCTGGAAACCATGTTTTGAACCCGAACCGGGTGGCAAAATAGGCGTGGCCTCATTCTGGATACAGGATGGTTTTCACCTTTAGCCTGCGGGCGTTTTCCAGCACGCGTCCTACCTGCACCTTCATGCTCTCATCGTCTCCTGAAAACAAGCCCCAGTTGACGCCTTCCCAGTTGATGGAAGAGACTGTCCAGTTTTCCTTGGCCGTATAGAAAATTCTCCACAGAAATTTCATGTCGTCCGGTTCAGCAAAGGGCTCCTTGGAGTTGATGGTGACTATGATATTCGCGCCCTCCTCATCCACGGGGACATAAAATCCAGGACAGGGAGTACGTTTCTCATCCTCTTCCATTTCCACGCCCAGGCCTGCCAGGAGATCGAGCATATCATCTTTCGGTATGCCAAGATTGTTGCCCCTCTCGATATTCGTCATTGTTCCCTTATGCAGCGGCCCCGGGACTTTGTCCCTATCCCGAACTGTCCGGCATTGCCGGAACGTCTTCAACAACTCGGCACCTTGGGGGCACTTATACTGGCATCGACCGCACAGGGTGCAGACCCAGGGCCATTTAGAATAGATGATCTCCTGTTCCAGTCCCAAGGCTATGGCTGTTAAGGCCCTTCTGGGATCCCAGCCAGGTACCAACCCCGTTGCCGGACATGCGCTCGCACATGTACCGCATGTAAAGCATATATTTGCCCATTTGGGCTCCAATGCCAGCTTGCTTCTTGGGCGTTTGTCCAAATCTATGACGTCCATCTAAATCCTCTGAAGACATGAACAATTTCGTGCAACCGTCACTTCATACTATAAGATATGGAAAAGCACAATAGCGGGCTTGTCTGATTGAAGCCCCCCGCAGTCCCGATAAAACCTGGAGAGAGGAAATTCGCCCGTCATTGTAGTTCACAGAAGGCACTTCAGAGACCTCCAGCCGACGTAATCTTTATTTCATAGGAAAGGCTGGGAAGCAGGTGATTTAAGGTTAATTTTATTACTACTGTTTAAATAGGAATTGCCCACTTAACATACCAAGGAAACAGGTTTTTTACTTGACAGTCAGGGGCTGTTATGATACCCAGAACCTCTATCTGTTTTAGCAAGAACGTCTTGCCTGCTCTTTACTAATCCTTAATCTAAGAAGCTTTGGAGGTTGTCATGTATGAATTTGTGACCGGTCCACTTGCTTGGATAGCCTTTGGGATTTTCATCATTGGGATGATCGTTAAGGTTATTTCTGTCATTCGCCTTACGTCGCAGAAGGACAAGGTGGTGTTTAATCATTGGAGCTGGGGATGGTCATTCCGCTCGATTTACCGCTGGCTCATCCCATTTGGAAGCCGCAGTATGAGAGAGAAGCCGGGCTTGACCATAGGAGTCTTTGTCTTTCATATATGCTTGCTGGCGGTACCGATTTTCCTTTTGGGCCACTCTATCATGTGGGATGAAAGGTGGGGCATCAGCTGGTGGTCATTTTCTGAAATGACCACGGATTATATGACCCTGCTCCTGATAGCTGCTGCTCTATTTTTGCTTATCCGCCGAATTGTATTGCCTGAGGTAAAGATTGTAACCACTGCCTATGATTACCTGCTGCTCGCTATTGCTGCCGCACCCTTTATTACCGGCTATATGGCCTACCATCAATGGTTTGACTACAAGACCATGTTGATCATCCATATTCTGTGCGGCGAAATCATGCTCATTGCCATACCATTTACCAAATTGAGCCACATGATTCTGTTCTTCTTCACCAGAGCCCACATCGGGAGTGAATTCGGTCAAAGGAGAGGGGCTGTAACCTTTTAGAATGACAACACACCTCGGTGTCAAGCGGTAAACCATAAGTTAGGAGGTCCAAAAATGGCTGAACCTGCTATTGATACAAACGTGATAAAGCAGAGGCTGGCTGCCCTAAAGGGTGGTCGCTTCAAGACGTGGCTGCAACTCTGCGCACACTGCGGTTATTGCGCAGACAGCTGCTTTTTTTACCAGGCGCACGACAAAGACCCAAAGTACATGCCCGCTTATAAAGTGATCCAGACCCTTGGAAAGCTTTATAAGACGAATGGTGAGGTGAGCAAGGAAGAGCTTGAGAAGATGGCAAGCATCGCCTGGGGAGATTGCACGGCCTGCCGGCGGTGTTCCATGTACTGTCCATTTGGTATCGACATCGCTGTTATGATCGCTGCAACGCGGGCCATACTGTGCAGCCAGGGGCTTGCCCCAGACGCCCTCATGGATGCGGTGAAGAACTACTGGGAGTTCGGAAACCAGATGGCTGTCACCGAAGAGGACTTGTCTGAGACCCTTGAGTGGATGGCGGAGGAGACCGAAGAGGAGATGCCTGGCCTGACAATCCCCTTTGAAAAAGAGGGCGCTGACATGATGTACACGATCAACGCCCGGGAGGCCAAATACTATCCTCAGGATATCGCCGAAGCAGCCATGATTTTTTATGCAGCTGGAGAGAACTACACATTTCCCAAGATGGGTTGGGACGACACCAACCTGGCCATGTTTGCAGGTGAAATGAAGTGCGCGGCCCATGTGGTAAAACTTTGTTACGATAATGCAGAGAGATTGGGGGTAAATAGAATCGGGGTTACAGAATGAGGGCACGCATACCGTGCCCTTCGGTTCGAAGGGCCTTATTGGTTAGGATTACCCGGTGGTGAACCCCCCATTCCGGTTGTTCACAGTGTACAACTCTTCTCCGATTATGTGCGAGACGGCCGCATCAAGATCGATCCTGCCAAAAGAATCACAAAACCGGTGACCTATCAGGATCCGTGCAACATATCCAGAAATGGCGGGCTTTGGGAACCAGCAAGGTATCTGATGAATGAGCTGTGTACAGATTTCCGCGATATGGCAGACAACCGCGCGTACAATCATTGCTGTGGCGGCGGTGGTGGCTATATCCCTATGGGCCCACCGTTCAAGAGGAGAAGGATGGAGTCGGGCAGGGTCAAGGCCGAGCAGATCCGAGAGACCGGGGCCGAGATGGTCATTGTCCCATGTCACAATTGTTTTGACCAACTGAAAGATCTCAACAAGGAATACGATCTGGGTGTAGAAGTCGTGCACTTCAAGACAGTTATGCCCCACATGATGGATCTCCCTGAGCATATGAAGCCCAAAGAAGAGCATACAGAAGCTGCTTAGCTTAATCGCTGAGATTGAAGAATGAAATGTTTGCCACCATGTCTATGAAAAGGGAAAGTGGCAAAAAGGTTGACGATGGCTCGAGCCAAGGTCAATGGTGCTCAGGATGTCATCATGTCGAAGAGGACCACCCGACCAGGCCTTTGATGAAGGCATATCACGACCTATGCAAGCAATGTCACAAGGACAACGACAAGGGCCCTGTGACGTGTGGCGAGTGCCATCCGAAGAAGTGAGCCGGATGGAGTGTCCCTAAGATTTGGTAATTAGTCTCCTTCAAGCAGAGGGAAGAGACTGAACGCAAAAAAAGCCTCTCAAAACACTCCAATATTCTGAGAGGCTTCTTTAAATCCAGACAATAAAGAATTAAGCCGAAGGCCACCCGCTCGACATTACCTTCGTCTCGGTAGAATTCAAGACCAGGCATTCGGTCTTTGGCATGGTTTCGATGAATCTTTTGCCTGCAGCAGGTTCCAAAACAAAAACCGCTGTGGAGAGTGCGTCCGCATCCATGACATTTGATGCCAACACAGTGACACTTGTGCTTTTAAGCGGTGAGCGGCCTGTCTTCGGATTTACAATGTGATGGTATAGCTTTTCCTTATCAAAATAGATCTCATAATTCCCAGAAGTGGCAATAGCGCCGTTTACCATAGTTATGGTATCAACATAGGGACCGTCCTTCTCCGGATTCTGAATCGCCACCTTCCACGGGGTTTTGCTCCCCTTACCGCCGATAGCCCGTATATCGCCGCCGGTATTGATCAGCGCATGTTTGATCCCGTGCTGCTCCAGAGCCTTAGCGCCACGATCGATGATATACCCCTTGGCGATCCCGTCCAGGGTGATACCCATTCCCTCTTTGGTAAACCTTATGGTGCGGCCGTCAAACCGAACCGCACCGGCATCCACCAGGTCAAGGACCTTCGTCACTGCGGCCTCGGACGGTGGACTCTTATGGGCCTCAAAATGCTCCTTGTAGAGGTCCACCAGGGGCTTTACGGTCATGTCGAACGCACCATTGCTCGCCTTGTGGAAATGGACTGCGCGGGCGATGACCTGAGATACCTCAGGCGGCATGTCGAAAAGATGGCCCTCCTTGTTGAGGGTCCCGATAGCAGAAGCCGACTGATAACGATTCAGCAGTCTGCTCACGCGATCCATTTCCTCAAACGCCTTGCCGATAGCGTCATCAGCCTCGGTTCTAGAGGGATGCATCGCGGTAACAGCCGCAAAGGTCCCCATAGAGAGCCGCGCCCTTGTGACTTTGTATAATTTTCTGTTGAATGCGACGCTCTCTGAAATGGGCATCAAGCCACCAAAAGCAAATCCAACACCCAGTATGCCTGAGTATTTCAGAAAGGTTCTCCGATCGACGGTTGGTTGGTTTCCCTGTTGTTGAGACATGGCAATCTCCTCCACTTCGATTAAGCCGCTTGTTTAAGTTGTTTATATGTTTCTTCAAGACTTAATGGTTGCAGGCAATGGACTTTCTTGCATGCGGCTATACATTTTTCCTCACATGCTGGTCCGTACTCCATACACTTCTCTTGGTCGATGTTTACAACCCCACGCACCTCTGAAATGGCTTCGGCAGGGCACTTTTTAATGCAGGCCTTGTCATGAATACAACCGGCCTTACAAATAGCCTTGGTGACCTTGGCGCTGTCCGCGGTGCTGCATCTGATGATGACTCTGTTGGCCTTGGGGACCAGCTTGATGATCCCCTTGGGGCAAGCGCTGACGCAAGTGCCACAGGCCACACACTCGTCCGGATCGACCACGGGAAAGTCGTTCACCATGGTGATTGCATCAAACGGACACGCCTCGGCACATTCGCCAAAGCCGACACAGCCATACTGGCAGTCCAGCGGACCACCAAAGGCCAGATGTGCACCTGAGCACGTGCCATGGCCGATGTAGTTGTATTTTAAGTGCACCTTCCCCTGAATCCTGGAACAGCGCACAACAGCGACCATTTCTTCTACAGCCCCTGCTCCCTTTCCCGTAATTTCAGCCACGGCATCGGCAACATCCTTTTTGCCCGGAAAGCACTTGTTTGGTGGGACATCGGGATTGTGGACGACCTCTTCTGCGTATGCTTCACACCCGGGGAAGCCGCAACCACCTCATTGGGCACCGGCAAGGGTATGCAACACCGCTTCCACCTTGGGATCAGGCTCCACATGGAATTTCTGGGCGGCTATAGCAAGCCCGATTCCGAAAAACAGCCCGATGCATCCGAGGGTTGCAACGCCACCAAGGGCTAACTTCACTAATGCTGGATCCATATCTCTTCCTTCCTTCTTAAATATAATGCTACTTCATAACAGACATAGCTCGTCTGTCAAATACTATATCTATGCTAGTAGATGGACAATCCTGAAAAGCCCAAAAAGGCCAGGGCAAAAAGTCCGGCTGTCACAAAGGCAATGGGTAGCCCTTGGAAGCTCGGCGGCACCTTGGCCAGTTCCAACTTTTCCCGCACACAGGCCATCAGAAATAGTGCGATCAAAAACCCTATCCCTGCCCCAAGGGCCAGGGAAAAGCTCTCCCACCCCGTATATTCGTTGTCTGCCAAGATCAGGGGCACGGCGATGGCGATACAGTTGGCGATGACAAGCACAAGGTACACGCCGAATGCCTTAAAGAGCGCGGGATTTATCTTTCTCAGGATGGTGTCCACCCCCTGGACGGACAGGGAGACCAAGCCGATAAAGACAACGATATTCAAGAACGTCAACTGGTACGGTTTGAGCACAAACTGATAAAGGGCCCATGCCATGGTGGCCGCGAAGGCGATGACGATGGTAAAGACCATGCCCATTCCGATGGCCGTTGACCTCTTCTGGGAACACCCGAAAAACACACAAAGCCCCAAATACTTGGTGAAGACAAAGTTCTTGATCAATGCAGCCCCAAGGAAAATGGTCATGAGCACACCGAAATAGAGCTTTTTGACCGTCAACAGTGCTGCACCCATATCCTGCCCCTCCGACATGATGTTTGTGGTGCTTAAAATGTGAGCCTCCCCCGTGTTCAAAGGAGCTTCAAAGATGAGCGTGAGTTTCGTCTTCTCTGGGCTCAGCACTGCTTCCTTGATTGTCAGCACGATGTCGGGATCCGGCTTTTCGTAGCAACTGAAGTTGGCAACGTTTGTTGCCCAAACCTCGTCCACAGGCCCTGCAAAAGTGAGAACGATCTTGTCCGAGTCCTTGAACTCAGTCTTTTTTACGAATTTGTGCCCTGCTCCCTCACATCCTGTCAGAAAAAGTGCCGCAATAAGGAGCACGCCCACCAGCAGATGATATGATTTTATGCTTTTCATAAGTACTTAACCCTTTTTCCTTCGTTCATAGACGACCTCTATCCAGTTGAAGAAACCCATCATAAGGCCAACAGTGACGAAACCTGCGCAGGGCAGGACGAAATAAAGAAGCGGCTTGAAGCCGAGGACGTCATACCCCATTATCATTCCACTCCCTAGGAGCTCCCGCACGAAGCCAAGGGTCATCATCGCGAACATGAACCCAAGGCCCATGCCAAAACCATCCCAAAAGGACTTAGGCAGCGGGTTCTTGCAGGCAAACATCTCCAAACGCATGGTGATGATGGCAAAGGCCACAATCAATCTCACAAACAATCCCATAGCCTTGTAAGCCACCGGCACGTAGGCAGCCAGGACAAGGTCGATGACCGTCACCCATGTGGCAATCGTGAGCGTGTACGTGGGAATCCGGATCTTGGGATGGATGTAATTCCGAACGAGCGAGATGGTACAACTGGAGCAGACCTGCACGAAAAGAACCGCTGTTCCCAAGAGGATACCGTTCATGACACTCGTGCTGATACCCACCGCCGGGCACATTGAAAGAGCCAGCTTGAAAATCGGGTTTTCTTTCAGTATGCCGTCTACAAAGAGCTGTTTGTTTGTTTTCTCCTTGATAGCCAATTTCTTTCTCCTTACGCAAAGCCTGTGTTGTACAAACCCCCCAATAACCCCTAAAACGCAGCGTGAATCTTTTCTTTCTTGAGCACACTGTCCAGTTTGTCGATGCGGTAGGCGAACTTCTTGGCAACGTTCTTCACGCCGTCAGTAACGGCCTTACTGGAAATCGTTGATGCGGTGATGGCGTAGATGTCCGCATCCTTGTATTGCTTCCGGATCTCGGCAATCTGTTCTTCCGTAAACATCCCCTCTTCCCACTTGCTCTTCTCCAGATACTTCTTGTACTCCACGGGCAGGGGTTTTTTAACCACCTCTAGAGTCTTTAGCTTCTCATAAGACTTTCCCTTAAACTGATTTCTGAAGTACTCCTGCTCAATTTCTTTGCCCAGCCCTGCATCCTCTTCGTGTTCCATGATCTCCAAACCAAGAAGCTCGAATTTAGGATCCATGGCCACGATCCCGTGAATAAAAGTCCTAAAACCTGGGAATTTCCTCGGCAAAACGTAGCCGAGTCGTTTGCCCCCGGATGTAGCGATAACTGAGGCATCAGCGTAAGCAAAAATTTTGGGCGCCGCCAAGACTTTTTGCAAGGCCTTTGCCCGATCCTGAGCTTCTTCTGCCTTCTCTGCCGAAATAGGCACCTCAAGCTTTTCTACGAAGTTCCCTTCCAGGTCGATGAGGACCATCTCATAGGCCTCTTCGGTCCCCTTTTCTACTGGAACCATGTATCCCAGAAATTTCTTGTCCCCATCCTCCACAATATAACGATACACGTTTAAGAATTTGAGGTCTGACGGGGCAGGATTATCCTCCCCAAAACCAAGAAGACCAATCATGGCGTTGTAAACATTCATATGATGATTGTGTTTCTTGGCCTTGGCCGTCATGGTGTAGGCCAGCCCCATTGCCGAGGCCGCTATCACACAGGAAATGGTCAACGCGAACGTGATCTTAATAATTTGATTCATCTTCTACGCACCTTCTTCTGGTTCGGGAGCAAAACGTTTGGGTTTGAACCAACGGTTAAGGGCGGGCGTCAAGGGGTTCATTAGCAGAATGGCGTAGCAGACCCCTTCTGGATAACCTCCCTTTAACCGAATCAAGACAGTGAGGGCACCGACGCCCACACCAAAGATAATTTTGCCCGTTACCTGGGTCGGAGAGGTCACATAATCCGTAGCCATGAAAAAGGCCCCTATGATGACGCCCCCGGAGAGCACAGCCAACAAGGGGTTGCCGGTAAAGAATTTTTCCCCTCCGAAGATCCAGGTTAACAGACCCACAGACACGATAACCGACACCGGGATATGCCAAGTGACATATCTTTTGTAGATTAGAAAACACCCGCCAATGATGAGTATAAAAGCAGATGTCTCACCGATGCAGCCGGGCCTTAAACCAATAAAAAAATCGCGGTAGATGACAGACAACGACCCAAATCGCTCAATCACGGCCGCCATTCCGTAATGCTTCAGGATGTAGAGCGGGGTAGCCGTGGACACCGCGTCCACCCCTGCCCCCATATATTTAAAGACCGAGGCGTCACGGATTGGGGGTAGCCAGGCCGAAGTCATGGCGACCGGATAGGTAGCTACCAGAAAGGCCCGGCCGATGAGGGCGGGGTTGAACATGTTGTACCCGAGCCCGCCCATGAGCACCTTTGTTACGTAGATGGCCACGACCCCGCCCAAGATCGGCATCCAGTAAGGCACGCCGGGTGGGATGACGTAGGCCAAAAGCAGGCCCGTAATCACGGCGCTGCCGTCTTTGATGCTGTCTGTGGGCCGCCCCAGGCATCTGTTTGACACATACTCAGTCCCCACGCAGCTTAATACACTGATTAATGTAATGATCAGTGTCTGAAAGCCGAAAATGAAGACAGACAAAATAAGCGGAGGCTGCAAGCAGGCCACGACCGTCCACATGATCTTGGACACGCTCTCTTTGCTCTTGAAGTGAGGCGAAATCGATACATACAATTCTGGCGCGACTGCCTCTGGCGCGATCGCCTCTTCTTCCTCTTCTGTCGCCGGGATCGCCTTCTCTGCCTCTTCCACAGTGGTTGCTTCTGATTCGGTCATACTAATCCTCTTGATTATTTTTTCTTGGCTTCCCTAAGATCGTTCTTGGCCATGGTCATGAA
>CP070769.1:2262939-2267396 GCA_020347085.1 Desulfobacterales bacterium
GCATGCACTTTGCACAAGCCGATAGGACTACAAGAACTCCTGCAGACAGTTCAGAGACTCCTTAAATAGGGATGGCGAGACTTCACTGTCTTATCTATTTTATCAAAATCTTGACTGCACACTCTATACAGGGCAATCCCGCTTTTTTGCGGGTGAGATACCTGTTCTTTGTAGAAAAAATCCTCATGGAGATCCAATACAAAGTGGGGATGATTCCCTCACGTCTGGGTAAGGGTGAGGGATAGTCCGGCAAAGGACTGGGTCATGTGTTTGGAATGCAGCCTCACCTGGACAGGCTGTTGAGGGAGGTAAGGCTACAGGCTATACTGGGTCAACCTGTTGGCGATATAGACTGCAGAGGGGCAATAACAATAATAAGTCTTGCCAAAGCCGAATGAGAATTTGCAGTCGACGTGAGGGTCGTGGAAGCACTTCAGGCGTGGGCGACCTTTTTGAGGATCCCATCCTCCTTCGAGAGGCTCAAAGTGATATTTGTAGCACATGAAATCGTGGGAACATTCCAACCCTCTTGTGAGCTCACCCATGTCCCACTTCTGTTTTGGTTCCAATTACAACCCCTGTGGCTTGCTTATGCGAAAAACTGAAGCGACTAGGAGAGCACAAAAGCCCCCTCGTGGCAAAACAGGACCGAGAAAATACCCCTCCTGAAGCCGCAGGCCTCATTGCAACATACCGCATGAACAGGTAACGAGTACGGCTCTGGAATATGTAATGTAACGTATAATTAAGACACACAGAAAAAGGGAAGTCAACACGTCTTTTTCACGGATAAATTACGAACTAAAAATCAGTAGTCTTGGCCAAAACGGTGGTCGCTGGAGGAGCTGGTTCATAGGTCGCGACATATCGAAATGGGTTTCCAGAATCCATAACCGGTCACCGCGCCCAAGCGACACAACCCTTGAAAGACCCTTCCGATCTCCTTTCAAATATGCGCGTAAAGCTGTTTCTTTTGGTATTTCGGGATGCAAACAGTATGTGCATTGCCGTTTAACCTGGTCAATACGTTGAAATTTCTTCATAGCGTTGTCCTTCGTCAACCCCCTATCGGCGCCTTCCTCAGCAGGACGCTTTTATTTTGTCTCTCCTGATCGCCAAAGCAACTTCCCCTTTCACGTAGTTAGCTCTTAATGCTCCTCACAATATATGGTAACGCTTAAACCTAAAAGAGGGCGGTTGAGGCCATTGTATCGCACAGAAAAGGCGAATCGGGAGTAAAGAGAAAGGGCAAAATAAAAGGCCATAAGGTTCTCTCTTTTTGGCTACTTGAGGAAGGAGGGGTAGGAAGAACCTATGGCCTTAAATGGGTCAAAAGAAATCCGAGGTCAGGCTCGTTGCCGGGTCCGGGGAGTTTTTCTGCTGGAGAAAATACGTCACCAGCGACCCCACACTTGTCTTTTCACATAAAACGTCTAGAATTCCTGTCTGTACTTATTTTAATCGAAGATTGCATCGGACACCATCCAGAACTATACCAATTTCTCGCACGTAAAATGCCAAATTTTTGCCGCAAAAAAATACTAGGAGGGAATCTAAACAGAAAAGTGATTCTCTCACATGACGGCAAGGGGAACGAATAGGCCATGAGGCCGAAAAGACGGTAAACCCCACAATCCATGATTTCAAAACTCTAATAACTGAGCATACGGGTCTTGGAAGCAATTATCTGCTACCAAGGAGTTCTCGGATGGCGAGATGGCGAAGTATGAGAAATGGAAAGAAATCGGTAGCGTATTCGCCCGCCATTCCTTAGCAGTATGGACGCAAACGGGACATTTGCAGTAATTCGAATAGCCATCAGACATCGAAAATGGGCAGGTGTATGGATCTTCCTCCAAACACTCAACCAATGATTCAAGTCCAATATCTCTTGCTTTAAAAACTCCGAATCCCGGTTTGTAGCACTTACAATCCTGGGGCAGCTCTACTGTGTCGACCATTTCTGCCATGACCGAATCATGTGCTTGTTCCATATGAACCCCCTTCGGCAATGTTCGGATGAGGCGAGATTATTGGTAACCGGCAAAAAATCTCCCAACAGCCCATCCTCTATGGCAACGTAAGCACATTTTTTTTGATGGAAAGGTGGGTCAATACTGTATTTTGCAGGACACAAGGCTGTATTTCATGGGTAGGAAAAGAGTGCAGCGGTCAGACAAGAGGGTCACGGACAGATCTATAAAGGGACGTGAGCTATGTGTTTGGGAGCAGATACACTATTCCCCTTGCGCCATGCGGCTTAGCCATGCGCCATCCCCTATCTTCTTTCTGAGTCATTGAACTATTTAAGGGCATCCCGCTTTTCACGCCCTTGAGTGTCCCATGCTAAGGCCTGACCCCATTCCCAATAAAAGGGCCACAGACTTCTCTTTCCATACTCCACTCGGCTGTCTGAAGAAGTGGGGCTGGAGAGAATCCTATGGCCTTATATTCGCTAAGATAAGTCCGGGCTCAGGGTTGTTTTTCTCTTCTGTGATGGCGATTCCTGAAGAACTCTAACGCAAACCAATAAAGAATGAGAATCAGAAAACTACTGGCCAGGAGTTTGATGACATCGGCTTGAAAAAATAAGGCAATCACGTTTTCCAATAGTGACATCGACAAAGCCTCCTTGCTTAGTTGTAAATACCAAGTTGACTTTGTGAGCTACTTCTCCAATTCCTTAGCAATATAGACACGAGCAGGAGATGTACAGTAATAAGCACGACCATAGGGCACGGAGAACGGGCAGCTGTTTGAATCTTTCTCAAGGCACTCAGCATAGCAATCGAGTCCAATGTCTTTTGCTTTACAGGTGAACCCGGCTCCCGGTTGGTAGCGTTCAGATTCTATGAGTAGTTTTAGTCCATGTAAGGCGTTTGCTATATCCTGCATATGCATATTCGCGTGTTCCATCTGCGACCCCTTTTGGCATGGTGTATGTGGACCAAGATGATACAAGTACCGTGTTCAACTCTTTCATCGGAAACTTGGCCATACCCTACATAGGGAACAACACCAATTTCGCAATGGAACAACACCAATTTCGTGTAAACAAGATACTATGGAAAACCCAATCAGAAGGAGGGTGATTCTATCTCCTTCAGGAAGGGTGACGGATAGCTTACAAGGGCAATGCTACAGGCTACATCTTCATGTACTTGGCAATATGGACACGATGGGTACAGTGACAAAAATGCCGAAGACCAAAAGACACTGCGAATTTGCATTCAAAGGGGTGTTCTTCAAGACACACGAGATGTGATTCAAGACCAACATCCTTTGCGCTGCAAAGATATTCAGCGCTACCCTCTGGGCATCCACCACCATCGAAGCGGAAGAGCTCTGTCAGTTCTTCTGTTGTCTGGATAAATGCTTGGTCCATCTGTGACCTCCTTGGGTACTGTATGTGCGCTGAGATCATTTACAATTGCGGCCTTTAATTAATTTTATCGGAAACTTGAGGGCATACTCAATGGGAAGAAATACCTATTCGGCTGTGGCGAAAAATACCTGTTTATTGGAGGAGTGAGGGGTCAGGCCTTGACAGGCAGTCTGAGATGAGGGGTGAAGATAAGGGGTCAGGTCTTGAAAATGGACAATCGCGGTCTATATCTTGATGCTACCCGAACTATAACTGAAGCGGGGCCAGAATGTCCTATGTCGAGACCTGACCCCCCTTTTTTACTCGCCTGATTCAGAGAAAGCTTCTCCTTTTCAAGGGCTCAATCGGAGCTAAGTCATCACGTAAAATCCCGTATCTCTGTCAACGTGACCGAAATCCGTGAATTCACAGCCGAGGTAGTTCCCTTCGGCTAGCCTTCGCACAACGGCGGTTCTTTCTATCCGACTTCGCTTGGTATCGTCCAATGTGAACATTACTTCGACCCTATCGCCAACCTGGAGCCGGTGTCCGGTTGGAACAACAAATCCAATCCCGGTTCGGGAGATGTTTTGTACCAGCACCCGGACGAAGCCTTCGGATGTAGGGATTGCGCGGAGAACACCTTTAATATAAATTTCTTTGATTGTGCGATAGTAACCTTCAACATTAAGCTCTCTGCGGGGGTTCTCCCTAAATTCAAAAAAAAGGGAAAAACTTTGCCCGCATTTACACCTTAACTTGGACGTGCGTCCACGAATTCTCACCTTCCGGGCATTCACCGCGTAGCGAATTTCGCAATGCGGGCAAACGACGGTGGCTGAATTGTCTTGTCTCACATGAACTGCTTGGCAATTACTATGTTTTTTCGTCTGATTTGTTTTCATCCAAGGCAACCCTATCACAATAATCTATTGGTCATAGGTAATCACATGGGGCACTACAATTTGAGCCACTCGCTACTCGTCACTGTGAACCATCGAAGTGCCTGGCCTCACAAACCTATTCAAACTTGACGCAACAACCATGCCCACACACTATGGAAGCATAACATCTTTAGAACTATATCAATCAG
>CP070769.1:2267496-2270605 GCA_020347085.1 Desulfobacterales bacterium
CGACACGGGATTTGCTTATCAAGGGTATTTCACGGACAAGACCAGGATATATGCTCTGGGACATCCTCCTCAACTGGCTGCGGACGCCCACAAGATCTGCATCGACATCCAGGAGGCGGTTCGGCGCCGGTTAAAACCTGGTGCGATTCCGTCCGAAATATTCGATGAAGTCTACCAGACCGAGGTGATCTCGCGTAACTTCGAGGACCACTTCATGGGGTTTGGGACCAATCAGGTGCTATTCCTGGGTCATGGCATCGGTTTGGTCATTGATGAATCTCCGGTGATAACTAGAAAAATCGACTCACCCCTTAAGGAAAACATGGTTATTGCCGTGGAGCCCAAAAAGGGCCTTGAGGGAATCGGGCTTGTGGGGGTGGAAAATACTTTTCTGGTCACTGAGCAGGGCGGCGAGAAGCTGACACCGGGCTCTGATGAGATAACGATCATTTGACCGGCCTGCTTCCCGCGCACGAAGTGCTGCCGTGAGGCAGAACCCCCGCCCTTTGGGCGGGCAGCTTCACAAAAGTACACGGTTTTTGTTATCCAAGCCGATCACGTTGTTTTTTTGTTGGGCTCTGACGGACCGTTCCAATGAGGTCTTTGGCCCAATCCTGGTTTTGGCGTAAGTGGGGAGCACGGTTTCTCTTGACTCTCAGGGCGTTTGTCACTATGTTTCCCCGTCCAAAGATCAGGTGCTCATTGCAGCGAACGCAGCCAGGCAAGTTAAGATACCTTCAGGGGGTACATAATGAAAGGAAAAGGTAAGATTGGAACCATCGGAATTCTGACTGGAGGCGGTGACGTCCCGGGTTTGAATCCGTGTATCAAGGCGGTTGTTAGCCGAGCGACTGACGAAGGGATGCGCGTTCTCGGCATAAAGAAGGGGTGGGCCGGGCTCGTGGAATACCACGTTGAAGATGAACATACTCACGACGCGAATGTGACGCCTCTGGACAAAGGAAAAGTGCGAACGATTGACCGGTCAGGCGGCACTATTTTACACACCTCACGTACCAATCCGGGGGCGGTGAAAAAGGCTGAGATGCCGGCTTTCTTAGATGCCCACCCGACTGCGGAGAAAACTGATGTAACGCCTCATGTCCTGAAGAATTTAGAACATCTTGATATTGACCTGTTGATACCGATCGGTGGCGACGACACCTTGAGTTATGGAGAGCGGCTGCACGAAGAAGGTTTTCCGGTCATTGCTATTCCAAAGACAATGGACAATGACGTATTTGGGACGGACTATTGTATCGGCTTTTCAACGGCAGTGACCCGATCGGTCAACTTTATTCATGCCCTGCGGACGTCTACCGGGTCCCATGAGAGGATTGCAGTGATAGAATTGTTTGGAAGAAACTGTGGTCAGACCTCACTGATATCTGCATACCTTGCGGGGGCTGACCGTGCCATTATTTCCGAGGTCCCCTTTGACCCGGAAAGACTGGCTAAACTCATCATGGAAGATAAAGAGGCAAATCCGAGCAACTATGCCATGCTCACGATTTCCGAAGGGGCCAACATGGTGGGTGGGAAAGTCCATGAATATGGTGAGGAGGATGCATACGGGCACAGAAAACTCGGTGGGATTGGCATTGTGACAGGAGATGCATTAAAGAAACTAACCGGTCAAGGGATCATCTTTCAACAGCTTTCTTATCTGATGAGGAGTGGCGCTCCAGATTCGCTTGACCTTATGGTGGCTATCAATTTTGCCAACATGGCGGTTAGCCTGGCAACAAAGGGAGTTTTCGGTCGCATGGTCGCGCTGTCCGGGGGCACGTATACGGATGTCCCGATAAGCACGGTGACAGCCGGTCAAAAGCGTGTGGATGTTCGGGAACTTTATGACGTGGAACAATACAGGCCCAAGGCCAAAACGATTGTTGGTAAGCCGATGTTTCTCTATTAGAACCCACCTCAAAAATGGGTCTAAGTCCCCATGGCTGCGTTGCGGGTCGGCTCAAAATGCTCACATACTGCCGTGTATGCTCCGCTTTTTCGCCGCCCCGCGCCTTGCCCTGAACCCTGATCCACATTTTTAGGTGGGTTATAGTCTTTCAGTTTTTGTGGTTACAGGTCCATACTAATTAGGCTCTCTACAAAAGACCGAACAAAGTCCGCCGATTTCTGCAAAGCCGCATGTTCGTCTTTGGTCAAGCTCACCTCGATGATCTCCTCTACACCGTTCTTTCCCAGTTTCACCGGAACGCCAATAAACAAATCGTGAATGCCGTATTCTCCCTGCAGGTAGGCGGCGCATGGGAGGATCTTCTTCTTATCTTTGAGGATCGACTCTGCCATCTCTACAACAGCTGAGGCTGGTGCGTAATAGGCGCTGCCAGTTTTCAACAGATCGACGATCTCAGCACCACCCCATCGCGTGCGCTCCACTACGGCCTCGATGCGATCCGGCGGCAACAATTCGGTTAAGGGAATACCTGCAACCGTGGAATAGCGTGGCAGCGGTACCATTGTGCGGCCATGGCCTCCTAAAACAAAAGCATGCGTGTTCTCTACGGACACATTTAGCTCGGCGGCAATAAATGAGCGGAAACGGGCTCCATCCAGTACGCCGGCCATGCCCACGACCCGATTCTTGGGAAACTTGCTGGCTTGAAAGGCAACATGACACATGGCATCCAGAGGATTGGTGACAATAATCAGGATGGCATTAGAAGATAAAGGCGCCACCTGTTCAATAACGCTCTTTACAATCTTGGCATTCGTTGCCAGCAAATCGCCCCGACCCATGCCTGGTTTACGTGGCAGTCCTGCGGTGATGATAATGAGGTCAGAGCCTTCTGATGCCTCGTAAGTGTTGGCTCCGATGACCCGGGCATCATGTTTTTCTATAGGGGCCGCCTCCTGCAGGTCCAGAGCCCTCCCCTGGGGCAGGCCCTCGACGATATCGATCAAGGCCACATCGGCCAGTTCTTTTTCTGCTAACCGTTGTGCCACGGTTGCACCTACATTACCCGCACCAACCACTGTCACCTTTTTCTGCATCGTCTTCTCTCCTTCGATCCTTTTCGAGTACTTGTAACGGACGTTTCGCATCCTCTGATGAGGCGCCTAACCTGTGTGCCAGGGGGGCCTTCTG
>CP070769.1:2270705-2277745 GCA_020347085.1 Desulfobacterales bacterium
CGTGCGCCCGCCCACGGGATCTCTCTTCGAGTCAAAACGGAGCATATTCTCCTCAAACCCCCGCACATCTGAGATCCCGCCAAGAAGGAAAAGCTGATCTTCGGGAACCTTTTTGTTTGAGCCGTAAGGATCAACGTGACCGACTCGGCCAAGCCAGGCAAAGGTCAAACGATCTAGAGGCGTCCAGTAGTACCTAAAGTCAAAATAATACCTGAGGAAATCATCCAATTCATTCGAAAGACCCCTGGAGATGTCAACGGAAAACCGCGAAAAGATCCCTTTCTTAGGCTGGATAAAAGAATCTCTGGTATCGTAACTAATGGCAGGCGTTGTAACCAGGATGCTTCGTGGTTCGAACTCATCGACCTCGTCTTCCAGCTGCTTTATGGCTGCTTCCTCTGAGTCCCCCGCAAACTGCTCTCTTCTCTCAAAACGAAAGCTCAATCCTGTATTCAGGGGTTTAAACCATCTCCGGCTAAACCCGAGAGATGCACCGTAGGTCTCGGTGCCAAACTCTTGATTAAACTCTTCCCTTCGCTCTGAGAACACACCAGAGGTTGTCGAGATCTGGGAGCCAAAGAGTCTAGGTTCACTGAGGCCCAGCTCACCCCGGTAGCCGATCTGACTTACCTCTCCTGCGAGCCAAGCATCCTTGTTTGTCCCAAATAAATTGTGGTCTCCGAGGCGTGTGTGGGCAAAAAATCCCCTTTCAGAATCGTATCCCCCGCCCGCCTGAACATAGTATGGCTTTTTCTCCTCCATCTCAACAAACAGATCGACCTCGTCCTTTTTCTCCTTGAGTCCTATGGTGTTAAACCTCACACTCTCGAGGATATCAAGGTTTCGGATACTGCGCTGTCCTTGCAGCATCCTTCGGAGGGAAAAGGGCTCTCCTGGCTTCAGGGCGAGCTCGTTTTCCAGGATTTTCTTCTTGGTTCGGAAGTTACCTTTGTAGTAGACATCACCCATCTCCACGTAAGCCCCTTCATGGATGTAATATACAACGCGGGCTTTGGAATGATCCTCACTGATGGAAAACTCGCCCTTTACCTCAACACGGGGATACCCTTTTTCGGCTATCACAGCAGACAAGGTGTTTTCATCACTTTGCACCATATATTTTCGAAACGGTGTCCCGACTTGCAACTTGATGGCTTTTAGGGCCTCTGCTTCTGAAAGCAGAGAGAGCCCGGTGATCTTCACGGAAGATACGATCGTTTGAACGCCTTCCTCTATCTCAACGCGAATCCCCACGTGCGTCTTATTTTCACTCCATGTCAGTTCTTCATTCACTTGAGCATCCAAATAACCATACTTACGATAAAGGGACCGGATGGCATCCAGATCCTCGTCCAGGGTTTCAGGCACAAAGACCCCTTTCTTCAGGAAGCCCGGCATCCGGGTCAGCATCTGTTTCTGAATCTTCTTATCATCAAATGCCGTGTTTCCTGTGATCTGAATCGAATTGACAATCGAACGGGGGCCCTCATCGATCACAAACCGGAGCCTCCAAACGCTTTGTTCCTTATCCACATCGATCTTCTCTTCGATCCTCACCTTTGCCTCAAGATACCCCGCCTCCCTGTAACGCCTCTTCATCTCCCTGATACTCTTTTTGAGGCCTATTCCATGTTTGTTCCCGTCTTTGAAGAGAACCAAATCTTTCCTAAGAGTTCGATCCCAAAACCTCTCATTGCCAACCAGTTCAATCTCGTACAGGGAGCCTTCATTCACGGTCACAAAGACAGAAACGCGCATTCGTTCGGGATATCGTTCCAGCCTGTAGTCGACCGCAGCATCCGCATATCCCTTTTTCCAGTAACAATGCTTCAATTTTGTGATGTCCTTCTTGAGATCTTCCTCTATAAAGCGCCCTGCACTGCGAGGCAGGTGCGACACGCGCCATGTTTTCATTTTTACTTTGAGTCTTGTATCTGAAACGGCACGATTTTCGCGGATCTCAAGCTGTTCAAGCTTGTAATACGGACCCTTCTCGATTCTAATGTGAATCGTGAAATGACCATCTTCTGGGTCCGGTGTGCCCGTCACGTTGATCTTTGGAGCAACAAACCCTTGCTTGCGGAACAGGTTGGCGATCAGTGTCGCTTGTTGGGGTAGCTCCTCTTCAACAAAAGCGTCACCCACATAGACCGTCATGACATTCAAGACTTCCCGCTCAAAAAGGGGAAATGCGCCTTCTATCTTGATGTCCTCAATCAATCGAAACGGCACGAGACGAAACAGCAGCGTAATCCCCTCTTTTTCTTCTCTGGAATCGACATCGATCTTCCGAAACCTGTTACACTGCTTCAATGCCTCGATTGACGCCTGAAGCTGCTCAGGGGTGAAGCGATCCCCCTCTTGAAAAAAGATTAGGCTTTTTGTCATCTGGATCCAGGTTTGGTCGTCAATCGGAAGATCTTGAACGTCCACGAGAATCTTGGAAACAACAGGTGCCGAGTCAGACAGAACCGTGGGGCCTGTCACGCCCGAGTAGCCATAATTCGCACAGAAGATCCCGATAGATATGGAGAACAAATAAACCGAGGATAGCCCGGTGAACAGGAACCGTTTCCATTGCATGTCTCGCTCTGCCTTCTCCTAACGAAACTCCAGCCTGAACTGTAATTCTCCACCAAAAGTGCCTTTGCTATCCTGAAACCCATTCACCAGAATGTTTTCGAGAAACTTGTATTCTGCAATAGCCTTTTCAATCATCTCGCCGTCCTTCGATTCTGCGGCGTATTTCACAAGCATTCGCTTGGAAAGCTTTTTGCCGACCGTGACTTTGACATCCGATGTGTCTTCTTCTCCTCCCTGGGCCTGCACCTCTAAGATATCCAGTCCTGTGGCAGCTTTGACATCCTCGCTGTATCTTGAAGCAATCACTTCTGCAAGCATTTGGGATGTCGATTCGGGGGTTCCGCCCTCCCCGTCAATCAGCTCTCGTGTGGTTTTCCCCGTGACAAGAAGAGAAAGAATGTCTCCATCCTCTTCCGGAGGGTCAGATGTGAGTTTGAATGAGAGCTCATCTGGCGTGCCAGAAATGGCCAAAAAGACCAACCATCGGCGGATCTTGGCCTCACTTTGAATATCTATAGTCGGTTCTGTTTTATAAGGATTCAAAAAGTCGATCACGCCTTTTTTGACAACAAAGCTTTTCTTCCGGTAATAAAGCGTGCCTGAATCCACGGCGGCCCTGCCCCTGATGATCGGATTGTTCAGTTTGCCCGTAACACGAAGATCAGGATTGATTTCCAGCTCTGCCAGATTGTTCTCGACAAGAAACGGATTCCGGCGTTTGATGGAGATATCTAGGGTCACGTTCTTGAGTAAAGGATGCGCCATCTCCTTGGGTGGTGGAGCCTCTTCCCGTTTTCTTTCTCCAACCGCCTGCAAAAGACTTAGGTTCACATCACGGTAATACGTTCCCTCCAGGATGATAATTTCTCCTTCAACGGTCGATTGTTCGTTCGTTCCCTGAATCTTAAGCTCGGTGTTCACAAGCAGATCCATCGTGTCTGGAACCTGCAAGGGAAGCGCGTTTGCCGTGAATCTGAGACGGACCTCACCAGGTTTAAGTCTCTCAAGATCGACTCTGCCTGCCAGGTCAAACCGCCCGGAACCCAGTTGGCCCTCAATGCGATCAATGTCAACTGCCTCCGGCGTGATCTGAAAGCGACCATTCAAATGGTGAAGCTTCTGGGAGAGCCCTGGGATGGTGAATCCGATCTCCTTCAAACCAATCTCAGCGCGCAGATCAGGACGAGACTGGGTCCCCCCCAGGGTACCAGAAAGAACAAGGTCTCCTGTCATGTCAGCAAGATCCTCAACAAAGAGGCTGACCAGCCGCAAAGGAATGTGGCCCCCCACTTCAAAGGCCAGCGGGCCATCGCGTTTGCCCTTTCCTTTGATCTCAATCTCTCCCTCGTTTAGAAGCACAAGATGTAGACCGGGCACTGAGAGCTCTTCTTCTTCCAGAGAGACCTTGAAGTGCTCGGCACGAATGACTTCTTGGCCTTTGAGGCCAAGGGTCAGCTTAGAAAGATCAGCAATAGCCTTCATTTGACCGATGGCCCCCGCGTTCCCCGTGGCCTCAAGCTTACCAGTTACCATTCCGTCCAGATCCGGGTGGCCCGCAATCTTGAAGTATGGTCCAAGATCGGTCTCATTAAATAGAATAGACGAAGTAAAGGTTTTGTCCTCTAAATGAAACGAACCAGTTAGCTCAAAATCAAGCTTTCCTGAAATGCTCGCTAACTGATCACGCACAGCAACATGGAGTCCACAGTCATCTAGTGCCTTCCCTCCAACCCGAAGCTCGCAAAGAGCAATGTTCCCCTCGATTCGGGGGGCTGCCAGTGAACCCGCACCTGCAATGTCGAAGCGCATCTTCCCTTCGGGAAAATTCAGCGCGCGCAGTTTGTCGATGTTTTGCAAGGAGATCCCCTGAGAAGCTAGAGCAAACTCGTACGCTTTCTTAAGGGAAACCCATCCCTTGCCGTGAATGACTTCTCCTGGTGCCAAGACAATTTGAAGAGGCTGGATCCCGATCTTTTCCCCATCGAGGTTTGAATGGATCGTGATTTCCTTCAGCTTCTGCACGCCCAGATCGAGGCTCATCCCGTGGAGTTCCAGCGTCCCTCTTGGCCGGGTCATGTTTCCGTGCAAGCGAGCAGCCAGCGTAATATTCCCTTTCAGTTCGTCCACAAAATCCTGAACGGCAACAGCCTCTCCTTGAAGATTCAAATCGAATGTGGGATCCTTCAGTGGCTGCATGGTCTCTGGTTTCATAACCTGTGCTGTTCCCCACATCCTAAGGGCTGAGCCCTGGTTGTTCACCCTAGCCTGATCAACATAAAGCATTCCCTCAGAAAGGCGAAGATCAACGTCGATGTCACCCAACCGAATCTTCCGCACAGCCATGCCTTTTCCTTGCAGTGTAAGTGCCCCTCTTAGCGCTTTGGTGCTCCCATCGAGGCGAAGTGCGCCGTCTATTATGCCGGTTGCGATCTCCCTGTTGAGAAAGTCTTTGATTTCAGCATCCCGAAGGGCAAGAGAGAACTTCAAAGGAGAGGCTGGCACGACTACAAGAGCGTCCTCAAACACCTGAATCGATCCCGCCCCTTGTATAGTAGATCCCTGATTCTGAACAGCAAGCTGCAAGACCTGAAGCACACCCGACTCGTTCAGACTTGCACGGAGACGAACATCCCCGACGGTTATGTCTTGAAAACGGAGCTGATCTCCCCGGAGAGTGCAATGGACAACCGGTCTCATGACCGAACCGGAAACGTCAGCTTCAAGTTTGATCAAGCCGTGGGTTTCCTTAAAACCGAGAGCAAACAGGGTCTCTTCGAGGCTTGGTGCGTCCAACCTAAGCGTCCCGCCAACTTCCTTGGATACGAGATCAAAATGGCCACGTGTGAAAAGCGTGTTGTCACCGGCTGTTGCCGTGAGCTGTTTTATGGTTGCAACCCCCTGATTCAGTCTTCCCTGCGTTGAGATATGCAAATCAACAGGGGCTGCTGCCTGGGTTGTTCCCAATCCCTTTGCAAAGATTTCCAGGACCGCTTCTGCAGACAGGCTTTTGGGCGAAATACCCCTGCCGTGGATGGAAAGCTGCGAACTCACCGTGCCATGGAAACCCCCGGCGCTGCCGAGTAGCTGGCCAAGCTTGACCCCTTCTTCTTCAAGAAAGACCTTATATGATATAGCGTCTAGATCGCTTTTCGGGACAAAAAGGCCATGGCGAAAAGCCTCCCTTAAGTCAGCCTCTCCGTGCAGGTTCAACTCGCCAGAAGCCATATGTGCCTGCAATTGGTCAAGCTTGAAGAACCGATCTTTCAGCTGACCCCTCAGAGCTATTCCGTCAATCTGCCTTCCTGCCAGTATCCCTCCCCCGTAATCAAGCTGAAGGGCTACTTCAGGATTGTCAGGCATACCTTGGGCCACCATACGGGCCAAAACCTGACCGGTTGAGATCGGCTCAACCCGGAACCATTCTCTGAGCTCAGTAAGAGAGACATTAAGGTCGAGGATAAGGTCCAAAGAAGGCTTGCTGAACACATTGTGAACATTTCCTGAAAGTACGAGCTTGGAAGAGGCTGTGTTTGCCTCAAAAACGAACGGGTCGATCGTCTCGCTCTCCAAGCCGGCTTCCAGACAGAGGTTTTCAAATTCCCATTGAAAGTCTGGGCTGGTAAGGCCTCCTTGGCCGACCTGAAGCGCAAACTTTCCGGATCGTTCTGCAACATTCCCATTGGCCGAAAGGTCGATATCCTGCGCCATGGCTTTAAAACCGGTGTCAACGATCTCGTAGCGAAGATGGCCTTGCACCATCCTGAGCGTCTTGACAACGACATTGATTGGTAGAGCACCCGTATCTTTTGCTTCAACCGTTTCTTCTTTTGATTTGGGTGTTGTGACCGCGCGCACGAGATTGATCTCTCCTTCGCGGTCTTTCAGAATCGTTGCCCACGGCTTTTCCAGAACCACCGTGTCGAATGCAAGGTTCCCTTTTAGAAGTGAAGTCCAAGCAAGATCGATGAAGAGTCGGTCAAAACCTGCCACGTTTTCCTCGTTTGGCCCCCTGAGCACTACATGGCTTAGCTCCAAATCCCCTCTAAGGATCGAACAACGAAGCTTCTCACAAGAGACCGTTCCCGGGATTGCTGCATTGACCTTAGCCTGGATGAGGTTCTTGCCATGGTTTGTGTTCAGATACGTGACGATTCCAACAAGCACCAGCAGTGCCAGGCTAAGAAGAATTCCTATGCTGATGAAAAACTGCGTTGGCCGCTTCTTCATAAGACTTTGTTCCAACTCGTGTCTGGTAAAAAATTGAGGTTCTTCTCCAGATTAGTTGTAGAAAATCCTGCCTACAAGGCAGACAAGCCTGTCTGAGGCAGACAAGGATTCGAGGATTCAAGGGGCCAAGTGTTTTTTTTTAACGATTTTATCAACGCCTTGAGCATCCTTTCAACCTCTGCTAGCTTATCAATGAGTTCCGCCAATTTTCCAGCTTCGACGTAGCCTAA
>CP070769.1:2277845-2290494 GCA_020347085.1 Desulfobacterales bacterium
TTTATCTTCAAACGCAATTCTCCCAGCAGTGGTATGGAAAGCGTTCGGGTTTACAATAAAAAAGGGATTCCCGTGAAAAAAGGCGTGGGGCTCTTTGCCCGAGTATTCATGGAACAGTTTCCTTTGCTGCCTGTTGAGGATGAGGGACGACTCCACGATCCCAAACTTCGCGAGAACTTCATCGAACGCATCTTCGTTTTCAAGAGATGGCGGGAACTGATTGCACTACCTAAGCGTAGGGGGAATCTCGTAGACTTCCATACAAAGCACAAGCTGCTGGTCCTCTCGCATAGCGAAAAACATCATCGTCGGATGGGAAGGTTAGTGGCCAAGGCCGAGGAGATGACGACAAACGCGTTGTACAAAGAATATCAGAAGCTTTTAATGGAAGCCCTGCGGCTGAAGACAACGACCAAGAAAAATGTCAATGTGCTCCAGCACGTTATGGGGTACTTCAAGAAACAACTCTCTGCAGATGAGAAGCAGGAACTACTGGAGCTGATCGATCATTATCGCTCCTATTACGTTCCCCTCATTGTGCCTATCACGTTGATTAATCATTATGTCCGGAAATACGAGCAACCCTATCTCAAGCAGCAATACTACCTTCATCCCCACCCCATTGAACTCCAGTTGAGAAACCATGTTTGATCAGGAACTCTTCTTGGACATTCAGACATTGGTCTGGCACCATTCGGGCGCCTTTTGCCCAAATGCTATCTTACAGAACTAAGAATCACTATGCCCAAATACCCGTCCACAGTAATCTCGTCCCCCGTTCGGATCAAAGACGTCACCTTTGGAACCCCAGTCACGCAAGGAATTCCATATTCCCGAGCAATGATTGCACCGTGGATTAACATACCGCCCCTGCGTTCAACGATACCTGCCGCCAACGGCACAACAAAAGTCATGGTGGGATCCAACGCATCACAAACGAATACCTCTCCAGTCTGAAAACTCATCGCATCGGATGGAAATAGAATGACTCTCGCTCTCCCTCTGGCAATGCCTGGGCTAGCAGGCTGTCCCACGAGCTGTCGTGCCTTGAGGTTGGCTTTGGCCTTGTCCTTATCAGGAGGAACCGGGGTCTCTGGCACAAAGTTCGGGTCCTTCAGGGCGCGGATGACCTCTGCTGCTTTCAAGTCCTTGGTGGGGATGCCCCCTCGCTGCTCGATTCTGGCCCTCCCGTCATTTACAGCTCTGAGCACCTGGCCCTTTATCCGGCCAATATAGATATTGTCGTCGTCTCTCAGCCTATAGCTGGCCCGTCCCAGGTCCAAAAGTTCGGTCGCATAGTCTTTCTTTTCTCCGGAAAACTGAGATAGAAATTCTTTTTTCAATACTTCAAATCCCCGACGCTGGAACCGTGGGGTTGGAGGGCCGTGCTTGGCCATCTCAAGGAGGAGGTTGATCATAGCATCACGCCCCTGGGTGCACTGTTCAGCACCACATGACAAATCTCCAAACCGATCTGTAAACGCTTCCAGGGCCGTATCAAATGCCTCAGGCAGGCGTCCACTTTCACCAGATGTTAACCGGGCGGCAAGTTTTTCGTCCTGTCGGATCATGGACGCCATGCCTTCCAGCATCCGGTTCCGTCTCATGCTAACCATCTCGGTTGTCCCTAAAAGGTTCATAAACTCGTAAGGATCCGAGGGATGCATGGCGCTGTTGTAAAACTCGCCAAAAAGCCGCATCCCGTGAGCCATGGGAATGAAGTGTTCTCGGTAGATGCCTGACCACTGATCGTAAATCCGTGTTCGCCGCCCGATTTCTTCGGCAAGCTCGGCATCCGAAAGCGTGGCCAGTTCCTGATTGGCCAAACGCAAGGCCTCATCCTCCATTTGCGGAAGCAATGCATCTTCGATTTTCCGACGAAGCGTTTTCAGGTTCTCAAAGCTTCTCCGCAAGCTCAGGTACCACGGCCGTTGGTCTTTTTTTTGGTCTACAGGCCCGGTCGTGATCGGTCGAGATTGCAGAACATACAACCCATTCTGACGCAACGTCCATTCCATATCCTGCGGCGCCCCAAAGAGTGACTCTGCGGTCATGGCAACTTCATACACCATTCCAGTTTCTTCAGGACTCAGGGGCGGGCGCTCTGAGGCTTCCGGAAGAAGCGGTTGCACGGCAACGCCGTCATGGGATGGGGCCACAGCCTTTTCTCGCTGGGCTGGGAAATGAGATATGATCCTTCCGGTCTTTCGATCAAGAATCCATTTGTCCGGTTCGACCGTGCCGTCCACGAGGCCTTGGTTGAGTCCGTAAACCGCTTCAATCACAGCCTGAGAGGCGTCGTTGGGGTTCCTTCCGAAAATGACGCCTGACCGTTCCCCTACGACAATCTTCTGTATCACGACGGCCATGGCGCTCTTTTCAATGTCCAGCTCGAGTTCCCGGCGGTAAAGCACGGCCCGGTCTGACCACAGGGATGCCCACACAAGCTTGATACGTTCTAGGACGGCGTCCATGCCTTCAATATTGACGTATGATTCGTGTAAACCTGCAAATGATGCCCTCGCGGAATCCTCGTGCGGTGCCGATGACCTCACGACCACGCGCTGTCCGTTAAAGGTGGATGCAATCGGACCACCCAACGCATTACCCAACTCAGCTGACATGGGTGTGTTCAAGAAGATGTTTCGGATGCGCAGCGAGAGGTCCCACATCTCTTCCCAGCGCATGTCCTCAAAACGCTTTCGGCCCCATTCCATACAGATCCTTCCCTGCAGCCCATTGGAAGATACGAAATCGTTCTAGGCCTCCGTGGTCACGCAGAGACCAGGTGGAACGTTCATCCCGGTTCGCACCATCGTGGCCAGAGCAAAAGCCTTGCCACCAACCAGCGCTCGATCATTATCGCGAATTTCTTCGAGGGCAAGAATCCGTTTCATGGCTTCCCACGCAGTTCTACGACGTGCTGGAACCTTCTTACAACGTCGTATTTTTCCACGGTTACCTTTATCAATGCACTAGTGGGAGACGTTGCAAACCCCTTTAAGTGAGGATGCTTCGCCAAGTAAACTTCCAAGAGACGATCTCTGTTTGGACCGCCCACTTCCTCGGCTTTGCCAATGGCAGTCACAGCAGCTGCGTTTTCGAAGTCAGAAACCTGGTTGCGCCTGTTGTCGACAAGCATGGCAACCTGAGAATCTGCTGACAGATTGGCATACTTGCGCGTGGCCCGTGTCGTGGCAAACGCCAGGTGCTTCAGATCATCGGTTGCTGCAAAGGCAACCAAGTTTGCGAAAGGTTGCCCCTCCCTCTGCGTAGCTAAAACCGCAAGACGTTGGGACCTGAACAGATCGCGAAGCAGACTTTCTAGTGCGTCAGCGTTTTCCAATGTGCTCTCCTTATTATTCTATTCCACGGTTTCTTCCTCAGACACACGGTGAGTAAATGAGAACATACGGGATTGTGAAGCTCTCCTTCAAAAGAGCGGGATTCTGCCTTGCGGCAGCACTGCGTATCCGGGAAGCAGGCCGGTCAACAAGGCAGGGGGGCCTGCACCGTCTCAATTGCAGAAAAAGGGTCTTTCCTCAAAAGCCAATACAACTTGGTTTCTGCTTATGTTAATATACCTGCGAACTCTTTAAAAGTACAGGAAATGAAGTTCACTCCATTAAGAAGGCCACGTCACCTCATACTGGTATTGGGCGACCAACTGGATCCGGGTTCTGCGGCATTCGATGACTTTGATCCATCTGTAGATGCCGTGTGGATGGCAGAGGTCTCTGAAGAAGCCACGTATGTGTGGTCCCACAAAGCGCGCATTGCCATCTTTCTCAGCGCCATGCGGCATTTTTGCCAAGCGTTGCGACGAAGAGGCATTTTCGTTCACTACAGCCACGTAGACGATCCAAAAAACAAAGGGGGGTTCGGTGCAGAGCTAAAACGAGCGATCCAAAGTCTGAAGCCGAAGCGTCTCATTGTTGTAGAACCAGGTGAGTGGCGTGTCAGGCAGAATCTGGTCAGTACCGCTAAACACATGAAAACGCCACTGGAGTTGCGCCCGGACCATCATTTTCTTGTATCTCATAAAACCTTTGCCAAGCATGCCCAGGGACGCAAACAGCTGCGAATGGAGTTCTTCTACCGGCAGGTGCGCCGTGAAACAGGTATCCTCATGTCAGACAATGAACCGGAGGGCGGCAAATGGAATTATGATACTGAAAACCGCGGGTATTTCACCAGGAGAGGCCCAGGAAAGATCCCGCCTCCCTTAGCCTTCACCCCCGATGGTGTTACCCAAGACGTGATTCATCTGGTGGAAAAAAAGTTTTCAGATCACCCGGGGGCTTTGACGTATTTTGATTGGCCTGTCACGCCCCAACAGGCGTCTCTCGCCCTGAAAGATTTTGTGACAAAACGGCTTCACCGTTTCGGGCCGTATCAAGACGCGATGTGGAGCGGAGAGCCTTACCTGTTTCACTCACGGCTTTCATCATCTATGAACCTCAAGCTGCTGGATCCGCGCAGTGCGTTACAGGCAGCTGAAACGGCGTACGAAGAGGGCCTGGCGCCCCTAAATTCTGTTGAAGGTTTTGTTCGCCAAATCCTGGGTTGGCGAGAATACGTTCGCGGGATCTATTGGCACTTCATGCCGGGATACAAGACATTGAATGCGCTTGAGGCCACGCTGCCCCTGCCCCACTTCTATTGGACAGGGGAAACAGACATGAACTGCCTTCGGGAAACCATCGGGCAAACACTTGAATACGGTTTTTCCCATCATATACAGAGGTTGATGGTCACAGGCTTGTTTGCCCTCCTCTTAGGCGCAGAACCCCAAGAAGTCCACAAATGGTATTTAGCCATTTACGTGGACGCCGTAGAATGGGTCGAACTGCCCAACACCTTGGGCATGTCGCAGTTTGCCGACGGCGGTATCATGGCCTCCAAGCCATATGTGGCAACCGGACAGTACATTCAACGCATGAGTAACTACTGCTCGCCCTGCCGCTTCGATCCGGCTATCTCTGTCGGCGATGATGCTTGTCCTGTGACGACTTTATATTGGGACTTCTTGATGCGTCATGATTCTCTATTGAGACACAATGTCCGTATGCAACTGCAAATGCGCAACCTGAGCAGATTGTCCACGGAACAGCGTCGTGCCATTCGCCGTCAGGCAAAAGCCATCCAAAAAAGGACAACCTCATAACACGGAGGGTCCACAATGATTCAACCCGAAAGGATCCAGCCGCTGAATGACCTCCCCGTTCGGCATGGAGCGGTTGTGCTCTACTGGATGCAAGCGTCACAGCGCGAGGCCTACAACCATGCCCTTGAGTATGCCATTCGACAGGGCAATGAGCGAAACCAGCCCATCGTTGTCGCATTTGGCATTACCGACCGTTTTCCAGAGGCCAATGAGCGCCATTACACGTTCATGATTGAAGGGTTAAGGGAGGCACGGCAAGCGCTTCAACGGCGGGGTATTCAATTCGTGGCCAAGCACCAGTCACCGGAACTGGCTGCTGTCCGCATGGCAAGAAATGCCTCCATGGTCGTGACAGATAGGGGTTATTTGCGGATCCAAAAGGCTTGGCGTCAAAAAGTGGCGGAAAAGGCGCCATGCTTGGTCGTACAGGTCGAAAGCGATGTTGTGGTGCCGGTAGAGGTTGCTTCGGACAGGGAGGCCTATGCCGCGTCGACCCTGCGACCAAAAATCAAGACACATCTGCACCGGTTCTGGGTTCCCATGAAAGAAACTCCGGTCAAGCGAGACTCCCTCAGCCTTCAGTTCGATAGCCTGGATATCATGCAGGCAGATGTTGTTCAATCTCGGCTTCGGGTTGATCGGAGTGTTCCCCCTGTGGAAAGCTTTCATGGGGGTACAGGACATGCTGTTCGCTTACTAAATCAATTTGTTTCACAAAAACTGCGATATTACCACGAACGACGGAACGACCCGAGTACAGACTACGGCTCACTCATGAGTCCGTATCTTCATTTTGGGCAGATATCACCGCTGCATATCGCCTTGAAAGTGCGTCAAGCCCGAGGAAAGCCGAAACAGGCAAAAGAATCCTACCTTGAAGAGCTGATCGTTCGGCGGGAGCTCAGCATGAACTTTGTGCACTACAACCCCGATTATGATTCCTTCAAGGCACTGCCTGATTGGGCCAAAAAGACCTTGAAGGCCCATAAAAAGGACCCTCGTGAATATGTCTACGGTCCGAAAGCATTGGAGCATGCCCGAACACATGATCCCTATTGGAATGCCGCCCAGAAAGAAATGGTAGCCACAGGAAAGATGCATAACTACATGCGCATGTATTGGGGCAAGAAGATCTTAGAATGGAGCCCAACTCCTGAAGAGGCGTTTCGCACCGCCCTTTACCTCAACAACAAGTATGAACTGGACGGCAGAGATCCGAATGGCTTTACGGGGGTTGCCTGGTGCTTTGGCAAGCATGATCGGGCATGGCCAGAACGTCCGATCTTCGGAAAAGTTCGATACATGAATGAGGCAGGTCTCCGGCGCAAGTTTGACATTGAAGCGTACGTGCGGCGGGTTGAACGACTCACGAAGATTTTGGGAGGGGCGCCATAACAATCCTGCCAATTGGAATAGTCCTTGAAGACTACCCTACCAGCCTTATTAGGCCCCCAAATAGATGGTCAGGGGAATGGCCCCAAACCAGACAATATATGATAACGCCAGCTGCATCACCCCTTCTATCCTTCCAACACGGCCTGCTGATTTGACGAGTCGAGAGATGGCGATGATGAGAATGATCCAGTGCGCAATTATAACGAGCATCAAAAGTCCCAAGGACTCGTGTGCGAAAATCAGGCTCCAAATTCCTATCCCCGTTATAACGGCAACGGTGGCAAAAAAACCTGACAATACGGCTGCCGGTCGTTGACCCAAGAGAACAGACAGCGTCTTTTTTGAGACTGCCTTGTCCGCTTGGTGGTCCGGGATACCTGCAAGCGTAACGGCACCCAGAACCGCAAAGAAAAGGGGTATGCTTGACAGCCACGGGTTAGGGTCAGCCCACGAACCGGTCTGAAACACATAGCCACACAGGATGACATAGGGGCTGTGTGTAATCCCTACGACCAATTCTCCCAAGCCTCTGTGGCAGAATTTGACAGGTGGCACAGTGTATCCCAGTCCCATAAACAGACCGGCTGTCAGCATGAGAATCACCCAGATTCTTGAAGAGGCATTGCATGCAATCACCAACCATAGGCCCAGACCAGCAAGGACAAAAAGTCCCATGGCCAAAGCCTTCCTAACCTCTGCGGGCTCAAGCCTTCCCTCTACCAACACCCTGGAACCGCCGTTAAAACGGCCTGCGTTTTCGTTTATGCGATCCGTTGGCAGGTCGAACAATTCGTTGGCAAGGATAGTACACAACTCGAGCAAGAACAGGTACAAATAGCCCAGCACAAACAGCCTGAAATTAAACGCCGGGCTCTTTGCAGCTGCAATGGCTGCACCTAAGCCGTATGCAATGAATGTCATGGGATAGAACTGCAGTCTCATGATTCTGAACCAAGCAATCAGTTTTTCTTTTTTCATGAGACTCCTCGCTATAAGCCTCATCAGTATCATGGGGCCATGAGTCTTATCGTGTTTGGCTGTGTAGTCGGATTGTGGCACCCTGTCAACACCGAGACTTTTTATTTATCCTTCAAATGCCTGAGCAAAAGGGCATACAAGGCGAGTATTTCGTCACCCGGCGACGGCGATGCAGCCCCTGTCCATATAGCCGCTACATCCTGCTCCGCAACGCCAGATTCAGAACATAGTAAACGCGCCTGGTGCCATGTGGGTAACCAGACAAGGCTCTCTACCATGCGATCCGGTGTGCCAAAGATTTTCAAGAAGTGACCCAGGTTGAGGATAAAATAGACCTGACCCGGAAAGGGCGAACTGACTTCTATGTGGGCCTCCGGATCCCAGACGAAGCAGCCCACGTGGGGTTTCCATGGCAGACCCGCCTCCTTGAGCGATTGGGCGAGATGACGGTGGCGCTTATCAAAAGGGATGGGGGGTAGATCTTCTTGGACATTGAACGGAGTTGGTTTCATTGGCACGCGTCCTTTGTCAACACGTGAAGCTCCGACCTTACCGCAGAATCAAATCATGTTTTTGCTAAATCAGACGCCGGGTTCCTCCCTAACGGCAAGGCCCCTATCTTTCAGGTCGCTCAGTGCCGCTTTTACTTCTGCCTGGGTGCAATTGTCTATGTGGTATCCGTTTCTTACACCATCTAAGAACATGACCACGACATCACCTTTTTCATCCAAATAGACTTCTCGTATATAGTCACGGGATAGCCAGGGAGTAAGTTCTTGTATGAAATCGTCTAGACTGCAGGTCCTCATGGACACACCTCCTTCTATCACATCACCTACCGCTTCTCTTATGAATGGATTCCACCGAGGAAAGCTTTAGGTCTGTCAGTATATGCCAGGCTATGCCAGCCGGAGCACCGATCTCTATGTTCGTTATAATCTCTTTCATCTCTCAGGTTGCATAACGAGGAATACCCGAAACCCAAGATTTCGCACACAACCCATAAAAACTCCGCTCAGCTGGAGGGCCACCAGAGCCAGGTTGGACGAGATGAGAAGGCCGTTAAATCTCACCTACCGTTTATTGTCAGGCATAGGACGTGGTATCGGGCAATCTACTATGCGCCATCCAGGGGTTGATGCTCTGTCCGGCTATACCACGAGGCAGGATCTGTCAGGAATTCCTCCGTGTCCTTCAAAGACAAGTAATGATCGTGTTCAATGCCCGCCAAAAGGTCGAAAAACGCCTTCTCTTTGGGATCACTAACGGCATCGCGAAGCTTAGCATAATACGCTGCCCCTTTGGATTCGAAGTCTATTGCCGCTTGGACCGCTTTCAAGTCATCTTCGTCCTGTTCGGGCAGTTTGTCTGCCTTTTGCACCAGGTCTTTCAAGACATCTTTAACACGCGTTTTCTTGACTTCGAGTGGAAGGGTTTCAGGCCATTTTTCCTGTTTCATCCATTTTTCATGGAGCTTCTTCAGCATGTCATGGTGTTCCAGTTCCTCGTCAGCGATTTGCTGGAACATGGCTTTGCCCTGAGGATTCTTTGTTCTTTCCGCATGCTTCAGATAGAACTCCCGCTCTCGCATTTCATTGTTCAGAGCCACTTCCAAGGCATTCAGGCGTTCCTCTTGTTTCATGATCTTCCTCCTCTCAGCGAAAGGTTAATTTCAGAATGAACTTTGCACCGACCCGTCAGAGTGCTTGTTTTTCTTAACTTAACGTGTTTTTGAAATGACAAACTTTTTTCGAATAACCTCGACTCTTTTTCTATTTGCACCCAGATCAAAATAGCCAGTGCGCGACGCCGATCGCAGGTGGATGGTTCTACCGTCGCCATCAAAATAGAATTCCACATCATCCACAAAGCGAAACAACCGCGAGATAAACTCCGCATGGACATAATCATCTTTGATTGTGACAATCCTTGTGCGAGCCATTGAATCAAGCACAGAGACGAGTCTGTCCCTCGCTTCGGCTAATGTTTCCTGATAATGGAGCGGCTCAATGTAGCGTTTTTTGTCAGTGGTTTGCGAAGAAACGCAGTTGGGAGAATTCGGACATGCAGCAAGCTTCCCGTTAACAACACCAAGATGTCGAGGTGTGTCTCCTGAACATTGTAAAAGCATCATCACACAGAACACCATCAACCAGAATCGTTTTTGCATGAGACCACAAAGAATGCGTTTTTTGTAAGAATTCGGCGCTTTACAGGTGGGAGTTCCACCTTGCGGCGGCGTTGCGGGCCCGGAAAGTGTGCTAGTTAATATGACATTCATCGAAAACCAGATATCCACCAAAGGATCATCGGATATTACCGCCCACGCAAAATATTCCCCATCTGAAAAGAAAAGTAGCCCGTTTCGCGATCTTTGAAATAACGCACCAGTGTTTCCCGTATGACAGGAAAGGCTATATGGCCCCACGGGATTTCATCTTCCACCATGAGTTTGACTTCGAGACTCTCCTCGCCAGGTTTGAAATTTGTATCTACAAGATTCGCCCGAAACATGAGATAAACTTCGTTTACAAAAGTTAGGTTAAACAGCGCATAGGGCGTCACGTTTTCGAGGCGCGCTCGGGCCTCCTCAAAAGCTTCACGTTTGGCAGCTTCTGAGACCGTCTCTCCGTTTTCCAGGTAGCCGGCCGGAAGTGTCCACCTTCCATGACGTGGCTGAATGGCTCGCCGACACATAAGAATCCTGTCCCCCCATTCAGGAATGCACCCCACGACCATCTTCGGGTTCTGGTAGTGAACGGTCTTGCATGCCTCGCACAAGAAACGTTGCCGGTCGTCTCCTACAGGAATCTTAAATGATAACTTTGCTCCGCAGTAACTACAGTATTTCATGGATGCAAGAAAGAGATCTTCGAAATGTGTACAGGCACATGGACAACTATGTTCCGATCACGCCACTTGTAAATCAATCCAGGAATGATCTACAATAGCAGAAATTATTGTGTGGTATCTTATGCTGCGGTTGAATTTTCCGAACATCGAGATAGGTCGTTGTGTCAACGCTAGCCCTCAAGTTCTTTGGAAATTGATCACTGACACGACCCGTTGGGTGCTGTGGGGCCCTTCAATCACTGCCGTAGAGTGTTCACATCGTTATATCCACAAAGGCTCCACCGGACGCGTCCGGACCTCCCTGGGCTTTTGGCTACCTTTTTCTGTGACCGATTTCGTCGATGGTCAGTACTGGTCTTGGCAGGTCGGTGGCATCCGGGCAACCGGCCATCGGGTCGAAGCCCAGAGCCCTAACATGAGCTGCATTGTCTTCGAGGTTCCCATATTCGCTGCCCCATACATTATTGTTTGCATGGCCGCTGTGAAGCGCATCGCCTATATAATAGGCGGATAAGGAAGGGAACGTTTATTCCCGGTTAGGATTGCCACAACTCTGATCCCTTAACCCCCCGAGATCACGCGCTTGTCCTTTTCAGGCGATAGGAAGGCGGTGGTTTTTCCGTAACATGAGAGAATCGTTATTCCTCCTCTCCCGGCCCGATAAGAGGCAAGACCTGGTTGACATGGAAAAAGACCAGAAATAGCGGTCCCTTCTTGTCATCAGGATACTTTCTTCTCCGGAGTTGGTATGCCAACTCCGTGTCCTGCTCTTCACGGGTCTTTGTGAGAAACAACCTCTTGCCAACATATCGGTCTCCCCGCTCCATAAAGAGATATGCAGCATGCGGGTTGGACTGAAGGTTGTGATGCATCAGGCGATCGCGCATGATAAATGCCACGGTTTCCTGGTCGATGACGTGCGGTCGAGCATACACGGCAACATCCACTTTCCCGGCCGAGTCTGCGGTGGCAAGCACGCCACGTCCCTGGGTGTTCTCAAAATAGTCCTTAAGGTCCATACGGGCGTCCCCCCACTATTTGCTTGATGGTTTTAGGCAAGAGGTCATCCCAGTGAATAGAACACGTTTGATGTCCTCCATAACCTGCATGCCGCCTCGTGGTTTCATGCGAGGCGACCTTATTTTAGGCGGTGTCCCCCAACCCTTGGGACCCCAAAAAGCACAAACCTTTCCTGTCCCGCCCCAATCCTTTGGATTGGCTGCCCAATACTGTATCCAGAAAAGCAAACCTCTCAGGTCTTAAAAAGTCCCATAAAACCGGTCGACAGGGTCGACAGAATCTTGTGTCGACCCTGTTCAGAGAAGCATGGGGCTTAGCAAGAATTCTTACATTTGCACAAGCCTTTGGCGACTTTCGCCACTTTCTTGATTTTCATGCACTGCCTACCTTTCTCTTGGGTTCTTGAGATGGCGTTGAAAAGGACCTAAAACCGAGTCCTACCCCGGAATGGAAACAGGAGCGGCCTTGCCGATATAGGCCATGGTATTCTCGTATTTGGACCTCATATCAACATGAGCATTGTCGATCTCTTTCTTTATCGGGCTCCACTCTGTGGGACATTCCTTGGTGAGTTTATCCACCCTGTCCTCCATCTCTGCAACAAGCATATGAAGGTCTTCAACGTTGGCCAAGACTTTTTCCTTTTCAGCAGTACCCAGCTTATCCACCCTGCGGACAACATCGTACATTTTGGCCTTCCAGGCCGTCAGTTCCATTGACATGTATTTGCAGTAATCGTTTAGTTCCATTTTTCTCCTCCTCAGTCAAAAGGTTTTAGGGTCTAATTACACAACGGACGTTATCGCCAAGAACCTTGGCGGTCATGCCGTCCATAACCTTATGCCATATAATGCCGACCGCTCACCCCCCTTCTCATGCAATTGAGGCGCTGATCAATGTGTTTGTTAATAGCCTATGCCGATAACTGGAAAGGTAAATGGGGTAAAGACTGTATTTTGACAGAAGAAAGGCTGTATTTTGTGACCATTGCCAAGTTGATGGGAGTAGTGATGCAGGCGCGGCAGAGTCTTATGTGCTCCATGCCGCTCGAGAAGTTCTGGACGGGTTCTGCCGTTTGAGTCCCCTTTAAAACCTTTCTTTATTTGGAAGGTAATTGTATAAAAATAAGGCAAGCGGGAAAGGTCTTGAACAAAAAAACGAATTCATGGACCGAGGAAAAGAATATGAAAACAAATCAACCACAGGTCATCATCGTAGGTGCTGGTCTTGCAGGTT
>CP070769.1:2290594-2318376 GCA_020347085.1 Desulfobacterales bacterium
TTTCTTGTCATATCGTTTCTCCTTTAATAATTTTACAAATCTAAATAGCTGTAAAGAGACCTTTGCATAACCCGTTTTCACTTTTGTATGACCTTTTTGATCTGCCTGAGGCGGACTATGCTCACTAAATCCTAAAAACTCGGCCTAACGGCCTCAATCAGTTTAGGATTTGCCCACTGACGTGGGCCGTTCACTTCGCCCGGATGGGTACCCCAAAAACCTCACGAGGGGCGTTCCAAGGAGTTATGTAAAGGTCTCTCGTCATGACCTCCTTTTGGCCAAGCCTGTAGTTGATGCCCTCACCGGGGGCGGGGGGGTCCATCCCCCTTTGCCTTAATGTCATAGAATCACCCCCTTTCTATTTGGGTTTTGCCCCGCTCCGTCTTAGACACTTAAATTCCCGTCCGCATTTTTCCCCCAAAAAACGAGTATCTTTCCCAATTGCCTTAACCGAGGATTTCTGGCATAGCACATAGCAAATCCGATGCGGAGGTTGTATCGTCATGAACAGAAAAGAGCGTGTCGAGCGGAGGAAGCATAAACGATACGAAGTCCACAACGATACACTTGTTATTCTCAGGTCCAGCAATACGAGAATCGGCTCAATCACCGATGTGAGTCCGGGTGGCCTTGGGTTTCGTTATATAGGTAGTGAAAAGTCGATTGGTGAATCGGCCCAATTAAGCATATTACCAGCCCAGAACCTCTTTTATTTGTACCACACACCGTGTAAATATGTTTGGGATAGCAAAGCCAGCAAAGACCATTACAGCTCTATAACCATGAGGCGGTGCGGTGTGCAATTTGGGGAGTTGACGCCTGAGCAGATACGTCTAGTGGAATATTTTATTAAGAACTACACGATAGAGGCAGCTTAAGAACTTAGTCTATATTGAATTGTCAGCATGGCAGGGTCAGCAACAGCTCTGCCTTTAACCTGAAAGCCCCGAATCAGGACCCTTCTCAACCTACATGGGAGATTGGTGGCGTCTGGTTTGGGGTGAAGCCTCGGCAGTTGTGGATTATCCCCCCCAATCATCCCTTTCTGTTTGGGTCTTCTTTGGTAATTTTCCCTTAAAGAAATGGTGTTTTACCCTCAAAAAATCAGGGTTGCCCTGTATAGATGTTTCGTTAAGCTTCTAATAAAATGAATGAAACAGTCTTGCAAACAACTTCAGCGCATGTACAGAATGCCAAAGGAGATCTCACAGGGAACATGACCTATGCAGCAATTAGAAGAAGTCATAAAAACAAAGCAAACAACCTGGGCAGTAAAACTACTGATAACATCTGACAAATGTCCCCAGCGATACATGAACTTAAGACCGCCAGGTAATAAATGGCTTTGCAGGCTCACCACAGAACCCTGCATGGCTCAAAAATGTAGGCTCAAGCCAAAAAAATGACCTCGAGCTTAATCATAAACACACAGTGAAAAGGCTTTGAGTCCAGGAATTGCCTTAATCCATATAAGGCCATACGGTTCTTCCTACCCCCTCCTTCTACAGGCCCCAAAAAAGAGAACCTTGTGGCCTTTCTTATTTTGGCTTTTCTCATAGCTTCCCATGCTCCGGTATGAACCCCCTTTCTGTGATTTGGCATTTTATGTTTGCATCTTGGCTTAATTCCCGCCAAAGGGGTGGGAAACGATGCGTCCTCTGCCCCTCATTCCTCTTCTTATTCATTGTTTCTATACGATAAGGCGGCCCCCCTGTACGGCTAATTTTCGATTGAATCTCCCGGCAGTCCCGATAAATCGGGACAGGGAATGCGCTCGCTGTTGCAGTTCAATCGGCCTTACTTTCTGGCCATGCGGGTATTCCTACCTACGAAATACATTGCTTTTTGTCGCAAAATACGGTGTTGACCCCACTTTCCTGAACAAAAAATGTGCTTAGTTTGACATACAGGATGGGCCGTTGGTCAGTTTGGCCCTCAGTCACAATCCTACCTTCCAACCCCCTGGGAACTGCGACCTGGCCAGAAAGGTTCAACCCCCTTCCTGCCGCTATATCCTCCAGTTCCCAGGGATGCTATTTCGGCGGCTTCAAAGAATTTTGCCGCAGCCAAATATTTGCAAAGGGGGCATGAGATGGAACAAGCATATAATGGGGGCAAGAAAAAAATCACAGACGGACTGATATTGCCCAAAGACTGCAAATGCTACGAGCCGGGATTCGGGGTTACTTGCAAAGCACAAGATATTGGACTCCAGTCATATGTTAAGTGTCTGGAGAAAGATCCATACAGTTGCTCGTTCTCTGTGTCTTTTGGTTATTCCCATTACTGTAAATGTCCTGTTCGTGTCCATATCGCTAAGAAATTCAAGAAGTGACCAACGGGATGACCTGTCCTAACAAATGGTTCAGGCGGGTTGTATCCCAATAGGGAAGTCTCGGGTCGGCGGCGACAAATTTTCTCTCTGCACACAAAAGAAAAAGCCTGAGAAGAGAAAAATGACCCCGATCTGGGATTTTCCTTAGCCCACATCAGGCCACGGGGTGTACCCTTTCCCCTAAGTCTCGTCATGCTTAAACCGTAACCCACTGAAGCTCATCCTCTTCTTGATATCCTCCGCGCATCCTCTCTCTTTGGCGGGCCTATCGGTGACCCCTTGCTCGAATGTGATTAAGACCCTCTTTGTGTTCGGGTTTTCATTCGTATTTTTTTGGTGAAAAAACGGTATTTTACCCCTGAGAAATTGGTATTGTCCTATATAGCATAAGGTCAAATTCCTGATTAAAATAACTGCAGACACCTTATCCGCTTATAAGGAGTTCCAGAGAAAGATGTTGAACTGGCCGAGAAATATCCTAGCCGAACCATTGAGGTCAAAAACCCGATTACGGCAATTATCCAGACCGGAAAATGGCTCAAGAATAGAAAGCGTGAAAGAGGGGGGCGCAGGTGTGAATGGTCTCGGTGCCCATTCACCGTGCCAAAGGGGATCACGGACGGAAGGAGCACATTTGCAGGAAGTAGAAAAAGCCATAAACGGACTAAGGATGCCCAAAAATTTTAAATGGTTCAAGCCGGGATTCGGGTTTACCTGTAAAGCAAAAGATATTGGACTCGGATCATTTGCCAAGTGTCTGGAAACACAATCGTACATGTGCCCATTCTCGGTGTCCTTTGACAATTCGTATTACTGTAAATGTTTCCCTCGTGTGTATATCGCTACGGAACTGAAGAAGTGACCTGCGGAATCACCTCCATGTTTACAACTAAGAAAGGAGGTTTTGCCAACGTCACTATACACAACCATCCAAAACATTATTGTGTCATTATCACCACTTGATGCCATCAATCTCTTGGTAACCGGTTTTGTGATTTTAATTCCTGTTCTTTGTCTCGCCTTTGAGTCCTCCCCCTAGTACGGGTGGTGCTGATAGCTAGGTTGTTGTTTAGTGCTGAATGCAAGCCTGGGGGCAGTGGAGAAAAATTTTCTCTCTGCACATAAAATCGCACCCCTGAGACCAGAATACACGCTTACCCCGGATTTCCCATAGCTCAAATAAGGCCATGGGTTCTCCCTACCTCCGTTCCTCGGATACTTGAAAAGAGGGGTTTTGCCTTATTTACTTTGCCCTTTCTTTTTGTTCCTAATGGTCAGGGATCTCCTCCTTTCCGTCATTTGGCATTTAAGGGTTGCATTTTGTTTCATTTCCTATTAAACAACTACAAATTGCAAAGGAAGGAACCGGAGCGAAAAGCACGCTTTCTTTCGGGATGCCGACACTTCACTGCCCCCACGAGGAAGCGCTTCCAGCTTCAGGCACCCACTTCCGGCCCCTTTTTTGCTCACGCTTTATTCCCCATACGCATACTTTCTCACTGAAATACCGGCTTCTGTATGGCCTGTTTTGGTTAAAACCGTTACCCGCATGGTATATAACCTCAAGAAGTACCAAAAGAAGGCTGACAAACAGCCCTTATCGGCTTCGCCAACAGCATTCTACTGAATTTTCCTCCGTATTTTATCCGGTGGCAAAATAGTATTGTTTTTGAAACAACTTGTGGTAAATAGGAGGCATTCCAGAATCACCCGCTCACCCATAGCCAAGAGGATACTATGAGCCCAATATGCAAACCCCATTTCTCATAGATAGGTGGGGTTTCCTGTTTGAAGAGACCGTATCAGAAAAATGATTGAAAAGCCCAAGAACAAAGAATGAAACGCTGTTTTCCTTGAGTAAGTACTCCACCCACCTCAGCATGATGTGGCAGGAGAGCAATTTCGTGAAGAGATAATATCACGATGAACAGAGACTCCCCTGCGCAAATAAAAAGTTAGCTGTGATACCAGAGCAAACGTAGCTATGAAATACATTGTCGTTAACGAAAACAATTTAACTGTGGATGTCGTCGATGATTATCCTGAATCAGGATTTTTTGTCCCCACTGAACTTAAGCCACTCCATCGAAAATTGTCTCCTCTGGAGAGGATGGTCTACTATGACTTTTTGTATCCGGCCAGATATGAAGAGGATAAAATTAAGTACCCCGGACTGAAGCAGAAACGAATACATATAAAGTACAAACTCATCGAACCACCTCCTTGGATGATCGCCATGGCCTATATAATGTGGGAAGGCATCATGCAAGGTCTCACCTGGGATGCTGTTAAGCCAATGGTTTGGTCAGCTATGGCTAAGCTGGCTTCGTTTGGAGTGGCTCCCGGAAGAGAGAAAGCCGAGGTGAAGACCCATGTCAGCTTCCCCTGGGCGAGATACGGCACTGACGAAAAGAAACAACGTGACATGTTCATAGGGCTTAAGAGAATCTATATGAAAATGTCAGAGCATCGGCGACGAGGTGTTGCTAACTCTGTCATTGCGGAGAATTCGTGATTAGAGCTGGTTTCAAAACCCTTTAACGAGTCCATTTTGACCATTTTGGCTAAAAGTCCTTAGCGAGGCGAAGCGCAAAAATTGGAACTGTTTGAGGGCGTTAGCCGAGTTTAGCGCAGAGTTGCACCTGACGGCTTGACACAAAGTGAAGCTTCCGCCAAAAGAGGCACTTTGTGCCCAATTTTAGCAGAGTGAGTTTAGGACTCTCCAAAATGGTCAAACAAGCGAGAAAACGGGTTTTGAAACCACTTATAAAAAATGAAGGGAGTATGTTCGTAACTCCCGTTCCTGAGACACAGAAGAAAAAATAGAGATGGGCAAACGACCATTTGTTGTTCTCATGGCCGAGGACAATGAGCACGACATTATAGCTACCAAACGGGCGTGGAAGAAGCATCGCATCGCCAACCCGCTCTACGTTGTCAATGACGGTGAAGAGTGCTTAGACTTCCTCCACGGGCAAGGAAAGTATAGCGATCTTGAGGCCGCCCCGTGGCCTGGCATTCTTCTACTAGATATCAATATGCCTAAGATGGATGGCTTGAAAGTTCTGAAGCATATCAGAGAGCAAACTGAGGATAAGGATTTGCGCCGCTTGCCTGTCATCATCCTCACCATATCAAGAGCTGAAGAGGATCGATTCAAAAGCTACGATATCGGGGCCAACGCCTTCATCGTGAAACCAGTTGGCTTCGAGAACTTCTGTGAAGCAGTGAGGACCATCAATGCTTTCTGGCAATTGGTGGAACTTCCCAGATCGGGTGATGGTTTCATCCATACTGTAATACATGCTCCATCGAAGTAATCCCTGATATTTGCTTGATCATAGCTTGAATGGACAGGGCTAACGGACAAACTTGGTTTGGTCATTTAGATCTCAATTCCGACCGAGGCTACAACCGCCGCTCATGATTCAGGGTGACATAGCGTAGAGGACGCCCGACAACCCTTGCTTCCCAATTATGTGATTTCAATAACCCGCAACAAGTTCGTGCCTCCAGGGACACCCACTGGAACACCTGCTGTAACGATCAAATAATCTCCTGGCTTAGCAAGGCCTTGACCCACAGCCCATGACGCAGCCAAGGCAAACATCTCTTCCGTGTTGGAAAAGGATGCTACCGAGGCCGGGATTACCCCCCAAGACAGGGTCAGCTGGCGTTCCGTTTCCAGATTCGGCGTCAACCCAACGATAGGACATGACGGCCTGAATCTAGCAACCAAACGAGCCGTACTCCCAGACGTTGTGCCCGCCATAATCGCAGCTGCCCGAAGATCTTCGGCCATTTGGCAGGCAGCCCGACTGATCGACGATTCCGTCATAGGCAACAGATTGGAGAGGGGTTCGCTAATGTACAAACGTCGATCCAGATGGGCTTCGGTTGCTTTGGCGATCCTATCCAATATGCGCACGGCTTCAACGGGATAGTTCCCCATGGCTGTTTCCTCGGACAGCATGAGGCCGTCCGTGCCGTCCAAGATCGCATTTGCCACATCAGTGGCTTCCGCGCGGGTTGGACGTGGACTGCTGACCATTGACCGAAGCATCTGCGTTGCTGTGATTACGGGTTTACCGGATTGGCGAGCAATTTGAATAATCTTCTTCTGAATTATGGGCACCTCTTCCAGTGGCGTTTCAACACCTAGATCGCCCCGGGCAACCATAAGACCATCCACTTGTGCCAGAATGGCCTCCAATCTGCTGATCGCCTGGGCTTTTTCTATCTTAGCAATCAACAAAGGAGGACAGGCAGCCTCACTCAAAACGTTTTGAACAGGGTCTATATCCCCCTCATGGCGAACAAAGGAAAGGGCCACAAAATCGACCTTTTCTTCCAGTCCAACCGCCAGGTCGCCTCGATCCTTCTCTGTAAAGGCAGGTACGCTCAAGCTGCTGGATGGCAAGTTAATTCCCTTGTACGATTGAACCGTGCCACCGACCAACACCCGGCAAACCACCTTGTCCACTGCTTTCTCTTCCACTTCGAGTTCCACCAGCCCGTCTGCCAGCAGAATGCGTTCACCGGTATTCACATCGTCAACAATATACGGGTAATTGACAGGAAGCGCTGATGGGTCAGACTCATCGTTGGGGCTGAGGACAATCCTTTCACCTGCCTCCAGCCTCTTTTCTTCAACCGCGAGTTTATCCAGGCGAATCTTTGGGCCTCCAAGATCCTGAAGTATTCCCACCTGTTTGCCCAGTTCCTGGGATATTCGCCTGATGGTCCGGATGGTCTCTCGGTGACTGTCGCGGTCTCCATGGGAGAAATTGAGTCGAGCCACATCCATTCCCCCAAGAGCGAGTCTTCTGATTTGCGCTTCTGAGGAAGTAGCCGGTCCAATGGTGCACACGATCTTCGTTCTTCGAAGTCCAGCGCGTCGCTTTAAGTCTACCATGCCTTCCTCCTGAATTCTTCAGAGAAGATATTCTCTTGCCTGCACGCTACCACCGAGGACCTATATCTATTCTTGTAGACTTTTCTGTTACTTCCGGTCCACTAGAAAAATGCGCACGTCCATCACATTAGTCCTGGTAGGTCCTGTCATCAGCAGGTCCTTCAACGCTTCGAAGAAGGGATACGCATCGTTTCGGCGCAAGTAATCATACGGATCAAGGCCCTTTCCACGGGCGCGCTCCACGGTGTGACCATCAGCAATTGCACCAGCTGCATCCGTCGGCCCATCGGTTCCATCTGTCCCCCCACTCAGAACAATCACATCTCTTTCTCCAGCCAGAGCAATGGCTGAAGCCAGCGCGAATTCTTGGTTTCGACCTCCTCGACCTTGTCCTTGCAGGGTAACCGTCGTCTCCCCACCGGACAAGATGCAGGCAGGGAGTGGTATAGGATTTTCCGAATCACGTATCTCTTTGGCAATAGCTGCATGGACTTTGGCGACCTCCCGCGTTTCCCCCTCGATCCTTGCAGACAAGATCAACGCCCTGTAACCTAAAAGTTGTGCCTCCTTGCTGGCAGCTATGAGTGCCTGAAGATTAGTTCCTACAAGTTGCCAGGACGAATGTTCGAAAGCAGGATCTTTGGGCTTAGGAGTTTCTGCTATTTCTCCCCTCTCCCCCTTGTCTACCCGGTCACGAACAGATGGAGGGACACGATCCCATATCTTGTAACGCTTCAGTACTTCTACAACATCTTTAAACGTACTGGAATCGGGAACCGTAGGTCCGGAAGCGATCACATCCAGATCATCGCCCACAACGTCTGAGAGCACAAGGCTGACTACAGTGGCCGGATAGGCCAAACGCGCCAACCCACCCCCCTTAACCCTGGAAAGGTGCTTACGCACAGTGTTGATCTCGTGAATGGTCGCCCCACAGGCCAGAAGAAGCTGTGTGACCTTCTGTTTGTCCTCCAGGGTTATCCCTTCAGCGGGGGCCACGAGAAGGGCGGATCCGCCTCCCGACATCACGCATATGATCAGATCAGCCCGCCCTGCATGTTCTACGAGAGAAAGGAGCTCCTCGGTCCCCTGAACGCCTCGTGCATTAGGAACCGGATGGCTGGCTTCCCTTACCTGGACCTTTCGGAGAGAAAGTCCATGTCCTTCTTTGACTACAATGACCCCGTCTTCAATTCTGTCTCTGAGAAGGCTCTCGAGGGCCTTTGCCATGGGGGCGTCTGCCTTGCCAGCACCGACCACGAAGACTCTGTCATAGTCCGTGAGCTTGAATTGTCGCTCACCAATCGACAGGGTGTCATCCTGAAACTTGACGTGCCGAAGGATCGCTTCCTCTGGATCGACTGCCCGAAGGGCAGCCTGAAAAATGTCATGGGCCTCACGACGCATTCTGTCCAAGGTTGACTCACTCTTCGCCATGGCACCGCTCCTTTCAGCTATCTATCATGACTAGACGTTTTGTCTAGAGATCTTCACACTTGAGGAAGACGACTCCGAGGGGAGGTAACGTTACTGTTAGGGTGTGGGGACGGCCGTGATGTGAGACAGGAGTTGCCTCAATTCGTCCAAGATTACCGATGCCACTCCCTCCATAATCTTCGGCATCGCTGTTTAGTATCTCCTGCCAAAAGCCCTCCCTGGGCGCACCGACTCGATAATCGAAGCGGGGCACAGGTGTGAAATTGCACACAATGATTATCACATCGTCACTCCCGTGTCCCTTGCGCATCAGGCTAAGCGTGCTCTGCATTGCGTCGTTGCAATCGATCCACTCAAAGCCGCCGCCGTCAAAATCAAGTTGATGCAGGGCCGGTTCGTTTTGATAGGCGCGATTCAGATCACCAACCCAACGCTGGAGACCTGCATGAAGAGGATAATCGAGGAGGTGCCAGTCCAAACCAGTCTCGTGATACCACTCACTCCACTGGCCGAACTCCCCGCCCATAAAAAGAAGCTTTTTGCCCGGCTGCGCATACATGTAGCCAAACAGAAGCCGCAGATTGGCAAACTTCTGCCAGTCATCTCCCGGCATCTTTGCCAGAAGGGAGCCCTTTCCGTGAACCACCTCATCGTGAGAAAGCGGAAGAATGAAATTTTCATGAAACGCATAGAGCATGCGAAATGTCAGCTTGTTGTGATGGTATGTTCTATGAACAGGGTCATTTGACATGTACTCCAGTGTGTCGTGCATCCAACCCATGTCCCACTTCATGCCAAAGCCAAGACCGCCCACGTACGTGGGACGTGACACCATGGGCCACGCTGTGGACTCCTCCGCCACAGTCTGCACCTGCGGATAGCCTTTGTATACCTCCTGGTTGAAGCGCCGAAGAAAGTCAATGGCTTCAATATTCTCCTTTCCACCATATTTATTTGGAATCCACTCGTCTTCATTCCGACCGTAGTCCAAGTAAAGCATGGAGGCGACAGCATCTACCCGGAAGCCGTCCACGTGATACTTATCAAGCCAAAACAGGGCACTGCTGATCAGAAAGCTTCGTATCTCATTGCGACCGTAGTTGAAGATAAGGCTGTCCCAATCCGGATGGATGCGCTGATTAGGGTCCGAGTGCTCAAAGAGGTGGGTACCATCGAAGAAGCCAAGGCCGTACTCATCACTTGGAAAGTGCGATGGGACCCAATCCAGGATGACTCCAATGCCCCTTTGGTGCAGACACTCGATCAGGTACATAAAATCCTGTGGCTGCCCATATCTGCTCGTGGGAGCAAAGTACCCTACGCACTGATAGCCCCAAGAGCCGTAGAAGGGGTGCTCCATCACCGGAAGGAACTGAACATGTGTAAAGCCCATATTACCCGCATATTCAGCCAGCTTTGGAGCCAGTTCCCGATAAGAAAGTGAGCGATTTCCCTCCTCTGCAACCCGCATCCAAGAACCAAGATGCACCTCGTAGATAGCCATGGGCGCTTCGGCGCGGTTTTGGTCACCTCTGTTGTTCATCCAATCCTGGTCATGCCAGTCGTAACTCAGATCCCAAACAACGGAAGCTGTCTTGGGAGGCACCTCACTAAAAAAAGCAAAGGGGTCAGCCTTCTCCACCCGGTAGCCGGCGTAGCGGGATTGAATATGATACTTGTATGCTGCGCTAGCGCCGAGATTGGGAATGAAGCCTTGCCAAATTCCTGACTGTCCCTTGGGGCGCAGTTGGTGGCTGTCCTTGTTCCAGTCATTGAAATCTCCCATAACGCATAGCCTCTCAGCATCTGGCGCCCATACAGCAAAGTAAATTCCCTCGATGCCATCGTGCGATGCCAGGTGAGCACCCATTTTCTCATAAAGATGAAAATGGCTCCCTTCGTTAAAAAGGTAGAGGTCGTCATTGGATAGGAGGCTAAAATCGTAAAATACCGTGTGTTGAGAAGTCATTCTTCCTAGGCTCCCTTAAATAGTGATCGATAGAGTTCCAGGTAGCTCTTGGCAGACCGATCCCAGGAAAAGTCCGCCTTCATCCCGTTTGCCATGAGTGTCTTCCAAGCTCTGTAATCATTGAAGAGCTTTACGGCCTGTTGGATAGTCTCAAACAACGTCTTCGCCTCATACGGTTCAAACTTGAATCCATTGCCCTCTCCCGTCTCTGGATCAAACGGGACAATCGTGTCGTCTAATCCGCCTGTGGCACGCACTACAGGCACTGTTCCGTACCTCAAGGCATACATCTGGGTCAAGCCACAGGGCTCATATTGAGACGGAACAAGAAAAATGTCCGCCCCCGCCATGATACGATGTGCCAGCGGCTCATCAAAGCCGATCTTTATCCCCATGTGTCCGGAATGTCGATCAGCCGCCTCTTGAATAGCTTCTTGAATTTCCTCATCCCCTAAACCCAAAACCACGAGGCCTAAGTCTAATGCCAGGATTTCATCCAGAATCTGCACCAGCAAATCAAGTCCCTTCTGCGCGCTGAGTCGGGAAATCATCCCCAAAACTGGCCGGTTCATGAGAGTAAGATCAAGGTTCATTTCCTTTATCAAGAATTCCTTGGAACGCTTTTTTCCAGCCAGCTTTTCGAGGGAGTAATTGGCTGGCACGTGGGTATCAGTTTGCGGACTCCACAAGCCGTAGTCAACCCCGTTCAGTATTCCGTGCAAAAAAGTTCTTCGGTGGTGAAGGATACCCTCCATGCCCATACCGTATTCAGAAGTCTGAATCTCTCGGCTATACTTCGGGCTTACGGTTGTGATGGCATCGGAGTACATGATGCCCGCTTTCAACAGACTGATGTTGCCCCAGTATTCAATGCCTCCTGGATGCAACTCGCTGGATGGAAGACTGCAGGTGGGTAATCTCTCTCTCGGAAAGATGCCCTGGTATCCTATGTTGTGAATTGTAAACACAGAAACAGCGGCTGAGAAGAAGGAATCCGTCTTGTAGAGTGTTTTGAGATAGGCAGGAACCAATCCAGTCTGCCAGTCATGGCAGTGGACGACGTCAAAATCAAAGTCCACCTCTCTGGCAAAAAGGAGAGCAGCACGACAAAAATATGTGAATCGCTCCAAGTTGTCATAGTAGTCACCTTCCGGGGTGCCATACAAATTTGGTCGATCAAAAAGGTCTTCCCGTTCGAAGAAATAGACGGGGAGCCCGTCTTCAGTCTCTGTCTCGAGTACATCCCCTCGTAGGATGAGGTGTCCAAGGGGGACCTCGAGGCGCTCTGAAGCTATTCTAGTCGCGATACCCTTTTCTTTGATCATGCGGTAATAAGGAAGCCCAATCCTGACGTCTGCTCCCAGTCTGTGCAAGGCACTGGGCAGGGAGCCTGCTACGTCTGCCAGCCCACCGGTCTTTGCAAAAGGAACTACCTCAGGCGCGAGAAAGAGAACTTTGAGTGTATCTTTGACCATGCATCCTCCATGTCAATTTCTTATAGCCATACTCTCTCTTGAAATGAACTGCCATTGCAACAACTAGCATGCACTGAAACCAAGATAGCCATGCGACCACGTGCGTGCGGCCAGCGGTTATCTGACATAAAGCCCCTTTTCCTTTTCCACAACGTCAATGATGTCATAGAGAATGTTTGGCATTTTTCGCTCAACCCTCTCCCAAGAGACCGTGTGGGGCGTTTCAAAGAGTTGGTCTCGCGTCTTGCGGGCTGTTGCGGAAATTGCCTGTAACAAGCCAGAGGCTACAAAGGGTTCGAAGGCTTCATGGCTTCCCACAAAAGTACTAAACCGGTCCGCAAGTCGATAAGGCGAAACCAGCAGATCCCCAGCATACAGGATCGCATCTTTCACTACACTGTGAACGACTGCCTCTTCCGCGTTGGCTTCATACTCTAAGCCGGAAAAGGCAGCATTTTCGGCATACATTTTGATGAGGTTATCCGCTACGTCCAAATAGGTGACTGTTAGATCTCGCATGAAATGATCCGAAATCTCCAACCCTTCCTCGATAACCAAGGCACTCAAGAGTGTCGTCACAATATCGACTACCATTTTGTGGAGGCCTTTTTCCCTGTCTGCTTCTGACACCGATTGATGTTTATGATCGAAGGAGCCATGAGAAATTTCCACTTGAGCGACATTCGTTGCCTTGCGAAAGACTTCTATAAGCGTGAAGATCTCCACTCCCCAGTTCATGGCAAAATGCATACGTTTGAGCAGGTTAACGTCAAAAACGACTTCTCCTGAAAGCTGGTAGTTAAAATTCAGCAGATAATCGACCAGTCGCAAGATTTTTTCTTCTTTGGTATCCGTGAATTTTCGTTTGAGCGCAATAAGCAAAGGGTCAAGCAACAGCCTTTTTACCCGGCCGTATATCTGTCCGTCCTTCAGACGAGCGTAGAAAGCTTTAGAGAATTGATAATTCAGGACTTGGACCGGATAGAAAAGCCGATCCAGATGCTCTCGCCGGAAAGTGCGGATATCCGCATCAAGGAGACCCACACTTCGGGCGCCTAAGGCGATTGCGATGCCAAAGGAAAGGAACATATTTTTTCCTTTCCCTCGCACAGCAAGGTTAAACCCAGCCTGTGACAACTTGTCATAAATGGCGGAAAAACCAGGGCCGTCATTGTGCTGGATGAGGCAATTCTTTAACTCGTAGCGATCAAGAAGGCGAGCCAGTTCCCGGACGTCGTCCGTGTCAGCCTGGTCCAGTCCAAGAATAATTCGAGAAAGGTAAGAAGCGGAGCGGAGCTGTCTGAGAATATTTTCAAAGACCGGTCGGTTTTCAGGATCCATGTACTCGGATGCCAGAAGAGGCATAACAAGTACGGCTTTTTTCCACTTTGAGTGGTGACGGAGCTCTGATTTCAAGTGGGGATTAGATTTCGTAAGAAGGTAAAAAGCTGTAATTTTAGTGTGTTTTTGAGCAAAATTCGACATGGGTTATCTCCTTTGGTAATCATGTGCGTCATAGATTTTTGCGAGGTAGTCCTTTTGGTCTTCAAACACCTGAGCCTGTTCCTCCACTACTTCTTCAGCCTGGACTGAACTCATTTTTTTGGTCTGGTTGATGAAAGAAGCAACACGACCAAGATAGAGTGGGGTAATGAGGTTTACGAGTTGCGTCCTGTTGAGAGTCCAGGCATGGAAGGTTGCTGCGGTCTCATAAAGAACCATGACCCAAGTCTGTACGGGCATGACAAACTTGGTCTTCGCTTTGGCAGCGCACTTCTTGAGTTCTTCGTAACAATCGGAGCAAAATATGCTCTTGTAGAGACCCTTAAACTGACGGAAGCCTGTCTTGTACTCTGTAACCAATCGGCCTAGGTCAATCTGGATTGGCTCCGGTTCCTTGAAATCCTCAAGTCCAAACATGGGCACGGTCCGGCTACCTCGCACAGCCTTCCAGTAATCCTCATGCTCTTCCATAAGTACAAAAAGGGTGTGAACCACCTGGCGAAACATAGGCCCCAGTGACTCAGCGGGATCCTTGGCGTCATGTATCTTAACGCCCAGGTTGGACTGACAGATTCTAAAGTTGCTGACTATGGCGTTGGTGGTCATCCAGATGTCAATGCCATAGCGAGATACGTCCGTTTCCCATACATCCTGTTCAATATAATATGACGCCAATTCGCCTACGAAAGCAAAGTCCCCGCCAATGGGCTGACGGATTCGGAGACCGTAAAGAGCACGAGTTAAATTGTAAACGATATTGTTGGTGATCGTCCCATCATACTTGTAGCGAGAATATACGGGGGAAACGTATTGGAAGCCCTTTTTCAGGATCGGCTCCAAAAGATATTTAACCCAATCGCTGGTAATGGAACGCAAGTCTGAGTCAACGACCATGCAGGCTTTCACCTTGAGACGCTTGGCCGCTTCGAAGATGGACCGAAAAGCAGAACCCTTGCCGCCGGGTCCTCGGTAGATAGACACGATCTTTTCCTGCCAAGGCTTGATCTGGAATTCCTTGGTTACCTCCCGCGTGTCGTCCGTAGAACCCCCGTCTGCGACCATGATGACAGATCGCAAATCCTTGTAGTGTTTGTGAAGCCCATGCGTCACCATCTGGAGTACGTGCATAATAGTTGCCTGGTTGTTGTAACAAGGGATACCTACGAGGATATCCGCCACCTCAACTTCTTCTATCCTCTTTGAAGTATAGGCCCTCAGTCCCGTGTCGTAACGCATTGCTTATCGCCTCCTTACTATCAACCTAACTATCAACCTACTTAGGGACCATCCGTGAATCAGGCGGTTTTCTTTACACGGTTGGAAAGATGGTTTGTCATATTACCGAATCTCAAACGTATTTCAAGAGTAATAGAGCCCGTCGTAGCCGATTTTGAATTTCTTTTTTGGCCATCCAGCATTGCTGATAAGGTGGTCACTGAGTCTGGATGCTCCGAATTTCCGGGACATGAACCTCGGTAGGCCACGACTGGCATCTGTCAGACTTGCGGGTTTGTTATCCTGGTGGACGTAGATGCATTCTTTAGCAAGCCCTGTCAACGCTCAGTCACGGGTCCTCCCTTGACGCCTAAGCTGTTTGGCTCTATATTGACACAATGACGTCAGCGGACCCCATTGGTTCCGATGGATAATCTTCATAAACTTTTAAAAAGCTACTGAAGCTCCCTACAGTCCCGATATATCGGGACTGTAAGAAAGTTTACCATTTTTGGATTGTTTCCATCCCCTTGCTCAGCAAGGGCATACAAACTTAAACCATAGCACTTCATGCTTCTTTGTTTTGTGGCTTGCAGCCTCTCAACAAAGCCACCTGACACATGTGGTTATTTAGGCGCTCGCTACCCCTGCAGTCCTGATGAATCGGGACAGGGAATGTGCTCGCTGTTCCAGTTCAATCCAAAAGAATGGAGGCACAGCAATGAAGGTTAAGCGTGTTCTCTGGGTGCTACTCCTGCTGACCGTTTTTTTTGAATTGACCGGCCCACACACACTGTTGAGCCAAACTGAAATCCAGCCAGAGGGAACGGAGGCTGTCAGCCAGCCGGCGGCCGACCATGAGCCTGCCACAACTCCTATCAAGACGACAAAAATTGGTGAAGCTGGCAAGAAGATAGGCAAAGGGATCGACCGACTCGGTGAGAAGGCTTCTTCACACCTGGGAAGTTGGATCAATACAAAGGTCTTTGCAGGCATTACGTGGCTGAAACTCAGTGTTTGTCTCCTCCTGGTCTTTTCCGTACTCCTTGCGGAGCGTATCGTGGGATGGATGGTCAACGCACAAATCCGTCGATTCGCCCCACAGGAGGGGGCTGTTTCCTGGAAAAGTTTACTGCTCTCTGCTCTCTCCAGGCCTCTTTCCCTCTTTATCTGGGCCTACGGAATATACTGGGCTATCTCGCCCTTGTTTATCCATTTCCGAACCCCAGAGGGGGCTAATCTTGTCGAGCTTGTATCTCAGAAAGCGGCCAATATGGCAGGCGCTTTCGCCATTCTTTGGTTCATCTATCGCCTGATTGCCATAGTAGACGTCCAGATCAAGAAATGGGCAGCTTCTACGGAAAGCACCATAGATGATGTGCTAGCGCCTCTTGTAGGGAAAACTCTCCGTGTCTTCATCATTGTGATCGGAGGCATTATCATCATTCAGAACTTAACTGGGATAAAAATAGGCCCTTTGCTTGCCTCTCTGGGAATAGGTGGTCTGGCAGTGGCATTGGCTGCGAGAGAACCTATTGCGAACTTCTTTGGTACACTGACGATCCTGTTTGACAAGCCCTTCCAAGTGGGGGAAAGAATCGTCGTTGACAACCACGATGGCGTCGTAGAATCGGTCGGGTTTAGGAGTTCTCGGATTCGGACGTTGAACGGCCACCTGGTTTCTATTCCAAATGAAAAGATAGTCAATTCCAATGTAGAAAACATTGGCCAAAGGCCTTACATCCGTTGGCTGACCAACATCACGATCACCTACGACACAGCGCCGGACAAAGTTGAAAAGGCCGTTCAAATCATCCGGGAAATCCTCGAAAACCATGAAGGCATGAAAGAGGATTTTCCTCCAAGGGTATTCTTTAACGGCTTCAATGATTGGAGCCTTAACATCTTAGTCATTGCCTGGTATCATTCGCCCGACTACTGGGCCTACCAGGGCTGGCTGCAAAAAACGTGTCTCGAAATCATGCACAGGTTTGAAGCGGAAGGCATTGAGTTTGCATTTCCAACCCATACGGTCTATGTGGCGAACGACGATAAACGGCAACTCAAACTGCAAATGTTGGCAGGGAAAAAGGTCGTATAGCCGGTCAAATCTTGACGTTCCGTTGAAGGACCCCAAACATGACGCAAATGCCTCCCCTTGGCTTTCCGGAGTGTACATCCCTTGTGTGGCAATTCGCGTAACCCCACTTCATTATATTACTGCCATTTTCCTCCACCCCACGTAGGCCATTGGTCACTTTTCATGACTCTTTCACGTCTTGAACCGCCATACCCTTGTTGAGACCAAGCGACCGTAAGTTGAAGCTCCCTGCAGTCTTGACAAGTCAGGACGGAGAATGCGCTCGCTGTTGCAGTTCATTCACGTGGCATGACTTTTGCTTGCCATAACAGACATTTCTGCCCTCTCGATAATAAATATAGTGAAGAGGTTGCCACATGACGAATACAAAAGAGCGCGTCGAGCGACGCAAACACAGGCGCTTCCTGGTCCAGGAGGGTGCTTATGTCATACTCAGCCCTTCTGATACCGGAGCGGGTCGACTAAAAAATATTAGCATGGGTGGACTTATGTTTGAGTATGTGAGTCTGAAAGCGCCATCAATCAACGCAACCGAGCTGGAGATATTTGTCACCGACAGTCTTTTTCGTTTGCATCAAATACCATGTCAAAGCGTTTGGGATTTGCCAATCTACAAAAGTCCCACATTTTCCTTACAGAAGAGGCGATGTGGCGTGCAATTTGGGGACCTGTCGCCTCACCAGTTATCTCGGTTGGAATATTTTATCCAGAACCACACGACAGGCGAGGCGTGAGGTCACGAGCCAGTTCAACGGTGAAGCCTCCCAGCCCTGAATGACAGGGGTTCTAACTAAAGGCAGCGCGTCGATGCTGATGACTCTGTGTATCTTGGTGCTGTTTCTAGGATTATAGCTCCAAGCTCTTGAAATGACAAAGAATATCGGTTTACTCCTGAAGCGGAAAGCCTTGACGTTAATGTGCGCCTTCGACCAAATTGCCACATTCTAATGTCAAAGAACTGACGCAAAGCCAGTAATGGTTGTCCTTGAGCTTACCAGCTCTGAACTCCAAGCACCCCTACTACCCATAGACTACCGGAGCCCCCTCAGCAGTACTGGGTTTACTTGGATCTTCTATGTCAGCATCCTGACGTTCCCCTGGTTTTTAAAACACGGACACCTATGAAGCCTGACGTTTTTCTCTTTTCGCCATGGCCTCCTTTCCTGATGCCCTTCGTGACTGTCTACCCATCCTTGAGGCTTTTTTGCGCCCTCTGCTTCCTTGACTTTTTTTGCATTATGCTTACTTTGACATAGAAGATCGGCTGTTGGCCAACGTGGCCCTCTGCCGTTTTCCTTTTTCCTCTCTTATCCCTGGGGGCTGCGATATAGTCTGAAAGGCTTCCCCCCTTCCCCTGCTATATCCTCCAGTTCCCAGGGACCATTTTTTCGTGATGGCCAACCGTCTCACCGCACCTGAAACATGTCCAAGGTGGCTGGGGATGGATCAAGAACATAGGCTGGAAATAGAGGAGATCATAGATAGCTTGGAATGCCCCTACGATTTCAAATGGTACAAACAGGAAAGCGAGAATCTCTGCAAGGCACGAGATGTTGGACTGGAAACATTCGTGGAGTGCCTCGAAGAACATCCCCATGAGTGCCCATTTTCAATGTATCTTGCTGGTATCCATTATTGCAAATGGCCCTGTCTACATCGTTAAGAAACTGAAAAGGTAACATGTAGTTTTTCTTCACTCAACGGCTTGTCTATACTTGTTACTAAAAACTTCCATGCCTTTCCTTTCTGTCACCCTCGCCTGAATGTTCTAGAATCATGCTCTTTCTGTTCGTTGTTTTAAGGCTTTCGCAAATATGTCGGATAAGGACAACTTGGCATGAATTATGCATATTCCAGGCAAACATAAAGGAGCCTATCATGTGGTCAGACCTCTTCTTGGCACTGAAAGCCATGGATTTCGAACAGGCCAATAAGATCCTCTCCGGTATGGATGCCCTGGCGACTTTGATGAATCCATGGGTAATTGCTGTCATAGTCATTATCTCTATTGTCCTGTTAATGCGCTACGGAGACCGGGCGGTGATAACTTTTTTGTCATTTCCTGCGTTTATGGTCCTGTTTCAGAAGACAGTTCAAGGCATGGATGTCATGCAACTGGAACACAGTAGCCAAAATTTGCTGATTTTCATTGGTGGATTTCTGGTCATTGCAGGAGTAAATGTTTACTTCCACTTTGTTCGTTGATTGCCCACTGTGTTGCCTACCTCCATATTCAGCCTTCTGTGCGAAATAACGGCCTCTGCGGGTCCTGTTTTCGGCTTGAAGCTCCCTGTATTATAAACGTTAACCCCGGCTGAGTTTAGAGATCGTCCAGTGGTTTTAGAGCGTCAAGACGTCATCTTTCGATGGGTTTCCTGGATTAGCAAGGAAAGGTGTGGAATGAATATGCAGTGGATGGGGTCCTTCTTGTCCTACGACCCGTGTCTACTTTTGCTTTTGCTCTTTCTTCTCAATCTTGGCCCATGAATCGCGCAACGTAACAGTCCGATTAAACATAAGGGTTTTGTCGGACGAATCAACGGAATCGACACAGAAATAGCCAAGTCTTTCAAACTGGTAGACGCTTCCTGGTTCTGCATGTGATAGACTAGGTTCAATGGCGCATGACGTCACCACCTGCAAGGAGTTCGGATTCAAATAAGTCTTGAAATCGGCACCATCCTTTTCTCCGTCTGGATTCGCTATTTCAAAGAGACGATCGTACAGGCGCACTTCAGCCTCGAGCGAATGAGCAGCCGAAACCCAGTGAAGTGTTCCTCTCACCTTCCGTCCGTCTTTTGACCAGCCACCTCGCGTCTCGGGATCATAGGTGCAGTGCAGCTCAGCGACTTCGCCGGTCTGCTCATCCTTAACCACTCCCACACATGTGATATAATACGCGTATCTTAGCCGCACCTCACGACCCGGGGCCAAACGGAAGAACTTTTTCGGTGGATCCTCACGAAAATCCTCTCGTTCGATGTACAGCACTTGGGAGAAAGGAACCTTACGTGTACCCATACTGGGATCCTCCGGGTTGTTTATGGCGTCCAACTCCTCCACCTGGTCTTCTGGATAATTGTCAATGACTACACGAAGTGGGCGCAACACGCCCATGACACGTGGCGCTCGCTTGTTTAAATCTTCGCGGACACAATACTCGAGTAAAGCCATGTCGACGATACTATCCCTCTTGGCTACTCCGATGCGCTCACAAAAGTTTCGAATCGACTCTGGTGTGTAGCCCCGCCTCCGCATACCCGATATAGTAGGCATCCGCGGATCATCCCACCCGGAGACATCCCCCTGCTCTACCAATTGAACGAGCTTTCTCTTACTCAAAACGGTGTAGCTGAGATTGAGACGAGCAAATTCAATCTGCTGTGGATGACAATCCACGTTCAATTGGTCAAGGATCCAGTCGTACAAAGGGCGATTATCTTCGAATTCTAGGGTGCAAATAGAATGCGTGATCCCTTCAATGGAATCCGAAAGGCAATGACTAAAGTCGTACATCGGATAAATGCACCATTTACTGCCCGTCCGATGATGATCGACCTTTCGGATGCGGTAGATAGTTGGATCTCGCATGTTCAAATTTGGAGATGTCATATCAATCTTTGCTCGAAGCACGTGAGCGCCGTCCTCGAATTCTCCTGCCCGCATGCGCTCGAACAAGTCCAAGTTCTCTTCGACCGAACGTGGACGATACGGACTGTCCTTGCCCGGCTTAGTCAAGGTACCTCGATACTCTCTGATTTGATCTGCGCTCAAACTGCAAACATACGCCTTGCCATCCTTGATCAGCTGCACGGCATATTCATAAAGTTGATCAAAGTAGTCAGACGTGTAGAACAGCCGATCACCCCAATCGAATCCAATCCACCGAACGTCTGACTTGATTGATTCTACATATTCAACGTCCTCTTTGGTAGGATTGGTATCATCGAATCGTACATTGCAAAGGCCGCCGAATTCAGCTGCCAGGCTGAAATTGAGGCAGATTGATTTGGCGTGTCCAATGTGCAAATACCCATTAGGCTCCGGTGGGAACCGCGTATGAACTCGGCCATTGTTCTTTTTTGCCTCAACGTCTTCAGCAATGATATTGCGGATGAAATTGGGCGGAGGGGTAAACTTGGTTGCAGTCACATTCACAGCATTTTTCTCACTTGGCCTCTTGAGAAACCCTGTCATCCGGCTACGCCTGTTACCAAGATATCTAGCGGTGCCTTACTAAAAGAATGTTACAGCCTTCCGCAAGCGCTCTACCACACGACGCTGTCCCACGGCTATGAGCACATCAAACAACCCTGGACCTTTTGCCAGGCCCGTGACCGCCGCGCGAATGCCATTAATCAATATCCCCGCTTTGATTTCAAACTCTTCAGCCATCTCACGGATCACATGTTCAGCCTCTTCGGCCGTGAACGTTTTCAAGGCTTCCAAGCGATCCGCCAGGATAGGAAACCACGCTTTCAGTCCTTCGTGCTTCAGGATATTCTTCTCCAGGGCCTTCGGCTCGACAGGGTAGTCTTCTGAAAAATAAGGGCGACCCAGGGTCACAAAATCGGTGGTCACATGATATCTGCTTCGAATCACGTCGACTGTATGAAGAAACCAATCGCGCTTCATCCCCTCAAAATCCGGATCCCACATCCCCGCCTTTTCCAACTCTGCCCTGACGTAAGGCTCAATCTCTTCAACCGGAAGATTTCTCAGGTAATGTGTATTGATACTAATCGCCTTTGGGTCGGTAAAGAATTTTGGATCGTCCTTCCTCACATCAAAGATGGCATTAGCGCGACTTATGCCTTCGAGAGAAAATGCCTCGATCAGATCTTCCTTAGAAAAGATCTCTCTTGAATCAGAGGTGGACCATCCCAGAAGGGCCAGATAGTTTACAAATGCCCAGGGCAGGAAACCGTGTTCCTTGTAGAAGTGGACGGCAACCAATTCGCCGTGCGTCCTTTTTGAGATCTTTGCCTTTTTGGGATCCAAAGTGAGGGACATATGGGCAAATCTTGGAATGGGTGCACCAAGAGCCCTGTATATCAAGATTTGCTTGGGCGTATTTGCAAGCCCATCCTGTCCGCGAATGACATGGGTGATTCGGTCTCGGATGTCATCCACAGCATTCGAAAGGACATACAGAGGCCGACCATTGGAACGGACGATGACAAAATCTTCTATGTCTTCATACTTTTTCTCAATAAAGCCATAGACCATGTCTTCGAAAAGGACCGAGCCTTTCCCACGGGGCACCTTCAAACGAACGGTGTACGGCATCCCGGCGGCTTCCTTTTTGCTAATCTCCTCAGATGTTAACCTGCGACAAGTGCCATCGTACTGTAACGCAGACTTTTTCTTGCGCGCCTCTTCGCGCTTTTTATCAAGCTCCTCTTTTGTACAAAAACACTTGTATGCATGCCCCAACTGGATGAGTTTCTGCGCAGCTGCCACATGCTCATTGATGAACTGAGACTGAAAATAAGGGCCTTCATCCCAGGTAATGCTCAACCATTTGAGGCTTTCAATGATCCCACGGATCGACTCTTCAGAAGACCTTTCCGCGTCGGTATCCTCGATCCTCAAGATCAACTTGCCACCCGTCTTTTGGGCAAAGAGCCAGTTGAATATGGCTGTTCGGGCACCCCCGATATGAAGGTATCCACTGGGGCTCGGGGGAAACCGGGTTCGAACCTCTTCCATGATATGGAGTCCTTTAGTTGTAAAATCCGTGCCTTTGCTTGTCTCTCACAGAGCCCACAGAGCCTCAGAGCTTGTCAAGCTGAATTGCTGAGAGGGCAATTCAGCCTAAATCCCGCCTAGCGAGACTGACGCAGGAGTTTTTGTCTGGGTATAAATGCGCCGGCAGGAGCCGAGCATTTGGTCTGACTTTTCCCTCTCAAAAAATCAGACCCAAGATTATCTCGGTGATGTCTGTGGACTCGCGTGACCCCGATCGATCGGGAGAGCGGGCGAGAGAGCCCTCTTTGCTGCCGAGTCATACTGTCTCGCTAATAGACAATGAAGCCTGCATATCCAACAACCTGGGCATAATCGCCGGTCACATCTCCTGATGTAGCATACTGAACCAGCTCGGCCCTGTCTGCACCCAAGAACTTGCATGCCTCAAGCACGATCGTCGTGGGAATGACCCCACACATAGATATCCCATGCTTGGATACAGTTTCATAAAGCCCCTGGGGGTCCAAATCAAGGATACGGTCGATAGCCAACTTATCTTTGGCCTTTGCTGTCTCCTGAGACTCGTAATGGGTCATATCCGTGCTGGCCACCAGAAGAACTTCTTTGCCATAATCCTGAATACCTTGTACCAAGGCCTGACCAATCTCTTGACATGCATCGTAAGTTAAGTGGGACAGCCCGATCGGTACAATGCTTACTTCAGGCCGTAAAAATTGAAGAAATGGAACCTGAACTTCGATGGAATGCTCCATGGTGTGCGCCCCGGGATCGTCTTCTATCCTGACAACAGAGGTCGAGACTTGCAGAATTGATTTCGCCAGTACTTCGTTGATTGGAACAGACCCCAACGGCATGTCCCATATCCCGGAGGCAGTCAGAGCAACCCTTGCCCCTATGCCCCTATGGTTGGGCCCCAGGATCACCACCGCGTCCGGAATGCTGATTTGAGAAAAAACGGCACCTGCCACGCCACCGGAGTACATATAACCTGCATGTGGCGAAATGGCAGCCATCACCTTTTTTGGCTCTGGTGCCGGTCGGACAAATGAGTCCAGCTGCTCCTTCAGCCGCTCCTTTTCACCAGGATAGAACATGTTGGCCACAGCGGGTATGCGAGACATGTCACACCTCCATTGCTCGTGATTCCAGATTCATTATACGATTTTTGATCTGCGACTTATCCGGTTTCCCCAGCATATTTTACGTTGTAGCCTGAGTTAACTTATAAACATAACACAAACGGATCATTCGGACAAGCCGTGTACCTGCCCATGCACAGGGCGTCGGCTAACGGTCTGCAGGCCAGAATTGGCCTCAGTATGGGCAATACGCAAAAAGGGGAGGCCTAAAGGGCTTGACAAAACGGTTTTTTTGTCTATAGTAGGTACCTCATTTTTTATTTTTTTGAAGTAACGTGACAAAAAAACTTGAAATACTAATAGGTTAGCAACGACTTTTTGCTCCATATGATTGATTTTTCATGACAATTTGTAGTCAATTGAGATTCTCTGCAGCTCGCTGTGGAGAATCTCCAATTCCAAGGAACTTGATCATTTTTTGATGCGCTCGCCAACCCCGCAACCCCGATAAAAGGGGATCGGGAATGCGCTCGCCTGTGCAGTTCACCAAGACGATGAGTCGTACCGAATAAGGAGATTACCCATGGCATTACCCAAGCGAAAGGTTTCCAAATCCAGGGGCAGAAAGCGCAGAACCCATCAGAAGGCAACACTTGTGAATCTGACGAGTTGCCCCCAGTGTAATGAGCCCAAGTTGCCGCATCACGTCTGCCCAAACTGCGGCTACTACAAGGGGCGTCCCGTCATCGAAACCGAAGAAATGTAGCTGCCCTATCAGCAACGGATGCATACCAATCGAAACAAGCTGAAAACTTCATCTCAGAAAAGCAAGCTTCAGGCCACATGGCAGCAGACAGGGGAGATACACAATGACTAACGACGCCGAGCGTGTGGTGGTAGTGACTGGGGGATCCAGAGGTATTGGCCGTGCCATCGGAGTGCGCATGGCTGATGCTAACACAACGATCTATTTCAATTACTCCACCAAGAATAGCACAGATGCTGAAGAGACCGCGAGGCTTGTTGAGGATGCCGGGGCGACAGTACGTGGAGCCCTTGTCAATATTGCGTTACGGGAAGAGGTGCAAGGGTTCTTCAGCCAAATTGTGAAGGAATGCGGCCGTGTGGATGTGCTGGTAAATAATGCGGGCATCGCCAGAGACGGACTTCTGGTGCGCATGAAGGAAGAGGATTGGGATCGCGTCCTGGGCATCAATCTCAAAGGAGCTTTTTGTTGCATACAGGCTGTGGCCAAGACCATGATGAAGCAGCGGTTCGGACGGATCATCAATATAGCGTCTGTGGTTGGCGTTATGGGAAACGCCGGACAGGCCAACTATGTTGCATCCAAGGCTGGCATGATTGGCTTGACGAAGACAGCAGCAAGGGAATTGGCCCCAAGAGGGATTACGGTTAATGCTGTGGCGCCCGGATTTATCGACACATCTATGACAGCCGACCTTGCCGAAAAAGTTAAGGAGGCCATGCTGGCCCAGGTTCCCTTGGGACGAATGGGGCAACCACAAGACGTGGCGGAGGTGGTTGCTTTCCTTGCGTCAGAAAAGGCTTCTTATATTACGGGTCAGGTTATCCATGTGAATGGAGGCATGTATATGTAGTGAGAGATGTAACTGCGAAGGCTTAAGGCTTAAGGGACGCGGATTATGGATTACGCCTGGCCCTGGACCTTATTCCCAGGGCCCTGCTTTATGCTGTTGTCCACAAGCCTCCCTGTTGCGGGATGAAGCTTAGACAACCATTATTGCCAAAAATCATCACAGACTTTAAGATGAAGGAGGTGATAGCACGTGTCAGTTGAAGAAAAGGTAAAAAACATCATTGTTGAAAAGCTGAGCGTTGAACCGGATGAGGTCGTAATGGAGGCATCTTTTGTGGATGACCTCGGTGCCGACTCACTCGATCTCGTTGAACTAATCATGGCCATGGAAGAGGCATTTGACATGGAGATCTCTGATGATCAGGCTGAAAAACTTCAAACGGTTCAAGATGCCATCAATTATATAAAAAAACATGCTTAAGAAGGGCAGTCAGGCGTGTTCGGTTCGGGAGGCTCAAACGGCTTCCCGAACGAACCAATCCATGAATTGCCTGTGATAGAGATTCTCACAAAATGAGTTTCCAAATAAACCATCCTTATCTAACTATAGAATGATGAAGGTCGTTTGAAGATGAAGGTGATTATCGGGTCTGATCATGCAGGTTATCAAATGAAGGAGAAGGTGATTGCCCATCTCCGCCAGCGGGGCGTTGAGGTCGAAGACGTCGGGACTCACGGTGAAGAATCTGTGGATTACACAGACTTTGGGAAAAAAGTGGCCAGCAAAGTCTCAGATGCTTCTTTTGATCGCGGGATTTTGATCTGCGGCACTGGGCTTGGCATGTCGATGGTTGCCAATCGCTTTCGCGGTGTGCGCGCTGCCCGGGCTAACGATCTTTTTTCGGCCATCATGAGCAGGCGCCACAATGACTCCAATATATTGGCCATGGGCGGGCGACTGATCGGAGACACGCTGGCTTTGCAGTTAGTAGATACGTGGCTCGATACCCCTTTTGAAGGGGGACGCCACCAACGCCGTCTTGAAAAGATGGACACTGAGTAACAGCGTGGGGTTCAGTGGAAGGTCGAGATCGCAAGAGAGGAATTGGAGCGATTTAACAAAAGGCCACGGGATTGGAGTTTAAGCGACCTAGATTCCTGTTGAATGCGCTGGGACAGATAAGCCGATTTTTTGAGACGTTCTCATTATGTGTAATGAAGTATGAGTCCTTCGTATGAGCCGTCCTTCCTGGAAAGAGTATTTTATGGATATTGCCTTGCTGGTGGCAAAGCGCTCTACGTGCCGCCGCCGCCGGGTTGGAGCTATTACCGTAAGAGACAAACGAATTCTTGCAACCGGCTATAACGGGGCCCCTACGGGGTTGCCTCATTGTCTCGATATCGGATGCCTACGTGAGGAGCTGGAGGTGCCTTCTGGTGAGCGACATGAACTATGCCGAGGACTTCATGCCGAACAAAACGTCATCATTCAAGCTGCGTACCACGGAGTTTCCATTAAAGGAGCTACGCTCTATTGCACCAACCTCCCTTGTTCCATCTGTTCCAAAATGCTTATCAATGCAGGTATCCGTGACATCATATATCAGGAGGGTTATGCAGACCATATGACAGAGGAAATGCTGAGGGCTGCACGGGTGAAACTTGTGCAGATCGATGGAGGGTGAGCGAAAGAATCGTGAGTCGAAAATCGTAAACCGGGTGCCCGACGTTCTTTAGCCCTCGACCGTTTCACGCTCATATCGAGATAGCCACAAGAGATGAGGTATCCGGCCAAGATGACGATTATCCGACAACGAGTAACCGCTCCTCAACGACGAACACCAGGAGGCCAAGCATATGAAATGCCCATATTGCCGTGAGCTAGAAAACAAGGTGATCGATTCGAGGATGACTAAGGAGGGTAACGCCGTCAGGCGTCGCCGTGAATGCATAGCCTGTAATCACCGATTCACCACCTATGAACGGGTTGAGGAATTGCCGCTCGTTCTGATCAAGAAGGATGGGAGGCGCGAGACCTTTGATCGGACTAAAGTCCTTGTAGGAATGCAGAAGGCCTGTGAAAAGCGAAACATCAGCATAAACACGCTCGAAGCGTTTGTGGATGAACTTGAGCGGGAACTCCAGGAGATGGGAGAAAAGGAGATTCCTGCCGCTGAAGTAGGCAGTCGCGTCATGACGAAACTCCATGAGTTAGACGATGTCGCCTATGTCCGGTTTGCTTCAGTGTACCGAGAGTTCAAAGACATCAACGACTTTATGTCCGAACTGAAAGATCTGCTTGATGCTCCCAAGAAAAGAACGGAATTGCCCGTAGACAAGTAAAAGGCAACCGTTCAAGGTCTTTGATAATCGTGGACGAAACCTACATGAGAATGGCCCTTGAGTTGGCTGAACAGGGTCGTGGTTGGACGTCCCCTAACCCTATGGTGGGTGCAGTCATTGTTAAGGGCAGCCAGGTTGTG
>CP070769.1:2318476-2326204 GCA_020347085.1 Desulfobacterales bacterium
CGAAGAGCTTGTTCGTCTCATTCTAAATGAAGAGAAATTAGAGAAGGCAGAACATCCGATGGAAAGGATCATTGCGATTATTCATGAAAGTGACCGCACCTTGGTAACAACAACCGGAGTTCACATAGCCCGTCGCATTGGAAGGGCGCTGTCACGAGCCTACCAAGAAAATTTTTAGTTTCGATATGATGATACAAGTATAAGGGGCCACTGGAACGGGTCACAATGATTAACTTAACTCTACCGCTTACGATCAACTGCCCAACCCCTCTCACGCCCAGACGAAAACCGCCCATTTCCAGCCACGGAAGAAAGCCTCAACTCAGCTTTACAACCTGTAAAAAATACCGACAGGGGCCTCTCTTGGCCTGCAGACGGTCGATCTGTCGTATCTCAATAATAGTCAGTCGTTTTAGCCAGTTGGGCTGATCCCCAGTCGTCATTTGTATTGGCACACCCATTGCTCTTCTTCATGGTAAGTGAATGAAAAGGTAAATATCGTGACCGACCAATTCACCATCTTGATCGCGGAGCGAAATCCCCATGTTCGCAACTTTCTGCGGCGCGAACTTGCAGCTGAGGGTTACCGGGTGGATTTAGCAAGCAACGGTCGCGAAGTATTAAGGATGCTGGACACTAACAAGGCTCCCGATCTTCTCATATTGGACTTGGAGATACCACATTTGAGTGGAGTGGAGATTCTAAAGCAGCTGCAGGATAGAGAACCTTCGCTACCGGTGGTGGTCCACACATTCCTTACGGATTATGCCGACTATCCGGCGGTGCAGAAGGCAGCAGCCTTTGTGGAAAAAACAGGCAACAATATTGACAAGCTTAAAGCGGTGATCCTGGACGTGCTGGCAAAGGCATACCCCCGACGGAGGTGTCAGCACAAGTTAAAGGCGGTTAAGTCAACGGTATTCGATCCTGCAAACCGGCGTACTGTGCCTTCATAGGCGCGGAGGATGACTGAATAGCAAGTAATAGCACACCGAAGTACATGCGAATGAGCAGATACAGAAAGGAGGTGTAGGCGATGACAGAAATAAAGAAAATCCTTTTTCCTGTTGATTTGACAGAAAACTCTTCAAAGGTTCTGCCTTACGTACGCTTGTTTTCCGAGAAATACAACAGCATGATTTATCTGCTTCACGTGTCGGAAGACCTTCGTCTGTGGTACAGGGTCGATGTTCCCGATCTTCCCCGAGATTCCTTGAACCTTTTCCAAAAGGAAGCCTTAGAAATTGCCGAAAAGGCCATGAACAGAGTTTGCGAAGAACAGTTACACGGCTGTCCCAACTTCCAAAGACGAATTACTTCCGGCGATCCGGTCACCGAAATTCTAAAATTCATTGACGCCGAGGATATCGATCTCGTGATCATGGGGACCCATAGCCGAAAAGGTCTTGAGCATGTCGTCTTTGGGAGTGTAGCTGAGAACGTGGTGAAGAAATCCCCCGTTCCTGTAATGACTATGAATCCTAATAAGATCAAGTGACCATTCACGCAAACGCCACACTCCTTAGACTGAAATGTTGGGAACTGGCTACTTAAAAAAATTGAACTGGAGGTTGCCATGAAAGCATTCAAGAACATACTTTTTCCCATAGACTTTTCAGAGTGTTCAGAAAAGGTTTTCCCTTATGCGCGCGATACAGCACAAGCCTTTGACGCAAGACTCCATCTCCTATTCGTAGCCCGAGATATATCTTACCTAACTACGATCGATGTTCCACGCGACCTGTTGATGAATACCGTTGCCGAGATCGCCAAAGCTGGGGAGGATCACATGGAGATGTTTGTCGACAAAAACCTGGGGGCTATTGTTGACCACGAAACCAAGGTAGTGACAGGGAGTCCTGCTGAGGAGATTTTGAAATTTGCCGATCAACAGGACATCGACTTGATTATCATGGGGACCCACGGCAGAAAGGGCCTGGAACGAACCCTCATGGGGAGCGTGGCAGATCATGTGATTAAAAATGCTGCTGTGCCGGTTTTGACCATCAATCCCTTCAGGCCTAAGGTTAAATATGTGAAGACCTAAAGTCCAAGGAGTTGTTCATGTTAGTAAAAAGCTGGATGAGCCCTGATGTTATTAGCGTGGATGAAGATACTCCCATGATGAAGGCTTCTATCATCATGAAGGAGAAGAAAATCAGGTGTCTGCCCGTAGTCGACAAGAAAGGCAAGCTGGTTGGGATCGTGACCGACAATGACTTGAGAGACGCCTCACCGTCCAAGGCAACGACGTTGGACATGTATGAACTGAATTATCTCCTTTCTACCATCAGGGTTAGTAGTATTATGACCAAGAATCTTGTGTTTGTGAGGCCAGATGAGACCGTGGAATTTGCTGCGATCCTGATGTTGGAAAACAAGATCTCAGCACTTCCGGTAATCCACCACAATAGTTCCCTGGTCGGCATCATCACACAAACGGACATTTTTAAGGCTCTGATCAGTATTACGGGGGTCTATACCGGTGGGATTCAATTTGGTCTCAGTCTTGAGGATCGTCCTGGTTCGATCGGGGAAGCTGCTGACCTGATCCGTTCATATGGGGGGCGTATTGTGAGCATTCTCTCGACGCGAGAAATGGCTGAGGAGGGGCGTTATAATGTCTACATACGCACAATCCCCCTCCCAGAAGATAAGATTAGGAGCCTCGTGAGAGAGCTAGAGGGCCGGTTTGTGGTCCTTTATACGGTTCGGGACCTGCTGGACGAAGTCGAGAGTCGGCGCATTCGGATTCCAGGATAGGCGTTACGCGGTGCTTGATCTCGTCGTTGTCACCATGTTTTCACTGTTTGCATATTCTTGCTATTGGACAGCGGAATGTGGTCCATACACGTTACTGCAATCCCTACATGGCGTCTATATAGCACGCCCGACGGCATGTCCTGTCTTAGTACCACAGCTATGTAGCGTATAGAAGGGACCTCATGGACAAAAGACTGACTTGTGAAGAGTTAGAAAGAAAGGTCCGGGTGCTCGAGAAAGAGTCGGTGAAGATTGAGCGGTTAGAAGAAGTGCTCAGGAAACGTACCAAAGAACTGAACTGCTTGTATACGGTTCTTGAAATCGTTAATCGCTCGGGGACTTCTCTGGAGGAAAGGCTGCAGCAGGTTGTCGCCTCACTCCCTCAAGGGTGGCAGTATTCAGAGGTTGCCTCTGCTCGGCTGATTTTTGAAGGTCAGGCATACAACAGCAATAAGTTTAAGGCTGGTCCGTGTAGGCAGGCCGCAGATATTATTGTCGCCGGGGACAAGATTGGCATGATCGAAGTCTGGTATGGGAAGGAAAGGCCTGAGTCTGACGAAGGACCCTTCCTCAAAGAAGAGAGGGAATTGATCAACGCCGTTGCCAAGAGAATAAGCACATTCATTGAGCGCAGGAGGGCTGAGGAAGCCCGGCAGATAGCCCAAGAACGACTTCAAGAGGCTCTTACACATGTACTCAGCGGGTTTCTTCCGATATGTGCAGAATGCAAAAAGATACGAGATGATGCCAGCAACTGGATCCGTATTGAAAACTACATTGAAGACCATACAGGCGTTGAGTTTAGCCACAGTATATGCCCGGAATGTGCAAAGATGCTGTATCCGAATTTAGTAAACATAACCTGAACAGTGCGCAGATTTGCCCTGTCGAATATTACTCACGCATGTTTTTCTAATTCTGAAAATGTCTGTTTTGATGAGAGCTTCCTGTGGAGTTTCCTGTCTCCATTTGCCAGGGTGAGGCGAAGGGGAGAAGTTCGTCCATCTCGCGAATCGAAACAAGTGGAAACTGCTGCATCATGTTAGTCGACAAAAAATATATATCTGTCAAATTTAGCCAAAACAAGCTTGAAAAGAGACATAAAGAGCTTGCTGTACTCTATGACATTGGTAGCGATTTGACCAGCTCTCTCGGCCTTACAGAGATTTTAGATAGAGCAATAATAAAGATTCGAGAGCATTTTATGAAGGATGCTGTCAGGATCTACTTAATGGATGAAACCCAACAGTATCTTGAATTGGTTGCCTACAAAGGAATTTCAAAAGAGCAGTTGGAAGGACTGCGTAAGATTCGAATAAATGAAGGTTTTTCAGGAAAAGCAGCTCGAACGAAAAGCTTCATCGCTCAGCGGGTTTCGGACTTGGAGAACGGGACAAGGGCGGCCCTTTTACAGAGCAAGGGATTCAAAGTCATCATTTGTGTGCCGCTCATTGTAAAGGACAAGGTTGTAGGCGTCATGAATTTGGCTTCTAAACGGATGATTTCACTAACTCAACAGAAGATTGATTTGCTGGTTGCCATAGGTAACCAGATAGCCATTGCTGTGAACGTTGCAAGGCTCTATGAAGACATACAGATAAAGGCAGAAGAGGTGAGGCAGAAAAAGGACGATCTGGAGTTTTTTGCCTACACTATTTCACACGACCTCAAGAACCCTGCGATTGGGATTGCTGGTTTTGCCAAATTACTTGCAAAAAGATATGGACATAGGCTAGACGAAACAGGCAAGAGATATTGTCATCAAATCAAGAGGGCAGCCGAACAGATTGAGGTATTTACAAAAGACATCAATGAATACATCAAGTCCCAAAAAATCTCCTTTAATATTGAAAAGACCGATGTTAAACGCATCATAAGGCATATCAGGCATGAGGTTTCACCCGTGTTAAAGGCGCGGAACATAACATGGAAGGAACCTGACACCATTCCCGAGATCGTAGCCGATCAGTTGGCCATGACGCGGGTTTTTAGGAACTTGGTCGATAATGCGCTAAAACACGGGGGAAAGAGTCTTACGAAGATTGTCTTAGACTATGATCAGGACAAGCATTTCCACATATTTTCCTTCTGCAACGACGGGGTGGCCGTGGGAAGGAAGGATGCCGAAGTGGTCTTTCAAATGTTCCAAAGGCTGCCAGCGTCAGAGCAAACAGAAGGCACAGGCCTGGGATTGACTATTGTTAAGGAAATCGTAAGCGCCCATGGGGGAAAGGTATGGGTTGAATCCGCTCCAAGTAATGGCACTATCTTCTACGTTTCTATACCAAAGGACCTCGAAAACATCGGAACAGCACAAAACCGCAGATTGGATGGTTCTTGCAAGGGCTGCGCCGAGTCGCCAAAACGCTTTGCCGCGTGAACTAGGTTAAAACAAACGCGCGACCTACAGGTTTGCCTTTCAACGGTCCCCGCCTGAAAGAGTTTTAAACCCCACCTGAGAATCTCGAGTTTGTCCTCCGGGCCAACAAGGTGTTTACATGAACTCTCACTGAGTGCTACCTTAGGTATGGAGATGATCGCATTGAGCACTCGTAAGACTGGGAAGTTTCGCAGGGGGATAGAACAATGGATCTCAAGGTATTCCTTACAACTTTTTGCGTGATATTTCTTGCTGAACTGGGAGACAAGACGCAGCTGGCCACGCTCTCTTTTGCAGCTGAGAGCAAGTCCCCACTTGCGGTATTCGTGGGCTCTGCTGCCGCCTTGGTCTTAACCTCATTGTTGGCTGTCGTGCTTGGAGCCGGGCTGGGCAGGTTCATCCCGGGCAATTATGTCAAAATAGGGGCGGGCATCCTTTTCATCATATTAGGAGTCTGGATGATATTTTTCCCGGAAGCGAAGTAGAACGTAGCAATTTCCTTCTTTCTCGCCGCTTACACATGAGGCAGGTCTTTGGCCAGGTGGAAATACAGCAGGTGTTTCACGCAACGAGGATAGGCACTAGAAAAACATGTAAGAAGGGGAGTCGTAAAAGTCATTTGCCAGCCACGGGGTTGTGATACGTTTCAGGCCACAGGAATCAAAGATATGCTCATCCCAGCTTCGTCAACAGCCTTGCGAGGATGATCCGGGGTCCCCTCAACACAGGCGCCTCAGTCGCCCTGTTCAGCCGGCTTGCCACCCGTGACCTGTGAATAGCGCAACAGGTTATCGATAAGCTTAGACATTCTGTTGGCTCCGTCTAAGGCATTGGTGATGTATTCGTCGGCCTCGTTACTGAGTTTGCCCTTACAAATCCCCTGCAGCATTCGCAGATACGTCGTCACCGTGCGCAGAGGTTCTTGCAGGTCGTGTGAGGCAATATAGGCGAATCTCTCCAACTCCCTGTTGCTGCGTTCGAGTTCAGAGGCATAACGTTCCAACTGTTTCTGTGAACGCTTTCGTTCCGTAATTTCCATCGTTAGTTGTTCTGCTGTCATAGCCAGCTTAGCGGTGCGCTCTTCAACGAGGCGTTCCAGCTTATCGTGAGCCTTTCTTAGCGCTTCCTCCGCCTCCTTGCGAGCTAAACGATCACCATGCTTGCGCACCACATCCGGGAGTACCGTGGGCAGTAAGTCCAAATAGCCCAAGCCGGAGTCTTTGATGATATAGTCATCAACACCTAATTTGAGGGCTTCGACGGCCAGCTCTTCCGACCCCCTTCCGGTTAGAATGACCAGGGGAAAGGGGACCCCTACATCCAGAAGCTCCTTACACAGGTCTAAACCAGAGATTCCGGGCAAGCCATGGTCAATGACTGCCAGATCGAACAGCGCATCGTCAGTGCGAAAACGCTTCAGCGCTTCTTCGGCCCGTTCGCACTCCGTGATCTCATAGGAGACTTGGCTCCTTTGAAAGGCTCGGCGGAAGGATAGCCTGTCGTGTTTGTCGTCTTCAACCAGCAGGATCCGAAGCTGTGCTGATGATTGCGTTGGACCCATGATTCCCTCCCGGAAACTTTATCAATTGCGAAAAACCGCTTGAGGCCCATCAAGGCGTAGGAAAACTGGTCGAACCCGTGGCAGTGCCTGCCTGGCCCGTGGCAAAAGCCTAGCCAATCCCTACCATTTAAAACTGTATCTGGATTCGCCTTTTGTCTCCCCCTTCATCTTTAATAGAAAGGAACACCTTCCCCAGTCGCTCACACCAGGTGCGAACGTCTTTCTCGAAGGTCGGACAATCTCCCAGTACTTCCAAAATATCACCGGATTTCATGTCCGGAGCCCGAACAGCTATCTTCAAAACAGGCTGAGGGCACTTCAGGCCAACGGTGTCCAGAACTTCTACTGCCATGATCATTGCTCGTGACTCAACGTTTCACGCTTGGGGTGCAACATGACACGCATGCCCCGTCCCAATCTATCCCGATCTGTCGTTACTTATCGGGAATGCGGGGTTGGTGAGCGAATCTAAGAATCTGTCAATGCCTGACACCCGAAGATTCCCGGCAGCTTGCAGCGGGGAATCTTTAATCCACATTCCAGATTTTCTCGCTGCTAGTAACATATATCAGCCGGAAAATTTTCTTTTTGCTATCTAACTGATATCATGAGATTTGTCAAGTGATGGAAACAAATCTGGTGGTAGCCTTAAGTCTGTGCTTACGGCGATAACGCAGATGTTGAGAAAAGAACCGAGGAACCAACGGTCTCCGCGTCTGAAAAAAAGTGAGCTCCAGTTATCGAAGGCGGGCGGTATACGGTAGTTTCTTCACGGGCTGTTGCCCAAATAGCTGTGCAGACAACATTCAGGGAACCACCAGGGGATATTCTTTTTGAGGCAGGTCAATCCTCATCCTGCTGGTCAGTGGCAAATGGTATCGAACGTCACGAACTAGGCACACGCAAACATTGCATACAAGCTGAAAAGCCTATTGTAAATGCCCCAGGACCGTATGTCGAATATGGTGCCGTTTAGGCTCCTGTCAGGCCATATCAGTGACCTGACCTCAAAAAGGATGTCCCC
>CP070769.1:2326304-2332487 GCA_020347085.1 Desulfobacterales bacterium
AAAGTCGGACATCTATGCATTCTTCTTCGATCAGAAGGGCCTGATGGGAGGACTTGGCCTTCAAGGCACAAAGATAACCAAAATAGAGAAGTAAGAAATGTGCTTCAGGCCAAACAGGTGTCATTTCATGATAACACGAAATAATCTCTAAGATAGCCAAGTCATAGATACTGCCATACTGTACGACATAAAATGGTGATTGACTGAAGCAACGTTTAAGGTCATCATCTACCTGTTTTTTCTACAAAAACGGTAAAGGAGGTAGAGATGAACCTTGAACATGTTTCTGTAGAAAATACTGCGTATCATCCCGACCATCTTCCGCCCGAGCCGGACAAATCAATAGCTTTCCCGCCAAAGGAGACTCGATCGAGTTCTGAAATTGCTCGGATCCTAAGAGCGCTATCCGATAAAGGGCTTTTTGGACAAGACTATGTCAGAGAATATCTCCATGATCTCAATTGCCGCAATTGCCGTCCAAATACCATCCGGGCCAACGGATCGGCCATTGTTCTTTTTCTAAGTTTTCTAAAAGTTACGGGCCGCAAGCATCTTGAAACCCTGACCCGAGATGACGTTGGTGCTTTCATTGAGCATGAACAAGACCGCGGTTTGAGCCCCAGCGCTGTCAGCACGCGGCTGCGGCTGCTTTATGCGTTCTTTGGTTTTCTAATGGAACGCGACGTGATTCACCCCGATGTGCTCAAGCGTAAGATGCACATCAAGGTCCCTGACGCATTGCCGCGAGCCATTGATCCTGAAGAGATCAGACAGCTGCTTGCAGTCATCAAGAATCCACGGGATCGGGCCATGATTTTGACTTTGTTAAGGACCGGGATGCGTATTGGGGAGTTACTCAACACAAAGCTCAAGGATCTGAATCTTGAGGATAAGTGCATTGAGATTTTTGAAGCACAAAAGAACCGTATAGGCAGAGTTGTCTATCTGAGTGATGATGCTTGCCGTGCCCTTAAAAAATGGCTGAAGTTGAAAAATCCCCAAACAGAGTATCTGTTTAGCGGTGGCGGCTCCTGACCTCTTAGTTATCCATCAGCCTGGGCAGTATTTAGAAAGTATCTGGATAAAGCCGGCTTGTCGCATAAGGGCTACACGCTGCATAGTATTCGCCATACGTGTGCCAGCGAGCTTTTAAATGCGGGTATGCACCTGGAGTGTTTGCAGCCATTGCTCGGTCATCACAGCATTGAGATGACCCGTCGCTATGCACGCCTTACAGACAATACCCGCAGGGAACAATACTATAAAGCGATGGCAGTTATCGAAAGGGGGGACATGAATGGCTATTACCGATTCGATCCTCAACTACCGTAGGTTTCTGAAACGAAGAAATTACTCAAAGTATACGCTCAGAAATTATATGAACACCTTGAAGCAATACGTGCTGTGGCTCGATGTACCCATCGAAGAGGTGACACATAAAAAACTTTTAGCGTTCATCGATGATCTGTTGGACAAGCGATTGAAACCGAAAACCATCAACTGTTATCTGGACAGCATCCGTGGGTTCTATGATTATCTGATCAACGAGGAAGGGGTAACAATGACCAATCCGGTAAAGCGCGGATACAGCCTGCGACTGTCCCGACCGTTGCCGCGATATCTGAGAGATGAGGAAATCTCAAGACTCTTTGACATCATTGACAGTCCCCGGGACCGAGCCATGTTTAAACTAATGCTGCGCTGTGGTCTAAGAGTCGAAGAGGTGGCCAAGCTCACCATGGCCGCACTTGATCTGCGCCGGGGCCAAGTGTTTGTCTATGAAGGCAAGGGAGGAAAAGGTCGCGTTGTCTATTTGAGCAGGGATGCTTATCAGGCGCTGGTTCAATACCTGAAAGTCAGGCCCTGCTCTCGGGCAAAAAAGCTCTTCCTGGTCGATAAGGGCCGCTTTGAAGGTAAGCCCCTATTGGTTCGTGGCATCCAGCATCGCATGAAGCACTATGCCCCAAAAGCCGGCTTAAAGGTCTGCTGTCATCAACTGCGACACACCATGGCCACACAGCTGTTGAATGCCGATGCAGACATCGTGACGATCCAGGACCTCTTAGGCCATACCCGAATCAAGACCACTCAGAGATACTCGCAAGTATCTAATCGGAAGGTTCAGCGGGATTACTACAATGCCATGGCCAAAGTGCTACAACGCCATAGCCCAAAAAAGGCCTTGACAAGGGAGCAAATTCAAGAAACATTAAATACCACTTAAGCCATCCAAATCAATAGAAAAAATAGGGTTTATGTCGTACAGTGCCATATTATCTTTAATCCACGTTTTTAGCCCCGCACTAAAACTCTCCGCTACATAACTCTAATCAACACAGTATCGTAAAAGTTATAATATCAGGATGAAATCTCTACACGGCGACCACCCGAGAAAATCATAACCTGCTTAAACTATTAGATATTAAGTAATTTTCGGATGGGCCCAATCCATACAAAGTGTCAGATACAAACTACACCCATGAATCTGATTCTTACAGGTGTTATTGCGGCTTGTCCCTAATACGAAGGTATCCTTTTGATGTTGTAACTATTACGTGAGTTATGATACTGACAAGACATTTTGAACGGCCGCCCAGAATGCCCGATTACAGATAGTGGGAAATAAGGTTGAAAAAGCCCATTTTGATTTCTAAGAAATAAATAAAGGAGGGTAGTTATGAGTAAACTATTTACTGTTTTACTTATCGCTTTAGTCATAGCTTGTGTTGCCAATATTACCCATGCTGCAGAAAAGCCAAATGTCGTTCTGGTGTTCATGGACAACTTCGGTTATGGCGAACTCGGCTGCTATGGCGGTGGGATTACCCGCGGCGCGCCAACGCCACGCATCGACAAACTCGCAGACGGGGGATCCGACTCACGAACTTCAACGTCGAGGCCCAGTGCACTCCCAGCCGGGCGGCCCTGATGACGGGACGGTACGCTATTCGCAGTGGCTGTGGTTCTGTTCCGATAACCACAGGGTTGTACGGTCTGACCCAGTGGGAAGTAACAATGGCGGAGATGTTCTCCGGCGCCGGTTACGCGACGGGCATCTTCGGCAAATGGCATCTTGGACACACGAAGGGTCGCTTCCCGACCGATCAGGGATTCGACGAGTGGTATGGCATCCCCAACGCGACTGACGAGAGTCTATGCCCCGATCAGCCCCAGTTCAACGAGGTGGTGAAGGAGAAACTCAGTCCGTACGCGGTGCCGGAATACATCTACGTCGGCAAGAAGGGCTCCGACCCCAAGAAACTGAAGGTCTACGACAGCGCGATGCGGCCGGAGATCGACCGCGAAATCACTGACCGTGCGAAGAAGTTTATCGAGCGCCAGGCAAAGGCCGGCAAACCGTTCTTCACGTTTCTGACTTACACGCAAGCACACATGCCGGTGACCCCGAGTAAGGAATTCGCGGGGAAGAGCGGCAATGGCTACTGGGGCGACGTGCTTATGCAGATCGACGCCTACACGGGCGAACTGCTCGATACCCTCGATGCTCTCGGCATTGCAGACAACACCATCTTTATCTTCACTTCGGATAATGGGCCAGAAATGATTCCGGGCCACAATGGTTGGAGTGGTCCATGGCGCGGGAGCTACTTCACAGCTCTCGAAGGTTCGTTGCGTGTCCCTTTCATCATGCGCTGGCCCGGGAAGGTGCCTGCTGGCATTGTGAATAACGAAATTGTTCATGAAATGGATCTGTATCCCACCTTTGCCAACATCGTTGGCGGGACCATTCCGGGCGACAGGGTGATCGACGGTGTTGATCAAACTGACTTCTTCCTCGGCAAGCAGGAGAAGTCCAATCGAGAGGGAATCATCCTTTACGTCGGAAACGACCTCTTCGGCGTCAAGTGGCGCACGCAATTGGAAGATGATGTTCAAAGAGGTCGTGCGCGGCACGGACGATAAGAAGACCTACGACTTCCTCCGTTTCTATAACCTCTATAATGATCCGAAGGAAGAGTATCCGCTGACCAAAGCCACAGCCGGCCATTTTTGGGTGCGTTGGCCAATGGCAGAACACCTCAAGGCGCACTTCACATCGCTCGGGAAAGAACCGGCGATCAAGGCTGGCACACCGGATCCCTATGAGCCGAAGCGATAGAACTGGAGAGTAAGCTGTTAGAAGAGAACTCATTCTGGGACAGAGAATTATCTTGAAATAGGGAGGTAGTATAATATCTGCGAACGTTAACGGTCCGCTCGAACTGTGGTTCAACAAGGCTTGGAAGCCTGATGACATTGTAAAACAGTGAAGTAAGAGGGCGCACCATCAGCTAACAATCGGTTGCAGCGGACGGCGCTTTTGCGCCGCCGCTGAACCGCGACGTTACTGACTTTCACTTTCTGCTATTATGAATCAGGCCAAATCCATGATAATGCCATATGATGTCTATCTCCCCCCACCCTGAAAACTCATAGATAAGTGCTTGCTATCTTTCATTCTGATCGCCGGTTTTCGGAAGCATGTTGACCTGTGGCATTAGAAAAGAGGTGGTTTTGTTAACAGGAAACCTTCCTTTTATTAGTCGCTTGTGTAGGCTTTACCCGGGTGGGATTAGAGATATGAGAAAGATATTATAGAGGTTTTGCGGTGGTCAAAGGTTGAGATATTATGGCACTATCGTAAATTTAGGCTAATTTGCGATTAATAGCAGTAAGTATAAGTCTTAGGGGGAACTCCTCGAACACTACATGTGGGGCTCCTGACCGAAAAAGGCAGAGCCATTTCTGACCTGCCTTCGCTCTTTGACAATCGGTAATCGGACTTTACCAAAAAATAATGGGAGGGGTGAATGCCAACAGGCGGAGTGTCTCAGCAAAATGTCAGAAATGATATGCCGCTCCTAAAGTGAAGATAAAATAGAGAATATCCATTTCACGGTCTCCAAGAAAGCCCAAATCAAACGCGAAATCACCAAGGCCGAATACATAGCTTCCCTCTAACCCAAGAGAGACATTTTTTGTTGGAAAGTAAGCTATTCCTACTCCGAACTTACCGCATGCCTTTGTATCAGAGTCAGACGCCGAAAGCGATCTACTAAATCCCAAAGAAGGTACTGTCGCACTTGGTTTGGCGTCCCCATTGGTGGGCATAATTCCTGCGCCAACAGTTATGAAGGGGCTAACATTTCCAGGCTTAGAAAGCTTGCCCGCAAGCATTAATGCCCATGCATCCACCTCTTCTTCGTCATGAACAGTTGTAGGCAAGAGCGTTACACCATAGACATCTGTGAGGTAAAGGACCGGATCACTGCGATCTGACATAGCCTGTGTCTCACTGCCATCCCAAAGGAAAACATCCCATTGACCATCGTTGAATCCCTGCCAGATGAGATAATCATCCTTTATTTGGGGAAAGCTATCCTCATAGGAATTACTGGTCACCTGGGCTACGCTCGTGTCAGCTTCGGCCACGGCCCCGAACACTATGATGAATATCATTAAGACCAATGACAATATTGATTTCATAATCGCACTTTTCTTTCTAAAATCAGAACCCAAAAGGCGAAAAAGCGAAAACGAACCACACCTGAATCGAGAAGATGGTATTGTATTAAGGGTATTAGAAGATAAGTAGGTGAGATCGCAGCACCTCCCGACTCTGTTTAGCCGTGCGCAAGACAGCTTCCAGTAGATGCTGCATCCGCCCGGCAGCCCTGCTACCTTATCCTTTCAACTTTGGACTTAGGCCAGTGGCTTTGCGCCCCACGCTTTCGCGTGGTTTGCCTTTTTCAAGCGTGATGGTGGGACATAAACTGATTATGTGACTATCCAAATAGGTAAATCGGTTGGAATAGAAAAAACTTTAGCACAAAATTCTCTTCTCAGAGGACTTGGCCGTGACTGATTCGGAAATTGTCATCAATTATCTATGACTTAACTGCATTCCCCTCTTACCCCGGACTGTTCGATTAAGGCCTGGCGAACCAATTTGGTGGAAGCCTATGGTCAGTGGAATGGGCCAAAAATTCAGGCTGGAATCGTTGGCCGTGGTCATAGTGGGCCACTCATTCTGAGGCCGTATTTAGAGATATGAGTTGCAAATGATAAGTTTTTCGGCTTCTCATTTTACGACCTTATATGGCAGTATCTTGCATTTCTGAAGTTACACAAACACCACAATATATTGGACATGAAAAAGGCGGAGCCATCTCTGACCCCGCC
>CP070769.1:2332587-2347536 GCA_020347085.1 Desulfobacterales bacterium
AGCCAAAGAAATAAAGCGAAAGAGGGGTGAGCACCCAAATGGTCCTCAGACATTGCCGTACGGAGTAGCATACAAAAAGGACAATGGATTTCATTATAATGATCATGCTTACAAAGTAGCCAACCTTTTTCATTCATTCTATAACCAAGGAGTACACAACTACAGAGAGCTTGAACGGTTGACAGGTATTCATCACAGAACAATACCTAATCTGCTCAAAAATGAGCTTTATATAGGTTATCGAAAATATGACCAAAAACGCAGCCCCGAGAAAAGGATTAAGCCTGATGGCAGACAAGCTGACAAAAGAAAGGTGAAACGAGAACCTGATGAAATAATTAGAATAAAGGTAATCGATGATCCAATTATTGATGAAAGAGTCTTCAGAGAAGTTCAAGAAATCATGGCTAACAAAAGAAGAGATTTTCACAGAAAAAGATCTGCCAAAGGCGAACGTTTTCTATATTCAGGATTTCTTAGGTGTGGGTATTGTGGTGAAAAGATCTATTCAACGTCTGGGAGGAGGAACCATAAGAAAGATTATTATTATTGCCGTACAAAGAATTATACATTCCAAAAGAAGAATGGTCCTTCAAGCTGTGCGTCCAAATATATTCCTAAAAAGATGATCGAACACACAATTACATCTTTTATTGCCAAAACTTTAACCAAAAAGGACTACCTAAGAAAGATAATAGAATGTGCATGCTCCAAAAGCAAACACAAGGATCTGAAGGCTGAGGCTCGATCAATCGGTAACGCTCTGAAAAATCTTAAAAAAAAGAAAGCTAAGATACTCGATCTGTACAGTGATGACCTATTTACGAGGGAAGAACTGGGCAAGAAAGTGGACGAATTAAATGATGAAGTGGAGCGGTTGAAGGTGCAGCAGTCAAAGGTTCAGAGATCGTTGCAATCAGCAGATGGGGATGCAGTGGAGAAAAACATTCGGCTGATCGTCTCGACCGTCGCCGAATTTGAACACTGGACCCCCAAACGCAAACGGGCATTCTTGAGAAGTCAGATGCCTGAATTTTCAGTGACCAACAAAGGCATTACTGGAGTTACGTTCAATTTCTGTAAACTAGGAAACCGCAAGGGCAAGGATTCATGGCACCTACCAGCATGAACGTGGCAGGATAGGTAATACTGGTAATGGCCCGTGCAATGGTCACGTAACCATCTTCCATGGGCTGACGCAGCACCTCAAGCACGTTCTTTTTGAACTCGGGAAGTTCATCCAGGAAAAGCACCCCGTTGTGCGCTAAACTCACCTCCCCGGGTCTTGGAATGTGCCCCCCACCAATAAGTCCAGCGTCGGATATGGTATGGTGCGGAGAACGAAAGGGCCGATGTGTAACCAGTGCCTGAGAGTCTTTGAGCATGCCCAGTACGCTATAAACCTTGGTTGTTTCGATCGCCTCTTCAAAGGTGATAGGGGGCAGGATCGTAGCCAGGCGTTTTGCCAGCATGGTCTTCCCTGCCCCGGGCGGGCCGATCATAATAACGTTATGGCCCCCTGCCGCTGCTACCTCCAAAGCCCGTTTGACATGCTCTTGGCCTTTGACGTCACAGAAGTCTAACTCATCTGCGTGAGCCCCGTCAAAAATGGTTTCAATATCGACAGATTCCGGCTGTAAGGGTTTCAGGCCGCTCAGAAAATCTACCAGCGCACCAAGGGTGGCAACAGGGAGGACTTCTATACCATCTACCACGGCTGCTTCACGAGCATTCTCTTTCGGGAGAATCATACCCCGAAAGCCGGAATTCCTGGCCAACAAGGCCACTGGAAGCGAGCCGCGTACTGGTTTGATGCGTCCATCAAGAGAGAGTTCACCCATGATCAAATACTCGGTGAGTCGACCCTGTGGCAACACCCCCGTGGCAGCTAAAATGCCCAGCGCAATGGGAAGGTCAAAACCTGTCCCCTCCTTCTTGATATCGGCGGGTGCCAAGTTGACCGTGATGCGATCGTCTGGAAACCTGTAGCCTGAATTGTTAATTGCAGATTTGACTCGATCTTTACTTTCCTTGACAGCAGCCTCCGGAAGGCCCACCGTCGTGAAGGTTGGCAGTCCCTGCCTAATGTCAACCTCTACCTCCACGGTGTAGGCATCAACCCCGAGGACCGCGCTGCTTAAGACCCTGGAAAGCAAGATACCCTCCCTACAAAACCGTGCTGTAGAACCCGTTGCGAGTCATGGGTCTCGCGTTGGGATTCATTCAAGCTTCAGGCCGGAACACGCAAGGCGCAACCGGTACGTAACCAGTCGTTCTATTTTGCCATCACGTCGACTTTGAGCGCAACGAACCGGGCTCTAATCCCCTTTATAACACAGCGATTTTTCAGGGCTTAGCAAAGACCCGCCATGAAGGCAAGCATTATGTGAATCTCTACGAGAAATGCCACTGATCGGCAGGAAAAAGTCCAGAAAGGAGGAATATTGTTGCAAAAAAGACACAACTTTTGTATAGGGCGTGTATCTTTCTACACATCAAAGCAAGGCGGGGATACAAGGCGCACGCTGCGCTTTAGAAAAGGGCGCGGCCACGCTGCAACTTTCTCCATTATATTCAAAAGGTTGCTTGGCGAGTTCGGCGTCCCTCTGTTGATTTTTTCTCTTCTGGTATGGCTATTGCTACAAAAGAATAATACGGTTTTAAGAACCAGTTCATTATGGACTCTCTGTCTAAGACAACGATGAGTTGATCACAAACTAATTAGGATACTTGATATGCACACCTATCAGCGAACCTTGACCCAGCAGGTACAATGCACCGGCATCGGGCTTCACTCAGGCAAAAAAGTCAATGTGACAATCAAACCTGCGCCAGTGAACCATGGCATTAAATTTCTCAGGACCGATCTGCCCCACAAGCCGGTTATAAGCGCCCATTTCCGAAATGTTATCGATACTAGCCTCGCAACCACTTTGGGGGCAGATGGCGTCATTGTCTCTACCATTGAGCACCTGATGGCCTCTTTTGCCGGGCTGTCCATCGATAATGCCCTCGTGGAGATGGATGCCTATGAAGCCCCTATCATGGACGGCAGCGCCCAGCCGTTTACATCCATGTTACAAGAGGCTGGCATCAAGACCCAGTCGGGAAAGCGTTATACGTTTGTTGTAAAGAAACCCATTGAGATGGAAGAGGAAGACAAAAAGGTTGGGCTTTATCCCTCAGATGCCCTTAAAATTAGCTATACCATAGACTTCAACCACCCGCTTGTAAAGCGTCAGTCATATACCATTGCGCTAACTGATAGCCTTTTTGAAAAGGAGATCAGCCGGGCCAGAACATTTGGGTTTTTGCACGAAGTCAATTATCTGAAACAAAATGGATTTGCTAGGGGTGGCTCCCTGCAAAATGCTGTGGTGCTCGACCAGGACGGAATATTGAACCAGGAAGGGCTCCGCTATGAAGACGAGTTCGTCCGTCACAAGGTGCTGGACTGTATTGGTGATCTTTCCTTGCTGGGTATGCCTTTTATCGGCCACATCGTGGCCCACAAATCGGGGCATGCCCTGAATCATGCCCTGTTAAAAAGATTCATCAACCAAAAGTCCTGTTGGGAAACTGTGCAGGCCCCGATTGTCTCGCCTTAACAGCCACCGTATTTGTCTCCCTTAAATCTCTTGCAATTTGAGACCTATTTGGTTATTTTGAACCTCCCTGCAGCAAGCCTGTTTGAATTCCGTGTCGCGAACCTCCGAAGGAGGATTCAACAAGGCAAGCTGCAGGGGAGCTTCTCTTAACCCCGCAGCCAATCGCCTGAGTTCGTCGAGGTCAAGCTGCGTGCAATGAGCTGTTGCAGTGTAACCCCATGCGAAAAAGAATGCTGATATTCGCACTCTGTTTATTTTTGCTCCTTTCCAGCGTGGCTTGGGGACAGGATGCGAGGATAACGGATGTCATTGTTACGAACACCAGAGATGATCTGATATTGTTCTTTAGGGTACAGGACTGTTTTACCCAAGACCTAGAAAAGGCGATCTTGAGTGGTGTTCCCACGGCTTTTACCTTTTTGGCATCCCTTGACCAAGTTCGAAATTTTTGGAAAGACAAAAATATGGCCAGTTTGGAGATCCGCCACACAGTTAAGTACAATAACCTGAAGAATGAATTTGAGGTTACACGCAGCGAACATAGTGAAAAATCCATTATTGTCGGTACCCTGTCTGAAGCCAAAAAGATCATGGCAGAAGTTGAGAATGTCAGGATTGCTGAGCTTAAATCGCTTGAGAGAAATTGTCATTACCAGGTCAGCGTAAAGGCAGAACTTAGCAAGATCACCCTCCCGTTCTATCTGCATCATGTATTTCGGTTCTTCCTGTTTCTGTGGGATTTTGAAACGGACTGGCACACGACAGACTTCATATACTGAGACCGCATTCCCATGACCCAAATATCAGAAGAAGAGGCTAGGCGCCGCAAGCGTGAACGGATCATCATGCTGATCCTTGTGGTGGCAGTGGGCATCATCTCCTATGCAGAAACTAGGGTGCTTCGCTTTGGGGCAGGGCTGCCCATATCCAACACGGTTGTTATGTTCATCCTCATCAACATCAACATGCTTGTGTTGCTGTTGTTGATCTTCCTGGTGTTCAGAAACATTGTAAAGCTTCTTTATGACCGCAGACGAAAGGTCATGGGTGCGAAGCTGCGAACCAAGCTTGTGATCGCATTTGCCGGCCTTTCTTTGATTCCAACCATCCTACTCTTTTTCTTTTCGGTCCAATTCATCACCTCCAGCGTGGCATTCTGGTTCAACGTACCTGTGGAAGACTCCCTGGAAAAATCTTTAGACGTTGGCAAATATGTCTATAAACGTGCCACTGAAAGCAATCGTTTTTATCTGGAACGGCTCGCTTATCAAATCGTACGTAGGAATTTGCTGGAGGGGAAAAATAGAAAAGCCTTAGCCCGCTATATCGAAGTCGCTCAGAGAGCTTTCAACATCCATGCGATCGAGGTCTATTCTACCCGCTCGGAGCGCTTAGCAATCGCCTTAGATGCAGACATGGAAGGGACTCCATTTAGTGCGGTGTCAGCAGACGCGATACGAAAGGAATTTCATGGGGTCAACTTCGCCACCCTGTCAAGTCATCACCCTTTGGGAGAAATCGTCAGAACCCTCGGATGCATTCCATCTAATTCGGGGCCGGATGAAGCCATTGGTATGGCTGCTGTCACCACCCTTATTCCAGCCAGGCATTCAGAGAACTTGGCTGCTGTTTCCCGCGGCTTTGATCAATACCAACAGATGAAGATGATGAAATGGCCCATTCAGGTCAGTCACCTAATAACACTCTCCATTGTGGCCTTGCTGATCATATTCTGTGCGACCTGGTTTGGATTTTACTTGGCCAAGACGTTGACGATTCCCATCCAAGAACTGGCCGAAGGAACACGGCGCGTGGCTGAAGGAGACCTGAATTTTACCATTGACAAGGGCACTGATGATGAAATGGGCACGCTTGTCAATGCGTTCAACAAGATGACCCGCGATCTGAGGGCAGGCAAGCAGCAGCTTGAGTTGTCTGCCCGCCAACTCAAGGAACGAAACCTTGAGATTGAACAGAGGCGACTTTATATGGAGACGGTCTTGAGAAATGTCTCAACCGGTGTCATTTCGCTCAATGCTTCGGGCTTCATTTCCACGATAAACAAGTCAGCAGAAAAGATGCTCGGGGTTAAAGCGGAACAGGTGCTAAATCGAAGCTACAAAAAGGTTTTAAGTCCTGAACACCTGGAATTGGCCAAAGACTTGCTGGAAGACCTGGAAAACAGCCCTGAGAACTCGGTCGAGAGACCAGTTAGGCTCACTATCGATCAGGCGGCCCGCGCCTTTATGGTCCACGTCACAGCCCTCAAAGACGACAAAGATCGTTACATGGGAATGGTCGTTGTGTTTGATGACCTTACTGAAATCGAAAAGGCCCAGAGGATGGCAGCTTGGCGTGAGGTCGCGCGGCGCATTGCGCATGAGGTAAAAAACCCCCTCACGCCTATAAAGCTTTCTGCACAAAGACTCAGGCGGAAGTATGGTGATCAGATTGTAACCGACGATTCTGTGTTTATGGAGTGTATTCAGACGATCATTGATCAAGTAGACCAGATCGGAAACCTGGTGAATGAATTTTCCGCCTTTGCCAGGCTCCCCGCGGCAACCCCCCAGCCATGCTATTTGCCGGAAATTGTTGAAGATGCTGCAGCTCTTTACCGGGAAGCCCAGCCCAACATCTCCTTTGAAATGCGCTCAGAGCCGGATATTCCACAGCTCAATTTAGACCGAGAGCAGATGAAACGCGTGATGATCAACCTGATTGACAATGCTGTTGGCGCTATGAACGGCAGGGGGGTTATTGGGGTGGCATTGAGCTATGATACAATACTCAAAATTGTGAGACTAGAACTGAGTGACACGGGAACGGGAATACCATCAGAAGATAAAATTAGGCTTTTTGAACCCTATTTTTCAACCAAGAAAACAGGCATGGGGCTGGGGCTCTCGATTGTCAACACCATTATTGAGGACCATAATGGGTTCATCCGGGTGCAGGACAACCAACCAAGGGGAACGAAGTTCATTATAGAATTACCGGCATAACAATTGACGATTGACCATTGAAGCATGACGAATAACAACCTTTCATAGAGAATTGGGTATCCGGTATTGAAAGACGCAATATTGTAGCTCCCTGCAGTCCCGATAAATCGGGAGAGGGAATGCGCTCGCTGTTGCAGTTCAATCGGCCATAGGCCATAGACAATTGAAGGAGTAATAACGTGTTTCCAACTATATTAGCTGTTGATGATGAAGCCACTATACTTCAGTCGCTGAGCGGCATCCTTTCCGATGAGGGCTTTGAGGTTTTGACCGCCTCTAACGGGTACGAAGCCCTAAAGATCATAGAACAGGAATCCCCAGACTTAGTCCTTTTGGATATCTGGATGCCGGGCATTGACGGCATAGAAACACTTCAAGAAATCAAAAGAACCAACGCTTTTCTTCAGGTGATCATCATTTCTGGCCACGGTACCATTGAAACTGCTGTCAAGGCCACGAAATTGGGTGCTTACGATTTCATCGAAAAGCCGCTCTCCATTGAAAAGGTTGTTGTGACGATTAACAATGCCCTGCACTTCCGACAACTCGAGGAGGAGAATCGTTTCCTGCGGAAGAAGACCCTCGAAAGACATTCGATTACCGGAAATAGTCCCACAATTCAGGCCCTGAAGAAGCAAATTGCCATTGCCGCACCCACCAATGCGTGGATATTAATCACGGGGGAGAACGGGACTGGAAAGGAACTTGCAGCCCGCACCATTCATCAAATGAGCCAGCGTGCAGACAAGCCGTTGATTGATGTGAACTGCGCTGCCATACCGGATGAGCTGATAGAAAGCGAGCTTTTTGGCCATGAGAAGGGGGCGTTCACTGGGGCCACCTCCAAAAAGAGAGGCAAGTTTGAAATTGCCGACGGCGGCACGATATTTTTGGATGAGATAGGAGACATGAGCCTTAAGACCCAGGCCAAGATTCTTCGAATCCTGCAAGAGCAAAAATTTGAGCGGGTCGGCGGTACTCGCACGCTCACCGTGGATGTACGCGTTATAGCAGCAAGTAATAAAGACCTGGAAAAAGAAATCGAGAAAGAGACATTTCGAGATGATCTGTACTACCGGTTGAACGTCATCCCAATTGAAGTTCCCCCTTTGCGAAACCGCACTGAGGACATACCATTACTGGTAGAAATATTTCTGAAAGGCTTTCATAAAGAGGGATGCGGTGATTTGAAGACCATGACGCCTGCCGCCATTGAATATCTCAAAGCTTATCGTTGGCCAGGCAATGTCCGGGAACTAAAAAACCTCGTGGAAAGACTGGCTATTATGACAGAATCGCAAGTCATTGACGAAGGAGATATCCCCCACTCGTATAAGCATAAAGGGCGGATGATTTCCGACGACGAGATGCTTTTAGTTGACTCCCTGAAAGAAGCGAAGAAAGAGTTTGAGAAGGCTTACATCCTGCGCAAGCTTTCCGAAAATGAAAATAACATTTCTCAAACCGCTGACGCTATCGGCATAGAGAGGAGCCGTCTCCATAAGAAGATAAAGTCCTTTGGTCTGAAGTTGTGACAGGCAGGGAGTGACGACTAATAACGAATATTGGAGCGTGTGTGAGGGTTACCGGCGGAGCTCTGAGAGGAAAAAGGCTTTATGCTTTGCGGGGGTTGACGATCCGCCCTACCACGGACTACTTGCGGGAGTCAATCTTCAACATCCTTGCTGGCGGCGTAGAAAATGCAGTTGTACTTGATCTGTTTGCCGGCACGGGCAGTCTGGGGATAGAGGCCCTCAGTCGAGGAGCAGCCAAAGCCGTGTTTGTCGACAAGGCCCCGCAGGCCCTAAAAGCGCTCCATCGAAATATTTGCGCTTGCTCCTTGGAAGCCCGAAGCACTATACTGAAACGGGATATCCTGAGAGGGCTGAATTTTTTAAAATCAATCGGCCCCGATTTTGACCTGGTATTCATCGATCCTCCTTATGAAAAGGGTCTTGTGGAACGAACCCTGCAGCGCTTGGACCGTGCCGAATCGACTTCAGAAAAGGTCTGTATCGTCATAGAGCACGGCACACGAGAGATACCACCAAAACAAGTAGCGCGTTTTACTCTAAGTGACCAGAGGCAGCACGGGAAAACGCTTGTCTCCTTCTATGGGCCTGTGTTATGAGGCAAGTTGCTGGGTGCCCGCCCATGCACGAAATAAAAGGTTTAACTGAAGCAAGGCCTTTGCAAAGCATTCAATTTTGTCTAAGGTCAAGGGCAATTCCGCGGGACGGCGGAATTGGACAGCCCTGAGGCTGCCCGTCAGGGCGAGGGGCATAGGTGCCCCGAGTCAACATGAAGCTTTAGCGCTGACAGTTGCGCGCAAGCGCTTGAGAAGAGGCACTGCGTGCGACCGCAGGAATACTGTGAGTATTTCGATCCCGCACAGCGGGATGAGTCTGACGCAGGCACTTGAGTGAAGCCTTGGCGCTGATTGGACTAAAGGGGATGTTGTGCAAAGATCTCGGAGATATATGGGAAAGATAGCTGTATATCCTGGATCCTTTGATCCTGTTACCAACGGACATTGTGATGTTGTCCACCGCGGGCTTACGCTATTCGACAAAGTGATTGTTGCCGTAGCCCAAAACGGAACCAAGGACCCGCTATTTACGATCGATGAGCGCCTGGAGATGCTGAGCGAAACGTTTAAGAAAACGCCGGGTGTTGAGGTAGATAGCTTTGACGGGCTATTGGTCGATTATGTCACAAAGCGTCGGGCAGATGCTATTTTGAAGGGCCTTCGAGCGGTTTCTGACTTTGAATATGAATTTCAGATGGCCCTGATGAACCGCAAACTCAACAAAAACATTCAAACGGTTTTTCTCATGACAGGGTTGCGGTGGATTTTCATCAGTTCCTCGATTATTAAGGAGGCTGCCCGTTTCGGAGGAGAGACCCGTGGCATGGTCCCTGATTTTGTTGCTGAAAAGCTACGACAGAAATTCAGTAAGGCCTGATCTGCGACGGGCAGCAAATCACTCTCCATGAATCACCGACCACTCGGGCGTTGCTTATCATTGAGATGGACTTGTGGAGACTGCAAATATTCTGTAGGGTAGTTGAGCTGAGAAGCTTTTCCAAGGCAGCCAAGGCGCTCTATCTCTCCCAACGCACGGTTAGCAGCCATATCAAAGACATGGAAAATCACTTCGAATGTAAACTCGTTGATCGGCTGGGAAGGGAAGTGACTCCCACCAAGGCAGGTAGTCTCCTTTATGATTACGCAACAAAGATTATTGCTTTGAAGAAAGAAGCTGAAAACGCCCTGACGGAGTTTCAGGGCAAGATCAAGGGACATCTGACCATCGGCGGAAGCACCATACCGGCTGGTTATATACTCCCTCCTTTACTGGGAAAATTCAAGGAAGACTATCCCGGGGTCGTGGTCACCCTGATCCAAGGCGACACGGGCAGAATCATTATGGATACGCTAAGAGGCAATGTGGAGCTCGGGATTGTGGGTGCCAAGGCCCAAGAAGCTCAGCTTGTCCAGAAGAAGATCATAGATGACGAGATGTTTCTTATCGTCCCACAGCAACATAGGTGGGCAACCAAACGCCATGTTGCGATGGACGAGCTTGTGACGGAGCCATTCATCATGCGTGAACCTGGCTCTGGCACCCGCAAGTCGATGGAGCAGGTGTTAGAAAAAGCGGACCAGCCTGTTGGTTCCCTGAATGTCGTGGCTGAGATGGGGAGCACAGAGGCCATTCGTCAAGGCATAAAGGCGGGTGTGGGAGTTTCCATCCTGTCTGAATGCGCTGTACGCGAAGAGCTGGCTGCGGGAAGTCTCAAGAAGGTAAAGATCCAGGGGCTATCGTTTAAGAGAGCTTTTTATCTGACGGTTCACAGACATCGGACCCAGTCTCCTTTATGTCGAACCTTCATCAAGTTCTTGGATCGTGAATCGAATACGAAGCGAGGCGTGCGCCAAATCCACTTTTCAACAACTACTCTCTAGTCATTAATAATGTATAAAAAAATTGCTTATGGCCATATCCATTTCTCCCAATGCCTTGGTCGTTCTCGAACGGCGCTATCTTAAGAAGGACCGCAGGGGAAAACCCGCAGAGACGCCACAGGACTTATTTAGACGGGTAGCCCGGACTGTGGCAGCAGCCGACGCTAGATTTGATCCCAAGGCCGATATCCGGAAGACCGCACAGGATTTCTATAAGCTGATGGCAGGGTTGGTTTTTCTTCCCAACTCTCCAACCCTGATGAACGCAGGGCGTCGGCTGGGGCAGCTTGCGGCCTGCTTTGTGCTTCCGGTTGAGGACTCCATCGACAGCATTTTTCAGACACTCAGACATACCGCGATGATCCATAAGAGCGGAGGGGGAACCGGATTTTCCTTCTCCCGTATCCGGCCTGAGAATGACTGGGTGTTCTCTACGCAACGGATATCGACAGGTCCTATTTCCTTTATGACAGTCTTTGATGTTGCCACCGAAACCGTCAAACAGGGAGGTACTCGCCGGGGAGCCAATATGGGAATACTCCGGGTGGATCACCCGGACATCGAGGCCTTTATCCAGAGCAAGACGGACCCTACAATACTGAACAATTTTAATATCTCGGTTGCTCTCACATCTGCGTTTATGGACGCCCTGGCTGCTGGGAAGGACTATGATCTGGTCAATCCCAGAAGCAACAAGGTGGTTAAGCGGATTTCTGCCAGAGCTATCTTTGATCAGATTGTTCGAGCGGCCTGGGAAAGCGGAGAGCCAGGGATCATTTTCTTGGACCACATCAACCGGGCCAATCCCGTCAAGCACCTCGGTGAAATAGAGGCTACGAATCCGTGTGGTGAACAGCCATTACTTCCGTATGAATCGTGTAACCTTGGTTCGATCAATCTCTCAAAGATGATAAGTCATGGCAAGTTGAACAAGACCGAACTCAAACACACTATTAAAAGCGCAGTTCACTTCCTTGACAATGTGATAGAGGTAAATAAATACCCGCTGCGCCGGATCGAGTCCGTCAGCAAACAGACGCGAAAAATCGGTCTGGGGATCATGGGATTTGCCGATATGCTCATTAAGCTGGGTATTCCCTATGACTCGAAAAAGGCAGTACGGCAGGCCGAACAGGTCATGCGCTTTATCTTGCACGAGGCAAGAAAGGCCTCAAGCGAGCTAGCCAAGAAAAGGGGAAACTTTCCCGCCTATGAGGGAAGCGTCTTCGACAATCCCAAGACGCCTTACATGCGAAACGCAACCGTGACCACCGTTGCCCCTACTGGCACAATAAGTATCATTGCTGGATGTTCCAGTGGCGTGGAGCCTATCTTTGCCGTGGCTTACGAACGCCGGGTTCTCGATGGAGAAGCCCTCTTTGAGATGCATCCAGTCTTTGAAAAAGTGGCAAAGCAAAATGGCTTTTACAGCAATAAACTGGCTGAACAGATCGCTGAAACGGGTTCGATTCAGAACATCAAAGGAATTCCCGATAAGATTAAACGCCTTTTCGTGACAGCCCACGATATTGCACCTGAGTGGCACATTCAAATACAGGCAGCCTTTCAGAAATTTACTGACAACGCCGTATCTAAGACAGTGAATTTCCCCCATGATGCCACACCTGAAGACATCGAAAACGTGTACAGGCTCGCATACCAAACCGGGTGCAAAGGTGTAACGATTTATCGTTACGGAAGCCGGGATCGGCAGGTACTCAACATAGGCAGGGAACAGGCCCGGCAGGCCGCGGAAACTGAGGCAAAGCTTACCCGACCGGGGATCGTGCCGCGGGTCCGTCCTGTTCGGACCAAGGGTTTCACAGAACGAATTAATACCGGTTGCGGCAAACTTTACGTAACGATCAACGAAGACGACCAGGGTATCTGTGAAGTCTTTGCCCAAATGGGAAAAACAGGAGGATGTGCCTCTTCCCAGATCGAAGCTGCCGGTAGACTCATATCCCTGGCCCTGCGCAGCGGCGTCAAACTGGAAGCTATTGTCAAGCAGATTACCGGCATTCGATGCCCATCACCCATCTGGCAAAACGCCAAAATGGTTCTTTCTTGCCCAGACGCCATGTCTCAGGTGATAAACAACTATACCCAAATTAGCACTACGGACATGCCTGCCCTGATGGGAGCCTGCCCTGACTGCGGCGGTGCGCTGGAGCACGAGGGGGGATGTCTGGTCTGTCGTTCCTGCGGGTTTTCCAGGTGCAGCTAAGGAATTATCATTTCACCCATCTACCGGTCAACAAAGCCTGTCGATTCCCATAACTCCAGAAGCTACGAGTCATCACAAGCTCCTTGCAGCCCCGACAAGTCGGGACAGGGCATGGGCTCACTGTTGCAGTTCAAATCAGGTATTTGATCACCACAAACCCCACGATCAACAATACCACGAATGCCACAGCAAGTGCATTGAAATACCTCTCGATAAATGACTGAATCTTCGGACCGAATAAATAGATCAGCCCGCCAACTATGAAGAATCGAGCTGACCTGGAAACCGCAGAGGCAACGATAAAGACCAAAAAATTGATCCGGAAGGCGCCAGCCGTAATGGTAAAAACCTTGTAAGGAATCGGCGTAAAGCCTGCAATCCCCACGGCCCAAGCATCGTATCGTGTGTAAAGTCCTTGGATGTATCCATACTTTTCGGCCAACCCGTAAAACCGGATAATGGCATCGCCTACCGTGGCCATGAATTGCCATCCGATAAAATAGCCAAAGCAACCGCCCAATAAGGACCCACCGGAACAAACTAACGCATATTTGAGCGACTTCTTGGGCAGGGCCACAGACAGGGCAATGAGAAGTACATCAGGCGGAATGGGGAAAAAGGAAGATTCGCAAAAGGCCAGGATAAACAAGGCCCAGGTTCCGTAAGGGGTTTCGGCCCAGTGTAGAACCCAGTCATAGAGTCTCCGCAGCACGGCCTATCCGGCCTCCCAGCCATGCTCTCCAATGAGCTTAACGAACCGACATCCCCCTAAGTCGATCTTGTGGATGCCGTCTTCGTCTTTGCGGATCTTGAGAAGTGTTTGGGAGAACCTGTTACCAACCGGGATAATCAGGCGGCCTCCGGAAGTGAGCTGTTGCAAAAGTTTCTCGGGCACCTCCGGTGCCCCAGCGGTTACGATGATCGCCTCAAATGGACTTTCATCCCGCCATCCCAGCGTGCCATCTGAACACCTGGCAACGACGTTGTGGTATCCAAGTTCATCCAGGAGCTTCCGGGCCCTGACAAATAGCTCCCTCACCCTTTCAATAGTATAGATCCGATAGGCCAACTCAGCCAGTACGGCTGTCTGATAACCTGAGCCGGTCCCGATCTCCAGGACACGATCATCCTTGCTCAATTCGAGGGCTTGAGTCATTTCCGCGACAATATAAGGTTGGGATATGGTTTGGCCTTCACCAATAGGGAGAGGAAAGTCTCCATAGGCTTGGTCCCGCAGGGCTTCACCTATAAAAAGGTGTCGGGGAACTTTGCGCATAACCTCCAGGACCCTCTGGTCATGGATACCACGGGCCTCGATTTGGGTGCTAACCATCATTTCCCGCATACGTCTGAACTTCACCACAAGCCTCCGTGACGCCGCCCTGTTTTAGAACCCTTCGTACTCCACCCTGCCTGGCTTGCGTTTCGGCGCGGGGGGTGACTCATCCGGGTATCCCATAGGGATGACTGCCACAAGCGTTTTGTCGCGGATACCCAGGAATCGGTTGATCTGGTCAGCCACATGGAGCGGGCCTGTCATCCAACAGGCACCCAACCCCTCGGCATGAGCTGCAAGCAGAAGATTCTGAACGGCTGCAGCCACGGTCTGAATGCTGGTTTCGGGCCTTTCCCTGGTCGGTTCGTAGTAAGCAAAAACAAGGACTGGGGCACCCCCAAGCTTGCCAAAAAATTTCTTGGCGGCTTCTACGACCGGCGGCTTCTCCGCAAACACCTCCTTGAGAACCGGCTCTATATAGTCATAGCTTTTGCTTGCCAGCCGAACGAGTGCGTCTTTTCGCTCTCCGGTGACTACTAAAAAATACCAATTCTGCAGGTTCATCCCAGATGGGGCCCAGATAGCCATGTCAAGAATCTTCGCTAGGACTTCCTTGGGCACTGGATCTGATTTGAATCTGCGAATGCTTCTCCGGCCCTTAATTGCTTCGTAAAGCTCCATAGGCGTCCCTCCTGAAATGCAAAAATTTCTATCAGAATAGGCACTTGGAGTCAAGGGGCAGGGCGTTTGTGGTTTACGTGGTACAATGGTTATGATATCGTTTTAAAAGGGCTGGCGACTGACCCTATAGACGCGACCTAAAGCGACTATAGTGGACAACTGTTGACCTGTTTCTGGAGAAA
>CP070769.1:2347636-2351114 GCA_020347085.1 Desulfobacterales bacterium
CAGGGCCTTTGTACGGGTCAAGGTAAATTGCTTTGCTGTCCAGCAGGGGGATCTTGGCAAGCAGGATAGCAGAAGGCTTCTCGGGGAAACCCACAAATACATGGAGCTTGCTTACCGGTATGCTGTGCAGTTCACTCGCCCCACTATCTGGGTCGTTTGTGGCGTACCAGCCTCGGGCAAGAGTACCATTGCCAAAAAACTGGCCGAGACACTCAGTGTCCAGGTATTTCGTTCAGATGTCATTCGCAAAGGACTATTTAGTATGCAACCGGACGAAAAAATGGACGTTCCATTTGAAGAAGGAATCTATTCAAAGGGAGCCAGCTCGCTCACCTATGGAAAGCTCCTTCTACTGGCCCAGGACGAAATTGAAAAGGGCTTTTCAGTTATTCTGGACGCAACTTACGGAAGCCAGCACCAGCGTAATGAAGTCATTCGTCTGGCCAAGGATATGGACACAAATCTGATGTTTGTGGAGTGCATATGCCCGGAAGCCTTAATCAAAGAACGTCTAGTGAGCAGGGAGGTGACAGATCCAGTCTCTGATGCACGTCTTCGCCACTTCGAACAAATCAAGGCCCGGTTTGAGCCCCTAAATGACGTCCGTGACGAGATGCACATCCGTGTAGACACCAAGAGGCCCCTTGAAGAAAGCATGGAGCACATCCTTTCCCAGGATTACGTCCTCGAATGCCTCCAAACCACAGATGCCCTGAAAAGGTGAGGTTTGCGGAAACGTTGGGATAGGTGGGATCATTCAAATGGCAGGGCAATGGTAATCTTAACCATATTGTTGTTTTCTTTGTTCACATTAATGATTCCGCCATGCTTGTGGATGATGACCCTGCACATAGGGACATCCATAATAGCCGTATCCGGTTGACCTTTGGCAAAGGGGTAGTCCACCACAAAGGGGTAAAAAAAGTGTTCAATGTCGTCGTCTGAAATATGGGGTACCTCAAACGCTATCATCACTTTCCCATATTCACCGTTCCTGTCAGTGGCAACTTGAATCTCGCCCTTCTCTTTCATTCTAAAGAAAGCGTTTTCCATCAGATTGGTTAGGACCTTTTCAAAGAGGTGACAGTCGAGTTTCATCTCCCGCAGCCTCGGATCCTCATGCAATGTGACAGCAAAGGTTCCATCTGGGAATTCAGATCTTACAGTCTCAACCGCCCGGTTCACAACCCTGTTGAGATCACACCAGGTTAGCCGAATCGACGTTGGTTCAATATAGGCGGTCATCATCTTCAATATCTTTTCGAGCCTTTCCACTTCCGCTATAATCAAGTCTGCTTTTTCTCTCCTTGGATCAGAGGGATCAAAGGACTTAAGTAAGCGTCTGGTCAATCCACCCACTGAAGTCAGAGGATTTCTGATCTCGTGGGCAAGACGAGCTGACACCTCTCTGAGGGTCTGAAGTTCTTCGGCTTGTACGATCTTTTGTTCAAGCTCGCGCCTGGCAGTCACATCCATGACAATGCCGTCCAGCCTTATAACGTCACTATTATCAAATACTGGAATAGCGTGATCAATCACGTAAACGACGCGCCCATCGTCGTGTATCATCCGGTATTCAGCAATAAACTCATTGCCCTGCGACAAACACCTAGCAAAATGGGCAAGAACACGCGCTCTGTCATTCGGATGGATATGCTCAGCCCATAGCTCATGATGCCCGCTTAACTGGCGAGGTGTCACTCCAATGGTCTGCTCAACAAATCTATTCAAAAACATGGCACTTCCATCAGCCATAACCATGTAAACGATCAGGGGGACGTTTTCCACTAAGGTGCGATAGGTTTCTTCAGATTCTTTCAATGCTCGCGTCCGATGTTCCACCATTGACTCTAAGTTCTGAGCGTAGTCCTTTACCTTTCTGCGCGATTCTTCTAAGGACGTTAACATCTCATTGATCGCCCTGGCCATGGTGCCAAGTTCATCAGCACTCTTCACCTCAATTCTTGCATCACGATGCCCGGCTGCAATTTCGTCTGCAGCTTGCACAACCTGTTCTATACGCTTGGTAAAAATCACAGATATCAACCAGACAAAAGATATGGACAAGGCAAGGCCCGCTATCCCAATGATTACAGCAATCGTTCCATATTGTTTCAGAAGAGCTATGGTTGGGCTTCGGTCCACCATGATTTCAACGACAGCCACGACCTTTGATGAAAAGTTGCGAACCGGTCCTGCGATAATGGCCATGTCCCTGTTGTCTAACTTTGCCGTGTGAATCACGACCTCTTCCTTGTTAAAGGCTTGGTCGAAAAACTCAGTGGAGAGAGGAGTCTTCTTCAGAGTTGAGGCAAAAACCCTTGGCGTCCTGGCACCACCCCCGTCCAACACGTATAGCGTGAGATCTGCCCCATAACCTTTTTTGAATTCTTCGAGAAGCGGCTGTTCAAAGGAAAGTCCGAACTCCACGGTCCCGACTTGTCGCCCACCATGAAACACGGGGACAACGCTTCGAATACCAAAACCGAAGACTCCCCATTCCAGACCGCCAACACCAGTGCCGGTTTCCCGCGCCTTTTTGATCGTATGCCTGTAAGCATCCATTTCTTCCCCATATTGGCCCAAGGCATGGAGACGCAGGAAAGATGTGGCCGGAGGCACGTGGAAATGAAATTGGTTGACCCCGAAGTCCTCGTGCAAACTCTGGTAAGCGGGATGCAGGAGGTCTATCAACCGCTGGCGGTCTCTCTTTGCAAAAGTTTCTCCAATGTCCGGGTTCCCGGCCACCAGGTGGGCGAGACTCATGGCCATATGAGTCTTAAGGTCAATTTGGTTCAAAAAGTATTGGTACAGATTTCTCAGGCGCTTTTCTTCATTGACATGAATCAGACTGGCCTGGAAACGGTAGGAAACCACAAACAACGCCGTGGCTCCCATGAAGGCAAGGAAAAGGAATGGAATGAGAAGCTTCCACTTGAGACTAATATCGTGCAGGCGGCTTAGATTCAACTGTCGCTCCAAAGAGAATTGGGCCTCTATCCCCATTTGTGATATAAAACATATGAGCCTGTGTGTCGAGTTGTTTACCGCTTTCTTCGTGTTCTTTTGTTTGACTGACGCTGTGAGACCTCTGCTCAACCCCAACAGGCCATCATGAAGACCGAAAGGGCTTCGCCCTAAATTGGTGATCTACTGAGGGACGAGTACCGCCCAACTGTCAAACAGTCGGTTGTATCGGATAGTATAAGTGCCCCCATCATCAGCCCGCACCTTGAAGTAGTCCATAACCTCTGATCTCTCATTCAGACTGCCTTCATACCAACGGTCAATAATCTTAGTGATTATGAAGGTCCGATCCGCCCATACAAATGAACGGGGGGATTCATTGGCTTTGTAACCCTCGTAACTTATTACCTCAATAGGATCAAAAGCTATTGAGCTACCACATAGATATTCTACTAAACCCGCGATCGAGTCCTGGATGTCAAGAAAGCAGAAGCGATATGCTTCATATTCT
>CP070769.1:2351214-2359754 GCA_020347085.1 Desulfobacterales bacterium
CTTGTTCAATTCTGGAGTAAACCTTGGCTTTGCTAAAGCAAATAATCTTGCAATTCCATACGCTAATGCACCTTTAATACTCTTTCTCAATCCAGACACAATATTGAAGAAAAACGTTCTTCAGACACTGGTTGATTTTCTGAAGCAACACTTATTAAGCATAATTGTATCTTCCATCAGTGTCAAGGCATATCAAGATCGTTAACCCTTTCCCATGCCAACGGCCAGGGCCTTCGTCATGGGTTTACCCGTCCGGTCCACGCCTGCAGTAAACCGAGCTTTTTTGTTCCTTCAAGATCCTCCTGAAGCTGGTTTCAGCCGTGCTTTGACCGGCTCGCTCCCCCCGGACACGCAGTGCTGCCGCAGGGCAGAACCCCCGTCCTTTAGGGCGGGGAGGCTTCACACTATGCTGATAATTGTGTTGACAATGACTGCACCCTTTCTTATGCTTCGTTTACACACTAGCCGGAGTGGTGAAACTGGTAGACGCAGAGGACTCAAAATCCTCCGGGCCTTGCGCCCTTGGGGGTTCGATTCCCCCCTCCGGCACCATAAAAATTTTTGAACATCAAGGGGTTTGGCAACGCCAGGCCCCTTTTCATGTTCTTGTTTCTTGTTTTCCTGTTTACCAGCCATCTTGATCGAGACCTGGAAAAAGGCTTCTCACATACCCGCCCGAATACCATTCTTCATATTCTATCATCCCATGACACAGAGCACTCCGGGCACCGATATCCAGATGTTGCGGACACCGGTGGTGCTTCATACACCTGGTTTTTGAGGCATTGCCATGTCAGTTTCCCATGTGCATTAACATATTCAGTGGAGAGGCATGGATCACCCCGGTCCTTTGCAACAGGCTACCCTTTCAAAGCGACACCAACCTGAGAATGTTGCCGTATAGCCTCGCCTGCTTCGGTCTTTCTCCTTGCCTTTCCATGCACCATTTCCTATAAAGCGGGATGCCATGAATGTACTCCTGATTGAAATAAATCCCTTCGCACCTGTATCAACGCCCATATCACTGGGTTACATTAGGGCTTATCTTAAATCCAAGGGGTTCGTTCCGGAGATACTTACCCTGGGAGAGGACTCTTCAGCCTCTCCAGCCAGTCTGTATCAGTACATTAACGCCTTTGGGCCTTCTTTAGTCGGCATCTCGGCCTACCAGAGAACCATGCTCTACGTGCTCGGTCTGGCCAAATTCATCAAGTCCATAAACAAGAGCATCAAGGTGGCCATCGGGGGGCCACAGGCAACTTTCATGCCGTCCGCGGCTTTAAGGGAAATGCCTCATGTTGACTATATCTGTCGTTCTTCCGGTGAAGTGACCCTGCTGCGGATTGCTCAGGCAGTCCAAGAAGGAACGCCTTTTTCAAACCTGTCCGGGGTGAGCTACAGGAACTCTGATGGTGGAGTTCATGACACGGAGCATCTGGAGCAACCTGCTGATCTGGACCGTTACCCCTCTCCCTACCTGGACGATGGCTTTGATTATTCGAGTATGGGCGAAGCCATCATGCTTACCTCTCGGGGCTGCCCTCACAACTGCATTTTTTGTTATACCCCCCATGCCTTCAACCACAAGATCAGCTTTCATTCCCTAAACAGAGTCATGGAGGAGATCAGGTGGATCAGAAAGAAGGGGATTCGGAGACTTTGGTTTGCTGATCCCAATATTTCCTACAAGTGGAAGCGGCTGGAAGAACTGCTCGATAGGATGTTGACAGACGGGCTGGAAATGGAGATGTGGTTGCAGACGCGGGCAGATCTCGTCAATCCCAGCATGATGAGCATGATGAAACGCGCAGGGGTAAGAACCGTGGCCTTCGGCCTGGAGTCGGCTTCAGAACGGGTCTTGCCCAAGTTAGACAAGCATATGTCCATCGAGAAGGTCACTGAGGCCATCAGGATCACGCAGAATGAAGGCATAGAAGTGGAACTTTTTACCATGTTCGGGCTTCCTTACGAGACGTTTGAAGATGGGCTAAAGACCCTAGAGTTTGTGAAGAAAAACCAGGTGAAGATCATGGGAAACACCAATTCCCAACAGATGAAGATCTACTTCGGCACTCACATGTCACAATATTATGAGGATTACGGTATTCGCCCTTTGAATACCCGACGCCAGCCATACCTCTCCATTGGATCGCAATACGAAACAGACTGGATGAATTACGAAGAGATGCAGACCCTCCGGGATCTTTGGCGTGCTGAATCTCTGGACCGAGGCAAACGAATTGTATCATGATGGCGGGGGGAAGCAGCGCCCATGACTCGCCAGTGACGTCCAGTGGCCGAATCAGCCGTTTTCGACTTGTCTTAGTGAGAAAATGACGACGTCAGCAATCGAAAAAGTATACGTGATCCTGACAAATCGGCATGAGACACAGCTCGAGAAGCTAGACGAGTTTCTGCGCCGACTGTCTCCTTACCTCAATTTGACGTGTAATATCTATGTCCTGGCACCGAGTCTGTCTGAGGGCATGCCCCAGGTGGAGCGTATCCAGAAGGGCATGAAGACCTTTTTGAGGGACAACCTGTTTGTTCGGTACTATCTTCATTTCCTCCACCCGGTGCCCCAAGGAGACACTGACAACCTGGACTATTATCACCAGTATTACTACCGTCCCTGGAAGTTGGGGAGTGCTGAATTTGACAGGGAGGGATATATGCACGAAGAGGCCCCCCGGCTTATGTTGTTTCCCGTTTTGGCTCCCTGCGAAGAGGATGAGGAACCTTTCGTAGGAGGACTCCTCGAGATGCTCAAAAAGACCTTTCTCCTGCCGAGCCTTTACCTCCGTAAGAGTACCTTTTCTCTATCACAAAATAAGGAGCTGAGAAGCAAGGCGGAAAAGGTATACTACGGAGCCGGCGCCTCCAAGACACCTGCAGAGATCGGGGGCAACCTCTTTGCCCAAGACCTCCTCGAGGGCTCTTGTGTTGCCCTGCGATCGGGAACGCTTTCTATGGTTTCTTCCTGTACGCCCTCTCTCTTCATCAAAGCGGATGATGGCTTGGCCTACCCGTGCATGGATGCCTTTACAAAGGGCGAGGCCTTGGCGTGCGTTTATGCAGAGGTGGACCTGGAGACAATGTTGAAACGATGCCAAGCGGTGAGGGAAACGGAGCGCGATTGCAGGGCTTGTAGAGAACACGTGATCGGGCAATTCTCGGAATTGCCCTTGCCGCAGGGCCTCAAGAATGGGGTAGGCGCCCTGCTTTACCGTCTTGGGGCCATGTATCAGACCTCCCAGGATTACGGACAGGCCATAAGATGCCTCGAAAAGTCCCTGACCCTTTCTCCCAGGGAGGAGCATGGGGCTATACACTTCCTAATCGGCCTGTGTCAGGCAGAGGGCGGCGACTACGATGAGGCGGTGCAGTCCTTTGCCAGGGCAGAATCATCGCATAAGGGAGCATATGACCTCTACTTCCACCATGGCCTCTGTTACCTCCAGATGGGAGAGTATGAAAAAGCCGCAGATCGGTTTGCCAAGGCCCTAACCGTTGATCCGCCGGAGGGGGACTTGGTCCGGATTCTCATCTGTCTGGGCACCTGTTACAACAACTTGGGAGCTTATCACGACGCCCTAGCACATCTGGAGCGGGCGCGGGCGGCGGATAGCGGGTTGAAGGAGATTTATAGCGCCTTGGGGGTTTCCTATTTCCAGCTCAAGGACTATGACAAGGCCATCACACATTTGAACAAAGCTGTGGAAATAGACCCGGCTTCCGCCGCAGATTATGCAAGTCTCGGAGCCAATTACCGGGAAAAGGGAGACCGACAGAAAGCGGTGGCCATGTTTGAGAAGGCTCTCGCTTTAGACCCATCCATGACGAATGCGCGGGAAAACCTGGAAAGGTTGAACAGGCAAGATTGATAGATGGAACTTATTGGCTTATCGGTTCCGGAGAATCCGCTTGGCGTGGAAAAGATTGAAAGGGCGACAATGACCTGCCCCCCAACGACGTATCAATGCTTGATCTAGGACCCAAAATCCTCCGGGCCTTGCGCCTGTGAGGGTTCAACTCCCCCTCCGGCACCAGCCCAATCCATATATTATTGCTTTCGATCAGGCCTATTTCGACAGTCTCCAGACATCGTTAGTTCACGGCTAAATGGCTGCGCCACAATATCTGGTTCGCCAAACAGTCTTTATTGAGGAGACTTGAGGCGGTGTCAGCGAGTTCAGCAGTTTGTTTCCTTTCTAAAATCTCATTGCGGTGAGATCTCGGACCTCCCAGCTTGCCGCAAAACCCGTTTCAAGTTGTTTTTCGCTTCGGCAAAATTGGGTCTGATGCGCAGGGCCTCGGAAAAGTGGTCAACAGCGTCATTGAGCTTTCCCTGTCGTGCAAGAGCAATGCCCAAGTTATTATGTGCTTCTGCATAGTTGGGTTTGATGCGCAGCACGTTGGAAAAGTGAACAATCGCCTCATCGAGTTTCCCCTGTTGCGCCAGAATGTTTCCCATGTTGTAATGGGCTTCGGCAAAATCGGGTCTGATACGCAAGGCCTCGGAAAGATGCGTGATAGCCTCATCGAGTTTCCCCTCTCCGGCAAGGGCGATTGCCTGGCGGTTGTGGCCCTCTGCCTTGCCACCACCTTTGCCTATTTCTTGCAGGGCAATGCGCAAGTTGGCCCGTGCGTCTTCATAGTTTGGATCAATCTGCAACGCCTGGGAAAAATGGGTAATAGCTTCTCGGAGCTTTCCCTGCCCAAGGAAGGCTGCGCCGAGGCTATTGTGAGCTATGGAGTAATTGGAAGTGATTTGCATCGACTCCTGATAGTGGGCAATGGCTTCATCAACCCTCCCTTGCTTATACAACGCTATTCCCAGGCTCACATGGGCCAAATAGTTGTCGGTCGTTACTTTGAGTGCATGTTCGAAGAGTGAAATACTGTTTCGCCAATATCCTGCTTGCACCCAAGTACACGTTATAAGAACGGACAGGAGAAATCCCGTTGATATAGAAAGAACAAGTCGTCGAAAGCGCCATCGTGCGGTGAGTTGCGGAATACCCCATGCAACCATCGCAAAGAGACCAATAGAAGGCACATAGGTGTACCTGTCGGCCATGGATTGGGCGCCCACCTGGACCACGCCAATGACCGGCACAAGCGTGCCCAAGTACCAGAGCCATCCGACTGAAAGGTAAGGATGCCGTTTGGCCGCCCGGATGACCAGAGCGGATAGGATCAGAATCAGCAAACCAGCCCCCACAGCTTGCCATACTGCGACCTTGCCGGGGTGCGGATAGAAGACTGCCAGGTTGCGGGGCCAGATCATTTTACCAAGGTAACTTACATAAGCAACCAATGCGTTGGCAACTCGGGTGTTTAACGGAAACAAAGTAAATGACTGTATGGCGCCCCCACTATGCTGTACCAGATAAGTGACGATGCTCGAAGCCGCTGAAAGTCCTATTAAAGGAACTTTTTCCCAGACCAAAGAAAGCGTGCGCGACCCCTGGTAACTTGCAGTGTTCGGGTTCAGTTTGGTCTGGGTGATAGGATGACCCGAGTGCCCAGTCTGAAAGCGGCCAAGAGGCCAGTAGTCCATCAGAAGAAGAACAAACGGCAAGGTCACGAGCATCGGCTTGGCCATAAGGCCCAGCCCGAGCAGAAGGAAAACCAACAGGTAACGCCCCGCGCCTGGGGAGGCCACATAACGGACATAAGCCCACATGGTGAGTATCCAGAAGAGGGTGCTCAGGACATCTTTGCGTTCCGATATCCACGCCACGGATTCTACGTGGAGGGGGTGAAGGGCAAACAGGGCGGCTACAAAGGTGCTTTGCCAGAACGCCCCGGTCATCCGTGAAAAAAGCAGAAAGAGGAAGACGCTGTTTATCACGTGAAGGAGCATATTGGTGAGGTGGTGGCCCCACGCCTCCAGGCCAAAAAGCTCACAGTCCAACATGTGTGATAGCCATGTCAATGGGTGCCAGTTCGAAGCCTGCGTTGAGGTGAAGGCCCAAAGGATCCCTTCACGCGTGAATCCAGCCTGTACATGACGGTTTTCAGTAACGTACAGATTGTCATCCAAGTTTACAAAATCATGACTCCGCACCTGCCAGTAAGCCAGCAGGGTTGCCATGATCAGAGACAGGCTAACTATGAGCTTCAAACGGCGAGATGACATAGTGATAGTATGCGGTAATAACACGCTAAGCTAATTGAGGTAATGGATAGGAGGACACAATGCATTGTGGTTGGTCTTCATAATCGAGAGCTTTACATGTGCTTGCCAAAATAGAAATCTGTCAATTGGTCGATCTTTTTGTACATGTATTCAATATATCACAGGTTCTTCGGGCCCTCAAATTCTTCCCTGGCGAGGTAGAATGAGGATATAGAAGAAGGCCAGCCATGCCAATCGTGCGGGTGTTCCAAAGACAAAAGGCTGGCAGGCGCTCATTGTGAAAGCAGTAAGACCGTATGGTCCGACTCTGTCGGACTGCCTTTAAAGCATCTGCCACGCAATATTCAGTGAACGGACCTCAAAAAGAGATACCCCGTGATGACTGACAGACATACGGCTACTTGGATACAGGGTATTAGATACTCTCCGTAATAAATCGCGACGTTGTTCAAACAGGCCCATCGAGGAATGTGGAGGCCGTTCAGGGGAACGCTTCACTCGCAGAGCGTCGAGGGGAAAGGGGGATGACGTTTCAGTCGAGATAGTGCTGTTTTAGCCGTTGGAACTCGTTTAATTCTTGGACTGATATTTCAAGGGGTGTTGCTCTTGCTTTCTTCTCTGCTCGTAAAGCCTGTCCTTCCAACCTGTCCTTCTGCGACTCGTGGTGGACAGGGCCCTTGAGGTTTAAGTGTTGAAAATGTATTGCTGGCTCATCAAGGTCTTCCGCGTGAATCACGTAATACTTGACCAGATGAATGGGCAATTCGTGAGATAGATTATCCACTAGGTAACAGATTTCACTAGAAAATTCGTGAGAGAAAAGGTATATGTTCAATCCGGTCTTCCCATTGAATAAAACCTTACCCGCCGTGATACATTCCATAAGCCAAAGACAGTAAGAAATTGATGAAATAAAGAACTTCTCACTGCTCTCCCTATAACAGAGTCTCACCACGGTTAGGTTCGTCTTGCCTTTATTAACGAACAACAAGTCTGATGAACCGAACTTGAGGGAATCAACGTTTTCTACGGGAATGAGATCCTCATCGGAGTGAGACTGCAGTAAAAACCTTTTGGCGGCATCCACCAATTCCTCTTTCGGAATCGCTACGAAGTCAGCCTCATAAGTTGTTTTCAACATTGTCCAATTCTTCAGGACTACCGCCAAGTGATGATGTGTTCTATGAGTAGGTCCGCCAGCTGTCGTATACCAAGAGAAGCACTTGCGTTTGGTCTGTGTAGCAAGAAAGGAGTGCGCGTAAGGATTGACTGAGAGAAATCATCGCCTTTTGGAATCATGCCCATGAAGCGCACTTCGGTTGAGAGAAACTTGCGTGCCATTTCGGCGATTACATTAGAGGCTGCTTCAGCCCTCGCGTGACAGGATTCGCCAACTATCAAGAGACCCACTTCGCTACAAGATGTAGTCTGTGAAATCTGCTTAATCAGCAGATATGAGCTTATCAGTTCATCCGGATGTGCGGTAGAGGAAACTATGAAATAAGGATTCACAAAAGCGATCATTTTACTGACCTGTAGGATATCAGCGGGGGCGTTCACAATTAAGAAATTAGATTGACGATGTAGCTTGTTTAACATTGCCAAGGAACTGTCAGAATCGAGGTCTTTCTCAAAAAAAACGGCCCGAACGGCTCCTGGATAGCCATGTAAAATGTGAATTAATTTTAGTGGCTCGGGGAGCGGGATCGTTGACGGCACGCTCAGCAACTTCTCTATCACTGAGCTTGCCCTTTCTTCCTTTTTCGACCCCGAAAGAAGAGACCCTAGGAGAAAAAAGACAGTCGGCAGTTTGGTGGTCGTCTCGATTATCCCTACGGAAAAAGTCCTTCTCGCCAACTCAAGAGCCAGATTACACGCGAGAACAGATTTTTCCACAAAAAGGCTGTTCGAACAGAAAAACAAGCATGAATTTCGCTGCACCAGTGGCTTGGAAACCGCATCTTGGACACCATTCTTTTCTGGAACATCACCAGGCAAAGGCGGGTTTCCACTATCATCGGCCTTGAACCTTTTTCCTATGCGGTTCTTTGCTTCATCCTGGCGACCCTGATGGGACAAGAAGAGGTGAGATATCTCTTCAAGTCCTCTCGCTACTCTTTTTCTATCTTCCACTGAGGACAAGTGAAGCCACCCCGGTAAGGAACAAGGCCATTTTGTTGGAGTTCCCCTTAACCCCGCCCTTACGAGCCGGGCTCGTGGGGAGCATGCTGGTCAAACCCTATACCTCGATAACAGAATTTACGCCTCCAAAAAAATCGTCAACTGTTTTGTCGTTTTGGGGATCATGCACCCAATGGCCGCCAAGGAGGTATTTATACTGGTACGTGCCTGGCTTAAGCTGCATGTTCCTCCGCCATATCGGCCTGCCGTCGAA
>CP070769.1:2359854-2366408 GCA_020347085.1 Desulfobacterales bacterium
AATCTGAACACGATTCGGTACCGGCTTATGGCACATCCGTGGGTTGCCAGTGCCGAGATCGAGCGAGCCCTGCCTGACACCATTCACATTCGGGTAAAAGAACGAACCCCCATAGCCATACTTGACTTGGACCGACTGTTTTACCTTGACGAAAGGGGTGAAATCTTCAAGCCGGTGGAATCTTCAGACAAGGTGAAGGTGCCCGTGGTGACCGGCCTATCTCTGTCAGGTATCGAATTTGATGATCTCTGGAATGCGCCGTTATTCACAGCAGTTATGGAGGTGCTTCGCTTAAGCAGATATCATGAAGATGTGATTCCATGCTATGCGCTACACCGTGTGCACGTTGACAGGGAGATGGGAGTGACCCTGTATGCGTCTCTGGCTCCTCGCAACCCCTCTGTCACACCTGTCTGTGCTCTTACCTATGCTATCAAAGCGCCCAAGGAGCAGCGGGCTGTACCAAGCGCGGTTACAATCAAGGTCGGCTTTGGGGGCTACGAGTCAAAATTCAGGCGACTTCGACATCTGGCTTCTTACTTGAAACAAGAGGATGGGTTATTGAACCTTGAGTTCATCGACTTGAACGATTCAGACCGGGTCGTGGTCAGGCCGTCGCTCGCCGGGCAGGTGGAAAGACGTTCTGTTGCTGGGGGCCGCGACAAATGGTCGAGCCAACGAAAGGAGGTGTGATGGTGCAGGGTGAGGGGGAGTTGATCGTAGGTTTAGATATTGGGACCACCAAGATTTGCGCGGTGGTAGGGAGTATCACCCGCGATGGAAACGACATTGTGGGAACTGGAACCCATGCCTCCGTTGGGCTGCGCAAAGGAGTAGTTGTCAATATCGAATCGACCGTGGACTCTATTCAAAGGGCCGTAGAAGAAGCCGAGCTTATGGCAGGCTGCGAGATTAGATCTGTGTATGCCGGGATTGCTGGGGGCCATATAAAGGGTTTTAACAGCCACGGAATCGTTGCCATAAAGGGAAATGAGGTCACTGAAAAGGACATTGAGCGCGTCATTGATGCAGCCAGGGCCGTAGCCATTCCCATGGACCGCGAAGTAATTCATGTGCTGCCCCAGGAGTTTATCGTGGATGAGCAAGACGGAATTCAGGATCCTCTTGGCATGTCAGGAGTTCGGCTGGAAGCGAGGGTCCACATTGTGACCGGAGCTGTTACTTCCGCCCAAAACATTATCAAGTGTGCCAACCGTGCCGGGCTTGATGTCTGTGATATTGTGCTCCAATCCCTTGCATCAAGTGAGGCCGTACTGAGCGAAGAGGAAAAGGCTTTGGGTTCAGCCCTGATTGACTTTGGGGGAGGGACCACAGCCCTGGCAGTTTTCAAGGGCAATAGCATTAAACACACCTCGGTGCTGGCCCTGGGGGGAAACAATCTCACCCATGATATTTCTGTGGGTCTTAGAACACCCATGGCTGAGGCAGAAAAGATTAAGATAAAGTATGGCAGCTGTCTTACCAGTAAGATTGGCAAAGATGAGACCATCGAGGTTGCAGGCGTAGGAGGCCGCAAGCCGAGAACCCTGTCAAGGCAGATACTGGGCGAAGTCCTCGAACCGAGGGTGGAAGAGATCTTTAACCTGATCCACCGGGAGGTTTATCGGGCTGGCATGGAGGATTCGATAACTTCAGGGATGGTCGTTACTGGAGGGTCCTCTCTGCTGGAAGGCGTTGTGGATATTGCCGAGTCGGTCTTCAACCTTCCCACACGGATTGGAAAACCCGCAGGAATTAGGGGATTGGTGGATGTGGTGAACAACCCAATGTATGCCACGGGCGTTGGATTGGTGCTGTACGGCGCCAGGACTCAGCCCAAGAAGAAGTTCAGGATTCGAGATAGCAATATCTTCGATCACGTCATGGCACGCATGAAGAAGTGGTTCAAGGACATCATTTGAGTCTTCTTTTACTTGACCGGCATTCGTCAAAGAGTTTTCGGTCGTGCCGCTCGTTTCGTTATTCATTGGGCGTATCTCGGAAAGAAAAAGGCAACCGAGAGACGATTGACGTAACAAGCAGCGTAACCGAGAGACGGTAAACCCCAGCTTATTACGAAAACCAACAGGAGGTGGGAACAATGATGTTTAGTTTTGTGGAGAACGAAAAGTCGGCCAAGATCAAAGTGGTCGGAGTGGGGGGGGCTGGTGGGAACGCCATTAACAACATGATTGATGCAAAGCTTCAGGGTTGCAAGTTCATCGCTGTTAATACTGATGTGCAGGACCTTGAGGCATCACAGGCACCGGTTAAGATCCAGATAGGGGAAAAGCTGACCGAGGGCCTTGGGGCCGGGGCGAACCCTGAAATCGGGCGGCAGGCTGCTCTGGAAAGCATAGACGCGATGCGAAGCTCACTTGAAGATAGCCACATGATCTTTATTACGGCTGGCTTGGGTGGAGGCACTGGTACGGGGGCAGCACCGGTCATTGCCGAAGCCTGCAAAGATTCTGGTGCCCTGACTGTGGCAGTGGTGACGAGGCCTTTCGGGTTTGAAGGGAAAAAGCGAACGAGACAGGCCGGGGCTGGTCTGGAAACCCTAAAGGATGTGGCAGACACGGTGATTGTAATTCCTAATGACCGACTTCGGGGACTGGCATCAAGGCATGCTACTGCTCTCGAAATGTTCAAGAAAGCAGACGAAGTCCTTCTGCACGCTGTGAGGGGAATCACTGATCTGATCATGATGCCGGGGCTGGTCAACCTTGATTTTTCAGATGTCAGGACGACCATGTCGAAGGCAGGCCTGGCTATTATGGGAACTGGTATTGCCAGCGGCGAGAATCGCGCAGTTGAGGCTGCCGAAAGAGCCATTTCCCATCCACTGCTCGAAGGTGTTTCCATCACCGGGGCACGGGGTGTTTTGATGAACATTACCTGTGGACCAGAGCTGACCATGGCGGAAATGACAGAAGCTTCAGACCGCATCCACAGCGAGGCCGGTGACGAGGCAGATATTATCTGGGGTGCGGTGCTCGATGATAGCATAACGGATGAACTCAGAGTCACGGTTATCGCCACTGGAATCGGCACGAAAGAGGAAGAAGATAAGGCTCGAACCTCAGGCAAGGTTCGTGACATCACGCAGGCCGACATTGCGAAGGCAGCCGACCTTGATGAGCCGACCTTCATTCGTCAAGAAAAGGCAGTAGGCGAATCGGGCGGCGCCCAATACAAAGGCTATCGCGGGATTATTATAGATGGTAAAGATCTGGAAGTTCCCACGTTCATGAGGCGAAAGGCGGATTAAAGTTTGTTAATAGTCAGTCGTTGGTTTCCTACTGGCGACTGAGGAGGGTCTTGGTTAAATCCAACATCCGACATGAAGTGAAGCGTGCGCCAAAGCCAAAATCTGAAAGCCGAAAGGGAACACGGAAAGAACTCCTGGATGCAGAGAGGGGCACGGTCAGAAAAGACTGGTCCGGGAAGATCCGGATTGCCTTGGCATATCCCAACCACTACCATGTTGGGATGTCAAACCTGGGTTTTCACGTCATATACCGGCTGCTCAGCGACTACCAGGATGTCGTGTGTGAAAGGGTCTTTCTCCCTGAGGATGAAGGTAGAATCCATGGTGGGATCCGATCCATAGAATCCCAAAGGCCAATGGACAGTTTTGATATCGTTGCGTTCTCCATTTCCTTTGAAAATGATTATCCGAACCTCCTAACCCTCCTAGCAGAAGCCGGAATCCCCCGGTGGTCATCAGAGCGAGACACCCCCCATCCTCTGATCATCGCCGGGGGAGTGACGGCCTTCCTAAACCCGGAACCTATAGCACCGTTTGTGGATTGCTTCCTGGTAGGAGAAGCAGAGCCAATTCTCGATCTTTTTCTTCATGTATATAGAAAGCATTCTGATAAGGCGACACTCCTCAAAGCATTAGCTGCGAGTGTTCCCGGCGCCTACGTACCCGGGTTATATGATGTATCTTATGGTCCGGACGGCACCATTACCGCGTTTCAGCCAGAACCGGGGGTTCCTGAGAAGGTTCGGCGGGTGGCATCAGAAGATCTTTCTTACTGGGATACCTGCAGCACCATCCTAACGCCACATACAACCTTTGCTGATACCTACCTCGTAGAGGTAGCGCGTGGCTGCTCCCATGGATGCCGCTTTTGTGCAGCGGGGTTTGTCTATCGGCCACCGCGGTTCAGATCAAAGGACGCATTGCTAAAGTGCTTAGAGATGGGAGCCGCGGGCTCCAATCGTATCGGCCTTATGGCTGCTGCGGTTGCTGATGTTCCATATATCGAAGAGCTTTGTCAAAACGCTTTGAATAAGGGTCTTGAACTTTCCTTTAGCTCGTTGCGAGCGGATCGGCTTACACCGGAACTCCTTGGTATTCTCAGACAAAGCGGTTTGCAGACTGTTTCAATTGCTCCGGATACTGGCTCAGAACGTTTGCGTCGTGTCATCAACAAGGGAATTACTGAGGAACATGTATTGCAAGCTGTTGAGCGTTTGGTGAGTGCGGGGATACCAAATTTGAAACTCTATTTCATGGTCGGTCTTCCCACTGAGACCATGTCCGATGTTGAAGCGATTGTGACCCTTTGCAAACAGGTCAAACACCGATTTCTAAAGGCCAGCCGAACAACAAAAAGGCTCGGGCAGATAAGCGTGAGCCTCAACTCCTTTATTCCCAAGCCTTTCACGCCTTTTCAGTGGGTTCCTCTCGAGGACACAAAACGCCTGAAGGCAAAGATCAAACATGTGAAGGACGGGTTGAGGCGCGTCGCGAACGTGCGCGTACACGCCGACGTGCCCAGGTGGGCATATATTCAGGCCCTGCTTTCCCGCGCGGATCGCCGTCTAGCCCAGCTATTATCTGCAGTACACGACAACGATAGAAACTGGGCAAAGACCCTCAAGGCCTCTGTGATCAATCCAGATTTTTATGTTTACAGAGAGCGGTCTCTGGATGAGATCCTACCCTGGGACTTCATAGACCATGGCATTGACAAAGCTTTTCTTATTGAGGAATACCACAAAGCCCTTCGTGAGGAGACCACGCCCCCCTGTGATGTAGGACACTGCAACGTATGCGGCGTCTGCCAATAACGTGCCGCCATTTGATAATCTGACACACACCATAGCGCTAGCTGTTGATAGAGATTGCCCATGAGCGGTTGACATTGGACATATGGGTATTTATCGTTAGTCTTCCCACTTTCTTTTTGCGAGGTTGATTGTAGAATTCCCAACCCTTGAGACACATTGATCCCATATAAAGTGATGCCTCCCTGCTCAGAGGGAGGGGGGTTCTGCCTTGCGGCAGCACTGGGTGTCCGCGGAGCGAGGCGGTCAACGCACTTTTCAGTAATTCGATACATGCAATTACCAAAATGAAGTATTTTGCGCTTGCTGCATTGTGGATCCTATGGTGTGCCATTCACAGTGGAATGATCTCTGTGACAGCCACTCAATATCTCAGGCGCCGTTTTGGTGGCCGCTTTCGCTTTTATCGTTTGGTGTTTAACCTCGTGGCCGTAGCGACGTTAATGCCTGTCCTTGTCTATGGGCAATCAATACGGGGGGAAAGTATGTTTCGCTGGGAAGGGTTTATGGTTGTCGTCCAAATGCTGCTTCTGGCCGTTGCGGTTCTATTATTCTACGCTGGAGCAAGACATTATGACATGCTTGAATTTTTAGGTCTTCGCCAGATAAGGACAGGAGTTTCACACAGCGTCCTGACCCAAACCGGCCAATTGGATACAACTGGTATCCTTGGCATAACACGACATCCCTGGTATCTGGGTGCAATCATTTTTGTTTGGGCAGGGTATCAGTCGTTGGACGCGTCTACAGTTATCACGAATATACTACTTACTATCTATCTGATCGTGGGAACGGTTCTTGAGGAACGAAAACTACTCATCGAATATGGAGAGGAATATCGAACATATCAGAATAAGGTCTCTATGCTTATTCCATTCAAGTATCTAAAGACAATCATTCCAAAGCTTGCACATTAGTCATCTCGTCTCTATCAAGGACTGAACAGAACCATGTCTTTAGAGCTAAAGCAATTTCTTGTAAATTCCTACCGTCCTTTTGTGGATGAACGCGCAAAGGACGTGGCGAACGATTATTCGTTCCAGGTTGACGACGCAAAGAAAGCTGATGAGCATTCATTATCTTGCCACATTTATGTGAAAGTAACAGGCATAGATCACTTTCTCCTGTACATGACCAATTCGCCTATGAATCATGAAATTGAGCAACTGGTTGCATCAAAAGGCGGCCAAGTCCTTAGAGAGGGTGCTCATTGGCATGTTAGTGTGACTCTGGAGACTGCTGATTTTGTATTTATATTGAAACTGTCGGAAGTCATTCGGGACATTGTTTCATTAGGGCGAAGATACGCAGACAGCAGTTATGAACAGATTTGCCCTCACACTGCCAATTCCCTTGAGCGGTTTGCGAACCTGCTTAGTCAGTACGAAAAACAGACCCGGGGGATGGAAAAAACAAGGCCAGACGCGTGGGAAAGCGGTTAGCGCTTCTTTCGACGCTTCCTCATGAAAGTA
>CP070769.1:2366508-2371826 GCA_020347085.1 Desulfobacterales bacterium
AATCGGTGCGGGCATGGGAGTCACAGGACTATTCCTTGGAGCCTTTGGGCACACGGTTACTGTTACTGACTACGAAGAGGAAGCACTTGAACTCCTCCGAATGAATGCGGAACACAACAGGTTACACAACGTGTCGGTGAAAAAACTGGATTGGAATAAGCCAGACCTGCCAGGCAAATATGATGTCATCTGCGGCTCGGAATTGGTTTACAATGAGAGATGTATCAAGCCAATTATTAATCTCTTTCAAAAGTATCTTCGAGCCGAAGGTGTCATATACCTTGCCCACGACCTTGAGCGCATGTGCATGGTGAAGTTTATTGGAATGGTTCCAAGGCGGTTCGAGATTGAAAGCATCGTAAAAAGGATTACAGCGACGGGCAATTCTCATAAGGTAGTGATTCATACATTACGTCTCACATAGAGGATCAAGCCAAAGATAGTATTTCCCGCTGTCCCTTTTCTGTCAGCCCCAAAATGTTATACTAAAATTTTGAACTGCAACAGCGAGCGCATTCCCTGTAGCTTGCCACAGGGAGCTTCAATTCTTCCATTCTCCAGGTTAGCTGGTGGTTTTTCTATCCAATCTCTATTTGCCCTTAAACCGGGCACTCTCGTCTAAAAACTACGGAGTTTTTTTACCGTATTTTATCCCCAAATCAGAAGTGATAACTAGTTGGTAGTATTTAAAAAACTTGATTTTTTAGTGCTACTAATGTAGACAAATTTATACTTCTCCACAAACTGTTTGATCCCCGTCAATCAGGGGATGGAAACAATCTGAAAATGGTAACGTTCCTTACAGTCGCTGCGAAGCACTGCAGCTTCAGGGAGCTTCAATTTCGGCTTTAAAACGCGTGTTCCAGTGAGGCCCAAGGCGATGTTTCCAGAGAGACTTTTCGATCTCCTCCTCAGACAACAACCCTTGAACACAATTATTTGTGAAGCCTCCCCGCCCTAAAGGACGGGAGTTCTGCCTTGCGGCAGCACTGCGTGTCCGGGGAGCGGGCCGGTCAAAATTTGGCCCAACATTTTTAGCAAGACTTATAATTTAGGTTAGAAATCTCGAAAATAATCAAAGCAATTGGAGGGTTTCTATTTTGGCAAGATAACCAAACATGTGATGGTGTGAAGGGTGAAGGCGCATACGTGATATCAGGGATCATCGTTCGTATGAGCCTTCTTTTGTCTTAAGTAATCACAATTAGCAAAAAAGGTACTTGCAATGAAAATACGCCATAAATTGATTGTTGGATATGTGGCTGTCACGTTGCTGGTTGCGGCTATTGGTTATTTGGGAATTATGATGACTAGTACTGCCAAGACAGGATTTAATATGGCTACAAACCATACAATACCAAAGATTCAGTCTCTTGAAGTTATGAAGTTTGGAGGATTAAGAATAGTCTCATCGACTAATGAATACGGCTTGATCAGGGCGGAAAAAGAATTATTAGGTAAAAAGTTATCTGAACCAGAAAAACGAGAAGAACAATTGATAGAACTGGGTATCAGACTTTACGCTGACGCCCTAAAGGAATACGAGGGCTTGTTGAATAGATTTCCTACACAAGAGGGGCTCTTGGAGGATATTAGACAGAAAGGGTTAAGACTTCAACAGACGAGCAAGGAATTACTTAGTTTGAAACAGCAGGGAGTCTATGGATTACAAATTCTGGGAAAGAAAGAAGAGTTTGAGAGAGATGAGAAGGCTTTCTTGGCGGGTGTGGATGCTGCAATTGCATACGAAGGGAAAGAATTCTTCAGGAAAAAGACCGATTTAGAGTCTTCCCTGGTAGCCCGCAGAAACTTAGGCATTGCGGCCACAGTAATCAGTGTCATTGCAGCAATTATAATTGGCACTCTCATATCTCGTTCTATTTCGAACGCAGTTAATGTGCTGCGAGATGCAGCGGGTGAAATAGGGAAGGGGAACCTGGATGCCAGAGCAGAAATTAAGTCTAACGATGAACTTGGTCAATTAGCTGCTTCCTTCAATAAGATGGGCGGAGACTTGAAAGCACCTTGAGGCGTTGGTAGTAGAGCAGACAACCGAGCTGAAAAGCGCCAATGAACAGCTTCAACACGAAATTGCCGAGCGCAATCGGACAGAGGAGGCACTCCGGGAAAGCGAGAAGCATTATCGTGAAACCATCAATGCAATGGGAGACTGGATACTCGTCGTTGACACCGATTTGAGAATTGTACTGTTCAATGAAGCCTTTACCCAGGTGAACAAGGAGTTGGGTCTGACTACAGACGTGATTGGTCGAAGCCCAATGGAAATTTTTCCCTTCTTGCCTGATACCCTTCTTGATGAATACCGCTGGGTATTTGAAAACAAAGCGGTTCTTATTACTCAGGAGACCACAAAAGTTGGAAGCATAGAGTTTATCACTGAATCGCGCAAGATCCCCTTACTTGAGGATGGCAAAATCGTTAGGGTAGCCTCGGTAATACGCGACATCACAGAGTCGAGGCGTCTTGAAGCGCAACTCCAACATGCCCAAAAGATGGAAGCTGTTGGCACCCTGGCTGGCGGAGTTGCCCATGATTTTAACAACCTGCTTATGGCTATTCAGGGAAATGTCTCCTTAATGCTTATGGACATGGATCCCGCCCATCCGGATTACAGACGGTTGAAGCAGATTGAAAAGCAGGCTCAAAGTGGAAGTAGACTCACCTCACATCTCCTTGGATATGCCAGGAAGGGAAAATATGAGATCCAACCCCTTGATCTCAACCAGTTGGTGGAAGAGACATCTGATGCCTTTGGCAGGACTAGGAAGCACGTTGTGATTCACCAGGACCTCGCTGAGGGCTTATTTCGAGTAGAGGGTGATCCTGCGCAGATAGAGCAAGTGCTCTTGAATCTGTTTGTCAATGCGGCTGATGCTATGCCTAATGGCGGAAATCTTGTCGTAAAGTGCATGAACGTCACCTATAAGGATATGAAAGGCAAACTCTATGAGCCAAGGCCTGGCAGCTATGTATTGTTAACGATTACCGACACAGGCACAGGGATGGATAAAGAGACGATGGAACGCATCTTTGATCCTTTTTTTACCAGCAAGGAGATGGGGCGAGGCACCGGCCTTGGGCTATCTTCTGCGTACGGTATCGTCAAGGCCCACGGCGGATATATTGATGTCGATTCCGAGAGGGGGCATGGAACCACCTTCAGTATCTATCTGCCTGCATCAAAAAAAGAACTTCAGAAAGTTGTCAGAACCGCAGAAAAAGTTGTTAAAGGAACCGGAACAGTCCTCCTGGTGGACGATGAAGATGTGGTCTTGCAAGTAGGCCAGGAGTTGTTGGAGACTATGGGCTATAGGGTACTGGTAGCCAAAGATGGAAAAGAGGGCATCCGGGTCTACAGGAAGAATATGGGTAGCATAGACATTGTTGTTTTGGACATGGTTATGCCTAACATTGGTGGGGGTGAAGCTTATGACTGCATTAAAGAAATCAACCCAGATGCAAAAATCTTGCTTTCAAGTGGCCACAGTATTGATGGTGAGGTCAGCGAGATGTTGGAGCGAGGCTGTAACGGATTTATTCAGAAGCCCTTTGCCCTGAGGGATCTGTCTGTAAAAGTCAGAGAGATTCTTACCGAGAAATAAACTCCGGCAGACAGAAACATCAAAGGTGACGCAATCCCAAATATTGTATGCCCGGACAACAGCTGTTTTGCTGAGAGTTCTGCTATTTATTACTAAGCTTCAACATAGATTCAACACTCCGCCATATAAACCCCAATTCTGGTCAGCCCGAAAATGTTATGACATGGGCCTGCTATCTTTACTCCGAGCCTCATTATGAGATGTAGAATCCTGCTTAGTCATTGTCCAAGTTGACGCGCCATCGGAAATCGTCAGGGTCGCCAATTGGTGTGTCTCTCTCTATCCGCTCCATAGCCTCAGACAACAACGTCTTCACCGACTCACTCAGAAACTGGAGGGCAAGTTTGTCCTTCTGAATTACTACCTGTGCTATGAGGGTGGCCAGATTGTCTAACGCCGGCCTAAACTCCTTCTGGTAATGTGCCAACAATTCTTTCAGTTCCTGTTGCGTCAAATCCTCAGGTTCCATTCCTCATTCCTCCTTGAGTCCCAAAGCTTTGTCTTTGATAACGTCCAGCTGTTCCTTTCCACCTCTGCTTACCTATATAATGAATTTCACAGGTTCACAAGCCTATTTGGGCAATACAAGAAATGGTATTTGATTGTGAAGCTCCCCATCCAAAGGTCTATGGTTCTGCCTTAAGGCAGAACTTCGTGCGCCGGAAGCAGGCCGGTCAAAGAGCGAATAAACTCCGGGATACCCTCATCTACGATGTTTAAGTCCTCACCTAAGGCAGACAGTTTGTTCTTTGTGGCTTATTTCCCCTGGCGAATTGAGCGTTCTGCTAAGATTGTCATGTCAAATTATACTTGAGGTTTTACTTTAATAATAACATCTATTCGCCTAATTTATATAGCTGTTGTCCAGCGGTTACAACCATATATTTGGCCTCCTTTCCTTTTTGCTTTTTCCTACTCGAAAGAGAATAATTTGGCATGAGTCCTGCATGACTTAGGAATAGGAATACTTTTTGCTTCCTGCACCTGAAATCGAGGAAGGAGGTTTCCTCATCATGGAAGCGAAAGCACAGGTTGAGCGAAGACAGGAGAAGCGGTTCCGGGTAAACCGCGGTGCGTTGGTCATGCTCAAGCCCCCTGATGCTGGAATCGGTCGACTAATAGGTATCAGCATGGGCGGACTTACCTTTGAGCATCTTACGAGCCAACGTGCACCATTCGAAGCAACTCAACTGGACATATTGATAACAGGCAGTGGTTTTCGTCTGCAAGACATGCCGTGTAGGAGCATTTGGAATTTAGCAATGTACGAAAAGCCCCTAGCTCCTCTATACAAGACGCGATATGGCGTGCAATTTGGTGCGTTGACGCCAGTCCAGATAAGGCTTCTGGAATATCTTGTTCAGAACCATACGACAGGTGAGGTAGATTAGACGCTTTGTTTATATTCAATTTTCAAACAGCAGGGTAGGCCATTGCGGTGTGCCTTTCCTATTTTAACACCTCCAAGTTCTGATCCAGCTATTGCTGCACTCCAAACACATGCCCCACGTCTCTTTGTAAGCTTTCCACAATGAACCTAACGAAGCTCAGGCTCTGTGTCTTAAGCAGCCGTCCCATAGCGTCCAACATCTTCACCAGCTCAGAAGGGCAGGGGTTTTGCCGATTTCCTTGACTTTCTTTTGTTTTTTCTTTTTAATTTTTTTTCGTGTTTGCTCCAAGGCTAAAATAACAAAC
>CP070769.1:2371926-2383105 GCA_020347085.1 Desulfobacterales bacterium
AGACGGCTTACCTCTTGACACATAACTCAAATCTTTCCTAAACTCCTTTACGAAAAAGCCACTCCTTATCGGTTCAATTATCAGAAGCTATTTCAAAACCTCATTGCGAGCCCATTGTTGGCGATTTTGCTAACAAGTTCTTTGCAAAACGAAGCGTGAAAATCGTAACTGTTTGAGGTCGTTAGCCCGAGTTTAGCGCAAAGGTTGCGCCTGACGGCTTAAAAAGAGGCACTTCGTGCCCAATTTTAGTGGAGTGAGCTGAGAACTTGTCAAAAAGGCCAAACCGGCGAGAAAAGAGGTTTTGAAATCACTTCCAGTATTATATTCGATTATCAAGAGGTAAAAGCAATGAGAATAGACCGCAAATCTGAAATTGCTGGGCTTGGTTTCAGTGTGCCTGACCGGATTGTGACAAACAAAGACCTGGAAGCATTAATGGATACAACTGATGAGTGGATAGTGAGTCGCTCGGGAATCCATGAGAGGCGCTGGGTTTCAGGGGAAACTGGCACATCAGACCTTGCAATCGCGGCTTCTAGGCAGGCGATGGAAAGAGCGGGCGTCAATGCAAGAGAAATCGACATGGTCATAGCAGCGACGATCACCCCTGATTATTATTTTCCAGGAATTTCAGTGCAAATACAGGATCAGTTGGGAATGCATTCCATTGGTGCTTTTGATATCAGAGCGGCCTGTTCTGGTTTTATTTATGCCCTATCCGTGGCAGATCAGTTTATCAAAACGGCTTACGCAAAAACGGTGCTGGTTGTAGGAGCTGAGGTTCAATCCACAGCCCTGAATGTATCGACCGAGGGGCGAGACATGGCCGTTCTTTTCGGGGATGGAGCCGGCGCTGCAGTGCTTCGAGCCGGACATAATGAGCGTTGTGTACTGTCCACGCATTTGCATTCGCAGGGAAAATACCTCAAGGAATTGTGGTGTGAAGGCCCTGCTTCCAGATGTAACCCCAGGATATCCGAAGAAATGATTAATGAAGGGCGGCATTATCCCTCCATGAACGGTCGGGAGGTTTTTCGACAAGCAGTAACTCGTTTTCCAGAGGCAATCTGTGAAGCACTGGATGCAAATAGCCTGTCTATAGATGATGTGGCATTGATAATTCCTCATCAGGCCAATTTGAGAATAAGCCAGGCTGTGGCCAAAAAATTAAGGATATCCATGGATCGGGTTTATAGTAACATTCAACGCTACGGTAATACCACGGCAGCCTCTATCCCAATCGCTCTTGCGGAAGCCTTGGATGAAGGAAAAATCAAGGAGGGTGATATCCTCATTTTGGCCGCATTTGGTGCTGGATTTACATGGGCATCTGCAGCGATTCGTTGGTAGATTAATATAGAACCCATCTCAAAAATGTGGATCAGGGTTCAGGGCAAGGCGCAGGGTGGCGCCCAGTCATGCGGCAAGTCCTACTGATTGTCCCGTAGCCTTTTCCGTATAGAAAGGAAGAACACATGTCAAAATCTCTACATTTTCAACTGGACAATTTGGCCGAGGTATTCATCAATTTTGATGCAGTACGTCAACTGGTGCGAGAGGAGCTAGGCTGTGCCTGCCCTGACGGGATATTTGAGGAGGTAACAGTTGGCTGCCCATCCATATTCGGTAGCCCGAACGTACCTTCATCGGTTCAGATTCTTGTAGGCCATCGGCTGCTCGTGTCTCTTGTACCTGTGCGTGACTTGAAGAACGTGGCGGAAGAAGCGAAGCATCTTCTTTTAAATGGCAGGGACATCCGTGACAGACACGCTCTGAACCGCTATCGACTGGTGCTGGTAGGCCGTGTCAGCAAGAGTGTACTAACCGAATTGGAGAAGGAAGCCGCCAATCTTGATGATCGAATGCATGTACATCTAGTTGAATCAGACAGGTCCATCGGTAACCCGGCCACAAGAGAACCTATCTAGAGAACCCATCTCAAATGGCCTGTTGCATCCCCATATGGCCCTTCACCACTTTGTCCTCTCCAACGTAACCCCCCTTTTACCTTGCGGCCTCATCAAAAATACTGTCTTTTTCCTTAACAAATACAGTTTTTACCCCATTTCTTTTTTCAGGTTCCTGCGAAAGTTTTAGTAAGTCATCCACTATAGGAAATTGGACCGTTTTTAGATTCGTTCGCTGACCCGCAGTCCCGATGAATCGGGACAGGGAATACGTTCGCTTTTGCAGTTCAAACTGTTTTGCAAACCATTCTAGACAAAGGAGGACAATACCATGTACGACAAGAAAGAATTATGTGAAAAGATCAGAGGAATCTACCCTGACCTCGGCGCATGCGGCATCGATGTGGACGTTGAGTATGATGAGTCAAAAAAGGCTTGGATTGTAGACCTGAAAAAGGACAACCATGAACTGAAGACACATCTGGAGCCTGAAGAAGCCGATCAGTGCATGGAGGGAAAACAGTGCGTCTCCCTCGGTCTGCAGGTTGCACAACTGAAAGCGAACATTGAAAGGATGCCAGGTTAAGGGATTGACTGCAACTTTTGCAAGCCCTAGACGATTCGTTTGAAATCCTTTTCGACCTCCCGAAGGCTTCGGTGAATATACGTTGGTCGACCGTGGGGACAATGGGAGGCATGTTCAAGCGTATCCAGTTGTTTTAACAGAACTTTCATCTGCTCTTGCGCAAGCTTTTGATTGGCCCTTATGGCACCGTGGCAGGCCATGATGGATAGGCATTCGTCCACGCCTTGATCCAGGCCTGAGGCCAGACCCATCTCAGCTGCCTTTTCCACAATCTCCATGACCAGCGGCTTGATGGGTTTGCCAGCCAGTAACGCCGGAACAGACTTAATCCGGTAGGTCTTCCCTCCAAAGGGTTCTATCTCCAGGCCCATATCCCTCAGGTCCTTTAGCAGTGTCTTCAGGATGATAGCTTCTCGATGCGTCAACTCTAAGGTCTCTGGTACCAGCAAACCCTGCATGGTAACAGCCGAGCGTCTGTAGGCAGCCTTTAAGGCTTCGAAAACCACACGCTCATGGGCAGCATGCTGATCGATCAGAACCACACCATCTCCAGACTCGCAAACGATGTAGGTGTCGTGCAGCTGGCCGATGACCCTGAGCGAGGAAAAAGATTTTTCCGGCCAGAGGGGTGGCGTGGTTTTAGGTTCATGGCTAGGTTCCCGGAAGGTGGGTTCAGGTTTGGGCTCGCTGACGACCCCGCGAGATGGAGAAAGCCTATATCGGCTCGGTCTGTGCGCTGGTTTCATGGTGAGGGTTTGCCCCCATTTGGGACGATCGAATTTCTGCAGGCTTTCTGATACAGCCTTTTTAACCACATCATGGACCCCTTTTTGCGCTGCAAAGCGTACCGAGTTCTTTGTGGGATGAACGTTCACATCCACCTGATCATGGGGGAGGCTCACAAACAGAACCACCAGGGGAAACTTCCTTTTCATCAGGCGTCCTGCATAAGCTTCCATGATGGCATGGTCTAGCACCTTGTCCCGGACGAACCTCCCATTGACGTAAAGGTACAATCCACGTGAGGTCGTCCTCGCGACGCTGGGAGAGGCCACAAATCCCTGAACACCGACATTGCCAGTCTTGTTGCCCACTTTATACAAATGTCTCTCCAAATTTCCCCCCAACACATCGACTACCCGGTCAAGGGGGTCTCTGGTGGCAATCCAGTTCCCGAGGACTCTCCCGTTGTGTGAGAATTTGAAATGGATACCAGGCCAGGAAAGGGCCGTGCGAGTCACCGCATCGCTGATATGGCCCATTTCGGTCTGCTCCGTCTTGAGGTACTTTCGTCTGGCAGGAGTATTGAAAAACAGACGATTCACCGAAATCATGGTTCCTACAGGAGCCCCGATCTCAGCAACTTCCTTAACTTTTCCGCCTGCAACTACGATTCGGGTCCCCGCCTCAGATGATGCTGCCCTAGTCACAATCTCCATCTCAGAGACAGAAGCAATACTTGGAAGAGCCTCCCCCCTGAAGCCGAGTGTGGCTATCGAAAAAAGATCTTGCTCGTTGCGAACCTTGCTCGTCGCGTAGCGCTCTATGGACAGGAGTGCATCATCACGATCCATGCCTACGCCGTTGTCAGAGACTCGAATAAGGGCGCGCCCACCCTTCTTGATTTCCACCATTACCTTGGTGCTTTCGGCATCAATGGCATTCTCAATGAGTTCCTTTGCGACCGAGGCCGGACGCTCTACGACCTCGCCAGCAGCGATCTTGTTGGACAATACCTCGGGGAGAATTTTTATACGTGACATTTTGCAGGTTGAATTGGGTTCTGAGCCCTTTGTTTCAGTCCTTCTCTGAAAAAAAGCGCATAAGAAATTCTGCATCTTTTGGTGACAGGTTGAACTTTATGCAAGCCTTTTCGATAGCCTCGGTCAAACTCACATTCGGTTCATATTGAACCTTATCTGATATCCACTTTGTTGCCTTTCGCAGCTCTTCACCTTCTGGCTGAATGCTCATGTTATCCTGCCTTTCTTGCTCCTGGGCTGTTTGTATGGTCACTCGTGATAGGAAGGTAACTTTCACAGAGTGCTCAGAGGTTGGGCCTTTGGGTATGGAAATTAGTTGCCTGTTCAAAATTGTACGCTACCTTCAACAGCTTTTCCTCGTCAAAGGGTTTGCTTAACACCTGCAGTCCGATCGGGAGTCCGTCCTTGCTGAGCCCGCACGGTACAGAAACTCCGGCAATTCCAGCTAAGCTGGACGGCAGAGTAAAAATATCTGACAAATACATGGCTAGGGGGTCGTCCAATTTCTCCCCCAACTTAAAGGCTGGCGTAGGAGCCACGGGCGCAAGCAATACGTCGCATGTTTCAAAGACTTGGTTAAAGTCTTGCATAATCAATGTTCGAACCTGGGAGGCCTTTCCATAGTAGGCATCGTAGTACCCTGCCGACAGGGCATAGGTTCCAATGATGATCCGTCGTTGGACCTCAGGTCCAAAGCCTTTTGACCGGGTGTCCCTATACATTTGTATCAATGCATCGGCCCCCTTGTCTCGAAACCCGTATCTAACCCCATCGTATCTGGCGAGGTTTGAGCTTGCCTCAGCAGGTGCGATCAAATAATAGACAGCCACAGCATATTCTGTATGGGACAGGGAGACAGGCTTGCGGGTTGCCCCCAGGTCCTCAATAACCTTGATTGCAGCATAAACCGCTTGCGCCACGTCCTCGTCCAGCCCTTCAGCAAAATACTCCTTTGGTATGCCAATCACCAGACTCTCTAAACCTGGTTCCAACGCCTTGGTATAGTCCGGAACTTCCCGAGGCACGGATGTTGAGTCATTGGGATCATAGCCACAGATGGCATTCATGAGCATCGCACAATCTGTCACGTCTTTAGTAATCGGTCCGATCTGGTCCAGGGAGGAGGCAAATGCAACAAGGCCGAAACGGGAAACCAGTCCGTACGTCGGTTTCATACCCACAACCCCGCAATGACAAGCCGGCTGTCTGATGGACCCCCCTGTGTCGGTCCCAATCGCTCCGATGCACTCATCAGCAGCCACGGCTGCTGCCGAACCTCCGCTGGAGCCCCCGGGAATCCGCGACAGATCCCAAGGGTTTCGTGTCGGCATAAAGGCGGAGTGTTCTGTAGAGGAACCCATGGCGAATTCATCCATGTTAGTTTTCCCAATAATGACGGCATGGGCCCCCTTCAATCTCTTTACAATAGAGCTGCTATAGCCTGGCGTGAAGTTTTCCAATATCTTAGATCCACAGGTCGTTCTGATTCCCTCTGTGCACAGAACATCCTTAATGGCTAGTGGAATACCTGTGAGTGGTCCCCCATTGCCGTGCCTGATCATCTCGACTGCATCCGCAGCATCAGTCATGGCGCGGTCCTTGACCAACGTGATATAGGCTCCAACCCTATCTTCAACCTCTTCTATGCGATCAAAAACCGCGGAGGTCAGCTCCACAGAAGTAATCTCTCCTTGCATCAGGAGTTCATGGGCTTCGTGTATAGTTAATCGGCACAACTCCATGTTTCTTACTTTCTATGGCAATAGTTACCCTATAACCTTTGGAACAAAAAAACTCCCGTCTTCGGCCAGTGGGGCATTTGCCAAAGCCCGATCCACCGGGATCGACTCCTTGACTTCATCCTCACGAAACGCATTATTCATGAAAATAGCATGAGAGGTGGGAGGTACACCCTCGGTATTAACACGATTAAGCGTATCCATATAGGCCAGGATGTCTCCCAGCTGCTTGGTATACAGTTCAATGGCCTGCTCATCAAGATTCAGCCGGGCCAGATTTGCCACATGGAGGACTTCTTCCCTGGTAATCTTCATGCCAACAAGTACCTCTGCTATTTATTCTCGAAGAATCATTATTTCAAAGTTCTCCCGCTTAAGCCTTGCCGCTACCTGGCTGGCCTTGTCGGAATCCGTAAAATGGCCTACCCGCACCCGATGGAAGGTTCCCTTTCCACCCAGAGCTGCGGTTACTTGATAGGCCTCGTATCCTTTACGTTTGAGGCGGTCTACCATCTGCTTGGCGTCTTGGACGTCTTTTAATGATGCGACCTGAATGGTCAAAAGCCCCTGCCCTTCCATCTTGTCTTCTTTGGGGGCTGCCGGGGGCGCTTTGTCCAGCTTTGCTGTCCGCTTATCCACCGCTGAAAGCTTTAATGGGATCTGTTCCTTTTTATCTGCCTGGTTTGCCCTAGCTGCCGTTGGGGATACCTCCTCTATCTTTGCTGTTCGCTTATGCGCTTTTGCAAACTTTAACTCGGCCTCCTTCTTCTTATCCGTAAGCACTTCATAGAAACCAAGCTCCGGGTCGTTGGAGAGTTTGTCTTTTTCAATTTCCGAAAGTGTCTGATCTGTTTTTAGCGCCTTTTGTTTCAGGGCTATCAGCTCTTTCTTGATCTTCTTCACATCAAAACGAACTGGAGAAAGATCGCGCCCTACCAAGACACCCAGGGTAAACATCCAAGCCATTGAGAGAAAAGCGACCCCCAACCCCAAAAGAAGCTTTTTGCGGGTGAGCTCAACGGTAAATTGAGACTTTTTGGACGACGCCTTCTTTTCAGACCCTGAAGCCTTCTGCCCCATGCCTAGACATACCTTCCTACATAGTCTCTGGTGCTGACACCCCCATCAGCGCCAGACCATTCCTTATAATAATTCGAATAGCAGAAACCAGGTACAGCCTTGCCGCCGAGAGTCTTGCATCGTCACTCACCACCTTGTGCTTGTTACGGTCGTGATAGTAGGCATGAAAGGCTCCTGCCAATTCCTTCAGGTAAAACGGGATACGATGAGGCTCCATCAAGAGCGCGCTTTGACCAAGAATCTCTGGATATCGTGCCATCAACTTGATAAGCTCGATTTCCGCCGAAAGGTTAATAAGTTCAGGAAAATCTTCATCCCAAGAAATATTCGTATAGCCCCGCTCTTCGGCCTTCCTAAGAATGTTGGAGATCCTGGCATGGACGTATTGCACGTAATAGACTGGGTTTTCGTTGGACTCCTTTTTAGCGAGTTCCAGATCAAAGTCAAGCGGACTTTCATAATGGCGCAACAAGAATAGAAAACGTGCCGCATCTCGACCCACCTCGTCTATGACCTCCCTTAAGGTTACGAATTCGCCTGCCCGTGTTGACATCGTCACCGGTTTGCCACCCCGAAGGAGGTTCACCATTTGAACTAGAAGGACCTGAAAGCGGTCTGCATCGTATCCAAGTGCCTGGATCGAAGCTGCAACGCGAGGAATATAGCCATGGTGATCTGCTCCCCAGATATCGAGGACGCGGTCGAACCCTCGTTCAAACTTATCCTTGTGGTAGGCAATGTCTGAAGCAAAGTAGGTCGTCAAGCCATTGGCGCGAACTACCACCCGGTCCTTTTCATCACCAAAGTCTTTGGTCCGAAACCACAGGGCCCCCTCATGTTCATAGACATTTGCCTGGTCTTTACACTGTATCATTACGGCCTGGACTGCTCCTGAATCATACAAAGACTGCTCGCTGAACCAGTTGTCAAAAGAAATACCAAAGGCAACCAGGTCTTCTCGAATCTCCGCGAGAATCTTTTCGGCTGCGAACCTGGCACAAACTGCGACGGCCTCATCCTCAGGAAGATCCATCAAGCGTTGTCCTTCTTGATCGAGGAGCATACGGGCCAAGTCCTTAATATACGCCCCCTGATAGCCATCCTTTGGCAAATCGATGGTCTTGCCAAGGAGCTGCTGATACCGAACAAATACGGATTCACCAAGGGTACGGATCTGGCGTCCAGAGTCATTCACATAGTATTCCTTTTCGACGTCATAACCCGCCGCCTTAAAAATGGCCGATAGAGTTTCGCCCACCGCAGCGCAGCGCCCGTGACCCACATGGAGAGGACCCGTTGGGTTGGCACTTACAAATTCGATCTGGACGCACTTTCCAAGCCCGAGCTGGGACGTACCATAGGCCTTATCCTTATCGTGAACGGCCTTTAGAACCTCATACCATTTGCTCTGGGCGATGAAGAAGTTAATGAACCCCGCTCCGGCCACTTCCACCTTTGAAAGCAGACGGTCGGAGTCCTCAATATGATCTATGATGATCCCTGCAATGTCCCGTGGCGCCTTTTTTTGAGATGCTGCTATGGTCATGGCAATGTTCGTGCTGTAGTCGCCATGTGCGGAGATCTTGGGTATGTCCATTACGATGGGTGGAATGGCCTCCAGGGAATGAAGATGACCGGCAGTCAGGGCAGACGTTATAGCGTGCTGCACCAGGAGGGAAAGCTTATCTTTCATGGGATGCGTCTTAACGAGTTTTGGGACCCAAGTCAAGAAACAAAGCGGGAAAGTATATTGCCCAAATAGCTATGTAGACAACCTTCAGGGGGTTGCTAAAAACCAGCACGACCTTCACGAAGATCATGTCGGCAGCAGCCTTGCCACATTCGCATCAGAGACTTTAAGGATTGACACTGTTCACAGCAAAATCTATGATCCGACCATCGCCCTGGGCTATCCTGGTAATGAACCTATCCCGAGGGCTAGGGTGCTTAATACAAAGCAACAAAGGGGGACACGTCATGACTGAAATCATCGATGTAACTGCGAGGGAGATTCTGGATTCACGCGGTAATCCAACCGTGGAAGTTGATATGATGGTTGCCTCTGGCGCTGTCGGGCGGGCAGCGGTTCCCTCTGGGGCCTCGACGGGAAAGCGGGAAGCCCTGGAGTTGCGAGATAAGCGCCGGAAGCGTTACGGCGGCAAGGGTGTGTCAAAGGCTGTGAAGAATGTCAAGGAGATCATTGCCCCTGCGCTTCTGGGGGCGGATTCTTCTGACCAGACAGGTTTAGACCGTCGTCTTATAGAGCTTGACGGGACCCCCAATAAGTCTAAGCTGGGAGCCAATGCGATTCTTGGGGTGTCTCTTGCTGCGGCCAGAGCCGCGGCTCAGGCCTTTCAGATGCCTCTGTATCGTTACATTGGCGGCATAAACGCCAGCGTCCTTCCCGTTCCCATGATGAACATCATCAACGGTGGTGCGCATGCTGCCAATAACTTGGACATCCAGGAATTCATGGTCGTTCCTATGGGCGCCGGGACGTTTGCTGAGACGATCAGGATAGGGGTGGAGATCTTCCATCAGTTGAAGACAGTCCTGAAGGCCCAGGGCCACAACGTGGCAGTTGGGGATGAGGGCGGTTTTGCGCCAAACCTGGACTCTAACGAGGAAGCGGTCCGTTTAATTATGACAGCGATTGAAAAGGCTGGTTATAAGCCGGGCAGAGATATTGGTATTGCTCTGGACGTTGCAGCCAGCGAGTTTTACCGGAACGGGAAGTATGTATTAAAAGGTGAAGGAAAAAGGGGGATGGATGCCCCGGCTATGATTGACTACTATGAAAATCTCATAGAGACCTATCCGATCCTTTCTATTGAAGATGGCATGGCCGAACAGGACTGGCTCGGGTGGGAAATCATGACCCAACGTCTTGAAGACAGGATACAGATTGTAGGAGACGACATCTTCGTCACCAATCCAAAGATATTTGAAAAGGGAATCAGCCGTGGCATTGCCAACGCTATCCTGATTAAGCTGAACCAGATTGGTACCCTGAGCGAAACCTTGGAAACCGTGGCAATGGCCCAGGAAGCCGGATATGAAACGATCATCTCCCACCGCTCGGGCGAAACGGAAGACACCTTCATCGCGGACCTTGCTGTGGGCCTGAACGCCGGGCAGATAAAGACGGGCTCCGCCTCCCGCACAGACCGTATCGCCAAGTATAACCGACTATTGAGGATTGAAGAAGAAATCGGGAGAGGCGCCTGGGTTTCGGAGCTTTACGCGTAAGGGATTAGGGCTGCTCACTCAAAGTAAGGACGCGCCACCTTTTCCCACAACCCCTGGACCCCAAGGATCAGTTCTGCCACTTCTCTCACGGCGCCCCTACCGCCAGATGCAAGGGTCACGTAGTGGGCGGTATCAAAGAGGTATTCGGAGGCGTCGGCCACCACAACAGCAAGGCCCACGCGGTTCATGACGGGCAAATCCACCACGTCGTCTCCCACAAAGGCCGTTTCCTCAAGCGTGAGGCGCTTTTTGGAAAGGATCTTCTCGAGGATTGGGATCTTGTCCCTAACCCCCTGTGCCAATTCGGTAATGCCTAAATCAGCGGCTCTCTTGTCCACCAAGGGCGAACTTCTGCCAGAAATCAGGGCCGTCTCTATTCCGGCCTGTTTGAGCATCTTGATCCCGTGGCCATCTCGCACATCAAAGGCCTTAGACTCCATGCCGTCATCGTGATAGATGAGCCGACCGTCGGTCATGACACCATCCACATCCAGAACAAGGATCTTCACCCGCTCCACCCGCGCTCGCACTTCGGCATTGAGGCGCTTTACCACAGAAGGGGTCTTAACGGGTTCTTTTGTGTCAGGCTCTTCCAGAAAACCTAATTGCCCTGTCATACATGCCTCACTTTTCCTTTTTGACCTCTATCTCGGTTTTGTCCCTCCATCACGACCATGTGCCACATTGTCCGAAAATAACGTACTTTGTTGAAATTCATCGAAAACTATCATCATGTCGCCCGGCCAGTCAAGGCTATTTGCCCGGGCAAATTTTGAGTAAACCAAGGGCATGCCCATCTACGCAATCTTCAATAATTTGGACCTCTCCCCTCATGAAAGGCCGGTCCTGCCGGTT